>NZ_JAAGOA010000019.1 GCF_010550675.1 Phytoactinopolyspora halotolerans | reverse complement strand
GGCTTCGGCCGGTTCAAGCAATGGCGCGGGATCGCCACCAGATACGACAAGTACGCCCGCACCTACCACGGCGGCGTCCTCCTGGCCGCCACCATCATCCTCGCCCGGCCATGAATTAGGAGACACGCCCTAGGCCGTGGGGTCGTCGCCCCGGTCCAGCGCGTCCCATGTCTGCGCGGCCGAGGTGGGCGTGTCCCGTCGTCCGTTGCCGGTACGCGCGGGACCCGGGTCCGCAGCGGAAACCGAGCGCGGGGAGGCCGAGCGCGCGGACGCCGGACGTTCGTACCTGGCGCCCATGCTCGGCCAGCGCGGTCCGTGCCAGACGATCACTACACCGGCCGCGACGATCACGGCACCGGCCGTCACCGACAGCACGGCCCACATCGGCTCGGTGGTCAGGTTCTCGATCCGTCCGCTGTGTTCCGGGGCGTCCGCGATCCATCGCTCGACCCGGCCGGTCAGGTCCGCGGTGACCGTCGCCGAGGCCACCGCCATGACGCCGCCCAGCGCGGCCAGGATCCCGCCGGCGATGCGCCGCCCGAACGTCCGCACCGCCGGCATGAGCAGCACCGCCGCCAACGCCACCAGCGGCACCGCGGACACCAGCGGCGCGAGGTCGTTCCCGGTCACCTCCGCCGCTTCTACCGTGAACGACGACGGCACCTCGGCGGTGCCCCATGGCCGCCTGGACGCCAGCAGCCCCAGCCCTCCGCCGGCCGCCAGCATCAGCAGCACAGCCACGTACTCTCGGCGCGTGGCCTTTGGGCCCCGTGTCTCCGGCGCGGCCGTCATGGCTGATCCTCCGCAAGCGGGCGCATGGCGTTGGCGATAGCGACGGCGCGCAGCGCGGACGCCGCCTTGTTGCGCGACTCGGTCCACTCCGCCTCGGCATCCGAGTCGGCCACGATCCCGGCGCCGGCCTGCACGTACGCCGTGCCGTTGCGGATCAGCGCGGTGCGGATCGCGATCGCCACGTCCAGGTCACCGGCGAAATCCAGATAGCCCACCACGCCGCCATACACACCGCGCCGGGTCGGTTCCAGCTCCTCGATGATCTCCATGGCACGGACCTTGGGCGCGCCGGACAGCGTGCCGGCCGGGAAACACGCGGCCAGCACGTCCAGCGCCGTGAGATCCTCGCGCAGCCGGCCGACCACGGTGGACTCGATGTGCATGACGTGGCTGTAGCGGCGCACCGACATGAAGTCGACCACCTCCACCGTCCCCGGCGCGCACACCCGGCCCAGGTCGTTGCGGCTGAGGTCGACCAGCATCAGGTGTTCGGCGCGCTCCTTGGGGTCCTCGAGCAGCTCGGCGGCGAGCGACGCGTCCGCCTCCGGTGTCTCGCCCCGCCACCGGGTTCCGGCGATGGGATGCGTCATCACCCGGTCGCCTTCGACCTTGACCAGCGCCTCCGGGCTCGATCCCACCACCGCGAAGGCGCCCTCGCCGTCGCCGTTGGCGCCGGGGAACCGGATCAGGTACATGTACGGACTCGGATTGTCCCGGCGCAGCACCCGGTACACGTCGAGCGCGTCGGCGTGCGCCTCCGCCTCGAACCGCTGCGACACCACGATCTGGAACGCTTCCCCGGCGTAGATCTCCTCCCTGGCCCGCTCCACGGACGCCAGGAACTCGTCCTTCGGGGTCCGGCTGCGATGCTCCGGGAGTATGTCCGGAACGTACGGGTTCACCGACGACGGCGTGTCGGCCGCCAGCCGGGCCGTCATCCGGTCCAGCCGGGACACCGCGTCGGCCCACGCCTCGTCCACCCGCTCGTCGCTGTCGTCCCAGTTGACGGCGTTGGCGATCAGCAGCACCACGCCGTGGTCGTGATCCAGCACGGCGATGTCGGTGGCCAGCAGGAACGCCATCTCGGGCAGTTCCAGGTCGTCCTCGGTATCCTGCGGCAACCGCTCCAGCCGCCGGACGGCGTCGTAGGAGACCATCCCCACCAGGCCACCGGTGAGCGGCGGCAGGTCCGGAAGCTGCGACGTGCGCAAGACCTCCAGCGTACCGGCGAGCACGTCCCACGGGTTGCCGCCGCTGGGCAGACCGACCGGCGGGTTCCCGTGCCACACCGCCTCACCGTCGCGCTCGGTCAGAATCGCCGCCGAATCCGCGCCGATGAACGAATACCTCGACCAGACGCCGCCGTGCTCGGCCGACTCGAGCAGGAACGTGCCCGGACGTTCGCCGGCCAGCTTGCGGTAGATGCCGACCGGCGTCTCCGCGTCGGCGAGCAGCCGGCGCACCACCGGGATCACCCGGCGCTCCTTGGCCAGGACGCGGAACGTCTGCAGGTCCGGCGTCGCCTCCAGCGGGCTCATCGGCTCCCCCTCGCACGCTCTCCATGATCATGAACAGAAAGCGTGCACATAGCACGGTAAGTATTCATGATCATGGGAGCTCCTGGGTGATCAGGCCGTCGTCGAAGCAGGTGCGGGTGCCGGTGTGACAGGCGGGACCCTCCTGGTCGACCTTGATCAGGATCGTGTCGGCATCGCAGTCCAGCCGGACCTCGCGCACCCATTGCCGGTTGCCCGACGTCTCCCCCTTCACCCAGTACTCGCCGCGGCTGCGGCTCCAGTACGTGGCGCGTCCCGTCGTCAGGGTCCGATGCAGCGCCTCGTCGTCCATCCAGGCGAGCATCAGCACCTCACCGGTGTCGTGCTGCTGGACGACGGCGGGCAACAACCCGTCGGGGTTGCGCGACAACCGCTCGGCGATGTCGGGGGCTAGTCCGGGCATGCCTCCATTCTGCCGGACGTGGCGATTCCCGACGATCGTCGGCAGGCACACGGGATGTGCACCCGGCTGAGGTATCGTGCGCGATGGCGTTCGATCTCCAATGGAACCCATCCGAACCGACAAGGAGCTTTCCCGTGGCACGCTCGACCCCGACCGTCGCGGTCACCCGCGCCGTCGTCACCAGCGCGGCGCTGGCGCTCGCCCTCACCGGCTGCTCGACCGTCGAAGACCTCTTCGGCAACGACGACGAGGGCAACGAGGTCGAGCGGGATGAAGAGACGGACGCCGTCACCGAGGCTGTGGAGAACGCCGGGATCTTCAACATCCAGGTCGGCGACTGCATCGGCTCGTTCGCGCCGGACGACGGCGGCATGGTCGAGACCGTCGACATGTTCCCGTGCGAGCAGGAGTACGAGCAGCAGATCTTCCTGATCACCCAGATCAGCGGCGACGAGCTGCCCGACGACGAGACCCTGGAGCAGCAGGTCGTGGACGAATGCGTGCCGGCCTTCGAGGAGTTCGTCGGCACCCCGTACGGCGAGACGTCGTTGCGGATCAACTACCTCTCACCGTCGCCGGAGTCGTGGGAGGACGACGACCGCGACATCGTCTGCACCGCCTACGACCCGGAAGGACCTCTCACCGGCTCCCTCGAGGGCTCCGAACGCTGACTCGTCGCTCGTCCGACTCGACCTGCACAAGCGAGGCGAGCGAACGAGCCGCGAGGGCGCAACCAGCATCTAGCGGGACTGGGTGATCCAGGCGGCGTGCAGCTTGCTGTAGACGCCGCCGGCGTCCACCAGTTTCGCGTGCGGCCCACGTTCGACCAACCGCCCGGAATCGAAGACGAACACCTCGTCCGCGGCCTCCGCCGTGGACAGCCGGTGCGCGATCGTCACCGACGTCCGGCCCCGCGAGACGCCTTCCAGCGCGCGGGCCAGCCGCACCTCGGTCGCCGGGTCGACGGCGCTGGTCGCCTCGTCCAGCACCAGCAGGTCCGGATCCGCGAGGTAGGCCCGGGCCAGCGCCACCAGCTGCCGTTCCCCCGCGGACAGCGACTCGCCGCGCTGACCCACCGGGCTGTCCAGACCGTCCGGCAGTGACTCCACCCAATCGGACAGGCCCAGCTCATCCAGCGCCCGCCGGATGTCGTCGTCGGTGGCCTCCGGCCGGCCGAAGCGCAGGTTCGCCGCGAGCGTGTCGTCGAACAGGAAGCCCTCCTGCGGCACCATCACCATCCGGCGGCGCAGCGAGTCGAACCGGACCTCGCGCAGGTCGACCCCGTCGAGCAGCACGCGCCCCGTCTTCGGGTCCATCAGCCGGGTGAGCAGCTTGGCGAACGTCGTCTTGCCGGAGCCGGTCTCGCCGACGACGGCCACCCGGGTGCGGGCCGGGATGTCGACGTTCACCTCGTCCAGCACCACCGGACCGTCCGGATAGGCGTACGAGACGTTCTCGAACCGCACGTCCACCGGGCCCTGCGGCAGCACCACGCCCGCGTCGCCCGGATCGGCCACGTCGGCCGGAGTGTCCAGCACCTCCAACACCCGGCGCCAGCCGGCGATCGCGTTCTGCGCCTCGCTGAGCACCTCGGTGCCGACCTGCACCGGCGCGACGAACAGCGTGACCAGGAAAATGAACGCCAGCAGCTGTCCGAGGGTGACGTCACCCGCGATGCCCAGATACACACCGACCACGACGACTGCGGCGTTGGCCAGCCCCGCCACCACCTCGCCGGTGGAGAACGTCGCCGCCGCCAGCCGCTGCGCCCGCACCGCGGCCCGCCGGTGCTGCTCGACCGCGTCGTCGATGCGCTGCTGCGTGCGTGCCTCGATCGCGTACGCCCGCACGGCCTGTGCCCCGACCACCGACTCGGAGATCGCGCCGAGCATGACGCCGACCCGCTGGCGCACCGCCATGAACGCCCTGGACAGCCACCGCTGGAACCAGCGCAACGCGATGAAGAACGGCAGGAACGTCGCCCACACCAGCAAGGTCAGCTGCCACGAGTAGATGGACATGATGACCGTGGCGATCATCAGCTGGCCGATGTTCACCAGCAGGAAGATCCCGCCGAACTGCAGGAACTGCGAGATGGTATCGACGTCGGTGGTCACCCGGGCGACCAGCGCGCCACGTCGTTCGGTGTTCTGGGTCAGCACCGACAGGTCGTGCACGTGCCGGAAGCCCTTGATCCGTAGCGTCGCCAGCCCGGCCTCGGTCGCCCGGAACAGCCGCCGGTTCATGTGGTAAGCCGCGGCGACCGTCACCAGGATGCCGATCCCGGCCACCAGGCACATCCACCGGACATAGGCCAGGTCCGCGCCACCCGGAGCGTTCAGCCCGCGGTCGACGGTCTGCTGCACGGCGATCGGCACGATGACCCGGCCGGCGGTGGCCACCAGCGCGATCACCAGCGTCAGCGCCAAGCCGTCCTTGATCTCCGGCGACAGCGCCAGCCCTCGCCGGATGGTCCGCAACGCCCCGGCGGCCTGGTTCTCGCCGAGCCGCGACGACGCGCTCGTGCCCGTGCTCGCCTCGCTCACGATCCCCCGCTTTCCGTGTCGGCGTCCTGGGCTCGACCACGGCGGCCACCGGGATCGTCGCCGGCACCATCGGCGCCCGCGCCGGCCCGTTCCTGCGCGTCCCGCTCATAGGCGGTGATCAACTGCCGGTATCCGGGCGACGTGCGCATGAGCTCGTCGTGGTCACCGCGCGCGGAGATCCGCCCGTCCTCCAGGTAGAGCACCTCGTCGGCGAGCGTGATGGTGGCCCGCCGGTAGGCGACGACCACCACCGTCGACGGCAGCGCGGCGTCCCGCAGGCCGGCCAGGATCCGTCGTTCCACCTCGGGATCGACGGCGCTGGTGGCGTCGTCGAGCACCAGGAGGCGTGGCCTGCGCACCAGGGCGCGGGCCAAGGCGAGCCGCTGCCGCTGACCGCCGGAGAGCATCGAGCCACGCTCCCCGACGGGCGCGTCCAGGCCTTCCGGGTTGTCCCGGACGAAGTCGTCGCCCTGGGCCAGCTCGAGTGCGGCCCACACGTCGTCGTCCGGCACGTCGCGGCCGAGCGTGACGTTCTCGCGGATGCTGTCCTCGAAGATGAACGGCTGCTGGAAGACGAGCGCGGCCGACTCGGCGACCTCGCCCCGGCGCAGCTGACGCAGGTCCGATCCGTCCAACCGGATCTCGCCGCTGACCGGATCCATCAGCCTGATCAGCAGGCTGGCGAGCGTGGATTTCCCGGCGCCGGTCTGCCCGACCACCGCGACCGTACGGCCGGGTTCGATCTCCAGGTCCAGCTGGTCCAGCACCGCCGCGCCGGACGTGACCGGACGGTCGGGCGGGACGATCTCGCTGCGCAGCCCGTGCACGCTGCCGCCGACGGCGCGATCCGACGCGTCGGCGGCTACCGCACTGTCCGACTCGTAGGTGAAGCTGACGCCGTGCACGCCCAGGCGAGCGGCGTCGCCCGTCGCCGGCAGCGGCCGATCGCCGTGCGGCAGCTCCCCGGTCGCCTCCAGCACCGCCGACACGCGTCGCCATCCCACCACGGCGCGCGGCAGTTCCCCCAGCACGAACCCGATGGCGCGGATCGGGAACGCGGTGATGGTGAACAGGTAGGCCACTTGGACCAGCTCGCCGGGCTCCAACGACCCGTTCGCGATCCGGGTGGAGCCGATCAGCAACACGATCAGGATGCCGGCGTTCGGCAGCGCTTCGAGGACCGGATCGAACGCGCCCCGGATCCGCCCGACCCCGGTGTTGGCGTCCCGCAGGTGATAGGCGACGCGGCGGAACCGCTCCGTCTCGTCCGCCTCCCGGCCCATCGCCTTGACCAGCGCGGCGCCCTCGAACGACTCGTGCGCGACGCCGGAGAGGTCGGCGCGCAGGGCCTGTGCCCGGGTGGCGAGCGGGGACAACCGTCGCTGGTAGACGAAGTTGATGACGAGGATGGCCGGGAACACCATGACACCGACCAGCGCCAGCCACGGGTCGACCAGGAACATCGAGCCGAGCGCGAAGAACAGCATGACGATCACACCCAGCGCGAACGGCAGCGGCGCGATCGGCCAGAACATCGATTCCACGTCGGCGTTGGCGTTCGACAGCAGGTTGCCGGCCGGGTGCCGGTGGTGCCAGGACAGCGGCAGCCGCATGTACTGGCGGGTGACCCGTCGGCGGTATGTGGCGTTCAGCCGGTACTGCCCGAGCCCGGCGAAAAATCGCCGGATCACGATCCCGGCCGCTTTGAACACGGCTGTGCCGACGATCGCCAGCGCGGCGACCCACATGGTGCCCGCGGTGGTCTCCCCGGCTCGGAACGCGGGAACGATGGCCTCGTCCGTCACGCGGCCGATCACCTCGGCGGCGAGGACGGTCATCAGCCCGTACAGCGCGCTGCCGGCGATCGCGATGCCGAGAATGACCGGTTCGCCGCGGATCGCCTTGCCCAGGACACGAAGTCCTTCGCCGAGCGTCGCCCGGCGCTCCGGTCTCCTGTCCACTACGCTCCACTGCCTTCGGTCGTCTTCCGCACCTCTCACCCGGCCGCCGCACCCGTGTGTGTATGCACGTGAATGCCGCGTCCTGTCGTGCCGGCCCATCACGGTCACCACGGCGTGCGGGCTGGTCGCGACGCGATGACGTGCCGTCCACAAGACCGCGCCACCTGGGTATCCTCCGTGCCCGTGGTGCCGGTATCCGCCCACACAACCGGCTCCGCGCACATGGCTGAGGTGGACTGCCCGGGCCGTGTGTACAGTATCAACCCGCACGGACACTCGTGAAACTGGTTTCGTTCCCTACGCCGGTTATCGCCGATCGCGAAAATCCCGCCCCGTCCCCGAGACGTAGGTGCGCGGCGCACGATACGCGACGCGGTGCGCGCGGCCACGCGGTGCGTGCGGCGGCGGCGCGGTGCGTGCGGCGGCGACGCGATGCGTGCATGGTGCGCTCAATGCTCGCCCATGGTGCGCTGAATGCTCGCCCAAAGACGGCGGAAACCGCCTTCCAACGACCACTCACCGCACCATGCCCCAAGCCAGGCGGCGTGGGCGCGCGCGCCGTCGTCAGCGCACGGTGTGACCGGCCGTCGCCAGCGCGCCCTTCACCTCGCCGATGCTGAGCTCACGGAAATGGAAGACGCTCGCGGCCAACACAGCGTCGGCGCCCGCATCCACGGCCGGCGCGAAATGCTCCACGGCACCTGCTCCCCCGCTCGCCACCACCGGCACCTCGACGGCGGCGCGCACGGCCGTGATCATCTCCACGTCGTAACCGTTCTTGGTGCCGTCGGCGTCCATCGAGTTCAGCAGAATCTCACCCGCACCGGACTCGGCCGCCCGCACCGCCCATTCCACCGCGTCGATGCCGGTGCCGCGTCGGCCGCCGTGTGTGGTGACCTCGAACCCCGACGCGGTGTCCCCGCCGCGCCGCGCGTCCACGGAGAGGACCAGCACCTGGGCACCGAACCGGTCCGCGATCTCCGGGATGAGCTCCGGCCGCGCGACGGCGCCCGTGTTCACGCCGACCTTGTCCGCGCCGGCCCGCAGCAGCCGGTCGACGTCCTCCACCGCGCGCACGCCGCCGCCGACGGTCAGCGGGATGAACACCTCCTCGGCGGTCCGCCGCACCACCTCGTAGGTGGTGGAGCGGTCGTCGCTAGAGGCCGTGATGTCCAGGAACGTCAACTCATCCGCGCCTTCGGCGCCATAGGCGGCGGCCAGCTCCACCGGGTCACCGGCGTCGCGCAGGTTCATGAAGTTGACGCCCTTGACGACGCGTCCGGCGTCCACGTCCAGACACGGGATCACCCGCACGGCAACACTCACGGCCACATCTCCCCTCCTCGCCCCATGATCATGAACACTTTGCGTTCACATAGCACGGTTAGTGTTCATGATCATGGGGGCTGGCGACGGCGAGCGCCTGCTCGAGAGTGAACGCACCCGCGTACAGCGCCTTGCCGATGATCGCGCCCTCGACGCCGACGCCGATCAGCGAGCGCAGCGCCGCCACGTCGTCCAGGTTGGACACGCCGCCACTGGCGATCACCGGCCGGTCGGTCCGCTCGCACACCGACCGCAACAGCTCCAGGTTGGGTCCACGTAGCGTGCCGTCCTTCGTCACGTCGGTGACGACGTAGCGCGCGCAGCCATCCCGGTCCAGCCGCTCCAGCACCTCCCACAAGTCACCGCCCTCGCGGGTCCAGCCCCGCGCCGCCAGCGTCGTCCCGCGCACGTCCAGCCCGACGGCCACCCGGTCGCCGTGCCGGGCGATGGCCCGCGCCGTCCAGTCCGGATCCTCCAGCGCGGCGGTGCCGAGGTTGACCCGGGCGCAGCCGGTCTTCAGCGCGTTCTCCAGCGAGTCGTCGTCCCGGATGCCGCCGGACAGTTCCACCGCCACGTCCAGGCGGCCGACCACCTCGGCCAGCAGCTCGCGGTTCGACCCGCGGCCGAACGCCGCGTCCAGGTCCACCAGGTGCACCCACTCGGCCCCGGACTCCTGCCAGGCCAGCGCGGCGTCCAGCGGCGAGCCGTACGACGTCTCCGTCCCCGCCTCGCCCTGCACCAGCCGGACCGCCTGGCCTTCGGCGACGTCCACCGCCGGCAGCAGGATCAGCCGCTCATCACTCATACATTCCTCCGTACGGATCGATCAGAGATTGCCGTGGATCGCTGTGGTGTCCACCCCATCGATCCACGGCAATCATCGCGGCACCGGGTGCGGGTCCGTTCACGCGACCTTGACCGCCCGAAAGCGCAGCCGCCGGTAATCCGCCCACCAGGCGTCGTCCCGCCACAGCGCGGGCCGGGCGATCTCGGCCGCGCGGTCCAGCGTCTCCGCCGGCAGGTCGGCCACCACCTCGCTGGCGAACATCTGCAACCATCGCTGCAGGCCCTCCGGGCCGGTCAGCTTGGTCGGGCGGTCGTAGAAGTCGAGCTGGCGCACCTCCAGCCCGGCGTCCTCCAGAATCGCGGCGTACTGCGCCGGCGACGGGAAGTACCAGGGCCAGCGCCGCTCCGGCAGGCCGGCCTCCCGGCACGCCTGGTCCACGGCGTCCGTGATCGTCGCGACGTTGCGGGTCGCGCCCATCTCCGCGACGAACCGGCCGCCCTCGCGCAGCGCGTCCGAGACGCACCCGAGCACCTCGACCGGAGCCGGCATCCAGTGCAATGCGGCATTCGAGACGACGGCGTCAACCGGCTCGTCGACCGCGAAGTCGTGCGCGTCGGCGACGTGCAGCTCCGCCGCGTCGCCGAGCCGTTCCCGGGCCGCCTCGATCATCGCCGGCTCCGCGTCCATCCCGATCACCGACGCCCCGGACTCGACCAGCCGAGCGGTGAGATCGCCGGTGCCGCACCCCAGGTCGATGATCCGCTCACCCGGTTGCGGACGCAGCCAGTCCAGGAGCTCGACGCCGTACGCCGCGACGAAACCGAAATCTCGGTCGTAGGCGCGCGCGTCCCACTTGGTGGAACTCATCACGTGTCCAGCCCTTTCATCCAGTTGTGTAACAGGGTCAGGCCCGCATCCCCCGACTTCTCCGGGTGGAACTGCGTCGCCGACAACGGCCCGTTCTCCACGGCGGCGACGAACCGGTCGCCGCTGTGCTCGGCCCACGTCACCAGCGGCGGACGGAGACGATCCGACTCCGGCAGCTCCCAGCGACGCACCCCGTAGGAATGCACGAAATAGAAACGTTCCTTCTCGATACCGTCGAACAGCAGGCTGCCGGCCGGCGTGTCCACCGTGTTCCACCCCATGTGCGGCAGCGGAGTGGCGTGCAACCGTTCCACCGTGCCCGGCCACTCGTCCAGGCCCTCGGCCTCCGTGCCGTGTTCGACGCCACGGCTGAACAGCACCTGCAGGCCCACGCAGATGCCGAGCACCGGGCGGCCGCCCGCGAGCCGGCGGCCGATCACCTGATCACCGCGGACGGCGCGCACCCCGTCGGCGCATGCGGCGAACGCGCCCACGCCGGGGACGACGAGGCCGTCGGCGTTCTCCGCGGCGACGGTGTCCGCGGTGAGCTCGACGTCCGCCCCGACGTGCTCCAGCGCGCGCACCGCAGAGCGCACGTTGCCGAAGCCGTAGTCGAGCACGACGACGCGTCGCGACCCGCTCATCTCACCATCCGTTCTCTCGTTCGGTCTCCCCCGCGACCCCGCCGGTGACGCGCCGCGGCGCATGGCAAACTTCCTGTGTGACCGACGAGAAGCTCGCGTCCCGACGACGCTCGGCCCACTCGACCCGCTCGGGCGCCGCTCTCCGCGCCGCCACCGGCACCATCACGGACGGCACCATCACGGACGATCTTCCGACGCGCCGCTGGCCGAAGCGGGTCGGTATCGCGGCCGCGTCGGTCGCAGGCGTCGTCTCCGCGACGACCGCGGCCGGCGGCTGGTACTACGCCAGCGAGTTGCTGCTGGTGGACACCTCGCCCACCGAGTACCCGGTCGAGGTTCTCGACGTCAGCGACACCACGGTCACGCTCACCGGGGGCGAGGCGGACGAACCCGGGCTGGTCGGCCTGGAGTGGCCGGGTGGCTATGCCCGGTTGGGACCGCAGATCACACGCTCCGGACGGCAGGTCACCCGGGAGCTCATCCCGTATCCCGACGTCCCGGCGGTCGGCATCCGGGCACGCACCAGCTTCTATGCCGCGCCGTTCGATCTGGCCGGATTCGGCAAGGTCAGCGAGCTGCACGTGGACGAGGTCAGCTACCCGGGACCGCTCGGCTCGTATCCGGCCACCTATGTGCCCGGCGACAGCAACCGCTGGATCGTACACGTGCACGGTCGCGGTGGGAACCGAGCTGAGTCGTTCCGGCTGCTCGCGTCGTTGCATGCGCTCGGACATCCGCAGTTGTCCATCGCCTACCGCAACGACGACGACGCGCCGGCCGACCCGGATGGCGAGTACGGCCTCGGCTGGACCGAGTCCGACGACCTCGCCGCGGCGATCGACTACGTGCGAGCGCACGGCGCCGACGACGTCGTCCTGGTCGGCTACTCGATGGGCGGCGCTATCGTCGGGAACTACCTGCGCACCCGCGGTGCTGCCGGCGTGGCCGGGGTGATCTACGACTCGCCGGCGCTGTCCTGGAGCGACATCCTGGTCTTCCAGTCGCGCGCGCGGAACCTGCCGTCGTTCGCGGCGACCATCGCCGGTGCGGTGGTGCGGCTGCGCACCGGCATCGACCTGGCCGCCATGGACCAGGTACGCCACGCCGACGCGCTCGCCGTGCCGGTCCTGCTCTTCCACGGCAGCGCCGATGCAACCGTGCCGGTGACGTCGTCCGACGCGTTCGCCCGTGCCCGCCCGGACCTGATCACCTACGTGCGGCCGGAGGGTGCCGGACACGTGCGCTCGTGGAACGTCGATCCCGCGGCGTATGAACACGCGGCAGCCGACTTCCTGCGCAATCTCCCCTGAGCGACCGATCGCGAGGACGACCCGCCGCACCACGCTTCCACGCAGCCCCTTGCCGCCCTGTAGCACCGCGCCTCGACACGGCACCGTGCTTCCACGCTGCCCGTCTTCTACGACACCAAGCTTCCTTGAGGCCCCCATAAGGTGCGCAAGGAAGCTTGTTGCTCCACGCATCGCGGGCTCGGCGCACCCGAGGAAGCTTGATGCTGCACGCACTGCAGACTTGGTGCACCCAAGGAAGCTTGGTGCCGCACGCATCGCGGGCTCGGCGCACCCAAGGACGCTTGGTGCTCCACGCGTCATAGCGCGCCCTTTGTTGAGGGCACACCGCTCTCCCGCGGATCGATGGCGACGGCGGTACGCAGCGCCCGCGCGACGGCCTTGAACTGCGCCTCGGCGATGTGGTGCGGATCGCGTCCGGCCAGCACACGGACGTGCATCGTCATCCCGGCGTGGTGCGCGATGCTCTCCAGCACGTGCGCCGTGAGCGAGCCGGTGAAGTGCCCCCCGATCAGCACATACTCCTGCCCGGCCGGCTCTCCGGAGTGCACGAAGTACGGCCGCCCGGAGACGTCGACGACGGCCTGCGCCAACGCTTCGTCCAGCGGCACCAGTGCGTCGCCGTACCGGACGATGCCAGATTTGTCCCCCAGCGCCTGTCGGATCGCCTGACCCAGCACGATCGCGGTGTCTTCGACGGTGTGGTGGACGTCGATGTGCGTGTCACCGGTCGCCTGCACGGTGAGGTCGATGAGCGAGTGCCGCGCCAGCGCCGTGAGCATGTGGTCGTAGAACGGAACCGAGCTGGAGATGTCGTGCACGCCGGTGCCGTCCAGGTTCACCTCGACGGTGACCTTGCTCTCGCTGGTCGCCCGCTCGACCCTGGCCGTGCGGGCCGTGCCCTCTCGCCGTTCCTCGCTCATCGTCTTCTCCGTCTGCCTGTCGTCGTCACTGCTGTCGTCGCGTGTCCGGCCTCGTCGCACCCCGGCGGGGCTACGCCGTCCGGCCGAGCACATCCAGCAGCGCCGTCTTGAACGCCTCGGTCTCTTCTTCCGTGCCCACCGACACGCGCAGCCATCCGTCCGGCCCGGTCTCCCGGATCAGCACGCCGCGGTCGAGGAGCCCTTGCCAGACTGCATGCCGGTCGGTGAACATCCCGAACAGCAGGAAGTTCGCGTCCGAGTCGGCGACCTGAAGGTCGTGCGTGCGCAGCCACACTGCCAGCTCGTCCCGGGTGGTGCGCAGCTGCTCCACCCGCTCCTGCAGCTCCGCCGAGTGCGCCAGGGCCACCCGCGCCACCGCCTGCGTCACCGCCGAGAGGTGGTAGGGCAGCCGCACGATCCGTAGCGTATCGATGACGCCGCGAGACGCGGCGACATAACCGAGACGCGCACCGGCGAACGCGAACGCCTTGCTCATGGTGCGGGTGACCAGCAGCCTCGGGTGGTCGGCCAGCAGCGTCAACGCGCTCGGCGTCTGTTCCCGCCGGAACTCGGCATACGCCTCATCCACGACGACGATCCCGTCCGTGGCTTCGTGCAGCGCCCGGACCAGGTCCAGCGACACGGCCGTACCGGTCGGATTGTTAGGCGACGCCAGGAACACCACGTGCGGGCGGTGCTCGGCGACCGCCGCCAGCGCGTCGTCCGGGTCGATCGTGAAATCGTCCCGGCGAGGTGCGGTGATCCATGTCGTCGACGTGTTCCGGGCGTACTCCGGATACATCGAATACGTCGGGGCGAACGACAGCGCGGTGCGGCCCGGCCCGCCGAACGCCTGCAGCACCTGCAGCATGATCTCGTTCGACCCGTTCGCCGCCCACACCTGCTCGGCCGGCAGCGACACGCCGGACTCCCCCGCCAGGTACGCGGCGAGGTCGGCGCGCAGATCCAGCGCCTCCCGGTCCGGGTAACGGTTCATCCCGGCCATCGCGTCCGCGACGGCCTTGGCGGCGTCGCTCGCCAGCGACTCGGAGGGCGGGTACGGGTTCTCGTTGACGTTCAGCAGTACCGGAACGTCCAGCTGCGGAGCACCGTACGGCTCGATCCCGCGTAGCTCGTCCCGGATCGGCAGCTCACTCATCGCCGCCTCCGCCCTGCTCGGCCGGCTCCGCCTGCTCGGCTCGCTCCGCCTGCTCGGCTCGCTCCGCCCGTTCGCCGCGCGCATCACGACCGGCGAACCGGGCACGTACCGCGGCGCCGTGCGCGGGCAGGTCCTCGGCGTCGGCGAGTGTCTCCACATGCGCCGCGACGTCGCGCAGCGCCGCCTCGTCGTACTCGACGACGTGGATGCCACGCAGGAAGGACTGCACGGACAGACCGGACGAGTGTCGCGCGCAGCCGCCGGTCGGCAACACGTGGTTGGAACCCGCGGCGTAATCGCCCAGGCTCACCGGGGACCACGGGCCGACGAAGACGGCACCGGCGTGACGGACACGCGCCGCGACGGCGGCCGCGTCCGTGGTCTGGATCTCCAGGTGTTCGGCCGCGTACGCGTCGGCCACGGCCAGGCCTTGGTCAAGGTCGTCGACGAGCACCACGCCGGACTGCTCGCCACTCAACGCGGCGGTCACACGCTCGACGTGTTTGGTCGCGGCGACCTGGCGCTTGAGCTCCGCGTCGACGGCGTCGGCGAGCGACGGACTGTCGGTGACCAGTACACTCGCCGCGAGCGGGTCGTGCTCGGCCTGACTGATCAGGTCGGCGGCGACGTGCACCGGGTTCGCGGAATCGTCGGCGAGAATCGCGATCTCCGTCGGGCCGGCCTCCGCGTCGATCCCGATCAGCCCTTTCAGCAGCCGTTTGGCCGCCGCCACATACACGTTGCCGGGCCCGGTCACCAGGTCGACCGGGGCGCACGTCCACTCGCCGGACTCGCCGCGCAGACCGTAGGCGAACATCGCCACCGCCTGTGCTCCGCCGCTCGCGTACACCTCGGTGATGCCGAGCAGGGCGCAGGCGGCGAGGATGGTGGGGTGCGGCCGTCCGTCGAACTCCTTCTGCGGCGGGCTGGCGACGGCGATGCTCTGCACGCCGGCTGCCTGCGCGGGCACCACGTTCATGACGACGCTGCTCGGGTAGACGGCGAGCCCACCCGGTACGTACAGACCGACCCGTTCCACCGGAACCCACCGCTCGGTCACGGTTCCGCCGGGGACGACCGTCGTCGTGGCGTCGGTGCGCCGCTGGTCGGCGTGGACCCGCCGGGCGCGGGCGATCGACTCTTCCAGGGCGACCCGCACCTGCGCGTCGAGGCCGTCGAGCGCCTCGATGATGACCACCTCGGGCACACGGACGTCGTCGAGGTGCACACCGTCGAACCGGGCCGCGAGTTCCTGCAGCGCCGCAAGCCCACGATGGCGCACGTCGTCGCAGATCGGCCGGACCGCGTCGAGCGCGGATTCTACGTCGACAGATGCACGTGGGACGAGCGCGCGGTAGTCGAGAACCTCGCCCGCTGCGAGGCGACCGCGCAGGTCGATGCGGCGTATCACTTACCCAAGTGTAGGAGCACCGTTCAATAACCGGACAACCTGCCCGGATACCAAGACATCGATGTGCGTCGCACCTCGATCATGCTCGACGTACATCGGGCGCACGGACGTGACCACGAACACGGCTCAACTCGAGCGAGCCGATCCAGCAAACGTCACAAGGGCAGGCTCCACCATATGGCCCTTAATTCGCTTGTCCGGCCGCAGTCGGTGCGGCTATGGTTCGTCACACGCCCTCGATCAAGTCCAAGGAGGTGGGAACGATGGTCACGCTAACGATCATGCGCTCCCACCCGGTGACGAGGGCGTCGGTTATCTGACGGGAGCGCGCCGCGTCCCGGAAGGAATCTGATATGACCGATCTGGTCATTCGCGCTCTCGCCGCCGGCGAGGAACATCTCTTCGACTCTCTGCCCGACCCCGGCCTGGTGGGCTTCGCCGCGTTCGGCGACACGTTCTCCGCAATGGTCGCCAGGGGCGAGTATCGCTCGGAATGGTGCTGGATCGCGTTGCGCGACGGGGTCGTCGTAGCACGGGCCGCATGGTGGGCCGGCCCAACCGACAGCAAGCCTCTCGCACTCGACTGGTTCGACTTCACCGACGCCGACGCAGCCGTTCGACTGCTGCGGACTGCGCCGTTTCGCGCACAGTACGAGCTCAAACTCCCGCCAGAATGGCGAGACGACCCCACCGTCCATGAGGCGGCCACCGCGCGGATCGATGCTGCCGTCGCGGCAGGGCTGACTCCGCTCGTCGAACGTTATCGCTACCGATGGACGCCCGACTGCGGCCTCCCGGCACGCCCGGGCAGGTTGGAATATCGCCCCGAGCCCGACGACGACGTGATCTTCGATGTCTTTCGCAGGATCAACGACGGCAGCCTTGATGCCCACGTTCGGCAGACCATCGCCGAGTCCGGCCTCGACGCCTCGGCCCAGCAGGAGCTTGACTATCTGCGCTGGATGCCCAGCCCTCGGGACTGGTGGCGGCTCGCGTACACGCCTGGAGGCGACCTGGTCGGATTAACGGCACCATGCCACCACCACGCCGACCCGCTCATCGGCTACGTCGGCGTCGTGCCCGAACATCGAGGCAACGGTTACGCCTACGATCTCCTCGTCGAGGCCACGCACCTACTCGTGGCCGAGGGCGCAGACCGGATCGTCGCCGGCACCGATGTCACCAACACACCGATGGCTTCCACCTTCGCCAAGGCCGGCTATCCGGTCGAACAGCACCGGATCGATCTGGCCTGACCGTCGGCCCCACAGGATTCCGGCCGGCGTCGAGCCATGGATCACCGCACGACATCGGAGAGGTACGCATGCAGCGCGCGGTGCAGCTCGGCGACGAGCGCGTCGCGCTCCGGGCCTTCCTCGGCGGCGACGATCAACGGCATCATCGCCCGCACGATCTGGATCGCCACCGTGACGGTACGGTCGAGGGCGTCGCCCGCAAGCTGCGGAAAGCGCATTGCCAGCAGGGCTTTGACGCGTTCGGTCAGTGTGGCGTGCAACGGCGCCACCGCCTCGGTCAGCGAGGGTGGCATGTCCGGCCGGGCGAAGAGCGCCTTGAAGCCGCGGTTGGCCAGGTTGAACTCGATCAGGGGCGCGATCACCGCCGCGAGCGTCTCCTCCAGCGACGCGGTCCGCAGTTTCTCCAGGTCCAGCGCCTTCGCCTGCGCCACGCCGAGTTCGGCGACGTAGCGTTCGGCCAGCGCGCGAGCGATCTCGTCCTTGTTCGCGAAGAACTGGTAGAGCGAGCCGGGCGAGATCCCGGCGCGCTTGGCGATCGCGTTCGTCGTCGCGGCCTCATAGCTGCTTTCGGCGAAGACTTCGGCAGCCGCCGAGACGATCTGGGCCATCCGCCGCTGGCCACGCTCCTGCCGCTTGGGGCCGACTCGACCGTGCCCCGGCGCCGCGGCGTGGTCCGTTGTGACCTCCCTGGATTCTGTCACGTCACCATCCTTACACCGACGGCCACGCTCACCGCCTGCCCGCCACCGCCTCCTGCGGCGCGAGAACCCCGACCACGCTCGTCAGGCACTGCCCGGGCGGTGCAGTAGACAAACACGAGCGACTACTCGTATTCTCATCATCGTCGAGAAATGCGAGCCACCTCTCGCATTTCTCTCGATATTACCCCTACCTACCCGTCTCACCCCGGAGAGCACCGCTCATGATCGGCCGCCTCATCACTCGCGCGCCCCGCCGCATACTCGGCGCCGGGCTCGTACTGTTCGTCCTCGCCGGCGCCCTTGCCGCCGGGGTGCTCGATGCCCTCTCCCTCAACCGGTTCGAAGCGCCGGACTCTGAGTCCGTCGCCGCCCGAGAGCTGCTCGGCGAGCAGTTCGGTACCAGCACGCCGAACGTCGCCGTGCTGGTCACCGCCCCGGAGGGTACCGTCGACGACGCCGACGTCGCCGGCGCGGGCTCCGAGCTCACCGCGCTACTCGCCGAGCATCCCGATATCGGCGACGCGTGGTCGTACTGGACCCCCGGCGCCCCGGACACACTGCGCAGCGACGACGCCCGGCACGGCCTGATCCTCGGGTGGGCTCCCGGTGACGCCGATCACGTACGCGGCACCGTCCTGCCCGGCCTGGAGGACGAACTCGAATCGGCCGACTCCGAGCTCACCGCCGTCGATGTCCAGCTGGGCGGCAGCGACGAGATCTTCCGCGTCACCGCCGAGGAGGCGGCGGCGGACTTCATCCGGGCGGAGATCGTCATCGTCCCGCTTGTGGGTGTGCTCCTGTGGGCGGTCTATCGCCGGGCCGCGCCCGCGCTCGTCACGCTCGGCCTCGGCATCTTCACCGTGGTCGGGACCCTGGCGTTGCTGTGGGCGTTCACGCGCGTCACCGAGATCTCCACATTCGCCTCGAACATCGCCCTGGTGATGGGGATCGGCCTGGGCGTGGACTATGGCCTGTTCATGGTCTACCGGTTCCGCGAGGAGCTGACCCGGCGGGTGGACGTCGCCGACGCGGTGCGTGCCGCCGTCGCCAGCGCCGGTCGAACCGTGATGTTCAGCGGCCTGACCGTCGCCGCGTCGCTGGCCGTGCTCTTCGTCTTCCCGTACCCGTTCCTGTCCTCGTTCGCCTATGCCGGTATCGCCGTCGTGCTGACCGCCGTGTTCGGCGCGACGGTGCTGCTGCCGGCGGCTCTGGTGCTGGTCGGGCGGCGCGTCGTACGACGCGGCTCGCCAGACGCCACGGACCCCGCCGCAGCCACCGACGACGAGCAGCGATTCTGGTTCCGGCTGCCGGCCGCGGTGATGCGCCGCCCGATCCTGGCCGGCGGGCTGGCGCTCGTCGCGCTGCTGGGCCTGGGGGCGCCCGCGCTCGGCATCAACTTCGGCTCGCCGGACGAGCGGGTGCTGCCCGACGGCCTGGCTGTGCGCGAGATGTACGACACGATTCGCGACGACTTCACCACCGAGGACGCGGACGCGGTCTACGTCGTCGCCCCCGACGCCGGATCAGGACGGCTCGCCGGGTACGCGGCCGCGCTCTCCGAGTTGCCGGGGGTGGAGCGGGTCGATTCGGCCGCCGGTTCCTACATCCGCGGCGACGCCCTTCCCAGCCGACCGTTCCACGAGCGCTTCACCGGCGACGACGGCACGGGCACCTGGCTGACCGTCATCCCCACCGGTGAACGGCTCGCCGAGGATCCCGCCGGGTTGGTGGACGAGGTCAGGGCGACGCCCGCGCCGTTCGACGTGCTGGTCGGCGGCTACCCGGCCGAGCTCGCCGACTACAACGACGGGGTGGTCGACCGGCTGCCGCTGCTCGCCGGACTGATCGTCGCCGTCACGTTCGTGGTGCTGTTCCTGATGACCGGGTCGGTGGTGGCGCCGATCAAGGCGTCGGTGCTGAATCTGCTCAGCCTGTCGGTGATGTTCGGCGTGCTGGTCTGGGGCTTTCAAGAAGGCGGCCTGGCGGACCTACTCGGCTTCACGCCGTCCGGCGCGGTCGAGCCCAGCATCCCGCTGCTGATGTTCTGCATCGCCTACGGGCTGTCGATGGACTACGAGGTCTTCCTGCTCTCCCGGATCAAGGAGGACTATGACCGCACCGGCGACGCCGCCGGTTCTGTCCCGCGTGGCATCGCCCGCTCGGCGCCGCTGGTAACGGCCGCCGCGGTGATCCTGGCCGTCTCGTTCTCCATCTACGCCACCAGCGGCATCGTCTTCCTGCAGCAACTCGGCATCGGTATCGCGCTGGTCATCCTCGTCGACGCGACGCTGATCCGCGGGGTCCTGGTGCCTGCGTTCATGCGGCTGGCCGGGCGGGCCAACTGGTGGGCGCCGGAGCCGTTGCGCCGGCTGCACCGCCGCGTCGGCCTGCGGGAGGAACCCGCCGCCGAGCCGGCTCCGGCCGTGGTCGGGGCCGTCACTCCGCACTCAGCCGTCGCTACCGAACGCCGCTGATTCCGGACTGCTGGTTACGGCGCGCCGCTGGCGATGACCCGCCGGCCGGCCGTCACCGGCATTGCCGGGGCACGCTGAACCCGGGCGGCCCTACGAGGCGCTCTCCTCCAGCGTGTCCAGCGCGGTCACATCCGTCTCAACATAGGTCGGCGAACCATCGACGGCATGTGTGAGTTGATGCCGGTGGACGATCGCCCGCCCGTCGTCGCTCTCCTCGACACGCCAAAACTCGGGCACGCCGGCGGTCGCGTACAGGGCAGGCTTGATTCCCCGGTCCTCTCGCACTGAACTTGTCGAGACAACTTCGACCAGCAGCGCGAAATCCGACGCCGGCCGATACGCCGCATCTCCCCCAGGCGCCTTGTGGTACACGCCCACATCGCACGTGCGAAGTTCCCCTGGGCCGAGCTCCACACCCTGCTCGATGTAAGCATGCCGACCCTGTTGCCGAAGAAGGTTGACGAGACGGATCTGAGCGTCCGCATGCCACGGACGCATGGCTGCGGCCATCACAACGAGATTGCCTTCCCGCACTTCATAGCGGAAGTCCGCCGGTAGCCGCTCGAGCGCACTCGGCGTCCAGTGCATGGCTTCCGGCAGCTCGAGGATGGTCATCACACACCTCCATCCGTCTCTGTCCTGCTGCACTCACGATCATACCGTTTGCCACAGTGACACCCCATCTCTCACGCAGAAGTAAGATCACTGACAAGCATGACACAGCCAACAGCTACTGACAGAGTTATCCACAACTAAACATCTCTCAATGTCGCTCGACGGAGCAGTTCGCCGAGCCTCGCGATGCCGGTGTTGATCTGCTCAGGGGTCGCCACCGAGTAGCTCAGCCGCAGCCCGTCCAGACCACCGCCGTCAGGGTAGAACGACTCCCCCGGCACGTACGCGACGCCGGCGGCCACCGCGTCGTGCGCCAGCGCAGTGGTGTCCGCCGGCGTGCCGTCGGCGGCGGACGGGACGGTCATCCAGACGAACATTCCGCCGCTCGGCCGGGTCCAGTGGAAGCCGTCGCCGCCGCCCAGTTCCCGGTCGAGTGCGTCCAGCAGGTATCCACGCTGGCTGCGGTAGTGGTCGCGGATCTTGACGAGGTGTTCGTCGAGGAAGCCGTCGGCGGTGATCTCCACCGCGATCGCCTGCACGAACGTGGACGTGTGCAGGTCAGCCGCCTGCTTCGCGCGTCGGATCGGCTCCAGCGCTTCCGGGGACGCGATCAGCCATGCCAGCCGGAACCCTGGGACCAGCGTCTTGGAGAACGTACCGGCGTGGATCACCCGCTCCGGTGCAAGGTCGCGCAGGTGCGGCAGCTCGGCACCTTCGAACCGCAGCTCGCCGTAGGGATCGTCCTCCAGGATCGGCACCCCGTACCTGCCTGCCAGCTCCACGACGGCATGGCGCCGCTCGAGGCTCAGGTGGGTTCCGGTCGGGTTGTCGAAGTTCGGTATGACGTAGAGCAGTTTCGCGCCGGCGGCGAGTGCGGCCTCCAGCGCCTCGGGGACCATGCCGTCGTCGTCGGTCTCGACCGTGCGGTACCGGACCTGGTAGGGATCGAAAGCCCGCAACGCGCCGGTGTAGGTGGGCGCCGCGACGACGACGGCGTCCCCCGGATCGAGATAACACTTGGCCACCAGGTCCAGGCCCTGCTGCGACCCGGAGACGATCTGCACGTCGTCGGCCGCGACGTTCGCGTAGCGCGCCGCCACCCATTCGCGCAGCGGCGGATGGCCTTCCGTGGTGCTGTACTGCAACGCGGTCGCCCCGTGGCGGCGTAGCACCCGCTCGGTGGCGGCGCCGATCGTCGTCGTCGGGAAGAGATCCGGCGACGGCAAGCCACCGGCGAACGAGATGACGTCCCCGCGCTGCGTGAGCTTGAGGATCTCCCGGATCGCCGACGGTTTCAGCCGGCTCGTCCGTGCGGCCGCGTGCGCAGCCCAATCGACCATGACATACCTCCTACCCCGGCGCCCCCTTGTGGGCGCACGCTGAACGACGCTGCTGAGGCGGATCCGTAGCCACGTCGCAGGTCGTGCACCCGTGGGTACAAAGGCTCCGATTGCCCCGCGCATGGTGATTCGCGACGTCGGCGCACGTCGGTGTGTCTGTGGCGGCGCCGATGCGGGCAACCTCTGGAATTTATCTGACTATAGTCAGATAATGTCGGCATGACCAGCTCTGGCGACGACGTCCACCCGCAGCGGGCACAACGTGCACACCATGAGCAACGTGATCGTGCCGAACGCCTGCGTGAATTCAATCGCTACTACACGCAGCGGGTCGGCATCCTGTCGGATCGCTACCTCGGGCAGAACCGCCCGCTGAGCGAGGCCCGCGTCCTGTTCGAGATCGGTCAGGGTGTGGACCTCCGCGACCTGCGCGTGCGTCTCGGCCTCGACTCGGGATTCCTCAGCCGGCTCATCCGCTCGCTGGAACGGCAAGGGCTGGTCGCGGTGGGGCCCAGTCCCGACGACGGCCGGGTGCGCGTGGCCACGCTCACCGACGACGGCCGGCGCGAGCTGGATGACCTGAACGAACGCGCGACCGGGCTGGCGAACCGGCTACTGTCCGGGTTACCGGCCGCGCAGCAGGAGCAGCTGGTGAGCGCGACGGACCGAGCCCGTCATCTGCTCCGGCTCTCCGCGATCGAGGTCGGCGCTGTCGATCCGTCGTCGGAAGCCGCGCGTCGCTGCCTGTCCGCGTTCGCCGACGAGCTTCGGCAACGATTCCCGGAGGGTTTCGACGACGCCGACCTGGTCAGCGCCCGTGAGCTCAGCGGTGACGCCGGAGCTCTGCTCGTCGCCACCGAGGACGGCGAGGCGCGCGGCTGCGTCGCCGTCCGGGTGATCGAGCCGGACGTCGGCGAGATCCGGCACATGTGGGTCCATCCCGGCGCCCGCGGCATCGGCCTGGGACGGCGGCTGCTCCACGAGATCGAGGTCCACGCCGCCGGCATGGATCTGCGTGTGCTCCGGCTTGCGACACACGGCGTCCTCGACGAGGCCATCGCCCTGTACCGCAGCGCCGGCTACGCAGCGATCGACCAGTACGGACCCACGCCGCACGCCCAGCACTGGTTCGAGAAGCACCTCGGCCGCCGGCCTGAGACCCGTAATGCCTCGGCTTCGCCCGATCTTCATGAACGATCAGTCGGGCTCGCACCTCAGTGAGCGTTCATGATCACTCTGCGCGGTGCAAGGCTCGCGCTCGACGGAAGCGGTCCGCGAGAGTAGTGAAGGCGTGGGCGAGCTCTTCAGGGGCGACGTCAGTGATCTCGGCGTCGAACCGGCCGAACCACGTGGCAAGCGCCGTCCACGACCATGACCCTGCTCTGAGGCGGCACTTGTCGTGTCCGACGGCGGTCACGACGCCGTCGCCGGCGAAAGGAATCACCTGCTCAGGGGGCAGGGCAAGAGTGGCTTCGCCGACGCACGGCCACTGATCGGCGTGACCCGAGCCCTTGAATCGCGCGGCGACATACGTTCCGGGGTTACTCCCGGGAACGTCACGGGGAGCGAACTGTGGGCCGGTGGGTGTGCGAGGTGCCATGCGATCGAGGCGGTAGATCCGCCAGTCGTCCTCATTCAGATCCCAGGCGAGCAGGTACCACCGTCCCGATGCGGTCACCACGTGGTGTGGTTCCACGCGACGGGCAGGACGGTCGGCGGTATCGGAAGCGTAGGCGAAGCGTAGGACTTCGCGGCGGTGCGTGGCGGCGCTGACCGCCACAAGGACTTCTGGATCGACGGCAGGCGGGGGTGATGATCCAGTGGCGGGGATCGTGCTGACGTCGATGGTGTCGACCCGGTGTCGCAACCGCGTCGGCAGTACGTGCCGGATGGAGGCCAATGCCCGAGCGGCGGGTTCGTCGATGCCGATTCCGCTGGCTGAGGCGGCCCGCAGCGCAACCACCAACGCCACAGCCTGTTCGTCGTCGAACAGCATCGGCGGGAGCTCGGCGCCCGCGTCGAGGCGATACCCACCGTCCGGACCTTTCATAGCGGTGATCCGGTATCCCATTTCCCGCAGGCGCTCGACGTCGCGGCGGACCGTCCTGGGGGTGACATCGAGACGTTCAGCCAGGACGGAGCCCGGCCAGTCACGGCGCATCTGCAGCAGGGAGAGCAAATACAGCAGGCGAGAAGTCGGCCTGGACATGGCACCAGATTAGTGGGAGTAGAGGACCGAATATGACCGCTACTGCTGGAAGTCTTGCAGACGCGACCTCAGAAGAAGCGTCGCGTTTCATCCATCCACGCAAGGGAGTCCAGCACATGTCCGTCCACGTCACTCCTCACCTGAACCTTCGTGGTCAGGCGCGCCAAGCCCTGGAGTTCTACCAGTCCGTTTTCGGCGGAAACCTGACCGCCATCACCTACGCCGACGCGGGGAACGTCACCGTCTCCGAAGAAGCAGACCAGATCATGTGGGGCCAAGTAGCCTCCGATGCGGGTTTCCGGGTCATGGCCTATGACGTGCCCTCCCACACCGACTGGCATCCCGGGACGATCCCGTTCTTCGTCTCCGTGCGCGGAGCCGACGCCGAGGAGATCACCGGCTACTGGAACAAACTCAGCGAGGACGCCACGATCGTCGTCCCGCTGGCTGCGGCGCAGTGGGCACCGCTGTACGGGATGCTCACCGACCGCTACGGCATCACCTGGGTTCTTGATGTCGAAGCACAATGGGACGGCAACTGACCGATCAGTGAAGACGAGGTACCGCAGGCTCCCCGCTACTCCAACCGTGCGCGGGGAGCACACTTCATGACCAGGTACGTTATCAGCCACCCGACGGTTTTCATTCACTCTGTTCGCGTCCTTGGCGCACCGTTGTTAAGGGCGGATGGGTCCCGAACCGTTCAAGCACGGTAGCGGAAGATACCGCTCGCACGCGGCGGCATGTGGGCGGTGCGGGTCACTTCGGTGCGTCGATCGCGGCGAGGCGCTCGTGGATGTGGACGAAATGGCCGCGCATCGCGTCCGTCAGCCCGTCACCGGCCCGAAGCGCGGTGACAATCCTGCGGTGCACGTCGGCTGGATGACGACGATCCGGGATCTCCGGGACCGAGTCACTGAGCCGGTGCAGCAACTCCCAGAACAGGTCGATCATCGACGACACCAGTCGGTTGCCGAGCGGCTCGTAGAGGCGGCGATGGAAGGCCCGATCGACCGGCGCCACCGGCTCACCGTCGGCCTCACAGCGCGCCATCTCATCCACCAAGGCGTCGAGCTCGTCCCAGTCATCCGGGCCGAGGTGCTTCGCCGCCACCTCGATCAGCCCCTCCTCCAGCGCTTGCCGCACGACCAGAACCTCGGACAATGCGGCTCCGCCCACCGCCAGCCCATAGGGCAACTGCTCCAAGATGGGCCGGAAGGAAAAGTCGCTGACGAACAGGCCTCGCCCCGGACGAGCCTCGATCACACCGAGGGTCTGCAGGCTACGCGTCGCCTCACGTAACGAGAGCCGGCTGATTCCCAACTCCTCAGCCAGCTTGCCCTCCGGCGGCAACGCGTCCCCCGCAGCCAGACCGTGGTCCTCGATGTAAGCCCGCAGCCGTGCCTGCGATTCCCGGAACATCTCTCCATGACGCACGCGCCTAAGGTATCTGATCTCTGACAACAGTCCAGCTCCTGTTCACGCCGATGTCCGAAGAACGCATGCGCCCGTGCCCCGGCTCGTCACAGCTGCGGACCTAGACTCGAGATCATGTCCCGGCCGAATAGCACGGTGGCGGTCCTGGTAGGTGCGGACTCGTCCGCCATGGTCAACCGGCTCGACAGCCTTGCCAATGTCCGCGGCATCACGTCGGGCGATAGCGACGAGTCTCCGCACCGGCGCGCGGCGCAGAGCCACGCCGCGTACGTCGTCCACGACGCCGACCCGCTCGCCGACGTGGCCGCGGCGTGGACCGGCTTCTTCGACGGCAAGGGTGAACCGGGCACGCTGGAGGTGGCCGTCGAAGCCGCGCTGGCGGCGTTGCGTCGTCAAGACGTGTCCCTCCCCGACTACTACATCGTCCTCGACCCGGATTCGCTGGCGGACACCCGCAAACACTGGTGGTTCGGTGTCCTCGCCGGCGTATCCCCCGCGCGCGTCGTTCCAACCGCGGCCACGACGACGGCGGTGAGCGGCGCGCTGTCCACCCTGTCGTCCGGCCGCTGGTGGCCCGACCCGCCGGATGAGTGGCTGCGCGGGCTGCGCAACGTGGTGCCGGACCGGGCGGGACTGCCGTCGTCGCGGGCGCGCAGCCTGTCCTGACTCACTGCTCAGGCGAGTAGCCCGATCCGGTCAAGCGTCTCCCGGACGTCGGCGCGGGCAGCCTCGTCCAGCGACGGCAGAGGCGCCGCAACCGTGCCGCCGCCAAGGCCCTGTTCGGCGACGGCACCTTTGATCACCGACAGCCAGAAGTGCCGCCCGCCGAGGTCAACGAGAGCGTCGATCCGTTCCTGCAACGCGGCCGCCTGTCCGTCGTCGCCGGCCGCTACCGCCTGCGCCAGCGCCCGCATGGTTCCGGGCGCCACGTTCTCCAACCCAGACACGTAGCCGTCCATGCCGGATCGCCAGTACTCGCTGGCACGTTTCTCGGCGGTCCCTTGAAGCACGGTCCAGCCGGTCCGTTCCCGCGCGGCCAGCAGCCAGTCGAAGAAGTCCCGGTCGCCGGTGGAGTCCTTGATCCCGACGATGTTCGGGTGGTCGGCCAGTGCCAGCACGGCGTCACGGTCGAGCGGAGTGTGCGTGCACTTCGGGATGTTATACAGCACCACAGGCAGGCTGGATGCGTCCGCGATCATGGCGAAATGCCTGGTCACGGCCTGCGAGTCAGCACGGTAATAATACGGGCCGCAGACCGCGGCGTAATCCGCACCCGCCTCCTTGGCCCGTGCCGCCCGGTCCACCGCGCGCGCCGTCCCGGCGTCCCCGATGCCGCAGGCGAGCGGCAGCCGGCCCGCCAACTGATCGGCGACCACCTCGATCGCACCGCTCGCCACGTCGTCCCGGAGAATCGGCAGCTCACCACCGGTTCCCAGCACCATGATCCCGTCCACGCCGCCGACCAGACGTTCGACGTGCCCGCGCAGCGCAGCCTCGTCGAGTCGTTCGTCGGCGTCGAGCGGTGTGATGATCGGACAGAAAACCCCACGCGGGCCCGGTGTTCGGGTGCGAGCTGACTCGTCGGTCCGGTCCAAACCGGCCACCTCCTGCGTACCGTGTGCCGTCGTCGGCACGGCTGTTCTCCCGCGGGCGCCCCGGCTGGGCGCCGCGTACGTCTTGGATCGCCTCGTCTTCCGCGTCAGGAGTTCTCCGCGTCAGAACGCGTGCGCGTCAGGCCACGTCCGCGTCGGCCGTCTTCCGCGTCAGGACCGCACGGATCGCTCGTGTTTCTCCATCCGGTTGCGGATGTCAGTGAAATGCGCGCTCATCGCGGGGACCAGGCGTTCGCCGTTGCGCAGCGCCCGGACGATGTTGCGATGGACGTCCGCGACGTGCAGCGGCACCCCGAGTTCCTCGCCCCGAAGCCGATCGGAGAGCACCCAGAAGATCTCGATCAGGTGCGTGACGAGCTGGTTGCCGAGCGGCTCGAACAGCCGCAGATGGAACTCCTTGTCGATATCGCTGAGCGGTCCGCCGGTCTGCTCCGCCTCCTCCATCCGGTCGACCAGCCGGTCCAGGTCGTCCACGACGTCGGCACCCATCCGCTTCGCCACCGACTCGATGAGCCCCTCCTCCAGCGTCTCGCGGACCACCAGCACCTCGTGCAGCGACGCCCCGTGCACCGCCATCCCGTAGGGCAGCTGGTCGAGGATCGGCTGGAAGGAGAACTCGCTGACATACAGGCCCTTGCCACGCTTGGCCTCGATCACGCCGAGGGTCTGCAGGCTGCGTGTCGCCTCCCGCAGAGAGATGCGGCTGATGCCGAGTTCAGCCGCGAGCGCACCCTCGGACGGCAGCCCGTCGCCGGGCCGCAACCCGTTCTGGTCGATGTACTCACGCAACCGCTGCTGAGCTGCCAGAAACTTGGACTCCTCCACGGCCTCAAGCTAACTGATATCTTACAAGAAGGCAATACCGCTCTCTCGTCACAGCACGTCCCGCAACGCCGGACGTGACGGCCCGCCGCCGTGCACTTCCACGCCACGCGCCCGAGAGAAGTCCGCAATGCCATGCAACAAACGGCTATGAACTGCGTCGATCGCCAGACTGACGACGGCGCCACCGCACCGTCATAGCCTCCACCCGGTGACGCCAGGGCCTACACGCGGGCATTGTCCCCGTCGTGACAGGAAAGTCAAGTCTTGTCGACCTATAAGATATCAGTTAGCTTGTCGCCCAGACGTCAGAAGCTTCTCGAAGTCGCACTGGACCTCATCCAGCAATCACATCAGGTACGGGGATGGCCACAAGGCGCTGTGGCGGCGGACAGGACCGCGCTCGACCGGTCCACGTCCACACGTGACAGCGGCCGGAGAGGAGTCTGACCATGCCACGCCCACACGTCACACCCCGGATCTCGCGGCGCTCGTTTCTCGCCACCACCGCCGGCGCGTGCACATTCGGCAGCGACCTGATCCGCGCCGGGTCGGACACGTCCCGCGTGGCGTCGGCGCTGCGGACCACGTCGGTCTCCCCCGGATTCAGCGAGGAACAGAAGCTCTTCGAGGAGCAGACCCACGGCTACTCGTGTTTCCGCATTCCCGCCGTCGTCCGGACCAACGCCGGCACCCTGCTGGCCTTCGCCGAGGGCCGCGTGAACAACTGCGGCGACGCCGGTGACATCGACCTCGTGATGCGCCGCTCGACGGATGGCGGCCAGACCTGGGGACCGCTCCAGGTCCTGATCGACGGCAACGGTGACACCCGGGGCAACCCCGCACCTGTCGTCGATCGCGCCAGCGGACGGATCTCCCTGCTCAGCACCTACAACCCGGGCGACAACGAGAACATCCGGCTGCCCTACCTGCAGCACAGCGAGGACGACGGGGTGACATGGACCGACCCGGTCCAGATCACCGACCAGGTCAGCAAACCCGAGTGGGAATGGTGGTACGGCACCGGCCCGGTCCACGGCATCCAGCTCGAGCACGGCGCACACGCCGGGCGGCTGGTGGTTCCGTCCTACTACAGCACCGGACCCGGCCAGCCGGGCGGCGTCGTCCTCACCTACAGCGACGACGGCGGGCTCACCTGGCAGCGCGGCGCCATCGCCGAACACCCGGACACCACGCTGCGGCCCGGTGAGAACACCATCGCCGAACTCCCCGACGGCCGCATCATCGACCTCGCCCGCGAAGGCGGCTCGACGCCGGAGCCCGGCAACCGGGCCGTGGCGTTCAGCAGCGACGGCGGCGAGACCTTCGACGCGCCGTTCACCACCGAGCACGAACTCGCGATGCCGATGGTGCAGGGCGCGCTGCTCAGCCTCGACGGCCGGCTCCTCTTCTCCGCCCCCGCCCACCCGGCCGCCCGCGAGGTGATGTCCATCCGCGCGTCCGACGACCACGGCGACACCTGGCAGACCTGGGAGGAGGGCAAGGTCATCTGGTGGGGCCCGGCCGGATACTCGGACCTGGTCCGCATCGACGACCGGCTCACCGGGCTGCTGTATGAGGCGGGCGAGGGATGGGCCTACGAGTCGATCCGCTGGATCAGGTTCGACGACGAGTACCTCCGCTCCCCCAACGGCGAACCGCCCGGTATCCCGGAGCCGCCGGAGCCCGGGCCCACCACCGAGGACGCGTCGCGATTCGGGCACACGGCGTACGTGCGCGGCGGCGCCGTCGTCGGCGACGACGGCCGGCACGGCCGGGCGCTGGAGCTGGACGGAACCGACGACCGGATCGAGATCCCGTTCGCCGACACTCTCGACCTGGACAACCACGACTTCACCTGGTCGATCTGGTTCCGGTACACGGCACCGTCCGGCAACCACGCGCTGATCTGGGCCTACCGGATGGGCAGCAACACCACTCCGCAGGTGTGGCTGCGCGCCGAGCCGGGGAACAACCGGCTGCGGGCGCTGCTCGGCTCCGACCTCGACTGGGGTGCTTCGGTCACGGCCGCCGGCGCCCGCAACGACGGGTCCTGGCACCACGTCGCGCTACGGCGGGACGGTGGCCGGCTGTCGCTGTGCGTGGACGGTGCCGAAGCCGCGGCGCGCGACGTCTCCGAGCACGGGTCGGTCACCATCGGCAGGGAGTTCGGCGCGCACGGGATCCACGTCGGCCAGCGGGTGGACGGCGCCAACCGGTTCCGCGGCTCGATCGACGACGTGCGCATCTACACCCGTGCCCTCTCCGATGACGAAATCGCCCGGCTGGCGGCCGGCGACGCCGTCGGGCGCCACGGTCTCGCCCTGCACCTGCCGCTCGACCGCGTGCGCAGCTGACACACCGGGTGGGGCAGGCCGGTGTGCGGCTCCCGCGTCCCTGAGGACAGCGCCGAACCCACCCTCCTTCTTTCCTGTCAACGATGACGAGGAGTGACACAAGTGAGCAATCTATGGACACCGCGACGGATGAGCCGTCGCTCGTTCCTGGCCACCACCGCGGGCGCCGCCGCAGGTCTCGCCGTCGCCGGTTGCGGCGACGACAGCGAGAGCGGGGCGCAGGCGGACGGCAAGGTGCAGATCCGATTCGCCACCGACTGGACGTCCGGCATCCGCGGCGAAACCATGGAGGCCGCACTCGCCGAGTTCGAGGAGCAGAACCCGGACATCAGCGTCAAGCTGGAGCCCATCGGCGGCGACTACTTCGACAAGCTGCAGGTCCAGTTCTCCGGTGGCACGGTCGCCGACGTCATCCTGTTCGAAGGCGTGCTGGCGGCGGAGTACATCGAGGCCGGACTGATCGCCGACATGTCCGCCACGCTGCAGAAACTCAACGTCGACGAGTCGGTCTGGCGCCCGGACGTGCCCGAGATCTTCAAGCAGGACGGCAAACGCTACGCCGTGCCGTTCCAGCTGACACAGTCGGTCTGGTTCTACAACAAGACCCTGTTCGAGCAGAAGGACGTCCCGCCTCCGGACGCCAGCTGGACCTGGGACGACGTCCTGGAGGCCGCCAAACAGATCACCGAGCCGCCGGACATCTACGGGTTGACGACGGTCTCGGACATGATGAACGCCTGGGGAGCACTCGGCCTGGCCAACAGCGACCAGCACTGGGTCAGCGAGGATCTGACCGAGACGATGTTCGCCGATCCGGGGTGGGCGGAGGCGATCACCTGGGCCATCGAGCTCACGCAGCGCCACCAAGTGGCCCCGCCGCCGTCCACCAGCGAGGCGATGGAGCGCAGCGGCGTGACCAACCCGTTCGCCACCGGCGACTACGGCATGCGGCTGCACAACTCCGGGCAGGTCGGCGAGCATCTGCTCGACATCGGCGACCGGTTCGAGTGGGACCTGATGCCGACGCCGAAGGCACCGAGCGGCCGGATCAACGGGCTCTGGAACGACCAGGGCAACGTCGTCACCAGTCTCGCCGAGGAACGCGGCGTCCACGAGCAGGCGGTCAAGCTGGTGCTGCACCTCTCCGGAGAGAGCGTTCAGCGGCAGATCGCTGAGGATCGCGGCTCCACGCCGACGCTCCAGTCGATCCAGGAGAGCGACTCGTACCTGTCCGCGCCGCCGGAGAACATGCAGGTTGTGCTCGACAACCTCGAGCAATCGACGGGCCCGCTCTACTTCACGCAATTCCTCAACTGGATGCAGGAAGTGCGCAAGCAGTTCGAACGAGGCCTGAACGGAGACCTCAGCCCCGAGGACACCATCACCGCGATGGTGGACGGCGGCAACAAGATCCTGCAAAGCCGCTAGCTCGTCGTCGTCGCACGTCGGCACGTCGACGCACGTCGGCTCGTCGGCGGCCCGCGACGGCACGCATCTGGACAGACCCGAACGGAAGGCAATCATGGCTCTGGCGGTGGATACCGGTAGCGGCAGTGGCACCGGCACCGGCGGCCCACGGCGGGCACCGGTCAAGACACGACTGCGCAGGTGGACCGGCCTGCTCTACATCTCGCCGTGGATCGCGGGTCTGCTCATCTTCACCGCCTACCCGTTCGCGTACTCGTTCTATCTGAGCTTCACGGACTGGAAGGGCATCGGGGCGAAGAACTTCGTCGGCGTGGACAACTACACGTCGATGTTCACCGACGATCCGCTGTTCATGAAGAGCGTGTGGAACACGGCCTACTACACGATCATCAGCGTGCCCGGCGGGATGATCCTGGCGTTCTTCCTCGCGCTCCTGCTCAACCAGCGGGTACGGTTCATGCCGATCTTCCGGGTGGCGTTCTACCTGCCGTCGGTGACGATCGGCGTGGCCACCGCCGTGTTGTGGATTCACATCCTGGGCCCGGACGGCGCGTTCAACGACCTGCTGGGACTGTTCGGCATCCGGGGTCCGAACTGGTTCGCGTCCGAGACGTGGGCGATGCCAGGGCTGATCCTGATGAGCTTCTGGGGCATCGGGCAGAACATGATCATCTACCTCGCGGCGCTGCAGTCGGTCCCGCAGGACCTGTACGACGCGGCGGAGATCGACGGCGCCAACAGCGTGCAGCGGACCCGGCATGTCACGTTCCCGATGATCACGCCGGCGATCTTCCTCACGCTGATCCTGGGGATCATCAACAGCTTCCAGACCTTCACCGTCGCGCTGATCGTGACCAACGGCGGACCGAACGACGCCACCACCTTCGTGCTGCTGCACATCTACAACAACGCCTTCCGGTACTTCCAGCTCGGTTATGCGTCCGCGATGGCGTGGGTGCTGTTCCTGCTCATGCTCGTCTTCACGCTCATCCAGTTCGGGCTGGCCCGTCGCTGGGTGTTCTACCAGGGCGAAGTCACCCGGTAGCGGTCCGGGAACCACTACCCCGCGAAAGGCAACCGCCAATGGCACTTCTCACCAACCAGCGTTCCCGCCGACGCTCCGGCGCGCGTCGCCGATCGGCCCGGCACGATGCCGCCACCGCGGAGCGAGGATCCGGCCGGCCACGCAGGCGGCTGGGGCGGCTCGTCGTCTGGGTGCTGCTCGTCGGGCTGAGCCTGCTGTATGCGTACCCGTTCTTCTGGATGGTCATGACGTCGCTGACCCTGCGGGAGAACATCTTCGCCCAGCAGATCGTCCCGGACCCGGTGGCGTGGGTGAACTATGCGGAGCTGTTCGAGAACTCGCTGATCTGGGACTGGTTGCTGAACTCCGTCATCATCACCGGGACGCAGGTGGTGGTCGGCACCTTCGTCAGCATCCTGATCGCGTACGGGTTCGCACGGTTCGAGTTCCCGGGCCGGCGGGTGCTGTTCATCGTGCTGCTGGCGACGATGATGCTGCCGATCCACATCACGATCGTTCCGCTGTTCGTGATGTTCCGGGACTGGGGCTGGCTGGACACGCTGCTGCCGTTCGTCGTGCCGCCGTTCCTGGGCGAGGCCGCGTTCAGTGGCGGCGCGTTCGGCATCTTCCTGCTCCGGCAGTTCATGATGACGCTGCCGCGGGAGCTCGACGAGGCGGCGAAGCTGGACGGCGCCGGCTCCTGGCGGACGTTGTGGCTGATCCTGGTGCCGCTGTGCAAGCCGGCGATCGCGACCGTCGCCGTCTTCGCGTTCCTGGGCACGTGGAACGACTTCTTCGCGCCGTTCATCCTGTTGACATCGCCGGAGAAGCTCACGATGGCGGTCGGCATGCAGTTCTACAAGACCGACGAGGCGTCCGAGGTGCATCTGCTGATGGGGATGGGTGTGCTGAACATCCTCCCGATCGTGCTGGTGTTCTTCGTCGCGCAGAAGTACTTCGTGCGCGGCATCGCCCTCACCGGCCTGAAAGGCTAACCCCGCCTCACGCCACCTCCCCCCGGCCCCTTCCCGGCCCCGCCCCTTCCCATGATCATGAACACTAACCGTTCACATAGCACGGGTAGTGTTCATGATCATCGGGACCGGGACCGGGACCGGGACGGGGACGGGGTGGGGAGCGGGCAGTCGGGGGAACACGGCGTGGGCGTCCCTCGCCAGCCCTGCCGGCGCAAGAGGTCCACGACCTCCGCTGCGACGTCGCACGGAGTGCCGAACGTCTCGGCATGGCCGTAGCGCAGCGTCCACAACCCGTGCGTGGTGGAGCGGTTGTCGCGACGGCGGTCGCGAAACTGGCCGTCTCCGTCATGGCCCACCCGACCGTCCAGCTCAACGACCACGCCGAACTCCTCGTACAGGACGTCGATCCAGATCACCCGGGTGAACGACCTGCGGCATTGCCGGCTGCCCCGGGGCAGGCCGTGCGCCCGCTCCACCGACCACAGGTACTTCAGCTCCAGCGGGGACTGCGCTCCCTCGGCCACATCCAGCAGCATCGCCTCGAGCATCGGCCGCCATTTGATCTTCTTCCGCCGGCCCAGGGCATCGGCCAGGTGCAGCGGCGTCGTCAGCCGGTTCTGACACGCCTGCGTGACGTAACCGGCGACGGCTCGCGGGCTGTGCGACACGTCGACGAGGTCGAGGACGGTGTCGTCGATCCGCGTGCGCGGCGGATCCTTCGAAGGGTGGCGGGTATCGGGCAGTCGATGCGCGTAGTGCACCACCACGCCGTCGATCTTGCCCCGCACGCGGCGGGTGGCCTCGACCGTCACGTGGATCCGGTCGTCGACGTCGGACAGCAGCCCGTCGAGTTCGGCGGCGGTCTGATGGCTGGCCACCGCACCGTCGCCGGCCCGAAGCAGCGCCGCCCAAATCTGCGCGGCGCGAGTCAGCGGACCGCTGAACACGGCGTACACACCGCGATGGATCCGCTGCCATCGGCCCGCGCGCACCCGGGCCCGTGCCAGCTCCTCCCCGACGCCGTGATCGACGAGCTGCCGCCGCGAGACGAGGCCCATTTGGCGCGCGATCACATCGACAAGCGCGGCGGGCAGTTGGTGATCGTCCACGTACGCGATCCTGATCGATCCCGACCCTCCGGGGGAACCACCCGGCCGCGAATGTGGATAACTCCCCGCCCTGCCCCATGATCATGAACACTTTCCGTGCTATGCGAACGGAAAGTGCTCATGATCATGGGGACGTTTTCCGACTCTTCATTCTTTCGCCCTGTTGATGTTGGTCGTGACTGGTTGCCTATGCCCATGACTCGTCGCCACGCTCACCGCATCTCTCCGTCAGGGTGCTGGCCCACCAGACCGCCATCGCGCAACTCGACGTCCGCGAGGGCTCAGAGACCGTGGTCCCGATGGACACCTGGGACGGCTACACGGCCTCGCGGGAGCGGATTCTGGACGCTGCGCGTGAACGAGGCGTACGCAACCTCGTGAGCATCGCAGGCGACCTGCACCGCAGCGTGGCCTCTGAGCTGCGGCCCGACTACGACGACGATGCTTCGCCGAACGTGGGCACGGAGTTCGTCGGCACGTCCATCTCCTCCGGCCGGGACGGCATGGACCACGACGAGACCGGACGCATACTCCTCGCCGAGAACCCGCACATCAAGTATCACAACTTCCAACGCGGCTACGTTCGTTGCGAGGTCACGCCGCAGCAATGGACCGCGGACTATCGGGTGGCGGACAAGGTCACCGAGCCAGACGGGACGGTCAGCACGCGTGCACGGCTCGTCGTCGAGGACGGCGACCCCACCATCCACACGACCTGAGACCTCGACGATTCCTCAGCCCGCCAACACCTCCCCACCCCCAACACCGCCCGCCCAACTGCCCCTGCACATACTCCTCGGAGGTTGACGTATGCACACCCCTCGTCGCACACCTGTGGTCGCCCTCTCCCTCGTTGCACTGGGCGTACTGGTTGCGGGCGCGGCGACCGGCGCTCCCGCACAACCAGGGTCCGAGGCGGGTCGGAGCGCGCACCAGCCGGTCGAGATCTCGGCCACGCCCAGCCGGCTGGAGATCGTCGGGCTGCCGTGCCTGCCCGGTTCGCTCGATGTCGGTATGACGAACACCGGCGACGACGATCTCTACGCGGACACGACGCTGGATGCCACGACACCGGTCGAGCTCGACCGGCACGTGTTCTCATCGTGGTTGCCGGCCGACGACCCCGATGTGACCGTCACCGCCGAGGTCAACGTGACCACACCACGTGACACCGAGCCTGGCAGGTACAGCATCAACCTCGCCGCGGGCCGATCCCGGCTCACCGTTCCGGTTCGGGTGTTGCCGCTGCCGCCTAAGGGACCCGGCGACAACCTCGCGCTCGGCGAGAGCTCCACGGCTTCGTCGACCCACGGGACCTTTCCCGGCACGTGCGGGGCGGTGGACGGCGTGACCGACTCCGACCTGTGGCCCAGCCGAGAGACCGGCTGGAATGACGGCACGTCCAGGCGCTTCCCGGACACCTACCAGGTGACGCTGGGCGAGCCGGCCGACGTCGGCGAGGTGAAGTTGTACACACTCGACTCCGAACGCTACCCGGCGTCAGCCTACGGGTTGCGCGACTGGGACGTGGAGCTCCTGGTGGACGGTACGTGGCACATGGTCGACGAGGTCCGCGGCAACGTCGACGGCGTCGCGACGTCGACCTTCGAGCCCCAGCTCGCCGAAGCCGTTCGCATCGTCGCCCACGACGCCAACGACCACGCGTACTCACGCATCATCGAGCTCGAGGTCTACAGCTCCCCGTGATCATGAACACTTTCCGTGCTATGCGAACGGAAAGTGTTCATGATCATGGGGAGGCGGCCGGGGCCGGGCGGGCGTCGGGGTGGTGTCAGCGGTGGACGGCGTCGGAGGCGCTCAGCGACTCGAGGTCGGCGCGGGTCGGCAGGCCCTCCCAGTCGCCGAGGGTGGTGCACGCGAACGCGCCGGCGGTGACGGCCGTCCGCAGCCGCTCGTCGGCGGTGGCGCCGGCCATCCACTCGGCCAGAAAACCGGCGACGAACGCGTCCCCGGCCCCGACCGTGTCTACCACCGGCACCGCGACCGCCGGAGTCTTGCGGACCTCGCCGTCGATCACCGAATACGCGCCCTCGGCACCGAGCTTCAGCACCACCTGCGCCGGCCCCATCGCGGCCAGCGCCTCGGCCAGGTCCTGCACCGGGCCGTCGGGCACCACCAGTGACGCCTCTTCCGGCCCGGCGAACACCACGTCGGCCCGGCGCACCAGATGGTCGAGTGCGGCACCGGCGTCCTCGCGGCTCCACAAGCTGGAGCGATAGTTCAGATCGAGCGAGACGAGTGTGTCGTTCTCCCGAGCCATGTCGACCGCCTGCAACACCGCCGACGACGGTCCCGGCCCGAGCGCGGGCGTGACGCCGGTGACATGCAGCACGTCCGCGGCCGCGATGGTGTCCCGGTCGACGTCGAACGCGGTCATCGCCGACGCGGCGCTGCCGGATCGGTAGTAACGGACGTTCGTGCGCAGGGCGTTCGGCCGCTCCTTGACCATCAACCCGGTCGGTCGCGTCGGGTCCACCCGGACGGCTACCTCGACGCGCTCGGCCCGGAGTTCACGTTGGATCAGCTCGCCGAAACCGTCCTCGCCGAGCCGGCTGATCCAGGTCACCCGGGCACCTAGCCGGCTCGCGCCGATCGCCACGTTCGACTCGGCGCCGGCGTGGGACAGCCGCATCTCCTTGTTGTTCGACAGCGGCCCGGCCTGCGCGGCGGAGAACACGGCCATGGTCTCGCCGAGGGTCACCAGGTGTCCGGTTGTGGTCATCGCATCATCTTCGCATCATCGGTCGACGCGCGCGCTGCCACCACCGGCGAGCTTGAGCACCTCCGCCTTGGTCACCATCGTGGTGTCGCCCGGTGTGGTCATCGCCAGCGCGCCGTGCGCGGCGCCGTATTCGACGGCCGTCTGCAGCGGTTGCCCGTCCAGCAGGCCGTAGATCAGGCCGGACGCGAACGAGTCGCCGCCGCCCACCCGGTCCAGGATCTCCAGCCGCTCCCGGTGCGTCGCCTGGACCACGCCGGTCTCCCGGGACCAGGCCAGCGCGCCCCAGTCGTTGATGCTGGCCGAACGCACCGTGCGCAGCGTGGTGCCGATGACCTTGAAGTTCGGGTACTCGGCCGCGGCCTTCTCGATCATCGCCGCGAAGTTGGCGGCCTCCAGCTCGGAGAGGTTCTCGTCGACGCCCTCGACCTCGAACCCGAGGCAGGCGGTGAAGTCCTCCTCGTTGCCGATCATCACGTCGATGTGCTTGGCGATCTCGCGGTTGACCTCGCGCGCCTTGTCCTGCCCGCCGATCGCCTTCCAGAGGCTCGGCCGGTAGTTCAGGTCGTAGGAGACGACGGTGCCGTGCCGTTTCGCCGCGGTGACGGCCTCGATCACCGTCTCGGCCGTGGTCTCGCTGAGCGCGGCGAATATGCCGCCGGTGTGCAGCCAGCGCGCGCCGAGCTCGCCGAAGATGTGGTCCCAGTCGACGTCGCCGGGTTTCATCGCCGCTGCCGCGGTGTGGCCGCGGTCCGACACGCCGACGGCGCCGCGCACGCCGAAACCGCGCTCGGTGAAGTTCAGCCCGTTGCGCACGCCGCGCCCGATCCCGTCGTACGGCACCCACTGGATGAACTGGGTGTCCAGGCCGCCGGTGAGGATGCAGTCCTCGACCAGGCGCCCGACCTCGTTGTCGGCGAGCGCGGTCACCACGGCACCCCGCAGCCCGAACGCCCGGCGCAGGCCGCGGGTGACGTTGTACTCGCCGCCACCCTCCCAGACCCGGAAGTTCCTGGTGGTGCGGATTCGGCCCTCGCCGGGATCCATGCGCAGCATCACCTCGCCGAGGGACACGGCGTCGTAGCGGCACTCGTCGGCGGGCCGGATCGCGAGGTCTGTCATGGAGTCGACTCCTTCATGTCGAGGTCGGACACCCATGATCATGAACACTAACCGTTCGCATAGCACGGTTAGTGTTCATGATCACGGGGAGGGGGAAGGGGACGGGGAGGGGGTGGTGGCGAGTGCGACGGCGTCGGCGGTCAGTTCGGCGATGGCGCCGAAGTCGCCGTCCTTGATGCGGTCACGCGGAACCATCCACGATCCGCCGACCGCCGCGACGGCCGGGATGGCCAGGTACTCCGCAAGGTTCTTCGCGTTCACGCCGCCGGTGGGCACGAACTGCACGTCGCCGAAGGGCGCGGCGAGCGCCTTGACCGCCGCCGCACCTCCGGACGTTCCGGCCGGGAAGAACTTCACCGTGGTGATGCCGAGCTCGAGCGCGGCCTGGATCTCGGTGGCGGTGACGGCACCGGGCAGGGCCAGCACGCCGTGCTCGTGGCAGCGCTCGACCACCGCGCGGCTCAGCCCCGGCGAGACCACGTACGACGCGCCGGCGGCCACCGCCTTGTCGACCTGCTCCGGCGTGAGCACCGTGCCCGCGCCGATCAGCATGTCGCCGCGGTCCGCCATCGCGCGGATGGCCTCCTCGGCGGCCGACGTCCGGAACGTGACCTCGGCTACCGGGAGGCCACCCTCGACGAGGGCACCGGCCAGCTGGTCGGCGTAGGCCGCGTCGTCAAGGACGACGACCGGGACGAGACGTCGAGCGCTCAGGGCCGAAAGAACATCCATCAGTCAGGTCCGTTCAGATAGCTCAAATGTCGTTACCACTACCTGAACACACTAACATCCGGCCCGCCTCCATCTCGCGGACGGCCGGGCGCTCAGGCGGTCGCGGCCCGGGCGGCTCGTACCTCCTCCAGCGCGCGACGCGCCCGGCCGGCCAGCTGCTCCAGATCACCACCGGTCGCGGCATCACCCTGCAGTGGGCTGCCCAGGCCGACACCGATCGCTCCGGCCCGGATCCAGTCGCCGATGGTGTCCAGCCCCACTCCCCCGGTCGGCATCAGCGGGATGTCCGGAAACGGCCCGGCGAGGTACGTGAAGTACGACGTGCCGAGCGTCGCGGCCGGGAAGACCTTCACCGCACTTGCGCCCGCGCGCCACGCCGCCAGGATCTCGGTGGGGCTGAACGCACCCGGATACGACGGGATACCCGCCTCGGCTGCCGCGCGCACCACGTCCAGCTCCGCCGACGGCGACACCACGAACCCGGCCCCGGCGTCCACCACGGCCCGCACGTCGTCGGCCGTGGTCACCGTCCCGGCCCCGACGTCGACCGTGTCCGGCAGCTCGGCCCGGACCGCGGCGATGGCGCCCAGCGCGCCCGGCGAGGTCAGGGTGATCTCCAGGCAGGTCACGCCGGCGTCCACCAAGGTGCGGGCGATGTCGGAGAACCGGTCGGCCGCGCTCGCCCGAAGGATGGCCATCACCCCGGTGTCCCGCAGTTGCGCGCTCGGCGCCACTCGCTGCGACTCATGCACCGCGCTCATCTGGCTCATCCCTCGTTCTTGAACAGGTCGCGCAGCCAGCGCAGCTGCTCGCGGGTCTGGAAGGTCTGGCCGCCCTCGTGCTTGTTATAGGTCCAGACCCGGATCTCCTTCGGGCCGGCGTAGTGGTTGTACGACGCGAACACGGTCGACGGCGGGCACGTCATGTCCATCATCGCGACGCTGTACAGTGCGGGCGCAGTGCCTCGCGGGGCCAGGTTCGTGCCGTCGAAATAGGACAGCGTGCGGAAGACCTGCTCTTCGTGGTCGCGGTGGATGGCGAGGTACTTGACGATCTCTCCGTACGGCATCGTGTCCACGATCTCGGTGGCGCGGCGGAAACCGGTGAGGAACGGCACATCGATCATGGCGCCTGCCAGCCCCGGCACCAGCGCCGCCACCGCCTGAGTGATCCCGCCGCCCTGGCTACCACCGGCGACGACGATCCGCTCCTCGTCCACCAGCGGATGTCCGGCCGCCGCCTCGACGGCACGCACCGCGTCCGTGTACACCCGGCGGTAGTAGTAGTCATCCGGATCGAGCACGCCGCGGGTCATGAACCCGGGCGTCTGCGCGTTCGCGCCGCCCACCGGATCCGGCGTGTCACCGGGGGTGCCGGCCGACCCCTGGCCGCGGGTGTCCATGACGAACGTCGCGTAACCGGCGGCGGCAGTGGCCAGCCAGTCGTGCGGGAAGCCCCGGCCGCCGTTGTAGCCGATGTAATGGACGACGGTCGGCAACGGCTCCGTCGTACCGGCCGGCACCAGGAACCAGCCGGCGATCCGGTGCCCGCCCCAGCCCGAGTACCGCACGTCGAACACGTCCAACAGGCTCAGCGCGGCGTCGTACGGGGTGAACTCGGCGTCCAACGGGTGTTCGCGGGCCTCGGCGAGCGTCCGCTGCCAGAACGCGTCGAAGTCGGGCTGCTCGTCCCGCTCGGGCCGGTACTCACGCAGCTCAGAGAGAGGTTTGTCGAACAGGGGCACGGTCGGACTCCTTCGTTCGCGCGACGTCGTGAGACGACACGCAGCTTAACCGGCCGTCGTCGGCGCCGGCCCACGTGCATCCACGATCCGGCGGATGCCGGGTTCTGTGCTCCAACCGGGCTGGTGCTCGCCACCGCCATTGATGGCACCACCGCAATGACGATGATCGCCGACCGGATCGCGGGCGAGCACCCGTACGGCGCGCCCCGGCACGAGGTGCTGCCGGTCGACATCCGCACCCGCGACGCTTCGCGTGCACACCTACGTCCCGTCACCACCGTGACGCAGAGATGACAGACTCGTATCCGAGTCGGACTCCGACCACCCCCACGCGATAGGCCGCTGGACCATGGAAGGACCTGGGAACGTATGCATGACGACCGCAAGCTGATCGAGGACCGGCTGGATCGAGTGCTGCGGGAGCGGATCCGCCCCGCGATGTATCCGCAGGTCGTCCCGCTGTCGGTGCAGGCTTGGCATGCGCCGGGCGAGCCGGTGGCGCCGTCTGTCGGACTGACCGCCGACTACACGCCGGCGGCGGTGGGCGATCCGTGGGGGCCGGCCTGGGGCACCACGTGGTTCCACTTCACCGGAGAGGTTCCGCAGGACTGGTCCGGTCGTGCCGTCGAGGCCGTCATCGACCTCGGCTTCAACTCAGGCGGACCCGGTTTCACCGCGGAGGGCCTGATCTACACGCGCGACGGTGCGGCGGTGAAGGGTCTGCACCCGCGCAGCCGTTGGATGCGCATCGGTGACGCGGTGCGCGGCGGCGAGCCGGTCGACTTCTACGTCGAGGCCGCCGCCAACCCCGTCATCCGTGGACCGGTGACGATGCTGGGCGACAAGTCCACCGCCGGCGACGAGCCGCTGTACCGGCTCGCGCAGGCGGATCTCGCCGTCTTCGACGCGACCGTCTGGGAGCTCGTGCAGGACCTCGAGGTGCTGTCGCAGCTGATGCACGAGCTGCCCGTGGACCAGCCCCGTCGCTGGGAGATCCTGCACGCCATCAGCCGCGCGCTGGATGCGATCGATCTGCAGGACGTCAACGGTACCGCGTCCGCCGCGCGCGAGGTGCTCGCTCCGGCGCTGGCCGCACCGGCGGCGGCGTCGGCGCACCAAGTGTCCGCGGTCGGGCACGCACACATCGACTCGGCGTGGCTGTGGCCGCTGCGCGAGACCGTGCGCAAGGTCGCCCGGACCGCGTCGAACACGGTGAACCTGATGCAGGATCACCCGGAGTACGTGTTCGCGATGTCCCAGGCGCAGCAGCTGGCGTGGATCAAGGAACACCGCGGCGAGGTCTTCGACCGGGTGAAGGAGAAGATCGCCGACGGCCAGTTCATCCCGGTCGGCGGGATGTGGGTCGAGGCCGACACGAACATGCCCGGATCGGAGGCGATGGCGCGGCAGTTCGTCTACGGCAAGCGGTTCTTCGCCGAGGAGTTCGGGATCGAGACCGAGGAGGTGTGGCTGCCGGATTCGTTCGGCTACTCCGCCGCGCTCCCCCAGCTGGTCCGGCTGTCCCGGTCGCGGTGGTTCCTGACCCAGAAGATCTCCTGGTCACAGTCGAACACGTTCCCGCACCACTCATTCTGGTGGGAGGGGATCGACGGGACACGGGTCTTCACCCACTTCCCGCCGGTGGACACCTACAACAGCGAGTTCTCCGGCGCGGAGATGGCGCACCTCGTGCGCAACTTCCGGGACAAGGGCGCGGCACGGCGCTCGCTGGTCCCGTTCGGATACGGCGACGGCGGCGGCGGTGCGACGCGGGAGATGCTGGCCCGCGCCGCCCGGCTGCGCGACCTCGAAGGGTCGCCGCAGGTGACCATCGAACCGCCGGCGCAGTTCTTCGCCAAGGCGGAGGCCGAGTACGCGAACGCACCGGTCTGGCTGGGTGAGCTCTATCTGGAGTACCACCGCGGCACCTACACCTCGCAGGCGAAGACCAAGCAGGGCAACCGGCGTAGCGAGCACCTGCTGCGCGAAGCCGAACTGTGGGCGGCGACCGCGGCCGTGCGCACCGGCTTCGCGTATCCGCACGAGCAGCTGGACCGGCTCTGGAAGACGGTGCTGCTGCACCAGTTCCACGACATCCTGCCTGGATCCTCCATCGCCTGGGTGCACAAGGAGGCCGCGACCACCTACGCCGCGGTCGCCGACGAGCTGACGAGCATCATCGCCGACGCCCAGCAGGCACTGGCCGGCGACGGCGACCGGCAGATCGTGTTCAACGCGGCACCGCATGCCCGTTCCGGCGTCCCGGCCGGCGGCGCGCGGGTCGCCGCCGACAGTGACGGCGGGGTCAGCGCCGAGTCGGCAGGCGGCGGCTTCGTCCTGGACAACGGGCTGCTCCGCGTCGTCGTCGACAGTCGCGGCCTGGTGACGTCCGTCGTCGAACACGAGACGCAGCGAGAGGCGATCGCCGCGGGGCACGCGGCGAACCTGCTCCAGCTCCACCCGGATCTGCCGATCCAGTACGACGCGTGGGACATCGAGTCGTACTACCGCAACACCGTCACCGATCTGACCGCCGTCGACGACGTGTCCCTGGAGGGCGACGACGAGGCGGCGACCGTCCGCATCACACGCAGCTTCGGCCGATCGACACTGGTCCAGAAGATCACGCTCCGCCCCGGCAGCCGGACCGTCGACTTCAGCATCGACGTGGACTGGCATGAGACCGAGACCCTGCTCAAGGCCGCCTTCCCGCTCGACGTGCGGGCCGACGTCTCGTCGTCGGAGATCCAGTTCGGACACGTCAAGCGGCCCACCCATACGAACACCTCCTGGGAGGCGGCCAAGTTCGAGATCTGCGCGCACCGCTATCTGCATGTGGCTGAACCGGGCTGGGGCGCCGCCGTGGTCAACGACTCGACGTACGGGCACGACGTCACACGCGACGTGCGCGACGACGGCGGGACGACGACGACCGTGCGGCTGTCGCTGCTGCGCGCGCCGCGGTTCCCGGACCCGGACACCGACCAGGGCCAGCACACGCTCGGCTACAGCCTGGTGCCAGGCGCGGAGATCTCGGACGCGGTCCGCGAGGGATACCGGATCAACCTGCCCGAACGGGTGATCACGGGCGCGCGGGACGTCCACCCGCTGATCAGCGTCGACAACGACGACGTCGTGGTGGAGGCGGTCAAGCTCGCCGACGACGGGTCCGGCGACGTCGTTGTGCGGCTGTACGAGTCGGCGGGCGGACGCGCCGTGGCACGACTCACCGCCGGCTTCCCGGCCGTCACGGCCACCACCACCGACCTGCTCGAACGGCCGGACAACGGCGGCGAACTGGATCTCGAGCCTGCGGCGCAGGCCGAAGACGACGCCGACGCCGACGCCGATCGTGTCACGACGGAACTGCACCTACGTCCGTTCCAGATCCTCACCCTTCGCTTGGCCCGGGCAAGGGCAGAGTAACGGCGTCTGATGGTTGACCGGCCGGCCCGAACGCCCACGCCGGCCGGTCAACCATCAACTACGGAAGTCGGCTGTGTCTATGTAGGCGATCAAGGCATCCGGTGGCCGCGGGAACCCCAGCACGACCCAATCGCCGCCGCCCCGGACGGCCACCTGCCACACGGTGTTGCCGTCTCGTGTCCGCAGCGCCGTGCGTCGCGCCTCCGCGCTGTCCGGCCTGTCGCAGATGAGATCGATCGCGTCACAGATGGCGTTCCATGGCTGAGAACGCGCCGGATCGCTCTCCTCCCCGTCAAGCGTTGTGGCCGCTGCCGATGAGTAGAGGGGTTCCAGGGACATGACTCGCTGTCGGCGAGGGCGACCCCGACGCACGCCAGTGCCATCCGGATCGGCAAGGAACCGATCTACGCCGTCCACGGTCTCTCCGCTCATCAGCAGGTCAGCCTGAGCTTTGGTCATGGCCTCGGCGGGTTGCAGCACGATGATTCCTCCGGGTTCCTCGTGTGCGAGGTAACGGTTGTGGCGGGCAAGTCGCCCCAGTGACACGCGCTGCGCGAGTCGATCTCCAGCAGCATCTCCGTCATCGTCATACCGTCACCACATCGCGTGAAAGCGCACGTTACCCACAGCACACCTTTACCTACAAGGTGACATGTGGGCACTACCCACCCGGCTCGGTTTGCGGCGGCGTGCCGGCGTCCCGGCAGTTCAGCGGTTCAATGGTTCAGCGGTTCGAAATGTCCAGTCCGGCACGACCTCGATCACGTCGCCCGTGATCGACGCAAGATCGTCGGCCGCGCCGGACCGCACGCGGAGATCGGGAAAGACCCGCTCCACGTACCTCTGGTGGTCGGCGAGAGTGTGCCACAACGTCAGCACCAGGAATTCGGTGGGCGAGCTCCGGGAGAAGCCGCCACCCAGCATGCCGGGGACGCTTTCCATCCCCGGGTTCCACACCCGCTGCTGCACGTCGACGAAATGCTCGGTCCGCTCGGCGCGCACGAAACAGTGTGCCAACCTGACCGCACCGGCCGCGGTGAGCTGAGTCGGCAACGGGCTGGCGATGTCGAGAACGTGGTAGAACAGATCCGTCTGGACGTCACCGTAAGTGCCGCGCTGGGCGGCGGCGAGCTCATCGTGCGCGCCGGCCATGAACTCGTCATATCGCTGCTGGTCTGTCCAGCAGGCGAGGATATGTGCCCGGTTCTCGCGCGTCCGGCTCCACCCGCCGATCTGGCCGAGGAGACCGATCCGTCCTGCGTGCATACCGCCCCAGGCCCGCTGCCCGAGGTCGAAGCCGACGGAATCGTGCACCTCACAGCTGAACCATTTCACCAACACGTCGACACTCTACGGTGAGCCGAAAGCTCCACGGCGATCCGGGAAGCTCTACGGTGACCCTTCGGGCCGGTCCGCTGCCGAGGAGATGCCTGAACGCACGCGTCGTCGCACGCGGCACGCTTCCGCGGTCCGCCGGGCACGTGGCAGTGATGGTGGAGAATGTCGGCGTGAGCAAGAAGAAGCGATCCGGCAAGGGCACACCCGCGACCGTCATGCTCGATCAGGCCGGGGTCCCCTACACGGTGCACCCGTACGAGCACAACCCGGACGCCGAGTCTTACGGCCTGGAGGCGGCCGAGGTCCTCGGTGTCGCACCGGAGCGCGTGTTCAAGACACTCATGGCCGACGTCGATGGTGAGCTGACCGTCGGCATCGTGCCGGTCTCCGGCACGCTCGACCTCAAAGCGCTCGCCGCGGCGGTCGGTGGCAAACGCGCAGGCATGGCAGACGTGGCCACCGCCGAGCGCGTGACCGGTTACGTCGTCGGCGGAATCAGTCCGCTCGGCCAGCGCAAACGGTCACGGACGGTGCTCGACGACAGCGCCCTCAGCTTCGACACGGTCTACATCTCCGGCGGACGGCGCGGCCTGGACATCGAACTCGCGCCCGACGACCTGGTCAAGCTCACCGACGCCATAACCGCCCCGATCGGCCGGCCGGCCTGAGGGAATTGTGCCGGGGATCGCTGGGGCGTTCACAACAGCGATCCCCGGCAATCATCGTGGCCTCTCGCGAGTCACCGCAGCGCGACGAGGACGTGGTCGTCTCCGACCTGCCAGATCGGGGCAGCAGTCGCGTATCCGGCAGCGGTGAGCATGGCGATGTGGTCCGCTACGGTCAGGCCGTTACCGTCGTGAGTCTGACTGTCCTTGGCGTCCTCGTCTGTGCTCGCCGTCGGATCGTCAGCACTCGTGGTCGCGCGATCGCCGCTGGCAGGCGCACCATTTCGGGCCGCCAACCGCTCGGCACGCTGCCGGACGAGGCCGGCCATCGCGGGGTCAGCGCCGATCGCGTCCCACCACGCATGCCAGTCCTCGTTGTCCAGAACGCCGACGCGTTCGGCTCGGCGATCGCGGACCACCGTCGCCAGCGACTGCAGCCGCTTGTCATCCAAGCCGAGATGGTCGCCGTTGGCGTACACGCCGCCGGGCACCGTAAGGGATGCCAGATCCCGGTACAACTCGGCCAGCGACTCCGTCGGTAGCCAGTGCAGCGCCGTCGTCGACACAGCGGCGTGGATGGTGGCCGGCACGCTCGACCGCCACGACCCTTCGGCCAGATCGGCATCGACCCACTCGATGGCATCGCCATAGTGCGCCCGGCCGAGCCCGAGGAGTAGTGGATCAGCGTCGATGCCGATGATCCGCGCCGCCGGAAGCCGCTCGCGCAGCCGGGCGGAAAGCGACCCTGGTCCACATCCGAGATCGACGATGACCGGCTCGTCGACATCGCGCACCGCGGCCTGAACCACATCGGCGATGACGGCGAACCGCTCTTCGCGATCGGCGATGTAGTGCTCCTGTTGGACGTCCCATCGCCGCATCCACGCGTGCGCCACATCGGCCGACACAGTCGGCGTCACCACGCTGTCCATCGCGTTCTCCGTTACTGTCGATACTCTGTTAGGTAGTGACGACCATAGTGGCGAGAGGATGACCGGTCCTCACCCCGGGCCCACGCGTCAGGCCGCGAATACAGCGGACGGCGCACCGCCGAGGAGGTGTCGGAGCTGTTGCGGCCGCGCCGGAACGGACCGCGCCCCGTCGTTGCGGAACCGGACGTCGAGCAGCTGCGCGAGTACGCGATGCGCCTCTACCGCGTCTTCGCCGACGTCGATGCCGGACGGCTCGACGAAGCCTGCGAACGGACCAACACGCTGCTGCGCGAGACACACGCGGCCCCGGTCCTAGCCCGGCACGACGGCGAGCCATGGCACCTGCACTTCCACGCGATGGACGCCAGCTGGGCCCGCAGCTGGGCCGCGTCGATGGCTACCGCACTCGCCGTCGTCCTCGGCAATCCGATGTGCGATCGGCTCGGCATCTGCACAGCCTCGGCATGCGACCGTGTCTTCGTTTCACGCCGGAGCTGTGCGGTGCCTCATCTGCCCGACGGCAGGCGGACACACCGCAGAGCACGACGTCAGGGCGGGCCCAGCGCGCAGGGCTTCGTACACCCCCGGCGCGATACGCCGGCACACGGCTGGAGCTTCGTCGTCTGCGGGTACCGCGGATACACGTTGAAAATGACCTCGCAGTCGCAGTGACCGCCACGGTATGCCAGCTTCCTCGCCAGCGCCTGAGCACGCGGTGCCCGCAGATCCCTCCAATACTTCGCCCAGCGCAGAGTTCCGTCGCACCCGAACTCATGAAGCATCCGAAGGACGTAACAGCGCAGACATTCCCGCTCACCCGGCTCGGTCAAGGCGCGGGACAAGTCCGCCAGCTCTGCCTCGATATCAGTAACGATGGAGTCGTTCATGCGTTACTCCTTCTGCTTGTCTCCGGTAGTACATCTGTTCTACCTGACAGCGCCGACAGAGTCGGCTTCGTCCTGCTTGACCCGTGATCGTCCCAGGTGAACGACGCATCGTCGTCAGATCGGCTCGCCGGTCGAGATCCGCCCGGCCTGCCGCGCGGTGATGTGTCCCGCGTCCCGCAGCCAGCTGACGGCATCGAGGAAGGTCTCACCTAGCAGCCTGGGCTCGATACCGAATTCCTCCCGGGCACGCGAGTCATCGATCCGCGTGTCGTACCACGTGACCAGCACGCCCTCGTACTCGGCCGGCACGTGAAACGGCAGTATCCGCTGCACGGAGGACGCCAGCCAGGTCGGCGCCAGCAGCGCCGCCGCCGGCAACAGGACGTGCGGCAACCGACGCCCGGTCACGGTCCGCAGCATGTCGAACATGCGCCGGCCATCCACATGGTGTCCGGGCACGGCGTACCGGCGCGGCCCACGGCCGGGTACGACGACGGCCGAGAGGACGCGCGCCACGTCTCGCACGTCGCAGACGTGATAACCACCGCGAGGATACAGCGGGTACAGACCCCGCAGAACGTCGCGAAGGCGGCGCATCTGATCACTCAGGTGCGGATCCGACGGCCCGAGCACACCGCCGGGCTGGACGAGCACCACCGGCAGCCCGGATGCCTGCAGATCCCGCGCGATCCGGTCACCGGCCACCTTCGAACGCGTGTAGACGCCGCGCGCACTCGACAACGGCGCGTCCGGCCCCACGGTCGCGTGCCAGCTGAGCACCGTCAGCGTGCTCGACACGTGGACGATCGGGTCACAGCCCCGCTCGGCCGCCGCTCGCAGCACCACCTCGGTCCCGCGTACCTTGACGTCTTTGGTCGCCCGATACGCCCGGGCGTCCAAGTCATAGACGTTCGCCGCGTTCACGACGGCGTCACAGCCGGCGACGGCGCGCTCCACCGACGCGCGATCGGTGACGTCTCCCACCACATGACCGACCGCGCCGTTCACTCCGAGAGGTTCGAGCGCCGGCGCGATGCGGTCCGGTGATCGAACCAGCAGCCTGACGTCATACCCCTGTTCGACGAGAGCCGCCACAGCATGCGAACCAACGAATCCGGTCCCACCAGTGACCAGTATGCGCATTGTGCCCCCCGAGACAATGCCGATGTGCGGCGATGATACGCCCACGTCAGCAGGTATGGGAAGGCGCACGATGTCGCAGGCGACGGACGTGAGGCTCTACGGACGAGGCGAGGCTCGCGTCGACGACGGGTCAGGACACGGCCGCGATCCGAAGTCTGCCCAGGACAGAGCCGCCGCCCAGCGTGTGCCGGCAATCGGGAGGCGGCACGTGAAGATTGTGCGACATGCAACAATATGCGCGCTGATGTCCGCTTGTAGGCGCTGACCGCCGCCGCACGTGAGGAAACGTCCATGACCGATCGGGCGACCGATGTACTCGACCGCCCACCGAGCCGCCCGTCTCCGCAGCGCACGCTCCGCGACCGTGCCGTCGTCGTGGCCGAATCCGCCGCCTTTCAGCGGGCGATCATCTCTCTGATCATCGTCAACGCCGTGCTCTTGGGCGTCGAGACCTACGAGTCCGTCACCGATCGCTGGGGCTTCATCCTCACGCCCGTCAACCGCGGCATCGTCGGGATCTTCGTGGTCGAGATCGTGCTGCGCATCTATGCCCATCGGACGGCCTTCTTCCGCTCCGCCTGGGGATGGTTCGACCTGCTCGTCGTCCTCGTCGCGCTCGTGCCCGCGTCCGGCAACGCGGCCGTCCTCCGGGTGCTGCGCGTCTTGCGCGTGCTTCGCCTGCTGTCGACCGTGCGGTCGATGCGCCGGGTGATCGGGGCGCTGATCGCCGCCATCCCCGGCATCTCGTCCATCGCCGCGCTGCTCGGCATTCTCTACTATGTCGGCATCGTCATGTCCACGAACATGTTCGGCGATCTCGCGCCCGAGCACTTCGGCAATCTGGGCCAATCGGCCACGTCGATGTTCCGGATCATGATCGGCGACGGCGGCCTCGGTGACATCGTCGAACCGATCGGGCGCCAGGAACCGGCCGCGTGGCTGTTCTTCCTCGGCTTCGTGGTGGTGGCGACGTTCGTCGTACTCAACCTGTTCATCGCGGTGACGGTGGAGGCCCTGGACCGGCAGAAAGACCAGGACGACGAGCAACCCGGTGGAGCCCCGCCAGAACGCTCCGGTCCAACCGAGGTCACCCTTCGACCGGACTCCACAGCACCTCGGTTCAGCTCACCGCCGGACCGTGAGGACCAGCTGCTCGAGGCGATCCGTAGCCTGCAGCGCCAAGTCGCATCCCTCGAGCACCGCCTGACTCGAAGCACCACCACCCCTGACCCATCTGATGATCACGGCGCGCCCGGGCCACCGAGTTAGCCGGGTGCCTGTGGATGGCACGCTCAAGGACGGCATTTGCGTCCGTTTTGTGTCGCTTTGTGGAGGCGTTCAACGTGCCACGCCCGGCGGCGCGGACCGTCTCCGGGTTGCGCGACTCCCCTGCATGGCGCGGCCGACGGTTGGTGATTATGGCCGTTGGGCGCCGGCGCGGTTCAGGTAGATCGCATAGAGCGACGTGGTCGCGGTGATGAACAGCCGGTTGCGCTTCGCGCCGCCGAACGTACAGTTCGACACGGTCTCCGGCACCAGGATCTTGCCCAGCAGGGTGCCGTCGGGGGCGAGGCAATGCACGCCGTCTCCGGCGCTACACCACAGATAGTCCTCGTCGTCGACGGCGAGCCCGTCCGGATTGCCGGGGGCGACCTCGGCGACGACCCGTCCGGCGGCCAGCTCGCGCCCGTCGCGCACGTCATACGCCCGGATGTGCCGGGGCCCCTGCGGATCGTGCGAGCGTCCGCTGTCCGTCACATACAGCACCGACTCGTCCACCGAGAACGCCAACCCGTTCGGCTTGACCATGTCGTCCACCACCACGTCCAGCGCGCCGGTCGCCGGATCCAGCCGGTAGACGCAGCAGCCGTCGAGCTCGGACGGCGCCTTGTGCCCCTCGTAATCGCTGAGGATGCCGTACGGCGGGTCGGTGAACCACACGCTGCCATCGGACTTGACCACCACGTCGTTGGGCGAGTTCAGCCGTCGTCCCCCGATCCGCTCCGCCAGCACCGTGATGCTGCCGTCCAGCTCGGTCCGGGTCACCGACCGGGTGCCGTGCTGGCAGCTGACCAGCCGCCCTTCCCGGTCACGGGTGTGCCCGTTGGCGTACTCCGACGGCTGCCGGTAGACGGTGGTGACGCCGCCGTCTCCCGGGCCGCCGACGTCGACCCAGCGCAGCATGCGATCGTTCGGGATGTCGCTGAACAGCAGCTGACGTGCGTCGGCGAAGTAGACCGGCCCCTCCGCCCAGCGCGCTCCCGTCCACAGCCGCTCCAGCGACGCGTTTCCCAGAACGAACTGTGAGAACAACGCGTCGACGACCTCGACCCCGTCCGCCACTTGTACTCCCTACTGCCGGGCCGAACCGCCGTTCCACACCCACGGCGTCCGATCATCGCGGAACAACGACATGATGGTCACCACCACGACCGCCACCACCGGCCAGGCGAACAGGGCCGCGGGCGCTTCCAATCTCAGCGGAATGGCCACCTCGGTGCCCGGCGGTCCGCTTGCCGCCGACGGGCCGAGCACGCTCCCGGCCGCCAACGCCAGCAGGGATCCGCCCAGTCCGCCCACGGCCAACGCCACCAGCACGGTCACCGGCCGCCGCCGGTGCCGCACACCGAAGAACGAGCCCAGGACTAGGCCGATCAGGACGCCCAGGCCGAAGAAGATCGCAATCTGATCGAACAGCTGACGCGCCTGCTCGATCGGGGCCACGACGTTTCCGCCCTCCACCACCTGCCCGATCAGATCCGGCGCGAGCAGATACCACACGGCGCCCATGGTCACGCCGAGGACAAGGCAGGTGACGCCGATCTCGATGCTCACCCGCGCCGGGCTCGGCGCCGGGCGACGGCCGCGCGTCCTGGCCGTAGCGGACGGAGCGGCCGTCAGCTCGGCGTGTGCATCGGCCGGAGCACCGGACCAGGATGGATCCCCGCTCACGACGCCGGCCACGGATCGATGGTTAGTTCCTCTTCGCTCATCTGCACTATCAGACCACACACGTCGGGCCGAGCAGCGCCTTGAGGTCTCCCATCAGGGCCGACGACGGCGTCACGCGCAGCCCGTCGGCGAGCCGCATGACCGTGACCTTCTCCGAGCCTGTGAGCTTCAGGTGCACCTCGGTCGCACCGGGATGGGTCACCAGCACGTCCTTCAGCCGCTCCACGACCGGCGGCGTGCACCGGGCGACCGGCATCGTGACCACGAGCGGGCCGGTGGGCGCTTCGGAGATGTCCGGCATGGTCAGCTCGCTGGCCATGAACTGCGGCGACTCGTCCCGCCAGTCGAGTCTCCCCTTCACCAGCACGATCTCGTCCTCCACCAGCTGTGTCGCGTACAGCTGGTAGGTGGCCGGGAAGAACAGGCACTCGATGGCGCCTTCCAGATCCTCGACGGTGGCGATCGCCCAGGTATCGCCGCGCTTGGTGACCTTGCGCTGGATCCCCGTGATCAACCCGCCGATGGTGAGGCTGGTCCCGCTCGGCACCTCGTTCTCGTCGGTCAACGCCGAGATCGGCCGGTCCACCGAGGCGGTCAGGACGTGCTCCAGCCCCAGCAGCGGGTGGTCGGAGACATACAGGCCGAGCATCTCGCGCTCATAGCCGAGCTTGATCTTCTTGTCCCACTCGGCCAGCTCGGGCACGCTGATCTCCAGGCCCGCGCTCTCCTCGCTGCCGGCGCCGCCGAACAGGTCGAACTGACCGATCGCCTCGTTGCGTTTGACGGTGATGACCGCGTCGACGGTGTCGTCGACGATGGCCGCGAGCGCCCGTCGTGCGTATCCCATGGAGTCGAACGCGCCGGCCTTGACCAGGGATTCCACCACCCGCTTGTTGCACACGGGGACCGGAACCTTGTTCATGAAGTCGGCGAAGCTCTCGTACCGGCCCTCGCTCTTGCGGGCGGACACGATCCCGTCGACGACGTTGCCGCCGACGTTGCGGATGGCGGCCAGGCCGAACCTGATATCGGTGCCGACCGGGGTGAAGTCACCCTCGGACTCGTTCACATCCGGCGGGAACACCTTGATCCCCATCCGCCGGCATTCGGACAGGTACAGCGCGGTCTTGTCCTTGTCACCGCGGACCGACGTCAGCAGCGCGGCCATGTACTCGGCCGGATAGTTCGCCTTGAGGAAGGCCGTCCAGTACGCGATGACGCCGTACGCGGCACTGTGCGCCTTGTTGAACGCGTAGTCGGAGAACGGGACCAGGATGTCCCACAGCGTCTTGATGGCCGCCTCGGAGAACCCGTTCGCCTTCATCCCCTCGGAGAAGCCGACGAACTCGGCGTCGAGGACCTCGCGCTTCTTCTTGCCCATGGCGCGCCGGAGCAGATCCGCTTTACCGAGCGTGTACCCGGCCAGCTTCTGCGCGATCGCCATGACCTGCTCCTGATAGACGATCAGGCCGTAGGTCGTGCCCAGGATGTCTTCGAGCGGCTCGGCCAGCTCCGGATGGATCGGGGTGATCTCCTGCTGGCCGGTCTTGCGCAGCGCATAGTTGATATGTGAGTTCGCACCCATCGGCCCCGGCCGGTACAGGGCGATGACGGCGGAGATGTCCTCGAAGGTGTCGGGCCGCATCATCCGCAGCAGCGCCCGCATCGGGCCGCCGTCGAGCTGGAACACACCCAACGTGTCACCGCGCGCCAGCAGCTCGTAGGCTGCCGGGTCGTCGAGCTCCAGCTCGTCGAGGTCGATCGGGTCCTTGCCGTTGCGCACGATGTTCTTCAGCGCATCGTCGAGGATGGTGAGGTTCCGCAGCCCCAGGAAGTCCATCTTGACCAGGCCGAGCGTCTCGCAGGTCGGGTAGTCGAACTGCGTGATGATCGCGCCGTCCTGCTCGCGCTTCATGATGGGGATGGTGTCCAGCAGCCGCTCCGAGGACATGATCACCCCGGCGGCGTGCACGCCCCACTGGCGCTTCAGGTTCTCCAGGCCCTTCGCCGTGTCCACGACGTTGCGGACGTCGGCGTCGGACTCGTAGAGCTGGCGGAACTCGCCGGCCTCGTTGTAACGCGGATGCTCCGGGTCGAAGATCCCGGACAGCGGGATGTCCTTGCCCATGACCGCCGGCGGCATCGCCTTGGTGATCCGCTCCCCCATCGAGAACGGGAACCCCAGCACCCGGGAGGCGTCCTTGACCGCCTGCTTGGCCTTGATGGTGCCGTAGGTGACGATCTGCGCCACGTACTCGCTGCCGTACTTCTCGGTGACGTAGCGGATGGTGTCGCCGCGGCCACGCTCGTCGAAGTCGACGTCGAAGTCGGGCATGGAGGCGCGTTCTGGGTTGAGGAACCGCTCGAAGAACAGCCCGTGCTTGAGCGGATCGAGGTCGGTGATGCCCATCGCGTACGCGGTCATCGAGCCGGCGCCTGATCCACGGCCCGGCCCCACCCGGACCCCGTTGCGCTTCGACCAGTTGATGAAGTCGGCGACGATCAGGTAGTAGCCGGCGTATCCCTTGCCGGTCACCACCTCGGTCTCGTACTCGGCCTGCTTGCGCACGTCGTCCGGAATACCTTCCGGGTAGCGACGATGCAGGCCGCGCTCCACCTCCTTGACGAACCAGGAGGTCTCGTCCTCGCCCTCGGGCACCGGGAAATGCGGCATGAACCGGCCGGCCTGCTCGACGAAGCTGATCTCGCAGCGCTCGGCGATCTCGAGGGTGTTGTCGCAGGCGTCCGGCAGCTCGGACCACAGCTCCCGCATCTCCTGCGGGGTCTTGAGATAGAACTGGTCGGCGTCGAACTTGAACCGCTTCGGATCGGCCAGCGTCGAGCCGGACTGCACGCACAGCAGCACCTCGTGCGCCTTGCTGTCTGCCTTGTGCGTGTAGTGCAGGTCGTTGGTAGCCAGCAGCGGCAGGGAGAGATCCTTGGCCAGACGGAGCAGATCCTCGCGGACCCGGTTCTCGATGGACAGCCCATGGTCCATGAGCTCGACGTAGAAGTTCTCCTTGCCGAAGATGTCGCGGAACTCCGCCGCGGACGCCCGAGCGTCGTCGTACTTGCCGAGCCGCAGCAGCGTCTGCACCTCACCGCTGGGACAGCCCGTGGTGGCGATCAGTCCGGTGGCGTAACGCTCCAGCAGCTCCCGGTCCATCCGGGGCTTGAAGTAGAAGCCTTCGATGGATGCCAGCGACGCGAGCCGGAACAGATTGTGCATCCCGGTGTTGTTCTCCGCGAGCAGCGTCATGTGCGTGTACGCACCACTACCGGAGACGTCGTCGCCGCCGCCGTCGCCCCACCGCACACGTGTCTTGTCGAACCGGCTGGTCTTCGGCGTCAGGTAGCCCTCCATGCCGACGATGGGCTTGACGCCGTGCTTCTTCGCCTTGCTGTAGAACTCGTAGGCGCCGAACACGTTGCCGTGGTCGGTGGTGGCGACGGCAGGCATACCCTGCTGGGCGGCCTCGCTGAACAGATCGTCCAGGCGCGCGGCGCCGTCGAGCATCGAGTACTCGGTGTGCACGTGAAGGTGGACGAAGCTCCCGTCGGATCCAGCACTCGACACGACTAAACCAGACCTCCTAGAGCAGCGTCGCAGGTGAACTCACCCGGTCCCCCAGCGCAACCAGAACGACCACGTCAGCCCGGCCCGATGAGGGAACAGACCTCACTCTATGTGCCGCCCCTGACAACATGTCGGCGCCCCGCCGAGCGACCCCCGATCCATCTCCCCCCACCCATCTTCCGGTCCTAAATGATCATGTGAAGTGGGTCTTCTCGTGCCGTACCATGCCTGCAGACATGGGGGTGCACGAGAAACCCACTTCACATGATCATTTAGGGCAGGCGGTTAGCGTGGTGGCGGTGGATATCGACTCGGGGTTGCGGCGGCTGAGCCAGTCGGCCAACAAAGGGCGGCTCTGGCTGGGGATCGCCGCCGCAGGCGCGTTCATGTCCAAGCCGACGCGGCGCGCCGTCTTCCGCGGATTGGGCGCCCTCGCGGTCAGCAGCGCCGCCGTCAACGTCGCACTCAAGCCGCTGTTCCAGCGCGAGCGACCGGTGCTCGAACGCACCGCCGTCGTCCGGCAGCTGACCCACCAGCCATGGACGGCTTCCTTCCCGAGCGGGCACGCCGCATCGGCGGCGGCGTTCGCCACCGGCGTCGCTCTGGAGCGGCCACGGCTCGCCATCGTCATCGGTCCGCTCGCCGCCGCGGTCGCCTACTCGCGTGTCCACGTCGGAGTGCACCACCCGAGCGACGTCCTCGCCGGCGCCGCGCTCGGCGCCGGCATCGCGGTCGCCAGCCAGCGGTGGTGGCCGGTCCGCCCGCAGGCGCCCGCCCGGATCCGGCACCGCGTCGACGCTCCCGCGCTGCCCGAGGGCCACGGATTGGTGATCGCGGTCAACCCGGCGTCCGGCATGAACTCAGACCCCGTGGGCCAGGTTCGAAGACTCCTACCGGCCGCCACCATCGTCGAACTCGATCCCGATTCGGATCTCACCGAGCAACTGTCGAGTACGGTCGCCCGGACCGACACCAGGGCCGTCGGCGCAGCCGGCGGGGACGGGACGGTGGCCTCCGTCGCCGCTTTCGCCCGCGACCGAGGTCTCCCGCTAGCCGTGTTCCCCACCGGAACGCTCAACCACTTCGCGCGAGACGTCGGGATCGACACGCTGGACGATGCTCGCCGGGCCGTGGAGTCCGGCGAGGCCGTCGCCGTCGACGTCGCCCGGGCCAACGGCGTGACGTTCCTCAACACCGCGAGCATCGGCGGCTACCCCGAGATGGTGCAGCGGCGCCAGCAGTTGGAGGGTCGGTTCGGCAAATGGCTGGCGATGGCCATCGCCACCGGACAGGTCCTGCGCAGCCACCGGCCGGTACGGCTGCACTTGAACGGCGTCCCCACCGAGGTCTGGATGCTCTTCGTCGGCAACGGCCGCTACCTGCCGCGCGGCACCTTCCCGGCTTGGCGACCGCGGCTCGACGACGGCGAGCTGGACGTCCAGTACCTCAAGGTCGGCCCGTTCTCCCGGACCCGGGCCACCGCGGCCATCCTCGCCGGGACCGCACCGCACAGCCGCGTGCACCGGGCGACGACGGCGACGTCGCTCACCGTGATCGCGGAATCCGGATCGTTCGAGATCGCCTGCGACGGCGAAACCGTCGGCTCATACGACCGCTGCGAGTTCCGGAAGCTCGTGGGACCTCTCATCGTCTACCGCCCATACGACGTCGAAAGCACATGAACCCCACCATCTCGCACGGCCTAAATGATCATGTGAAGTGGGTTTTCTCGTGCACCAACAGGTCTGCAGGCATGGTAGTGCTGGAGAAAACCCACTTCACATGATCATTTAGGGCCGGGGGGTGGGTGAGCTTCAGGAGGCGAGGTGGTCCAGCGCGGACTGCAGGTCTTCCGGATACGGTGTCTCGAACTCGACCCACTCCCCGGTGCCGGGATGCTCGAACCCGAGGCGCGTCGCGTGCAGCCACTGCCGCGTCAGGCCGAGCCGCGTCGCCAGCGTCGGGTCCGCGCCGTAGGTCAAGTCGCCGACGCACGGATGGCGCAGCGCACTCATGTGCACCCGGATCTGGTGCGTGCGCCCGGTCTCCAGATGGATCTCCAGCAGGCTGGCCGCGGGAAACGCCTCCAGCGTCTCGTAGTGCGTGACACTCGGCTTGCCGTCGGCGGTCACCGCCCACTTGTAATCGTGGTGCGGATGCCGGCCGATCGGCGCGTCCACGGTGCCGCGCGACGGGTCTGGATGTCCTTGCACCAGCGCGTGGTACACCTTGTCGACCGTACGCTCGCGGAACTGCCGCTTCAGCGAGGTGTACGCGGGCTCGGACTTGGCCACCACCATCAGCCCGCTGGTGCCGACATCGAGCCGGTGGACGACGCCCTGCCGCTCGGCCGCGCCGCTGGTGGAGACCCGGAACCCGGCGCCCGCGAGTCCGCCGACGACGGTCGGCCCGGTCCATCCCGGGCTCGGGTGTGCCGCCACGCCCACGGGCTTGTCCACCACCACGACGTCGTCATCGTCGTGGACGACCCGCATCCCCGCCACCTCTTCAGGGACCACCTCGACCGGTGCCGCCGGTGCCGGCATCTCGATCTCGAGCCAGCCTCCCGCACGCACCCGCGCCGATTTGGGTTCCGCGACGCCGTCGACCAGGACCAGACCGCTCTCCACGAGATCGGCGGCCTTGCTACGAGAGAAGCCGAGCAGACGGGCGATGGCCGCGTCGAGCCGCTCCCCCTCCAGTCCGTCCGGCACGGGCAGCACGCGCCGGTCGCTCACCGTTGTCCTGTCCCGGTCTCGTTGTCGGTGTCCGGACCGGCCTCAGCGCTGGTGTCCGGACCGTCGTCGGCGTTCGTGTTCGATCCGTCGTCGGCGTTCGCGTCCGATCCGTCGTCGGCGTTCGCCTCCGGACCGTCGTCCGCGCTCGCGTCCGGGCCGTCATCTGTTTCCGGACCGCCGACGACGTCCGGCGCGCCCTCGTCGTCGCCCTCGGCCGCTCCGTGCGACGACACGGCCACGCCACGGAAGCTCAGCAGCGCGATCAGCACCGCCGAGCAGGTGATCGACGAGTCGGCGATGTTGAAAACCGGCCAGTTCGGCAGCTCGATGAAATCGACCACATGGCCACGCATCGGACCCGGCTCGCGGAACACGCGGTCGCTCAGCGTTCCCAGAGCTCCACCGAGCATACCGCCCAGGGCGACCGCCCAGGCCACGCTGGTCACCTTCCGGCTGACCCAGATGATCACCGCGACCACCGCCGCCGCGATCACCGTCAGCACCACGGTCATATCCGTGAACATGCTGAATGCGGCGCCCGGATTCCGGATCAACCGGAACTGGAGGATGTCACCGATCACCTCGATGACGCGGCCGTCCTTCAGCGCCTCGACCGCCCAGACCTTGGTGATCTGGTCCAGTGTCAGGATCACCGCGGCGACCGTGAGCAACAGCGTCGTCCGGCGACGCGCATCGCCGCCCGCTCGCGTCGCGCTCAACGCGCCGTCCGCTGTGCCGCTGCTCTCGCTCGGGTCAACGGTCACACTCACCGTCTCTCCCGTCTCGTGGTCCGCCGCGCATCACACAACGGTGGGTGCCAGGCACCCACCGTTCTCATCTGCCGTCGTGACGCGCTGATCGTGTGGTCGCGATTCAGCGACGCTCCTGCCGTTGTTTGCATGCTACACACAGTGTCGCACGCGGGAACGCCAGGAGCCGAGCCTTCCCGATGGGGTTACCGCAACTCTCACACACGCCGTACGTGCCGTCATTGATGCGCGACAGCGCCCGCTCGGTCTGGTTGAGCATCTCCCGGTGGCTCGCCGCGAGCGACAGCTCATGCTCCCGCTCGAACGTCTTGGAACCGGCGTCCACCTGGTCCTCGCCGCCATCCGTGGTGCTCCGGCGCAGCAGGTCCGCGATCTCGTGCTCGGAGTCCGCGATCTCCTCGCGCAGTCTCATCGACTCACCGCGCAGAGTCTCTCGGACCTCCTCGAGTTCCTCTGTCGTCCAGGGGTCCTCGTCAGCACCCACGACAAGTGCCGCTGCCTGTTCGTCCGGCATGTTCGCCGTCACATCTGTGCTGTCTGTGCGTTCGGTCATAACCTCCGCACCCCCTGTTCTGCTGCGTTGCCCGCCCACTCTTATTCGTCCGGGTCAGCTGAGGATAGATCTTCCTACGCCGACGTTCAACGAGCGACCTTCTTTCTCAGCGTTTCCACAGCCTGGAAGGAACGCTTCCGAGGCTTCTCCGGCGGCCCGATCGATCAATAGTATGGACGGAACGAAATTGGTCTCATGGTCCCGCCTGCCACCGAATCACACCATTTAACCAGCTAGTTTGCCTCATCCCGGGCGAACAAGCCAGCCAATGCGGCGGCGGCGCTCTCCGGCACGTCCATGATCTTCGTCCGGCTGGTCTCACCAGCGACGAGACGTACATCACGTCGGGTGCATCCGAGGGCATCGGCCAATGCGGCGACGGCGGCCCGGGTCGCTTTGCCGTCGACGGCTCGTTCTCGCACAGCGATCACCAGAGCGTCGCCGTAACGACCCCCTACTCGTGGAGATTTCGACCCCGGTTTCACTCGTACCGTCACGCGCACACCTCAAGCTTCCCACGTGCCGCGCGCTCGAACGTCGACGAAGTCGCGCGACACTCGTCTCAGCAAACCCGGGCAACCCGGTATCCGTTTCGGACGATCTTGCGCATCACCGAAATGCCACCGTGGCACCCGTATTGACCATATGGCCAACCAGCGGTCATACACCTGCTGACCAGGCCGGCCGCAGGCAACGGTCCACCGGTTCACACCCGCCGCGGATGCCGGGGTTCCTCAAGCTGTGGCTCCAGACGGCGACCGGTGGCCAGGGACTGCCCCCGAGCGTTTCGGGGCAGCAGTACCCAGCCCGGCACCGAGCATGCGCCCGGCGGCGGAGGAGATCTGCCGGCCGGAGGGAAATGGGCGTGATCCACCGTGCGCGCAGAAGTACACTGGTCGCTGCGAGCAGGCGTTGAAGGGGACCAGTAGCCCGCGTCGACGGCTAGGAGCGAGCCGGGGATGGTGCGAGCCCGGTAGTGCGAGCGTGGCGTGAACATCACCCCCGAGCCGCCGGAAGAACGGTGTCGCCGCACATTGACGGCACCCAGTAGAACCGGCCGCACGCAATGAAGAGGGTCGCGCCCGTCGGTGCGGCCAAGGAGGGTGGTACCGCGGGGTCGTGCCTCGTCCCTCTGTCGACAACGACGACGGAGGACGCACCAGACGATGAGCGACACATATCGAGCGGTACCGGCGCAGGTCGACCTGCCGGCCATGGAACACGAGGTCCTCGCCTTCTGGCGAGATAACGACGTCTTCGCCCGAGTCGTCAAGGCCAGCGAGGGCAAGCCGCCGTGGACCTTCTACGAGGGTCCGCCGACGGCGAACGGCACCCCCGGCACGCACCACATCGAGGCCCGCGTCTTCAAGGACGTCTTCCCCCGTTACCGGACCATGAAGGGCTACCACGTCGCCCGCAAGGCCGGGTGGGACTGCCACGGGCTGCCGGTCGAGATCGCCGTGGAGAAGGAACTCGGGCTGAAGTCGAAGGGCGACATCGAGGCATACGGCGTCGCGGAGTTCAACGACCGGTGCCGCGCGTCGGTCCAGCGTCACGTCGACGCATTCGAGGAGATGACCGAACGGATGGGCTACTGGGTGGACATGTCCCAGGCCTACTGGACCATGGATCCGTCCTACGTGCAGAGCGTGTGGTGGTCGCTGAAGCAGATCTTCGACGCCGGGCTGCTGGTGGAGGACCATCGCGTCGCCCCGTACTGCCCGCGCTGCGGCACCGGGCTGTCCTCGCACGAACTCGCCCAGGGATATGAGACCGTCGCGGACCCGTCGGTGTACGTCCGCCTTCCCCTCACCTCCGGGCCGCTGAGCGACGCCGAGTCGCCCGCGTCGCTGCTGATCTGGACGACGACGCCGTGGACGCTGGTGTCCAACACCGCCGTCGCCGTGCACCCCGAGGTCACCTACGTCGCCGCCACCGACGGGTCGGAGACGCTCGTCGTCGCCGAGCCGTTGTTCTCCACGGTGCTCGGCGAGGGCTGGACGGTCACCCAGCGATTCCAGGGCAGCGAGATGGAACACTGGAGCTATCAGCGTCCCTTCGAACTGGTCGAGCTGGCGCCGGACGACGCGGCCGGCACCGCGCCGAACATCGTCGTCGTCGACGACTACGTCACCACCGAGGACGGCACCGGACTGGTCCACCAGGCTCCCGCGTTCGGCGCCGACGACCTGCGCGTCTGCAAGCGGTACGGGCTGCCCGTGGTCAACCCGATCGAGCCCGACGGCACGTTCCGGGCCGATCTGCCGCTCGTCGGCGGCGAGTTCTTCAAGCACGCCGACGCCAAGCTCAGCCGCGACCTGGAAGAGCGCGGCCGGATGTACCGGCACACGCAGTACGAGCACGAGTACCCGCACTGCTGGCGCTGCCACACGCCGCTGATGTACTACGCCCAGCCGTCCTGGTACATCCGCACCACCCAGTTCAACGACGCGCTGCTGCGGGAGAACGAGAAGACCAACTGGTACCCGGAGACCATCAAGTGGGGCCGCTACGGCGAATGGTTGCGCGGCAACATCGACTGGTCGCTCTCCCGCAACCGGTTCTGGGGTACGCCGCTGCCGATCTGGCGCAACGACGAGGACCCGTCCCGGCTGGTCTGCGTGGGCTCGCTTGCGGAGCTGTCCGAGTTGGCCGGGCGGGACCTCTCAGAGCTGGATCCGCACCGGCCGTTCGTCGACGACGTGACGTTCACCCTGCCGGACGTTCCCGGCACCTTCCGGCGAGTGCCGTACGTCATCGACGCCTGGTACGACTCCGGATCGATGCCGTTCGCGCAGTGGGGGTACCCGTACGCGCCCGGCAGCGAGGAGGCGTTCGGCAAGGCGTACCCGGCGCAGTTCATCTGCGAGGCGATCGACCAGACGCGTGGCTGGTTCTACACGCTGATGGCGGTGGGTACCGCGGTGTTCGACCGCTCGTCGTATGAGAACGTGCTCTGCCTCGGCCACATCCTGGCCGAGGACGGTCGCAAGATGTCCAAGCACCTCGGCAACATCCTGGAGCCGATCCCGCTGATGGACGAGCACGGCGCCGACGCGGTGCGCTGGTTCATGGCGGCGAACGGTTCGCCATGGCAGTCGCGCGGCATCGGGCCGAACGTGCTCGGCGAGATCATCCGCAAGGTGCTGCTGACGTACTGGAACACGGCCTCGTTCCTGTCCCTGTACGGCCGCACCTCGGGCTGGACGCCGGCCGCCGGGGCGCCGGCGCCGGCCGAGCGGCACGTACTGGACCGGTGGGCGCTGAGCGAGCTGAACCGGCTCGTCGGGGACGTCGACGCCGCGCTGGAGAACTTCGACACCCAGCGCGCCGGCACGCTGCTGCACACGTTCATCGACGACCTGTCCAACTGGTACGTGCGACGCTCCCGGCGACGGTTCTGGGACGGCGACCCGGCCGCGCTGGCGACGCTGCACGAGTGCGTCGAGACGCTGACCCGGCTGCTGGCGCCGATGGTGCCGTTCATCACCGAACGGGTGTGGCGGGACCTGGTGGTGCCGGTCGACTCCTCCGCGCCCGAGTCGGTGCACATGGCGAGCTGGCCCGCCGCCGACGCCGCGCTCGTCGACGATCGGCTCGCCGACGAGGTGGCGCTGACGCGGCGCCTGGTGGAGCTGGGCCGCGCGGCGCGGGCGGAGTCGAAGGTGCGCACCCGGCAGCCGCTGGCGCGGGCGTTGGTCGGCGCGTGGGGCTGGGAGTCCCTCCGGTCCGAGCTGCGGGCCGAGATCGCCGAGGAGCTCAACGTACAGCAGGTGCTGTCGCTGGCCGAGGCCGGTGAAGCGGCCGGCGCGGGCGATGCGACCGACGCCGCCGCCGAGGCGTTGCTCGACGTCACCGCCAAGGCCAACTTCCGCTCGCTGGGCAAGCGGTTCGCCAAGGACACGCCGAAGGTGGCTCAGGCGGTCGCCGGCGCCGACGCTGCGGCGCTGGCGGCGTCGCTGCGGGCGTCCGGGACGGCGACGGTCGCCGTGCCCGAGGTGGGCGACGTCGAGCTCACCCCGGACGATGTGGTCATCACCGAGACACCGCGGGAAGGCTGGGCGGTGGCGCGCGAGGGCGAGACCGTCGCCCTGGACCTGACGCTCACCGATGAGCTGGTCCGTGCCGGCCTGGTGCGAGAGGCGATCAGGCTGGTGCAGGAGGCCCGCAAGACGAGCGGATTCGACGTCGCCGATCGCATCGAGCTCGCCTGGTCGACCACGCCCGAGGCGACGCAGCTCGCCGAGGCGCTGCGGGAACACGAGGCCCTGCTCGCCGACGAGGTCCTCGCCGTGCGGGTCTCCAGCGACCTGGAGAGCCTGGCCGGCCAGCCGGACCACGCGGACGCCGACCTCGGCCTCACCTTCCGCCTCCGCCAGGTCTCATAACTCTCATGATCATGAACAGTTTCCGTGCTATGTGAACGGAAACTGTTCATGATCATGGCTGCTCGTGGCTACGACGGACGTATCGACGAGAAGATAGGTCCAGATCCGACGCCTCCGGGGCCAGCGCTCCGGAGGCGTCGGCGTAGATGATGAGGTTGTACACGTCGTCGCCGTCCGGGGAGTCGAAGCTGGCCACGCGCACCAGGGCATCCTCGGGGTGGCACTCGTGCGGGACGGGCGTGACCTCGGCCTCGACGTAGTGCCCGGACAGGCCGTTGGCCTCGAACGGCTCGGGGCCGCTGAGCTGACACTCCGGCTTGTCGTCGCCGTCCCCGTACGCCGCCTCGGCCCACATCACGGCGACTCCTTGCGCGGCGGCCTCGGTGTCGAAGCCGGCCTCGCCCATCCCGTTGGTACCGGCCTTGGCGGGCGCGAGTGTGCAGTCGCCGCCGCGCTCTCCGTAGGAGGCGACGCTGCTCATCCCCACGGTCGGGCGATAGCCGAACGGAGCGTCCGGATCCTCCTCCTCGAAGCCGGTGATCACGCCCGGCGATTCGACGGTCCAGTGTCCCGGAACGTCGTAGGCGAGCGGCCGTCGCTCGGCCACCACCTCCTGCACACGCCCGTGGCCCGACCGCTCCGCTGAGTCGCCCGTATCAGCGTCGGCATCGGCCTCGTCGTCGGCGGCGGCGCCGTCAGCGTCCGCATCCGCGTCCGCATCGGCTCGCGCATCAGAGCCGTCCTGGCCGGCGTTGTCGGTGCTCGCCGCCTCCGGCCCGGCCGACGACCCGGACTCCTCCGCGTCGTCGCCGGAACCGCCGCATGCCGCCAGTGCTCCCGCCACCACCAGCGAAGCCGCTGCAGCACTGAACCTCTTCATCATCACACTCCGTGAACGCTATTTGATCCATGGTGAAATCCGAATACCGCCACGAAGCATGAACCGTGCCACTACACCTGCACTTACATCATTCGCTTCTACGAAGGCGAAGACACGCACCCCGCACGGGCGCATCGGACACCCCGCGCATCCGGCACCGGCGCACCCGGCACCGGCGCATGAGGCACGGCGCGCCAAACGCGGGCCGAGCGGCTTTCGCCGTTCGACCCGCGTCTGTCACGCCTGACCCCGTAGGGCCTGAGCTCAGCCTTGGTCGTCGTCGAGCAAGCTGGCGACCGAGCGCAACGAACCGCCCGTGGAGGAGGCGTTCTCGTTCCCACTCGGGCCCTGCTGCTGACCCTGGGCCTGTCCTTGGCCCTGGCCACCGCCCTGGCCCTGCCCCGTGTTGTTCGAGGGCCCGGGACGTTGCGGCTGCTGGTGCTGAGGCTGCTGCTGCGTCTGCTGCTGTTGCTGCATGTGCGCGGCGATCTCGGCCTCGGCCCGCTCGGTGTCGCTCGACGCACCCATTTCGAGCTTGCGCAGCTCGCTTTCCAGGTACGACTTGAGCCGGCTTCGGTACTCACGCTCGAACGCGCGCAACCCTTCCAGCTGGCGCTCGAGGTCGGCCCGCTCGGTCTCCAGCTTGCCGAACACCTGCGCCCGGCGCTTCTGGATCTCCTGGTCGATCGACTCGGCGCGCTGGCGCGCATCCTGCTCCAGCTTCGCAGCCTTGGCCTTGGTCTCGGCGTCGAGCTTTTCGGAACGGCTGCGTGCCTCGCTCATCAGCCGGTCGGCCTCGGTCTTGGCGTCGGCGACCAACTCGTCCGCGGTCTTCTGCGCCAGCGCGAGCACCTTGGCGGCAGCATCACTGGGCTGCCCACCTCCACCGGCCGCTCCCGGCCCCTGCGCGGCCGCAGGGGCCGGCGTAGGTGCGGAGGAGGGTGGTGCTTTGGGAGCTTCGGGCTGCCGCGGCGGCTGGGCTGGCTCGGCCGTACCCACGGCCCCAGCCCCGCGAGTCACCGCAGCCAGCTTGTCGCGAAGCTCATCGTTCTCGCGCTGTAACCGCGCGAGTTCGGCCTCAACTTCGTCCAGGAACTCGTCGACCTCCTGCATGTCGTAACCCTCGCGCAGGCGGACGGTCGTGAACTCCTTGTTCTGGACGGCCTCAGGCGTCAGTGGCATAGCGTCACCTCGAATGTGTGCAGCGTCGACAGTCACCGTACCGCGTCACCCCAGTGATGCCACAATCGTGATGGCAATTCGAACCAGAATGATCAGCACGATGAACGCTAAATCAAGCGCGATCGACCCGATACGGAGCGGCGGGATGACCCGCCTGATCGCTCGCAGCGGCGGATCGGTCACGGTGTATACGGCCTCCAACACGACCAACAGCGGCCCTTTGGGCTGCCATTCGCGTGCGAAGACCTGGATCCAGTCGACCACCAGACGTACAAGCAGGGCGATGAAGAAAAGCCACAGGGCTATCAACAGGGGCTGCGTAATGACCGACACAGCTACCGAACCTACCTGACACCTGGGTCGACTGCCGCAACGGGCACCGATCCATTGATCGCGATGGACTCATATCTGATGTGATGAACAAAACAGTTCAGCTCTGGTTGAAGAACGCGCCATCGGCGATGCGCGCCTTATCCTCGGCTGTGACCTGCACGTCCGCGGGTGTCAGCAGGAAGACCTTGGCCGTGATCCGGTCGATGCTGCCTCGCAGTCCGAAGATCAGTCCGGCTGCGAAGTCGACCAGTCGCTTGGCGTCGACGTCGTCCATCTCCGACAGGTTCATGATCACAGGTATGCCGTCGCGGAAGTGCTCACCCAGCACCCGTGCCTCGTTGTACGTGCGCGGGTGAAGTGTGGTGATGCGCGCCTCCCGAGTTGCGGTCGCGCGGCGTTGCCCCGCTGCCGGCCGTCGGTCGGCCAACGACGACACCGTGGCCGTGTGCTCACGGGGGTGTTCTCGGTCACGCTCACGCCGTTCCGGCAACCGCTCCGGCTCCGGTGGCTCGTGCGCGTCCACGAGTTCGTCCTCGTAGTCACCTTCGTACGGTTCGTCGTACTCGTCGTCATACTCATCGTCGTAGCGGTCCCGATCCTCCACGAGGCCGAGGTAGACCGCAACCTTGCGCATTGCGCTGGCCATGCTCCAAGACCCTCCGCACTAGTGGTGGCCGGTCACTACCTTTCGTACCACTGACACTAGCTTGGCCAAACGCCTCGAACGAGCATTACCGGGCACGACACGCACGGTGTGTCGCCAGAGATATGGGACACCATCTGGTGCAAATGTGGCTGGTGTGATAATTGGGGCCACAGTGACTCAACGCCCTCACTCGTGCGTCCACACCAGGCCCGCGAAGCGGCCCGTCGTCCGGTCTCGACGGTAGGAGAAGAACGCCGGATCCTCCAGCGTGCACCGCCAGCCGTCCCCCGGGTCGGCGGCCGCATCACGCACCGACACCCGCTGGGCACGCACGTCCAGCGCCCGCAGCTGGGCCAGCACGCCCGCCGGGACGTCGACGGCGGGGGTGCCCTGGCGCGTCGTCGCCCACGCGGCCGGAACGGCGGCGGCGACCTCGTCTCGCATCGTCTCCGGCACCTCGTAACAGGCACCGCACACAGAAGGGCCGATCAGCGCATCGAGCCTGTCCGCGCCCAACTCCCGCATCGCCGCGACGACGGCGGGCACCACGCCCGCCGCCAGGCCCGGCCTACCGGCATGCGCGACGCCGACGACGCCCCGCTCAGCGTCGGCGAGCAGCACCGGGACACAGTCGGCCACCATCACCGCCAGCGCCACTCCGGGCTGTGTGGTGACCATCGCGTCCACCGGCGGAGCCTCCTCCGGGCGCCATGGCCGCGCACCGTCCACAACCGCTACGTCGGCGCCGTGCACCTGGTTCATGTACACGACACGGTCAGCGGGCAGCCCGATGCTCTCGGCCAGCCGCGACCGGTTGGATTCCACCGCGTGCGCATCGTCTCCGACGTGCCGGGCCAGATTGAGCTCGTCGAACGGCGGCCGGCTCACCCCACCGGCGCGGTCGGTGAAGGCGAACGAGGCGCGGCCATGAGAACTCAAGTGAGCAAGCACAGCCCTATCCTCTCCCCGGCCGGCCATCGGCACGATCGGGGGACCCGCCAGGATGGCGTCGAACTCCGGCACGGCTCGGCCGACCGGGGTTCCACCGCTCAGCACGATCCCGGGATCCACAGAACGACGACGCCCTCGGCCCGGCTCAGCAGGGAGGGTTCGGCACGCTCACTTGAGGAAGTCGGGCACGTCCAGATCGTCGTCGGGCGGCACGATCCGGCGCTGCTCACGCTGCCGCGATGGCTCCGGCTGCTCGGTAGCGCGAGGCCGGTTGTTCTCCCGGTCCGCACCGGCGCCCGGCGAAGCCGACGAGGCGCTGCCGACGCCGGCGCTTCCCGAGGAGTGATCGGTACCGGACGAGGCCGGAGCCGCCCGGTCTGTTCGGGCCTCACGGCCTGCCTGCTCCTCCTCCGGGGGCGGCGGCGCGTGCGACGCGCCACCCGAGCCGTCGCCCTGCCCGTCCGCCCGGCGGACCGTGCCGAGTTCACGCCGGGGCGGGAACCCGCCTTCGAAGCCGGCGGCGATCACGGTCACCCTGACCTCGTCGCCGAGCGCGTCGTCGATCACCGCGCCGAAGATGATGTTCGCCTCGTCATGGGCCGCCTGCGACACCAGGTTCGCCGCTTCGTTGATCTCGAACAGCCCGAGGTCGGAACCTCCGGAGACGGAGAGCAACACGCCATGCGCGCCGTCTATCGACGCCTCGAGCAGTGGCGACGAGATCGCCATCTCGGCGGCGGCGACCGCACGGTCCTCACCGCGCGCGGACCCGATGCCCATCAGGGCGGATCCCGCGTTGCTCATCACCGACTTCACGTCGGCGAAGTCCAGGTTGATCAGCCCCGGCGTGGTGATCAGGTCCGTGATGCCCTGCACACCGGAGAGCAGCACCTGATCGGCGCTCTTGAACGCGTCCAGCACGCTGACCTGGCGGTCACTGATGGACAGCAGGCGGTCGTTCGGGATCACGATGAGGGTGTCGACTTCTTCACGCAGGGCTTCGATGCCCGCCTCGGCCTGCAGCGCCCTGCGCCGGCCCTCGAACATGAACGGCCGGGTCACGACTCCTATGGTCAGCGCACCGAGCGACCGTGCGATCCGGGCGACGACGGGCGCGCCGCCGGTACCGGTTCCACCCCCCTCGCCGGCAGTGACGAACACCATATCGGCGCCCTTGAGGACCTCTTCGATCTCCTCGGCGTGATCCTCGGCGGCCTTGCTTCCCACATCGGGATTGGCGCCCGCGCCCAGGCCGCGGGTCAACTCCCGGCCGACATCGAGCTTGACGTCGGCGTCGCTCATCAGCAGGGCCTGAGCGTCGGTGTTGATAGCGATGAACTCGACACCCTTGAGGCCGACCTCAATCATGCGGTTGACCGCGTTGACACCGCCGCCACCAATACCGACGACCTTGATCACCGCGAGATAGTTCTGCGGAGCAGTCACGTCCAGTCGCCTCTCAATCGAGTCCCGTTCTAAACCCTCACCCTCAAGTTGAGGTTTATAGTTATGTCAACCTGAGCGCTTTAAACGACGCTAAGCGGACCAACGCCGCACGGCGCACCGACACGCCGAAGAAGTCCATGATCGACATCTTACGGAACTCACAGCATCACCCGAGCCACGCCACGTGGCGCCCGTCGGTCGGCCCCTCGCCGCCCCTCGCGAGCCCACGCACGCAGCCGATCGGCAGCCGCCGCTGGACCTACCGCCCGCACCCGGGCAGCCCTGGCGGACCGACACTCCGGCGGCGCCGGTCCGCCTCACCGGCCTACCGGGATGACGCGCCCGCCGTGGCTCGCTTCGTGAGTCCGAGCCGTGGCGCGATGACGTGATCGAGACTGAGCCGGCCACCACCGAGTCCGGCGAAGATCAGGCTCGCGGCCCCGAGCGCCAGCACCAGCTCCGCCCCGCCCTGATCGATGAACATGCCGTTGCCCGCATGCGCGAAGATGTAGGCCCCGACCATGTCGACCACCAGCAACAGCCCGGCCAGCGGCGTCACCAGTCCGAGCATGAGCGCCGCTCCCCCGACCAGCTCGACCAGCGCCGCGAACCACGCCGACGCGGTCGCGAGCGGGACGTCCATCTGCTCGAATCCGGCGGCGACGTTGTCGACGCCGACGTCGGAGAGCTTCTGCCACCCGTGCGCGACGAACACGGCGCCCACCCCCACGCGGGCGAGCAGCAGTGCGACATCTCGGACAATAGGCGAGCGGAACACAGAATCACTCCGTACTTGAACGTTCAACTATCTTCTACGACAGCTTAGTTGACATGTCCCCCAACGCAAGTCCCCAGCTGCGCGACGTCTCGGAGCAGTCCATGGCCCTCGCAGAGGTCCCGCCCGGAAGGTCGGACCCCGAATGCCAAACCCGGAACGGCATGCCCGAGTGCCGAGCCGTTGGAAAGTCAGGCCTCCACCATCCGAGGTCCGCCAACGATGTCATGCTGCCGGTGTACGTGAGCGGAGTACCTCGTCGTATATCCCGTGGATGTGGCGCACGGTCGTCTTCGGGTGCCTGCGGACGTCGTCGGTGGTGAACCGCTCGATCCTCCATCCTCGACGGGCTAGCGACCGATCCCGCTGACGGTCGTACGAACGCGCCTGCTGGGATGAATGAAACCTGGCCCCGTCGATCTCGATGCCGATCTTGTTCTCCTCGTCCGCGAAGTCGAGCCGGGCGATCAGGATGCCCTCGTCCCGGATTTCAAACTGTCGCTCGAACGAGAACCCGGCGCCACGGAAGAGATCGTCCGCCTCATGCTCGAGGCCGGATTCGAAGGCTGGATCGAACTCTTCCACCGCATGGTGCAACATGGCCAGGCCGGCTCTGCCGCCGAAGTTCTCGGCCGCCGAGAGCACCTCGTCGACACCGACCAACCCGCGCCCGAACACGTCATACAGAACACGCATGAAGAGCGGCGCGGACAGCATTCCCGCTAGGTCGACGATCGTGCGTGCCACATTCAGGACGGGCTGGTCATGGACGGTATCGGTGAATCCGGTGATCCGCCGGGAGCGAATCACTACCAGACCGGGCCGGCGAGGACGCTGGATATGTGCCGGTACGGTGAGCCACGTCCGGTCCGACGGCACGAGCGGGTCGATGCCGTGCAGCCGAGCGGCCGACGCGTGGCTGAACCAGGCATCGTCGCCCGCGTAGAGTCGCCCGGCCACCGCCGTTGCGGCACGCGTCTCCGGCGCGCCACCGATCCGGTACACCTTCGGGTGCACAACAGTCCATATCCCACTGGCCAGCCGGGCCGTGATCTGATGCCTGGTGAGCCCGCACTCGAGCGCCTGCAGTCGGGTGACGTTCCCATACTGCGCGGCGGCGAGCTTGGTCACGACACCGTCAGGCGTTTTCGGCTCAGCATCCGCTCCGCCCTCACGGGCGCTGTACGACGAGACCATGCCTCCATCTCGCCACGAACTCTCCTCATCCGCCAGCCCGAACGTCCGATTGTGGATAACCCTCCCCGTGTCGCCTCTCCATCCACAAGCCCTCTTCCCACGACAGACAACACAGTCGGCCGCCGCCCCGCCCTTTTACCCACGACAGACCACACGGTCGGGCGACGACCGGCGCAGATGCACACGACGGGTCGCACGACATGGTTGTGTACCTCGCCGTGTGATATTTGACCGATCGATGCCGGGTCGTGTGAGCCGTCGTGTGACGCCTGACCGCTATCAGCCGTGTGTGAACAACTGTGCGCACGGTCGTGGTAACTCTGACCGCTGTCAGCAGCCCGAACGCACACGACACGGTGCACGATGGCACGCTGCGGCCCAAATCCGCACAGCTGTTCACACGGCCCCGACGGCCTGGACGATTGACCACGTCCGCCGTGCCTCGCGGTCTTCCCTGCCGTGGGCAATGGCGCATACCCGGTCGTGCGTATGGTCGTGTGAGACCTTGGTGGGCCGAGCGCGTGCGGAGCACCGACCTGAACCGCACAAGTGCGCTCGCCGATGGACCAAAGGGACGCCGGAGGAGGAGAAGGCGGCCGCCGGTAGACATAGGGGACGACGGCGAGGTGGTCGGCCGTCAGGGGACGACGGCGGAGAAGGCGGCCGCCGGTAGACATAGGGGACGACGGCGGGGTGGGCGGGGCGTCAGGGGACGACGGCGGGGTGGTCGGGCGCCGCGACGTCGTACATCTCGGGCGGCTCGGACTCGTCGTCCTCCTGCCGCTGCTGCATCAACGCCAGCAGCACGCGCGCCTTGTCCTCGGGCCGCTCCGCAGTCCCCCATCGCACCGTCGAGCCATCGGCCAGGTGCAGCCGGACGTCGGCAGCCGACCGCGCCTCGACGCTGTCGACCAGTTCCTCGACGGACCGCGGCAGCTGGGTCAATACGGCGACGCCCGTCTCCCGCGCCAGCGTGGCCGCGTCCTCGGTCGGCGCGTCCAGCTCCGGCACACCATCCGGGCGGGAGTCCGCACGCCCGAAGAGCACGCCGGAGGCGTCCACGCTCCACCACGTCCCACCGTCGCGGATCGCGGCAAGCGCCTCACGCGGTTCGACGTCGATGGTCAGGGTCTGCGGCCACGATCGCCGGACCTCCACGTCGCCGACGTCGGGCAACGCCCGCACCCGTTCAGCGACCGCAGCCGTGTCCACGTCGATCAACGGCACCCCCACCGGCACCTCAGCCGTCTCCTCGACCTCGACAGCGACGTCGTCCGGCACGCCCTGCACCGACACGTTCTGCACCGACAGCACCGACGACCACCGAACCAGCCACACACCGGCCACGACCGCGCCGATCACCAGCAGGATCAGTACGCTGCGCAGCACCCCGCGCAGCCGCCGCCGACGCGCACGCGCCGCGAAGCGCTCAGCACTCGCAGACCGCGTGGCGGTGCTCACACCCGCTCCACGCTCGCACGTTCTCCGGCGCGCCGCTCGCTCAGCAGCTCCAGCACCTCGGGCCCGACCATGGTGACGTCGCCCGCGCCCATGGTCAGCAACACGTCGCCCGGCCGCACCCAGGATGCCGCCAGCGCCGGCACGGCGGACCAGGACTGTTCGAAGGCTACCTGGGTGGGCGGCAGGTCCACCGCGGACGCCACCAGGGCGCCGGTCACTCCGGGCTCCGGGTCTTCGCGCGCCGCGTACACGTCCATCACCAGTACCTCGTCCGCCCCGGCCAGCGCCTTGCCGAACTCCTCGGCGAAGATCCGGGTGCGGCTGAACAGGTGCGGCTGGAAGATCGCCACCACCCTGCCGTCGCCGACGACGGAACGCGCCGCCGCCAGGTCCGCGGCGACCTCCGTCGGATGGTGGGCGTAGCAGTCGTAGACGCGCACGCCACCCGCGATGCCCTTCAGTTCGAACCGCCGCCGCGTCCCGGTGAACCCGGCCAAGCCCTCCCGCAGCTCACCGCTGGGCAGCCCGAGTCCGATGCCCGCCGTGAAGGCGCCGGCCGCGTTCAGCGCGTTGTGCCGGCCCGGAACCCGCAGGTCCACCCGGCCCTGCCGGCGTCCCCGCGCGACCAGCTCGAACGACGCCCCGTAATCGGACAGGTCGAAGTCGGACAGCCGCACCATGGCGTCTGGCGATTCGCCGTAGGTGTGCACCGTGACGCCGCGCGCGACGGCCCGCTCCCCCAGGGCTCGCGCGCCCGGGTCGTCGGCACAGACCACAAGAAAGCCGTGGATCCGGTTGATGAACTCGTCGAACGCCGCGACGTATGCCTCTTCGGTGCCGTAGTTGTCCAGGTGGTCGGCCTCCACGTTGGTGACGATCGCCACCTCCGGGTCGTAGGCCAGGAACGACGCGTCGCTCTCGTCGGCTTCGGCGACGAAGAACTCGCCGCTCCCGTTGTGCGCGTTCGCCCCGGACTCGTTCAGGTTTCCGCCGATCGCGAACGACGGGTCGGCGCCGCAGTGCTGCAACGCCACGGTCATCATCGACGTCGTCGTGGTCTTGCCGTGGGTGCCGGCGACCGCGATGGCCCGCCGTCCCACCATCACCGACGCCAGCGCCGACGCACGCGGCAGCACCCGCAGGCCGCGCTGACGCGCCGCCACCACCTCGGGGTTGGTCTCCCGGATCGCGGTCGAGACGACGACGGTGTCCGCGTCGCCGACGTTGGCACCGTCATGGCCCACGTATACCCGGGCACCCAGCGCCCGCAGGCCGGTCAGCACGCCGGAGTCCTTGGCGTCGCTCCCGGACACGGAGATGCCGCGGGCCAGCAGGATACGGGCGATCCCGCTCATGCCCGCTCCCCCGATGCCCACAAAATGGACCGGACCGAGCTTTTCGGCGGGAACAGCGCTCTCTGGTGGCGCAACGATCACTTACCGGCCTCCGGCATCCTGAGTCTCCACGGCCCGGTGGACCATCTGCACAAGGCGGTCGTCAGCATCACGGCGGCCCAGCCTAGCCGCAGCCTCCCCCATGCCGGCCAGCCGCTCCCGGTCCGTCAGCAGCGGAAGCGCGTTCGCGGTGAGCCAGTCTCCGGTGAGCTCGGCGTCCGCCACCAGCAGCCCCCCGCCGGCGGAGACCGTGGGTTCGGCGTTGAGCCGCTGCTCGCCGTTGCCGTGCGGCAGCGGCACGTACACCGCGGGCAGCCCCACCGCCGCGACCTCGGCACACGTGATCGCGCCGGAGCGGCACAACGCCAGGTCGGCGGCCGCGTAGGCCAGATCCATCCGGTCGATGTACGGCACCGGCACGTAGCCGGGGCGGGCCACCGCGGAGTCGATGTTGCCGGCGCCGACGGCGTGCAGCACCTGCGCCCCGGCGCCGGTCAGCGCGTCGATGGCCTCGGTGACGGCGCCGTTGAGCCGCCGCGCCCCCTGGCTCCCGCCGAACACGAGCAGCGTCGGCGCCTGGTCGTCCAGCCCGAAGAACGCCCGGCCCTCGGCTCGGGTCGCCGCCCGGTCCAGCGTCGCCACCGACCGGCGCAGCGGGATGCCGATGTGCTGTCCGTGCGGCAGCGGCACGTCGGTGTTGGCCAGCGCCACATGCTGGGTGAACCGTGCCCCGATCCGGTTGGCCAGCCCCGGCTTCGCGTTCGCCTCATGCACGACGGTCGGCAGTCCCAGCCGCCGGGCCGCGAGATACGCCGGCAGCGCCACGTATCCGCCGAAACCGACCAGGACGTCCGCCTGCCACTCGCGCAGCACGGCCGCCGTCTGCCGGACGGCGCCGCGCACCCGGGCGGGCAGCCGGATCAGCTCCGGAGTGAGCTTCCGCGGCAACGGGACCGGCGGGATCAGCGCCAGCTCGTAGCCGCGCTCGGGCACCAGCCGGGTCTCCAGGCCCCGCTCCGTGCCGAGCAACACGACGTCGGTTTCCGGGTCTGCGCGCAGCAGCGCGTCCGCGGTGGCCAGCGCGGGCTCGATGTGCCCGGCGGTGCCACCACCGGCGAGGACTACCCTCACGTGGTCCTACCCTCCCGGCGTTCAAGCCGCTGCTCGCGCCGGGCCGCCAACGCTTCCTTGGCTCCGGGCTCATGCTTGGCCAACGACAGCAGCACGCCCACCGCGGCCACCGTGACCACGATCGACGCTCCACCGTAGGAGACCAGCGGGAGCGGGACACCGACCACAGGGAACACCGCCAACACCATGCCGAGATTGACTACGGTCTGCACCATGAACCAGCCGGTGATACCGGCCGCGGCCAACCGGACGAACGTGTCCGTGGTCCGCATCGCGATGCGCAGGCCAGCATAGCCCAAAGCCAGAAAGAGCACGATCACCATCAGGGTGCCCGGCAGCCCGAGTTCCTCGCCGAGGATGGCGAAGATGAAGTCGGTGTGCTGTTCCGGGAGTGTGCCCCACTTCTGCGTGCTGGCTCCGAGCCCGGTGCCCCACCATCCGCCGTTGGCGAACGCGAAGATCGAGTTGGCCGCCTGGTAGCCGGTGTTGGTGTAGTCCGCGAACGGGTCCAGGAAGTTGCCCATCCGCTCGATGCGGTGCGGCGCGGTGAAGATGAAGTACACGCCGACGACGCCGACCACACCCATCATCAGGCCGAACAGCCAGGTCGGCACCCCGATCACCCACAACATGGTGAGCAGGATGAGCACCATGATCGCGGCGGTGCCCATGTCGTTCTGCCCCAGGGTCAGCGCGATGACGAAGCCGGCCACCGGCGCCACCGGGATCAGCAGTTGCTTCCAGTGCCGGATCAGCTTGCCCTTGTTGGCGAAGACGTGGGCCACCCAGATGATCAACGCCAGCTTCGCGGCCTCGGACGGCTGCAGCAGGAACGGACCGCCGAAGTCGAGCCAGTTCCGGCTGCCGCCGCGCACCACGCCGAATCCGGGTACGAACGTCAGCGCCAGCAGCCCAGTCGCGCCGATCACCATCAGCAATGACAGCGCCCGCAGCACGCGCAACGGCATCCGGGAGATCACCCACGCGATCGGCAGCGCCACCGTCACCCACAGCAGCTGGCGCAGGAAGTAGTGTGCCGGGTGCCCGAACTGCTGGGTGGACATGTACGTGGTGGACGAGAAGACCATGACCAGCCCGAGCAGCAGGAGCAGGCCCGCGGCGCCTAAGACCAAGTAGTACGACGCGAGTGGGCGGCGCAGAAACCGCGCGAGCGCGTCCCGCGCCCCGCCCGGGCCGCGCCTGCCGACCGACGATGCGTCAACGGCCGTCATGGCGGCGCACCGCAGCCGCGAACGCCTCGCCGCGGCTGACGTAGTTGGCGAACATATCCATCGACGCGCAGGCCGGCGCCAGCAGCACCGTGTCTCCCGGCTGGGCCAGCCGGGCCGCTTCCGCCACCGCACGATCCATGGCCATATTGTCCGTGTCCGCCACCTCGATGACCGGGACATCCGGCGCGTGTCGCGCGAGAGCTTCGCTGATCAGGCTCCGATCCGCGCCGATCAGCACCGCGCCGCGCAGCCGGTCTTTCGCTCCAGCGACGAGCTCGTCGAACGACGCACCCTTGGCCAGACCGCCCGCGATCCACACCACGGACGTGTAGGCGGCCAGCGACGCGGCTGCCGCGTGCGGATTCGTCGCCTTCGAGTCGTCGACGAAGTCCACCCCGCCGACGGTCGCCACGGTGGAGATCCGGTGCTCGTCCGGCGTGAACGCGCGCAGCCCGTCCCGGACCGCCACCGGCGGCACGCCTATGGACCTGGCCAGCGCCGCCGCGGCCAGCGCGTTGGCGACGTTGTGCGGCGCCGCCGGGCGCACGTCGTCGACCGAGGCGAGCTCCGCCGCGGATGTCTGCCGCTCGGCGATGAAGGCCCGGTCGACCAGCAGATCATCGACGACGCCGAGCATGCCCACGCCCGGTATGCCCAGGGTGAACCCGATCGCCCGCGCGCCCTCGACCACGTCCGCCTCCCGGACCAGCCGTTCGGTCTCCGCATCCGCCACGTTGTACACGCACGCGGTCTGCACGCCCTGGTAGATCCGGCCCTTGTCGGCCGCGTACGCCGCGAGCGAGCCGTGCCAGTCCAGGTGGTCCGGCGCCACGTTCAGCACGGCCGCCGACCGCACGGCCAGACTGTTCGTCCAATGCAGCTGGAAGCTGGACAGCTCCACCGCCAGCACGTCGTGCCCTCCGGGATCCATCACCGCCGACACGATCGGGTCGCCCACATTGCCGGCCGCCCCGACGCGCAGGCCGGATGCCCGCAACATCTCGGCCAGCATCTTCACCGTCGTCGTCTTGCCGTTGGTGCCGGTCAGTGCCAGCCACGGCGTCGCCGGATCGCGCAGCCGCCACGCCAGCTCCACCTCGCCCCAGATCGGCACGCCGGCCTGCTCCGCCGCCACCAGCAGCGGCGCCGTCGGCCGCCATCCCGGCGACACCACCACCAAGTCAGCCCCGTCCGGTAGCTCGGCCGTCGCCCCCGCCCCGAGCCGCACGGTAGCCCCGAGGATCTCGAGAATGGTCCCCTTCTCCCGCGGTGTCTCCCCATCCGCCTCATCGACGACGGTCACCTGCGCACCCAGCTGCACCAACGCATCCGCCGCCGCGAACCCGGACACCCCGATCCCGGCGACCACGACCGACAGTTCGCCCCACGGGCTCTCCCGGTCCGCGTGCTCCAACCATTCCCGGCTGTTCACGCCCATGTCGGTCGCCCCCTTTCCACGGAGTCGACGCGACCAACCATGGGGCGGAAGGCCTCCGTACTCAAGCCGAGACCAGCCGAGCGAGGGAGGGAGATCTCCATCCATGGTGTGGTGGGCATCGCGAGGCTCGCGTACGCGACGTACGAGATCGACGGCGACTCTCGGTGCGAGCCGAGCGCTGGGCAAGGAGGGAGATCTCCCTCCCTCGCTCGGCTGGTCCCCACCAGCCTCAGGACGCCTTCCACCTTCATCATCCCCGCGCCGACCCCCTCATACGGTGGCGACCCACTCCGCGTAGAACAGCCCCACTCCCGCCATGACGAACATCCCGGCCACGATCCAGAACCGGATCACGATCGTCACCTCGGCCCAGCCCTTGAGCTCGAAATGATGCTGTAGCGGCGCCATCCGGAACAGCCGTTTGCCGCCGGAGAGCTTGAACCAGCCCACCTGCAGGATCACCGACAGCGTGATGACGGCGAACAACCCGCCGAGCACCACCAGCAGCAGCTCGGTGCGGCTGGTGATGGCCAGCCCGGCCAGCGCCCCGCCGAGCGCCAGCGAGCCGGTGTCGCCCATGAAGATCTTGGCCGGCGACGCGTTCCACCACAGGAACCCGAAACACGCGCCCATCAGTGCCGCCGAGATCACCGCTAGGTCGTGCGGGTCACGGATCTCATAGCAGCCCGGCCCGGGCGTCACCGCACAGCTCTGGTTGAACTGCCAGACGCTGATCAGCGTGTACGCGCCGAACACCATCACCGACGCGCCGGTCGCCAGCCCGTCCAGCCCGTCGGTCAGGTTCACCGCGTTCGACGAGCCGGAGACCATCAGCAACGCCCAGATGACGAACGCCGCCGCCGGCAGCTCCCACGAACTGTCCCGCAGGAACGAGATGGCCGTGGACGCCGGGGTGTACCCCTGGTCGTTCTCGAAATTGATCGCCATGATGCCGAACGCGACGGCGACGGAGACCTGCCCGGTCATCTTCGCGCCGCTGCGCAACCCCAGGCTGCGCTGCTTGGAGATCTTGATGTAGTCGTCGAGGAAGCCGACCAGGCCGAGCCCCACCAGCAGGAACAGCACCAGCAGCCCGGACGCGCTCGGCGCCGTCGGCCGCACCAGATGCGCGAGGATGTACCCGATCAGCACGGCGATGATGATCACCGCACCGCCCATCGTGGGCGTGCCTCGCTTGGTGTGGTGCGTCGTCGGGCCGTCGTCGCGGATCAGCTGCCCGTAGCCGCGTTTGGCCAGGATGCGGATGGCGAGCGGCGTGCCCAGGATCGAGACGACCACGGCGGCGAAGCCGGCCGTGAGGATCGAGATCACTCGGTGTCCTCCCCCGCATCAGCGGCGACCAGACTGTCCCCCAGGTACCGCAGCCCGGCGTCGCGGGACGATTTCACCAGCACGACGTCGTCCGTGCCGAGCTCCTTGGCGAGAAGCTCCTCGGCAGCGGCCCGGTCCGGAACCCAGACCGTCTCCCCGGCCCAGGAGCCCTCCAGGCTGGCGCCCTGGTACATCGGACGGGCGCCCTCGCCGACGACGACGAGCCGGTTGATGTTCAGCCGCACCGCGAGCCGCCCGATAGCGTCGTGTTCGGCGGCCGAGGCGTCTCCCAGTTCCAGCATCTCGCCGAGCACGGCCCAGGTCCGCCGGCCGCCGGCCATCGAGACCAGCGTCTTCAGCGCGGCCCGGACCGATTCGGGATTGGCGTTGTACGCGTCGTTGACGACGGTGACGCCGTCCGGCCGCTCGGTCACCTCCATCCGCCACCGCGACAGCGGCCGCGCCTCGGTGAGCTGTGCGCCGATCTGCTCGGGCGACATCCCCAGGGTGTGCGCGACCCCGGCGACGGACAGCGCGTTGGACACCTGATGCTCGCCGACGAAGGCGAGCCGCACCGGGGCCGTCCCGGCCGGCGTCACCAGCGTGAACGACGCGCATCCGCGCTCGTCCAGGCGGAGATCCTCGGCGCGGACGTCCGCGTGCACCGACTCCCCGACCATCAGCACCTCGGCCTCGGTCTGCTCGGCCATCCGCCGCACCATCGGATCGTCGCCGTTCAGCACGGCGGTGCCGTCCGGACCCAGCGCCCGCACCAGCTCGCTCTTGGCGCGTGCGATGGCGTCCCGCCCGCCGAACTCGCCGACGTGGGCGGAGCCGACGTTGAGCACGACGCCGATCTGCGGAGGGGTGATGCCGCACAGGTACTCGATGTGTCCGACGCCGCGAGCCCCCATCTCGGCGACGAGCGTCCGGGTAGCCTCGGTCACGCGCAGCGCGGTCAGCGGCACGCCGACCTCGGTGTTGTAGGAGCCGGGCGGCGCCACCACCGGGCCCAGCGGCGCCAGCACCTGGGAGAGCAGGTCTTTCGTCGTCGTCTTGCCGGACGAACCGGTCACACCGACGACGGTCAGCGACGGCAGCCGGTCCAGGACGGCGCGCGCGAGCAGGCCCATGGCACGTTCGGAGTCCTCGACCACGATCTGTGGCACGGCCGCGCCGTCCACCGGCCGTTCCACGATCGCCGCGACCGCCCCGGCTTCCGCGGCGGCGACGACGAAATCGTGTCCGTCCTGATGTTCGCCCACCCGCGCGACGAAGAGGCCCCCGGGTTCGATCTCCCGCGAATCCACGACGACGGAGGCGGTCACGTCCTGCGACGCTGCCGCGTCGGCGCTCGACGCGGCGTCCGGTTCGATCCGACCGCCGACGGCCGCCGTCACGTCAGCCAACGTCAGCCGGATCACATCGCCTCCAGTTCGCTACGCGTCTCCATGAGACCTCTCGCTGCAGCATGGCGCGCGCTCACGCCTGATCGGACATCCTCCGCAGCCGCTTTGCAATGCACACCTATACGCAACGGCACGTGGCTGTGTTGCGTGGGTGTGTGCATTGCAAAGCGCGGGCAACGACCGCTTCGCCTAGGCATCGCGTCGCGCCTCCACCCAGTTGTCCAGCTCCTCGCGGAGCACCTCACGATCGTCGAATGGCTCCACCGTGCCTGCGATCTCCTGCCCTTGCTCGTGTCCCTTACCGAGCACGATCACCGTGTCGGTCCCTCCCCGCGCCTGTTCCAGCGCCGCTGTGATCGCCGCACGCCGCCCAGCGACCTCTATCACCTCGGCACGTTCCTGGTCGCGCACGCTCTGTGTCCCTGCCAGCACCGCGGCCCGGATCGCGGCCGGATCCTCCGACCGTGGGTTGTCGTCCGTGATCACCACCACGTCCGCCTCCGCGGCCGCCGCCGCGCCCATCAGCGGACGCTTGTCCCGATCACGGTCTCCGCCCGCACCGATCACGGCGATCAGCCGCCCCGAGGCCGGCCGGTCGCGCCGCAACGCCCGCAGGACATTCTGGATGGCATCCGGCGTATGTGCGTAATCGACCAGAGCTATGGGGGCGTCCGCGGCTGTGGGGGCGTCCGCGGCTGTAGGGGCGTCAGCGGCTGCGGGGGCGTCCGTCGAATCCGCCTGCGGCCAGACGCGTTCCATCCGGCCGGGCACCTGAGAACACTGGGCCACGCCGCCGGCCGCGATATGCGGATCGATCTCCGCCTCCGCGAGCATCGTCACCGCCAACGCCGCGTTCGCCACGTTGAATTCGCCCGGCAACGGCACCTGCAGCGGGATCCGCCGGCCATCCGCCGCGACCAGGACGGTCTCCGGGCGCAGCGCCGCGCCCGGTCCATCGTCGGGCTTGCCTGGAGTATTACCCGCATCGACCGGGGTGACGCCACCGTCGTCGCCAGGGACGTCGGCGTCATCGCCCCCCACCGCGAGCGCGCCGTCCGCGCGTGCATAGTGGTTCGTCCCGGTCACGTCCGCGGACTGTTCGGTCTCGGCCGCCGCCGCCCAATCGGCCGGGCCTGCGCCGGTCACCGTTGCGACGGTCACGTGCGGGATCTCCACACGGGCGGCGAGGCGTCGGCCCCACTCGTCGTTGACGCAGATCACCGACCGTCTGGCGTACCGCGGCGTGAACAGCCGCGCCTTGGTGGCGAAGTAGTCCTCCAGGTCGGCGTGGAAGTCCAGATGGTCCTGCGAGAGGTTGGTGAACCCGGCGACGTCGAACCGGATGGCGTCCGCCCGCCCGTATGCCAGCGCGTGGCTGGACACCTCCATCACGCAGGCCTGCATCCCGCGCTCCCGCATCACGGCCAGGAGGGCCTGCACCTCGGTGGCCTCCGGGGTGGTCCGCACGCTGCGCACCACCTCGTCACCGATCCGGGTCTCCACCGTGCCGATCAACCCGGTCCGGATGCCGGCGTGGCGCAGACCGGCCGCCAGCAGGTAGGCGGTCGTCGTCTTCCCGTTGGTGCCGGTCACACCCAGCATCAGCAGGTCCTTGGACGGCCGGCCGTAGATCTCCGCGGACACCTCGCCCAGCCACTGCCGCGGATGATCCACCACGATCACCGGCACCTGGCCGAGCCAGCCGCCGCTCGTCTGCCGCCGCATGCCCGCCAGGCCGGCCCCGGCGTCGTCGGTGAGCACCGCCGCGGCCCCGGAACGTACCGCGTCGTCCAGGAACCGGGCGCCGTGCGTCACCTCGCCAGGCAGCGCGACGTAAAGGTCGCCCTCCCGCACCTGGCGCGAGTCATGGGTGACCCCGGTGACGGTGATGTCGTCCTGTTCCGGCACGGCTCCAAGCGGCAGCACATCGCGCAGCGCGGCCAATCTGAACGGCGCGAGCTGCTGAGGACGGGGACCAGACCAATCAGGCACGGCAGCAAAATCTACTCGCCGTCGGTTCGTGCCGTCGCATTCCCACCCCGGGTCGGCTCGTCACGCGCGCGCACAAACGCCCCCCGACCATGCCAGACACGATCCTCTCACTCCTCCACGCCGTCGGCGAAGAGCGGAAGCTCCGGCGCCGGCTCCTCCGACGGCGCCACGCCGTCCCGCTCCAAGGCGAACTGCAGGATATCCGCGAACGCCGGACCCGCCAGCCCACTACCCGAGTTCCCGTTGCGCGGGTTCATCAGCGACACCGCGACAACGTACTGCGGATCGTCCGCCGGTGCGAATCCCATGAATGACGCGTTGTACTGCGAATAGCAGCCGCATTCCGGATCCACACGCTGCGCGGTTCCGGTCTTGCCGGCCACGCGGTAACCGTCCAGCGCGACCTTCTGACCGGTTCCGCCCTCGCCCATGACGGCTTCCATCATCGCGGTCACCTCGGCCGCCGTCTCCTCGCTCACCACGCGGTCGGGTTCGCGCGGATCGGTCGGCGTCCGTTCGCCGTCGGCGGAGACCGTCGCCGAGACGAGCGTCGGATCGATCCGCACACCGCCGTTGGCGATGGTCGCGTATGCCGAGGCCATCTGGACGGTGTTCACCGAGACCCCTTGACCGAACGAGATGTTGTCCTGGGTCAGCTGGGACCATTCATCCAGCGACGGCAGGCGCCCGGACGTCTCCGACGGCAGGCCGATCCCGGTGGCCTCGCCGATGCCGAACCGCTCCAGGTACCCGCGGAACGTCTCGCCGTCGAGCTCCTCCGCGACCTGCAGCGTGCCGACGTTGCTGGACTTGGCGAGGATGCCGGCCAGCGTCATCTCCTGTTCCGGGTGGCCGTAGTGGTCCCGGATGGTGTGCCCGCTGCGCCGGATGTTGTCGGCGACCGGCAGCGTGGTGGACGCGTCGGCCACGCCCTCCTCGAGGATCGCGGCCATGGTCAGCGGCTTGAACACCGAGCCCGGCTCGTAGGCCTCCTCCACGGCTCGGCTCCCGCGGTCCGGCCCGTCGGTCTTCTCCGGGTGGTTCGGATCCAGCGATGGGGCGCTGGCGATCGCGGCGATCTCGTTCGCCTCGCCGGTGAGCTCCAGGACCACCGCCGTGCCTCCGTCGGCGTTCGCGTTGTCCACCGCCTCGGCCAGCACCTCCTCCGCGTACCACTGCAGGTCCCGATCGATCGTCAGCTCCAGGCTCTCGCCCGGCACGGGCTCCTCGCGCGCCATCGCGTCGGTCGGGATGCGCTCGCCGCTGGGACTCTCCCGGTACGCGATCCGGCCGTCCTGCCCGGCCAGCGTGTTCTCCTGGGAGAGCTCCAGGCCACCCAACGGGGTCCCGTCGGAGCTGAGGAAGCCGACCACGTTCCCCGCCACCGGGCCCGCCGGGTAGGCACGCGCGTCGGCGTTCTCGGCGTCGAGGCCGGACAGGCCCATGTCCTGGATCTCGCGCCAGGTCGACCCTCCGACGTCCTTGGCGACGTAGACGAACCGATCCTCGCCGGTGAGCCGTTCCTGCAACGCTTCCGCGTCCTGATCCAGCACCGTCTCCAGCTGGAGCGCGTACGCGGCCGGGTTCGTCACCTGGGTCTGATCGACGAAGACGTTGTAGGCCTCGACGGCTCGCGCCAGCGGCTCACCGTTGCGGTCGACGATGTCACCGCGTTCCGCCGGCAGCGGCACCATCTTCCGGCCGATCTGGCTGGCCGTCAGCATGTACGTGGATGCGTCCAGCCCTTGCAGCTGGACCAGCCGGCCGGCGAACAGCGACATCAGCACGCACAGGCCGGCGAGCAGCACTCTGAGCCGCTTGCGCGAATCGGCCATCCGGAACAGCCGCGGCGTCTTGTGGCGTTGCCTGGCCGTTTTCGGCTTGGCCTGTTCCGGCCGGGCCTGCTTGGGCCTGGCGGCTGCGGGCTTGGTCAGGCGCGCGCTCGCCGGCTTGCGCGGACGTGCCGGCGTGCCGGACGCACGCTCAGACGGCTGGCGCGTCGCCGACGCGCGGGTGCGTGCGGAGGTGGGACGGGTCGTGCGGACCGCGCGCTTGATCGACGACGACTTGCCGGCATCCGATCCGGGCCGTTGCTTCGGCTGCGGTGTGGCCGACGTGCCGGCGTTGCGCGCCACGCCGCCACGGCCGCGGCCGCCTGTGCTGCCGGAGGCCGATCCGCGTCCGGTCTTCCCCGCGTTCGCGGCGTTCGTGGTTTTCCCGCGGTTCGCGGACTTCCCGCCGTTCGCGGCTCTCCCGCCGTTCGCGGACTTCCCGCCGTTCGCGGCTCTCCCGCCGTTCGCGGACTTCCCGCCGTTTCCGCCGTTGCGACCCTGGCCGGCCGCCGGACCGGCCGAACGCCTGCCCCCCGATGCGTCGGCACCGCGCCCGTTGTTCTTTCCACCGCTCCGCTGTCCCGCGGCGGTACGGCCAGAACGGCCGCCGCCACCCGGGTCACCGGTCCCTCGACGCCCGGAGCGGCGCGGGTCCGGCTCTCTCACTCGTCACCGCCGTTGGCCGGCGGGGGCGTGGTGATCTCCAGGATCTCCAGATCTTCGGCCGGTACCATGCCCAGTTCCTCGGCGCGCTCGGCGAGTCCGGCCGGCGACTCCTTCTCGGCGACCTGGCTGGCCAGAATCTCCGCGCGGTCCCGCAGGGCCGTGGTCTCCGCCTCCAGCCGGGCCAGCTCGAACGAGCCTTGCTGCAGCGCCGTGTTCAGCAGCAGGAGCCCCACCAGGCCGATGCCGAGCACCAGCAGGATCAGAACGACAAATGGCGCCCGCGGTGTCCGCGCGACGCCCGGCAGCACGCGTAGCGTCCGGCGCGTGCCTGGCCGGGCCGCTTCAGGCGTGGTCAGTGCCCGCTCAGCGCTCATGGTCATTCCTCCCCGTGTGTTCTGTCGTCCCGCGGTGCATCCGGTGGTGGCGATGCACCGGACGGCCGTGTCTTCTCCGTCGTCCGGGGCGACTCGGTCTGCCGTCGTGTGTCGGCCGACCGTGGTTCCGTGCTTCTCGCGCGCTCTGCCGCACGTAGCCGTGCCGATCCTGCGCGCGGGTTGGCCGCCACCTCGTCCGGCGTCGGCGCCTCGCCTCTGGTCAGCAGCTTCAGCACCGGCCGGTGTTCGGGCAGCTCCACCGGCAGTCCCGGCGGCGCGGTGCTCGCGGCTCCGGCAGCGAGGGTGCGTTTGACCATCCGGTCTTCAAGAGAGTGGTAGGCGAGGAAGACGATGCGACCGCCCACCGCCAGCGCGTCGATCGCGGCCGGCAATGCCGATCGCAGCGCCTCCAACTCGCCGTTCACCTCGATCCGCAACGCCTGGAACGTGCGCTTGGCCGGGTTGCCTCCGGTACGCCGTGCGGGGGCCGGGATCGAGTCCCGGATCAGCTCGACCAGGCGTCCGCTGGTTCTGAACGGTTCGCGGGCACGCTCGCGGACGATCGCGGACGCGATGCGGGAGGCGTACCGCTCCTCGCCGTAGTCGCGCAGCACCCGGGTCAGATCCGCGGCCGGGTAGGTGTTGAGCACGTCCGCTGCTGTGGGACCGCTCGACTGCTGGTCCATCCGCATGTCCAGTGAGGCGTCCTGCGCGTAGGAGAAGCCGCGGTCGGACTCGTCGAGCTGCAACGACGAGACGCCGAGGTCGAACAGGATGCCCTGCACCTGGTCGATGCCGCGATCGGCCAGCACCGCGCCCAGTTCGTCGTAGACGGCGTGGACGGCGGTGAACCTCTCACCGAACGGGTCGAGCCGACGGGTCGCCGCCTCGATCGCCTGAGTGTCCCGGTCGAGACCGATGACGTGCGACTGCGGGCATCGGCGCAGCAACGCTTCGCTGTGCCCACCCAGGCCGAGTGTCGCGTCGACGGCGATGCTGCCGGGTTCCTGCAGAGCAGGCGCCAGGAGCTCGACCACCCGGTCGAGCATCACGGGCACGTGCTCCGCGCCCGGCGCTTCCCGCTCCGACATCTGAACCCCCGTTCTCGCCTGTCGTTTCGGCCGCGCCGTTGAGTCGCTGCGCCGACATCTGCCGATCTGTTGGTCGCGTCCCTTCTGGTTCGTGCAACCAGGTCCCCGCCCGCTCGTGCTTGGTCGATTCGTCGGTACTGCCTGGCGCCGGGGAAGGTGCGTCAGCCAGTGGTGAGCGGGCCGGAGACCTCGTTGCACGAGACAGCGTGGTCTGGGGCGGCGTGGGCTGGATTGCCGTGGACTCGGTCGCGGCTGGTCGGCGGTTAGAAGATGCCGGGCAGTACCTCCTCGGAGATGTCGGCGAACATGGGTTCCTTCTCCGCCTGGTAGGTGTCCCAGGCTTCGGTGGACCAGATCTCGACGCGGGTCATCGCGCCGACGACGGTGCACTCCTTCTCCAGGCCGGCGTACGTCCGCAGGCCGGGCGGGATGGTGATGCGCCCCTGCTTGTCCGGCACCTCGTCGCTGGCGCCGGCGGCGAGCATCCGCGCGAAGTCGCGAGTGCCTTTGTGGGTGAACGGTGCCGCGCGGAGCTGCTCGGTGAACCGCACGAACTCGGCGCGCGGCCACACGTAGAGGCAACGCTCCTGCCCTCGTGTGATCACTACGCCCTCCGCCAGGTCTTCTCGGAACTTCGCCGGGAGGAAGAGCCGCCCCTTGTCGTCCAGGCGCGGGTTGTGGGTGCCCAAGAACATGTGCCCCACCTCCCCGTCGGCTAGGCCACTCTCGCTCCATTGCTCGCCACTCTACTCCACTTTCCCCCACTTGCAACCACAAACGACCCCGTCAGCACCACGATCTCCCCCACTTCACCTTTCGGCGTCGGCAAACACCGAGGTCAGGGAGGTGTGGGGCAAAGTGGGTGAGGAGTGGAGCAGTGGTGGGGCGGACGCGCGCCCGCCACCTCGCCCCACACCGACCGTTCCGCCCGCGTCCGCTGCCCCGCCCCGCCTCCGCTGCCCCGCGCCGCGTCGACTGCCCCGCCCCACATCGACCCACGCCGGCCGCCCCGTCCGCCTCAAGGAGGCCATTCGCCCCACTGACCGCCCCACCCCACATCGACCCCACCACAACTCGCCGACCACGGCGGGGAGCGGGAACCACGACCGGAGCCGTGTGAGGAGAGTGGAGCATCGTGGGGGACGCGAGGTGAACGACATTGTGGTCGCCGGGATGACCGCTTTGTCGTTCGTTACACGCTGAGAACCGACCGTGCGGTCTGCCGTGTGAGAAAGAGCGGTCTCAGAACCGACCGTGCGGTCTGCCGTGTGACCGGATGCCGAGTCCCGGCCCGGAAGATCACGATCGGGCGGAACGCGCGCTCGAAGGAACGACAATCTGGTCGTCAGAACAACCACTATGTCGTTCGGTTCCCCGCCCGCAGTCGGTTCCGCACGCCCGCCCGAAGGTCGCGAGCACTGGTCCAGACCGCTTGGGGCCCGGATTCACTCCCGCCGTTCGGCGGCCTACGTGCAACCGGCCGGCAGGCCGCCACACCGCACATCAAGGAACGCCATGCTCAGCCCGCGGGCGGGTGGCGCCGCGCGCCGATCCGGAATGCGCCGGATGCAACTCTTTTCGCCTGCCGTACGTCTGACAGATGATGCCGGCAACTCGATACGGCGGAGCCGGCCGTGGTACACGAGGGGAGCAAGTGGGTAACCGTAAGGCCGCCGCCGACGATGAGCGCAGCATCGGACTCGTTTATCGGCGCACAATTTGCGAGACTCGTGGAACAGAACACCCCACAGTGGGGCGCGGTGGAGCGCGCAAGCCTTGCATCCGCTCGCGGCGCCGGTGAGAAGGAGACGTCAGTGCCAGATCCCGTCACCCAAAGCCACCTCGGACCGCCGCCCGCGCCACCGGCCGGTGCCGCCGAGCCGGACGGCCATCGTCCCGGTGAGCTCGACCTGGCCGACCTCACCGACACCGCGGACCGGTTGCAGAACGCCATCGGCGGGGTCATCGAGGGCAAGGCCGACGTCATAGAGCTGGCACTGGCCACGCTGTTCGCCGAGGGCCACCTGCTGATCGAGGACGTCCCCGGTGTCGGGAAGACCATGCTGGCGAAGTCGGTCGCCCGCGCCATCGACTGCTCGGTCCGCCGCATCCAGTTCACGCCGGACCTGATGCCCAGCGACGTCACCGGGGTGTCGGTGTTCAACCAGGAGACCCGGGAGTTCGAGTTCAAGCCCGGCGGCGTGTTCGCCAACGTCGTCGTCGGTGACGAGATCAACCGCGCCTCACCCAAGACGCAATCCGCCCTGCTCGAGTGCATGGAAGAGCGCCAGGTCACCGTCGACGGCACCACCTACCCGCTCGACACGCCGTTCATGGTGGTCGCCACCCAGAACCCGATCGAGATGGAGGGGACCTACCCGCTGCCCGAGGCGCAGCGCGACAGGTTCATGGTCCGCCTCTCCATGGGGTACCCCGCCGTCTCGGACGAGATCGAGATGATCGACACGCACGGCTCCTACACCGGGCTGGACAGCCTGGAGCCGGTGACCGACGCGGCACACATGCGCAAGCTCATCGGGCTGGTGCGCTCGGTCTACGTGTCGTCCGCGGTGAAGCAGTACGCCGTCGCGATCACCAGCGCTACCCGCACCTCCCCGGAGCTTCGGCTCGGCGCATCGCCACGCGCCACATTGCACCTGGTCCGCGCCGCCAAGGCGTGGGCGGCGCTGGACGGCCGCGACTACGTCCTCCCCGACGACCTGCAGACACTCGCCGCACCGGTACTCGCGCACCGGCTGCTGCCGACGGCGGAGGCGCAGATCGGTCGCCGCGAGGCGTCGGCGGTCATCTCCGACATCGTCCGTCAGGTACCTGTGCCGGAGGGCCGGTAACAGCAGATGGGCCGATCCCTCTCGGGGCTCACCACGCGTGGCTGGGCGTTCGTCTCCCTCGGCGGCGGCATCACGCTGTCGGCGGTCCTCATCGGCCAGCGTGATCTGCTCCGGGTCGGCATCCTGCTGCTGATCCTGCCGCTCACCAGCCTGCTGGTCGCCGCACGCAGCCGGGTCCGGCTGGCCGCCAGCCGCACCGTCGAGCCGTCGCGCGTGCAGGTCGGCTCCAGAGCGACGGTCCATCTGGAGCTGTCCAACGCCACGCGCATCCCCACCGGGGTGGTGCTGGTCGAGGACACGCTTCCGTACACGCTGGGCAGCCGCCCCCGTTTCGTCCTCGACCACGTCTGGTCCCGGTTCCGGCGCGAGGTCACCTACGCCATCCAGCCGTCCATGCGCGGCCGCTACCCGGTCGGGCCGCTCGCGATCCGCGTCACCGACCCGTTCGGCCTGGTCGAGCTGCGTCGTTCGTTCGACGACGTCGGCACGCTGGTGGTCACCCCCACGGTGTGGCGGTTGCCCGCCGTACGACTCGTCGGCGAGTGGAGCGGCAGCGGCGAGACCCGGCCGCGCGCGATCGCCACCGCCGGCGAGGAGGACGCCACCATCCGCGTCTACCGGGACGGCGACGACATGCGGCGTGTGCACTGGCGCGCGACCGCCCACCACGGAGAGTTGATGGTGCGCCGGGAGGAGCAGCCCTGGCAGAGCCGGGCCGGCATCCTGCTGGACACCCGCCTGGGCGGGCATATCGGCGACGGGCCGGACTCGTCTCTGGAGTGGGCGGTGAGCGCGGCCGCCTCCATCGGTGTGCATCTGACCGAACGCGGCTACTCGGTGCAGCTGTTCACCGACGCGGCCGACGCCGCACACGCCGGCGACACGGACCACCGCTCCCCCGCCCACGCCGCGGACTCCCGCGTGGCACTGCTGGACCGGCTCGCCGTGGTGTCGGCGAGCCGGCACACGTCGGTGGCGCACTGGCAGGAGATGCTGGCGGGCACGGCCAGCGGGATGCTGATCGCCGTGCTGGGGCGGCTGCATCCGGAGGAGGCGAACATGGTGGCCCGGCTGCGGCAGGGTTCGTCGGCCGCGCTGGCCATCCTGCTCGACGTCCCGTCCTGGACGACCATGGCCAACGTGGACGCAGAACGGATCCGGCAGGCGGAGGTGGTGCAGAACATGCGGCGCGGCGGCTGGAGTGTGGTGACGGCGGGCCGCAACGAGCACCTCGCCTCGGTATGGGAAGGCCTGGGCCTGCAGCGTGGCGGCGGGCCGGCGATGAGTGACGACGGGCGGGCGACGAGTGCCGGCGGGCCGGCAACGAAAGGCGCGGCATGAACAACAGCAGCCGGTTGACGCTGGTGGGAGGCGTGGCCGCCCTGGTCTCCGTGCTCCCGCTGCTGGTGCTGACTCAGGACTGGGACTGGTTGCTGCCCGCCGCGCTTGCCATCGCGCTGGTCACGGCCACCGGATATCTGGGGCGGCTGCTGCGGATCCCGGGCGGGTTGGAAGCTCTGGTTCAGATCGCGGTGCTGACGTGGTGGCTCGGCTTGCTGATCGCCGCGGACCTGGCGTGGATGGGCGTCTTTCCCAGCACCGCCTGGCCGGAGCGGTTCGAACTCGTCTTCCGCGAGGGTGCGGAAACCATCAACATCATGCCGAGCCCGGTGCCGGTGACCGACGGCGTCCTGATCTTCCTGGTCGGCGGGGCCGGCGTCGTCGCGCTGCTCATCGACATGTTCTCCGCCAGCCTGAAGCGCACGGTGCTGACCGGCGCGCCGATCGCCGCGTGCTACGCGGTCACCGCCGCCGTCGAGGGCGGCAACATCGGCTGGTGGTGGTTCATCGCGCCGGCGGTCGCCTACCTGGCGATGTTGCTCACCGAGAGCCGCGCCCGGGTGGCCGCGTGGGGCCGGGTGGCCGCGCCGTCCGGCCCGCGCGGCGTCCAGGACCTGCCCGGTGTCGACGCTCTCGCCCGCAACGGCCGACGGGTCGGCGCGTTCGCCCTGATCGCCGCCGTGACCATCCCGGCCGCCGCACCGGCCCTGTCGGACGGGTTCGTCCAGGGCCGCGGGAGCGGCGGGGGCGGCGGCGACGGACGGACCATCCGCACCGACAACCCGATCCTGGACCTGCAGCGCAACCTGAACCGGCCGGACAACGTCGACGTGCTGCGGTATCGCGCATCCGACGACGCTCCGCACTACATCCGCACCGTGACGCTCGACTCGTTCGACGGCGACGTGTGGCAGACCTCGGACCGGCCGGTGCCGGAATCGCAGCGGGTGAACGAGGGTCTGCCGGACCCGCCCGGCATGGATCTGGACGATCCGCCGGAGATCGAGTTCGACTTCGAGATCACCGACAACTACAGCTCGCGCTGGTTGCCGCTGGCCTACCCGGCGCAGGAGATCGAGATCGCCGGCGACTGGCGCTACGACAACGACACGCTCGACGTGGTCTCCACCGACGACGACGTGCTGGGCACCGAGTACACCGCGGTCAGCCTCGACGTCACCGTCGACGCGGAGACGCTGCGCAACGCCGACGAGCCTGACTCGGACCTGTCGGACGCGACGGAACTCCCGGACGACCTGCCGCCGATCGTCACCGAGCTGGCGGAGGAGGTGACGCGCGACCGGGACACCGACTTCGGCCGCGCCGCCGCGCTGCAGGAGTGGTTCCGCGGTCCGGAGTTCACCTACGACACATCCACGCAGCCTGGAACCTCCGCCGGCGCCGTCGCCGATTTCCTCAACGACCGCACCGGATACTGCGAGCAGTTCGCCGCGACGATGGCCATCATGGCCCGTCACCTGGGCATCCCGGCGCGGGTCGCGGTCGGGTTCACCCCCGGCACCTACGAGGGCAACGACACCTGGCTGGTGCGCTCGCACGATTCGCATGCCTGGCCCGAGCTCTACTTCGACGGCGTCGGCTGGGTGCGCTTCGAGCCGACACCCGCGGGACGGACCGGAACGGCGCCGTCGTGGACGGTCCAGCCGGTCGAGCGGACGCCGTCGGACAACTCCCCCGTGCCCGACTCCACCGCCACGGCGGCGCCGAACGAGGACCCCGAGACGCCGATCGGCGGCCGAGACTTCGAGGGTGGCGTCGGGTCCACGGGCGATGGCGCGAGTCGCTGGCCGTGGGTGGTGGCCGCGGCCGTGCTGGGAGCGGCGATACTCGCGCTGGTGCCGACCGGCCTGGCCCGGCTGCGCAGCTGGCGTCGGTGGGCGCGGGCCGGTGACGATCCGGCGGATGTCGCGGCGGCGGCCTGGGCTCAGTTCCGGGAGACGGTCCGCGACGCTGGATTGAGCTGGGACGACGCGGCCACGCCGCGATCCGCCGGGCGCTCGGTCGCGGCGGGCGCCGGGTTGTGGGACGAGAGCCGTGAGATGCTCGACCATCTCGTCTCGGTGGTGGAGCGGTCGCGGTACTCCCGCTCGGCCGAACCTGTCGCCGGGCTGCGGGCGGACACGGCGATGCTGTGCCGCACCATCATGCGTTCGCGTCCGCTGCGCCGGCAGGTCCGCGCGTTCCTCTGGCCGTCGTCGTTGCGAGACGGCTGGGCGTCGCTGAGCCGCAAGGCGTCCTCCGGCCTGGACCGGATCGACACCGCGGGCGACCGAACCCGCGCCTACTTCGACCGCCGCCTGCGCACCGCCCTCCGCCGCTAGCCAACCCTCACCCACGCCCTAAATGATCATGTGAAGTGGGTTTTCTCGTGCTCTACCATGCCTCCAGACCCGGTAGAGCACGAGAAACCCTGGTAAGGCGCACGGCGGCACCTATGGGCAGACGCTCGCGACCCGCGTAGGGGTCGCGTCATAGCGGCAACGCGCAGGTGACGACGGATCCCGCCACGGACGGCCGCACGATGTCAACGGGTCACGGCAGGTAGCGCCGCACGTATCTCGTGCTCCATCCTGGCCTTGCCGACGGCAGCACGGATCGTCTCCACATTCACGTACGACGCGCGCACAACGACGTCAGCAGTGCGCGGACAGCTCAAACCCCAATGGGTCCGCGTAGTGACAGCAGGCAATGATGCCGCCAGAACCCGGCTGCACGCAGCCGATCAGATCAGTTGCCGTAGCCGCGCTCGCGACGATTCCGCCAGCGCTCTTCCATCCTCTGCATGAACGTGCCATCATGCTTCGGCCCCTTGGACCGGCCGCTTCGCCGCTGACGACGCGGCGAGCCGGGACTGATGTCTGGCACGTCTGCATCGTCCGACGCCTCCGGCGCACGGCGCCAGGATGTGACCCCCAGCCATGCGGACACAAGCATGACCACGAAGCCGGCAATGGGCAGGACAAGCATCTCGTTACCGTTGGTGCTGAACAACAGCGCGCCCGCCATCAACAGCACAACGCCCAGGACGAAACAGATCCCCGCCCACACGGTACGACGCACATAGCGTCGCCGTATGTCGGCGCCACGCATCGTGGTGGCGAACTTCGGATCCTCGGCCTGGAGCGCCTGCTCCATCTGCTCGAGCAGCCGCTGCTCATGATCGGAGAGAGGCACCGTATTCCCTCCAACGAACGCGGACTATCTGGGGCCTTTCCTGCTGTACCCTCCAGCATATGCGTACTGAGCGCTGGGGAAAAGCCGGGGTCACGGAGAGAGCGATATGAGCCTGGAGAAAATCGGACCAATCGTGCGGATCGCGCTCTAGCGATGGTCCGGGCCGGCCTCGAACCGGCGCCGCATCACTCATCCGGCCCATCACGGACGCGCCGCGATCACGTGTAGCACGGCGGCCATCGCGCGCATCTCCGGCACGCCGGCCGCGGCCGCCTCCAGCGCCGCCAGCGCCCGGACGTCGGCCGGCTCGTCGACCAGTGCGCCAGGCACCAGATCGGTGAAGATCCGCACCCCGTGGATCTCCTCGATGGTGAAGCCCGTCTCCGCCAACACCGCCCTCAGCTCAGCTTCGCGGAACCTCCTGGGCAGCGGATCGGTCGGCCCCCATCGGCCGTCCGGGTCGTCGAGCAGCCGGCGCGCCTCATGCAGGTGACCCGCCACCGCCTTGCTGATCACGGCAGCGTTGCGCTGCGCGACGACGATACTGGCCAGCGCACCGGGCCGCAGGCATTCGGCGATGCCGGCCAGGGCGGACGACGGCTCGTCCACCACCTCGAGCACACCGTGACACAGCACCAGATCCGCGGACTCCTTGCCGACCAGTGCGCCCAGGCCGGCAGCGTCCCCCTGAACCGCCGCGACCAGGTCGGTCACCTGCGCCTCGCTGGCCCGCTGCCGCAACGTGGCCAGCGCGTTCGGGCTTGGGTCCACGACGGTGACCCGGTGGCCGTCGGCGGCCAGTGGCACCGCGAAGATACCGCTGCCGCCGCCGACGTCGACGATGTCAAGTCCAGCCCGGCCCAGCGCCGACGTGCGCCGCGCCACCACGCCGGAGACCTGTTCCCACACCGCGGATCCGCGCACCCCGCGATGCGAATGGTCCGTCATCCCACCACCGTTGCCCATCGACCGAAGCCCTCCTGCGCCCGCCCACGTCCGAGCATCGCACCCAGACCCCACCCTACGTGTGGCCCGGCGATGCAGCGCCGGTTCCCCACCGATACGACGTCTGACGCGTCAGCTGTCGCTGGACCGCGCCCACAGGTTCAAACCGGCTTCCACAGCGTACTGATCGATCTCCGCCAGCTCGTCGTCGGTCAGCTCCGGCCGCTGCAGGATGCCCAGATTATCCATGAGCTGATCCACGGTCCGAGCCCCGACCAGCACCGACGTCACCCGCCGATCACGCAGCGCCCAGCTCAACGCCAGTTGCGCCAGCGATTGGTCGCGCCGCGCCGCGATCTCGTTCAGGGCCCGCAGCCGCCGCACCGCGTCGTCGGTGATGAGCGACGGGTCGAACGACCCCGGCCGGGCGGCGCGCGCGTCGTCGGGAATGCCGTTCAGGTACTTGCCGGTGAGCAAGCCCTGCGCCAATGGCGAGAAGGCGATCACGCCCATCCCGTGTTCACCGGTGACGTCCAGCAGGCCGTCCTCGATCCACCGGTTGAACATCGAGTACGACGGCTGGTGGATCGCGATCGGAGTGCCGAGGTCGGCCATGATCTGCACCGCCTCCCGGGTCCGTTCCGGCGAGTACGACGAGATACCCGCGTACAGAGCCCGGCCCGACCGTACCGCCGTGTCGAGCGCGCCCATCGTCTCTTCCAGCGGCGTGTCCGGGTCGAAGCGATGCGAATAGAAGATGTCGACATAATCCAGGCCCATTCGTTCCAGCGACGCGTCCAGACTCGCCAGCAGGTATTTCCGCGACCCCCACTCCCCGTACGGGCCGGGCCACATGTCGTATCCGGCCTTGGTGGAGATGATGAGCTCGTCCCGGTACGGCTTCAGGTCCTCGGCGAAGATCCGGCCGAAGTTCGTCTCCGCCGAACCGGGCGGCGGGCCGTAGTTGTTCGCCAGATCGATGTGGGTGATGCCGTGGTCGAACGCCGTCCTGATGATCTGGCGCTGGTTCGCCAGCGGGGTGTCGTCGCCGAAGTTCTGCCAGAGCCCGAGCGAGACCGCGGGCAGCTGCAAGCCGGTTCGGCCGCTGCGTCGGTACTCCATCGCGTCGTATCGCGACTCGGCCGCTTGGTACGGCGCGTTGGCATGCAGGTTCTTTGGAGGTCGTTGTGCCATGGTGCGAACCTATCGTCTATGCCGAACCGCCGTTCGTCCCGCCGTGCGGGCCCCTCCCACAGCCCCGGATCCGCATCGTCCTCGGCCGGCGCCGCGCACCCGCGGTCCCGCCCGACGCGTCGAGGGCGTCAGCGGGCCGAGCCGGCCGAGGGGTCGTTCGAGATCGACGGGGGCGTTGCGGACCTGATCCCCGACGACGAGCGCCAGCGTGGCTGGACCGTCGCGATCAACGGCGTGCCCAGCTCACACGTCGACCTCGACGATCCGACGCGGCTCGACTTCGAGTACATGCAATGGACCGGCCGGATCCTCGACGTTTTCGCAGCCGACGGAGCACCGATCGACGCCGTCCACGTGGGCGGCGCCGGGTGCACGCTTCCCCTGTACATCGCCGCCACCCGGCCGGGATCGAGGCAGTTGGTATTCGAGGTCGACGCCGGGATGGTGGCGCTGGCCCGTTCCGCGTTCGGGCTTCGCGGCGTCGCGGGCCTGCGGCTGAAGACCGGCGACGGCCGGGCGGGGCTGTCCGGGTTGGCCGACGACGATGCCGACATCATCATCCGGGACGCGTTCAGCGACCGGGTGCGCGCCGACGACCCCAGCGCCGACGACGACACGGACGCGCCCAAGGCACGTGTCCCCGCGCATCTCTCCACCGTCGGATGGTGCCAGGAAGTGGCGCGGGTGTTGCGTGGTGACGGGATCTACGTGGCGAACGTCGCCGACAGCGCGCGGGTACGGGAGTCTCGGGTGGAGGCGGCGTCGGCGCTGGAGGTGTTCCGGCACGTCGCGCTGGTGGCCGAACCGGCCCAGCTGCGCGGCCGCCGGTACGGGAACGTGCTGGTCGTGGCGTCCCAGGCGGAGTTGCCGGCCGAGGCGTTGATCCGCCGGCTGGCGGGCGGCGCCGTGCGGGCCAGATACGTGGAACCGCCTCGGGTCCGTGAGCTGGTGGCCGGGGTCCGTCCCCGGCACGATTCTGAGTGAGCCTCGGTGAGTGTTCCAGCTCGCACGACAGTGAAGCGGGGAACCGGGAGACAAGTCACCGGTTCCCCGCTTCCCTTTCCCAACGGACGAACGTGGGGTCTTGGGGGATGTCACCCGGCGAGCGCCAGCTTCAGCGTCCGTGCCCGAATCTTGGCGCCGCCGGGCGACTCATATATCAACTGCAGCCACTCGTCGAACCACAGCCCTCGCAGACATAGCAACTGCCGGCTGGGCGCATCTTGGTGCCGCAGGTCATGCACAACGGAGCATCGGTGCTGGTGCCCTGGATCGCTTCCAGAAGCTCCGCCGAGGTGTGCGCATCGGCCGGAGCAGGCTTGGCCGCGGCGGCCGTGGCCGTATCGCTCTCCGCGGACCGCTCCTCCTCCTGCGTCGCGGCCGAACTCTCCCTCATCGGCACCGACTGCCGATAGGACTCGACCTCGAACGCCGTGTCGTCGTCGACGGGTGCGTACTCACCCGTCTTCAGCTGCTGAGTCCGCTCCGCCGCGGTGTAGATGCCGAGCGCGGACCGGGTCTCGAACGGCAGGTGATCCAACGCCAGCCGACGGAAGATGTAGTCGACGACGCTCTGCGCCATCCGCACATCCGGGTCGTCGGTCATGCCGGCCGGTTCGAAGCGCATGTTGGTGAACTTCTCGACGTAGGTCTCCAACGGCACGCCGTACTGCAGCGCTATCGAGATGGCGATGGAGAACGCGTCCATCACCCCGGCCAGCGTCGAACCCTGCTTGCCCAGCTTGAGGAAGACCTCACCCAGGCCGTTGTCCGGATACGAGCCGGCGGTCACATAGCCCTCCGCGCCGCCGACCGTGAACGACGTGGTCTGGCTCGGGCGGGACTTCGGCAGCCGACGGCGCGTGGGCCGGTACTCGACCACCACTTCCTTCTCCGGCTCATTGCTGTCCTTGCGGCTGCTGCCGTCCGACAGCGGCTGGCCCACCTTGCAGTTGTCCCGGTACACCGCCAGCGCCTTGAGGCCGAGCTTCCAGCCCTCGAGGTAGACCTCCTCGATGTCCTCCACTGTGGCGGATTCGGGCATGTTCACGGTCTTGCTGATCGCACCGCTGAGGAACGGCTGGACCGCCGCCATCATCCGCACGTGGCCCATCGGCTCGATCGCCCGGGGCTGGCCCGCCGCGCAGTCGAAGACCGCGTAGTGCTCCGGCTTCAGGCCGGGCGCGTCCACCACATTGCCGTGCTGGGCGATGTACTCGACCACGGCCTCGATCGTCTCCTCGGTGTACCCGAGCTTGCGCAGCGCCTCGGGCACGGTGTGGTTGACGATCTGCATCGAGCCGCCACCGACCAGCTTCTTGAACTTCACCAGGGAGAAGTCCGGCTCGATCCCCGTGGTGTCGCAGTCCATCATGAAGCCGATGGTGCCGGTCGGCGCCAGTAGGCTGGCCTGGGCGTTCCGCCAGCCGTTCGTCTCGCCGAGCTTGTTTCCCTCCTGCCAGTACGTGGTCGCCAGCTTCTGCACGGCCCCGTCGAGCGACGAGTGCGTGCGCAGCGCGTCGTTGGCGGCCGCGTGCTTGCGCATCACCCGGGCGTGCGCCTCGGCGTTGCGAGCGAAACCGTCATACGGTCCGACGACGCCGGCCAGTTCGGCGGAGCGCTTGTAGGCCGCACCGGTCATCAGCGAGGTGATGGCCGCCGACATCGCCCGGCCCGCCTCCGAGTCGTATGCGAAACCCGACGCCATGAGCAGCGCACCCAGGTTGGCGTAGCCGATACCGAGCTGGCGGTACGCCCGCGTGGTCTCGGTGATCTTCTCCGTGGGGAAGTCCGCGAAGCAGATCGAGATGTCCATCGCGGTGATGATCAGCTCGACCGCCCTGGCGAACGTCTCGCCGTCGAAGCTGCCGTCCGGGTTGAGGAACTTCAACAGGTTGAGGCTGGCCAGGTTGCACGACGAGTTGTCCAGGCTCATGTACTCCGAGCACGGGTTGCTGGCCGTGATGCGGCCGGTCTCGGGGTTGGTGTGCCAGTCATTGATGGTGTCGTCGTACTGGATGCCGGGATCCGCGCACTCCCAGGCCGCCTGGGCCATCTTGTTGAACAGATCGCGCGCGTCGACCGTGTCGATGACCTCCCCCGTCATGCGTGCCCGCAGGCCGAACTTCTCGTTCTGTTCGACCGCACGCATGAACTCGTCGGAGACCCGCACGGAGTTGTTCGCGTTCTGGTACTGCACCGAGACGATGTCCTTGCCGCCCAGATCCACCTCGAAGCCGGCGTCGCGCAACGCCCGGATCTTGTGCTCTTCGCGTGCCTTCGTCTCGATGAACTCCTCCACGTCGGGGTGGTCGACGTCGAGCACGACCATCTTGGCCGCTCGCCGCGTCGCACCGCCGGACTTGATCGTGCCGGCCGAGGCGTCCGCACCGCGCATGAAGCTCACCGGGCCGGATGCGGTACCTCCGGAGGAGAGCAGCTCCTTGCTGGACCGGATCCGGGACAGGTTCAGGCCGGCACCGGAACCGCCCTTGAAGATCATCCCCTCCTCGGCGTACCAGTTCAGGATCGACTCCATCGAGTCGTCCACCGAGAGGATGAAACAGGCCGACACCTGCTGCTTGGACGCGGTGCCGACGTTGAACCACACCGGCGAGTTGAAGCTGAAGACCTGGTGGAGCAGCATCCAGGTCAGCTCGTGCTCGAAGATCTCCGCATCGTCCGGCGTGGAGAAGTAGCCGTGCTCCTCACCCGCGCTGCGATAGGTCTTCACTACACGGTCGATGAGCTGCTTCAAGCTCCACTCGCGCGCATCGGTACCGAGCGCACCGCGGAAGTACTTGGTGGTGACGATCGTCGAGGCGTTCAACGACCAGAACTCCGGGAACTCGACGCCCTTCTGCTCGAAGACCGTCTCCCCCGTCTGCCAGTTCTGCTGGGAGACGTCCCGTCGCTCCCAGCTCACCTCGTCATATGGATGCACGCCAGGTGTGGTGTAGAGCCGCTGGATGGTGAGTCCCCGTGCGGCCCCTTTGCCCCTGCCCCGCCCCGGACCCTTCGCCCGGGAACCGCCGCGGCTCGGACCGCTCACCGTCTCTGTCATGGAATGCTCCCTCGTGTTCGTTCCCCCGTTGCCGACACCCGCCCGGAGTGAGCATGGCGTGCCGGAATCGAGCCGGATCTTCAGTTCTCTGCGGTGGACGTTCAGTGCTGTGGCTCTGGCATGTGCTCCGTCCGGTCGCCCCGCAGTGCGGCGATCTCGGCTTCGAAATCCGCCAGAGTGTCGAAACTCCGATAGACGCTTGCGAACCGCAGGTACGCCACCTCGTCGAGCTCCCGCAACGGCTCGAGAATGGCCAGCCCTACTTCGTTGCTCGGGATCTCGGCGGAACCCGAGCCGCGGATGTGGTCTTCGACGCGCTGCGCGAGCCTGGCCAGCGCGTCCTCGTCGACGCCCCGGCCCTGACACGCCTTACGCACCCCGGCGATGACCTTCTCCCGGCTGAACGGCTCGGTCACCCCGGACCTCTTCACCACGGCCAGCGTCAGCTTCTCGACAGTGGTGAACCGGCGCTCACACGCCGGGCACTGCCGCCGCCGCCGAATGGCCGCGCCATCATCGGCGGTCCTGCTGTCGACCACCCGGCTGTCTGGGTGCCGGCAGAAGGGACAGTTCACGGCAATCTCTCCCTTCCGTTACCTGACCTGTGGATGAGTTGGGGACAACCTGTGCACTACCGACCACAATCTGTGGACTACTTACAGCTATGTAACTACTACATCTAGGGGTACGGTACGTCGCAACGAGTGGGCATGCAACCGAATCCGAAGGAACGGCCGCCACCTCTTCATCCGAGCAGGTCACACGCCACACGACGGCCGACACTCGGCGCGTCGCCGCCACATCGGCCCACGTCGCTCGAGCCGAGAGTGAGCAAGCACACCTCGCCGAATCGCCGTGAGCAAGGCCACGCTCGGCACATACGCTTTCCACGTTCCTCCATGTGGAGACCCCGCCGTGGCTCAGGGAGAACCGCGCGCCGCGGTAACCGAGCCGTCAGAACTCGGCGGTCGGCCGCCCAGGCGGCTCAGCGGCCCTCAGCGGGAACCGTCAGCGTGTCACCCGGGCGGATATCCGCTCCAGACGTCAGGCCATTGAGACCCATGATCGCGTCCACCACTGCGCGCGGGTCACCGTCAGGGTCGACCTCCCGCGCCAACTGCCACAGCGTGTCACCGGGCTGGACCTCGACCCGAACCGTCTCGACCTCAGCGCTCGTTCCGCCCACGTACTGGACGATGGGCAGCGCCGCCAGTGCCACCAGCACCATCCACAGGGCGGCGACCACAACACGACCGCGACGAGTGAGCCGCGACCCATGCATACTCGGCGCGGCAGACGTGGCGCATCCCGCACGGCGCGACCGCCCCGACTCTGCCCCGATGCGTCGCAGACGTGGCTCGTCACTCACCGCGGGTCGCCGCGGTCGGAGCGTCGGAGACGGCGCTACCACCGGCGCCCGGCCACGATCACCGGTCTCGGCTGGTTCGGCGGTCCGCGCCGGCCGAGTGAACGGAAGCACCACCGCCATCCCGGGCTGGTCTGACAGAGAGTCCCAACCACCGTCCTCGCGCGTGTCGACCAACTGTCGCCCATGTGCCGAGCCCGACCCATCGGTGCGGGGGCCGACACGCCGCGACGCGTCGGACTCAGGCGCCTCACTCGCTTCGCGGGCAAGCGCGACGGAACGCGCCGCCGGCCGCGTCGACGTGATCGACATCGCCTTTACCTCCAGCTCTTTCCGGACACGACACACGGAAGGTACCGAACAGCCGTTCGATAGAACATCCGTGCGATTATTTGTACACCGTGGCACCGACAATGTCGAGAAACCCTCGAACAGATGTTTGATCGTGTCGCGTTTTCGAGCTAGCCTGACGTCGATAGATCAACAGGCACAGGGCTCTGGCACATGCCACGGCGTGTCCAGGGCCGTGCGGCAGAACTACCCGGAGGTAGCGTCGTGGCCAGACAAGGCAAGAATGAGCAGGAGGTGAACTCGGGCTCCGCACGGGGTGCCTCTGTTCACCAGTTCCCCGACCCGACCACGGGCGGTCGTCCCATCCTGACGCCGCGCCAGTGGAAGGTGCTGGAGGTCATCCGTGATGCGGTCGAGCGTCGCGGATATCCGCCGAGCATGCGTGAGATCGGGCAGGCGGCCGGCCTCGCCAGCCCGTCCAGCGTGTCGCATCAGCTGAGCGTCCTGGAGGCGAAGGGGTATATCCGCCGGGACCCGCACCGGCCGCGCGCGTTGGAGGTGCTGGCCCCGCCGCAACGCGATCAAGAGACTGCGCCGGTCGAGGCCGAACCGACACCCGAGGACACGCCGTTGCCGGCACCGTCCTACGTCCCGCTGGTCGGCCGGATCGCCGCCGGTGGCCCGGTGCTGGCCGAACAGGCGGTCGAGGACGTCTTCCCGCTCCCCCGCGAGCTGGTGGGCGAGGGCGAACTGTTCATGCTCAACGTCACCGGGGATTCCATGATCGACGCCGCCATCTGCGACGGTGACTGGGTGGTCGTGCGCCAGCAGCAGGTCGCCGAGAACGGCGAGATCGTGGCGGCGATGATCGACGGGGAAGCCACCGTCAAGACGTACAAGCGTCGCGACGACGGTGTCTGGCTACTGCCGCACAACGACGCGTACGACCCGATCCCGGGTGATGACGCCGCCATCCTCGGCCGCGTGGTCGCCGTGATGCGACGCATCTGATCTGTCTGTGCGCAACGCGGTAGCGCGAGTTCAATACCCTCCGGCTTGGCCACGGCCGTCGGCTGTCAGGCGCGATCATCGCGGCCTGGCAGCCGGCGGTCATCAGTCGGGCTGTGCCGGCGCCGGCTCGTTCAGTCGCCGCAATGCTCCCGTGACGACGGCGCGGTCGGAGGTGAACCACATCGGCGGCAACGAGGCGCGCAGGTAATTGCTGTAGCGAGCGGTGACCAGGCGGGGGTCCAAGACGGCCACGACGCCCCGGTCGGTCGACCGCCGTATCAGCCGCCCTGCCCCTTGGGCCAGCAACAGCGCCGCATGGTTCGCCGCGACCGTCATGAAGCCGTTCCCGCCGTTCTTCTCCACCCAGCGCTGGCGCGCGGAGCTCAACGGTTCGTCCGGACGCGGGAACGGCAGCCGGTCGATGATCACCAGCCGGCACGAGTCGCCCGGCACATCGACACCTTGCCAGAGTGAGAGCGTGCCGAACAGGCTGGTCGCGCTGTCTTCACTGAATTTGCGCACCAGCGTCGGCACCATGTCCTCGCCCTGACACAGGATGGTCAGCTCCGGCAGTCGCTGACGCACCGCTTCGGCCGCTTCTTCCGCACCTCGCCTGGAGGAGAACAGCGCAAGCGTGCGTCCGCCCGCCGCCGAGATCAACTCGACGAGGGCATCGACCGCCTGCGGACGCAGACCATCTCTCCCGGGTGTCGGCAGGTCCCGGGCGACATACAGAATCGCCTGCTTGGCGTAGTCGAACGGCGACCCGACGTCCAGGCCACGCCAGGCGGGTGCCTTCTCTCCGGTCAGTCCGAACGCGCCGGCGGCCGCCTCGAACGAGCCTCCCAGCTCGAGCGTGGCCGAGGTGGCGATCACCGTCGTTTCGCCGAACAGCTTGTCTCGCAGCAACCCGGCCACCGTCAGCGGAGCGATGCGCAGGATCTTGCCGCCCCGATCGCGGTCTTCCACCCAGACGACATCGTGCTCGCTCTCGGCCAGGATCCGTTCCGCGGTCTCGAAGATCTCGTCCACCATGGTCTTGGCCGCACGTCGGGCCGCCTCCGCGTCCGGTTCCTTCTCCCGATCGCCGGACGCCGCGAACCCCGACTGCACCGCCCGGGCCGCATCACGCACACCGACCAGCGCCTCCAGCAGCGCGTCCGGCAACTCGTCGATCCGCGCGGCCGGAGCGTCGGCGAGGACCTGACGCAATCGCTCTCCGGCCAGGCGCAACTCGCCGGCATCGCCTTCACCGGCGTAGGAGCGAGATCGCGTCGCCGCACGGTCCACCACGCCCGGCCAGAGGTCGGCCGCCGCTACGCTGGTGACCCGCGCAGCGAGCTCATGGCCCTCGTCGACCACCACCACCTCGTGCTCCGGCAGCACCGGCACACCCTCCAGCGCATTGATCGCCAACAGCGCATGGTTGGTCACCACGATGTCGGCGTCGCCGGCCCGAAACCGAGCCCGCTCGGCGAAGCACTCTGTGCCGTACGGGCAACGCTGCGCACCGAGACACTCCCGCGCACTCACCGATACCTGGCTCCAGGCACGGTCGCTGACGCCGGGCTCCAACCGGTCACGGTCACCGGTACCCCCGCGCTCCGCCTGCTCTTCCGCCCAGTCACGGGCTCGGATCACCTCGGCGCCCATGGCACCGACGGAAAGATCGTCCGCCGCGACCAACTCCCCCTGATCGTCCGGAACCCCGTTGCGGACCCGGTGCAGGCAGGCGTAATTCGCCCGTCCCTTCAGCGTCGCCCACCGTGGCCGCCGGCCGAGCAGCGGTTCCGCCGCGTCGGCCAGCGCCGGCAGATCACGGTCGACCAGCTGCGCCTGGAGCGCGAGCGTCGCCGTAGCGACGACGGTGGGCTCGTCCATGTCGGCGGCGAACAACAACGACGGCACCAGGTACGCCAACGACTTGCCCGTTCCGGTACCCGCCTGGACAAGCAGGTGTTCGCCGGTCCGGATCGCCTTCTCCACGGCCTCTGCCATCTGCACCTGGCCCGGACGCTCCGACCCGCCGAGCGAGGTGACCGCGGCATGCAACAGTTCCTGCACGCTGACGTCCTTGGCGCGGGAGATGCGGGGAGCCTCGCCCCGGTCCGCGGCATAGGGGTCCACGATGCCGGCGGCGTTGTGTTCCTCGTCGTCCGCGCTGCCGCCCGATACGTCGTCGTCGATCAGCTCCTCGCCGTGGGCCCGTGGCGCGGCGTCGAGACCCGCGTCGTCGAGCGCCGTGTCAACGTCATCTGTCAGCGAGGGTTGATCGCGGTTCACCGACGTGAGGCTACCCCTTTCGGCGCGCTCGGACGATCGTGGCCCGCCCGCCACCCCGCGACTCGTCTGTCGGACCGCCGTGATGGAATCGGTTCATGAGTGATGACCGGCCGCAACTGATCCCGCGCGACGTCCTCTTCGGAAATCCGCAACGTGTCTCGCCCACGCTTTCGCCGGATGGGACGCGCCTGGGCTTCGTCGCACCCGACGAGGGTGTCCTCAACGTGTGGGTCGGTCCGGCGGATGATCCGTCGGCGGCGCGTCCGGTCACCGCGGATCGCGGTCGCGGCATCCGCATGTTCGACTTCTGCCACGATGACCGCACGCTCGTCTACCTTCAGGACACCGACGGCGATGAAGACTGGCGGCTCTACGCCCTCGACCTGGAAACCTCAGAGGCGGTGCTGGTCACGCCGCAGACCGGGGTGACCGCCGGGGTGCTCGCGCACAACCGTTGGCACCCGACCACCATGCTGATCGCCCTCAATGCGGACAATCCGGCGCTGCACGACGTGTACCGCCTGGATCTGACCACCCGTGAGATCGAGAAGGTCGAGACCAACCCCGGCTACGCCGGCTGGATGGTCGACTCCGATCTCAACATCCGCGGCGGGGTCGCCATGACCGAGGACGGCGGCGCGGTCGTTTATGTGCGCAACCGACAGACCGGCGAGGACGAGCCCTGGCTCGAGGTGGGGCCGGACGATGTCACCGCAACAGGCGTGTACGGGTTCAGCCGCGACGGCAACACCGTGTACATGACCTCCAGCATCGGCGTGAACGCCTCACGGTTGCTGCGGGTCGATCTCGCCACCGGCGAACAGAGCGTGCTCGCCGAGGATCCCGAGTACGACGTGGCCGGCGTGACGTCGCACCCGGAGACCCTGGAACCGCAGGGAGTGACGTTCGTCAAGGAACGCAAGGAGTGGGTCCATCTGGATCCGGAGTTCGGCGCCGAGGTCGACTTCCTGCGTGCGCAACTCCGCGGTGAGGTCGGCATCTCCAGGTCGGTGCGGGACGACCGCCGCTGGGTCGTGCACGACGTGCTCTCTGACGGGCCGATCCGGTACTACATCTTCGACCGCGACACCCGCGAACTCACCTACCTGTTCTCGCACCGGCCCGAGCTGGAACAATACGAGCTGGCCGAGATGGAGCCGTTCAGCTTCACCGCCCGCGACGGACTCACCGTGCACGGGTACCTGACCTTCCCGGTCGGTGCGGAACGTAAGGATCTGCCCGCCGTCCTCAACGTGCACGGCGGACCGTGGGCACGGGACACCTGGGGATATGACCCCGAGGCGCAGTGGTTCGCCAACCGCGGATATGTCTGCGTCCAGGTCAACTTCCGCGGCTCGTCCGGCTACGGCAAGACGTTCATCAACGCCGGGAACAAGCAGTGGGGCCTGACCATGCACACCGACCTGCTCGACGCCGTCGAGTACCTGGTCGGGCTGGAGTGGATCGACCGGAAGCGGGTCGGGATCTACGGCGGCTCGTACGGTGGCTACGCGGCACTGGCCGGCGCGGCGTTCACACCGGACGTCTTCCGGTGCGCCGTCGACCTGGTCGGACCGTCCAACCTACTCACGCTGCTCACCTCGATCCCGGAGTACTGGAAGCCGCAGATCTCGCTGATGTACAGCCGGGTGGGCAATCCGGAGACGGAGAAGGACCTACTCTGGGCGGCGTCGCCGCTGTCCAAGGTCGACGACATCCGCATCCCGATCCTGGTCGCACAGGGCAAGAACGACCCGCGCGTGAAGGAGGCCGAGGCGGAGCAGATCGTCAATGCGCTCGCCGAGAAGGGCCTCGATTACGAGTACCTGCTCTTCGAGGACGAGGGGCACGGCATGGCGAAGCCGGAGAACCGGGAGCGCTTCTATGCCGCCGCCGAGAAGTTCCTCGCGCAGCACCTCGGCGGCCGCTCCGCCGACTGAGCACCGTCACGTCACGTCACACCACCACCCGCTGCGCCGCACCCCTCGACCCTGCCCTAAATGATCATGTGAAGTGGGTTTTCTCCAGCACTACCATGTCTGCAGACCTGTTGAAGCACGAGAAAACCCACTTCACATGATCATTTAGGCGACAGGGAAGCGCCCGGGAGAGCACCGGTGACGGGCCGCTCCCGGGCGTTCGTGATACAGGTACGCCCTGGCTGCTACGTGGCGTAGGGCTGCAGGGCCGCGGCGAGCGGTTCGGAGACGCGCGCGTGGATGCGTGTACCCGTCGGCTCGTGGTCGACGGTGAGGATCTCCCCGGTGGAATGCACCTTGGAGATGAGCTCGCCCCGGTCGTACGGAACCAGCGCGTCGACCTCCACCGGAAGCTGCGGCAGGCTCTCCTCGATCACCGAGCGGAGCTTGTCGATGCCCTCCCCGGTCCGTGCGGAGACCGCCACCGCACCGGTGTCGGCACGCAGCAGCCGGGTCACGACGTAGGGGTCCGCGGCGTCGAACTGGTTCACGGCCACGATCTCCGGCACTTCAGAGGCGCCGACCTCGGCGAGCACCTCGCGCACCGCGCTGATCTGGCCTTCCGGATCGGGATTCGAACCGTCGACCACATGCAGCAGCAGGTCCGCCTGGGCGACCTCCTCCAGCGTCGACCGGAAGGCCTCCACCAGTTCGTGCGGCAAGTGGCGGACGAATCCGACCGTGTCGGCGAAGGTGTACACCCGTCCGTCCGGCGTCTCCGCGCGACGCACGGTGGGGTCCAGCGTCGCGAACAACGCGTCCTCGACCAGCACTCCCGCGCCGGTGAGCCGGTTGAGCAGCGAGGACTTGCCCGCGTTGGTGTACCCGACGATGGCGACCGCAGGCACCTGGTGCCGACGACGGTCGGACCGCTTGGTCTCCCGCGCGGTGCGCATGCCGTCCAGGTCCCGGCGCAGCTTGGCCATCCGGGTCCGGATCCGGCGCCGGTCCGTCTCCAGCTTGGTCTCACCGGGTCCACGGGTCCCGACGCCGCCGCCCGCGCCGCCGGCCCGACCACCGGCCTGCCGGGAGAGGCTGTCACCCCACCCGCGCAGACGCTGTGACAGGTAGTCCAGCTGCGCCAGCTCGACCTGTGCCTTACCTTCACGGCTCTTGGCGTGCTGCGCGAAGATGTCGAGGATCAGCATGGTCCGGTCGATGACCTTGACCTTGATCCGGTCTTCCAGGTTGCGCAACTGCGACGCGGACAGCTCTCCGTCACAGATGACGGTGTCCGCTCCAGTGGTCAGGACCACCTCGCGCAACTCCTCGACCTTTCCGGAGCCGATGAACGTCGCCGGGTCTGGCGTCCTGCGCCGCTGGATCAGGCCCTCGAGCACCATCGAACCGGCCGTCTCGGCGAGGGCGGCGAGCTCGGTCAGCGAGTTCTCCGCGTCGGCGGACGTGCCGTCGGCCCAGACTCCGGCGAGGACCACACGTTCCAGGCGCAGCTGCCGGTACTCGACCTCGCTGATCTCTTCGAGTTCGGTCGACAGGCCGGCGACGCGGCGCAACGAATAACGGTCTTCGAGGTCGAACTCGCCGGTGGTGAGCTCAGCATCGGCCCGATCCGCATCCTGCGGGTCGATCTCAGACGCGCGGCCATCGCTCGCGGCGTCATGCGTCCCAAGGTCGTTCTCTGGCGTCTCGGTGTATGGATCGAAAGTGATGACCCGCTGCGGGTTTGTCGTCATGCTCCTTCTTCCGCCCCGGCTGGCTTGGACCGGGACATGAGGGATGTCCAGTTATGTCTGTAGGAATAACGCGAACGACGCGCCCACGCTTCCCGTAACCCAAGGATGACACGTGAGCGGCCGTCAATCACCATCTTTTTGCGCCGACGGCGCCGGCCGCACGGCGCCGACGGTGTGGTCACCGCCGACGCCGTGGGCCGTCACCGCTCGGGACTCATCCGCGTGGACGCCGCCAACCGCAACGCCGACGTGGTCCGCACCGAAGCCGCCAGGCGGCGGCCTCTCCGCTGCGCAGCACGTCGACGGGAACGGAGAACGGCGCTGGCGAGCACCGCCTCACGGCGTTCCGACTCGATCTTCATCATGTTGCCACCTCTCAAACCGGTAGCCCTCCCCCGCAGAAGGCCACCACGTACGACGCTAGTGTGCGGATCACAGCCCGAGATCAGACTGTGGTCGGCAATCGGCGTCGTCCTATGGGAGGAGACGCCCCGGAGACGCATAAGGATTCTGTAACCTACGTCACATGCTCCTGAGCTGCGCAGAAGCGCTGGCGCAGGGCGTGCCGATCAGCGCGGGTGCGACGTCAGCGCGGGCACGACGTCAGATCGTGACGCTACCGCGGACACCGAGCACGGCGGGTCCCGTCAGCAGCAGCTCGCCGTCGTCGCGCCGCGTCACGCGCAGCCGACCGCCCGGCACATCGACCACGTACGACGTCGACGCCGCAGCGCCGTCACGCACCATCGCCACCCACGCCGCGGCGCACACGCCGGTGCCGCACGAGCGGGTCTCGCCGACCCCGCGCTCCCAGACTCGCAGCGCGATATGCCGCTCCCCCGCCACCGTCACGAACTCGACGTTGGCCCCTTCCGGGAAGATCTCTTCCGGACTCAGGGTAGGCGGCTCCGCCAACATGCCGAGGCGGGCCAAGACGCTCGTCGGATCCATCCGGCCGTGCTGATCGGCTCCGCTGTGCCCCGGCCGCCCTGCCGCATCCGCGCTCGCGCTCGCCCCGGAGCTCACCCCGTCCGGGTCGGTGGGCGCGCCATCCAAGGCATCCTCCACGAAGACAACCGCATGTGGGTTCGGCGCGGCCACCGCCACGGCCGGCCAGGTACGGCCGGCCCCGATGTCGACGGTGACGCGGGCAACGTGCGCGTCGCCGTCCGCCACGGCTGCCGCCCCATCTTCCCCGCCACCCATCGGTGTGGCACGGCCCATGTGCACCGTGTACTCGCCATCCGCTTCGGCACGCACGGTCCGCGGACCGCCGCGGGTGGCCACGGTGAGCGTGTCGTCGTCGGCCATGCCGTGGTCGAACAGGTAACGGGCCATCACACGCACGCCGTTACCGCACATCTCGGCGAACGAGCCGTCCGCGTTGCGATAGTCCATGAACCACTCGGCCTCGGAGGCCTGCTCGGCGACCTCGTCGACGCGCGCCGTGCGCACGACGCGGATCAGACCGTCGGCCGCCAGCCCCGAGTAGTGGTCGGTCAGCCGCCGAACGGTCGGCGGATCCAGAACCCGGTCCAGCTCTCCGTCCGGGTCCGGCACCACCACGAAGTCGTTCTCCGTGCCGTGCCCCTTGACGAAGTCCACCAATGCCTCCATACGACGTATCGTTGCTCCGACTCTCCTACCCCCATGATCATGAACAGTAACCGTGCCATATCAACGGTAAGTGTTCATGATCATGGGGAGGTGAAGTGCGCGTTCTGCCCGGTCCGGCGCGTCGAACGGGATCCACTCGATCCGCTCGTCCTTGCGGAACCACGAGTCCTGCCGCCGGGCGAAGCGCCGCGTCGCTCGCACGGTCTCCTCCCGGGCCTCGTCCTCGGTGCATTCGCCGGCCAGGAAGGACAGTACCTGCGCATAGCCCAGCGCCCGGCAGGCGGTCCGGCCGTCGCGTAGCCCGGCGGCCTCCAACCGGCGCACCTCATCGACCAGCCCCGCGTCCCACATCGCGTAAACCCGGCGCTCGATCCGGTCGTCCAGCACCGGCCGCGGAACGTCCAGCCCCGCCTGCACGACGCCGTCGTACGCGTACTCCCTGGGCGGCAGCGTCGCGGAGAACTCCCGGCCGGTCAATTCGATCACTTCCAGCGCCCGCACGATGCGCCGTCCATTGCTCGGCAAGATCGACGCGGCGGCGTCCGGATCCCTCTCGGTGAGGCGCTGGTGCATACGCGCCGCCCCGACCTCGGCCAGCTCCGCCTCCAGCCGCGCCCGGATGTCGGGGTCGGTGCCCGGAAACTCGAACCGGTCCAGGATCGCCCGCACATACAGCGCACTGCCGCCGACGACGACCGGCACGACGCCACGCCCGCGGCAGTCGTCGATCGCCGACCTGGCCATCCGCTGAAACTCCGCGACGGTCGCCGTCTCCGTCACATCCAGCACGTCCAGCAGGTGATGGATCACGCCGCGCCGCTCAGCGGGCGGAACCTTGGCGGTGCCGATGTCCATGCCACGGTAGATCTGCATGGAATCCGCGTTGACCACCTCTCCCCCGAGCCGCAGGGCAAGCTCGATGGCCAGGTCGCTCTTGCCGGCGGCCGTGGGGCCCACCACGGCGACGATCGGCGTCTGCGTCACGTCCGCCGTCTCCCCTCTCCACCCATGCTCATCAGTCCAGTTTCACACGGCGCCGCGCACGACGACGACGCGCGCCGGCGGCCGGTTCCACAGGTGCGCCGCGGCCGCCGCCGACGTACGAGCCGTCAGGCGATCGGCATCGCGGCGGTGGTCATGAGTTCGTAGCCGTCTTGCGCGTCCAACCGGCTGTACTGCACGGTCACCGGCACCGAGCTCTGGATCCGGCAGCCGTACGGCACGTCGCGCGGGATGGTGACGCCGACCATCTCCGGCTGGTCGGTGCGGATGTGCACGTTCCGCCGCGCCGGCACGGTCACCACGGACGTCACCGGCTCCCGGTCGGCGAAGAACAGCTGCAGTTCCAGCCGCGCGTCCTCGTCGGAGACGTTCAGCACGCACAACGCCTCGTGACTGGGGTGCTCGCCCACCGACCGGCTCGGCAGGAAGCAATCCGGCACGTGCCAGACGCGGTGTCCCTCACCCGCCGGAGAACGCTCCGCCTCGACCGGCTGCGATGTCGCGATGGTGTCTGTCAACGATCCTCCCGAGTCGACCCTGTCATGGTGGCCGATTACGCCACCCGTACGCCGATTGTCTCGTCAAGGACATCGGCATGGCGAGAGAGGTCCGGCCCGGCGCCGCACTCACTCCGCCCTGACGCTATTCGACACGCGCGAAAAGACGCACAAAGTACCCAAATGCGATGCCACATTTCGCCGCCAGGAAACCGCAGCCGGACTCGACAATCATCATGAACGCGCTGTTCACAGCGATGTCACTAAGACGCCGCACCATCTCGCCGGTCTTCGCAAAATGAACGAGTGCCGTCGCGTACCGCACTCACTTCGCGTCCGTTTCGGGCCGTAATGTCGATCCCGGAGAACCGGCCCCGGGACACGTTTACGGGGGTTCGGAAGGTGGAACGAAGGGGTGCATGTGAGATGACTACAACCGTCGATCAACCCATTGGGCAGATCATCCGCTCGGCACGCCAGCGCCTGGGATTGAGCCAGTACGTGCTGGCCGATCAACTCGCGGCGATATCCGGGAAAAGCACCATGGGGCGCGACCGGATCGCGCGCTGGGAGCGCGGCAGCCAGGTGCCACGAAGCGAGTGGCGGCAATGGCTGGCCGCGGTCCTGGATGTGCCCGCCGAGCGCCTGGACGCCGGCGCCGAAGCCGCCCGTCGGCAGAACCGGCTCGGCCATGCCATGGTCACCGCCACGGCACCGAACGGCTCGCACACGGCCCGCCGCTCGCAGGGCACGCCCGCGCTACTCCCCGTCTTCCGGTCCCGGGTCCAGGCCGGCATCCTGGCCGCCACACTGCTCAACCCGAACCGCGCGTTCAGTCTCTCTGAGCTGGCTGAGCAGGCGGGCGGCTCGCTCGCCTCAGTCTCCAAGGAGAGCAAGCTGCTTGAAGAGGCCGGCATCCTGTACACCAGGTACGACGGGGCCATCCGGCTGATCCGCGCCGCCACCGACGAGCCCATGCTGACGCCGCTCACCGAACTGATCCGAGTGACCTACGGCGTGCCGCAGGTCATCGGCGAGGAGTTCGGCCGCGTGCCGGGTATCGGCCGCATCGCTTTGGTCGGCACCTGGGCCGAGCGGTTCGCCGGGCTGATCGGCCCCGAGCCGGACTCGATCCAGGTCCGCATCGCGCCGCAGCGAAACGAGAAGGTCAGTGACCAGGATCTCGCCGCCGCCGCACGGCGCGCCCAAACCCGGCTGCACCGCCCCGTCACCTACAACGTCGTCCATCCACCGCCGCGCGCCGGTGACGCCGCGAACGGGCGCACCCCCAACAGGACCGCGCCCGCGCGCGTCCCAGCGCAGCGCCGCCGACGGCCGGTGGTCCAGATCGTCTCGCACTCCGCCCTGAATGCACTGCCGCCCGCGGCAGACGCCTGGACCACCGGCGCCGACAAGATCAGGAAATTCCTCGACGACGGCCAACTCGAGCTTTTCAGCGGCGACTCGGCCGACGCCCGGCCATACTTCGAGGTCGCCGACGCGCATCTGACCTCCGCCGAAGAAGTCGCCGGACACTCGCCAGGATCGGCGTTCGTGCTGCTCTGCCAGGCAGTCCGGTCCATCGCGCTCGGCCTGCTCGCGGCGCAAGGGCTCCGCCCAGTGGCCGGAAGCCGGGCCAGCGTGCTGGGGCAGGCGGTGGTCGCCCAGTTCGGGCCGCAATTCCGGCAGGTTGAGCTGTTGCGCGAACGTCTGCTGGAGCTCGACGACCCCACCTGGCGTGATAACCGGATCGGCGACCTGGACGTGCACGGCGCGATACCCGCCGCACGATCGCTCCTCAAGACCTCACAGGACCTGGCGATCGAGCTCAACCTCTTCACCTGAGCACACCCGTCACGACGAGGTTTCCGCACCTAACATCACCAACGGGCCCTTTCTCCACGTCGTCGGAGGCGAAGCGCGACATGAGACGCAGAACACACGTGCCCGTAATGTCCGCTATGGCGGTGACGCCACGATTGGAGCCACACTCAGGGACATGAGGCGCGTAGATCCGTCCAGGCTGGCCGGCGCACACGAGGCGCATTACGCCACCCTGTTCGCAGAGGTGACTGTGCACGAGGTGAAGGACATGGACGGCCGGTCGTATTGGCGCGTCGTCACCACGGACCATCGATCCGGCTCCGCAGACGTCACGACCACCCTGCTGTACGAGGACTGCGAACCGGAGGAAGCGGCGGCCGACGCCCTGCAATACACCTACGTCAACGAGTGACGCCGTCGGCGGTCGTGCCGTCGGCGGTCGTGCCCATGACGGTCCCCACCGACGACGGTCGCCGCAGACGATTGGGTCATCGCCTCCGCGTGCGTTCGTCATCGCGGTCGGCGGTGCCGCTCCGCTGGTGTGGAATCGACGTCGGCTCCGGGCTTGTGCGCAGCGCGATACGCGGTGATTCGCCATACTTCTCGCGGTAGACGCCGCCGAAATAGCCGTAGTGATTGAACCCGAACGAGCGCGCGATCCGGTCGACCGTCACGCTTCCGGCCGATGCCTCGAGCAAAGCCTCACGTACCCGCTCCAGCCGGACGTCGCGATGGAACCGGCCCGGCGTGGTGCCGAGATAGTCCTTGAACGCGATCTGCAGCATCCGCGGGCTGATGGATACCCGGGCGGCCAGCGTCTTGGTCTTGTGGTCCTCCTCCGGATTACGCTCGATGATCTCCACGGCCTCCCGCAGGTAGCGGGGGAAGGTCGCCCAGCGCGGATCCGCCCAGGCTTGCCCGGCAGTGGCCTCGAATCTCTCGTCCAGGGCACGCGCGTAGTTGTGCGGCTGCACGTCCAGCAGCGTGTCCATGATCAGAAGCTCCGATCGGCGCGCATGCCTGGGATCCTCCAGGAGCGAGCCGGGCGTATCCAGCTCCTGGACCATGAACAGCCACCCCCGGAACCAGCTACCCGCGTGGCCGCGGAAGTCCATCAGGCGCTCGAACTGGAGCGGCGTGGCGACGATGCCGTCCTTGACGCGCTTGCTGAGCATCACTTCCAGTGCTGCCTGTCTGATCTGCAGCACCAGCATCCGGCACCCCGCGTTGACCCGCATTGACGGGCGAGCAGCCGGCCCGAATACCACGGCCCGATTCCGGGCCAGACTGTACTGCTCCGGACCGAGCGTGACCTCCGCGACGCCGGACAGCGGCGCGTGGATGACGTGCCGATCATCCGGGATGCGGTACGTCAGGTAGACGTCGCCGCCCAGCTCGACGTATCCAAGCTGAACGTCTGGCATCAGGTAGCGGTGGACACGGGGACGGAGAACGGGCTCCTGGGAATCGACGCCCACGACGTCCCATCCCAGAGCAGTGTGGAGGACCTCACGGACGCCCTCGGGGCCTACGGATTCACATACCTCATGGCGTGCAAGCGGCAAGAGCCTTGCCTGCTCTTCATTCACGGACTCTATCCCCTTGTAACGGGCTTCGGTGGCTTCGTCGAACAGGCCCCCTGTAGCGAACCGAGTCCCGCACCCCACGGCGGTTCTGAACGCTCCACCGCTACATGATCAGGGACGACGGCGAACCCAACAATCAAATAGGCGAAACGCGCAGTCGTTGATGCGCAACCGCGCCCCGTGAGCACCGTGACAAATCAGTCTACATAACGTCGAATTGTCAAAAAAGGGCATACGTGAAACTTCACCTCGCGATCGTGCGCAGAGCTGCATTAATGGCACGTTATAACGGAACGGCATCTCTTCACTAACGAGGAGATTCCGCAACGCGAGTGACAATTGCTCGCGCCGGCGGAGCATCTCACGCACCGCAGGCTCGGGCGCGATGTCAGAGCGCGGCTCACCGCCGCGCAGACCGCATCGTCGCCGTCCCACCCCGGGGGGAACAGCGGCGCGGGGGCATCGTGACCGCGCCGGCCTGGCTCGCGCTCCGATCGACGAGCGCATGACAAACGCCGGTTCGTCGCCCTTCCCACCCTAGGGCGACGAACCGGCTGTGCAGCACGCAACGCCAGCACGAGGCAGCATGCACCTGCCTGACGAGGTAACGAGGTGGCGGTAGGCCCTACCTCGGACTCAACGTCCGCTACCGCTGCCGCCGAGCGCGCACGAGACAACAGACTCGTACATCTCGACCCGGAACACTAGGGCCGAAGGTCCTTGACATCGACGCTATGCACAATCGCGACCGAGCCGCGACATTTATCCCGCCCCTTCGAGCACGCTCATCTACGACGCCGCAGTTCCCGCTTCTCGGCCAGTCGGCGCCGCACGACATGATCGCTGCCGCGCGGAATCCAGGGCGATCGATTGGCGTCAGGAACGCTTACGGCTCCCTCGCAGATAAGGAATCTCGAGCGCCGAAAGGACGGGAAACAGCGGCTCCGGCCCGGACTCATTCTGCTCGAGCGCCTGAACGTCTTGCAGCGTCACGCCTGCCATGCGGGCCACATCACGCTGCTCCAGGCCGCGGCGGAGGCGCCTGTTCCGGATGACGTCTCCAAGCGTGCGCTCGTCATCGACAATCTTCTCGGCATTCGTTGTGTCATTAGCGGACATGGCCACATCCTGACCGAGCGCAAATCGCCTGCACACAACGGCCTGCGCCCCACCGCTAGGGTGCGGCCTGACGTGGCCAGCAGGAGCGCTGGTCATTGATTTCTCGATCGATATCCCGGCGTCTCACATTTTGAACGCGAAAGCCCTCGATGCCAGAAATGCCCAGAAACCGCGTCAGTTCCGTGCGTCGTGCTCGCCGTCGCCGACACTCGTGTCCGCACTCTCGTCGACGCTCGTGTCCGCGCTCTCGCCGGCCGCAGTGGCAACCACCGCACCGGCTCGGTCATCTGAGGCGCCGCCGTCGCGCGCACTGCCCATCCGGCTCAGCGTGTCCATGGGTTGTTCGCCGAACCGTCGCACGTAGTGCCGGATCAGATGGCCGAAGCTGCTATACCACAGCCCCGTCGCCACTTCCTCGACGGTGGTCGTATCCGGCGACCCCTGCACCAGCAGGTCGTGGATGCGATCGAGGCGAGCCTCGATCACGAACCGGGACGGCGTCGTATCCAGGTATTGCCGGAACCGGAGCTCAAGCGTGCGCACACTGACGGCGCCGTGCTGCGCCAGCGAGATCACCGTGTGGTTCCATTCCGGATGCTCGTCGACGGTATTGAGTACCTGCACCAAATCCGCAGGATAGTGTGCTGGCCAGCGTGCCCGCTGGTCCAGCCGGTAGGCATTCACATTGCCTCCCCGACATCAACTGGTAGGGACAATGCACCGCGGAGTGCCGCGGTGCGCGCGAGCGGCCCCGGGGCCATGACTCACCCTCGGTCGGAACAGCCCGTTGGCCAACGGATCCCGTCACATTCACCTGCCCACGCCATATGCCATGGGCCTGACCGGCGCGGATTCTCTTCCGTGCCGCCGGTCGTCTTCCTCGTCACTCACCGCCTCTGGCCGGCGATTCAGGGTTCCGTCCAGGACGCGGACGTGACCGATCCGCCTCCGACGCACGGTCCATCTCGGCGTCGTCGCGGACAGGCGGCGCACTGAATTTCTCAAGCGCTCGCTCCGCAGCTTCCCGCACCGCGTCGGCAGGGCTACGGTGTGCGTCGTGCTGCGTCATCGATACCGTGGCCTCTCTCGTGTGGCCGTGCCATCACCCATCGCTACGAACTGTGAAATAGCCACTTCAAGAATCGTAAGGTATGCCCGCAGCCGCCACAACCGTCACACCGAAGATCTTTCCCGGTCATCGGTGCCGCGCCGCACGTGTGCGGCGCGGCACCGCACCCACACCACGCATCCTTGAGCCGCCAGTCCCACGCCCACCACACCAAGCTGGGCATCAGGTGACGCGCGCGTCGGAGTTCTCCCCCGGCGGCCGCGCCAGCGTGATGCGTGGGTGCTCGCCGAACCGCGCCGTGTAGTGGTTGGTGAAGTGCCCCTGATGCCGGAAACCCCAACGCCGGAACGCCTTCTCCACGGTGGTCTCGTTCTTGGTGGACCTCAGCAGGGTCTCGTGCACCCGGTCCAGCCGGGTGTTCCGCACGAACGTCGTCGGCGACACGCCCAGATGCTCCTTGAAGCTCATCTGCAGGCTCCGCTCACCGATGTTCACCCGGCGCGCCAGCAGCGGCGTGGTGTGGTCATCCTGCGGCTGCTCCCGGATCAGCCGCAGGGCCGTACGCAGATACGCCGGATATGCCAGCTCAGGGTCACGCGGACGCTGCACCGGCACCCCAGCCGGGCCGTCGCGGACGATCGCCTGCGCGTAGTTGTGGGCATGCACCTGGAGGAACAACGTGAGCACCTGACGCTCGGACTGCTCGGCGTACCACTGCTCATGCATCAGCGCGCCCTCGCGCGCGAACTCGTCCACCAGCATCCGCCACCGCAGATACCAGCTCTGCCCGTGTCCGCTGCCGATGTTCATCCGGCGCTCGAAACGCAACGGCTGACCGAGCGGCTGCCCGGTCATCTCCCGCGTCAGCCCTTCCAGGACGCCGCGGTCCGCCCGCAGCGTGAGCATCCGGAAACCGTCCCGGCACCGCATGGTCAACTGCCCGGCATCGGAGAGCACCGCCGCCCATCCCGGCGTGATGTTCATGTGCTCGCCGTCGACGGAGACCGCGGCGATGCCGGACATCGGCACCAGCACGACGACGGAGCTGCGGTCGACCATGAACGTCGCATCGGTGTCGGTCACCAGCTGCACATAACCGAAGATCGCGTCGCGGATAGCTCGGCGATGCACACACGGCTCCCCCGCAGGCGCGCTGGCCACATCGCGGGGTTCCCAGCCGAGCACCTGACGGAGCCCCTCCCGCAGGCCGTCGTGCCCGCCGGGGAGGCTGAGTCTGAAACGCGCGAGCGGCAACGGCTCGTCGTCCTTGTGATTCACTCCTCGGCGCCCTTAGACCGTCACCTGCCAGCGTCTGTGCTGGACAGTACTGTCATATGTCGCTGACACGACAACTCGCCTAACGGTCACGCCCACTCTCTCCCACACCGTGCCCGATCTCGGTCTAGCGACTCATCATCTGGCACTTAAGCGATCATGACCATCAAAAGTCCGAAAAGTTACTTCCCGTCCCCGAAAGTTCCGGATTGCGGCACTACCGCCGGGGCCCGCATCGGATCAGCAAACCCCCGCATACCGGCACGAAACATACAGGTCACCGCAGTTCCCGGCGGTACGCGCCCGGCGATCGTCCGCACGCTCGGGCAAAATGCTCGTAGAAGCTGCTCTGCGACCCGAATCCCGCCGCATACGCGATCTCCGCCGTCGTCATCGCCGTGGTGATGAGCAGTCGCTGCGCCTCGGCCACCCGGCAGCGGGTCAGGTAACTGCCCAGCGTCGTCCCGACCGCCCGGCGGAACAGGGTCATCGCATAGTTCGGATTCAGATGCGCGGCCTCGGCGATGTCCACGGTGGAGATCGGCTCCCGGAAGTGGGCGACGGTGAACTGCGCCATCGCCGTCACGTTGCGCATCGCCTCGCCCGTGCCGAGGGCAGCGCGCCCACTGTCCGTATCGGATGCGTCCCGGGCGTGCCGGAGCGCACGACGGACCAACGCCTGCGCCTCCAGCAGCACGATCGTGGCGGTGTCGTCGTGAGTCAGCTCCTCGCACCAGGCGGTGAACATCGCCGCGACGTCCCGCCCGATCGCCGTCGCCGGCACGATCACCGGGCGCATCGTCAGCACCTGGCCGAGATCGCGGTCCGGCAGCCCCCAGCCCAGCACCGTACTCAGCGGGACATGCACCCAGCACACGTCGCCGTCGGCATCCTCGCCGGCGCCCACCAGGCGGTGCGGCGTCGCCGCCCAGAAGATCGCCATCTGCCCTGCCGTCACGCTCAGGTAGGAGCCGCCGAACAGGTAGTCCAGCCGCCCCTCGAGGACGAGGTTGACCTCGACGTCATCGTGCCGGTGCGGCTTCGGCATCGCCGGCGGGGCGCCCCGGCGCACCCACAGCGACGACTCCATCGTGACCACGGGGTCACCGGCCGCGACGGACTCCTCCACCACTGGCAGGTCCCCGGTCGGGGAGACGTCCGCGTCAGCGACCGCCGTCGCCGGCGGCGCGGGCATATCCATCCCGGGATGGTAGCGCGGGACCTGAGCATCCCGGAACTCCTGCCGCGCGGCACGGAAGTGTCCCGGGATTCACATCACTAGCGTGCAGTCATGAGCTACTCCGGAAAGATCACCATCATCGGCGCGGGCGGGTTCGTCTTCCCCTTCCGCCTCATCGGCGACCTCGTCAGCTTCCCCGCGCTGCGCTCCAGCACGCTCTGCCTGATGGACGTCGACGCCGATCGACTCTCCCGCACGGCGACGGCGGCCCGCGAGCTCGTCGCACACCACGGCTTCGACGCCGACGTCGTCGAGACCACCGACCGCCGCGAGGCCCTGCGCGGCGCCGACTTCGTCATCATCACCTTCCAGGTGGGCGGCGTGGAGTCGTACCGGCACGACGTGGAGATCCCGCGCCGGTACGGCATCGACCAGCCCGTGGGCGATACGGTCGGCCCCGGCGGCGTGTTCCGCTTCCTCCGCTCCGTCGAGGCGTACACAGCGATCGCCGCCGACGCCCGCGAACTCTGCCCGGACGCACAGTTCATCAACTACGCCAACCCCATGGCCATGGCGACGGCGTTCCTGAACGCGCAGGGCCTGAACACCGTCGGGCTGTGCCACAGCGTGCAGGGCACCACCCGCATGCTCGCCCGCACCCTCGACGTGCCGTACGACGAGGTCAGCTATCTCTCCGCCGGCATCAATCACCAGGCGTGGATCCTGGAGTTCCGGCGCGGCGACGAGGACCTCTATCCGCGCCTGCGGGAGACGATGCGCGCCCGCCACCTGCGCGGACGTGGCGCCGCCGGACTCGCCTCCGACGACGGCGACCACAGCGAGGCAGCCGAGGCGGCCAGCACCTACGAGGGCGGCAACGAGCAGGTGCGCACCACCATCATGGACGCGTTCGGCTACTTCCAGACCGAGTCCAGCCACCACGCGTCGGAGTACCTGCCGTACTTCCGCAAGAACCCGGAGCTGGTGCGCGAGTACATCCCGCAGCGCTGGGACTACTACGAGATCTGCGCCTCGCACGACGAGCAGGGCGACATCGACGAGCAGCTCGCCAAGCTCAAGGAGCATCTGGCCCCGTCGGTGGAGTACGGCGCCAGCATCGTCAACTCCTCAGTCACCGGGGTGCCCAGCGTCGTCTACGGGAACGTGCCGAACAGGGCCGGCATCATCTCCAACCTGCCCGCCGACGCGTGCGTGGAGGTGCCCTGCCTGGTGGACGCCAACGGCGTACAGCCGACGGCCGTCGGGGCACTGCCCCCGCAGCTGGCCGCGGTGAACCGGACCAACATCGGCGTGCAGACGCTGGCGGTGCGGGCCGCGCTGAGCGGCAACCGCGAGCACGTGTACCACGCGGTCATGCTCGACCCGCTCACCGGTGCGCTGCTCACCGTCGACCAGATCCAGCAGATGACCGACGAGCTGCTCACCGCGCACGCGGACCTGCTGCCGGCGGCGCTCAAGCCCGACGCCGCCTGATTCCCAGGCCGTCCGGCAACCGATCAACTTCCCGGGCAACCTCAACGGAGAGGACGACGGTGAAACGAACACGACACATCTCGTCCGTGCGGGCACGGCGCGCACCATCGGCGGGGCCTCGGCCCGTCTCGCCCGCGCGGACACGCGACACCTCACCCGCGGCGCGAGCGGAGATGAGCCGGCGAGGCTTCCTGGCGCTGTCCGGCATCTCGCTCGCCGGGGCACTGGCCGCCTGCGCCGGAGAATCCACCTCGACGACGCATCTGCGGCTGTCCTCCTGGAACATCCCCACCGATCTGGAGACGTACCAGCGCATCGCGGACGAGTTCGTCGCCGACCACCCCGGCACCAGCGTGTCGGTGGAGGTCACCACCGGCCAGTTCCACCAGTGGTTCATCACCCGCCTGGCGGCCGACCTGGCGCCGGACATCATCCGGATCACGCCGCAGCAGATCGGCCGGTACGCCGCGAACGGCAGCCTGGTGGACCTATCCGGTGCGATCCCGGCCGACTATGCCGACGACTACTCGGAGCCGTTCTGGGCGATCGGCGCGCGCGAGAACGGCGTCTTCGGCATCTTCCAGCACACGGACACCTTCATCACGTTCTACCACCGCGACGTGATGAAGCAGATCGGGGTGACCCCGCCGTCGTCGCTGGACGAGGCATGGCGCTGGGACGAGTTCCTGCAGATCGCCGCCGAGGTCAAGAAGGTCACCGGGCGCTACGCGTTCGGCTTCGGCTGGAGCGGGACGCAGACCGCGTACCGGTGGCTGCCGATCGTCTACCAGAACGGCGGCGCGTTCCTCGGCGAGGACGGGCAGACACCCAGCATGGACACCGACGAGGCCATCGAGGCGCTGGAGTTCGGCCGTCGCTGGTACGCCGACGAGCTGGTCTCCACCAGCAACATGTGCAAGTCCGGCGGCGGCGACGTCTCCCGGAACATGTTTCTCACCGGGCAGATCGGCATGATGCTCAACAACCCGGAGCCGATCACCCAGCTCGACGAGGAGATGCCGGACCAGTGGGGCACCACCTACATGATCCGCAACACCGACGAGGCGTCCGACCTGGGCGGTAACGCGCTCGCGGTGACCAAGTCGAGCAAGCACCCGGGACTGGCGGCGGAGCTCGTCGCCTACATCACCAGTCGGGAGAAGATGGTCGACTTCTGTCACGAGGGCAACTGGCTGCCCGCCCGAGCGTCGCTGGACGCGGCCGACATCGATTACGCCGCGCACACCGACACCATGCAGCAGTTCATCGACCAGGGCGCGCGGATTCCGCTGAGCCTGGTCAAGGCCGAGTCCGGCCAGTACTTCAGCTCGCTCAACACGGTCTTCGCCGACTACGCGGATCTGTGCTTCCTCGGCGAGCTCTCTCCTTCCGACGCATCCGCGCAGATGATGGACGCGATGCGCAGCGTCACAGCGGGGTGACATCGTGACCACACCATCCGGAATCGCCACCAGACCCACCGCGACGACGGCCGCCGACGACGACGAGCCGCGCCGGCGCTCCCGGTCGAAGGCGCCGTACCTGTTCGTCGGACCCGCGGCGTTGCTGTTCCTGGCGTTCTCGCTGGTGCCGATCGTCGTCGCGATCGGGCTGGCCTTTCAAGAGACGGCGACGCTGGGCGACGGCACGTGGGTCGGCACCGACAACTTCGAACGGCTCGGCTCCGATCCGCTGTTCCTCACGTCGCTGCGCAACACGCTGATCTTCACCGTCGGCACCGTCCCGACCGCCATGGTGATCGGCCTGGCGCTGGCGGTGGCGTTGAACCGGCCGCTGCCGGGACGGGCGGTGCTGCGCGCGCTGTTCTTCGTGCCGATGGTGGCGGCCGGCGTCGTCGTCGGCGTGATCATGTCCTGGATCTTCAACACCGACTACGGCGTGGCGAACAACCTCCTCGGGGTGGTCGGGCTGGACCGCGTCCCATGGCTGACCTCGCCGCAGTGGGCGATGTTCACGTTGATCCTGGTGGTGGTGTGGACCCGGGTGGGCTTCTGCATGGTCATCTACCTGGGCGCGCTGCAGTCCATCCCGAACGAGCTGAAGGAGGCGGCGGCGATCGACGGCGCGTCGCGCTGGCAGCGGTTCTGGAGCGTGACCTGGCCGCTGCTGCGCCCGACGACGTCGATCCTGCTGATCCTGAACGTGGTGTTCTCGCTGCAGGCGTTCGACGTGATCTACGTGATGACCGGCGGCGGGCCCGGATTCTCCACGACGGTGCTGATCCAGTACGTGTTCCGGGCGGCGTTCATCGACGCCCGGATGGGTTACGCGGCGGCGCTGGGATTGGTGCTGGTGGCGATCCTGCTGCTGTTCACGCTGCTGCGGCAGCGTGCCACCCGGAAGGCGGAGGAGGTCCTGTGAACGGCGTACGCAACCGCAACCTCGGCGGCGACCGCACCGGTCACGAAGGCGGCGCTCGTCGCGGCGGCCGCAACCGCCGCTGGCTGCTGTTCGCCGCGCTGACCGCGCTGGCGATGCTGATGATCTTCCCGGTGTACTGGATGGCCGTGTCCGCGCTGACGCCGGGCGGGCAGTCGCAGAGCAGCGAGTTCTACCTGTGGCCGTCGGATCCGACGCTGGCCAACTTCGACGAGGTATTCGCCACCCAGCCGGTCTGGCACTGGCTCGGCAACTCGATGTTCATCGCGACGGTCGGCACGGCGCTAAGCGTGTGCGTGTCGCTCGGTGCCGGGTACGCGCTGGCCAAGTACTCGTTCCGCGGGCGCGGCGTGCTGTACGCGGCGTTCCTGGTCACCATCATGATCCCGATCCAGGTGACGCTGGTGCCGGCGTTCCTGATGGTGGCGCGGGCCGGGCTGGTCGACTCTCCGTGGGCGGTGATCCTGCCGACGTTGTTCGACGTGGTCGGGATCTTCATCGCACGACAGTTCATGCTGGGTGTGCCGGATGCCCTGCTGGAGGCGGCGCGCATCGACGGCGCCGGTGAGCTGCGTACCTTCGTCCGGGTGGTGTTGCCGACATGCGGCCCGCTGGTGGGTGTGCTGGTGATCCTGGGGTTCATGAACCGCTGGAACGACTTCCTGTGGCCGCTGGTGGTGCTGCAGGGCAACGAGAACCTGACCGTGCCGGTGGCGCTGTCGACGCTGACGAACAACCCGGCGTTCAGCTCGCCGTGGGGAGCGGTGATGGCGGTCGCGACGGTGACCGTGCTGCCGTTGCTGCTGGTGTTCCTGGTGTTCCAGCGGCAGTTCGTGCAGGGCATCGCCAGTACGGGCATCAAGTAGGCAGCCGCTGGCGACGCTGGGTCGCGGATGCGTGCGGCCGGTCAGCTCGCACCGGGCTGACCGGCCACACCGCGTCTATCTCACGCCCGGCTGCCCCATGAACGCGCGGCCGGTAAGCACGGGGCCGTCGAACGGGCGGCCGTCGAGCGTCAAGCGTCGCCGCCGTGCAGCATCGCCAGCGTCACCTCGTTGCCTTCGGCGTCGGTCAGCAGCCAGCAGTCCGGTTCTGTTTCGTCCGGGACGATGGTGGCGCCGGCGTCCTTGGCCGCGCGGAGCCGCCGGTCGGTCTCGTCACCGCCGACGGCGACGTCGATCCGGACGCCGCTCCCCCGCCCTGCCGAGCCCGGGTCGATGCGCCGGAACGAGACGGCCGGGCACTGGCCGAGCGGGTCGACGAGGGGGTCTTCCGGGTGGGCGCTGTCGCGCTCGTCGTCGTAGCCGAGTGCGGCCTGCCAGACGGCCCGCACCGCCGGGATGTCCACGGCGTCCACCACCAGCTCGACCACCTGAGCCGAGCTCTGCGTGCCGTCGCCGGTTCCGAGCCAGGTGCGTAGCCCCATGTCGGCGATCGCGGTGGAGATCCGGCCGGCCAGTTCGACGTCGTACGAGGTGACTTCGGCGTCGGCGACCGAATGCAGGGTGAGCACCACCCGCCCGTGACGGATATCGACATTCAGCCGGCCGTCGCCGTCCGCACCGCAGGCCTCGGCGGCCCGAGCGGCCACGTCGACCGCCTGGCTGAGATTCTCTACTTCGACGGACGTGCCGAGCACACCCAGGACGCGACGCCAACCGAGGTCGGCGCTCACGTCGTGTCCGTTGCTGAACTGCGCTGGTTCTTTCCAGGAATCGTCCATGCCGACGAATCTCGCACAGCGCCGCCGCGGTCACTGGGTCCACGGGCGGCGGACCGCGGTGGGACGCGGTCAGCCCACACGTGGCACGGCGCACTGCGTCACGTTGCGGCGAGACGCTTACGTCGCCGTGGCGTCCGGTCGCCGCCGGAGGGTCTCGTTGGGTCGCTCGCCGAACCTGTTGCGGTACTCCGCGGCGAAATGCCCGTAGTGATTGAAGCCCCACTCCCGCGATATGCGGTCCAGCGTCGGGCCGTGGCCGGGCCGGGAGTCGATGAGGATCTCCCGGATCCGATCCAGGCGCACCGCACGCACGTAGGCCATCGGTGTCACACCGAGATGGCGTTTGAACCTCAGTTGCAGGCTGCGCTCCCCGATGCTCACTTGCTGGGCGAGTTGGGCCGTGCTGATCACCTCGGTCGGGTTCTTGTGGATGATGCGCAGCGCATGTTCCACGTAGTCGGGCACGTCGAGGTCGAGTTCGAGGTCCGGTACCGGTTGTCCGTCGGGTCCGATGGCGTCGTCAAGCACATTCCCTCCCTTCAGGCCTCAGCCGAGCAGGCTGGAGAGCCGGCCATGCGGCGCGCCCACGACGTTGTGGACGGTGCGTGACGACCCCAGCGAGTCAACAGCTCCGACACAAGCGCCTGCCTGATCTCGGAATCGAAACGTGCTCGGGCGCTGGTCAAAAGCCGCGCCACACTCCATCGGACTGCTTTCGGCGAGAGGCCCCCCTTGTTCGGCTGTCGAGCCCGGGCAACAGCGCCGGTCAGAACGCGCGAGAAACAGCGGCAAAGTCCCCGCGGATGCGGCGGGCCGCAGCCTTGGCTCGGAGCATAGTCTCCTGTGCTGAACGTCCCGAGACAAGGGTTTCCACCAAATCACCCGAAGTACGTGGAAACTATGTGGAAACTACCTACCCGGCGAAGGGTCGACGGCGAAGGCTCCCGGCGCCGGCTTCACGGGTGTAGCGGCACGATGCGCACCTCGTTGCCGGCGGCGTCGGCGAAGACCGTGTGCAGTTCCTGCGGGCAGTCCGCCACCACGCGCGCGCCGAAGTCCCGGAGCGCCTGTATCCGGCGCTGAGCCTCGTCGCGTCCGACATTGATGTTCACGCAGACCGGCGGACCGCCGTCACGATCGTCGAACTTGCGGAAGTAGATGGTCGGGCCTTGGCACAACGGGTCGACTAGCGGATCTTCGGGATCGGCACTGCCGCGCTCGCGGTCGTACCCGGTGGCGATCTCCCAGAATTCGCGGACCGAGGGATCGCGCGTCGGGATGATGACCTCCATCACCTGCCTCGAATGCGGCGGACCGTGCCTGACACCTGTCGCCCACATGAGACGGTCACCCAGAGACACGGAGATGAGCGCGGCGAGCTCGTGATCACGGTGGGTGACGGAGGCCGAGCGTGCCGACTGCAGCGTCATCGTGACCTTCTTGCGCTGCATCTCGACCGACAGGTGCTCGTCCACGTCGTCACCGCACGCTTCCACCGCGCGTTTCACGACGTCGGCGCCTTGCGCCATGGATGTCACCCGCACCGATGTGCCCAGCGCGCCGTGCACGTACCGCCAGCCGGAGCCGGCCGTCGTCATGTCGACCATCGTGGTTCGCCTTTCGGAATAAAAGGTTCATTTGCCGTCGATCTAGTGATATCACGCCCCCTATCCTCTTCGCCGTCCGAAATGCGAAGCAACGGCGGTAACACCCCAGCGCGCCCGGTCGCGTCACGGCGCGGCTGTCCACGGCAGTGCATAACGGCGGCGGTGCCCTACCCACCAAGGCACCGCCGCCGTCGTCATCGCGCAAGCGTCTCTGACGGCAACTCGCCGTAGCGCTTGCGATACTCGCGGGCGAACCGGCCCATGTGGGGCATACCCCACTTCGCCGCCACGCTGGTCACGGTGGTCACGGAGCGATCGGCCGCCACGAGCTCGTCGTGGGCACGCTGCATCCGCACCCGCGTGAGGTATTCCTTAGGCGGTACGCCCAGATGTTCCATGAACGCCTTCTGCAGCGTCCGGATCGCCACGTGGGCCTCGCGCGCCAGGGATGCCACCGTGTGTGGCCACTCCGGGTGGCTTTCGATGAGGTCACGAACGACGGCCACGGTGCGGTTCGAGACCGACCACTGCCCGGCGTCGTCCAGCATCGCCGAGTAGTTGTGCCGCTGCGACAGCAACAGCCCCGTCGTCAGCCAGTCCTCGAACTCCACGGCGGCACGCGGATGATGGATGATGCTGTCCGGCCGGTCCAGCTCGTCCACCAGCATGCGGAAGCGATGTGCCCAGCTCCGCCCGTATCCCTTGGCGATGTCCATGTCCAGCTCGAATCGCAGCGGGTCGCCCAGCGGCACGCCGAGCAGATCCCTGAGGTGTGCTTCAACGGCGGGCCGCTCGAACCGCAGGACAAGGCTCTCGCAGTCACGTGACCAGTACAGGCGCAGTGGATCCGAAAGGGAGACCACCGCGGCGCAGTTCGCGTCCGACTGGATCTCCCGGCCGCCGCTGCGGATGGTGCTGTAACCGCGTAACGGCATCTGCACCGCGATGATGGGCCCCAGTTCCTGGGGCTCGATCTCGAAGTCGCCGCCATAGGCGACGTAGCTCGCGGCGAGATTCGACATCCGCGCCATGTGCATCCGCGCTTCTACGCGCTCCGCCCGCCCGACGAGGTCCAGCCGGTGGGCGACAAAGCTACGTCCGACCACTTCGCGAGCATGATCAAGGTTGGACGTATGGAACAGCTCGTAACGCTGTAGCGGTAGCTGTCCGTTGCTGCCTTCCACTGGTCCATCCATCCTCGGAGTGACGGCCTGAATTACAGAGCGTAGCGACATCCTCACGCTGTGCAAACACCCTGCGGAAAAATGTTACGTTCACTTACAACCCTCACAAGCCGCCGCCAACCGTGGTGAGTGTCGTGTTGTGGCTGGTAGCGGGCGCAGATCGGCGGGCAAGGAGCATGCATCACGGTCACCATCGTGGGCACGATGTCGCCGCCTGCACTCCTGATGGCACTTGATCTCCAACCGAACTGTAACTAGTATCGTTCTAGTTCTCTTCGAGCGCGAGGTTCATGATGGCCGTAAGCAGCAGGACCGCGGTGGCGGTGCATGCGTTGACGTTCCTTGCCCAGTGGGAACGGGAGGGCCTGCAATCGTCGGCGAAGATCGCCGAGAGCCTGGAGAGCAATCCGGTGCTGGTGCGCCGCGTCCTCGGCCTACTCCGGGACAACGGCCTGGTCTATCCGGTCGAGGGCAGTGGCGGCGGCTGGCAGCTGGCCATGCCCGCCGAGCAGATCACGCTGCATGACGCCTACGTCGCCGTCGAGCCGGGCGCAACCGTCCTGCCCGTGCACACCCATCCACCGAATCAGAGCTGCGTGATCGGACGTCACATGCCGCCACTCTTGGAGGCCGAGTTCGCCGCGGCGCAGCGCGCGATGGAAGACCGCCTCACCCAGACAAGCATCGCCGACCTGCTCCGCAGCGTCATCCGGCGCGAAGGCGCCACACCCGCACCGCACTAAGAACACCACTCGGGCGGAGGGACGCACCCTCCGCCCATTCTCATGACCGCAACTGCAACTTTTATAGTTACAGTAAGATTGGAGCACCCCGTGCCGTCCACCCCTGACTCGCCGAGCACCGCAGTCCCGATGCGTCGCCTGCTGACCGTGCTCGTGCCGGCGATGCTGCTGATCCCCATCGCCGCCGACATGGTCTCCCTCGTTCTTCCCGTCATCGCCGAAGAGTTCACTGCGTCGACGGCCCAGGTGGCCTGGGTGGTGACCGGGTTCCTGCTGACGATGGCCGTCGGCGTCCCGATCTACGGACGTATCGCGGACCGCTACGGCCTCCGGCGGCTGTTCACCGTGGCCTTGGCGGTGTTCGGGGCCGGAAGCCTGATCTGCGCACTGGCGCCGAGCCTCCTGGTCCTGGTGCTCGGCCGGGTGGTGACGGGAGCTGGCGGGGCCGCGATTCCGGTGCTCGCTATCGTGGCCGCCGCGCGCCTGCTGCCCCGCGACAAGACCGCGGTCGGCGTCGGGTTCATCGGTGCGGCCGGAGGTGCCGGCGCGGCGGCCGGGCCCGCGGTGGGCGGGGTCTTCGGGCAGCTGCTGGGATGGCGGGCTCTGTTCTGGATCATGACCGTAGCCGCGTTCGCGCTGATCCCGGCCATGCGGCGGATTCTCAACGACGACGCGCCCGACGACGCCCGTCCGTTCGACGTGTTCGGCGGCATGTTGCTCGGACTCGGCGCGGGCCTGCTGCTGTATGGCGTCACCCAGGCCGAGAGCGCGGGACTCGGCTCCGCGTCCTCACTGGGAACCGTGCTCGGCGGAATCGTGCTGGTGGCGCTGTTCGCCTGGCGCACGCGTACGGCCGCGCACCCATTCGTGCCGCCATCGCTGTTCACCAATCGCGGGTACGTGGCTGCGGTCGCCGTGATCTTCCTGGCGATGGTGGTGAACCTGGCGACGCTGGTTCTAGTGCCGATCCTGGTCATCGACGTCAACGGCCTCACACCCGGCGAAGGCAGCCTGGTCATGATCCCCGGCGGGCTCGCGCTGGCGGTGCTGGCTCCCGTAGCCGGACGCGTCGGCGCGCGCGGCGCCAACGAGGGCACCGTCGCCCTCATCGGCCTGGGCATGATCGGCGCGTCGACGCTGTTCCTGTCCACGGTCGCCGTCGGCGCCTCCCCCGCGCTGGCCGGTGTCGCCGTCGTCGGCCTCGGTGCCGGTTTCGCCTTCGTCGTCACCCTCGCCACCAGCGCGGTCAGCCGCGTGCTACCGCCCGAGCAGGTCGGCGTCGGAGTCGGCATCTTCCAGGCCGCGCAGTTCCTCGGCGCAGGGGCGGGACCGGCCCTGTTCGGAGCGCTGCTGTCGGCTCGCGAGGCCGGCGAGCACGACGCGCTCAATCCGCTCTATGCCCACGACGCGCCGGCCTACTCCGACACCTTTCTCGCGCTGACGTTGATCGCGCTGTTGGCCATGGTCGTCGCGCTCACACTCAGGAAAGCGCGAGTTACGACGCCCGCCCAACCAGCAACACCGGCGAAGCAGCACGCGCCATAGGCCGCGACACCGCTACGCCGCGTGCCTGCGGCACATTGCGACCCGGGGCTTCCCAACCGGAGAGGCTAAGCGTGTTGCGGGAGGACACGGTTCAAGGTCGCCCCCGCGAGGCCGTGGTCATCTAGCGCCCTCAACACATCGAGCGCAGATCTGTCCACCACGGTCGACTTAGACATCCATGGCGCCCCCTGGGCTAGATGAGTACGGCCGTGCTCATGTTCCGTGTCCAGGTCTCCACCGAGCTCGATCAGATCGGCGTGTACGCGGTGCTCGCGACGCTGCCCGGGAGTGCGCGTCACCGTGAACGACGAGACCGTCACCGCCGCACCCGGCCGCAGTGCCGTCGTGTCCGCGCCGCATCGCGTGCGTACGACGTGGTCGCGCGACTTCGCGCTCCCCCTTCAAGTTCGACCAGCCCGGCACTTGATGCACACGCGGTCGAACGCTGGCATGAACCGATGCTATTCGACCTGACTCTCGACAGCGCCAGCGACGCCGGACAGCGCTTCGAGCGCGACGCGCCGTGGCCGGCGGTCCACGAAGTGGAGGACAGCCCAACCTGCACACCGATCCGGTGCGTGATGGCCCGCGTCTTTCCCGTGCCGGCACCGGCGATAACGCAGGCGACGTGGAGGAACTGGGTGCGGACTACTGGCCGGAGACACGATGACGGGCCAGGCCGCGATCGCAGTCGGCCACCAGCATGATCGGTCCAGTCCAGGGGTTCTCTCACGATCTGTTCGAGACGAACGCTCGTTCAGAATGACGCAGTAGACTTAGCAAAATGCCGCCGGTGCGAGTCAGGCCACCGAGCGTTTATAAGCGACGCAAGGCCAGTGCGACACGCTCAGCTACATCCTCCGGTGCCTCGTGCTCCCAGGCTCTTACTACAGTCCAACCACGTTCGGCGAGCGCCTCATTGAAGAGCTCGTCACGCTCCTTGTTGGCTGCTATCTTTGGGGCCCAGTAGTGAACATTCGTCTTCGCTGGCCAATAGTGCTCGGGGCAGCCATGCCAGTAACAGCCATCGACGAACACTGCAACCTTCGCCTTCGTGAAGACGATATCAGCACTGTTTCGCTTGTCTCGCAACGGTCGATAGTTAACTCGATAACGATAACCGCGTCCATGAAGAATCGAACGCAGAGCAAGCTCAGGCCCTGTGTCGCGACTTCGGTTCGCTAGCATGCTCTTCCGGGTGGCCCTGCTCGACGCCCACGACTTAACTTCCATGACTCTAGGCTACAGCCCCGAGCGCTTGCTTGATCGCTTCGCGATAGCAGTCCTTAGGCGGCATAACTCCGGGGCCAGCGAACGCTTGCGCGACCTGACCGATATTCGTCGTGAAAACATCGCTCTGCTCTAACTGCAGTGGTTTTCCGGGTTGAGCATTATTGTAGTCGATGTCGTACGCCATAAAGGTTATACTGCTTGACTGGAGAGGATACGGCAACAATCCGTCCGCGCCACCGAGCCGCTGCATTACCTTAGCGTAAACAGGAGAAGGCGTAACGAAGAAAAGCCCCTTTTGGCACAGCTCCTCGCGCTGCAGAACGTTCCCTTTGTATATGATCTGTGGAAGTATCCGCTTACTCACGTTCTCCCAATTGAAGCCAGCCGTTGCCTTGGCGACTCTTCTGCCCGATTCCAGTAGATGCCGGCGTGAATCCTGATAATTGCCAGTTGTGTCAATTGATTGCACTTCCACCGCGACGAATTCGGCGAGGCTACCGTCTGGTTCGAGTCGCGCAAGAATCCAGTCGACAAAGTATGAGCCACGCCCTTGGCGCTGAGGCAAGCGCAGTTCACCTCCCCAGCGCTTACCGAACACGGACACGACGGAAGAGCCGCCCCGTTTTGCCTTGTAAACCGCTGCGGCGCCCGGCACTAGCGGAAGGTGCTGACCGAAAGCCAGCTTACAAACATCCTTAAGGATTCGATAATTGTCGGCATAGAGGCGAATAGGACAACAGATGACGGGGCCGGAGGTCGCGGGCTTAAGGCTACAGACACCAGACGTTTCGCCATTGCGTAGCGTCTTCTCGCAAGTATCGAGGATGAATGGGCAACGCCCATCTCGCGCATGTTCAAGCGCTATTGGAGATTGATCGGTCGATTGATATCCATAGAATTCGAAAATTGTAGTGCTCAACCCGGCTCCTTTGATGGGGACCGCACCAACGAGCGTGCGACAGTCGAATAATTCCTCGAGCGCGCCCACGACGAGAGGCTTCCTCCCTTACGCCGACCGCACCGACGCATCGGCGTCCCTACTGCGGAGGAAGTCTACTACATGCTTGGCAATGGCCTCTGCCAACAGAACGGGCACGGCATTTCCGATCTGGCGACCCTGAGCCGTCTTACTGCCTTTCAGAATCCAGTCATCTGGAAAGGACTGGATTCGAGCAGCCTCGCGGACAGTCAACTGACGCGGTCTAGTGGGATGAATCGGTGGGTGGAAGCCAGCAAGGTGATCGCCCCTCGGTCCGTACCCCCCGCCCGCTCTTATCGTAACGCTAGGCTTGTCGTAATCTAGCCGTGCCCGGCGATAATTGGGATCCACCTCGCCGGCCTTGAGTTTCGCCCAGCGCTCAGCGACGTGCTCCGCGTGCTTCGGTGGTACGTGATTCCAGGACTCATCAAACTTGTTATCAATGTCTTCAATTGCTTCGCGGACTGTCCTGGGGCGATCGGCAGTCGTCGGGACGGGAAGGCCGGGGTTTCCGTCGCGCAGGCCTATTACGATGAGACGACGTCGATTCTGCGGAACGCCATAGTCGGCCGCATTTAGAACATCCATGGCGAAGTGGTAACCGGCCTCTTCAAGGGCGCTGATTATGCCGGTTAAATGATCGCCATTCTTGCGGTGAGTAAGGGCAGAAACGTTCTCGAGAACCAACCCTCGCGGACGCACCGCCTTGACGATTCTGAAATACTCTTTCCAGAGGAAATTCCTTGGGTCATTCGGGTCTCCCTTCCCGGCCGAAGAGAATCCCTGACATGGTGGCCCTCCGATTACAAGATCAACATCCCGCAGCACCGGGCTATACTCGCGAACGTCGCCTTCGAATACGTTCCAGTCAGGACGATTGTGGCGTAGTGTCCTGCAGGACTCGGGATCGTTGTCGACTGCCGCGATGGTATGACAGCCTGCTGCTTCAAATCCGAGATCAAGACCGCCGGCTCCGGTGAACAGCGAGATGATTCTCAATGGCTCGTTGGCCGCAGCTAGCTCCTCTGTCAAGATCAGCTCCTCTCACCGGGTCAGGGTAGAACAGTAGTCGACCCTCGTGCGGGGCGCTGCGCTGGCCCCACCTGGATGCTCGTCGAGAATCACATACGTGTAATTAGCCTACAACCGAACCGGCCACGCGTCAGGAGGTGTCCCAGATGGGTGGCGCAGTGGCGGGTGGGCACGCTACCGCATCAGCCTAAGGTCCGGCTGGTGGCGCCCATTCCCGGCGTCATGCCAACGACGGCACGGCTTCAACTCCTCGAGCATGCATTTCGGTCGCGATCGCCGCCACGATGTCGTTCCCTCCGGTGGCCGACGGCGCGGGTCAACCGAACGCCGGGAAGATCTGACTCGAGGGTCCGAGGGGAAGACCAAGATCACTACATCCGGATCGATGCGCCATCAGCGGCGTTTTCACCCATGTCGAAGGTGAACGCGAGCAGACCGCACGCGGCTACGCGTCGAGACAAGTCAACAAGCGGCTGGACATCGTCAACAGCCAGCAATGCCCAGACAGCAGCCGCAGCCTCCTCAGCTTCCTTCGCTGAAGTAGGGTCTCGAACGGGTCAGGCGGCTCGAGCCGCAGACCGCCATGGCTCACTGTAGCCTCGCCGTGGCGGGCGATCTGCTCGACAACCTGGTCTACTGCGGGACTCGATGCCCCCGGCTCACGGACATCACGCAGCGACACGATCGCCGGCGGACTGTCCTCAACGAACCACTCGATACGCTCCCCCAGGACGCGCCGCGCGATACGGTGCACCCCCTATGCGCCGAGAAGGACATGCGTTGTGGTCGCGATGGTGACCGAAATGTCATTCGCTTCGTTGGCCGCCCGTGTCTGTAGCCGACCGCGCGAGTAGGCCGTACATCCGCCGACGGTAGCCGGCTACTCGAACAGGCCGCGGATGTCGTCGACGTCGAGGCTGGAGCCGAAGGCGTTGCCGTCGTCCATCACACTGGTGAACAGTTTCGCCTTGCGTGCCTTGAGGGCCATGACCTTCTCTTCGATGGTGTCAGCGGCGATCAGGCGGTACACCATGACGTTGCGCGTCTGCCCGATGCGATGGGTGCGGTCCACGGCCTGCGCCTCGGTCGCCGGGTTCCACCACGGATCGAGCAGGAAGCAGTAGTCCGCCTCGGTGAGGTTCAGCCCGAACCCGCCCGCCTTCAGGCTGATCAGGAACACCGGTGCTCGTCCTTCCTTGAACCGGGCGATCACCTCTTCCCGGTTGCGGGTGGAGCCGTCCAGGTAGCAGTACTCGATGCCGGACGCCTCCAGGCGCTCCCGCGCGATGCTGAGGAACCCGGTGAACTGGCTGAACACCAGCGCCCTATGTCCCCCATCGACGACCTCGCCCAGCTGCTGCATCAGCACATCGATCTTCGCGCACGGATAGCCACCGTGCGCCTCGTCGACCAGCCCGGCATGCAGGCTGAGCTGCCGCAGCAACGTCAACGAACGCAGGATGGTGAACCGGTTCTTGTTCACGTCGTCGAGCAGCCCCAGCACCTTCTGCCGCTCGCGCTGCAGGTACTTCTGGTACAGCTTGCGATGCTGCGGATGCAGCTCAACCTCGATCACCTGCTCCTGCTTGGCCGGCAGGTCCGTGGCCACCTGCTCCTTCGTGCGACGCTTCACCAGCGGCCTGATGCGCCGTCGCAGCTGCGCAAGCAGTCCGGCGTCACCCTGCTTTTCGATCCGACGGGCGTAGTACTCGTCGAACTTCGTGGGGCTGGGGAACATGCCGGGCGCGGTGATCGAAAGCTGCGACCACAGCTCCATCAGGTTGTTCTCCATCGGGGTGCCGGTGATGGCCAGCTTGAACGGCGATGGAAGCTGCCGCACGGCCTGATACGTCTTGGACTGGTGGTTCTTCACGTACTGGGCCTCATCCAGCACGACGCCCGCCCACGAGACCTGCCCATAGTCGTCGGAGTCCAGCCGCAGCAATGTGTACGTGGTCACCACCACGTCCGCGCCGGCCGTCACCTCCTCGATCGACTCCCCTCGCCTGCGCAGAGTGTCGGTCACAGGAACGACGCGCAGGCCAGGCGCGAAGCGTGCCGCCTCGGCAACCCAGTTCGACACGACGCTCGTCGGCGCCACGACCAGAAAGGGGCCGCATTCAGGGTCGGCCACCTTGGCATGACAGATCAGCGCCAGCGTCTGCAGCGTCTTGCCCAGGCCCATGTCGTCGGCGAGGATCCCGCCCAGCCGGTGCTCCCAGAGGAACGCCAGCCATCGGAAGCCGTCCAGCTGGTAGGGGCGCAACTCCGCAACCAGGGAAGCAGGCGGTTCGGCCTGCTCTACCGCATCGATCGACAACAGCCCTTCAACCTGCTGCTGCCACGCCTCGGCCTGATGGGTCACGACGCCGAGCGCCGCCAGCTCCTCCCACAGCCCCGCCTGGAACCGGCTGATCCTCGTCTGCCCGTTCAAGCCCTCGCCGAGTGCCCGCGCTTCCTCGATCAACCTGCGCAGCGCCTGCAGCTCCGGCTTCTGCAGCGAGAAGAAAGCGCCGTCTGGCAGCAACATGTGCTGTTCATCCCGTGCGAGCGCGGTGAACACGTTGACGAACGGAACCTCCCGTCCCTCGACCGAGATGGTGACGCCGAGGTCGAACCAGTCGGCGTTGTCCGCCACCGCTTCGGTCGACACTCCCACGGTCAGCGAGTCGGTCGCCTCACGATAGTCAGCGGGCTCTCCGCTGATATCGACGACGACGTCCTCCGCGTCTTCCAGCAGCGGCAGCACCTCCGTGGTGAACCGCATCGTGTCCATGCCACTGAGCCGCGTGTGCGGTACCAGCGACGGGCCGTCGGCACCCGCGATGAAGGCGCCCGCTACGGAGCGGATACCACTGCTCGTCACGATTCCCAACGGCTCGAGTCCAGCGTCGATACGCTGCAGCACGGTCTGCTCCGCTTCGACGTCCCGAAACCCGAGGCCCGCAACACCCTCCGGGGTTACGGGGACCCGCTTCTCGAGTTCGCCGACCTCATAGAGCCACTCCCACGTCAGATCGAGCACATGCTCGTCGTCGTATGCGGCATGGGCGACCAACGTCGGCCCGGACACGACAGGCGGCGTGAACGATCCGTCGGACGACTCGACCGCGGCCACCCGCCGCAGCCGCGGAACGTACTCGTCGCGGAACCGCGGCGCCTCAGTCTCGGGAATCTCCAGGCGCTGGCCATCCACCGCCATTTGCTGTAGCTGCTGCGGTATCGGCTTGCCGAGTCTCGCCAGCCCCAAGCGCCAGTCACTGGTTGGCATTTCCGCCTCAACGGCCGCCCGGTCTGTGTAGACGACGCCGTGGGCCTGTACCCCGATGAAGCTCACCGGGACGACGTCAGCGTCGACGCCGTCGATCCGCAGGACCGGCTCAGCGGCCAGCATGCCGGACCTGTCACCGTCCGTGACGTCGACACACATCCGCGCCATCCCCGGCGACTCCACCTCCCCCAGCGTCCTCCTCCCGTGAACCATCCGCAGCCCGATCGACTCGGCCTCATCCAGCATCGGCCACAGCTGCCGGGAGTCAAACCTGGACAGGTCGATGTGCTTCTCATCCCGGCCGTATCCGTACGCGTAGTAGGAGTTGCTCCGACCCGCCTGATACAGCGCATACAGCTCCTGCAGCAACCGCGCCTGCTCCGCCACATACTCCCGCGAGTAGTGAAGCTGCCCCAACTTCGACCAGTTCAGCCCTCCCGCGACCCAGCCACCGTTCTTGCCGGGACGTACCAGCCGGGCCATCAGCGGCCAACCCACGGGTCCCGCTCCAGAACGTGCTCGCGCCGCAGACGGCGAGGTAGACAGCGTCAGCTCCAGCCCCAACGGAGTCAAGCCCCGGGCGGCGTCGCCTCCATCGGATCCGTCGAGCATCGCTTCCAGGGAGTGCTCCCACGTCGGTTCGGGCGATGCCGCCTCGGCGACGGCCAGCTGGTCGCCCTTCCCGTTCCCTGCAGCCGTGAGCACCAGTGCGACGACGTGCTTGCAGTTCGAGCCCACCGGACAGTTGCACATGCCGTACCCGAACTCGTAGCCCCCGCCAACTGCCTCGTCCAGGTGCGCAATCACCGAGTAGGTCTTCCTCCCGCTGCCGCGAACCTGACCGAGCAGGGTACCGGCCGCTCGGTCCCACGAGATGCGCGTCACCGCGCCCTCGTGCGCATAGATCACACCGCGCAGGTACGACGCCTCATCGACATGGTCGACGAGACCGGTCGGATCGCGCTGCTTGAAGGTTTCGAGGAGCATGCCTCAGCACGCTAGCGGCCGGCACCGACAGCCTTAGTTCAACCCGCCGACGCCACGGGAATCAGGTACAGATGAGGTCAGTGTGGCTGCTGACACCCACGTCAGCACGGAGACGTGACCGCCGAAACGAGCATGCATAGCGGTCGTGATCGCGACCAGAATGTCGTTCTTCCGAGGGCGACAGCCGCGCGCTCCAACACGCCGCGAGAGACTCTACCCGAGCGAGAGCATCGCCTCCGCGACATCGCCGGCTGCCTCATCGGGGATCGCGGTGGCAGCTTCCTCGAGGATGAGCAGCCGTGCCCCGGGGATCTCGCGCGCGATAGCCTCGCCGTTGCCGACGGGGAAGAACGGATCTCGGCGGCCGTGGACGACGAGCGTGGGGACCTGGATCTCGGGGAGACGCTCGCGCCAGCGGGGTTTGCAGTCGAGCTTGGCGAAGACCATGCCGAGCTGGTTGGCCATCTGGATCGGTGACGTCGTGCCAGGTGTGCGGTCCCATATGCGCGCGGCGATCGCACGTGCAGCGACGGGGTCGTCGCCGAGGATCTCCGCGCTGGCAGCAGCGAACTCCGCCACCGCCTCGCGGTCGGTCCAGTCGGGCATCGTAAGTGTGAACAGGCGCTTCATCGTCGCCCCGTCGTGGTCGGGGAGGTCAGCGTCGCACTTGCCCGGCGCGACCGCGCGGGTGCCGACCAGGGTGAGCGCCGAGAACGCGCTGGGATGGTCGAGCACGGCGGCCTGGGCAACCATCCCGCCGACGCCGATCCCGGCGATGTGCGCACGCTCGCCGCCGAGGGCGTCCACCAGGGCCGCCGCGTCGGCGGCGAGGTCGCGCAATGTGAAGGAGGGCGCGTCCGGGTCCGCCGTCGTCGACTCGCCGCTGTCACGTAGGTCGTAGCGCACAACGCGACGCCCGCCGGCGGCGAGGCTCTGGCAAAGCGCGTCGGGCCAGGACAGCATCGTCGTCCCGCCCGCGAGCAGGACCAGTGGTGCGTCATCGTCACCGAAGGACTCGATGCCCAGGGCGACCTGATTGGCGTTGACGGTGGCCATCGGTCGCTCAGCTCTCCAGGGCGGCGACAGTCGGCGCCGTCTTCGAGTAGCCGGCGGCCTCGACGATCTTGCCGTCGACGACCCGCATGACATTGACGCCCCGAACCGAGTCGGCGTCGCCGGGACCCCAAACGTAGCGCCAGCGGATAAGCGCCCACTCGTCACCGGTGTGGACGTCCTCGACCTCGAAGTGGCTAGTGGTGTCATCGATGAGCGCCTTCCACGAGCTGAACGAAGCGTCATAGCCCTCGTAGCGGGTGCCGTCGGGAGCTGGCTGGATGCTCTCCATGACGCAGTCGGGGGCGATGATCTCCTCGAGGAGGGTCGCGTCGCGCTCCCGAAACGCGCGGTTGAAGCGGTCGATGACCTCGTCGGTTGTTCTCGCCATGTCATCCGTGGGGCTCATCCGGTCCTTCTTTCTTGGGTCGCGGTCTGATCTCGCCCGCCTACGTAGACATCGGTGTAGCCAAAGGCGGGTCAACGTTTAGACCGGACCAACGCCCCGATCTCATCGGTGTCACCAGTCCGCGATCCCCACACGGACGCTGATAGCGCGGAGACGGGACCGCCCGGGGGTCGTGCCTCGCGCCTGATTCCTCCGTTTGACGCATGCCGATATAGGCATATGATTGCGTCCATGGCACGAGCAGCGACGACGTCGGACGTCTTCAACGCAATCGCCGAGCCGCAGCGCCGGGAGATCCTGGTACTGCTGCGGGCGGGCGAGCGGCCGGTGACCGAGCTGGCCGAAGAGCTGGGGATGACCCAGCCGCGGGCGTCCAAGCACCTGCGGGTGCTCCGCGAGGTCGGGCTGGTGCGGAACCGCACGGCGGGCAAGCAGCGCCTGTACGGCCTCGACGCACGCGGGCTGAAGCCGGTCCACGAGTGGACCGGCGGGTTCGAGCTGTTCTGGAACGAGAGCTTCGACCGACTGGACTCGTACGTGCAGGAACTAAAGCAGACAAAGCAGGAGGGGTAGCTGATGAGTTCGACAGGGCAAGGGCGGCCGGCGCAGGCAGCTCAACCAGTGACGTCCGACCGCGAGATCGTGATCTCCCGCGTCATCGACGCCCCGCGGGAGCTGGTGTTCGAGGCGTTCACCGAAGTCCGGCACCTGTCGCGGTGGTGGGGACCGGAGGGGTTCACCACCACCACGCAGTCGTTCGAGTTCCGCGTGGGCGGAGTGTGGGACTTCACGATGCACGGACCGGACGGGACGGACTACCCCGAGTGGATCACCTGGACCGAGATCACCCCACCGGAGCGCATCGCGCTGCTGCACGGTGAGTCCCGCGACGACCCGAACGCCTTCGAGTCGGTCTTGACCTTCACTCCCGACGGCGTGACAACCCGGATCGAGATGCGCACGGTGTTCCCCACGAAGGAGCTGCGCGACGAAGCGGTCGAGAAGTACCACGCGATCGAGGGCGGTCATCAGACCCTGAACAACCTGGCTGCCTACGTCGCCGAGATCGCGCACAACGGAGAGGAAGGCTGATGGCCGGGAAGGTGTTCTTCAGCGTGTCGATGTCGCTGGACGGGTTCATCGCGCCCGAGTCTGTCGAGGACTTGATGCAAAGGCAGTGGATGGAACTGCAGCGGTGGGTATTCCCGCAGCGGTTCTTCCGGGAGAACCTGAAGCTCGGCGGGGGCGGCGAGGAAGGTCGCGACAACGACATCCTGCGGGAGACGCATCTGCGCACCGGCGCGAGCGTGATGGGCAAGCGCATGTTCGACGCCGGCGAGCAGATGTGGCCGGAGGAGGCGCCGTTCCACACGCCGGTCTTCGTGGTGACGCACGAGAAGCGTGACCCCTGGGAGCGGCCGGGCGGAACCGTCTTCCACTTCGTCAACAACGGCATCGAGACCGCGCTCGACCAGGCCCGCGAGGCCGCCGGCGACCGAGACGTCCGCATCGCCGGCGGTGGCGCGACAATCCTGGAGTACGTGAACGCAGGCCTGATCGACGAGTTCTCGATCTCGCTCTCGCCCGTGCTGTTCGGCTCCGGGGTCCGCCTGTTCGAGGGCGTCGACGCGGGCCGCGTGGCCCTGGAGCAGGTCCACGCGGAGCCGACGCAGCGGGTGACCCACCTGACCTACGCAGTCCGGGAGCGGTAACGTCAGTGTCTGGGGACGTTCTCTTCGACCCAGTTCCGCAGGTCTTTCAGCGGCACCGACGCGCTGTGACCCAGGTCAGTGAGTTCATACTCGACTCTTGGCGGCACCTCGGCGTACACCGTGCGGGTGAGCATCCCATGATCCTCTAGCCGACGCAGCGTCTGCGAGAGAACCTTCGGGCTGACGCCCTCCAGCCGCCTTCTGAGTTGCCCGAACCGCTGCGGGCCATCCTCCAGCGCACCGATGGCCAACGCGCTCCACTTGTTCGCCAACAGGTCGAGCATGTCCCGGCACGGGCACATCGCCGCATAGACGTCGTTCCGCGCGCATTCGTCTGTCCGGATAGACGTCGTTCCGCGCGCATTCGTCTGTCCGGGCCGCCATACTCCGATAGTACCCGTTGGTTACTAGTGTCGTGAGTCAATAATTCGTTGGCAAATGGGTAGACTCGGGTCGTGCCGAGTCCGAAGCTTGATCAAGTCGTGTTGTCCGATGAGGAGCGTTCCGTGCTGAGCGGCTGGGCGCGGCGGCGG
>NZ_JAAGOA010000018.1 GCF_010550675.1 Phytoactinopolyspora halotolerans | reverse complement strand
CGTCATCACCCGCACCGCCTACGGCTTCAAAGACCCCCACGCCCTCATCGCCCTGGCCATGCTCGCCCTCGGCGGATACCGCCCCGCCCTCCCCGGCCGCTAACCCACGGATCGGGACGGAGAGCCCTAAAATGATCATGTGAAGTGGGTTTTCTCGCGCCGTAACAGGTCTGCAGGCATGGTAGGGCACGAGAAAACCCACTTCACATGATCATTTAGGGCGGGGCGGTCAGTCCATGCCGCCGTCCCCGCCGCGGCCTTCCGGCGACTCCGGCTCCGGAATCCCCTCCGGCCCGCCGTCCATGTCGTCTGCGAAGGTCGTGCTGCGATGCTCGTCGGCGAAGTCCCCGTCCTCGCCGGCCCGCTGGTCTGCGTGTCGCTGATCGGCGCGTCGCTGATCTGCGGCTTGCTGACCTGTGCGCTCCTGATCAGTACGCTCCTGATCGGCGTCGGTACGGTCATGGCCTCGTTTCTGGTTCATGTCCATCCCGTACCCAGGACGACCCATTTCAGCGACGACGACGGGCGCGACCGCCGAGCGGACGTGGACTGAGCGGCCGATTCGGTGGAATACTGCATGCAGGACAACTCGATCCGTCTTGAGAGTTGTTCTCAACTAACGTAGAGTGTGCCGCTGCCGGTGATGGATACGCGGTACGGCGCACCCGCGCAGTGCACCCCATCGACGACGAACAGGATGTGACGAATGGCCAACCGGAAACCGGTCAAGCCGGAGAAGCGGACCTCGCGCAAGCGGAAGAACCCGCTGGACGCCGCCGGGATCACCTACGTTGACTACAAGGACGTCAACCTGCTGCGCACGTTCATCTCCGACCGGGGCAAGATCCGCTCCCGCCGGGTCACCGGGCTGACGCCTCAGCAGCAGCGGGAGGTGGCGCGAGCCATCAAGAACGCTCGCGAAATGGCACTGCTGCCGTACGCGGAGGGATCTCGCGGCTCGCACTGACGGCCTCCCGTCGGCCCGCCCGTCGCGGCGTTATGGCAGACGGCCGGTCACCCGGCGCTCCACGGCCAACACCGCCAGGACTGCGGCGAATCCGAGCGCCGCCAGGCCGGCGGCGGCCGCAATGTGCTCGTCCGGCGCCTGTAGTGCACGATCGTCGTCCTGCCATGGCCACAACGCACGCAGGCATCCGACCATCACGCCGGTCAGCACCACCAGGGTGACCCGGCGATGATGCTCCAAGACCCACTGCAACAGCTTGACGAACGAGGCGAGCCCGATGGTCGCCCCGGCGGCGAAGAACGCCAGAAATCCAAGATCCCGGTCGTTGAGCGCTGACAACGTAGCCTCGTAGAGCCCGAAGGTCAGCAGGATGAAGGATCCGGACAACCCGGGCAGGATCAGTGCCGAGACCGCGATCGCCGCGGCGAACATGATCATCGGCTTGCTCGGGTCGACGTTGCCGGGCGGGATACTCACCACGAGGAACGCCGCCGCCGCCGCGCCCGCTCCGACCAGGTAGTCGCGTCCCGACCAACGGCCGTCGGCGCGGATGTCGTCGTCCGATCGTGGCGTCCGCGTGGCACGAGACGCCAGCGAGAACGGCACCCACACCGAAGCGAGCACCAACCCGAAGAACAACGCCCTGCTCTGAATCGGTTGGTCCTCCACGAACCCTTCGATCAACCGGGCCATCAGCACCAGCGCGGCCGCCATGCCGATCAGGAGCGGCACGACGACCCGCCAGTGCACCCTGCGTAGCTCGGCGGCTGCGCGTTCCGTCCCGCGGCCGCGTGGCACGTCGACGACGGCCCGGCGCACCCCGGACAGCAGATGCCCGGCTGAGGTGATGAGCGTCTCGTAGACGCCGACGACAAGCGCGACGGTGCCGCCGCTCACGCCCGGCACGGTCTCCACGGTGCCGATCAGGGCACCGCGCACCAAATTGGCGCTATGGGAGCGCCATGCGGGTAGCTCGGCGGCTCGTCGATGGCGCGGCTGCGCCCCGGTCGGGCTTGCGGTCACGGCGTCATTGGACACTCAGGCACTTTATCTCTTCTCAGTAGTCGATCGAACGACGGCGGGAGCGGCCGGTCAGCCGACGACGCTGCGACTCGTCGAGCATGAAATACGCGGCGACGGGCACACCGACGACGATCGCCACGATCAGCCAGGTGGGCAGCAGCCACCATGCGAGCACGAATCCACCCGCTCCGATCAGGAGCTTCTTACCAGTGGACATGTTGGACCTCTCTTTCCTGGGCCGGACACTTTCATTCTGCGCGCGGAGACAGCCGCCCGACCTCAGGGAACGCCCTGATCTCACCCGGATATGACCACTGGTGATCACCGACCGCGACCCGGTCATGCATGGACCCGCCGACGGTCGGTGATCACTACGGGAGGTGGTTCGGCGTCAGCTGGCCCACTCCAGGAGCGGCTCGTGCCGGGCGGGATCGCGCAGTTCGGCGATCGCCTGCTTCTCCAGCTGGCGGACCCGCTCCTTGGTCAGCCCGACTCGTTCCCCCACCTCCTGCAGGGAATGCTGCCGACCGTCGTGCAGACCGTAACGGAGCGTGATGATCATCGCCTCCCGCGGTGCCAGCGTGCCGACCAGCGAACGCAGCTCCTCGCCGAGCGCCCGGAACTCCGCGACCTCAGAGGCCTGCAGCACTTCGGTGTCCTCGATCAGGTCCCCCACGTTCGCGCTGCCTTCATCACCGACCGGAGTGTCCAGGCTGATCACGTCGCGGGACAGCTCGCGCAGCTCCTCGACCCGCTCGACCGACATGTCCGCTTCCGCAGCGAGCTCCTCCACGGTCGGGTCCCGCTCCAGGCGGAGCTGGAGCTTGCGGTCCGCCCGGCCGAGCTTGGACAGGCTCTCCACCTGATACGCGGGGAGCCGGATGGTCCGCGCCTTCTCGGTCCGACCACGTTCGATCGCCTGCCGGATCCACCACATCGCGTAGGTGGAGAACTTGTAACCCTTGGCATAGTCGAACTTCTCGACCGCCCGGATCAACCCGAGGTTGCCGTCCTGTACGACGTCCAGGAACGACATGCCGGAGTTGCGGTAGAACTTACGGGCCGCCGAGACGACGAGGCGAAGATTAGCCCGGATCATGTGGTCCTTCGCCCGCTCACCGTCACGAGCGATCGCCTCGAGCTCGCGCCGCGGGCGCCCCGGGTCACCGCCGGCGTCTTCCTGCTCGAGTAGCTGCTGGGCGTAGACGCCTGCCTCGATCCGCTTGGCCAGCTCGACCTCTTCCTCCGCACTCAACAGTGGAGTGGCACCGATCTGCTTCAAGTACTGGCCGACCAGGTCATATTCAGGCTCTTGTTCGCGAGGCTCGGTGCGCCGAGCCGCGTCGCCGTTGCTGTGTCCATTCACCAATGTCATCGCATCTTCCCCTCTTCCCTTTCCTACTACCCGGTTCCCCGCGAATGGCATGCGCGACGCGGGGTAAGTCGTTGCCACAGATGACCCTCAACTCCCGCGAAAAGGCAGGTGACCAGCCTGATGGCTGAGCGCATATCTCCAGAGGTCGATGAACTCTGGGAACGCTTTCACCAAGCCGTCAACATGACGTCCCGGGAACTGCTGGACTGGCTCGGCGTGGAACCGGACCTCGACCAAGGCCCGGGACCAGCCGGCCGGGCGCCACTCGGCATGGCCGTCGTCAGCATCCTCTCCAAGCGGAGGACGGACCTCACCGTCGAGGATCTGGCGGTCATGCAGAAGGTGGTGGATGTCGTCGATGAAGAAACGTCCGACACGTCCCGAGAATTCCTGGCCGAGGACGAGCGCCGGCGGCATCGTCTGATGAACGTCGGTCACGACCCGCTCCGCAATGAACAATACGAGCGCTGAGGGTCGCAGCACGGCGTCGCCGGACCCGGAAGAGCGCCCGGCACCGGTTCCGGCGGGGGCCGATCCGGACCGTTTGCGCTCCGCCGCGGCCGGCTGCCGGGCGTGCGGGCTGTTCCGGGACGCCACCCAGACGGTCTTCGGTGCGGGAGCGTCGGACGCCCATGTGGTGATGGTCGGTGAACAGCCCGGCGATGTGGAGGACCGGGAAGGCGATCCCTTCGTCGGGCCGGCGGGCCGGTTGCTCGGGCGTGCCATGGACGACGTGGGACTGGTCCGGTCCGCCGTTTATCTGACCAATGCGGTGAAACACTTCAAATTCCGGCGTGCCGAGCGCGGCAAGCGCCGGATCCACCAGAAACCCGATGCGGCCGAACTCGCCGCCTGCCGCCCCTGGCTGCGGGCGGAGCTGGCGGCGATCCGGCCCGGCGTCGTCGTGGTGCTCGGCGCGACCGCCGCATCCACCATGCTCGGCCGCGCCTTCCGCGTCACTCAACAGCGCGGGCGCCCGCAGCCCTGGGCCGAACTCGCGGAGCGCTCTCCTCTCGTCTCCGCCGCAAGCGACGGCGAGCCGGACCCGATCGACGCCGACGCGGTCGTCGTGGCCACCGTCCATCCGTCATCGGTGTTGCGCGCCCGCGACTCCGAGGAACGGGCGGCAGCGTATGCGGACTTCGTCGCCGACCTTCGGGTGGTGGCGGAACTGTAGGCTCACGCCGTCGTTCGTCGGTGGTCGTCGATGAGGCGGCGCGCCATACGCCGCGCGCGGCAAGCGGCTTCCCGATCGCCTTCGACCGCGGAGATGATCGAGCCCTTCATCAGGATGTGCCAGGAGCGCGCGAAACCGTGCGGATCGCGCAGCCCGGCCTTTTCGGCGCGTTCGGCCACAATGGCCCGGATGTTGTTCAGGTGGCGGATGCAGGCCTCGCCCGATGGGTGTCCAGCACCGGTCTCCAACAGCACGTTGATGAACGTGCACCCCTCGAAATCGTCCTGCTGGAACCAGTCGTGGAAGACGTCGAAGATCGCCAGCAGTTGCTCTTCCGGCGTCGTGCCGCGCCGGGCCGACTCGGCCTCGACCAGGCCCACCGTCCACAGCCGTTCGCGGAGGTTCAGAAAGGCCAACGCCAGGTCGTCCTTGGTGCGGAAATGCCGGTAGAACGTGGCCTTGGCGACGTCGGCGCCGGCGATCACCTCGTCGACGCCCACTCCCCGGATGCCGCGGCGGGAGAACAGGTCGTACGCTGTGCTCAGGATGCGCTCGCGCGCTGCGGGGCGCGTCGCCGCGACCGTCGTCGTATCCATCTCCAACAACGGTAGCGTCTCCTTCGCGCTGGTGAGAACACGTGGTTGACACCTCCACCTCGAGCCGTTATACAAAAGATATAAAGACAGAACGGTCTGTCTAGGTGGGGATTGGGGTGCAGACGATGACGGAGTCCGTCTCCACGCAGTTGGCGACCTTCGCCCGCGAACTGCACGGCGAGGAGGGCATCGGCGACACCGTACGCATGATGCTCGAGCATGCCTCCGCGCTCACCGGTTGTGCCCAGGCCAGCGTCATACTCGGCCGCAGACCAACGGCCGAGATGATCCGAGCCAGCGCTCCGCAGGCTCACCTCGCCGCCATCGCCCAGGTCGATCTCGGCGAAGGGCCGGACGTCTCCGCGATGTCCTCCCAGACGCTGGTGGTCGCCGAGGACATCGCCGCCGATGTGCGGTGGCGACACTGGACACCGATCGTCACCGATCTGGGGCTGGGACGGGCCGTGAGCGTGCGGCTTGGAACCCAAGACGAGGCCCTCGGCACGCTGAGCCTGTACTCCACTTTCGCCAAGCGGTTCGACGCCGAACGCCTCGCCACGTTGAGCCTCTACGCCCAGCACGCTGCGGTGGCCATCGCGACCGCCCGTCGCCGGGCCGCTCTGCGCAGGGCGATGGACGACCGCAACCTGATCGGGCAGGCCCAGGGCATCCTCGTCGAAAGGCATGGGCTGGACGCCGAGGAGGCCTACGCCATGCTGCAGCAGTACTCCCGCAGCCGGCATGTGCGGCTTCGAGACGGCGCCGACCAGGTCGTCAGCCGACGGTACAGCCTGAGCTGACCGAGCGCCACGGCACGGCCGTGTCCCGGCACCGGCTCGGCCCACCGGTGGGTCCGGGGTCGACGAGCCCAGCAGAACAGCTGGTCAGGCGGACAGTGGATCAGCTGCCTCGGGGAACCTGGCGGCCGCTCTGCGAGCCGGGCAACAGCCCGAGCAACACCATGCCGGCCGCAAGCCCGAGGTGGAGCCAGTTGTCCGCGTCGTTCACCGGCACGAAGTTCACGTCCTCGTCCTGGTCGATCACGATCCCGAAGATGAACAGGGCCAGATAGACCAGTCCGCCGGCGATCAGGTACGTCCTCGCCAGTCGTACCGTGCGCGCGAGCAGGAGCCCGACGATGCCGAACAAGAGGTGCACGATGTTGTGCAGCACCGAGACGGCGAAGACGCCGAACAGCATCGCCTCCGAATCCGGTCCGGCGAACTCCATCATGTCGTAATCGGTGGTGATGCCCGGGATGAATCCAGCGACACCGACCAGCAGGAATACGACCGCTACCAGGTAGGCGGCGGTCCGTACAGGGCTGCTCACCGGGGAGGGACCATCCGGGACTTCCGGTGCAGGTGCCATGATCGCTCCAGACATCGAGCCGATGCTGCGTACACCCATCGGCTACCCGTCACTTCGCCTCGCAAACGATCGCCGGGCCAGGATGTCGGCCGGGACTGGACCGGACGTTGACCGGACGTGGACCGGAGGTTGCCTCCGCCGCGGTTCGGGTACCGACCAGAGAGACACATCGAACCGTTGCTGAAGGCGGCACCACATGACGCTGACTCTGAATCACGGTCCTCTCTCGGCCAAGCCTCCGGACGCCACGAACTACCGGATCGGCGGTCCGGACCACCGGCTGTTGTTCACCGACTTTCCCCGGCGCGTCCGCGCCCTTTTCGGCGGCGAGGTGGTGCTGGACAGCCGGCGTGGCATGCAGCTGCACGAGACCGGTTATCTGCCGCAGCTCTACGTGCCTGAGAGCGACCTGCGCACGGACCTTCTGGAATCGACGGACCGTCACACGACCTGCCCGTTCAAGGGCACCGCCCAGTACTGGTCGATACGCACCTCGGACCGCTCGGACCGTGTAGCGGAGAACGCCGTCTGGGGCTATGACGACCCCACCGAAGCCGCCGACTGGCTGCGCGGCTACCGCTGCGTCGAGTTCGAGGCGATGGATGCCTGGTTCGACGAGGACGAGGAGATCGACGGACACCTGCGAGATCCCTACCACCGGGTGGACGTCCGTGCATCCAGCCGGCACGTCCGGGTCACGGCCGGGGACGACGTGCTCGCCGAGACCGAACGGCCGATGCTGCTGTCTGAGACCGGTCTGCCGAACCGGTACTACATCCACCCGGACGACGTCCGTCGCGACCGGCTCGAGCCGAGCGCGACGCACACCGTGTGCCCGTACAAGGGCACGGCCTCGTACTACTCGGTGCGCCTCGGAGACCGGCGGATCGCGGACGCCGCATTCTGCTATCCGGCGCCGCTGGAGAACGCGGCCAAGGCCGCCGACCACGTCTGCTTCCTCGCCGACGGCGTACGGACCGAGGTCGACGGCGAGCGCGTCGACTGACCCGGACGCGGAGCCGGTCGAGCGGCCGGACGAGCGGCCCGACCCACAGCCGGTCGAGCGAGATCGACAATGGCGGTGAGCAGCATATCCGGGGGTTCCCGGAGATGTCCCTGAGTGGACCCTGGAGTGTCCCTCGAGAGCCTTAACGCACACGTCGCACGGCCCTAGCGTGTCTAGTGACAGCGCGGCACCACGGGGGCGCCGCGCCCCCACCACCAGACCAAGCGAACGACCAGACGACCAACCGAAGGCATCGAGGGACTCCATGATCACCGCACAGGGACTCACCAAACGCTACGGAGACACCACCGCCGTCGACTCGATCGACTTCACCGTCCGCCCCGGCGCGGTCACCGGCTTCCTCGGCCCGAACGGTGCCGGCAAGTCGACGACCATGCGCATGGTGATGGGGCTCGACCGCCCATCCGCCGGTTCGGTGACGGTCAACGGACGTGCCTACCGCGACCACCCGGCACCATTGCACGAAATCGGCGCGCTGCTGGAAGCCAAGGCGATCCACGGCGGCCGGACCGCCTACAATCACCTGCTCTGGATGGCGAAGAGCAACGGGATTCCGCGCCGCCGCGTCGACGAGGTCATCGACCTCGTCGGTCTGAGCGAGGTGGCGCGCAAGCGGTCCGGCGGGTTCTCACTCGGCATGGGCCAGCGGCTGGGTATCGCGGCGGCGCTGCTCGGGGACCCGGGTGTGCTCCTGTTCGACGAGCCGGTCAACGGACTCGACCCGGACGGCATCCGGTGGATCCGCACGCTCATCCGGAGCCTGGCCGCCGAAGGACGAACGGTATTCGTCTCCAGCCATCTGATGTCCGAGATGGCGCTCACCGCGGATCACCTGATCGTGATCGGACGCGGGCAGATCCTCGCGGACACCGACATGAACGATTTCATCTCCCGCAACTCGACCTCGTACGTGCACGTACGCTCGCCGCACGGTTCTGAGCTGGCGGAGCGGCTCGTCGCACACGGGTGGCGAGTGGAACCCGCCGACGACGGTGCGCTGGCCGTCCACGACGCGGCACCGGAGCAGGTCGGCGACGTCGCCGGGGCGGCCGGACTGTACCTGCACGAGCTGCGGAACGTCCAGGCGTCGCTGGAGGACGCCTTCATGCGTCTGACCGCCGACAGCGTCGAATACCAGGCCGGCGTGCCCGGTGCCGCGACCACCACCGCGGACACTTCGGCCGAATTCGCGGCCGCCGCCGCGTGACGGTGGGCCTCCCCCGTCCTCCGTCGAATCCACCGCTCTCGGCCGGGAAGGCCGAGACCTCACGCGAAACATCGGTGATAAGTGATGAGCACTGCAGTTCTTGATCGAGACCCGAGCGCGGCGTCTCCCACGCCGACGTCCCCCGCACCGGGCGTGAGTTTCGCCCGGATCCTGGATGCCGAGTGGACCAAGATCCGTACCGTCCGCTCCACCGTGTGGAGCCTGATCGCCATGGTGACGGTCAGCGTCGGCGGGACCGCTCTGGTGTGCTGGGGAGCCGCGAGCGAGCTGGCCAGCGACGAGAGCAACGAACCAGTGGGGGCGTTCCTCACCTGGGGCCTGTTGTTCGGCCAGATCGCGGCCCTGGTCCTGGGCATCCTGGTGGCATCGTCCGAGTACTCCAGCGGCATGATCCGCACCACGCTGGCGGCCGTGCCTCGGCGGGGATCCGTTCTGGTCGCCAAGGCCGCGGTGCTCGCTGGGGTCCTGCTTGTTCTCGGGGTCGCCACCACGCTCGCCAGCTACCTCGCCGGCAACTTCTTCCTGGACCGCGAGGGCATCGGGTTCGCCCTCGACGACCCGGGTGTGCTGCGTACCATCGTCGGCGGCGGCCTGTACCTGGCGATGCTCGGCGTCTTCGGCCTTGCCCTCGGCACGCTGATCCGGCACACCGCCGGCGCCGTCACCGTGGGCATCGCGGTGATCTTCGTCGTCGGCAATCTGATCGGCCTGGTTCCCGGCGTCGTCGGCGAGTGGCTGGAGAAGCTCATGCCGGGCAACGCGGGACAGATGGTCGCGGTCGTCGAGTGGTTCGACCCGGACGCGCTCGACCCATGGGTGGGCTTCGCGGTGTTCTCCGCGGAGACACTTGTGCTCCTGGCCATCGCGGGGCTGCTCTTCAGCCGCAGAGACGCGTAGCGTAACCGCCGTGTCCATCATCACCACCGACGAGCTGACGAAGCGGTACCCCGGCGTCACCGCCCTGGACCGTCTCACCGTCAGCATCGAACCCGGCGTCGTCGGGCTGGTCGGCGCCAACGGCGCCGGCAAGTCGACCTTGCTCAAGATTCTGCTCGGGCTCAACGACGCGACGTCGGGGCAGGCCACCATGCTCGGCCTCGACGTCGCCGCCGAGGGTCCGCAGATCCGCGGCCGGGTCGGCTACATGCCCGAACACGACTGTCTCCCCGCCGATGTCTCGGCCACCGAGTTCGTCGTGCACATGGCTCGCATGTCCGGTCTGCCGTCCAGCGCCGCCCGCGAGCGCACCGCCGACACGCTGCGTCACGTCGGCCTCTACGAGGAGCGCTACCGACCGATCGGCGGGTACTCGACCGGCATGCGGCAGCGGGTCAAACTCGCCCAGGCCCTGGTGCACGATCCGGAGCTGGTGCTGCTGGACGAGCCGACGAACGGCCTCGACCCGGCGGGCCGAGATGAGATGCTGGCGCTGATCCGCCGGGTGCACACCGATTTCGGCATCTCGGTCTTGGTGACCTCGCACCTGCTCGGCGAGCTGGAGCGGATCTGCGACCACGTCGTGGTCATCGACGCGGGCGTGCTGCTCCGCTCGTCGTCGACGGCGGACTTCACCCGCGCCACCCAGCAGCTCGCGGTCGAGGTCACCGCAGAGGCCGACGCGGTCGCCCGCACACTCACCGAGGCCGGGCTGAAGGTCGGCCGGGACGCCAACCTGCTGCTCGTGGAGCTGGCCGGTGATGCCACCTACGACGTGGTGCGGGACGCAGTCGCCCAGCTCGGCCAAGGGCTGGTGCGGTTGGAGCCGCGCCGGCACCGGATCGCCGAGGTCTTCGAGGGAGGTGCCCGCGATGCAGCCGCCGTCTGACCCGTCCTCTGCCTCGTCGTCTGCCTCGTCGTCTGCCTCGTCGTCTGGGCTGTCGTCCGGCCCGTCGCCCACCGGCGTCATCCACGACATCGGCTACCGCGGTTACGACGGCCCCAGGCTGGGCCGGCGTGCCGTCGCCCGGGCGCTGTTCGTGCACAGCCTGCGCGGCGTCTTCGGGATCGGACGTTCCGCCAAGTCCAAGGTGCTGCCGGTCGGTTTATCGGTGATCATGTGCGTGCCGGCCCTCGTGCTGGCCGTCGTGACCGTGATCGGTGCTGGTCGGGGCCTCCTTGACGACGTCCCGCTCGACTACTCGCACTACGCCATGGTGCTCCAGGCCGCGTTGGCCATCTTCCTGGCCACCCAGGCGCCGCAGACGGTCTCACTCGATCTGCGCTTCAACACGCTGCCGCTGTACGTGTCCCGCCCGCTGGAGCGGCCCGACTACGTCGTCGCGAAGTACGCGGCGATGACCCTCGGGGTGTTCCTCCTGCTGGCCGTCCCGCTGCTGATCATGTACGTCGGTGCGCTGTTCGCCGAACTCCCGGCCGGTGACGAGACCGCCGAGGTCGCCGCAGCCCTGGTCGGCGCGGCGATCTACGCGCTGGTGCTCTCCGGGCTCGCGCTGCTGATCGCCTCCTTGACGTCACGCCGCGGATTCGGCGTGGCCGGCATCATCACCACGCTGGTGATGACCTACGCCGTGGCCACCGCGCTGCAAGGTGTGGTCGGCATCGACAACGACGACGCCGTGACGGCCGGGTGGCTCGGCCTGATCTCTCCGATGACGCTGGTCGATGGCGTGCAGGTGTGGGCGCTGGGCACCGATCCGGCCACGCCGGCCGGTCCGGCGAGTGACGCCACCGGGATCACCTTCGTCCTGGTCACGCTGGCCGTCGTCGTCGGCTGTCTCGGGCTGCTGGTCGCTCGCTACCGAAAGGTGAGGCTGTAGATGACGACGATGAGTGTCACCGGCGTGTCGAGGTGGTTCGGCAACGTCGTCGCAGTGAACGACGTGACCATGACCATCGGGCCCGGCATCACCGGCCTGCTCGGACCCAACGGCGCGGGCAAGTCGACGCTGATCAACATGCTGGCCGGATTTCTGCCGCCGTCTGCCGGGACGGTCGCGCTGGACGACACCCCGGTGTGGAAGAACCCGGACGCGTACCGCGCCATCGGTCTGGTACCGGAACGGGAGGCTGTGTACGACTTTCTCACCGGTTGGGAGTTCGTGCTGGCCAATGCGGAGTTGCACGGACTGCCCGACCCCGGCGCGGCGACGCGGCGGGCACTGGCCACGGTGGAGATGGAGTATGCGCAGCAGCGCCGGGTCGGCGAATACTCCAAAGGGATGAAGCAGCGGGTCAAGATGGCTTCGGCGCTGGTCCACGATCCGGCGGTGCTCTTGCTCGATGAACCGTTCAACGGCATGGATCCGCGGCAACGGCTGCACCTGATGGAGCTGCTGCGGACGATGGGCATCGAAGGCCGGACGGTCCTGTTCAGCTCGCACATCCTGGAGGAGGTCGAGCAGCTGGCCAGCCAGATCGAGGTGGTGGTGGCCGGACGGCACGCCGCGTCCGGCGACTACCGCGAGATCCGCCGGCTGATGACCGATCGTCCGCACCAGTACACCATCCGTTCCAGCGACGACCGGGCACTGGCGTCGGCGCTGATCGCGGACGGCTGCACCACAGCCGTCTCGCTCGACGACGTCGACCAGGTGCTGCGGGTGGAGACCAGCCAGTTCTTCAGCTTCGCCGAACTGCTCCCACGACTCGCCCGAAACGCCGGGATCCGGCTCTACGAGGTCTCGCCCACGGACGAGTCCCTGGAGAGCGTCTTCTCCTACCTAGTCCAATCATGATCATCAACCGACGGCCGGGCCGTGATGGTCGAGGAGTTGATGATCATGGGAAACGTTTGAGGGAGTCATGGGTGTGAACAACACGATCGTGCGGCTCACCGCGCGCAGCATGCTGGGCGGCCGACGGCTGTACCTGCTGGCCGGCCTGGCCGCGCTGCTGCTGGCGCTGGCACTCCTGCTGCGGCTGTTCGCCGACGTCAGCGCGACCGATTCCGCCGAGTTCATCCAGGCCGTCTCGCTCGGCACATTATTGCCGTTGTTCGGGCTGATCGTCGGCACCGGAACCATCGGACCGGAGATCGACGACGGGTCGGTCGTCTACCTGCTGGCCAAGCCGGTGTCGCGACACGTGATCGTGCGAAGCAAGCTGGCGGTGGCGGTCACCACCACGGTGACGTTCGCCGCGGTACCGACCTTCCTCGCCGGGCTGATCATGGTCGGGGACCGCGCCGGGATCGCGCTGGCGTACGGCATCGGTGCGCTCGTCGCCGGCATCGTGTACAGCGCGCTGTTTCTGCTGCTGGCGGTCGCCACCCGGCACGCGGTGATCTTCGGCCTGGTCTACGCGCTGATCTGGGAGAGCCTGGTCGGCACGTTCGTCCCGGGTGCGCGCACGCTCAGCGTGCAGCAATGGGCGCTGTCGGTGGCCGAATCGATCGCGTCGCCGGGAGTCATCACCGCCGACGTCAGCCTGGGCGTGGCACTGACTCTGGCCGCCGTCGTGTTCGTGGCGGCGACCTGGTACGCCGGGGAGCGGCTGCGGGTGCTCACGCTCGCCGGCGACGACTGAGTACATCAGCGCGGCTGACGACCGCACCAAGCCTCCACGCGCACACCCGCACAGCACCAAGCCTCCTTGGAACACCGTGACGAGCGCACCAAGCCTCCACGGCGACCCGTGTGCGTGCGGCGGTGGCTTGCGCAGCGGACGTTGACGGTCATATGACCGATCCGTATCCAACTGGATGACCACTAGGCAACGACGCTTGTCGATGCTAACTTTTCTCGTCAGTCACGTCGGCAACAAGAAGTCCGGCGTGCACGGGGGACAACCGAATACCTTCGCCTCGGGAGGACCCCCGCATGGTCAGACGTGTCTCCGTTGCCCTGATCTCGCTCGCTCTGATGGCCACCGGAACGACGACGATGGTGTCGGCGCAGGAGTCCGATCCACCGGATCGCCCGTTGCCGGACCGCCTGGCAGGTCTCAGACTCGACGAACCGTCCACGGCGACGCAGGCGGAGGTACAGGACAAGCTCGATCCCCAGCTCCGCCATGCCGACGGTACCCAGCTGGTCAGCATCGAACTCAGCGAAGAGCCGGTCGCCAGCGCCGCGGCAGCGGGTGCGGACAGCACCGAACAGCAGGCCCAGCAGACCCGGGTCGAGCGCCAGCAGCAGGACGTGCTCGGCGAGCTCGTCGCAGCGGATCGCGCTGCGGACGAGGTGGCCTCGGTCTCCACCGCTCTGAACGCCATCATGGTCGAAGCCGACGCCGACGCGCTGGCCGAGCTGGCCACGGACGAACGCGTCCTCTCGATCGCCCGGGTCATCGACTACGAGATGGATCTCAGCGAGACGGTGCCCTACATCGGTGCGGAGACGGTGCAGAACGCCGGGTTCGACGGCACCGGCGTCCGGGTGGCGGTCCTCGACTCCGGTGTCGACTACACGCACGCGAACCTCGGCGGCGACGGCACCGCCGAGGCATACGAGGCGGCGTACGGCACAGACCCCGGCGACGCGCGCAACAAGCAGCGCGACGGCCTGTTCCCGACCGACAAGGTGGTCGAGGGCTACGACTTCGTCGGCGAGCAGTGGGTAGGCGGTGACCCGCCGTCGGCGCTGAGCCCGGATGACGACCCGATCGACTACGACGGACACGGCACGCACGTCGGCGACATCATCGGCGGTGAGCAGGGCGTCGCACCCGGCGCCGACCTGTACGCGGCCAAGGTCTGCGCCTCGCAGGACAGCGCGTGCTCCGGCATCGCCCTGATGCTGGCGATGGACTGGGTCCTGGATCCGCACGGCACCGGCGAGGCGGATCCGGTCGACATCGTCAACCTGTCCCTCGGGGCAACGTACGGCCAGCACTTCGACAACCAGCTCTCGCAGGCCGTGGAGAACGTCTCCCACCTCGACGTGCTGGTAGTGGCGTCGTCCGGTAACTCGTCGGACAAGCCGTTCATCACCGGTACGCCGGCCGCCGCGCCGTCGGCGCTCTCCGTCGCCCAGACACACGTGCCGTCGGACATACTGCCGGTGCTGGAGGTGCTGGATCCGGAGGCCATCTCCGGCGAGTACGGCGCGGTGTTCCAACCCTGGTCGGCGCCACTGGAGTCGGTGATCGAGGCGCCGCTGCAGTACGGCGACGGCGCCGGCGGCAACCTCCTGGGCTGCGAGCCGTTCGAGCCGGGCAGCCTGGATGGGCACGTCGTCCTGGTGGACCGCGGCGACTGCAACTTCTCGCTGAAGATCAGCCACATCAGCCAGGCCGGCGGGCTGGCGGGCATCATCGGGTTGGTCACCCCTGAGGCGCCGTTCACCGGCGGAGACGGCGGGGACCGGCCGATCGACGTTCCCGGCTTCATGATCGGTCCGGACGAGAACGCGGCGTTGAAGACACACGTCACCGACGGCGTGACCGTGCGGTTCGACCCGGAGCAGGGTGCCCCGCTGGTGGGCCACGTCGTGGGCTCGTCGTCCCGTGGCCCGACCATGCTGAGCAACCGCATCAAACCCGAGATCGGTGCACCTGGAGCCTCCGTCTCCGCGATCGCCGGCGGCGGCACCGAGGAGGGTCCGTTCGGCGGCACGTCGGGCGCGGCACCGATGGTGACCGGATCCGCGGCGTTGCTGATGCAAGCATTGCCGGAACGAGACGCCATGCACGTCAAGGCCGGCCTGATGAACACGGCCGAGACGGAGATCCAGAACGCACCGGAGCTGCTCGGCGGCGGGCTGGCGCCGATCGCCAGGATCGGTGGCGGCGAGGTCCGCGTCGACCGTGCGCTCGACGCCGGGGCGGTCGCGTGGGTACCGGAACAGCGCAGTGCCGCGCTGTCGTTCGGCTTCCATGAGGTAGCCCAGCGCACGACCACGTTGACCGAGACGGTACGGGTGAGCAACGTCTCCGACCGCCGCATCACGTACGACGTGGACGCGTCGTTCCGGTTCGCCGACGACGAGGCGAACGGCGCAGTCTCGGTGAACGCTCCGTCGCGCATCGCCGTGGCACCCGGGAAGTCACGCGAGGTGAAGGTCACGATCGAGATCGACGGTGCCAAGCTGCCCTCCTGGGATCTCGACTCGGGTGGGCTCGGCGCCGACGGTGACGCGATCACCGCGATGGAGTACGACGGCTACGTCACCTTCACCGAGGCCGGGCAGGAACAGAACACCCTGCGGGTGCCCTGGCATGTGCTGCCGCGGCAGTCCGGCGACGTCCGCGAGACCAAGATCCGGGACGAGTTCCGGCTCACCAACACCGGCGTCGGCGACGCTCCGGTCGAGGCCTACTCGCTCGTCGCCACCAGCGAGCAGCTGGAGCGGGGTGGCCCGGGCGAGGAGAGCCCGACGCCGGACCTTCGCTACGTCGGCGTGGCCACGTCACCGGTTCCGGCCGGCTTCTGCTCGGACGAGGAGTCGTTCGTGATGACCCTGGCGGTCAACACCTGGGAACGGCAGACCCACGCGAACGCGCCGGCGTCGTTCGAATTCTGGCTGGACACGGACCAGGACGGCACGGACGACTACGTCGTGGTCAACCGTGACCTGTCGTTCAGCGCCTTCGACGACGGCCGGAACGCGACCTTCGTCGTCGATCTGGCCAGTGGCGACGCGCAGGCATGGTTCCTGACCGACCACGACACCAACAGCGCCAACACGGTGCTGCCGTTCTGTGGCGAACAGATCGGGATGACCGCGGCCGACTTCGGCGATCCGATGGACGTCACCGCGGTCGCCTCCGACGTCTACTTCGACGGCCCCGGTGACGCGACCAAGCAGTTCTCCATCGCGCCGCTGGGTGAGCGGTTCGTCGGGGTGTTCCATGACGGCGGCGTCGGCTTCGGCACCGTTCCGGCACGTGGCCGGGAGACACTCGGCTACGTGGACGGCGGACCTGGCCCGAACACCTCAGAGACCGGTCTGCTGCTGCTCTACCGGGAGGGTGCGCCGGGCATGGCGGAGGCGACCGCCCTGGAACTGACCGACTAGCCCCAACCTCCGATGATCATGAACATTAACCGTTCCATGTGGACGGTTAATGTTCATGATCATGGAAAGCGAGGGGGATCAGGATGGCGGGGTGACCACCCAGAAGGTGGTCACCGGCCGGTCCCCCAATGCTCGCGTCCGGTGCGGTAGCCGGCTGGAGAAGTAGATGCTGTCGCCTTCGGACAGCACGTACGTCTCCCCCTGCACGGTCACCTCATAGGTGCCGGACAGCACCAGCCCGAACTCCTCGCCGCGGTGGGTATACGTCTCGTGCCCGTATCCCTCGCCGGGCTGCAGAACGCTCAGCGTCACCTCGATCTTGCGGTCCAGGTCCGGAGTCAGCAGCGAGATGTCAGTGGATGATCCCGGGTACCGGCGCACTCGGCGCTCATCGTGCCGGACGATGGACACCCCGGCGGAGCCGGCAGCCGTGCCGCCGGTAGTCGGGCCGCCGGCAGCCGCACCGCCGGCAGCCGTACCGTCGGCGGGCCTGGCATGGGCGCCGGCGGATTCATCGTCCAGCAGTGCCCAGACGGGGATGTCGAGAACGGCGCATATCCGCTTCAACGTGCCCAGCGATGCCGCGGAACGGCCGAGTTCCACTTGGCTGATGAAACTCTTGGAGAGTCCAGCCTGATCGGCGATGTGCTGCAGGCTGTACCGGCGCTCCTGGCGGGCAGCGCGCAGCCGTCGGCCGAGTTCAGCCTGGCGGACGCCTTCGACCTCCATCCGGTTCTCCTCTTCTTCGCCGACGTCAGAACGCCGGCGGGGTGGCGATCCAGACGGCGCGCGCCGGCGTCTCACCCACCACCCGCACGCGGTACGTTCCTCGCGGAGAGAAGTACATGCTGTCGCCCGGATGCAGCGTGAATGTCTCGTCGTCGATCGCCACCTCGTAGCTGCCCTCCAGCACCAGCGCGAATTCCTCTCGGTCCGCGCCGGATCGCTGCACCGAATGCCAGGAACCCGGGACATCCGCCGCCAGCGCCACCTCGAACGGGCGCTGCAGGTCCGGGGTGAGCAGCTGGAGGGGAGCGCGCCCACCCGGGTAGGTCACGGTCTTGCGGCCATCCTTGCGGACCACCCAAACGGTGGGGTCGGGCGCCGGCACCACCGGGGCGTCATCCCTCGCCCGGGCATCATCCCTCGCTCGGGCATCAGCCCTCGCCCGGGCGTCGTCGCTCGCTGGGGCGCCACCCTTCGCCGGACCACGGCCCGTCGGCCGGTCAGCGTGCGTCGTCTGGTCGGCGTCCTCGGCGACGAACACCCAGGCAGGGGTCTGCAGGACCGCGCCGATCTGGGCGAGCGCGCCGACCGAGGGCCATGATCGTCCGATCTCCACCTGACTCAGGAAGCTCTTCGACAGCTGCGCGCGATCGGCGACGTTCTGCAGGGTCAACCCGAGTTCGGTACGACGAGCCCGAATGCGCGCGCCGACCGTCGTGGCATCGAGCCGCCGCTCTTCACTCGGGACACCCGTGTCGTCTTGCCCCATATGCTGCTACTCCGTCGGTACGCGATAGCCAGCTCCGCGATACACCAGCCACGCGATTGTACAGCCGCCCCGCCGCCCGACGAGCCGTTCACAGGTTGATCGGCGATGCCGGAATCTCGTCGACGGTCCGTAGTCCCGGCCTGGCGACCTGGACCCGGCCGAGCGAGTTGACCACTACCGCAGCGGTCGCCGAGTCGCCATGCAGCCCGCGTATGACGGATTCCAGGCCCGGATCACCGTCGATGGTGACGACGTCGCGCGGGTCCGCCAGGCCGACGGCCATCTGCAGGTGCAGGCGGATCACCGGTTCGCCATCCCGGGACGCCACCACCAGTTGATCGATGCCGAGTACCCGTCCGGGCTCGATCGTTCCGGCGCCGAGGGGCACCGCTGAGTCGGCGATGACCGGGTCGATCGTCTCCTCGTAACCGGTACAACCCAGATCGAGTGCGCGGTCGATGATCCGCGCCGACTCCGGCAGGCCGACGTGCCGGATCGTGCCCTGCGCCACACGGTCGGCGAACTCGTCCGTGGTCAGCCCGGCACCCACCTTGCGCTGCAGCGGCAACCTCCGGAGGCCGGCGTCCTGGACTCGGTGGACCTGCACGCCCCGAACCGCGCGCTGAGAGGCGGCCAGAACGACGGGCAGGTAATCCATCGAGTACCCCGGATTGACGCCGGTGCCGAGGAGAACGACGCCATTGCGGCGCGCGCAGGCGTCCAGATCGGCGGCAAGCTGCGGCTGGGTGGCCCACGGGTTGGAGAGCTCCTCGCACGTGGAGACGGTGTGATAACCCGCCTCCAACAGCGCCATGAACGTCGGAGCGACCTTTTCCAACGACGAGCCGGCGCAATGCACGGCGACCGCGCCAGGCGTGGCACTCCCCAGGCCTGAGACCGTGTCCACGACCCGCACCTGGCCCGGGCTGACGGCCGCCTCGGCGACGTCGGCCAGGTCCTTGCCGACCAGGTCCGGGTCGATGTCGACCGCACCCACACTGCGATAACGCTTGCGATCGCCGAGAAAGGCGAGTATCTGGCGGCCGATCGGGCCGAGCCCGACGTGGACCACGCCGATCGGCTCGGTGTTCTGGTCCACAGGTGGGAAAGGCATGGTCGCAGAGGTCATATTGGGCGTCCTTCAGCACGTGGTGTGGGCAGGCAGGCACGTCGACGTGTGCCACCCGGATCGGCGTTCCGTGCCGTACCGGTGGACCAGGACCGTACAGCCCTACTGGACGTGCGTCAAGTATTAGTTGACTCCTGATGGCGACGTGCACTTGCCCGGTCCACGGCAACAGCTCTGCTGGTCCACCGCGATAGACGCCTCGCCGCTATTCGGGCGCCGGGTGGAACCAATCCCCTGACCCGTGGCGTCTGATCTGTATGAGGAAAGGCACGGCTCTCGCCATTGCCATCCTGGCACTGTCCGTGTCCGCATGCGGATCGGATGACGACGACGCCACTACGTCTCCGCGCGGTTCGGGCACGCCGGACAGCGGCGAGCACACACCCACCCCCGAGCCGACACCCACCGCGGAGGAGGAGCCGATGCCGGAGCCGACACAGGAGCCGACCGGCGAGGAAACCCCCACCCGGCCGGTTCCCGATCTCACTCCTGCACCGCCGACCCCGGGGGAACGACCCGTCACCGGCGAGGTACCGGACACGCACATGGACGCGGTCATTGCGGACGCGGTCGAGCGCAGCGGGGCCTCCGCCGAGGACCTCACCGTCGTCCGTTCGCAGGCGGTGCAGTGGTCCGACGGTTCACTCGGCTGTCCGGAGCCCGGTCAGGTCTACACCCAGGCGATCGTCGACGGATACTGGGTGGAGCTGGAGACCGATGATGAACACCTCGACTACCGGCTCCGCCATGACGGCTCGTTCCGGCTGTGCACCTCGCCGTCTACGCACCCGCCCCTGAAGAAACAGCCGGGAACCTGAGGCCGCCGCCGGCGGGTCGGGGCCGCTCGCTGCGCCGTCGCGCAGGTGCCGTCGCGCAGGTGCCGGCGCGGCTGCGATCAGCGACGCGGACCCTGGCGCGGGCGGTGCGTGGTCGGAACGCCATGCGACGGTGGAATGATCGGCTCGGCCTGCGCATTCGGCGGAACTTTGCCGGTGTTGCGCGGCTGATCCGTGGCACCACTAGGCGGCGGCCCTTCGGTCGGCTCCGCACCGGCAGAGAGCTCTGCCATCCGGGTGGTGATGACCTCCTTCACCAGCGGCCGGTCGGCATGGGCGTACTCGTACTGCAGCAGCGTCTGCAGCTGCTCCTCGTCCAGGCTCCGTACCGCCTGACGCACGGTGTCGACCGACATCTGGTCGTAGCCTTCGAGAGGTAGATCTTCGTGGTGAGCCATGAGTCGCCTCCCTTGCGGATGACGTCACCGTCATCTAGCACGTACCCGCCAGATCGCGGGCGCATGAGCCCTCCGCGACTCGGCAGCGCTACCCGTCGGTCGCCTCGTCCTTGTCATCGAACGCCGACGATATGGTGACCGCCAGCTGTTCGGCACTTGGCAGCTGTTCACGGACGTCGGCGGGCAGCGCGGACCACGTGCTCACCGCTACCGGCGAATCCACCGTGTCCAACGCGTACTCGACGACGACATCATTGCGGCTGGCCACGAGCAGAATGCCGAGCGTCGGCGCGTCGTACTCAGGCTTTCGCAGCTGTCGATCGATCACGTTGACGTAGAACGCGAGCTTGCCCGCATGCTCCGGCTTGAACTTGCCGACCTTCAGCTCGATCACGATGAACCGCCGCATGCCCATGTGATAGAAGAGCAGGTCGACGAAGAACTCCTCCCCACCGACCAGCAAGCAGTACTGGCTACCCATGAAGGCGAAGCCGACACCCAGCTCCTGCAGGAACCGTGCGACGTGGATCAGCAAGCGTCCCTCAAGATCACGCTCCTTGAGCCCTTCGTCACCCTCGAGGAACTCCAGCATGTACGGATCCCGCACCAGACGCTGCACCGACTCGCGCTCCTCCAGCGGCACGGTCCGTTCGAACGTGTTGGGTGCGACGCCGACGCGCTCATGCAGCCGACTCTTGATCTGATGTACAAGCACGCTCCGTGACCAGCCTTCCTCGGCAGCGCGCTCACCATAGAACTCACGGACAGAGCGACCATCCAGCTGGTCAAGCAATACCTTGATGTGACCCCACGGCAATTTACCCCCAAGCTGGGGGACAATTGCGGGCCATGCTCGGGCGAAGGCCCGCATGTACCCGAGATTCGTACGCGAGAAACCCTTGACCTGCGGATATTCAACTCTGATGTCGGCGGCTAACCTAGCTACCACCTTGGCGCCCCAGCCTTCATCCTGCTGACGATCGAGGATCAGGCGGCCGATGCGCCAATAGAGCGCGACCATCTCCGCATTGACCGCCAGAGCGGTCCGGAGACGTGCACCCTTGATCTCCTGCTTGATCTCGTCAAGCAGGTCTCCGTATCCGGCAGGAAGGCCGCCACTGCCGGTGGTTTCATTCAACTGGGAAATAGACATGTCAATGGATGATAGCAGACGTAAATTGAGTCAACACGAGTCTAAAGTGTCTATCTAGACTAGAATTCGTGATAATCCGGTCAAGCAGAAGCTTCATCCAGTTCCGGTGGCCTCTGCCGACCGACTCGCGCACGTGCACCTCCCGGGGAGATCGGTACGTTGACCCCACACAGGGACTTGGAGGGTGAGCATGAACCACAGCGCGCAGACGGGTGTCGAGCGACTTCGCGACGAGCCTGGACTGGTCGATGGCCGACGGATCGGGCTGGTGACCAACTACACCGGCGTCATGCCTGATCTCGGCCGGAACGTCGATGCCCTGCTGGCAGCCGGTGTCCCATTGACCGCACTGTTCGGCCCGGAGCACGGCCTGCGCGGCACCGCCCAGGCCGGCGGCAGCGAAAACGAGACGCGCGACGCCTCCACCGGTCTCGCCCTGTTCGACACCTATCAGCGCAGTGGCGCGTCGCTTGACGAACTCGTCACCGCCGCCGGTGTCGACGTCTTGATGGTCGACCTACAGGACATCGGTACGCGTTTCTACACATACGTGTGGACGATGTATGACCTGATGGTCGTGGCCGCGCGCATGCAGCTGCCGTTCGTCGTGCTCGACCGTCCGAACCCGATCGCCGGCTTGCACACCGAGGGTCCGCTGCTCGATCCGTCGTTCGCCAGCTTCGTCGGCCGGTGTCCGATCCCGATCCGGCATGGCCTGACCCTGGGCGAGCTCGCGGTTCACCTCAACCGCACCGCGGTTCCGGACGACTCCGGACGCCCCGCGGATCTGCGCGTCGTCCCGATGACCGGGTGGTCAAGGTCGATGTTCTTCGACCAGACCGGGCTGCCGTGGGTGATGCCGTCGGTGAACATGCCGACCCTCGATACGGCACTCGTCTATCCCGGCACCGGACTCTTCGAGGGCACGAACGTCTCCGAGGGACGTGGGACGACACGCCCGTTCAAGCTGATCGGAGCTCCGTACATCGACGGCCGGTGGGCATCGGCACTGAACGACCGGAAGCTGCCAGGCGTGCGCTTCCGCGACACCTGGTTCACTCCGACGTTCCACAAGTACGCCGGGGAGTCGGTGCGCGGCGTACAGGTGCACGTCACCGACCGCACGGTGGTCCAGCCGGTACGCACCGCCGTCACCATGCTGCACACGCTCCGACAGCTGTACCCCGGCGAGTTCGGCTGGCGGGCCGCGCCGGAAGGCGGCACACATCGGCACTTCATCGACTTGCTATGGGGAAACGACGAGCTGCGCGCGACCATCGACGCGGGCGACGACCCAGAACGTACCCTCAGCTTCGGCGAAGGGCGACCGACGTCGGCGACAGACCGGGCAGAGCCAGACACGGCCGAGCCGGACACGGCTGAGCCGGACAGGGCGGGACCAGACTGGGCAGGCACGGAGGTCTTGCTCTACTGAACGGTCCGGACCAGCCGCCCGGTCTTGCCACGCCGCCGTACGGGAGTCAGAGCTTCAGCACGGTCTTACCCACGACCGAACGCGCCTCGATCGCGGCGTGCGCCTGATCCGCCTGCTCGAGCGGATACGCCGCGCCGATGAGGGGCCGGACCGATCCGGAGACCGTCGCCGCGAGCGCCTGGCGGGCCAGCCGAACTCGGTCCCCCGCGGACATCCCCTCGTCGATGCCGACGACGGTGATCCCGCGAGCCTCCGCTTCCGCCGGTTCGATCGCCGCGAAGTCACCACTGGCCGCGCCGTAGGCGAAGAACCGGCCGCCGGGCACCACCAAGTCGAAGGCAGCACCGCCCGTGGCCCCGCCCGCGCCGTCGAAGACGACATCCACGCCCCGGCCGCCGGTCGCGTCCACCACCTGCAACGTCCAGTCGTCGTCGGTGTAATCGACGGCCGTGTCAGCTCCGAGCTCGCGCACGCGTTCCAGCTTTCGCTCGCCTCGCGCGGTTGCGATCACCCGGGCGCCGGCGGACCGTGCGGCCGGGATCAGCCATCCGCCCAGGCTGCCCGCAGCCACGGTGACCAGCACATGCTCGCCTTCCTGGAGGTTCGCCTTCTCCACCGTGCCCAGCGCGGTCGTGCCGTCGTGCAGAGCCGCCAGAGCGACCGGGAGCTCGATACCGTCGGGCACCTCGATCACCTTGTCGATCGGGACAAGGGCCTGCTCCGCGTACCCCCGGAGAACCCAGTCTCGGCGACGACCGTACGTCCGAGCCAGCCGTCATGCACACCGTCGCCGACGGCGATCACCGTCCCCGCGACCCCGGCACCGGGGATGTACGGCGGCTGCACCGGGAAGTAGTCGGCTCCCCAGCCACTGCGCAACTGCGTATCAAGGAACAGCACTTCGGCGACGGCGACCTGAACGACGACGTGCGCCGGTTGAACGACGGGCGGTTCCACATCGGCGGGATGGAGAACGTCCGGTCCCCCGAATCGCACGGCTTGTACGCTCCGCATGGTGATCAGTTCCTCTCGATTGATCTCATGTGACGCCACAACCCTGAGACATCAACCAATGTTGAGGTCAAGCCACTCCAACCCCCATGATCATGAGCATTTGCCGTGCTATGTGAACGGTATGTGTTCATGATCATGGGATGTGGGACCGAGAACTAGACCGAAGGTCTAAGGTGAGGGGATGAGACCGCGCACGATCATGGCCGTAGGCGGGCACATCGGCGACATGGATCTGGCTGCGGGGCCCCTATTGGCCCAGGTGGTCCAGGATGGCGGGCGCGCCGTGCTGGTGGCGCTCACACCCGGCGAACGTGGACATCCCAGGCTCAGCATCGATGACTACCGGCGGCAGAAGATCTCCGAAGGAGAGGCGTTCGCCGCCGCCATCGGTGCCGATTTCCACGTCTTCGACGACCTGTCCGACGGCTTCCTCGAGCCCACCGACGACGTCGCCGGCCGGCTGGCGCGACTGATCCGCGATGTCCGCCCCGAGATGTTGATCGCGCACTGGAAACATAGCATCCACACCGACCACGAACACGCCTCCACCGTCGCCGAGCGAGCACGGTTCCTGGCCGGCCTGCCGGGCTGGGCGCCGGAACACGGGGAGCGGCACGGTGTCGCCCAGTTGCTCTACGCCGAGAACTGGGAGGACGACCGCGGCTTCGACGCCGACAGTTACGTGCCGATCAGCGAGCAGGCGTTCGCGACCTGGCACGCGGCCATCAGCGGTCAGGCATTCGCCCGCGGCGAAACCTATGGGTTCCGCTACATCGACTACTACACCGCCCAGCTCACCATGCGCGGCTGCCTGGCGCGCACCGACCGCGCCGTCGCCCTCTCCACCGGCGACGGCAGCCGGGTCACGGTGCTCGACTGAGCGGTGAGCGGACACGAGGCGGCGAACGAACAGGAGCACGGCATGCCGGCAGTCATCTACCGCACCTTCGAACCCGGGGACACCGACAGACTCGTCGCGCTGGTCAGCGAGGGCATGCCGGCCGATCCGGTCTCTCGGGAGTGGTTCGTCGAGTACGTGCTGCTCGATCCCAACTTCGATCCGGCTGGGCTGATCGTGGCGGCCGATGCCTCCGACGGCGCTGTTCTCGGCTTCGTCTACGCCGTGCGCGGTCGCGCAACGAACGGCATCCCGGTCGACCCGGACGGCGGGTGGATCACCATCGGGACGGTCGCTCCGGCGGCACGCGGACGCGGCATCGGCACCGAACTCCTCGAACGCGCCAAGCGGTTCCTGCAGGCTCAGGGCTCCCACTGGGCGGTCTTCTCCGGCTACCCGCCCGCGTACTTCCTGCCCGGGCTGGACGCCGAGACGTACCCAGCCGGCCTACGCCTCCTCGAGCGCTGCGGCTTCACCACTGTCTCCCGTCCCGTCGCCATGGATCTCGGCCTGGCGTCCTACCGGTCGCCCGAGGATGTCGTCGCCCGGCGAACCGCCCGCGAGGCCGAGGGATACTCGTTCATCCCGGCCGTCGCCGACGACCTCCCGGAGGTCATCTCTTTCGCCGCGGACCGGCTCGCACCCGACTGGGGAGAGGTGATCCGCGAAGCCGTCGTGAGATCGGGCCGCCCGGACCGGGTGGTCGTCGCCCGCGAGCCGACCGGAGCAGTGGTGGGATTCGCGACGTATGGCGCGTACCGCGGCGTGCTCGAACGGTTCGGGCCGTTCGGCGTCGACGAGCGTTGCCGAGGGCTCGGACTCGGCAAGATCCTGCTGCACGCGACCCTGACACGGATGCGGGGCGAAAGCGCGCACAGCGCATGGTTCCTGTGGACCGGTCTGCAGAGCGCGGCGGGCCGGCTGTACGTGGACGCCGGGTTCACCGTGACGCGCACCTTCAACGTCATGCGAGCACCGCTCGATCCCGCGCCGGATATCCGCCGATGAGCCAACTTGAAGGAGGTACACCGCAGCCCGGCCGACCGATCCGCAGGCTTCATGCCCTTGCTCCAGATGAGAAGGCGGTCGGTGCAAGGGTGCGCTAGCAGGATGCGCTCGCCGATCGCTGACGCTCCAGTGATCTCAGCAGAACGCGCCGGTGACGGCGACCGCCGGTGCACGAGGATCCTCGAGCGCCGCGCGGCGGCCGGGAAACGTGGCCGTCATCTTCTCCGTACGATCGCGCTACAAGCTGTGAGAAGGTAAGACTCGATGGACGGGTACTGGTTCGCGGCGCTGGTACCAGTGCTCACGCTCTTCCTTCTCGTCCTGCTCGGACGGCTGAAGACGACTTGGTCAGCAGCGGTCACGCTGGCGACGGCGCTCGTGCTGGCGCTGACCGTGTTCGCAGCGCCGGTCGATACGGTGGCCACCGCGGCGGCCAAGGGCCTGTGGCTGGGCACCTGGATTCTCTGCGTCGTCGTGCCTGCCCTGCTGCTTTATCGGCTGGCCCATGCCGCCGGAATGGACCGGCTGGGCGAGACGTTCACCCGTTTCCTGCCCCGGCGTACCGATCGGCTGCTGCTTCTCGCCTGGATCTTCCCGAGCTTCGTCCAGGGTGTCGCCGGCTTCGGCACGCCGATCGCGGTCTGCGCGCCGCTGCTGCTCATGCTCGGGTACGACAAGGTCCGCGCCGTCGTGCTGCCGTTGGTGGGCTACCACTGGTCGGTGACGTTCGGGTCCATGGGCTCGTCGTTCTACATGGCCTCGCTCACCGCCGGGTTCAGCGGATCCTCCCAGGACACGCTGGCTCTGGAGGCCGGCGTGATGCTGGCGGTCAACGCTATCGTCGCCGGCCTGCTGGTCCTGCTCATCGACGGCGGTCTGCGCCAGCTACGCCGAGGCTGGCTCTTGCTGGTGACGGCTGGGGCCGCCATGGCCGGCACGCTCGTCGTCGTCGCGACCGCGGTTCCGGCGATCGCGTCCCTGGCGGCCGGTACGGCAGGACTGCTGGTACTGACCGGGAAGCGGCTCGTCGAGACTCGCCGCACGCGCGCGACGGTTCCGGACTCCGACGACGCGGACACCCCGGACACCTCGGACGCGGACAGCCACCAGGAGTCGCCGGCCGCGGCGGTGACCCCTGCGGCGTCAGCCACCGTGCTCGCGCCGTACGGCTTTCTGCTGCTTGTGGTCCTTCCGGTCTTCCTCACACCGCCCATTCGCGACTTCGTCCGGGAACGGTTCGAGCTGGCGCCGTCGTTCGGCCGCACCGTCACCGACCGGGGCTGGGTCAATGAGCCGGTGGACCACTACCTGCCCATCCCGCTACTCGGCCATCCCGGCTTCTACATCCTGCTGGCCTGTCTGCTCGGTTGGATCACGTACCGCGTCGTCGGGCTGTGGCGCGGCGTCGACACCGGGCACGTCGTGCGCTCGTGGCTGTCCGCGGTGGCCGGATCAGCACCGACGACGCTCATGCTCGGCACCCTGGCCATGGTGCTGGTCGACAGTGGCATGGTCACGACCCTGGCGGACGGCATCGCCGACACGGCCGGCTCGGCGTATCCCGTGTTCTCCCCCGTCGTCGGCGCGCTCGGTTCGTTCATGACCGGATCCAGCACCTCCTCGAACGCGCTCTTCGCGGCGCTGCAGGCCGAGGTGGCCGGCCGGGTCGGCGTCGAGCCGGAGCTGCTGGTGGCTGCGCAGGCCACGGGGGCGAACGTGGGCAACAGCATCGCACCGGTGATCATCCTCATCGGGGCTACGGCCGTCGGAGCGCTGGATCGAGTCGGACAGATCACCAGGCGCGCGCTGCTCCCGATGACTGTTCTGCTCGCCGTCGTCATCGGCGGCGTCGTGGTGCAGGCCAGCGTGTTCTAAGCGTCGGCGAGCTCGCAAGTGCCCTTCGCTGTCAGCAGATTATTCTCGCCGTCGGCGATCACGCCTTCCTTCGCCGTCGCCGATGAGGAACCGTGAGCGCCATGAGAGAGTTCAGATTCGGTTTCAACGCCTCCGGCCTCCGCTCCGCGCGAGATCTCGCCGAGCTGTGCCGGCAGGGCGAGGGTTACGGGTATGACGTCGTGCTCGGCACGGACCATCTGCCCAACGGTTCGCCGTTCCTGCCGCTGGTGGTCGCCGCACAAGCGACGGAGCGGATGCGGGTCGGCACACTCACCACCAACAACGAGTTCTGGAATCCAGCGCTGCTGGCACGGGAGGCGATCACGGTCGATCACCTGACCGAGGGACGGCTGGAACTGGGCCTCGGCGCGGGGCACATGAAATGGGAGTTCGACGCGGCCGGAATCCCGTGGCGCCCTCTGGGCGAACGCGTGGACCGGCTGACCCACGCCGTCGACGAGCTGAGACGGATCTTCGCCGACGGCTTCGACGAGCCGGAGTCCGCGGTAGCCACCAGGAAGGCATTCGGACGTGCTGAGTCGAGACCGGTGCAGCGACACGGTTTCGACGGGTCCGGCCCGCCGTTGCTGATCGGCGGCACAGGAGACCGCGTATTACGGCTGGCCGCCAGTACGGCGGACATCATCGGCCTCGGAGGTGTCTACCAGGTCAAAGGAGAGCCGCCCGGCACATTCCGGATGGCCACGGCGGCCGAGGCGAAGGAACGCGTCGACTATGTGCGGACATGTGCGGGTGACCGCGCCGCACACCTGGAGTTCAACGCGCTCGTGCAGTTCGTGGCGATCACCGACGATCGCCGGGCCCTCGCCGAGAATCTGGTCGCCGAGCGCGCGCCGTACTTCACCGTCGATGATGCCCTGGAGACCCCGTTCGCGCTGATCGGCACGGTGGAACAGATCGCGGAGCAGATGCGAGAGAACCGGGAACGGCTAGGGCTCACCTACATCACCGTGCACGAGCCGTATATGCGCACGTTCGCCCCCGTCATCGAAAAACTCCGCAGTTGACCCAAGAACCATCGACGGAGCGGTCGCGTCGTTGCGCGCGTCCAGGCTGGAGAACCGTCAACCAGAAAGGGGTCCGCCGCGTCGTTGGAACATGACAGTTCGGTGCCGCACCATCATCATCGCCGCGTTCGTCGCCGCGACCACGGTAGCCGCCTGCTCCGAGGACTCGCCGACCGTGACCTCCTCACCCGACGACACACCGAAGGCGACGGGCCGCGCCGCTGCGGGCTCGTCGGTTTCCGAGACCGATGCCGGCTCGGCGACCTTCGACGCCCTCACCATCAGCCTGGTGTTCGACACCACGCGCGTGGCGAGCGGCGGCGAGCTGCCCAGCACGTTGGTCGTGGAGAACAGGTCGGAGGAGACCGTCGTCGATCCCAGCTGTGACCTGGCCGAGGGCCGCTACGCACTGATACCGGTCGACGAGCCGGATGCCAAGCTGTGGGTACAGCCCGTCGCCGACTGCGGCGGACCCCATCCGATGCCTCCCGGTTTCCGGGGGGAATACACCGGGCCCGACTTCCTCGCCTGGACGGAGACCGGTGAGGCGCTGCCGCCCGGCGACTACCTCGCCGTGGTCGAGTTCGAAGGCCGGACCGAGCGACTCACGTATCCCGTCACCGTCGAGTAGATCCCTCCCGCCGCCGCTGGGCCGGCACCGCAAGAGAAGGTCGGCAACGCGGCGATGAGTTCTGTGTCGATTCACGGTCTGAGTATTCGACGCGTCAACGAGACAAAGCACGAGCGCTGACGATGAGAGGACTCGACGTGGATACCAACACCGTGGACGGCTCCGAGACCCGGGCCGGACGCAAGGAGTGGATCGGGCTGGCGGTGCTGGCCCTGCCGACACTCCTGTTGTCGCTCGACATGAGCGTGCTTTACCTGGCGTTGCCGCATCTGACCGCGGACTTGCAGCCCAGCAGCAGTCAGATGCTGTGGATCATGGACATCTACGGGTTCATGGTGGCCGGCTTCCTGATCACCATGGGAACGCTCGGTGACCGGATCGGCCGCCGCCGACTGCTGCTGATAGGCGCTACCGCATTCAGCGCCGCCTCGGTCCTCGCCGCGTATTCGAGCAGCGCCGAGATGCTGATCGCGACCCGTACCATCATGGGTATCGCGGGCGCCACCCTGATGCCGTCGACACTGGCGCTGATCAGCAACATGTTCACCAATCCCAAGCAGCGGGGTACCGCGATCGCGGTGTGGATCAGCTGCTTCATGGGTGGCACGGCCATCGGCCCGCTCGTCGGCGGAATCATGCTGGAGTGGTTCTGGTGGGGATCGGTGTTCCTGCTCGGTGTGCCGGTCATGGTCCTTCTGCTCGTCACCGGACCCGCGTTGCTGCCGGAGTTCCGTGACGGCACGGCCGGCAGGCTCGACCTGGCCAGCGTCGGGCTCTCGCTGGCAACCATCCTGCCGATCATCTACGGCGTGAAGGAACTGGCCAAGGGCGACGGAGCGACGACGGCCCTCGTCTCAGTCTGCATCGGTGTGGCGGTCGGTGTCGTCTTCGTCCGCCGTCAGCTACGGCTGTCCGATCCGCTGCTGGATCTGCGACTCTTCGGGAACAAGACCTTCACCGCCGCGTTGGGCACCATGCTCGTCGGCGCGTTCTTCATGGGCGGAATGTTCCTGTTCATCAGCCAGTACCTGCAGCTCGTCAACGGCCTGTCGCCGCTGGGCGCGGGCGCCTGGCTGGTTCCACCGTCGGTGGGCATGATCGCTGGGACCATGCTGGCTCCGAGCTTGGCTCAGCGGATCGGCCAGTGGCGGGTCATCGGCGGAGGCATGGTGGTGACCGGCGTCGGTTTCGCCATTCTCACCCAGGTCAGCGCCACCGGCGGGCCGCTTCTTCTGGTGGTCGGCATGGCCGTGGCCACGGTCGGTTTGGGCCCCGGTGCGGCTCTGGTGACGGACATCGTCGTCGGGTCCGCCCCGCCGGAGAAGGCCGGGTCTGCTTCCTCCATGTCCGAGACCAGCGGCGAGTTCGGGATCGCCACCGGTGTCGCCGTGCTGGGCAGCCTGGGAACGGCCTTGTATCGCGGCCAGGTCGAGGTGCCCGAAGGCGCGCCGGCTGAGGTCGCGGATGCGACCCGCGACACGCTGGCCGGTGCGGTTTCCGCGGCCGACCACCTTCCCGCAGACCTGGTAGGGCAGCTGCTCGGGCCCGCGCGCGAGGCGTTCACCGATGGTCTGAACACCGTGGCCGCGATGGGCGGCGTTGCCATTGCCTTGTTCGGCATCATTGCGATCACCTTCGAGCGACGCCAACGTCAGGCGAGCGGCGCACAGCAGACGAGCAGTGGCGACGACGGAGTCGATGGCGATGAGGTGACTGGCGAGAAGGTGACTGGCGAGAAGGTAGCCGGCGGCGAGGCGCTCCGTGAAAGGGTCCTCGGGGACAGGCCATTCGACGACGACCCCGACGGCGAGCCAGCTTGCGCGATCGGAACGTAATCCCTCCAGGCGTGCGTGACCCATGGCCCGGGGCAGCTCCCAGCTGCCCCGGGCCACCTGTGTGTGGTGACATTGACGGGCGCATGATGATCCGTCCCCCGGCAGCAACTGTGGTCCGAGCGTTGGCGGAGCGGACCGCATTGCTGGTCTCGTTCGGCGTACAGCTCTCCGAACGTGGTCAGCGATCCACCTTGCTTCGTACGCTTGTTCGATGTAGGGTGGGTTTATCAGTGTTGGAGCGGTGTTGTTTCTGGTTTCCGCTCGGTGTGTTCAGTTCTGTGGTGGTTGGTGTGGGTTCGGCGGGTGCGGCCGGCCCGGTCCGTTGACCGTTGTGCCTTTGGTTGGAGGCCGGCCGCCATGTCCGTTCAACCCCATCCCAACGACGACGACGCCGTGCCTGGCGACGCTGTCCACGACGATGCTGTCCACGACGACGGCGCGTCCGAGGGCTTCGTGCCCGGCAGCGACGACGAGCGTGCCCACCACGACACGCGCCCCGGCGACAGCCAGCGCCGCGACGGCGACGGCGGGGAACGCCGCAACTACGACGATGACGACGCCGACGAGCGTCCCCACACCGATGACAAGGGCCTCAGCGACGGTCAGCACCGCGATAACGACCGCGACGTGCCGGTGCGGCGTGGCGGTGATGCCGCTGACCACCCCCGCGATCACCGCGTCGGCGGTGGTGGTGAGGACGCCCGCGGCGCAGACCAGGACGGTGCCTGTGGTGGGGTGCCGTGGCCGGTTCCGCAGGGCCTGGATGCGGTGCCCGCGGGTGCGGATCTGCTGGCGATGTTGGAGGACATCCCGATCGCGGGCGTGTCCGGGCGTGACACGGTCGAGGTGATGAAGGCGGCCTACCGGCAGGCTACCCGGGATCGGGCGTTGTTCCTGTTGTGTCTGCTGGAGACCGGGATGCGGGTACCCGGTTCGGCGGACACGCTGCAGCGGGTACAGGTGCCGGGGGAGTTCGCCCCGGAGGAGGCCCGCGCGGCGTTGGTGTGGTCACGTTCACGCGCCGGGCGGGTGTTCGGTTTCGCCTACGACATCCACCATCGGCTGCCGATGCTGGGTCAGGCGATGCTGACCGGGGTGTTGGACGAGCCCCGCGCGCAGGCGTTCGTGTCCTGGACCGACGGCCTCGATGATGATCAGGCCGGCTACATCTGCGCCTTCCTGCTCCCGGACGCGCCGGGGATGACGGTGGCGGAGTTGATCGATGCGATCAAGAAAGCCGCGATCGCGATCGACCCGGAGTTCGCGGAGAAGAAGTACCGCAAAGCGATCCGGGGTCGTCGGGTGGTGGGCTCGCGTAACCCTGACGGCAGCGCGAACGTGGCCGGCTACGATCTGCCCATCGATCGTGCCGCCGCTGCGTGTGAGCGTATCGATGTGTTGGCGCGGGCGTGTAAGAAGGCCGGTGATACCCGCAAGATCGACCACATCCGCGTCGATCTGTTCCTCGGCATGCTCGACGGGACCCTGGAAGACCTCGACGAAGACCAGATCATCACCCACATCCTCAACCACCCCTTCACCGACGACGAGACCACCACCGCCGACAGCGGCGGAACCGGCCGTCCCAGCGGCGATGGCCCCGCCACCAGCAACGGCAACGACAACGGCACCGACGACGACCACGGCCACGGTGACGACCCCGACAGCGACGACGGTGACGGCTCCGGCGACGCGCCTGACGGTTCGGGCGGTTCCGACGACGGTAGCGGCCCTGACGCTCCCGACGACGACAGCCCCGGTGACGACGGCTCCGGTGACGACGGCTCCGGTGACGACGACTCGGGCGGCGGTGACGCCGCCGGCGACGGTGGTCCTGGCTCTGGTGGCGGCTGTGCAGGTCGTGGCTCCGGTGGGCCGAGCGGTCGTGGTGGAGGTTCCTCGAGCGCTTGTGCATCCAGCACGGATACGTGCGATCTTCACGATGACGCGGGCACGACCGGCCCTGCCGGCCAGACCGATACACCCGGTAGCGGTGCGACCAGCTCTCCCACCGGCGACAACACAGCCTCTGATGCGGATGGTGCGGGTGCGTCATCGTCGTGCCCTGGCACGGGTGTGGGCGGTTGGTCGGTGCCGGAGCTGCGTATCGGGTTGGCGAGCCTGCTCGGTGTGGACGAGCACCCCGGTGAGATACCCGCCTGGGACTTCATCCCCGCCGCCGTAGCCCGCCAGATCGCGGCACGAATGCATTCGGCGCAGTGGCGGTTTGCCATCTGCAACGACGACGGACAGTTGATCCAGACCGGGATCACCACCGCCCGGCCCCGCTCACCCGACGAGCAAGCGGTGCGTCGAGATGCCCGCCGCGGCGGCATCCTCGAACTGCATGTCACCATCTCGATGCTGGCCCGCCTGGCCACCCTCGTCCACACCGAAGCGAACGCCGACCCGGACACCCGGGCGGCGGACGAACCTGCCCACACGGTGCAGGAGCGTGCCCGCTGGGCCGCGGCTATCACCGACTGGGCGGCGGTCATCACCGACCTCGCCCGCCAACACACCACCGCCACCGCCGGCGAGACCACCACCGGCACCGAAACGGGTTCGAGTAACGGCACCGGCACCGACTCCGGCACCGGTACGGGCTCCAGGCCAGGCCCCGGTTCGAGCTCCAGGCCCGGCGCGGGGGCGGGTTCACGCTCCGGGTCCGGCGCGGGGACAGGCTCGGATGACGACGCGGACGCGGGCGTGCGTCGGCGTCGGGCCGGGGCGGGGCTGCGCCGGCACATCCAGATCCGGGACCGCTGCTGCACGCACCCGACGTGTCGGATGCCCGCCGTACGCGCCGACCAAGACCACGAACACGAATTCTGCCTCGGCGGGCTCACCGTCGCGGGCAACCTGGCCTGCCTATGCCGCCACGACCACCGCCTACGCCACGACGGCGGCTGGAAAGCCCACCGCCCCGACACCGGCACCACCATCTGGCACAGCCCGCTCGGACACCGCTACACCAACCGCGCCCCAGCGATCATCCCCACCCTGCCCAACCCCCACCCGGCAACTGACGAAGACAGCCAGGACAGCAGCCACGCCGACCAAGCCGGCGGCAGCGACGGAGCAAGCGACGGCGATGCTGGGCACGGCAGTAAGGCGCGTGTGGCCGAGAAACTACGCCGCATCCGCCACGCCACTGCCACGGCCGACCAACGCAGCCGCAACGCGGATGGCGCCGATCACACGGGAGAAACGACGGAGCCCGGAAACAGCACAGGACCCGATGACATGAGGAGTGGCACCGCAGAGGAGAACACGACGACAAGTCCCAGCGAGGAACGACTCAGCGTCCGTCCCGAAGACGACGAGATACCGCCCTTCTGATGACGCAGGCTGATCACACCGCAGTCACGTCGCCTCCGAAGGCCGTGTATGCCTAGCCTTCGCGACCGAACGGTGCGAACATATGTTCGTGAGCGATGCCACTATCCTGCATGCGGACCTCGACTCGTTCTACGCGTCGGTTGAGCAGCGGGACGATCCGCGCCTGCGCGGGAAGCCCGTCATCGTTGGTGGTGGCGTCGTGCTCGCAGCGAGCTACGAGGCGAAAGCCTGTGGGGTGCGCACGGCGATGAGCGGTCGCGAAGCCCGCCGGCTGTGTCCACGTGCGGTGGTGGTCGAACCCCGGTTCTCCGCGTACACAGAGGCGAGCAAGGCGGTCTTCGACATCTTCAAGCAGACCACGCCTGTGGTGGAAGGGCTCTCTATCGACGAGGCGTTCCTCGGTGTAGGCGGGTTGCGGCGGATCGCAGGTCCGCCAATCGACATCGCCCGCGGGCTGCGCTGTGACATCCGCGACCGAGTCGGGCTCCCGATCACCGTCGGGGTGGCCCGCACCAAGTTTCTGGCCAAGGTCGCCAGTGGCGTCGCCAAACCGGACGGGCTGCTCCTGGTCCCACCCGACGCGGAGCTGGAATTCCTGCACCCGCTGCCGGTGGAACGGCTCTGGGGTGTGGGACCTGTCACCTCACGTAAGCTCCGCGACAAGGGCGTGTACACCGTCGGCGATGTGGCGGAGCTTCCCCGCCGGGCTCTGACCGCGATCGTGGGCAGGGCGGCGGGCCACCACCTTTATGCGCTGGCCAATGGGCTCGACCCGCGCCCCGTCGAGGTTGGCCGGCGCCGCCGATCGGTCGGGTCGCAGAGCGCATTGGGCCGCCGGCGGCGGACGCCGGACGAGCGGGAAGCCATCCTGGCGGCCCTGGTGGACCGGGTCACCCGACGGCTGCGGGCGGGAAGACGGGTCTGCCACACGGTGACCATCCGGCTCCGATTCGACGACTTCACCCGGGCGACCCGCTCACACACGCTGCCGGAGGCGACGGATGAGACCCGGCTCGTCCTGGCCACGGCGCGCCGCCTGCTCGCCGATGCGAATCCGCTGATCGAGCGCAACGGACTGACCCTACTAGGCGTGGCGGTCAGCAATCTCGATGATGCGGACGCCGTGCAGCTGGCGCTGCCCATGGAGCCACGGCCGGAAGCAACGCTCGATGCCGCCCTGGACGAGCTTCGGGACCGGTACGGCAGCAGCGCCGTGACGCGGGCGTCCGTCGTTGGGCGCCGGGTCGGGCAACCGGTCCCGATCCTCCCTGATGCGCCCGAGTGACGCCGCCATATACACCGTGCGCGACAACATCGTGCCCAGCCACCCGCATTCGGAAGTCCTGCGAGGTGTCAGTTGGGGCTTCACACCTCGCAGGACTCTGGCCGGATCCATGCTCTCGATCAGTCAGCTGCACCCCAGCTCTTCCCGATACACCACAACGGGCTCCTCGAGAACAGTGTCGCCGACGACCGTCCCGGCAGGTATGGCCTCGTCTACGGGACCACCGTTCGGACGCGTACCCTCGCCGACGATGGCATCGGCGTACTCCCAGATCGCGTCCGGGAATCCTCCCTCCGGCGCCATCGTCTGCAGGATCGACCAGTCATGCGAGGATGCCAGCGCCGACTCCGCCGCCTCTACCGCAGTGTCGTCGCCACGCTTCGTACCCTCCACCCAATGGTCGATCCACGAGCAGGTAACCGCGCCCGTGACGTCGGCACCGAGATGGTACTGGTCGCGCACGCCGACGGAGTCCGCCAGATCCGTGGGCTCGAAGCCCTCTGGCACGGGAATGTCGGATAGCATCTCCGCGACGGCGCTCTCGATCTCGTCGGGCTGGACCACGTCCCCTGGCATCGCGTCCAGCCAGGTCTCGATGTCGACCTGGGTAAAGGTCGCGAGCACATCTTCGAACTCTCCGTGCGCAAGTCGGCCGTCCGCATCCGTCAAGCCATACGCGGCCACCTTGACGACGTGGCCGCCTTGCTGCCACACCGCCAGTATGTCGGCAGAGTCCGGGTACGCGAACACCAGCGCCTCGTGGCCGACAACTGTCAGCGACGTTTCGTTGCCTTCCCCGTTGCGATAGTGATCGACGATCTCCCCGTAGTCCCACGCGCTGTTCCATTCCACACGGAGGTCGTCAATGCCGTCAGACACGGTCATATAGCCCTCGTCGGAGGTGAACTGTTCGGCGTCACTGATCCGCCAATCGGGGTCGTCGACCACCAGGCGCGGCACGGACTCCGCCACCTTCCGCGCGCCGTTGGCCCAGACGGAACCGCCGTCGCTACCGGTTTGGACGGCGAACATCGCCGCAGTCGCCACCGCGGCGATGCCGGCGACGGCGGCAAGACGCCGGCCGGTGACCCAGCGCCGTGGCGGGTGGCCAGAGGGCCCGGCTGCGGGCACCGTCTCGAGTACTGGTGTGGACATGATCTCCTCCATGAGGTCGGCCTCGGCCTGCTGGAGGGGAAGCGCCTGGACCTCCGCATCGGACACCCGGGCGGTCGCACCCACCAACGCATCCATCTCGTCTCTCACAACTCCTCCTTCTGCCGGACGGGCGTTGGCCCGTCGCCCTCTACATGTCCGGATCTCGCACTGCGTTCGGCGCCCGACCCATCACGTCGCTCGGCCCTCCAGCCCTGGACCTCCAACCGCGCCCTCAGGCGTCTCCGGGCACGGTGCAGCCGGGTGCGCACTGTCGCCGGCGGCAACGACATGACCTCGGCGATCTCGGTCGGGCTCAACCCTTCCCAGCTGGTGAGCCGCAACAGCTCCCGATCGTGCTCATCGAGTTCGCTCATCGCCGCGCGGACCACGTCGATGACTTCGCCGCGGCCACCGTCGACCCCGCCGCGGCCACCGTCACCGCTTGGGCCGGCATGTGTGAGCAGATCTGCCCGGAGTCGTTCGGCGAGGCGATGCCGGCGGCGGTCGCCCCGGGCATGATTGGCGCACACCCGACGCGCCACGCCGTAGAGCCAGAGCCGTCCTCCCCGCCCCGTCGGTACGTCGTCGATGCGTCGCCACGCCACCAGGAACGTCTCGGCAACGATGTCGGCCGCGTCGTCGGGGACGTCGACCCGTCGCAGCGCATATCCGAGAACGGCGCGGGACTCGGCGGTGAACAACTCCTCAAACCTCGCCCGGCGAATGGTCAGATGATCATCTCCCTGGCCCGATGCTTCGTCTTCGACCGAGGTCTCCCCCTGCAACACGTGTGCATCTCGCTGTGTGCGTGCTCCCGTCAGGATCGACACGCTTCCTTCCCTTCCGTTGACGCTGACGCTTTCACATGTCCGGCGTCACCGTGCGCGTTTCACACCGGGAAGAATGGCTCTGGTGAGAAGTCCTGCCCCGGAGGTCCCGGTCCGGCTGCTACTGGCCTTGGCCCTGGGCACGGTGCTCAATCCGCTGAACTCGTCGATGATCGCGGTCGCCCTGGTCAGCCTGCAGCGCGATTTCTCGGTAGGGATCGCCACATCCACCTGGCTGGCGTCGAGTTTCTACCTGACGGCATCGGTCTGCCAGCCGCTGATGGGCCGGTTCGCGGACCAGTTCGGTGCCCGCAGGCTATTCATCGCCGGGCTCGCGCTGATGGCAGCGACATCGGCGCTGGCCCCGCTGGCGCCGACGTTCGGATGGCTGCTGGTCGCCCGCGTGTTCCAAGCGGTGGCGACGTCGACGGCGTATCCGAGCGCCCTGATCCTCATCCGGCACGCCGCCGGTCCGAGCACGCAACGGCGGTCCGGCGCACCGCCCGCACGCGCCCTGGCCACATTGGCGGTCGCCGGATCCGTCAGCGCCGCGCTCGGGCCCGCGTTGGGTGGCCTACTGGTGGCGGTTGCCGGGTGGCAGGCCGTCTTCGGCGTGAACGTCCCGCTCACAGCCGTCGGCATCGTCATCGCCCTCCGTGTCCTGCCGCGAACGCCGCCGCGCTACGGCCGGTCCTGGGGGCTGCGCGACATCGACGTGCCGGGAATCGCCCTGTTCGCCGGTACGCTGAGCGCTCTCATCGTGCTCGTGCTGTCGTTCGCGGACGACCCCACATGGTGGTTGGTGCCGGTCGTCATCGTGACGTTCGGCCTGCTCGTCCGGCGCGAGCTTCGCGTCGCCCAGCCGTTCCTGGACATTCGCGGCCTCATCAACCAACGGTCCCTGACCACTGTGCTCGCACAGCAAGGCGGGGTGAATCTGGTCTTCTACTGCGTCTTCTTCGGCATGCCGATGTGGCTCGAACACGTCCGCGGCCTCACACCCGATTCGGTGGGCCTGATGCTCCTGCCCGTCACCGTGGTCGGGCTGCTCGTGATTCCGCTGACCGCCCGGGTGCTGCCCCGGTACGGCTCGCGGCGGGTCCTGGTCACCGGGTTCAGCGTCTTGCTGATCGCCACGTCGGCGGTTCAACTGCTGGACGAGGACGCCTCCGTCGCGCTGCTGCTCACCATCGTCGTACTGCTCGGGGTGCCCAACGGGCTGAACAACCTCGGCCTGCAGACGGCTCTGTACGAGGCCGCACCCGCAGACCGGGTGGGTGCATCGGCTGGGCTGTTCCAGACCTTCCGCTACCTGGGCGCCATCTCGGCGACGAGCGTGCTCGGCGTCGTGCTCGAGCAGGATCTCTCCACCCGCGGCATGCACCATGTCGGCTACGTCATGACCTCGGTGGCCGCGACCCTGCTCCTCCTGACCCTCGTGTCGATGCGACGCCACCGTTGACGGACACCCTCTCGGCCGCGCCCGCACCTCCCGGCACACGCGCGACGCGGCCAGGGCGGCAGAATGCGAACCACCAAGTGCACGAAGAGAGAGGCGGGCCATGACCGGTACGCGCAGAGTCATCCTCGATGTCGACACCGGGAACGACGACGCGGTCGCCCTCATGATCGCCGCCCTGCACCCTGCCATCGATCTCGTCGGTTGCACGACGGCCGCCGGGAATCTGACGATCGACCAGACCACGGACAACACCCTGCGGGTGCTCGACCATGTCGGATGCTCGGACGTGCCTGTCTATCGAGGGTTGGCCAAGCCGTTCGCGCCGCGCCCGTTCCCGTTCACGGAACTGGAGCCGATCCACGAGCCCACGCTCCCGCTCGCCGAACCGCGCAGCCGGGCCCGCACGACGCCCGCGGTCGAGTGGTTGATCGAGACGCTGCGCACCACCACCGAACGGATCACTCTGGTGCCGGTCGCGCCGCTGACGAATATCGCGGCGGCGCTGACCGTGGCGCCGGAGATCCGCGATGCCGTCGACGAGATCGTCATCATGGGCGGTGGCCACGCGTTCGGCAACCGCACCGTCTCGGCGGAGTTCAACATCTACTACGATCCCGTCGCCGCCGACGTCGTGCTCCAGGCCGGGTTCGAACGTCTGGTGCTGATCCCGCTCGACGCGACGCTGCAGGCGCTGGTCTCCGATGAGCAGATCCGAGAGCTGGACGCGCTCGGAACCCCCGGCGGCACCGGCGCGGCAGCAGTCCTCGCCGGGTACGTCAGTGGTGGCGTGGCCGGCGCGCCGAGTGTCAGACCGGTGCACGACGCGCTGTGCATCGCCTATCTGCTCGATCCTGACGTGGTGCGGCTCACGCGCTACCACGTCGCCGTCGACACGACCGGATATCAGAGCTTCGGCCGCACCATCGTCGACGTGCGCAGCCAGGGCGGGGACGACCCGAACGCCTGGTTCGCGACGAGCGCCGACGCCGCCCGGTTCTACGACATCCTCCGCTCCACCCTCCGCGATGATCATGAACAGTAACCGTGCTATGTGAACGGTTACTGTTCATGATCATGTGTGTGTGCAGCATATGCATGGCCTCGGTGGGGTGGCGATGCTCGACATATGCCTGCGACGTCCACAGCGCCTAGTGTGTGTGCATGAACTCGGCACCAGAGGCGTCCGACTCGGACCTCTCCGGCAAGCTGGCCGTGGTCACCGGGGCTGGCAGCGGAATCGGCCGGGCATGCGCGCGGCGACTGGCGCGAGCCGGAGCGCGGGTGCGCGTCGTCGATATCGACAAGGACGCCGCCGAGGCCGTCGCCGGTGAGGTCGGCGGCGAGGCACGAGCGGTAGACCTCACCGACCTCGAACTCGCGGAGTCGCTGGGCGCGGACGCGGACGTCGTCGTCAACAACGCTGGCGTGCAGACCGTGAGCCCCATCGAGGAGTTCCCGCCGGAGAAGTTCTCCATGATGCTGCGGCTGATGGTGGAGGCGCCGTTCCGGCTGGTGCGGGCGGCTCTGCCGCACATGTATGCGAACGGCTGGGGACGCGTCGTCAACATCTCCTCGGTGCACGGCCTGCGCGCATCGGCATACAAGAGCGCCTACGTCACCGCCAAACACGCGCTGGAGGGCTTCTCCAAGGTCACCGCGGTCGAGGGCGGACCACGAGGGGTCACGTCGAACTGCGTCAATCCTGGATACGTCCGCACACCGCTGGTGGAGAACCAGATCGCGGCGCAAGCGGAGAACCACGGGATCTCCGCGGACGAGGTGATCAAACACGTGCTCCTGGCACGCAGCCCCATCAAGCGGCTGATCGAGCCGGAGGAGGTGGCCGCCGCAGTCACGTATCTGTGCGGGCCGGAGGCAACGTTCATCAACGGATCGTCGCTCACCATCGACGGAGCGTGGACGGCCAGCTGATCATGACCGGCGACCTCGACCATCCCGACGACGCCCACCGCGACGACGCCCACGACGACGGCGGCGGCAACGGCGGCGGTGCAGCCGTCGACGCGGAGACCGCTGCCGGGCACTACTTCGACATGCTGCTGCGCGACGCGCCCGCCGTCGAGTACGAACGTCCCGTGGTCGAAGCGCGCGGCGTCGGCGCCGACGACCGCACGGTCGCCGCGCTCGAACAGGCCAAGATCGCGGCACTGCGCGTGCGTGGTGTCCTGCACGACTACCGACGACGCGAGTCCGAGCTCACCGCGCTCTACGAGACCGCCAATGACCTCGCCGGCATGCGCAACCTGGACCAGGTACTCAGGGCTATCGTGCACCGCGCCCGGGTGTTGCTCGGCACCGACATCGCGTATCTGACCCTGCGCGAGGCAGAGTCGGCGGACACCACGATGCGGGTCACGTCCGGCTCGGTCTCCGCGCGGTTCCAGCAAGTCAGGCTCGGCCCGGGGGAAGGGCTCGGCGGGCTGGTGGCGACCACGGCGCATCCGTACGTCACCGCGAACTACTCCGCCGACGATAGATTCCTGCATACCGAACCCATCGACAGCGCCGTCGCCGAAGAAGGGCTCGTTGCCATCCTGGGTGTTCCACTGGAACTGAACGGGCAGGTCATCGGCGTTCTGTTCGCTGCGAACCGGCGAGAGAGGCCGTTCACACAGGCAGAGATCGCGCTGTTACGCTCGCTCGCGACGCACGCCGCGATCGCCATCGACACGGCCAACCTGATCGACCGCACCAGGACCGCGCTGGCAGAGCTGAACGCCGCCAACGCAGAATTGACGGCTCGCACCGAAGAGGTGGAACGGGCGGCCGACGCTCACGACAAGCTGACCGACCTATTGCTGCGTGGAGCCGGCACAGACGACATCACCGCCGCCGTCGCCGAGCTCATCGGCGGGGACGTCGAACTGCTCGACCTGGCCGGCGACGACGCGCAGCAGTCCCGGCGCATCGAGACCGCCGACCGCACGGAACGGGAGGGTACGGAGCCGGCCGCGGATAGCGTGCCGGCGGCCGTTGCCGAATCCCTGACCAAGGGGCGTGCCGCCAGCCGGAACGGGGTGTGGGTGGCCGCGTCGGCGGCGGGCAATGAGCCCTTGGGTGCCCTGGTGGTTCGCCGTCCGACCGACCTGGGGCCGGCCGAGCAGCGCATCCTGGAGCGGGCCGCCGTCGTCGCGGCGTTGCTGCTACTGCTGCGCAGATCGGTGAGCGACGCGGAGCATCGTGTCCGTGGAGAACTGCTGGACGAGGTGCTGGCGGACCCCGGGCGCGATCCCGAGACACTTCGCCAGCGCGCCAGGAAGGTAGCCACCGACCTCGGGCGACCGCACGTCGTCATCGTGGCCGACGCACCGCAGGCCGACCCGCACCGGCTACGCGCCGCCGCGCGGCACATCGCCGAGGTCCGCCACGGGCTGGCCGGGGTCCGGGATCACTACACGGTGATCACGGTCCCCGGCGACGGGGCCGCCGAGATCGCCCGCCAGGTCAGGGCCGATCTGCGCGGTGCTGTCGGCCACCCCGTCACTGCCGGCGCTGCCGGGCCCACCGACGGGCTCGCGACCTTCCCGCCCACATACCGCGAGGCGCTGCGCTGCCTGCAGGCTCTGCAGGCGCTGGGCCGCGAGGACGAGGCCGGGGTGTCGGAGGAGCTCGGCTTCGTCGGGCTGCTGCTCGCCGAGAGCCGCTCGCTCGAGTCGTTCGTCGCGGATGCGATCGGTCCATTGATCGACTACGACGCCGAGCGGGGCACGACCCTGGTGGAGACGCTGGCCGCCTACTTCGCGGCAGGTGGAAGTCTGACCCGCGCCAAAGCGACGTTGCACGTGCACGTCAACACGGTGTCGCAGCGTCTGGAGCGCATCTCCCAGCTGCTCGGCACCGAATGGCAGCAGCCCGACCGCGCGCTGGAGCTGCAGCTAGCGCTCCGCGTCCACGGCCTGCTCCGCCACGGCGTCGACCTCGGCGGCGATCTCGGCGGCCGCTGAGGAGAACATCACTGAGTAGTGGTTCTCGCCGACGAGTTCCCGCGCCGTCACGGTTTCCAGGCCGGCCAGCAGCTCGGCCGTGTACAGCCCTGGGCTCTCATCCATCAACCCGCGGGACGCCCAGAGGAGGCGGGCCGGGCACGGCAAATTTGTCACGGCGGCGAGGGTCTCGGTGTCCTGCAATACCTGAGCGCCGTCGATCCGCACGGCGTCCGCCCGGCACGCCGATCGCAGTAGCGGCGGGGGGCCGACAAGATCCCGCCGGATGTAGTTCTCGACGTAGGAGTTCCAGCGGCCGGCGAATGCCGGATGTGCCTGCCAGAATCCCCTGCACTCGTCGAGGTCGGCGAACGTCATGCTCAGCCTCGTCATGGCAGGGCCGAGGACAGCCTCGATTTCCGTGTCCGGCGGCACCGGCAACGCGAGGCCGCCGTCGACGAGCACCACGGCGGCGACCCGCTCGGGATGCCGGACCGCGGTCAGACAGGAGACAAAGGCACCCATCGAATGACCGAGGAGAACCGCCCGGTCGATGCCCAGGTGGTCCAGGAGCGCGATGAGATCTTCCGCGTGCCGATCAAGCCCATACGGGCCGGACACGTCGGCGCTGCGGGCACGCCCGCGCAGGTCAGGCGCGATCATTCGACGTCGGCCACCCAGCTCGTGACCGATCCGCCCGAACGCCGCTGCGTTCGCGGTGATGCCATGCACCCCGACGACGGGGAGTGCCGCCTCGCGAGCCGGTTCCGCATCGTCCGGCTTCTCAGATCCGGCTCGCACTGGCTCAGGCAGCTCCCATCCAGCTGTCTGTGCCTCGGCGGTCCACCATTCCAGGGCGGCCAGCTCGCCGCCGTCGACCGGAACCGTCAGCTCACGCATGGCATCAGCTGCCACTTATGCGTCCTGCCGTCAGGGTTGCGAGCAGCGCGTTCGCGAACTCCTTCGGCTGCTCGATGTGCGGGCTGTGCCCAGCTCCTGCGATCACCGTCTCGGTATACGAGCCGCCGGCCGCCGCGTACCGGTCGAGCACGTGCCGCGTCTGGGCGATCATCGGCTGCGCGGGAGCGACGTCGTCCCCCGGCCAGCCGTCGACCGCTCCGATCGCGCCGAGATGCGCCAGGTCGAACAGTGAGGTGTCGGAGACGATGACGTCGCCCTCGCCACGGATCCATCCGATCGGCGGCTTGGGGTCGATGTCGGGCAGGTCGTCGATGCGGAAGTGAGTTGGCGCCATCGCGTTCAGCACGCCGCGGTCGCCCGGAGCGACGCCGGGCCAGGTGTCGACCGTGTGCACGTCGCCCGGGTAATGTCCCTCGCCGGTCCGGGTCGACAGCATCGAGTCGAGGTAGGTGTCCAGTTCGGCTTCGTCGTCGATGGTGAAACCGGCCTGCACGTACGCACCGAGGAAGACCTGCCGGGGCGCGGTGGGCACGTCACCGGAGCGGTCACCGGACGCCAGCCGGGAGACGAAGTCCGGGTTGGCGCACCCGCCGCCGGAGCCCGCTCCGGCGGGATCGTTGAGCTGGCCGTCGACGCCGTGCGTACCACCGAAGCCATAGGGCGACACCGGGTTGACCAGCGTCACGGATGCCACCCGTCCCGGCCGATCCCGCAGCGCTTGAAGTGCCACCCCGCCGCCCATGCTCCAGCCGACCAGATGTGCCGACGTCAGATCGAGGGCGTCCACCACGGCGGCCACGTCGTCCGCGTAATCGGACAAGCCACGCCGGGCGTTAACCTCCTTGGACTCGGTATCGCCGAACCCTCGCAGGTCGACCGCGATCGGCCGGTATCGCTCCGGAAGATCGAGCATGGTCCGCTGCCAGAACAGGGCTGACGACACGTTGCCATGCAGGAGCAGAACCGGCTCGCCGGTAGTGCGCCCTAAATGCAGCATGTGCACGTCGAGCCGGGCGGTCGGCAGGTGCTCGGAGACCACGCCTGGCCAGAGCCGAGAAGTCATCGTCGGTATCCCTTTCATGACAGCCAGGAGATGACCTGGTCACGGACGGTCGGATGCCAGCCGAGCTCGAGATGGTTGACGGATCCGGCGAGCCGGGTACCCGCGACGTTACCGACACCGGTGGTGTCCAGCGCGCTGTCGACGAAGACCACACCGTCGCTCGGCCCGCGCGTCTCATTCCAGATGCCGGTGACGGTCGGTGACCCGCCGGCGAGCAGATACACCTCGACGCTGGCCGGCGTACCGGCTGCCTGGATCTGTGCGATCAGCGAGCCGGCGTCGATGGCCGCCTGGATACCCTGACCACGCGTGTAGAAGCCTTGCCCGCCGTAGTACGTGGTGTACCAGTCTTGGGCGGCGGTGTTGACACCGTAGACGCCGTCCCAGCGGGCCAGCATCTGGCGCTGCCCCGGGTACGCGTCCCAGCCGGACTCCGGCACGAAGGAGAACTCGGGATGGTAGGTATACAGGCCGTAGCAGGTCATGCGGGTATGCGGGGACGGCGCGTTGATGGATCCGCCGCACTCGGGCCAGATCGAGACGTTGTGCGCCCAGCCATGCGCGTACGGGTAGTCGTACCCGCCGTTCGGCCCGCCGAGCAGGATGAGTTTCCCGACGTCCCCGGCGTAATCCGAGCCCCCGGGCGGGCGGACGGAGGAGACGTACATCCGAGCGGACATCATCCCCTTACTCCAGCCGATCACGTCCACGGTGCCGACACCCAGCTTCTCCCGGATCATCGCGATCGCGTTCCCCACGTGCTGCGCCTGCATGAGATTGTCGCCCTGTTTGTGGGCGAATCCGACGGCGAAGACCGGCACGCCCTCCGCCACCAGCTGCTGCATCAGGCCGGTACCCGGGCACGACGATCGACCACATCCGTAATCGCCGGACTCGCCGGGGTTGGCCCATGCACGATCCGGGGTGTCGTTGGCGCCGTGCACCAGCAGCACCGGCCGGCGGCTGGTCTGCGCATTCCAGCCGGGAGCGTGGTAGAGCAGGAACTCAGACGAGTGCGGTTTTGCGTCGCCGCCGAAGAAGGTCACCCGCTGGCCGTCCTGATCGCCGCGTCCGTCGGGTGGGAACTGCTCCTGGGAGAATCCAGCTCTGGTGTCGCGGAAGTGCTCCACCAGTTCCCAGCCGTTGGCGACCGATGTGTGCTGCCCGAGCAGCTGCAGATGGGTCGGCGTCGCCGTCTGCGTCAGCGTCAGCGTCGTCGTCGTGCTGTCCGTGGACGTCGCGACGGCGGAGGTGACGGCCAGCGGCACAGCCACGACAACGGCGACGGCAGCCACCGCCACGCGTATCAACGCCGATTGCCTGCTGTTCGTTGCACGCCTACGCATGACTCCAACCCCATCGTTGACGAGTGATGGCGGCGATTCTGCCGGTTGGTGGCGGACACGGACATGTGTGATGAGCACATCAGAACCGGCTCGGCTATGTAGGCCGGCGATTCACCTGACGCAGCGACGGCCGCTGCCGTCGATGCGTCAGCGCGATGGACTCCGATGGACGACGTTCCTCGTCGGGCGCGTCTGCGATTCGCCTCCTGGATACACCCCGGGGCGAGGCTCGATGTACCCCGCCTCCGGCGAGTCCTGTCGATCGGACGACGTGCGGACGGTCAGCGCGTCGAGCCGCGCGTCGACGCGGGCGGCGACCCGGGCGAATGCGCGCTGCCGGACGACAGCGGGCGCCGCACGGTCGCAGAGCGCAGCGAGCAGCGCGGGCTCCACGCCGACGGCGGCCGCCATCCTCGCGAGCTCCGAAAGTTCGTCTTCGACCGCTTCCGGACCGGCGTCGTTCAGCCGATGGGCTAGTTCTCGCAGCTCGGCTCCGCGGTTCGACATGTTCGATCGCACTCCTGAGAAGATGTTCACTCCATCTTCAGCGCGACGTCTGGCCCATCTGTAGAGCCAGTTCGCAAGTAGTGGACTGGGCCAGGAGCGTAACGGCCGATCTATGGCCAACCTGCGCCACGACGGCTCGGAGTGGATCACGGTGACGGTGCTGCCTGCGACGCCGGCTTCACCGAGGTGGAGCGCGTCTCTGCCGCGCGGGGCACGCCTACGACTCGCCATGACACACCGCCAGCAGGGATGGGATGCGCGTTCGGTGGGTCATAGCGCCCTGAACGCGCATCCCATACCGCCACACCCACCGCGATTGAACGTATCCGGTCCGGGTACCGAGCTTGGTACCAGCAAGCAGATACCGGCTCGCAGGAGGACGCCGCGCAGCGAGAAGGCGGCCCCACCTGCGAACGCCGAGGCGGATAGGCGAAAGCCCCGTGTCGGGAGGAGGCCCCCATGGTGGAGCGCGGCAGCGATAAACACGGTCCGCGGCAGGACGACGAACTCAAGCACGAGTTGCACGGGATGGAGCAGGCGGACCGGCCCGTCCGCGTGGAGGAGTGGCGCGACCCGGAGCCGCCCGCCGACGACGATCCGGACGTCTTCACCGGCCAAGAGCCTGGCGTGACGCCGCAGACCGTGGCGGACGCGATGACGGGACGGGTGATCTCGGTGAACATCGACGCCTCCCTCGCCGACGCGGCCGTGGCGATGCGCAACAACGACGTCGGCGACGTGCTCGTTCTTGAGAACGGCATGGTCCGCGGCGTGCTCACCGACCGCGACCTCGTCGTGCGGGCGGCGGCCGAGGGCCGGCCACCGGACGACACCTCGGTGGACGACGTGTGCAGCAGCGATGTCACCACCGTGGTTCCCGGCACGCCGATCGACGACGCGGTGAATCTGATGCGGGAGTACGCGATCCGCCGGCTACCCGTCGTCGACGAGGATCTGCGGCCGGTGGGCGTGGTGACCCTGGGCGACGTGGCACTCGCCCGCGAGCCGGATTCCGCCCTCGCGGACATCTCGGCGGCCCCGGCGAACCGGTAGCTCCACAGCACCGGCGGGTGACGACGCCGGGTGATCGGACGGGCTCCACGATCATTACCATCTATTCGTATGGCCGAGGTGATCGTACGGGACGGTACGTGGACGTTCGACGGGGAGATCGTCCGGATCGTGCCCGGCGGCGACCGTCGGGTTCACGCGCTGCGACAGGCACTCGGTGAACGGGCGATCCCGCTGGCGGCCATCTCCGGGATCACCTACGAGTCGGCACGTAAGGGCGGTCGGCTGCGGCTCCGGCTGCGCGACGGCGCCGATCCGTTTCTACAGGTGACGGCCGGCAAGCTGGCTGACGACGTGGACCCGTACCGGCTCGCCGTCGACAAGGACAGCGCCGGCGTGGCCGAGTACTTCGTCGACGAGGTGCGCAACGCCCTCACCGTCGAACAGGTACCGCCGGGAGCGTGTGAGCGTTATCTGCTCAGCGGCCCGGGTGTACCTCTGACGGCCACAGCCGGCGACGGCACGGTCACCTTCGACGGTTCGGTGATCCGGATCGAGTGGACCGAATGGGCCGAGCAGGTCAAGAAGGCGAGCGGAGCGCGGGAGATCTCACTCGGCGACGTCCACGGCGTGGAATGGGTGCCGATCGTGGGGCTCACCAACGGCTTTCTCCGCTTCCGCGTCACCGGGGCGTCGGCGCTGCTCCCCAAGCACGACCCGAACTGCATCACCTGGGGTTGGCGTCGCGAGGGTGGCACGATCTCGCTGGTGGGCGCCGCTGTGGTGGCGAGGCTCCCGCATCCGTCGGGGGCGCCGACCGACGCGGCGACGGCCCGCCAGTTGCCCCAGGTCGCAGGGTCGGCCGAGGCGAGCGGCCCCGACGGGTCTGGCGGCGCCGGCGGCGGGGCGGACCACGACACCGTATTGCGACGCCTGCGCGAGCTCGGCGACCTGCACCGCGACGGCATCCTGACCGACGATGAGTTCGCCGCTGCCAAGCAGGCTCTGCTGCGCCAGCTCTGACGTCGTCGAACCGCGGCTCGGAGAGCGCGACGAGCGTGTTTCTCACGTATTCGCCGGCCCGTGGTGTCGGATCCCGTGGAAATCTGGTCTCATTCTTCCGTGACCCCAGCCATGACGACGCAGAACGACACGAGTCCGAACCGGCGCCAGGTGATCAGCTGGGCGTTGTGGGACTGGGGTTCCGCGGCGTTCAACGCGATCATCGTCACCTTCGTCTTCACCGTCTATCTCACCGACAGCGTGGCGAGCGACGAAGACAGCGGTTCCCAGGCGCTCGGCATCGCACTGACCATCGCCGGGGTGCTGATCGCGCTGCTCGCCCCCGTCACCGGGCAACGCAGCGACGCCGCGGGCCGGCGCAAGCTGTGGCTCGGCGTCCACACCGGGCTGGTAGTGCTGTGCACGGCCGGCCTGTTCTTCGTCCGCGACGACCCGTCGTACCTGGTCCTCGGCCTGGCCCTGGTGGCGGCCGGCAGCGTGTTCTCGGAATTCGCCGGCGTCAACTACAACGCCATGCTGATCCGCGTCTCCACCAAGGAGACCATCGGCCGTGTGTCGGGGTTCGGCTGGGGCATGGGCTACTTCGGCGGGCTGGTCGCGCTGACCATCGTCCTGGTGGCGTTCATCATGCCGGACGTCGGCTTGTTCGGCGTGACCGACGACGACGGGATGAACATCCGTGCGGTCGCGCTCTTCTCCGCGGCGTGGTTCGCCCTGTTCGCGCTGCCGGTCTTCTTCAACGTCCCGGAGGTGCCGCCATCCGGTGAGCGGCTGAAGCAGAACTTCTTCGCCAGCTACGTGGTGCTGGCCAAGCGGCTGGCCCGGATGTGGCGGGAGGAGCGCCGCACGCTGTGGTTTCTCATCACCAGCGCCATCTACCGGGACGGCTTGGCCGCGGTTTTCACCTTCGGCGGCGTCATCGCGGCGGGCACGTTCGGGTTCAGCGACACCCAGGTGGTGATCTTCGCGATCGCCGCGAACCTCACCGCCGGCCTCGGCGCGGTGCTCGGCGGGCGGCTCGACGACAGGCTCGGTCCGAAGACGGTGATCGTCGGCTCGCTGGCCTCACTTGTCGCCGTGGGCACACTCATCACCGCGCTGCCCGGGCAAGCGGTGTTCTGGGCGGGCGGATTGACACTCGCGATCTTCGTCGGGCCGGCGCAGTCGGCCAGCCGGACGTTCCTGGCCCGCATCGTCAGCCCGAAGCGCGAGGCGGAGGCGTTCGGGCTCTACGCCACCACGGGCCGGGCGGTCAGCTTCCTCGGTCCGGCGGCATTCACCGGTTTCATCGCGCTGTTCGGGAGTCAGCGGGCCGGGATGGCCGGGATCGTGTTGGTTCTGCTGGCCGGACTGCTCGCGATACTCCCGGTCCGGGCTCCGGAGCGCGACGCCGGCCACGCCGCCTGACGACGGCGCAGCCAGCTCCGGGAAACACCCTCGACACGCCAGTGACCTGCGGCACAGGACACTAGACGGTGCCTACGGTCATGGTCTCGATCATGCAGAAGTAGAAATCGTCCCGGTCAAGTACGTATCGCTCGGACTCCGGGTCGAACGACTCGGCCCACTCCTGCCGCTCGTCCTCCGAGAGGTACGGCGCGGCGGTCCGGCCGTACCAGGTCGCATTGCCGATGATGTACCGCTTGGCCTCCTCGGTCAGCGGCGCCACCTTTTGGATCGCGTAGCTCCGGGTCCACACGTCGTTCAGCCCCAGGTCACGGAACATTCCGTACGTCCGGCGCCCGATGAAGTTGTCGAACCACGCGGAGGCAGCGTTCTCTTCGAGCGCCTGAGCGGCGGCCGTGACGACCTTCAAGGTCAGTACCGGCGAGACCGGGTGGAAGATCATCGCGGAGCCGTCGAACTCCTTGGACACCATGCGCCCGCCGCTGCGCGTCACCTTCTTGTGCTTCTCCAGCACGTCATAGGCGTCGCGGATGTAACACAGGCAGTTGCCCAGAAACGTCAGATCGAAGGTCTCCGGTGGAAACGGCACCTCGTGCAGGTCACCACGGACGAACTCCACCGCGCTGCCGAGCGGGTCGCCGTCGAAACTGGCGCGGGCGTAGTCCAGAATGTCCGACGCGAAGTCGAGACCGGTTACCTTGCCGCCGCCGGATGCGACCTTCTCGGCGAACAACCTCGTCCACATGCCCGGGCCGCAGCCCGCGTCCAGCACCTGATCGGACGGACCGACGTCGAGCTCATCGACCATCCGTCGGCGGTCCGTTTCCTTCGCCCGGAAATGGTCGAGCAACCACTCCACGGCGGACAGCTCGACTCCCTGCTGGTTCTCATGCAGCCGATCTGGCGTACCCACTCCCGTCCCTTTCACTCGACACGTGATGGGCACGACCACCGCCGGCGTTCGCACGAACGCCTCGGTATCACGGCTTCACATGGACCCCGCCACGGGCAGCCGACGGCGCGGCGGACGGCCGTACCCGCGTTGTGAGCAGTATATCCCCTGCGCACAGGGTTACAGCCGGGTGCGTGAGAGATCAGTGCCGGGCGTCGCGGCGGCCGAGGTACCACTCCAGCTGTGCGATGCCACGCACCGCCTCGGCATGTTGCCAGGCCGCCGAACGTCGTTCCTGGCGACGGCGGACGACCGCCGAGACGACCACCCGGAGAGCCTGTCCGAGAGCAGGAAGAAGCACCAGCGCAAGGCCGGTCACGAAGATGACGGCGAGCATGGTCACCAGCACCGATGTCATGTGTGCGTACGCAGCCGCACCGAACTGGAACATCGTGCCCTCCTTCGCCCTTGAACGAGACACCGTTCCGATCCGCAGCATGCCTGCTTCCGGAGTGCTGACCATGCTAACCCGAAGTGGGCACTTAAGCCCAGATACGTGCGTACATCTGTTCCTGAGCAGACGGGCAAACCTCCCTATACTCACAGAGATGACCGTCCAGTCGAGCACGACGACGCTACGTGCTGACGCGCGCCGCAACCGAGAAGCCGTGATCTCCGCGGCCCGAAGGCTGTTCGCAGAACGTGGCTTGGACACGCCGCTCGAGGTGATCGCCCAGGAAGCGGGCGTGGGCCGAGCGACGATGCACCGCCGGTTCCCGACCCGGGAAAGCCTGGTGAAGACCGTCTTCCTGGACAACATCAGCGAGTTGGAGCGAGTCAGCCTCACGGCGGCCGACAGCGCCGACGCCTACCTCGACATCCTCGCCGCGACACTGAAGATGCTGGTCAAAGATGTCGGCCTGGTCGACGTATTCAACAGTCGCGCCGTGTCCGACGACACCCGCAAGGAGATCTCCACCCGGTTCCTGGCCATCGTCGAGGAACCACTCCGCCGAGCACAGGCGGCGGGGCGGGTGCGGTCCGACCTGACTCTGGAGGACACGACGCTACTGGTGGACATGCTCGGCGGCGCGGCCCACAGCTCGGGTGCGGCGTCCGCCACCGAACGGATCAACCGCGCACACTCGTTGCTCCTCGACGCCATCCGGCCGACGAGGAATGGGTAAGAGACTCGAATGCTTGAGATACTCCGCTACGCCGCGTTCACCTCGGATCCGTCCGGCGGCAATCCGGCCGGCGTCGTCCTCGACTCCGACGAACTCAGCGACGTCGACATGCAACGGGCGGCGCTCGATGTCGGCTACTCCGAGACCGCCTTCGTCAGCACGATCGACTCGGACGAGAGACACTTCCGGCTGCGCTACTTCAGCCCGCTGGCAGAGGTAGCGTTCTGCGGCCACGCCACGATCGCCACCGCGGTCGTGCTGGCCGAACGGGACGGCGTCGGGGCGTTCACCTTCGAGACCCAGGCGGGCACGGTTCCGATACACACCGAGAAGCGCAAAGCCGTCATCGCGAGTCTCACCAGCGTGCCGACGCGGTCGCGGCCGACTTCCGACGAGGAACTCGCGCGGCTGCTCGCCGCACTGCGATGGTCACCCGACGAGCTCGACCCCGATTGGCCGCCGCACGTCGCCTTTGCCGGAAACGAACACCCCATTCTGGCAGCGGATTCCAGGGACCGTCTCGCCGACCTCAACTACGACTTCGACGCCCTGCAGAGCCTGATGCGAGAGTGCGGATGGACCACCGTGCAGCTGTTCTGGCCGGAGAACAAGCGCACGATCCACGCCCGCGACCCATTCCCCGTGGGCGGCGTCATCGAGGATCCGGCCACCGGCGCCGCGGCCGCCGCTTTCGGGGGCTACCTCCGCCAGCTTGATCGCGTCACCAAAGCCACGCGCCTGACCATCCTGCAAGGCGAGGACATGGGACGACGCAGCGAGCTCATCGTCGATGTGACGCCGGACGATCCCCGGGTGACGGTCAGCGGCGCCGCCACCCCGATTCCGGCTCCGGCCGCGGACACAGCCAGGGCATAGTCAGCACGGTCTCGGACGCAGTTCCTGGTCGACCGGCGCACAGAAGTGAGAGCGCGTTGAACCGATCCGCGGCAATCACGTCGCCCGCTTCGCCCGACTGTGTTTCTCCGGTCGCCGGCTCTACTGCTGCCAATCAGCGGTCGTTCTGCGCATCACGTCATCCCATGGCGTGTGTTCCAGCCCGAAGACGGTCGTGGTAGCCGTCGCGTCGATCTCGAAGGGCGCCTCCCATTGGTACAGCACACCGCGTACCTCACGGAGCGTCGGCGAGAAGGGTGAGAGCAGCGTGAGGGCACTCCTGGGGATCCGGCGGATTCGGGGGGCCTGGATGCCGCCGCGCTGGGTGGCCGACTCGAGGAGGTTTCGCACGGACACCGGCGGGGACGAAGGGACGTGCCATGGATGTCCCCATGCACGCTCGTCCGTGCCGAGGACGGCCAGGGTGCGTGCAACGTCGTCGACGTAGGTGAAACTGTGCGGCGCGTCCGGGTCCCCGAGCACGCGCACGGGTTTGCCGGCCATCGCTGCCTGCCCGTAACGGGTGATCAATCCCGCGTGCAGTCCGACGCCGGGACCGAGGAAGTCCGACGCCCGTGCCTCGGTGACACGCACTCGCCCTGCCTGGTGGGCCGCGAGCGCATCCTGCCACAGCCGAGCTCGCAGCCTGCCCTTGTGCTCCGTGGCAGCGAGCGGAAGGTCGCGGCTGATCGGCCCTACGACGGGGCCGTACCCGTAGAGGTTGCTGATGGTCACCAGAACCGCTCCGGAAGACTCGGCGACGTCGAGCACGGCCGCTGCCAGCGGCGGCCACATGGAGGACCACTGCTGGTAGCTCGGCGGGCTGAGGGTGTTGTAGACGGCGGCGGCGCCCGCGGCGTGCGGACGAAGCGCATCGCGATCCAGCACATCAGCCTTGACGAGGGCAATGCCGGGGTGCGATGGGCCGGTACCAGAACGCGTCACGACGCGGACCTCGTGCCCGTCGTTCGCCAGTTGTATGGCCAGGACGGAGCCTATGGTGCCGGCGCCGAGGACGAGGTGGTGGGACATGGGTTCTCCTTTGTGAGCACTGCTCTCCTTAAAGATCAGTGTTGCTGGTCTCGTATGCCTTGTCAAGAGCAGTGCTCTCGTTTACGTTTACTGCTCGCGCTATGTGCAAGAATGGCGGCATGGCTTCGACACGTGGGTTCCGGCAGCGGGTACGGGACGAGCTGACCCGCGAGATCAAGGACGTCGCTCGCCGGCAGCTGGCGCAGGTCGGCGCGGGCGGGTTGTCGGTGCGAGCCGTCACGCGTGAACTGGGCATGGCGTCGTCGGCGGTCTACCGGTACTTTCCCAGCCGCGACGCCCTGCTGACGGCTCTGATCACCGACGCGTACGTGGGGCTCGGCCAGGCTGCACGCCGAGCGGAGTCGCAGGTGGCCCGGGAGGATCACCTCGGTCGCTGGAAGGCGGTGTTCCGGTCGGTCCGTGAGTGGGCACGCGAGCATCCGCACGAGTACGCCCTCGTCTACGGCTCTCCGGTGCCCGGATACGCCGCACCGGAGCACACGGCGATTCCGGCCGGCGAAGTGGTCATATTGCTGGCGCAGATCGCGATCGAGGCCGCGGTGGCCCGTCGCACTGGAACGCCGGGAGACGACCCGGTGACCGACGCATTAGCCACGGACGTCGAGATTCTGAAGACGCACCCCGCCGTCTCTCAGGATGATGAGATCGCCGCAGCACTGGCAGAGATGCCGGCGTCCGGAGTCCTGCACGTGCTCGACGCATGGACCATGTTGTTCGGAGCGGTCAGCTTCGAGCTCTTCGGGCACTACGCCGACGTCCTCACGTCTCTCGACGACTACCTCGACCGACTCGCCACGAAGTCGGCCGCACCCCTCGGCCTGACCCATCAGCACAGCTGATCGCCCGCACGCTGTCCACCACACGGTGATGGTCAGACCGGACGTGAGAGCCGTGGCGTGCAGTCGTGTGAGCACGATCCTCGCCGCCGGCCGCGGGAAGGACCGGGAACGAGCCGCCGCCGGCCGGGCGCTTCAGATCAGCCTGACGTCAACTCGCATCGGCGTGCCGTCCGGCGATCTCGGCCCCGGCCGCCTGGGCGAGGTCCATGCGGTCGATTCCCATGTGATCGAGCGCGCGGGCCGTCGTTCCGTACTCCATGCGGGCGGCCGCCCGGATGACGTGGGCGCCGACCAGGCTGGATCCATCGCTCTTGACGTCGTCGGTCACACGCTGGAAGAGCTGTTGCATGGACACCTCGCTGCGATAGACGCCGCCTGCCGGCTGCGGTTCGGGGAGTTGTGCACTGAGCGCGGCGTCGTCGTGATCGATGCCGATGTCCCGCAGCGCCTCGGCGTGCTGTTCGGTGACGGCCGTCCCGAAGGCGTCCGGGTCGGCGCCGATGCGTTCGAAGGCCCGGCGGGCCGTGCCGTCCGGCAAGGCCAGCGCGGCGATCACGAGGTGTTCGGCGCCGGGCTTGTCCGCGCCCTGTTCTCGCGCCACGTTCTCCGCGTCAGCGAGTAGGTGCTTGATTGTGCGCATATCACCGGTTCGCCGGCGCAGTCGGTTGAACATGGGTCCTCCTTGCTGGGTCTGTTCGTCATTGGGTGATGCGGCGGGCGAGCTTCTTGTGGGCGGCCTGCCTGCTGACACCGAGGGCTTCGGCGACGTCCGTCCACGACCAGCCCTGATCGATCGCGGCTTGGGCACCGGCCAACTCGAGCCTGTCGGCGAGCCGGCGGAGCGAGACCACGGTCGCCAGCGTGGCGGCGGGGTCCGTCGGGTCGGGGATGCGAATGGGCGCCTCCTGCATACTGCCAACCTAGGTTGACAGGCGACCGACTGTCAACCTAGGTTGGCAGGCATGATCTCCAGACGGCTCCTCGGCTGTACTGTGATCGCAACGATCCTGGTCGCCGGCAGTTGCGCCTCCAGCCACGTCGACACCCCTGACGGACCGCCCCCGATATCGGCCGCGGCAGCCGACGGCCCGATCATGGCGCTCGCACCCAACGTCGCGTATGCCGTCTTCGATCTCGACGACGGTCGCTGCCGACTCGTCGACGGCGTCGCTCACGAGCAGGCGCTCCCGATCGCGTCGGCGTTCAAGCTGTGGGTGCTCATCGCGCTCGGCCACGCGATCGCCGGCGGGCGACTGTCATGGGACGACGACCTGGTCGTACGCGACGAGCTACGCAGCGATCCCAGTGGCGAGCTGTACACCGTCCCGGACGGATCCACCGTGACGGTGCGGCACGCGGCCGAGCTGATGATCTCGATCTCCGACAACAGCGCGACCGACCATCTGATCTCACTCATTGGCGCCCAGACGGTCGAAGCCGTCATCGCCGAGGTCGCGCCGGCGTCCTCGGAGCAGAACATCCCACTGCTCACCACGGCCGACATGGCTCGCCTGAAGTTCGTCGCACCCGAGCTCGGCGCCGAGTACGAGGCGCTCGACGGAGTCGGCGAACGCCGTCGTTTCCTCACCGATCTCGCCGACCGAGCACCGTTCCCATGGCAGGAAGACCCAACGGCCGTGGCGAACCTCGACCTCTCGAGCCCTCGGCTGGTGCAGTCCGTCGAGTGGTTCGCTACCCCGACGGATCTGTGCACCACCATCCGCGAACTCGCGGCGTTGGCCGACACCCCGGGACTGGAGCCGATCGACGCCATCCTGTCCGCGAACCCCGGCATACCGCAGGACCTGTCGGACACATGGAACCACGCCTGGTTCAAGGGCGGCTCGGAACCGGGAGTCCTCGCCCTCACATACCGGCTCATCGACGACTCGCACGATCGGGCCGTCATAGCGATGTGGAACGACCCGAACGATCCCCTCCCCACCGGACCAGTGCTCGACGACGCGATACGAGCACTTCTCGCCGCCGCCCATGGCTAGGTGCACCGGGGGCCGGCCCCGTAGCCATCCAGCTTTCGACGGAAGTCGGGACATCGCGTCACGTCGTCCGCGTCGCACGTGAGTGCATGCCCTACGAGATCGAGCGCGGTCTGCGCGGCCGCGACGCGTCGTTGCAGCAGCGCGACGTGGTCGAGCAGGATAGCGCGCTGCTCATCCCGGCTGGCGACCGTCATCAACCGGCGCAGTTGGCCCAGGCTGAGGCCGCAGTCCCGGCCAAGCAAGATCATCGCAACATCGGCGACCTGGTCCGTGAAGTACCGACGTCGCCCAGCCTGCCGCCGAGCCGGAATCAGGACGCCCACGTCCTCCCAATGCCGCAGCACATGGGTGGCCAACCCGAACCGGTCGGCCAACTCGCCGATGCTCAATTCGTCTACGTCGCTGTTGCGCATCACGCTCTCATTACCGCCACGAGCGAGCCCGTGGCCACTCACCCACGTCGCCGCCGAACACCGCCGAACAACTCAAGACGCCGCGGGCCCCGCACTTCGGGCCAGCAGCCGCGCATAGGGCGCGAACGGATACCACGGTAGCCGGACCTTCGCCATCGTGATCTCCGTCCACTCCGGATTCTCAGCCGTCCGCAATGCGTCGTCGAGGTCGCGGAACGGCGCGAAACGGAAATCGACCACGAGGAGCCTGCCGCCCGGCCGTAGCACCCGCCGAAGCTGAGCCGCCGCGGCTGGAACATCGGGCCAGTGATGCATGCTCAGGGTAGAGACGATCACGTCAACGCTGTCGGCCGGCAACGGCAACCCGGCCACGTCGGCGACGTGCAGGTGGACACGGTCGGCCACGTCGGCGTCGCGGGCCACCCGCTCCGCCACGGTCACCATGTCGGCCGACGGATCGACTACATGCACGTCCAGGTCCTCACGGCCCTGGGCCACCAGGGAGGAAAGCCTGCCAGTACCGGCACCGACGTCCGCGATCACCCCGCCAGGCGGCGCCATGCCGACGACGTCGCTACAGACCCGCCGGTACAGGCTACCGAGAGTACGCCGGGCCAACCGGTCATAAGACTCACTGGCGCTACCTCCGAAGTCCTCATCACGGTGGCGATGCACCAAGCCGTTCAAGACACCGAAAAGGCGATTCGACACGGGGACATCCCTTCCTGAACAGCATCACTCAGAACAGCACCGCCAGCCTGGCACTTCAGGTCAACCTGAAGTCAACTCCGAACTCGCCGTCGGCTGGACAACCCAGGGCGGCCAGGCACTCGGGAGCCTGCCCTCATACCGTGCAGGCTCCGACACCTCGGACCGGCTGACGCGCTCACCGCCATGTGGCACCGGCACGGGAGCGCTACGACGGCACCTTGGCGGTGGATTCGGCCAGAGTGGCCTCCAGCCGAACGAGCCGTGCGGAGAGCACCGGGTTGTCGACGCAAGCGACGTGGCTCCGGGCCGCCTCCAACGCGTCGGTCATGCCCGCGGAGACCCGGAACATCGCGGCTTCCGCCTGGAGCTCCCGCATGCCGTGCTTCGACGCCAGCTGATCCAGGTCGTCCATCAGTGCCTCGACTCCACCCAGTCCGTTTGCCACCGCATGGGCCACCTGAGCTGCGAGCCCGTATGCCTCCAGCCAGACGTATGCGTCGTTGACGCGTCGGCATGCCATGCGGGAGTCGTACAACAGACGAGCGGCAGTGGCGTGCTCCCCGCGCTCGGCCGCGACCAGCCCGAGACCCCGACAGGCCAGGCTCTCCCAGCACGGGTCGCCGACCTCCACAGCCAGGGCATGGGCACTGCTGAACAATTCCGCTGCTTCATCTATACGACCAGCGTGCATGGCCAATTCGGCGCTCCAGGACAGCGGGTACGACGCGAACGTGAGCCACCCTGCCTGATCCGCCAGTGCTCGGGCCTGCTCCAGGTGTTCGGACGCCAGATCGTCCTCACCGCGCAGCAGCCGCAGTCGCCCGAGGTGGGTCAATGCCATCGCGCGCGCCCGCAGATCACCGCCATACTCGGCGTGCCGCACGGCGTCGAGGAACAGCGGTATCGCCTCCTCGTAACGTCCGGCGTCGCTGCGCAGAGAGCCTTTCGTGAGCAGGATCCAGGCTCGCTCCGAATCGTCGGCGCCCACGGTTGCCATGGCACGGTCCAGCCAACGCTCGGCCGGTTCGAAGCGGCAGCGGAGGAACTCCACCCACGCCAGTTCCCGGCAGGCGCCGGTTGCGAGGCCAGGACGTCCGACGCGTTCCGCGACGGCGACGGCCTCTCTGAGTGCCGCCCCGCCTGCCTCGTCGGTGCCGCGGACGGCGTGAACCTGGGCGCTGCCTAGGTGGATCAGTGCCCTCACCAGGAGCTCGGGGTCCGCTACTGCCCTCGCGCCGGCCACCGCGCGCCGCAGCGACCCAATCCCGGCGTCCGACGCGCCGGCCGATACGGCGGTCATGCCCGCCTGCAGCTGTGCTTCCGTGCGCGTCCGGCTGGCCTGTGCAGGACGGGCCATCAGCGGCTCCGCTGCGGCACTCACCGAACGGGACGGAGCAACACCGAGCTCGTCAAGGAACGACTCAGTGACCAGTTCGACATGCGCACGGGCTCCGGCGACATCGCCAGACTGGGCGAGCGCACGAACGAGAAGCTCATGGCAGTTCTCGTCCCATGGCTGGAGCGCGACCAGCCTCCGGGCGTGCCCCACCGCTTCGTCCGCCCGGGCAGAGGCGATCTCGTCGCGTGCGGCCTCCCGGAGAGCTGCCGCGGCAAGCGCGACGACACGTTGCCGCTCCCCCTCGAGCCACAGTTCGAAGCCCGCGCACGACGGGAACGCGAGCCCTTCGAGGAGCGGTGCGGACAGGTCGATCTGGTCGATCACCTCATACCACGGGGCCGCCGCCAGAAGGTGTATGTCGACCTGCACGTCGCGCGTCAAGGACAGCGTCACCGGGTCCCCGGCGAACGTGTGGGGCTCTCGCGTGATGCGGCGAAGTTCCGCAAGGTTCCAGCGCAAGGAACCCAGGCCATCCTGGGCGTCCGGAAACAGGAGCCTGACGAGGCGCTCACGCGGGACGGCGGCGCCGTTGCTCACCAAGTACGTGAGGAGGCCCCAGCCCTTCTTGCCGCGTGGCCCGTCCAGCTCGACTCCGTCGCCGAAGACTGCCGGACGCCCGAGCAACTTGATCGTCACCATGGGCGCCCTCCCGTTCACCTGCATGGTACGCCCGATTTGGTCGCCGACGGAGCCGCAAGCAGAAGCCGGCCGTACGCGGTGTTCGCTCTGCGCGCGATCTGCTCCAGCGCACGGGGGTCCGAAGGACCACCGCGTCGTGACACCGCGAGCTCCAGAAGGGACACGGCGGCGACCAGGTCACGGACGACAACCACACCGGACGCTTCACGCAGGGCGGTTCCGGACGCGGTACCCAGGGCTGTGACAGCCGCCCGCGCCGCCCCGGCGAGAGTCACGATCGCGTGGCCGGCGAGGGTGTCAGAGTGCAATAGATCGGGGTCCAGCTCCGAGACGGTGTCAAGGGTGTCATGCAGGGTGCCCAGCACGCCGTCCGCGTCACTGTTGCTGGCCGGGTACGGCTGCGTCTCGATGCGGCTCATCGTGATTGTCATGGTGACCTCCCTCGTCAGTGGCACCACGGTCTCGTGGGACCGTGTGAGAAAGCGTGTGACCCCGAGTGGATCAGCCTGGGCGCGCGCAAACGGCCACCGGTGCGTCTCAACGCGTTTGTTGAGACGCACCGGCGGATTGCAGACGCACGGCTCTTCGGGTGTCAGCCTGCAGGCACGCCCGCAGCTAGGGCTTTCACGTCGGCCGTGGCAAGCGGCTGGCCGCCGATGGCCCAGTGCCCACTCTTGACCTCCTCGACGAGCACCCAGGTCACCTGGCGCATGTTCTCCCCTTCGATGTCGACCATCGTGTCGGTGAGCCGTTCCACGATCGTTCGCTTCTGCGCCTCGTCGAAGACACCCTCGATCAATTTCACCTGGATCAACGGCATGGCTGTCCCCTCTCCTTCGGAGTTCCGCGGTCGGCGGACCTAGCGACAAACCCTCGCCTTGAGACGTGTGAAAAGCCGTGTGAGGGCTGCTCATGCTCTCTGACCCGGAGTCACGGTAGGAAGGATGCGGGCGGACGTCCAGGTATGCTGCGCCAGATTCTCCGGAAGCGGACACGAAGGTCAGGCGGCGGGGGAGCAAATTCCGAAAGGGTCAGACCAAGCCTTGATCGCGCGCATAGAGCGCGGCCTGAGTGCGATCGCGCAAACCCAGCCGGTTCAGGATCCTGGAGATATGGTTCTTGACGGTCCCTTCGCTGAGGTAGAGGCGCTCGGCGATCTCACGGTTGGTCGAGCCGGTGGCTACGAGGCGTAGTACGTCGACCTCCCTTGCGGTCAGCGGATGGCCGGCCGGTTCTCGGCTCGGCGAGTTGCCGGGACGGTCGAGCGCCACCGTGAGCCGGGCGGCTGCGGCCGGATCGAACTGGACGACGCCGGCGTGCGCCGTTCGTACCGCATCGGCAAGTTCCTGCGCCGGACGGTCTTTGAGCAGGTATCCGCTGGCGCCGGCCCGGAGCGCCTGCACGACGTACTCCTCGTCGTCGAACGTGGTCAGCATGACCACCCGACAGTTCGGAGCCCGCCCACGCAGGACGGCGACCGCTTCGATGCCGTCCATGGTGGGCATCCGCACGTCCATCAAGGCGACGTCCGGCTCCAAAGTGAGCACGGCGTCAATTGCCTGCCTGCCGTCGGCGGCGGTACCGACCACCGCGATGCCAGGCTGTATGTCCAGCAAGGACTCGATGCTCTCCCGGATCAGCCTCTGGTCGTCGACGACAACAACGCGGATGTCGCGCACGGGCGGTGGGACACGTTCTGCCTCGTCGGTCACACGGCCACCTTGTGCGGGATGGTCACGATCACCTGCGTGCCTGCATCCGGCCCGCTGACCACCTCGACCGAACCGCCCACGAGCTGCGCACGCTCACGCATTCCGAGTAGGCCGTAGCCTTCACGCTCGGGCGGAAATCCGCACCCGTCATCGGCGACTACCAGGTGTGCATTCTCGTCGTCACAGCTGGCGGTCACCCACACGTGGGACGCGTGGGCGTGGCGGCGGGCATTGGTGATGCCCTCTTGAGCGGCCCGGTAGAGCGTGATCAGGGCGGCTGGATCACACCGGCTCTCATCTCCGGAGAAGTCGAGGCTGACCGACAGCTCACCGCCGTCAGCCTCGCGAACCAGGTCGTTCAGCGCCGCCGAGAGGTGGAACGGCTCGGTCGAGGCGCGTAGCGTGCGCACCGAGTGCCGTACGTCCTCGAGCGCGCGCCGTGCCGAGCGGCTGGCGTCGTCAAGGGCTTGCCGCGCGGCGGCGCGATCGAGGTCGAGGAACGTCGTGGCCTTCTCCAGCAGGAGGGTGATGGCCGTCAGGTGGTGTCCGAGCCCGTCGTGGATGTCGCGTGACACCCGGCTCCGCTCGGCCGCCGCAGACAGCTCAGAGACTCGTGAGGCGTAGGTGCGCAGCTGGGCATGGGACTGCTCCAACCGCGCCCTGCCGCGCTGCTCTTCCACGGCGACCGAGGCCATCGCGATGGTCAATGCCAGCCCGACGACGAACATCAGCAGATCGGAGACCTGCTCGACTTCGCCGTACCACTGCGGGACGGTCAACTCGAAGCCGATCACGAGCAATCCGAGACTGACGAGGCCGAGGGCGATACTCACCTTCCAGCCGAACGCGAAGTACGCGGTGAACGGCAACAGCAGGAACAGCACCCGGGACAGGCCGGAGCCGTCGGCGGCGGCCACCGCAACGAAGAGGACCAGCCGAGCGACGAGCAGCGTGATCGCCGGGACGGTCGGCGTCATCGCCGGGTACCGGCGGCGCTCAGCGACATCCAGCGCCATGAGCAGGGTCAAGCCGGTCACGAACGGCACATACCTGGTGTCCCCGAGGCCGGTGACTCCGGCGAATGCCCCGGCGACCACGACGACGCCGTAGAGCACCGGTGAAATCCACGGCACCGGTCTGGCGGGGAAACCCGCATGGAGTCTGGCATCCAACGCGGCTGGCGACATGCATAGAGCGTACGGCCTTGTGTGGGTCCGGTCGATGGACCAGCAGACAGGTGCCGATCGGCACAGTGCCGGGGTGAAAGGCGGCTACAAGTGCGGCAATCAGGCACTGTCCGAGCCCGGTCCGCGGCTCCTACGGTCGCCGCATGACATCTTTGCTGCGCTTCGGCGCCATCAGCGGCATCTTCGCCGGGCTGTTCATCGCGCTAGCCAGCGTGTTCGAGATCTTTGCCGGCGAGACGACGGCGACAAGTGCCGCGCTCGGGCTCTCTCCCGCCCTGGGACTCCCCCTGGTGGTCGGCCTGCATCTGGGCCAGCTTCGCGCGAGTGGTCGGCTGGGCATCGTCGGCTTCGCTGTCAACCTGGTCGGGCTCGGCCTGTTCGGTGGCGCCGGCTACACCCTGAACCTGGTCCTCTTCCCGATCGAGGAAGTGATCGAAGTCGATGACCTGGCCGGCATCTCCCGGATCGCCCTTCTCGTCAGCGCCCTCGTGTTCAGCGTCGGTGTTGTGCTGTTCGGGCTCTCTATGGTGCGCGCACGGGTCTATCCCAGAATCCCAGCTGTCGCCTACGTCCTCGCGTTCCCCCTGATCGCCCTCCTCGCTCCGCTTCCGGACAGTCCGTTGATCAGCGCGACCCACATCGTCACAGGGATAGCGCTGGTGTGGCTGTCAGCGGCGTTGCACGAGACCGCTCGCACCAAGACTCCGGATCACGTAGCGGCGTAGGGCAGTTCGATCCGCTGCCGGCTCTGCATCAAACCCAACCAGAAGATCGCAGTGATCGACGATTGAGTGAACGGGGCGAGGAGCGGCCGTGCACCCGAAGATCAAGCAGATGCTGTCGCCTCGGCAGACGAACGTGGCGCTGTTCATCGCGTTGTTGCTGGCCTTCGCCACCGGCACCGGGGCGGTGGCGACCGGTTCATCACACGGCCGGTGGGTGGTCATCGGGCATGGTGTCGCGGCCATGGCGGTTATCTTGCTGATCCCATGGAAGGGTCGCGTCGTCCGTCGTGGGCTGGGTCGGGCCCGTCGCAGTAGGTGGGCGTCCCTGCTTCTCGCCATGCTCGCTGTCATGACCGTGGTGGCCGGCTTGGGCTCTTCCACCGGGCTGATCCGCTCGATCGGTGGGCAGCACGGTTTGTGGGTCCACATTGCCGCCGCGCTGGCGCTCGTTCCACTGCTCATCTGGCACGCGGTCGCCAGAAGGAGCCGGCCCCGCAAGACAGACCTTTCCCGCCGGGTTGCGCTTCGAGCGGGCCTGCTCAGCGCCGCGGCGACGGCGCTGTACCTCATCACCGACTCAACCGTCCGGCTCGCTGGGTTGCCCGGCGGAGAGCGGCGATTCACCGGTTCACACGAGATCGGCTCGTTCGATCCGCCCTCGATGCCGAGCACCATCTGGCTCAACGACACCGCCCCCGAGGTCGACCTCGATGAATGGCGGCTCAGCGTCGTTGACGGCCACGGTGCGTACGAGCTGACTCTGCCCGAGGTGGCGGCACACACGACGCCGCTCCGGGCGACGCTGGACTGTACGTCTGGGTGGTACGCGCATCAGGACTGGACGGGCGTCCCAGTCTCGTCCCTCATACGGGACGTTGGCGAGGCGCGGAGCCTGCTCGTGCATTCCGTTACCGGCTATTGGATCCGGTTCCCGGTTGATGAGATCGATCGGCTGCTCCTTGCGACGGCGATGGGCGGCGTACCACTCGCCCGCCGGCACGGATTCCCGCTACGGCTGGTCGCACCGGGCCGCCGAGGTTACTGGTGGGTCAAGTGGGTCGACCGGGTCGAGCTGCAGCGGTCGCCGGCGTGGTGGCAGCCGCCATTTCCACTCGCATGACCTGTCAACACCTGCGCGAGGTGTACAGCTCACCCGTACCGCTGGCGGCTCAAGTCCGCCGCGGGCGAGCGCGGCGACCTGGGCATCCTCGGCTGGTGCAGGCCGACGTCGAAGACATGCACGGCATCATGACCGTGGCTCTGGCGCAACAGTTCGGCCGTGGCCGCGGCAACATCTCGGTCTGCTGTCCAACCACGGCGACGGCCGCCAACTACCCGTCGAAGGAAGCCATTCGGCGCCGCGAGGAGTGGGCCCCCCGGGGCTCGAACCCGGAACCTACGGATTAAAAGTCCGCAGCTCTGCCAATTGAGCTAGAGGCCCTGCAGGAACAGGCTACCTGAGACATGGCGCGCCGGTCGCGACGGCAACGCCTCGGCACCGACGCCTCGCAAAGCAGGAGCTCCACGACCTCCGCGCGGCTTGTACCCGACACGTGGATCCCGAGGAAAGCATCGAGTCGGACTCCGGTCGGTGTGCACCTGTATATCACTATGTAGTAGATGTACTATCAACCATCAGATAGACACTACGCAGAATGAGGTAGATCCCTGTGTTGAGCCAGCTCGACGCGCGCCAGCCGGGCGGTCCCAGCGGCGAGGGCGACACCGTCATCGACGTCCGCGACCTGCGCATGCGCTACGGGTCCACGGACGTGCTGGATGGCGTGGACTTCACGGTCCACCGTGGCGAGGTGATCGCCCTGCTCGGCCCCAATGGTGCGGGCAAGACCACCACAGTCGAGATCCTCGAGGGCTTCCGGGCCCGTTCGGCCGGGGACGTCACCGTACTCGGCGTCGATCCCCTCAACGGCGGCGAGGACTGGCGCGCCCGGATCGGCATCGTGCTGCAATCCTGGCGCGACCACGTCAGATGGAAGGTACGCGATCTGCTCGATCACCTCGGCCGCTACTACGCGCCGTATTCGGCACCGGATCGGCAGCGCCCGATCCAGGTCGACGAACTGATGGACATGGTCGGGCTTCGGGAACAGGCAAGCCGGTGCTTGGGACAACTGTCCGGAGGCCAGCGACGCAGGCTCGACGTCGCCATCGGTGTCGTCGGCCGTCCGGAACTGCTCTTCCTCGACGAACCGACCGCCGGGCTGGATCCGCACGCCCGGCGTGACTTCCACGACCTCGTCCATCGCCTGTCCGACCTGGAGGGGACCACCGTCGTGCTCACCACTCATGATCTCGACGAGGCCGAGAAGCTCACCGACCGCATCCTCATCCTCGCCGGCGGTCGGATCGTCGCCGACGGAAGTGCCGACCAGCTCGCCCGCAACGTCTCCAGCCAGGCCGAGGTGCGCTGGAGCGTCGGGGGCCAGCACTTCGTGCACGCCACGGACGACGCCACCGAATTCGTCCGCGACCTTCTGCTGACCGAGCGCGACGAGGTTCGAGACCTGGAAGTGCGCCGGGCGAGCCTCGAAGACACCTACATGGCGCTGGTGCACAGATACGAAACGGGGCTGGACCAGGACCAGAACCCGAGTCCGGGCGCTGCCACCGCGCTGACGAACCTGAAGAGGGCACGCTGATGAACCCGACGATCTACGCCTGCCGCCTCGGGCTCTCCCGAGGCTGGATCGAGACCAAGAACAACACCAGGACGGTCGACGAGTGGGGCTGGTACGTCGCCGTCGCGCTGGTGTTCGCCGTGGTGCTCTTCTTCCAGCGCGACTCCACCGTCGAGGGCACAACGCAGTCACTCGCGAGCGTGGTCCTGCCCAGCATCCTCGGCATGATGGTGGCCTGGAGCGGCATCCTCGGTCCGAGCGGCATGCTGACCGTCGAGCGAGAAGACGGCACCTTGCTGCGTGCCAAGGCGACCCCGCACGGCATGGTCGGTTATGTGGTGGCCAAGCTCGTCGTCATAGCTCTGGCCACGGCCGTCATGCTTGCGATCATCCTGGCGGCCGGGTTGATCTTCGTCACCGAGCTGCTCGACACGCCCGTCACGGGCTGGCTCGGTCTGCTCGGATTCGCCGCACTCGGTCTACTGGCGACCCTCCCGTGGGGAGCGCTCATCGGCTCGCAGGTCAGCAATCCGCAGGCGTCGTTCGGGCTGTCCATGCTGCCCATCGCCACGCTGAGCGCCATATCCGGCATCTTCTACCCGATCACCGCGCTGGCGGAGTGGTTGCAGGTCGTCGCGCAGGTCTTTCCGATGTACTGGCTCGGACACGGCATCCGCTGGGCACTGCTACCCGATGACGCCGCCGGCGCTGAGATCGGCGAGGCATGGAGGCTGTGGGAGGCCGTCGGCGTGCTCAGCGCGTGGGCCGTCGTCGGGCTGCTGCTCGCGCCGCCCGTGCTGCGCCGGATGGCCCGGCGCGAGTCCGGGTCCGCCCTGGAGGAACGACGCCAGCAGGCCATGCAACGGTATGGGATGTAGTGGATCGGCCAAGCCGGAGAAAGGACGACCTTGAGCGAGACCGTCTACAACAGGATCGCCATGCTCAGGGCGGAGCGCGGCATCTCCCGGCGTGAGCTCGCCGACGCGCTGGGCGTCCACTACCAGACGGTCGGCTATCTCGAACGCGGTGAATACAGCCCCAGCCTCTACCTCGCGCTGAAGATCGCCGAGTACTTCGAGGTCCCCGTCGAAGTCATCTTCTCGACCACTGAGTTTCCCCGCCTCGGCTCCGCTGAACGCTCCGCGTGACATGCGGGCACCCGCAGCGTCGGGCATCGTCCGCGTTCGCCGCTGTGGTGCGGCGTGGGTTCAGGGAACGTCGATACTGGCGCCGCAGGCCGCACAGACGGTCGGCGGCTCGTCGTCGGCAAGGCGCCCACAATCCTCGCAGACCTGCGGCAGCCAGCACACCGATTCACCACCCGTGTCGTGCGGCTCAGCCACACTCGGCCGCCATCCGGCCGGGCCCGTCGACATGTGTGCACCTCCACAACGGCAACTACGGCCACGATGGCACATCTCCCGGATCTCCCCAAGCCGGTGACCGGATCGTTCCGCTCGACGGCTTGAAGTGGCCTTATGCGCCGCCGGGTGCGCGGCGCAGAATCGGGGTCATGAACCGTGCCCTCATCGTCCTCGACGTCCAGGAGTCGTTCCGGCAGCGTCCGCTGTGGAAGCTCATCTCGAATCCGGAGATCGCCAAGCCGGTCGGCGAGCTGGCCGAACTCGCCCGGGACCAGGGCGATCTCGTCGCCTGGATACTGCACACCGAACCGGGCAGCGGCGGGCCCTTCGACCCTGCGAGCGGCCATGTCCGGCTGATGGAAGGCCTGGTTCCCCAAGCCGGCGAGTCGGTCCTGGCCAAAACGTCGCACAACGCGTTCACCACAACGAACCTGCAGCAACTGCTGACGTCTCGGGGCGTGCGCGAGTTGACCGTCTGCGGCATCCGGACCGAGCAGTGCTGCGAGACCACCGCACGGCTCGCCTCGGATCTCGGCTACGAGGTGACGTTCGTCACCGAGGCGACGGCGACGAACCCGATCGCACACCGCGACGCCCCGGCCACACTGACGCCCGAGCAGATCCTCACCGACCCGCGGACCCTCGGTACGCATGAGATCATCGCCCGGACCGAGTATGCGCTAGCCGGCCGCTTCGCGACCATCCGCACCGTGGCCGAACTGACCGGAACGCGCTAGCCTGACCAGATCGTGACCCGTGTCGTCTTTCTGCTCGTACCGAATCTGCACCTGCTGGACCTGGCCGGTCCCGCGCAGGTGTTCTCCACCGCGGGTGATCACGGTGACGACTACACGCTCAGTTACGTCGCCGAGACCGAGGAGATCGTCACCGCACAGGGTGCGCGCATCCGGGCGGAAACAACCTGGCCGACGCTGACCGACCGGGATCTGATCATGGTGCCGGGCTGGCGCTCGCCGCTGCGGACCCGCATCCCATCACTCGCCGAACCCAGCCTGGAGCGCCTACGCGCACACCATGCCGCCGGCGGAACCGTCGCCAGCGTATGCAGTGGCGCCTTCGGACTCGGAGCGGCGGGACTCCTGGATCGGCGTCGTTGCACGACGCATCACGAGTTGCAGGACGAGCTGGCCCGTCGTCATCGAGCGGCGTCCGTCGTCCGCGATGTTCTCTACGTGGTCGACGACCGCGTCGTCACCTCGGCGGGCATCGCCAGCGGTATCGACCTCGCGCTGTACCTGATCGCCACCCGTCACGGCCCCGGCGCGGCGGCGCAGGTCGCCCGATCCATGGTGGTGTACGCCCGCCGCAACGGCGACGAGCCGCAGGCCAGCGCCATGCTCCGGCACCGGTCACACCTCAACGAGGCCGTGCACCGGGTGCAGGACCACATCGACGCCCGATTCACCGAACGCGTGCTCCTGGCTGACCTCGCTGACGTGGCCGGATGCAGTGAGCGCACGGTGACCAGGTTGTTCACCCGCGCCACCGGGATGACGCCGCTGCGCTACCAGCAGACGCTGCGGATGGAACGTGCCGAATATCTCCTCGGGCATGGCGCCACCATGGAGGCGGCGGCACGAGCCGTCGGCTTCGACGACGCTCGGATGCTGCGCCGCCTCCGGGCACGCCGGTCCGCACGCCACGGCACGCCGGACCCTGCGCGTGTGTGATGCCCGCCGAGACACGGGCTACCGTTCCGCGTCTCCCACGCTCAGGCGGACCCGGCCCACGCGTACTACGTCCACCGACTCGACGACCACACCATCGCGTACGCCCCGAACAGCAGGGTCGACCCACACGCCGGTGTCGCGCCGCCACGGCAGCAACTCCAGCCGCACGCCGTGCTCGGCGGCCTCGTCGGCGACGGGTGTGAGGTCGATGTCCCAGGCCCGCCCGTGCCAGAAATGATCACTGACGAGCCGGTCCCCGACGAACGCCCTGCCGACGTCGCCGGTCCAGGTGACCCGCAGCAGCACCCGGCCCGCGCCGGCCACAGCGCCGGCGAACACGTCGCGCGGCACGTCGATGTGTACCGGCGCCGCCGATGAGAAGTCCGTCGGCGCGCTGAGCCGGTTCATCGGCCCGCCATGCACCGGTTTCGGCGCCGCTACGTCCGCGGCGCGCACACCGGCGACCAGCCGGCGAGCGCCCGCGGTCGGCACCGCGAGCGTCCATCTGCGCCACCGGCCCCGATCCGACGCGGCGCCCAGCTCCGCGCCCTCCGCCACGAGGGTAGCCGGTGCCGGTAACAACGACACGTGGCACTGGGTGTGCTCGGGGTGCAGGACAAGGTCCCCACGGTCGGCATAGATCGGCGTGTCCGTCAGCACCAGGCGCTCGCGCCCCGCGACCTCCATCCGGTACAGGCGGTTGGCGCTCACCGGGTCCAAGACCAGGATCCGGATGCCAGGAAGCTCCACGACGCAGTCCGGGCCCGGCGCACTGGCGAGGCTCACCACGGTTCCGCCGTCGCCAGGGCGGCCGCGACCGCTTCCGCTGACGTCCACCTCCGCGTCGAGCACGAGTTCCACGGGGATGCCCTCGGCAGCCGCGAGGACGAGGATCTCGCCCTCGTCATCGGTGATGCGCGTCAGCACCTGCGCCGTGGCGCTGCGCAACACGAGACCCGTCGCCAGCGGATACCGCAATGGCCAGACAAGCGACAGACCGGCGGGGATGTCGACCGGCTCGGTCGGCACCGTCACGTCGGCGTCGTCGAATCCGACCGTGATCTGGACGCCGTTCTGTGCGGCCAGTGGCTGCTTCGGCGGCTGGTAAGTGGTCAGGAACAGGTAGCCGCTGTGCCCGTCGGAGCGCACGGCCCATCGCAGCTCGTCCGGGTCCTCGCTGCCGCCGCCCACCGTCGTCGCCATCATCGCGAGCCGGTGTCCGTCTTCGCGTAGCCACAGATGCTGGCGTCGCAGCAGGTGGTAGTGCGGCCGGATCTGCCCGTGCTCGCCGATGGGGGCGTAGAAGTCATAGCTCAGGCACGGAACGTCGTTGGGATAGCCGGTGGCGTGCGACTCCTGCAAGGTGCCGCGCCCGTCCACGCGCTGTGTCCCGCCGCTGTACATGTAGTAGCCCTGCCAGATCGATCCGCTGCCGATCTTCGCCAGTGCCAGTGCCTCGACGTCCTGGGCCGAGACCAGCGGACGGCGGTGGTAAGCGACGTGCATGCCGCCGCCGAGCTCACAGGTCACGAACGGGACGGCAGCATCGTCCCTCAGCGGCACGGCGTCCGCGCCGAGAACGATGCCGTCGAGGGCCTCGCGCAGATCCGCCCCGACGGACAGGTCATCGCGGACCTCGCTGTACCGGAAGTGAAACGGCGCGAACTCCGGCCAGTCGACAGTGGAGTCCTCCCAGAATCCCTCGGCGTAGGCGCTGTAGACCGGCAGGAATGTCTCGGGCACCTGGGCACCGCCCCAGCCCGTGGCCGTCCAGACAGGCACCTGGATACCGGCCTCCTCGGCGATCTCACGCAGCGCCGACAGATGCTCCGGCTGATCGTAGAGCTCGTTGTCCACCTGGGCCGCGACGACAGGACCGCCCTCGGCGTGAGTCAGCCCGGCGAGCTGTGCGGCCGTCTCGGCGTACAGAACGCGAACCAGTTCGAGGTACGCGGGATCGTTGGTGCGGGTCTTCAGCCCGAGCTGCATAAGCCAGTCCGGGAATCCGCCGTAGCGTGCCTCGCCGTGCGCCCACGGACCCATCCGCACGACGACGTCGAGTCCGTGCGCCGCCGCCTCCTCGATGAAGGCTCTCAGGTCGAGGTCGCCGTCCCAGCGAAAGTCGCCGGGTTCCGGCTCGTGTGCATGCCAGAAGACGTAGGTGGCCACCGAGTCGAGCCCGCCCGCGCGGGCATGGCCGAGGACGGCAGACCAGCGCTCCCGCGGTATGCGCGCGTAGTGGATTTCGCCCGTCACGGGAAACCACGGCTTCCCGGCGCGTTCGATCCATCGGCTGGTCACCTCGACACGATCGGAGACGCCGGCCGGCTCGCCGAGCGCGAGATGACCTCGCCGGACGGAACACGGCGGCGGAACTCGGAGGGCATATCGATTCCGCGACACGAGGACCAAGCGTATCTGTACGGAGACCGTCGACGTGTATTTCGAAAATAGGTGGAGATTTTACACGCTGTGACGTGTAAACCCTCCACTGATATCGGAACGCTCCAGCCTTACTGAGCCGCGAATTCGGATATTTCGCGACCACAAAGGGGGTCGCTACCCTGGTGATCATGTTTGGCCAAGATGCACACGTCTTCCTCGACGAAGGCAAGTCGAAGGGCTATGTCGTAGCCGCAACGATAGTGGCATCGGTCAACCTCGCCACCACACGATCCGCTGTACGGCGGCTCCCTTTACCAGGACAGACGAGGCTACACTTCGCGAAAGAGGGCGATTCACGACGTCGAACCATCCTCAGCACTCTGGGCCGGCTGAATCTCGCCGTGATTCTGTACATATCAGCCAATAAATCACATAAGCGAGGGCGCGAAGAATGCCTGAATGCATTGCTCGATGACGTTGTCAAACATGGCGCACACCGCTTAGTCCTCGAACAAGATGACTCACTGATGAGCCGTGATCGCCAGCTCATCGCTGCCCGACTCCACGGCGCCGAAGCCACGCGTGCACCGGCCTATACACACATGCGAGCAAAGAGCGAACCCCTACTGTGGGTTAGCGACGCGGCAGCATGGTGCTGGCAACGTGGCGGCGAATGGCGGCGAATGGCGACGACAGGCCCAGCCGCTCATTGCGGAGATCATCGAGGTCGACCCATAAAATGCGCGAACCCGGCTCGTCCACCGTCCGGAAGACTGCCGGGTCTACTTCAAGCAGCTATTGCTGCTTGCGGCATTCACTATATCGACCACAGAGTAGGACGTCCAGTGAACGATGAGATTCACGAGAGCGGCATCAAGAGTATCCCTACCGTGACCGTCGATGTGTTGTGCCGTCACCGGCGCTTTCGCGGCGGCGTCGCGGGGACGAGTTCACGTAACCGCCCCCGAGCATGCCACCGATCAACGGTGGACGGTTGTCCGAGATGTGGAAGGTCCTGCGAGCAACGACGTAGAACCTTGCACCTTCCGCGCACATCCGTCCACCGTCAATCAGCCGTCAGCCGCGTGCCAGCCGGACTTCGTACTCCCGCGTCTGCGAGCCGTCCTCGCTCTCCACAGTGACCACGACGGTGCGTTCGAGCTGGTCACCAGCGTCCGACGCGTCGACACGCACCGTGGCGTACGGGTCGGTCGCGCTAGCCGTGACGACGCTGCGGCGCGGACTGCGGACCGATGCCTCATACGATGTGGTGCCCGGGTCGAACCCGTCGATCGGCACACCGTCCACCTCGATCGACGCCGCATCGGCGTTCGACGAGACACCTGGTGCGTCGGCGAACACCTCGATCTCGCTGAGCGTCATGTAGCCCGACGGCCGGGCCGTCATCACCACCCGCACCGCATCCGTCGAGTCGGCCGACACCGGGACGTCCACCGCGGGCGCGGCGCCGCCGTCCCATTCGATCTCGACCTCGCCGCTCACGTCGACCCAACCGCCGTCGTCGTCGCGCACCTCGACCCGCAGGCTCTCCGCGACGCTCGGGTTGTTCCCGTCCCGGTAGAAGTGGGTGACCACCCGCGTCACGTCGCGCTTGGTCGGCAACTCGTAGGTGATCGTGTCGGACGGGTTCTTGGTGTCCCCCGACTTCCAGTTCGACCACGCCTTCTCCGTGGTGTTGCCGTTGCGCAGCCGATCCGCCGAGTAGCCGCCCTCGGTGAACGTCGCACTCGCGACGACGCCGTCGTCGAGCGCAGCGTTCGCCTCCACCGGCTCGGTCACTTGCACCCGCAGCGTCGCCTCGACCATGCTGCCGTCGATCACCTCGGCGAACCCCTCCAGGGTCGCCACCCCGGCGTCGTCGAACGCACCGTCTGGCGCTGGCTCCCACGTGACCGGAAGGTCCACCTCGCTGCCATGCTCACCGACGCCGACGACGGTCTCCGGCAGGTCGGCGGGGGCGGCACCGACATAGGTCTTTGCCCGGCCGGGCTGCGTCGACGTGATCGCGTCGACGGTGACCACGGCCTTCGCAGGGAACGTCCTCCCCAGCGCATCGGTCGCCTCGCCGGGCACCAGCACCGTCCCCGGCTTCTTCCACCGCTCGTCGGGCAGCGGCTCCCAGGTCACCGGCAACTCGCCGCGGATGCCGTCCCGATACACGCCGGCGACCGTCTCCGGCAGCTCCGGCGCCACGCCCGGCACGGTGAACAGCTCGGCGGTATGGGTTTCCAGGACCGTCTCGTCCGTCACCGTCCAGCGCTGGTTGTTGCCTGCCGTGGGCGTCCACGTGCCGACGGAGCTGCCGTCGCCCGTGGCATGCCCGGAGACATCGAGCACCCGACCGGTTGCGGCGTTCACCAGCGTGTACGTGCCGTCGCCCGTCGTCGACATGATCCACTGCGCCGCGTCGCCGCCGCCCGCATCAGGCTCTTCCAGCACCAGGCTGCCGTCGCGAACGGCGAGCCGCTGGCCGGATCCGACGTTGGTGATCTCGTACCGTTCCCGGTTGCTGAGACCGTCGGTCAGCTTCTGCACCGACCACAGCTGGTCGGTGCGGCCGGCGTCGGTGGCGCGGATGACGACGCCGCTGCCGTCGTCGGACGGCGCCAGCGAGTGCCCGCTCTGCACACCCTCCAGCCGGTAGACGTGCTCCGGCTGCACCAGCGCGGCGTCCTTCGCCACGCCGCTCACACCGTCTACCACGAACGTCGTCACCGACTTGGCCGGAACCACGACGGAGGCCGAGTCGCCGTCCACCCAGACCGGATCGCCCTCGACGAGGCCGCCGTCGGCGCTGCTGACGATCGGGGTCACCGTGGCGCGCCGGTCCACCTTCTTGAACCGTGAGAGATCGAGAGTCACCTCGCGGGACGAGCCGGTGTCGTTGACGTGCACCACCGTGGCGCCCTCGCCGAACGCCTTCAGCGCGGCGATGCTGGAGGTGTCGTCGACCTTGACCACCCGGTCACCGGGCTCGATGTGGTGGGTGAAGTTGCGGATCGTGTCGTACTTCGTGTTGGTCTGGATCGGGCAGGATTCGAGCGTGTCCTCATCGGTGCAGTCGAACGGGATGTGGATGCTGCCCCAGTTGCCGCCGCCGGCCACCTGCGGGTTGGTGTCCTCGATCGGCTGCCAGAGCACCCACGCCGACGGCTCCAGCTCGCGCAGGTCGTTCACGATCCGGTTCGCGATCCCCAGGCCGGTCTCCATGGTGGTGTAGTCCGTCGGCGAGTGGAACGACCCTTCGACCTCGCTCTGCCACAGCGTCTTGTGATCGCCCTTGGCGAGGTCGCGGACGGCGGTGCGCTGGCCGGTGCCGTACGTGTGCACGTTCATCTGCTCGACGGCGGCCTTGGACTCGGCCGAGTAGGCGTTCCAGTTCTGCAGGAAGATCCCGGGGTTCGTCTCGTCCATCGCGGAGATGACGGCGTCGGTGTCCGCGCCTGCCAGGGCGTCCCGCAGCGCGTGGATCACCTTCTGCTGCAGCTCCGGCCCGGCGTGCACGCCCTCCTGACGGCCGCCGACGGGCTGGCCGTCCGGGCCGAGCGTGGTGGTCCAGTACGTGGTGTTCGGTTCGTTGAGCGGGTCGACCGTGTCGAACTCGATGCCGTGCGCGTCCTCGATGTGCTCCATGACGCGCACAAGGTAGGTGCCGAAGTCGTCGAGGGTGTCCTCGCGGATCGAGTCCTGCCCGGCGGTGAACGGTCCGGAGACGTAGCCGTTGATGGTCTGGAACCACGGCGGCGAGTTGCTGAACGCCTCCCAGTGGTCGACCCGGTCCTTGATCGCATCGATCCACCAGCGCTGGTTGGCGTCGGCGTCGAAGTTCCAATGGTCCGGGTTGTCCGGATCCCACCAGTCCATGTCTTCCCGGGTGGTGCCTTCCGGGGCGTTCCAGAACCCCTCCATGGTGGCGCCGACCTTCATGTAGTCGTCGCGGACGTCGGGCGCGTTACCGCCGCCGATGTTGTACCGGGCGATGTTGAGCCGCAGGCCGTCCTCACCGAAGACCATGTCGACGAGCTTCTGGCGGATCTCGTCCGGATAGCCGCCGGTGATGTTGGCGGACCAGACGAGACTGGCACCCCAACCTTCGAACTCCTGCTGCTGGTACGACGGGTCGATCTGCACGGTCACCGCGCTGCCGGGTGCGTCGGCGGCGGCCGTGACCGCATCCGCCGCGGAGACGCCGGGAGCGGCGATGACGCTCGCTCCCAGCGCCGTCACGGTGCCGACCGCCACCGTCGCGGCTGCCGACCGGCGTGGTGCGCGGGTCGGAAAGCGCGGCGGGCCACCGTCGTCGGAAAACGCTTGCTCTGCTCTGGGCATGGCACTCCTCTCGCTACACTGCGACCGGACATCCCCATGATCATGAACACTAGGCGTGCATATAACAGCGGTTAGTGTTCATGATCATGGGAGGATTGGGGGGATAGGAGCGGGGTGAGGGCGTAGCGGGTGTTCGCCCACACCACGTAGAGCAGTGGCGAACACGCCACCAGGAGCCCGACAGCGGGCTTGACCAGCGCGATCGTCACCGCCAGCGCGAGTACCACCAGGTTCATCGCCACCAGGTACCACCGACGCACCAGCAGGTAGACGCACGGGCGCACCAGCTCGCGCAGCCGGGCGTCGGGCCGCTCGACAGTCAGCACGACGACGCCCACGACAACCGCCACCACCAGCGCCGACGTCGTCACGAAGAACGGCACCAACGCCCCGCCCCACGACGTGCGCGCAACGACGATGCCGTCCGCCACCAGCACGGCCACGACCGCAGCGCCGACGGCCCACGCGGTCAGCGACCGCCGGGCGGCGCGGCGGTAGGCCGTCCAGAACGGGCGCAGCACCACGGTTCCAGCGCCCTCCGTCAGCGCTCGGAAACAGCCGAACGCACCGGCCAGCGCGGGTGCGCACACCACCGAGAGGGCCAGGAAGAACGGCCACGACGCGAACGGGTTGCGCACCACGCCCAGCGCCACCAGCAGTGGCGAGCAGGCCACCGCCACCAGCAGGTTGACCATCAGGCCCACGTAGACGGTGCCGAAGATGTTCTCGTAGGTGCTCTGTGCCGCCGGGCGGAGCAGAACGCGCACGACGCCGCCCCGGGAACCGGCGTTCACCCGCACGTCCATGGCGCTCACCCCTTCAGCCCCGTCGTCGCGATGCCACGGATGAAGTAGCGCTGGCCGAGCAGGAAGATCACGACGATCGGCAACACCGAGATCACCGCACCGGTCATGATCATCGCGTAGTCGGCGCTGTACTGGCCGATGAACGATCGCAGACCCAGCTGGACCGTCCACAGATCGTTGCTGGTCAGGTAGATGAACGGCCCCATGTAATCGTTCCACGTGTTGACGAAGGTCAACAGCGCGAGGCTGGCCAGGGCCGGCTTGGACAGTGGCAGCATGATCCGCCGGTAGATGCCGTACTCGCTCAGGCCGTCGATCCGGGCCGCCTCGACGAGCTCGTCCGGGATCGACATGTAGTACTGCCGCATCAGGAACACGCCGAACGCGCTGAACGCCTGCAGAAAGATGATCGACCAGAACGTGTTGGTCAGCCCCGCCTCCTGCATCATGATGTACTGCGGCACCATGTACGCCTGCCACGGCACGGCGATCGTCCCGATATACGCCAGGAACAGCGCGTCCCGTCCCGGGAACCGCACCTTGGCGAAGCCATACGCCGCGAAGCTTCCGGTGAGCACCTGCAGGAACGTGATCGTGACGGAGAGGAACGCCGAGTTCCGCAGGTAGGTCACCATCGGGATCCGGTCCCAGATGTCGACGAAGTTCGACCAGCGGAACTCCTCCGGTATCCACTGGATCGGAACGGTGAAGACCTCGTTGTTGCGCTTCAGCGACGACGAGATCATCCACGCGAACGGCACCAGCACCAGCAGCGCGACGGCGGTCATGACCAGGTAGGTCAGTGCCTTGCGCAGCAAACTCTTACGCCGCCGCGCCTGCACGGACGCGTTGAGCTGCCGCGGCGGCGTGTCGGGCGAGACGACGTCAGGCAACGCGGACATCAGGCCTTCCTCCGTTCATTGAGGCGGAACTGGAGGACCGTGATGGTCAAGACGATGAAGAACAACACCAGGGCGATCGCCGACGAGTAGCCGAACCGGCCCTCGCGGATGCCCTCGCGGTAGATGAGCTGGGCGAGCACCAGCGTGCTGCGGCCCGGTCCGCCGTCGGTCATCACCACGATGAGATCGAGGATCTTGAAGCTCTGGATGGTCAGCATCACGACGACGAAGAACGTCACCGGCCGCAGCCCTGGAAGGGTGACGTGCCAGAAACGCTGCCATGCGTTGGCCCCGTCCACCCGGGCGGCCTCGTAGTACTCCTCCGGGATGGTCTGCAGCCCGGCCAGATAGAGCACCATGTAGTACCCCATGTCCCGCCACACGCTGGTGATGATGACGGCGGGCATGGACCAGTCCGTGCTGGCCGTCCAGCGCGGCGGGTTGGAGATCCCGAGCGTCTCCAGGAACTGGTTGACCGGGCCCATGGTGGGGTCGAACAGCATGTTCCACACCACGGCGACGGCGACCAGCGACGTGATGTACGGGAAGAAGGCCGCGGTCCGGAAGAACTGCACGCCGCGGATCTTCCGGTTGAGCACCACCGCCAGCGTCAGCGCGGCCACGAGCGTCAGCGGGATGTGGCCGCCCGCGTAGAACAGTGTGTTGACGAACGCGACCCGGAAGTTCTCGTCGCTGAACATGCGCTCGAAGTTGTCCAGCCCGACCCATGACGGTGAGCTGTACGAGTTCCACTCCATGAACGCCAGCACGAACGCCGCGATCACCGGAACGAGCGTGAACAGGGCGAAGCCGATGAAGTTCGGCAGGATGAAGCTCCAGCCGACGAGCGTGCTGCGTTTGATCAGACGTCGTCGGCCGCCGCGGCTGCCCGACGACCGCCCCGTGGGCGACTGCCCCGTGGGCGGCGGCCCCGTGGGCGGCGACGCCGTGCCAGGTGTACCCGGCTGGGTCGTGACGTGAGACATGGTGTCCTCTCCGGCTTGCCCCGCTGATCATCAACGGATGACCTCCACGAAAGGGGCGGATGGCTCCTCGTTGATGATCAGCGGGTAGAACGTGGTGCGATGCGGACGAGCGGGCCTCGGACGAGCGGGCCTCGGATGAGCAGGCCTCGGTCTAGCGGACCTCGTTGTTGACCCGGTCTCCCATGGTCGCGATGCCGTCCGCGATCGACTTCTCGCCGACCATGATCAGCTCATGTTCCTCGTTGAGGATGGTGTCGACGTCCGACGTGGTCTCGCTCACCGGCATCTCCAGCTCGACGACGTCCGGTTCGAACGCCGTCCGGGAGAGCTCGTCCTCCGGCATGCCGTCGAGCGCGAAGTACGCGTCCGTGATCTCCGGGGACTGCAGCGCCGGCACCACGCCGACGTCGGCGATCGCCGTCGCACCTTCCACGCCCGAGGCGAACTCCACGAACCGCTTCGCGGCGTCGGCGTTCTGGGCGTTCTCGTTGACGGCGAAGGCGGTCGGCGAGCCGAAGGTCACCACCTCGTCGGAGTCCGGGCGCTGCGGCATCGGGGCCAGTCCCCAGTCCACCTCGGTGTCACCGTTCGCCTTCGCGGCGAGGATCCCGGAGATGTACCAGGTGCCCATCGGCATCATCGCGGTGGCCTCGGTCTCGAACATGTTCCGGTAGTCCGCCTGCTGCGCGGATGCGGTGCCGTAATCGAGCGCGAACCCGGAGTCCTGCAGGCCGACGGCCATCTCGTACTGATCGGTGAAGAACGCGTAGTCACCGCCCAACTGGTCGCCGCCGGTCTGCGCCGCGGAGATCGCCTGGATCACCGACCGCCAGGTGTGGTGGTACGTGCCGTAGACCTTCTCACCGCCGTCACCCGAGGTGAGCTGCTCGGCGAGGTCGGCGTACTCGTCCCAGGTGACGTTCTCCGGGTAGTCCAGCCCTGCCTCGTCGAACAGGCCCTTGTTGTAGTACAGCAGCCAGAAGTCCTGCCGATACGGCATCGCGTAATACGAGCCGTCGATGTCGTACGACTCCAGACCGGCGAGGTTCTCGGTGTCCGCGGACTCGACCACGTCGCTGATGTCCGCGAGCTGACCGCGGTTGGCGTAGCGCGAGTAGCCGATGACGTTCTTCATGGTGAGCACGTCGGTCTCGTCGCCGCCCGCCAGCATCGCGGTGAGCTTGTCGTCGTAATCATCGGCGAGGATGTCCACCGGTTCGATGGTGATGTTCGGGTTGGCTTCCTCGAAGGCCTCGAACAGAGCCTGGAACTCCGGTGTGGTGTCGTAGTTCCACACCGAGACCGACAGGGTGACATCGCCGTCGCCGCTGGACGCGCTGTCACCGCCGTCGTCGCCACCGCATGCGGTCACCACGAACGCCACCGCCGCGGCCGAGGCGACGACCTTGCCCAGCCGGGCGTTTCTGTCTAACCGTGCTCGCATTTCCGTTCTCCTCTCCTCAGGTCTCGTCGTCGAGTCCTGTCGCCTGTCCCCCGTTGAAACTCCTCAACCGGCCGGTCGTTCCGGAGCCTGCGCGGCCGGCGCACGTTCGAGTTCGATCTCGTCGTCATGACCCTCCGACCAGGTGATCCGTACCTTCGGGATCGTGTCGTCCAGGAGCACGACGACGGGCGGTTCAGGCACCTCGCCGTGCAGACCGACGACGACGACGCTCCACCGGCCGGCGCGTACCGGCCCGGAGACCCACGGGACGGCGGCGCGCGAGCCGAGCATGCTGGCGTCGTCCTCGCGGTGGACACCCGCATCGTCGAACCCGCGGACCGCAAGCACGGTCGACACCGCCCGTGGCGCGCGCACCGTGGCGGTGCCGTCCGCGACGTCCGCCCCGTCCGCGACGACGAGCGGCCAGCCGCCGATACGCAGCCGCACCGCCGCGGTGATGGCGTCCGGGGCGTCGGGCAGCGGGTCCACCCGGACGCACCGCACCTCCCAGCCGTCGCGCACGATCGAGACCGTGGTCACGGCCGCGGCGTCCCGGACGGATCCGGCGCGTCCGGATCCGTGGTCACGCACCGGACCGTCGGGTGGTGTGATCCAGCGCGCCCGGGCCACCGACGCACCGACCGCAGTCCGGGACCCGTCCGGGGTGTCCAGCACCTCGGTCCGCAACGTGCGCATACCGGCCCGGTGGGTGGCGCGGCCGTCGGCGTCCAGCAGGCCGGCTGTCTGATCGACCGGGTTCTGCCAGGCATGCTCGGACATCAGCGGCGCCGTCGCCGTGGAGTAGCCCAGCCGGGCGTACAGCGGCGAGTCGCCGGCCTGGGCTCCGACGACGGCGTGGTCGGTGCCGTGGTTGATCACCCGGACGATTCCGTCGCCGCGGGTACCGTTGGCCAGCCATCCCGGTGCCGGCGCCGCCCACACCTCGTCGTCCCGCTCGACCGGTAGCTCTTCCTCCTCCGACGTCCACACCGGGTGGTCTGCCGGCAGAGCGAGGCCGAGCATGCCCTTGGCGGCCCAATACGGCGACGACGGGCCCGAGTAGCTCTGTGCCAGACGTCGCCACTCGTGGTGCCATCCCATGGTGAGCAGCCCGCGCTTGTCAGGAGCTCCGTTCTCGGCGAAATGCCGGACGATCCCGGACGCCGCGCGACGCAGCCGGCCGGGCGAGGCGGTATCCACTCCGGCGATCGCTCCGGCCCACAGCGGGGCCGCGGCCGCGAACCGATAGATGAGGCTGCGTCCCTGGATGAGCGGCGAGCCGTCGGCCCCGATCATGCGCACGTAGTCGGTCAGGAACCGGCTCAGGCGCTGCCGGTCGGTCTCCCGTCGGTCGGCGGCGAGGTCGAGCCCGACGTCGGACGACGTCCCGTCGGCGCCGCGCATCCGGGACCAGAGGATCGGGTACAGGTGCAGCGCCCAGCCGACGTAGTGGTCGAAGGACCGCTCGTCGCCGTCGGCGAACCAGCCGTCCTGCCGGTAGAAGGAATCGTGTGCGGCGAGGTCGGCCTCGATATCCGCCGACGACCAGGGGCCGCCGACGGAACGGAGGAAGGTCTCCACGACGATCCGGAACCACACCCAGTTGCAGCGTGGATAACCGTCGTCGCCGACGACCGTCGCCAGGTACGCGACCACCCGTTCCTGCACGCTCGGAGAGAGCCGGTCCCAGATCCAGGGCCGGGTCATATCCAGGATCAGCGCGATCGACGCCGCCTCCACCTTGGCCTGGCCGTGCTCGTCCGGCCGTATCCACCGCTCGGGAGACGCCGGGTCGGTACCGGCCGCGATGCCCTCGGCATACCACTCGGCCAGGCCGGGAATATCGTCGGGATCCGCGCCGTCCGATCCGGCCAGCCGGAACCCGGCGAGCAGGAACGTGCGGGCGAAGCCTTCCAACCCGTCGGCTCTGTGGCCGTACCCGCCGACGGCGCCTGGCGGCACGATCAGTGCATGGCCGGGCGACGCGTACGGGCGCACGGCAAGCAGCATCCGATCGGCCAGCTCGGTCCAGTGCTCACGAGTCCATCCCGTGATCGGCGACACCGTCTCCATCGGGGGGCCGGCACCGGCCTCCGGGGTCGTGGCCTCTGTGGTCATGCGCTCACCGCCAACTCGTCGGGGGTGACGGCCGCGCGCGGCGGCCGACCGGTCACGTAGCGCTCGAGCTCGTCGAGCGCGCTGTCGCTCATCCGCTGCGCCTCCGAGCCGAGCGAACCGGCGACGTGCGGTGTGATCAGCACGTTCGGCAGATCGAAGAGGGGCGAGTCGGCGGGCAGCGGGTCGGGGTCGGTCACGTCGAGCATCGCGTACAGACGCCGGTAAGCGCATTCCCGGGTCAGGGCGGCAGTATCGATCACCGACCCGCGGGCCGTGTTGATCACGGTCGCGCCGTCGCGCAGCAGCGCCAGCTCCTCCGCACCGATCAGGTGGCGCGTCGTCGGCAGCTCCGGCACATGCAGGGTCAGCACATCGCACGCCTGGAGCAGCTCGGGCAACTCGACCAGGCGCGCGCCGGCGTCGGCGACCGCGCTCTTGTCCGCGTACGGGTCCGCTACCAGGATCTCCACATCGAGGCTGCGCAGCCGCTCCACCACGCGCTGCCCGACCCGGGAGAATCCGACCACACCCACCACACGGCCGCGGTTCGACAGATCCTCGCGGAACCGCACGAATTCCCATGCCCCGCGATGCTCGCGCGCCTCGCTCCCCAGGAACGGCACCTTCTTGCCGGCGAAGACGACCGCGGCGAAGGTGAACTCGGCGACCGGGATCGCGTTCTCGTCCGCAGCATTGGTCACCAGTAGGTGGCGCCGCCACACCGCATCGGTGACGAACGAACGCACACTGCCCGCGCAATGGAAGACGGCCCGCAGGCCGGGCATGCCGGCCAACCGTTCCTCGGTCAGCTCGGGACAGCCCCAGGACGTCAACAGGACCTCCACCTCCTGCAGTCGCTGCCGGACCTCGGGCGAATCAAGATCGTCGGCACGCATCGGTTCGCCGAGCTCGACCAGCGAGCGGACCCGGCGCAGCTGAGGCTCACGGAACTGCAGCTCGAAGGTCCGGTCATCCATGAGGAGCAGCGCATTCGGCCGTCGGCTTGTCACGTATCGCCTCTCTCCGGTCGTTGTCGGCTCGCACCTTCCGGCATGACCTTCCGGCATGAGCGACGGTGATCGCCGCAGCGTTCGCGATCGATCATTTATGTTCATTTGGGCGTGGCTGAACAGTAAACTCCGCCGACACGTTGCCGTCAAGACCTTGAAATAAACAATATCGATCAGAGATGATCGGGTAACCGACTCACAGACCGGAGGGACACATGGCACCGTCGCCGCCCGATCAGCCTGGCCCTCTGCTGTCCAGGTGGGGGTCGGCGGCGAGGGCCGAGGCCCTGGCTCACACGCTGCGTTCCCGTCCGGAGGCGTTGCCCGGAGCTACGGCTGCCTCGCTGGGACGGTCCGCCGGCGAAGCCGCGGCAACAGTGCAGCATCTGCGCGTCGCCGCCGAGGCCGAGCGCACGACGCCTTGGCCGCAGCCGCTGATCTCGCAGTACGCACGTTTCCTGCGCGACGGCAACCGCACCGCGTATGAGGATCAGGTCGGCGCCAGGCAGCGGCGACTCACCCGTGCGGTCGTCCTGGCCGCCGCCGACGGTGCCGCCTGGCTGGACGAGGCGGCCGACGGCATCGCGGTGCTCTGCGAGCAGTCCTCCTGGTGCTGGGCCGCGCACGATCCCACGCCCCGCGCCACGGGCACGGTCGTTCCGGACGTCCGCATGCCTCACGTCGATCTCGGGGCCGGCGAGGTCGCCGCCCAACTGGCCTGGACCGACCACGCCCTCGGGCCGATGCTCGACGAGCGCTACCCCGGCCTGCGCGACCGGATACGCTGGGAGACCCGCAATCGCGTCCTCGACCCGTTCCTGGACCGCAACGACTGGCACTGGCTCGGACTCGACGGCAACGTGCACAACTGGTGCCCGTGGATCTGCGGCAACGTTCTGGTCGCCGCGGTGCAGCTGCTGGACGACGAGGAGCGGAAGGCCCGCACCGTGGCGAAGGCCGTCGAGGGATTGGACCGGTTCCTCGACGCGTTGCCCGCTGACGGCTCGATCGACGAAGGCTACGAATACTGGTGGAACGGGGCATGCCGCGCGCTGGAGGCGCTGGACGTCCTGGCGCACGTCACCGGGGGCGCGCTGGACGCCGCCGAGGTGCCCGTGGTCCGGGAGACGGTGGCGTTCCCGCACCGGATGCACCTGGGTGCGGGCTGGTACCTCAACGTCGCTGACGCCCGTGCCCGGCCGCCGAGCGAACAACCCTGGCACGCACTGCACCGGTGGGCGACGCGCGTCGGCGACGACGACGCCGCCCGGCACGCCGCCGCACATCGCACCCCCGGAAGCCCTGCGGCCACGGACGAGAACGGCTTGGGCCGGTTGCTGATGGCGCTGAACGATCCGGCGTGGCTGGCAGCCGAACCCGCCACGCCACCACTGCTCGCCCAGGTGTGGCTGCCGGGCACGCAGGTCGGTCTCGCCCGGGAGAAGGGCGGGACCGCCGACGGCCTCGCGCTCGCGATCAAGGGTGGCCACAACGACGAGCACCACAACCACAACGACGTCGGCTCCGTGGTCGTGGCTGTGGACGGCGTGCCGGCGCTCGTGGACCCCGGACGTCCCACATATACGGCGCAGACATTCGGCCCCGACCGATACTCGATATGGACGATGCAGAGCAGCTGGCACAACGTGCCGGAGATCCGCGGCGCAGCACAGGGTCAGGGCTCGCGCTACCGCGCACGCGACGTCGTGGCCACCGCCGATGAATCCCGTTTCGAGGTCCGGCTCGACCTGGCCACCGCCTATCCGGTGGCAGGCCTGCAGTCGTGGTATCGGACGGCCACGCTGGACCGCACCCGGCGTCAGGTCACCATCGACGACGCCTGGCTGTTCGCGGCGGACGTCGCAGCGGGCCTCACGGCGGACGTCGCCGAGGACGACCGGGACGACGCACCCACCACGATCCGTTACCTGCTGGCCGGGCAGGTCACACCGACCGGCGACGGCCGGATCGTCGTCCGCCCCCTGGACGACGCCCGGCCGGTCGCTCTGCGCTGGGACCCGGGCGTGGTGTCGGCCACGCTGACTCCGCGTGAGCTGGACGATCCGATGCTCTCCGACGTGTGGGGACCGCGGTTGACCCGGCTCGACCTGCATCTACCCGGTCGGGCCCGCGGCAGCTTCACTCTGACCGTGGAGGTGGCGGCATGACGTCGTCCGAGCCGCCGGTGCTCCTGCCGGAGGAACGACGCGAGCGCGTCCTGAACGAGCTGCACCGGCGGGGAACGGTCCGCGTCAACGATCTGGCGGATACATTGGGGGTCACACCCATCACCGTCCGCCGGGACATCGCGCTGCTCGCCAGCCAAGGCCTGCTTCGCCGAGTCCACGGGGGAGCGACGTTGCGCGACGAGGCCGCATCCGACGGCGGACCCGCAGCTGAACTGCCGGACTCCCACACGGTCGCCGGGCACGCGGCGGCCGGGCACACGGCGGTCGGGCACACGGCGACCGGGCACACGGACGGGTCTTCCGGCCCGAACGGCCCGGAGTCCCCGCACGCCACGGTCGGCATGGTCGTGCCTTCGCTGGACTACTACTGGCCTGACGTCATCCGCGGCGTGCGCGAGGCCGCCGCGCAGGCGGAGGTCCGAATTGTCCTGCGCGGCGCCACCTATGAGGCGGCTGATGAGCGACGACAACTCGACCGGCTGGTCGAGGGCGTCGGCGTGGACGGTCTCCTCGTCGCACCCACGACGACGGGCACCGAAGGCGAGGAACTGGTGCGGTGGCTGCGGTCCGCGACCGTGCCCGTGGTGCTGGTCGAGCGATCGGCCGCCATCGGCCCGTACCTGGAGCCGATGGAGTCCGTGGTCAGTGATCACGAGCTCGGCGCAGCCGTCGCGGTGCGGCACTTGGCCGCGTTGGGGCACCACAAGGTGGGGCTGCTCACGACGCTGGGCAGTCCGCACGCGCCACGCATCCGCCGCGGCTGGCGGGCTGCGTGCGACGAGCTCGAGCTCAACCACACGGAGGCACCGGACAGGGAGACCGTCGATCACCGGGAGAGCGGCTGGCCGGCGACCGTGGAGGAGATCCTGGACGCCTGCCTGGACAGCGGGACCACCGCGCTGCTGGTACATTCCGATCCCGAGGCGATCTCCCTGGTGGAGCGGTGCCAGGAGCGCGGCATCAAGGTACCCGGGGACCTCGCGGTCCTCGCCTACGACGACCAGGTGGCCGCCCTGTGCGATCCGCCCCTGACAGCGGTACGCCCACACCGCGAGGCGATCGGCCGGGCGGCGTTCGACCTGCTCATGGCGCGCCTACAGGACCCCTCGGAGGATCGGCCGAAGCATCGCGTCGTGATCGGACCGCAGTTGGTCGTCCGCGAGTCCACCGCGCCGCCCACATGAGCTGAGCGCTCGCGCTGCGGAAATGGCATGCATCGTGGTCGTTCGGGCGACCACAATGCATGCCGTTTCCGGCATCGTCGGCGGCCTGGCCCGGCCTAGCCGTCGCCAGAGGTCACTGCTCGCAGGCGATACCGTCCCCGTCCGCGTCCAGCCGGTAGACATCGGTGCCGATGACGGTCACCGGCCCTCGCACGTATGACGGGCCGTCGCCGCTCCCACCTGCGCAGTCCACATCGCTGTCGATGGGGACGCACGCCCCCGCATAATTGGGATCGCAATCGCCCTCCGGCTCTGATTCCGGCTCCGGCTCTGGTTCCGGTTCAGGCTCCACGTAGGTGCCCACGGCGATGACCTCGTCCACCGGTTGAGTCGTGATCTCCTCGTCGACCAGCTCACGGGATGTCTCCTCGCCATCGGTGGCCGTCACCTCGTAGGTCAGAGTCTTTTCCCCCTCGACCCCTTCCGTGACGACGGCGCTCTCCCCCTTCGGCATATCCGGATCATCCGTCTCCACCGTCTTGAACGGGATGGCTTCGGTCTCCGTCTCGGTCGTCACCGTGATCACGGGGGTCGGGGTGGAAGTCTTCGTCCGGGTAGGAGTCTTGGTCGGAGTCGGCGCGGACCGCGTCGGTGCGGCGCTGGATGTCGGCGTCGGTGTGCTGGTCTCCGTGGTCTCCACCCGGTCTGCCGCCGGGGTGTCGTCGCTTCCGCAAGCCGTCGCACCAGCGACAACCCCAGCCGCGATGCCGATCGAAACCGCCGCATGCACGAGGGCACGCCGGCGTGGCGATGCGATGGTGAACATGTGTATCCGCCCCCTCCGGTCGAGCACTGCGGCGCCCGGCCGCGCCCTCATCCGCGCGATCGACCTGGCACCCCATGGATGGGGCGAACTCGAACGGGTCGGACGAGGCCCTCCTGGCGGCCACGTGCGAGACGCAGTCTGATCTTGGTTGCCGGGCAACGTATCGGCGGCCGTCGAACGCGTCAACGAAATGCGACGAACACGTCTATATCGTTATAAAGATCATCTGTCGAGCGCCCTACATGTGAAGGCGTGGTCGCTTCCGGGCCGGCATCAGGGACGCGGGACTGACCTTCACGCCGCAACGGCGGCAAGGAGCGTGGTGACCACAGTCAGCGTGGCAGCTCGCACTCTGTCCTCGCCATGCTCCGACACCACAGCGTGCAGGTGTTCGGCCGCCAACGGCGCCAGCACGGCATGCGCGATCGCGTCGGCGTCGAGCGTGCCCCCATTCGACGCCTCGGCCAGCAACAACGCCACGTGTCTATGCCAGAAGCGGTACGCACCGATGCGATAGCGCGCGCCGGGCGACGCGGTTTCGGACATGCGGACCAGGCCGAGGTGCTCGAGTGCGTAATCCAGGTACGCCTCGACGAACGCGCGCAGCCGGTCGCCGGGCGACGGCGCGTCGTCGATCTGACCCGGACCGAGCGGCGCCGGCCCGAACAGGATCCGCTCCTGCAGCTCTCGCTCGCGTTCGTCGAGGAGCGCCGTCGCCAGGCCGGCCTTATCGCCGAAACGCCGGAAGAGCGTGCCCTTGCCCACGCCTGCCTCGGCCGCGATCGCGTCCATCGACACGTCCTCCACTCCACGGCTGCCGAATAGACGCGCGGCGGCTTCCAGCACGGCTGACCGGTTGCGCGCCGCATCGGCCCGCTCTTTCGGCGGCGACGTCCGCAGGATGAGGAGTTCGTCCGGGGCACTGGCATAACCGGACTGCGGTCCGGTAAGGTCACTCGCAGACATAAGCGGACTGTAGTCCAGATGGCTGGCCGGGCGCGACCCCGCGGCCCGTCTACCAGACCGGACTCCATCGAAGGGAAGGTCAGATGACCACACTGCTGCACATCTCCGCATCACCACGCGGGACCGGCTCCGAGTCCCTGGCGCTCGCGGAGGTCTTTCTCGACGCCTACCGCGATTCGCACCCCCACGACCGGGTGGTCCATTGGGACCTGTGGGATGGAACACTGCCGCCCTTCGGCCCCACCGAGGCCGGCGCCAAGATGGCCGTGTTCGGCGGCGACGAGTTCGATGACGCACAGGCCACGGCCTGGGAGACCGTCGAGGCTGCCTTCCAGCGATTCGACAGCGCCGAGAAGTACCTGTTCAGCGTGCCGATGTGGAATCACCATGTTCCCTACATCCTCAAGCAGTTCATCGACGTCGTCAGCCAGCCGGGGATGGCGTTCTCCTTCGACCCCGAGCACGGATACACCGGTCTGCTACGAAACAAGAAGGCCACCGTCGTCTACACCAGCGGCGTGTACGGGAGCGGACGGGGTCCGGGCTTCGGCAGCGATTACCAGGCGCCCTACCTCGACACGTGGCTGCGCTGGGCGGGCATCGACGACATCAGTGCCATCGAGTTCCGTCCCGACCTGGTGACAGCCGAGCCGGAGGCGGATCGCCGAGCCGCACAGGCCCGGGCACGCGAACTCGCCAAGGTCTTCTGACCGTCGTACCTCACTCGGCGCGCCATGCGATGGAGCGTGCCGTCGCCGGGAACTCGCCGATGACGGACAGATCCCGCTCCACAACTCGTTCCGGCGTGGCGTGCGCGTCGCGGATCCGATCCCAGCGGAACCAGCGCACCGCGTCACGCCGGCGGCACCAGCCGATGAGATACCAGTGGCCGTAGGTGAGCGCCATCATCATCGGTTCGACGCGGCGCCGCGTCGGCGTTCCCTGTGCATCGATGTAATCGAGGACGACCACGACGCGCCGCCGTAGCGCCTCCTCGATGGCCCGGCCGCCGGATGCCGGGCCACGGGTGGCGCCCGGCGGCGGCTGAACGGGATCGTCGTTGACCCAGACCAACGCCCCCAGGTCGTCCGCGCGTCGGCGAGACTCGTCGTCGAGCACATCGAAGACCTTCGCCAGCGCACTGGCGCCATCCGCAGCGAACGGGGCGTCCCTGACCGAAGCCAGCGCGACGGCGACGGCGACCGCCTGGGCCGGGGTGAAGTTGACCGGCGGGAGGGTGGCCGCGGGGTCCAATACATACCCGCCGCCGGGGCCTGGCTGCGCCCAGATGGGCAGGCCGGACTCCTGCAGGGCCAGCACATCACGCTTGATCGTCCGCGGACTGACTTCGAACAGCGCCGCGAGCCGTGCCGCGGTGCGGCCGCGAGTGGCCGCCCGGCGGAGTTCCTCGGTCAACGCGTAGAGCCGGTCCGTGCGGTTCATCACCTGTCCTCCGAGCGAGCGACGCTTTCGAGCAATGGTGACATGCTGGTGTCACTGTGCACGGTCGAGAATGACATCTTGCACGTTTCACACGCATGACAACGACGTCGGCAGCCGGACACGTCCGGGACACAGCCGGCACGCACGAGGGAGCCCACATGGTCTACGCCGTGAGTTTCGTATTCGACTGCCAGGATGTCGATCGGATGGCGACGTTCTGGCTCGCCGCGCTCGAAGGCTACGACTTGCCGGGCAGCGATCCGGACGGTCCGCCCGGGGCTCCGCCGGCCGGCTTCGCCACCTGGGAAGACTGGGCAGACGCGAACGGTATCCCCGAGCACCTGCGCTACCAGTCGCGCACCATCATCGACACCACCGGAACGCGGCCGGACATCTTCTTCATGGCCGTCCCTGAGGACAAGGTGGTGAAGAACCGGGTGCACCTGGACATCAGGGCGTCGCGCGGCCTCAGCCCGGAGGAGGGCCGCGCGCGGCAGGACGCTGAGGCCAAGCGACTGGTCGACGCCGGAGCCACCGTGGTCAGACGGGTGCATCAGGACGACGGCGGCTCGCATCTGGTGCTACAGGATGTCGAGGGCAACGAATTCTGCATCACCTAGGTGCTCAAAGGTGGCATAAGTGGTCATAATGCCTCATGCCCGTAGACGTGTCGACGGACGTCATCATCCGCCGACCCCGTGACGTGGTGGCCTCCTACGCTGCCGATCCGACCAATGCGCCGGACTGGTACGTCAACATCGAATCGGTCCAGTGGCGGACGACGCCTCCCATCGGCGTGGGGTCGCAGATGGACTTCGTCGCCAGGTTCTTGGGCCGTCGTCTCGCATACACATACGAGATCGTCGAGCTGACGCCGCGCAAGAGTCTGATCATGCGGACCGCCGACGGGCCGTTCCCGATGGAGACGACCTACACCTGGGAAGCCCTCGGCGCGGACACCACGCGGATGACGCTACGGAACCGGGGGATGCCCGCAGGCTTCTCAGCCGTGCTGACGCCGTTCCTGGCGGCGGCGATACGGCGCGCGAACCGCAAGGATCTCGACCAGCTCCGCGCGATCCTCGAACGCGGCTGATCTCTCGTCCACCAGGCGCCGCGCCTCGGTACGGCGTCGCAGCCACCCGGACGATCGCATCGACGACGTCGGCTTCCGCGTCGCACGGTGAGCGAGGGCACGAGCGGGTATCTGAGACGAGAACAGAGCAGACCCCGTTGGAGGTGCGTCGTGGCGGCGAGCGAGAGTGACCGCGCGTTCTTCTGGGGCGGCGCCATCATCGTCGCCTTGATCTTCGGCATCGGCTTCTGGATACGCGTCTCACCCGTCGTCGGCGTGACCAGCGGCCTCGCAGCCGGCGCCGCCTGGCTGCTACTCGGGACGGTCGGGCGCCGCCGACGCCGCCGAAACCGACGCGGGTAGACCATCCGTGCCCCGAGGGCACGGCCCACTCAGCCGTGCATGACCTGATCGAGTACGTGTCGACCGATCTCCGCCATCCGTGGGTTGTCATCGGAGTGCACCGCAATAGCGGTACCCATGTTCAGCGCCCAGCCACGGGCGCGCGTCCACGTCGACTGATCGACACCGGCCAGTTCGTCGAGCGTCGCCCGGAAGGCCGCGCGCCCCGCGGCATCGAAGACCATCCACGCAGCCGCCAGATCGGTGGCGGGATCGCCGCTGGTCAGGTCTCCGAAGTCGAGAACGGCCGCAAGGCGCAAGGCGCCGCTGTGCGGATCCTCCCGCAGCAGCAGGTTAGCCGGATGCGGATCGCCGTGGACCCAGACCGTGGGGCCCGGCCATGGGTCGGCCTCGACGAACCCGCTCCAGAGCGCCCACACCGTGTCCGCCTCCGCGATGGTGCCGGTGTCCAACCGTTGACGCACCGCGTCCGTGCGCGACCGCAGCGCCACACCACGCACCGGGTTGGCCGGCGCGTCGTCCGGCGCGGGTACGTGCAGTTCGGCCATGAACTCGGCCACGTCACGCGCCGCCGAAGCGCGCCGATGCGGCGGCAGTTCGGCGGCCGGCGTCCCATCGATCCACGGCCCGATCGTCCACGGCCAGGGATACCCGTCACCTGGAACGCCGACGCGCACCGGGGCGGGGATGGGTGTACTGAGCTGCTCGGCCAGCATCGGTAGCCACCGCTGCTCATGTCGGGTCAGCTCCACCGCCACCTGACGACGCGGCAACCGCACGCACAGGTCGTCGCCGAGCCGGTAGATGGCGTTGTCCCAGCCGTGCGCGACCAGCTTCAGCGGTCCCGCCAGGTCCGGATGCTGTGCGGCGACCAGGCGTTGGACGAGGCCGGCGTCGATCGAGACCTCGGCGGCTGGGGTATCCACAGCAGGTCATCATTCCAAAGTGAGCTAGCCGACCGCGCGCGGGCGCTACATTCTCTTGCGGTTATATAACCCATATAGTATGTTCGCTGTCATGCCGTTCGACGTACTCGCCGAACCTGTCCGGCGACAGATCCTCGACCTGCTGCGGGAACGCCCACGCATGGTCGGCGAGCTGACCGAGACGCTGGGCCTGAGCCAGCCGGGCACATCGAAACACCTCAGAGTGCTCCGCGACGCGGGCCTGGTCCGGGTCCGGCGGGATGCGCAACGTCGCTGGTACGAGCTGAACCCGGAGCCGCTGCGGCACATCGACGAGTGGTTGACGCCGTACCGGTGGATGTGGGACTCGCGCCTTGACGCGCTGGAACGGCATTTGGACACCATGCCCGACGAACCCGAGCATTCGGGTGACGACCAGAGAGACCCTCATGAGTGAATCCCTGACCACCACCTCCGACGGCCGCGCCATGCTGCGGATGGAACGACGGCTGGCCCACCCGCCCGCCAAGGTCTGGCGAGCGATCACCGAGCCCGACCACCTCAGCCGGTGGTTTCCGATGACGGTCGTGGCGATCGACCTACGCGTCGGCGGCGCCCTGCGCCTGGATCTCGGCACCGACCCGCATGTCCCCGGTGATTCGTTCGACGACCTGCCGATCACCGAGGTGGATCCGCCCCAGCTGTTCGAGTTCAACTGGCAGGGTGAGGTGCTGCGCTGGGAACTGACGCCCGCCGACGAAGGCTGCCTGCTGGTGTTCACCCACACCTTCGATGACAGGGCGGGCGCCGCCAGCTTCGCCTCCGGCTGGGAGGTGTGCATCGACGCGATGGAGAACGTGCTCGACGGCGAACCCATCCCGGACGCTCAGCCGTCGGCCGAGCTGCACGACGCCTACGTGGACACCTTCGGTCTCGACGTCGGCACGATCGACACCACCGAGGACGGCTGGCAGGTCCGCTTCGAGCGCCAGCTGACCGCGCCCGCGCACGTCGCCTGGTCAGTGCTCACCGGCGACGCGGTCGACGTGGGCGCTGCGCCGCCGCCGTCGTCGTTCACCGCCGACGCAGCGCCGCCGGCCCGCGTGACGACGGTGGAGGCACCGAACCTGCTGGAGTACACGTGGCAGGCCGACGGCGGCCCCGCGGGACACGTGCGCTGGGAGATGCGTGACGAGAACGGTACGGGGCACGGCGCCCGGCTCGTCGTCACCCAATCGGGCGGTGCGGAGACCAAGGACCACGCGGACCTGGCCCTGCGCTCATGGCCGGCACCGATCCGGCAGCTTGCCGAGCGGCTGCGCACTAGGGCGTGACACCACGCCCGCCCCGGGACGGCAGGAACGGCAGCACGACGATCCGGTCCGCTCCCCGCTCCAGCAGGACGGGATCGATACCGGACAGCGCACCTATCTCGGTGGCAGAGGCGTACCCGTGCCGGGCATCCCGCTCGGCGACGAACGTCTCCACCACGGCAGGCGGCCAGCCCAGCCCGTGCACGATCACGGAGGCGGGGGCGTTGTTGAGATCCACCAGCCCGCCGTCGTCGTACGTCGTCGGTATGTCCGGTCGGCCGATACCGAGCTCGAGCGCCATGGCCGGGTCGTGTTCGGCGATCTCGCGGGCCGCCTGGCGGCGTTCGCGCTCGTCCAGCACGCGCTGCACAGCCGGGTCGACGCGGGGCCGTTCGGTGCCGAAGACGATCTTCCGGCCGACCGCCGCCGCGACCACTCCGCCGACGGCACCCACGATCACCGGCGCCCCGAGCGCGGAACCGTCCACGTCTGCGGCGGTCAGGCCGATCGTCACCGCTGAGATCGCCGCCAGCGACGCAGCCGCGGCGAGCCATCCCGCGGTCCGCGCTCGCCAGTAGGTCTGCGTCGCCGGAACGAAAGCCAGGAAGCTCAGGCTGATCACGGGTATGAGCATCCAGAGCACCTGGCCGAGGCCACGCGCCGCCGCCGTCAGCACGGAGGTGTCACGCTCTCGGGTGGAGTCCCGTCCCATGGTGAACAAGCGTGCCACACCCCGCCGGCACCGCCGTCCGCGATGGCGGCACCGCCGTCCGCGATGGCGCGCCGGCGCTGGACAGCTACCGGAGGTGAGACACCGCCGTCGCGGGTGGCGGTGTCATGACAAGCCCGCTCGGGATACCCAGAGGCTGCGCCGTCTCGCCGTCGTCGAAATGCAGCCGGAGACCGCCGACCAACGTCTCCGCATGCGCCCGTGCGGCGTCGCCGTCTGGATCGGCGACCAGCACGTGACCGATGTAGGCGTCGTTGTCGCGCGGACGGTGGGCCGTCACCGGCGCCGGTGTCATGGTCCAGCGGTGGACTCGCGGGTCCGCCTCGAGCGCCTCCAGGCCCGAGATTCGCCGCACGGTTCCCTGCCGGGGAGACATCACGAAGACGACGGCGGCACTCCGCGCGGTCGCCCGGCGGGAACGGATCGTCTCCGTGCCGAGCCGGGGCATCCGGCCGAGCGCCAGGTCGACCAGCATCTCGAGCGGATGCGTCCCGGTCACCACATCCACCAGGTCGAAGATGTACCCGCCGCCCTGCCGCGGGTTCACCTCCACCAGCCGTGGTCCGTCCGGCGTGATCATCACCTCGGTGTGGCTCAGACCGTGTGTGTATCCGATCGCGGCCAGCACGTCCCGGACGAAGTCCTCGACCTCCCGGGCGACACCCGGGTCAAGGCGCGCCGGGAACATGTGTCCCGATTCCACGCATGCGGGTGGAGCGGTGACACTCTTGTCCGTGATGCCGATGACGGTCGTCGTTCCGCCGTAGGTCACCGCCTCGACGCTGACCTCCTGGCCCCGCAACCGCTCCTCCAGCAGAAGCAGGCGCCGCAGCGGCTGACCACGGGTGTTCCGCTCCAAGCCGGCGACGGCCCAGAAGGCGTCCTTCAGGGCGGCCTCGTCCCTGATGATCTCGACGGCCGTACCGGCGTTCAGATCGACCGGCTTGGCGACCAACGGTGTTCCGATCCGCTGGGCCGCCGCACGTGCATGCTTCCAGTCGGCCACGACCGCGAACCGCGGGTTCGGCAGCCCGGCGTCGTCGAGGGCCGCCCGGACCAGATGTTTCTGGTTCGCACGGCGCATCACCTCCGGCCGCGCTCCGGGCAGCCCGAGTGCCGCGGCCACGGCGGCGACGGTGTCCAGGTAGTAGTCGCACGTGCTCAGCACGCCGTCGACGGGTCGCCGGGACGCGAGCGCGGACGCGGCTTCGACCACGGCCTCCGGGCTGTTGGTATCCGCCACCACGATCTCGTCCGCCTCGGCCACGACCGGATGCGGCCGCCCATCGGCGGTCGGCGGGTAGAGCGCGGGATCTCGGGTCAGCAGGACGTACTCGTGCCCGAGCCGGCGGATGATCGGGGGCAGACAGAGGCCGGTCGAATGCAGCCAGCTCTCCACCATGAGCAAGGTCGCCATGTCAGCCCTCCTCACCCTGGTCACGACGGCGTCCGACGCCATCGGCGCGCAGCACGATCGCCGAGTTGATCACCTCGTCGTCCGGATGCACGGTGGCCAGCACCTCGAACCCCGCGGAGGCGCTCGGGGTCACCTCCGGGTAGAGCAACGTCCGCATGCCGCGCGCACTGCGCAACAACAACAGCGCGCCCGGATCCATCGCCGTGGCCAGGTGACACAGCAACGCATCCTTGTCCGCGGCCGTCTCTCCGACCAGGGCGGCGAGTACCACCACGTCGTAGCCGCGCAGATCCACCGACGCCGCGTCGGCGTGGCGGAAGCGGACATCCGTCCGGCCCAGGGCCTCCGCCAGCATGCGCGAGCCGGCGACCACGTCGGCGTCGCGGTCGATGTTGTGCACCGGAACCTCGAGATGATCCGCGAGAAAGAACGAGCTCAGCGGAAGCGGCCCGGAGCCGACGAAGGCCACGGTGCGCGGAGCTCGCTGGTCCGCGCGTGCCGCACGGAACCATGCATGGTCGAGCGCCGCGGCCTCCATCCGGATCAGCCGCCGGTAATTGTCCAGGTAAGGGAAGCGGTGCAGCTCACCCTGCGGGTCGGCGCTACGGCATATGCGTTCGGCCCAGCGGCGTTCCAGCTCGGTCTCCCCGCGCGCGCATAGGCGGCGTAGATGAGGGGTCGATGCCCGCACCGCCGGATCCTCGAGAACGCTGAGCGCGACCGGCTCCGGCGTGTTGAGCACGAGCTGGACCAGCCGGCCGAAGAGGCCGTCGACATGCGGACCGGGCGTCAGGTCGGGGCAACTGTCCAGGGCTCGGTAGATCGAGCACACCGCGGCCGCGACGTCGGCATCCGTCGTGGCGGGAATCCGGGTGTCGAGCAGGGTCATCGGAGCACCCCGTTCCGCACCGAGCGGTGCTCACGGCAGACGTGGCGGGCACCCGCACCGGCACACTGTCGGTGCAGGGTGGCCATCGAATCCGCGGCATATCTGGAACGAAGCAGGCAATTCAGTTCAATTTTGGTTATGAGATTCATGTTCATCGCGGATCATCGTGCCACATCAGCGCAGCTGCTTGCCGTGGTTTCGCGCACTTCACGATGATCCTTTTCGCATCTGCGCGGCCCCCGACCGCCCCCCCAAGTCCTAAATGATCATGTGAAGTGGGTTTTCGCGTGCTCTACCATGCCTGCAGACCTGTTGGTGCACGAGAAAGCCCGGTAAGGTCAGGGCCGTGTGTACGTTTCGCGCAAGCGCCGTTTGAGCAGCTTGCCGGCCGCGTTGCGCGGCAGCCCATCGGCGAAAACGACCGACTTGGGCAACTTGTACCGAGCGAGCTTGCCGTCCAGGAAGTCCAGGATCTCTCGCTCCGTCGCCTCCCGCCCGGCACGGAGTACCACGACGGCGCGGCCGACCTCACCCCAGCGTTCGTCGGCGACGCCGATCACCGCACACTCCGCGACCGCCGGATACTGGTAGAGCACCTGCTCCACCTCGGCCGGATAGACGTTCTCTCCGCCGGAGATGAACATGTCCTTCACCCGGTCCACCACGTAGGTGTGCCCGTCGTCGTCCACCGTCGCGGCGTCGCCGGTGCGCAGCCAGTCCCCCTCAGCGAAGGCCGCACTGGTCGCTTCGGGAAGACCCCAATAGCCGGCCATGACGTTGGGGCCCTGGACCAAGATCTCCCCCACCTCGCCGGATCCGGCGCTGACGTCGGACAGGTCGGGACGGACAACCCGGACATCGGTGAAGAAGCATGCCGTGCCGGCCGAACCGATCTTCTCCGTGCTTTCGGCGGCGCGCAGGAAGAGCGCCCCCGGTGAGGTCTCGGTGAGGCCGTAACCCTGGAGGAACACCAATCCTCGGTCCTGGTAGGTCCGGATCAACGCCTCCGGGACGGGAGCCCCACCACACATCAGGGTCCGCACGGACGACAGGTCGGCATCCGGCCAGCGCGGCGATTGGACCATCGCGAGGAACATCGCCGTGACGCCGAACATCCACGTCACCCGATGCTCGACGATCAGGTCGAACGCTCGATCCGGATCGAAGCGGGACATCAGCACCGACGTACCGCCCTTGAGCACGGTGGGCAGGAACAGCTGGTTCAGTGCAGCGGTGTGGAACATCGGGGCGCTGACCAGGCTCACCTCATCCTGTGCCACGTCGACGTCGAGCAGGATGTTGTAGCAGTTCCAGGTGATGTTGGCGTGGGTGAGCATCACACCCTTCGGCCGGCCGCTGGTGCCGGAGGTGTATTGGATCATGCACACGTCGTCGAGCTCGACGTCGTCGTCGATAGGGTCAGCCGGGGCTTCGGCGAGCAGCTCGTCGTAGATCAGCGCCCCGCTGTCACCTCCGTCGTCGCCGCTCTGGCCGTTCCGCGCACCGACCCTGATCTGGTGACGGACATCCGCCTCGGCACGGAGGGCGGACACCGTCTCCGCAAGCGCGGAGTCCCAGAGCAGTACTTCGGCACCGGCGTCCTTGAGGATGAAGGCCAGCTCCGGCGCCGCCAGCCGGGTGTTGAGCGGGACGAAGATCGCACCGATCACGCCCGTGGCGAACAACGTCTCGGCCAGCTCCGGGCGGTTCAACCCGAGGTAGGCGACCCGGTCACCGCGGCGCACGCCGAGGCCGCGGAGCGCATGCGCCAGCCGGGTCACCCGCTGCTGCAACTCGCCGTAGGTGATCGATGTCGATTCGTGCACGATCGCGGCACGGTGCGGCGTCATCCGGGCGCGCCGCGCCGGCCACGACCCCACTCCCTGGTTTCGCATCGCCGCCTCCTCGCCTTCGCCTCGCCTCGCGTCGTGTCGCCTTCGCCGCACCTAAATGATCATGTGAAGTAGGTTTTCTCGTGCCCAACCATGTCTGCAGACCTGTTAGCGCACGAGAAAACCTACTTCACATGATCATTTAGGTCGGGTGTCTAGGTGCAGAAGGCGGGCTGCGTTCTCCTTGAGGATCAGTGGCCGCACCTCGGGCTTGATGTCCAGCTTCTCGAAGTCGGCGAGCCACCGGTCCGGGGTGATCGCCGGGTAGTCCGATCCGAACAACACCTTCTCCTTCAGCAGCGAGTTGGCGTAGCGGACCAGCTGCGGCGGGAAGTACTTCGGCGACCACCCGGACAGGTCGATGTGGACCTGCGGTTTGTGGGTGGCGATCGCCAACGCTTCGTCCTGCCACGGGAACGACGGGTGAGCCAGGATGATCGGCAGCTCGGGGAAATCCGCCGCCACATCGTCCACGTGCAACGGGTTCGAGTACTTCAGCCGGATACCGGCGCCGCCGCGGACACCCGCGCCGATCCCGGTCTGCCCGGTATGGAACAGCGCCGGCAATCCGAGCTCCTCGAGCGCCTCGTAGAGCGGATACGCCATCCTGTCGTTCGGGAAGAACTCCTGCAACGACGGGTGGAACTTGAACCCGCGGACGCCGTGATCGCGCGCCAGCACCCGAGCACGACGGGCCGCTGCCCGCCCTCTCCACGGGTCGATGCTGGCGAACGGGATCAGGATGTCCGCATGCTCCGCGCACGCGGCCGCGACCTCCTCGTTCCGGATGGGCGGATGTCCGGTCGCCGCCTCCGCATCGACGGTGAAGACCACCGCGGCGATACGTCGCTCCCGGTAGTACTCGGCCATCTGCGCGATGGTGGGAGGCGGACCCGACGCCTTGAAGTACGCGCCCTTGGCGGCCTCGAGCTCCGGGCTGAGCGATGGGTGGCCATCTGCTGAGATCTCCGCGTGCGTGTGCACGTCGACGGCGACCAGGTCTGCTACGTCGAAGGTGCCGGGCTCGGACACGTCCACCTCCCTGATCGCACAGCCGGCGGTTGCGCCCGTGGCCGGCAAGGATGCGGACCCCGGCCACGGGCCGATGGGCAACCGTGGCGCCGACTTTAGGCTGTTTCATGACGACCGTCAACAGCTTGCACATTTACACTGGTGGAGACAGACTGGTCGCGCGATCGACGCGCCCATACGCACCCACGGAGGTCACAGGATGCCTGGTGACGGCTCCGCACCAGACGTCGACGCAGATCCGCGTCCGCCCCGGCCGGAGTCGTTGCTTCTCGCGTTCTGCGGCGCTCATCTGTTGGACCACGACCGATGTGTCGCCGTCGGCAGTGTCATCGAGCTGCTCGCCCGCCTCGATGTCAGCGAGCCGGCCACTCGTGCCGCGCTCAACCGCATGACCAAGCGCGGCCTGTTCCACAGCGTCCGGCAGGGACGGCATGTCTATCTGAGGCTCACCACCCAGGCCGAGACCATCCTCCGGGACGGCGGCGTCCGGCTGGAATCGGAGACGGTGCGGCGCGAGTGGGACGGGACGTGGACCCTGCTCGCCTTCTCGGTACCGGAGAGCCGCCGCGCCGAACGGCATACCCTCCGCACCCACCTCGGCTGGGCCGGTTTCGGCCTGCTCCAGAACGGACTCTGGATTTCGCCGTCCCCGCTCGACATCTCACCCACGCTGGCCGAACTGGGCCTGCTCAATTACGTCAAGATCTTCCGCGTCGAGGCCACCAGCACCGATCCACGCAGTATCGCGGCCGAGGCGTGGGATCTCACCTCTCTCGCAGACGGCTATGCGGCGTTTCTGCGGCGCTGGACGGACGGCGGTCCGGAACACCACGACGAGCTCTGCCGCCAGGTGCTGCTCGAGACCGAGTGGCTCTTGCTGATCCGTGAAGATCCACGGCTACCGCTGGAACTGCTCCCAGAGGGCTGGCCGGGTGTCCGGTCTGAGGAGGTGTTCTGGTCTCTTCGCCGGCAGCTCGACCGTCCGGCCCGCCGGCTCGCCGACGCGTCGCTGTCCTGGATGCCGCTCGAAGACCGCAGCCGCACCGCGACGCCCCGGTAACCGCGGGCCGGCCCGCAGCGCACCGGCAACCTGCGGCCGCTCCGCCATGCCCCGGTAACCTGAGGCGATCGGATACGCGACGAGGGAGTTCACGCGGCATGGGGAGTAGGAACACGCGTCCGCCGCGGTCGCTGGTCAGCAAGACGCTCGACGTCCTCGACGCGTTCTCGCCGGAGCATCCCGCACTCACCCTCTCCGACATCAGCAGCCGCAGCGGTCTCCCCCTCACCACGACCCACCGCATCGTGAAAGACCTCACCGCTTGGGGTGCGCTGGAACGGAACGACGACGGCCGGTACCACATCGGATTGCACCTATGGGAGGTCGCCGCACTGGCTCCGCGCGGATTGGGACTGCGCGAGGTGGCACTGCCCTACATGGAGGATCTCTACGGTGTGACCCAGGAGAACGTGCAGCTGGCTGTCCGGGAGAACGTGGAACTGGTCTTCGTGGAACGGCTCACCGGCCGGCACGCCGTGCCCGTCCGCACCCGGGTGGGCGGACGGTTCGCGCTGCACGCCACCGGCGTGGGACTCGTCCTGCTCGCGTTCGCCCCGCACGACGTGCAGGAACAGATCCTCGCCAGCCCGCTGGAGAGCTGGACGGAGAAGACCATCGCCGACCCGGAGATGCTGCGCCGCGTCCTCGCCGACGTGCGCCGGACCGGAATCGCGGTCAGCGATCGCCAGGTCACCATGGACGCCGTCTCGGTGGCCGCGCCGATTCTGGGTGCCGACGACGGGGTGGTCGCGGCGCTCTCCGTCGTCGTACACGCCGACGACGCTGACCCGGTCGCGCTGGCCCCGGCCGTCCGTACCGCAGCCCGCGGCATCTCCCGCGCGCTCGGTTCGCCGTCGGCCCGCCGACGTCCGGACAGTCCCATACCGCGCTAGTGCCTACCCATGACCGGACGCCCACACCGACAGTGTCATGCGGGGCCGCCGGGGGTACCTGATCGGCGAGGAGTGCCCCGCTCACCTGCCGTGCAGGCGAAAGGAACTACGGTGACCTGGATATTGCCCGAAGAGTTTGGGACGGATGGCGGAGTCATACGTTGGGCTCGGCTCGGCGGCTCGCTGGACCCGATCGTTTTGGTGCACGGCACGCCGTACTCCTCGTATCTGTGGCGCGACATCGCGCCGGCGCTCGCGCTCACCCGCACCGTCTTCGTCTTCGACCTCCTCGGCTACGGGCAGTCCGATCAGCGCGAAGGCCAAGACCTCACGTTGGCCGCGCAGACACGCCGGTTCGTGGATCTTCTCGCACATTGGGACATCGGCAGCCCCAGTGTGGTCGCCAATGACATCGGCGGCGCCATCGCCTTGCGAGCCATGCTTCTCGAGGGCGCCGCCTACCGCGATCTCACCATCTTCGACGCGGTCAGTGGGGGCGCATGGGAACGTGGCCTGTTCAAGCTCATCCGCGACCACCCCGGGGCCTTCGATCACCTGCCCGACTACGCCCACGAGTCACTTGTGGTCAGTCACCTCAACAACGCCACTCACCTCGGGTTCCGGCCCGACGTACTCACAGCGCATCTGGCCCCGTGGCGCGGTCCCCACGGGCAAGCCGCCTACTATCGGCAGTATCGGCAGCTCTCCGAGTCCGACACTGCGCCGTACGAGGCCCGGCTCCCGCGTATCGAGGTGCCGGTGAAGGTCCTCTGGGGCCGCGAGGATCGCATACTGCCCCCGGAATACGGCACGTGGCTACACGAACGGATTCCCCACGCCGAACTGCACTGGGTGGACGACGCGGGTCACCTGCTGCAGGAAGACGCGCCCGCCCAGCTGCTGTCGCACCTGCTCTCCGGCTTCGACGCCGAGCGCCGCAGTTGAGCGTGAGCCGGTCACGGATGATGGGCGCGGGCGATGTCGGCCGAGATCGCCTCCGCGGTCTCCCGCAGCGGTGGCAGCAGGTCACGACGGATCGCGCTGGCCGAGCCGCGGCTGGTGTGCGCGGACACGTTCAATGCGGCCACGACGTGTCCGTCCCGGTCCCGAACCGGCACCGCCATCGAGCGCAGGCCCTCCTCCAGCTCCTCGTCGACCAGGCAATAGCCGTCGGTACGCACCCGATCGAGCACCGCACGCAGTTCCTCCCGATCCGTGATGGTCTTCGGCGTGAGCGGGTCCAGCTTGACCCGGGACAGGTAGTCGTCGAGACGGGCCGGATCCTGGTGGCTGAGCAGAACCCGCCCCATCGAGGTGGCGTAGGCGGGGAACCGGGTGCCCACGCTGATCACCACGCTCATGATCCGTTTGGTCGGGACCCGGGCGACGTAGACGACGTCGTCGCCGTCGAGCACCGCCATCGAGCAGGACTCCCGGATCCGCTCCACCAGCCGCTCCATCGAGGGCATGGCCAGTTCCGGCAGCGACAGGCTGGACAGGTACGCGTAGCCCAGCTCCAGGATGCGTGGGCGGAGGGAGAACAGCCGACCGTCGGTGCCGACGTAGCCGAGCTCCACGAGCGTATGCAGGAATCGTCGCGCGGCCGCCCGCGTCAGCCCGGTCGCTCTCGCGACGTCGCTGAGCGTGAGTTGCGGGTGGTCGGCGTCGAACGCCCGGATGACCGCGAGCCCTCGTTCCAGGGACTGGACGAAGTCGGCGCCCCGCTCCTCGTTCATGCCGACCACGCTACTGGCCGTGGCGGGACGAAGCCTCCTGCACGCATCAGCTCAGCCCTTCCTCGCTCAAGACCTGCTGCGCGGCCGCGAATGCACGGTTCGCGGCCGGGACGCCAGCATAGACCGCCACCTGCAACAGGATCTCCTTGATCTCGTCCGCCGTCAGTCCGTTCCGCAACGCGGCGCGTACATGCATGCCCAGCTCCTGGTCGTGGTGGAGCGTGGCCAGCATCGCCAGGGTGATGCAGCTACGCGTACGACGATCCAGGCCGGGCCGAGACCAGATGTCGCCCCAGGCGTAACGAGTGATCAGGTTCTGGAAGTCGGCGGTGAAGTCAGTGGTGCGCGCGCCGGCGCGGTCGACATGCTCGTCGCCGAGCACCGCTCGCCGTACCGCCATGCCCCCGTCGTAGCGTTCGTCGTCGGTCACGCTCTCACCCCGTTCTTCCCGTCTCCGCGCCGCGTTGCACGCCGTTCGCACCGCACGATCGCAAGGCTGCGGCCTAAGCCGATTCACCGGCAGAGGTCCGCAGGTGGTCCAGGAGCAGCCCGCTGACCTCCTCCGGACGTTCCACACTACCGAGATGTGCTGCCGGCCGGACCGTCTCCACCCGGACCGGTGCACCGCCCTGAGCCACCCCGTCGGCGACGGTCCGCGCGTGCTCGATCGGCGTCGCCGGATCCTGCTCGCCGGCGACGACGAGCGTCGGGCTGCGTACCTGGGACAGCACCGGCCGCAGATCCATCGCGGCGATCGCCTCGCAACAGCCCGCATATCCTTCCGCCGGTGTCCGCAGCAGGTCGTCGTAGAGCGCCTTCGCCGCGGCTGTCTCCGCGAACGCCGACGTGAACCAGCGCGCGACGACGCGGTCCGCCACCGCCGCCATCCCGCCGTCGCGGACGGTCGCCGCGCGCTCGCGCCACCCGTCCGCCGGGGGCAGGTGTGCCGAGGAGCAGATCACGGCCAACCGGTCGACGCGCTCCGGAAAGGCGGCCGCGGCCTGCAGCGCGACCATGCCACCGAGCGAGAGGCCGCCGAGATGGGCCCGGCGCACACCGAGCTCGTCCAGCAGGCCTATCAGGTCCGCCGCCAACCCTTCGATCGAGTACGGCCCCGGCGGCACCTCGGACGCGCCGTGTCCCAGATGGTCGTAACGGATCACCCGGAACGACGCGCTCAGGGCGTCCAGCTGCGGATCCCACATGGCACGCGTGGTTCCCAGCGAGCTGCCCAGCACCACTACCGGCGCGTCCGCCGGTCCATGAATGTCGTACCCGAGCCGATGCCGCTCCCGACGTCCGACGCCGTGATCATCAACCATCGGCCCGGTCATGGTGCGACCACCCGTTGACGATCATGGGCGCGAAGGTGCCGGTCGATGACGGCATCGGCCGCACCCAGTGCGTGTACAGGATCGAGCCGGGCGGCCAGTTCGCCCTCGTCGACGGCGTCGGCGACGGCCGGGTCGTGACGGAGGACCGCCACCAGCTCGAGGCCGCCGCCAGGCGCCTCGTCCAGCGCCGCGCGCACCGCGTCCTGTGCCGCGGCCCGGCCGAGCACCGGAATCAGCGGGGCGGCCAGCGACTCAGAGAAGACGCCGGGAGCCGCGGCATCGAGGTTGCGACGCATCACCACCGGGTCCACGTCCAAGCCGTCCAGCACCGACGCGGTATGCGCCGCGGCGCCGCCGGACAGCCGGAGCAACTCACGCAACGGAGCCCATTCGGCGTGCCAGGAACCGGTGGCGCGGTCCTGTTCGTGCAACCCGCTGGCGAGCAGCGTGCCGACCAGTCCCGGGCTCCGCCGGGCCGCCGCCACGACCAGCACGGAGGCGACCGGGTTGCGCTTATGCGGCATGGCCGAGGAACCGCCCGGCGCTCCCTCCGCGACCTCTGCGATCTCGCCCTGCGACTGCAGGATGACGTCGGTGGCCACCTTGCCGCACGCGGCGACGGCGACGCCGAGCGCCGAACCGAGAGTCTGCACCCGCGATCGTTCGGTGTGCCACGGCACCCCGGGGTCCGCCAGTCCCAGCTCGTCGGCCAGATGTGCCATCACCTGCACCCCGGCGGCCAGCGGCTCGCTCCCCCGCCCGTCTGCGGGCCCGGCGTCGTATCCGGCCAGGGTGCCGGCGGCGCCACCGAGCTGAACCGCGAGCACCTCGTCCCGGATCCTCGTCAGCTCAGCGTTCGCCGCGTCCAGACCGGCCAGCCAGTTCGCTGCCCGCAGGCCGAACGTCGTCGGTTGTGCCGGTTGGCCGAGCGTGCGCGCGACCATCACCGTCCGCCGGTGATCCCTGGCGAGGCGAGCAGCGGCGTCGCCGGCCGCGCGCAGGTACTGCAGCACTGGCTCCAATGCCCGCCTCGCCAGCAGCTGCAAGGCGGTGTCGAGGATGTCTTGGCTGGTGGCTCCTCGATGGACGGCGTCTTGGGCATGCTCCGGCACGGCCGCGGCGAGGTCTCGCACGAGCGGAACCACGGGGTTGCCCGCCGCGACCGCTCGTCGGCCCAACTCCTCGGCGTCCACGTCCAGTGTCGACGCCGCCTCCGCGACGGCCGCCGCGGCGTCGTCGGAGACCAGCCCGGCCCGGGCGAGCGCACGAGCCAGCGCGGCCTCGACGTCGAGCAGCGCGCGCACCAGCGCCCCGTCGCCGACCTCGCGGTCGACCGCCGGGTCGCCGTCCAGCGCCTCCAGCAGCCCCGCCATCTCACCTCCTCCTCCCGTGATCACCAACCGTTGGACCGGTCAGAGACGGTCGATCGGTCGATGATCACGGGCAGTCCGGCTCGTCAGACCTCGAAGAAGATCGTCTCCCCGTCGCCCTGGAGCCGGATGTCGAACCGGAGCCCGCCGTCGCCGTCCGGCTCCGCCACCAGCGTGCCACGCCGATCCGGCGGAACCGCGGACATCACCGGATCCGCCGCGTTGGCGGCGTCCTCGTCCGGGAAGTAGATCCGGGTCACCACCCGGTCGAGCAGGCCACGCGCCAGCACGGTGACGTCCAGGTGCGGCGCCTCCGTCCCGCCGTCCGGGCACGGCAACGGACCGGGTTTCACCGTCAGCACCCGGTACCGCCCGTCCGCGTCGGTGTCGCAGCGCGCGAAACCGCGGAACCCCGGTATCGACGGCTTCGCCGCGCCGCGCGGATCGTCCGGGTGGTCGAATCGGCCGTCGGGGTCCGCCTGCCAGGTCTCGACCACGGCGTCCGGCACCGGTTGCCCGGCGCCGTCGTACACGGTGCCGGTGATCCACACCGCCCCCGCCGTGCCCTCCGGCACCACATACGGTCCGTCCGGCCAGGGCAGGCCGATGTGCAAGAACGGCCCGACGGTCTGGGACGGGGTGACGCCCAACCGGCCGCCCGCGCCCACCGCCGCGTTCTGATCACTCATCGTCGTCGTCCTCCTCTTCGAAGACGCTGGCCTGCGGACCGCGCAGGACGATGTCGAAGCGGAACCCCAAGGCCCACTCCGCCTCCGTGGCACTGTGGTCGTAGTGGCACAGCATCCGCTGCCGCGCGTTCTCGTCGCGCACCGAGTTCCACATCGGGTCCTGGAAGAACAGCGGATCGTCGGGAAAGTACATCTGGGTGATCAGCCGCTGGGTGAACGCGCGGCCGAACAGGGAGAAGTGGATGTGCGAGGGGCGCCACGCGTTGTCATGGTTGCGCCACGGATAGATGCCCGGCTTGACCGTCACGAACCGGTAGTGGCCGTCGGCGTCGGTCATGCAGCGGCCCACTCCGGTGAAGTTCGGATCCAGCGGCGCCGGCCAGTTGTCGCCGGTGTGGCGGTACCGGCCGGCCGCGTTGGCCTGCCAGACCTCCACCAGCGTGTTCGGCACCGGCCGTCCGTCCTCCTCCAGGACCCGGCCGTGCACGATGATCCGCTGCCCCTGCGGCTCGCCGTCGTGCTGACGGGTGAGGTCGTGGTCGAGTTCGCCGACCCGTTCCTCGCCGAGCAGCGGCCCGGTCACCTCGGTCAGCCGCTGCGGCATGAGCTGCAACGGCTGCGTCGGATGCCGCAGCGCGGTGGACCGGTACTCCGGTGAGTCGAGCGACGGGTGGACGTCCTTCGGGATCGGATAATGCGGGAGCACCAGTCCGCCGCGGGTCACGGCGCCCGGGGCGCGGATGTCGTCCAGTCCGGTCATGTCGTCAGGCCCTTCGCGGTATCAGTGTTGCCGGCGGTCTGTCTGCGATCTGTGTACGGTCCGTCTGCGGTGTCTATCTGCGGTCTGTCGGCGTCCGTCCGCGGTCCGCCCGCGTTCCACGTCATGCCTCATTCCTCATGCCTCATGCTTCATGCCTCTAGGACGACGGCGAGTCCTTGGCCCACGCCGATGCACAGCACCGCCAATCCCCAGCCGCCTCCCCGCCGGCGCAGCTCATGGGCGAGCTGGGCGAGGATCCGGCCGCCGGAGGCGCCGAGCGGATGGCCGATGGCGATCGCGCCGCCGTTGACGTTGACGATCTCGGGGTCCAGCTCCGGCCACTCGGCCAGGCAGGCGAGGGATTGGGCGGCGTAGGCCTCGTTCAGCTCGACGACGCCGAGGTCCGCCCAGCCGATCCCGGCCCGCTTCAGCGCGGTCTCGGCTGCCCGCACCGGGCCGATGCCGAACACGTCCGGATCGACACCGGCGGCACCGCGCGCCGCGATCCGCGCCAGCGGCGTCGCTCCGAGCCGGTCGGCCGCGGTCTGGTCGCCGAGCAGCAGCGCCGACGCACCGTCGTTCAGCGGCGACGCGTTGCCGGCGGTCACGGTGCCATCCGGCCGGAACGCGGGCGCCAGCTTGGCCAGCTTCTCCAGCGACGTGTCGGTGCGGATGCCCTCGTCCCGGACGAGGTCGGTGCCGGGCACCGGCGTCACATGGGTGTCGTAGAAGCCGGCGTTCCAGGCGGCGTCGGCGAGCTGGTGGCTGCGGAGCGCGAACCGGTCCTGCTCGTCGCGGCCGATGCCGTATCGCTCGGCGAGGATCTCGGTACTCTCGCCGAGCGAGACCGTCCATTCCTTCGGCATCGCCGGATTCGTCAACCGCCACCCGAGGGTGGTCGAGTGCAGCGTCTCCGCCCCGGCCGGGAAGGCCTTCGACGGCTTGGGCAGCACCCACGGCGCCCGGCTCATCGACTCCACGCCGCCGACGACGACGAGCGACGCGTCGCCGACCATGATCATCCGGGATGCCTGCATCGCCGCATCCAGGCTCGATCCGCAGAGCCGGTTCACCGTGGTGCCCGGCACGGTGGTGGGCCAGCCGGCCAGCAGCGCCGCCATCCGGCCCACGTTCCGGTTGTCCTCGCCCGCCTGGTTGGCCGCACCGAACACGACGTCGTCGACGTCGGCCGGATCCAGACCCGTCCGCACGCCGACCGTACGCAGCACGTGCGCGGCCAGATCGTCCGGGCGGACGTCGGCCAGCCCTTTGCCGTACCGGCCGAACGGTGTACGCACCGCATCCAGGATGTACGCGTCGTTCACCGTATCTCCCTCGCCCGATGACCCTCCACGTTCGCACAGCGTCCCCGATGGGATGCGGGTTTGGTGCGTCCTGGCGCACCAAACCCGCATCCCATCGCCGGGCGTTCCGGCCGACGACGCGTGCGACGCATGCCTATCTCCCCGCGTTCGTGCCGATGGTGGACTGCAACGCCCGGAGCGTACGCAGCTCCACGTCCGTCGGCGGCGGTGTGGTCTCCAGGTCCGGCGAGACGCGCAGCTCCCAGCCGGTCGCCTCCCGCACCTGCTCAACCTCCACGCCCGGATGGACGCCGGTCAGCACCAACTCCTTCGTCTCCGGGTCGGGCCGCAACATGCCGAGGTCGGTGACGACCAGGGTCGGGCCTGCGCCGGGAAGGCCGAGGCGGGCCCGTTCGGCGCCGTCCCGGCCGTGTCCCACGGACGTCACGAAGTCGACCTTCTCCACGAAGCTGCGCCGGCTCTGCCGCACGACGACGAACACCTCCCGGCACGAGGCCGCGATCTCCGGCGCGCCGCCCGCCCCGGGCAGCCGCACCTTGGGGTTGCCGTACTCGCCGATGACCGTGGTGTTGATGTTGGCGAATCGGTCCAGCTGCGCCGCGCCGAGGAACCCCACGTCGATCCGCCCCGGCTGCAGCCAGTAGTTGAACACCTCCGGCACGCTGACGACGGCGTCCGCCGTCTCACCGAGGACGCCGTCACCGATGGACAGTGGCAGCCGATCCGGTTTGGCACCGAGCGCGCCGGCCTCGTAGATCAGGTTCAGGTTGGGCGCGCGGGTGCGGCGCGCGAGGTTCGCCGCGGTGGAGGGCAGGCCGATACCGACGAAGCACGACGCGCCGTCGCGCAACGCCCGCGCAGCGGCGACGGACATCATCTCGTCCGTGCTGTAGGTGGTGTCCGTGCCCGTCATACCCGCACCTCCCGGCCTATCCAGGCCTCGAACGTGTCCCGGTCCCGGCTGATGGCGTCCCACTCCTGGTAGTACGCGTTGTCCCGATCCGAGTATCCCTGCGCGTACGACGGATGCGCCCCGCCCGGGACCTCGGCGACATAGGTGACGGCCCACGACGGCAGTACCAGCTCTCCCGGGACGGGGCTGAGCTCGTCGACGACCTCTTCGACCGTGACGATGCTGCGGGCCGACGCCAGGACGGCTTCCTTCTGCACCCCGACGAGCCCCCACATCTGCACGTTTCCGGCACGATCGGCGCGCTGGGCGTGGATGACCGCCACGTCCGGGTTGAGCGCCGGCACCGCCGCCAGCCGCTCGGACGTGAACGGGCAGGTGATGTGTGTGATGGTGCCGGTCACTGTGGGAAGGTCCGTGCCGGCATACCCTCGCAAGACCGCGAACGGCAGCCCGGACGCACCCGCCACGTAGCGGTTGGCCATGCCGGCGTGGCTGTGCTCTTCCAGCTCCAGCGGCACCGGCCAGGCGTTTTCGACGGCATCCCGGAACCGGTGCAACGAGCCGACACCCGGGTTGCCGCCCCACGAGAAGACCAGCTTGCGTGCACACCCGGCACCGATGAGCTGGTCATAGACGATATCCGGGGTCATCCGCACCAGGGTGAGGTCCCGTCGGCCCTGTCGGATGATCTCCTGGCCGGCCGCGACCGGAATCAGGTGTGTGAAGCCCTCCAGGGCCACCGTGTCGCCGTCGTGCACCGCCGACGCGACGGCCTCGCCCAACGCCACCACTTCAGCCACGGCCGCTCCCATTGTTCGTTATTCGTACGCCCGTTCTCTGAACGAACATAGACGGAGACCACGTGCGCGTCAACTCACCCGCGTCGCTTCACCGATCGTCGTACGTATAGCGCACTTTCGTTCTTGATTCGAACACACGGCGGCGCTACCGTCGGTCTATGCATACACACGTCGGCATCGTCGGCGCGGGTCCCGCAGGACTGCTCCTCTCCCACCTGCTCCATCTGCACGGCATCTCGTCGGTGGTGCTGGAGGCGCGTACCCGCGACCACATCGAGCATCGGGTGCGCGCCGGCGTACTCGAACAGGGCACCGTCGACATCCTCCGCGAGGCGGGGGTGAGCGCCCGGATGGACGCGGAGGGCAAGCGCCACGAGGGCATCGAGCTCCGCTTCGACGGCGAGCCCCATCGGATTCCGATGACCGAGCTGACCGGCCGCGCTATCACCGTCTACGGGCAGCAGGAGGTCGTCAAGGACCTGGTGGCGCGGAGGCTCGATGACGGTGCGGACATCCGATTCGAGGTCGCCGACGTCCGGATCGACGGTCTCACCGGTGACCGCCCCACCATCAGATTCCGGCACGGTGCCACCGAGCAGGAGCTGAGCTGCGACGTGATCGCCGGCTGCGACGGCTTCCACGGCGTGTGCCGGCCGTCCGTGCCGGCCGGTGAACTCACCGTCTACGAGCGCGAATATCCGTTCGGATGGCTGGGCATCCTGGCCGAGGCGAAGCCCGCCATCGACGAGCTGATCTACTGCCTGCACGACGAGGGCTTCGCCCTCTACAGCATGCGCTCGGACCATGTCTCCCGGCTCTACCTGCAGGTGTCCGCCGACGAAGACATCGCTGCGTGGCCGGACGAGCGGATCTGGTCCGAACTCGCCACCCGATTCCGGCTGGCCGGCTCGGACTGGCGTCCGAACGAGGGCCCCATCTTCGATAAGGGCATCACCGGAATGCGCAGCTTCGTCACCGAACCCATGCAGTACGGGCGGCTGCTACTGGCCGGTGATGCCGTGCACATCGTCCCGCCCACCGGGGCGAAAGGGCTCAACCTCGCGGTGAACGACGTCTGGATCATGGCCCGCGCACTGGATGCCTGGTTCAATCACGGCGACGACGAGCCGCTGCACCACTACAGCCGCGATGCGCTGCGACGAGTCTGGCGGGCACAACATTTCTCCTGGTGGATGACGTCGATGCTGCATCGGTTCGGCGACGACCCGTACGAGCTCCGGCTGCAGATCGCCCAGCTGAACAACGTCGTCGAGTCGACCGCTTACGCGACCGCACTGTCGGAGAACTACGTCGGGTGATCTTTCCGGTTTGCTATTCCATGATCCCTTTCTCCATGTCACACTCCAAAGATGGGGATCCCATTTACGCCGTCAGATCGAGCAAGTCTGGGCGTCGAGTGGGAACTGCAGCTGATCGATCCGGAGAGCCGTGAGCTGACCTCCGGAGCCGTGGAGATCCTCGCGGACATCTGCCCGGCGGACGCTGACGAGCACCCCAAAGCCAAACACGAACTCTTCCAGTCCACCATCGAGGTGATCACGGGCGTCTGCGCCGATGTCGCCGAGGCGCGGGCCGATCTGGCCGAGACCGTCGACACGGTCAGCCGGGCAGCCGCCCGGCGCGGGCTCGGCGTCATCTGCGCCGGAACTCATCCGGTCACCAGCTGGGCCACCCAGGACATCACCCCGAAGCCGCGTTATCGGCAACTCGTCGAGCAGCTGCAATGGCTCGCCCGCAGGCTGCAGATCTTCGGCGTACACGTCCATGTCGGTATCCGGTCGCCACAGAAGGCGATCCCCATCGTCAACGCGCTCACCTTCTACCTGCCGCATTTCCTGGCGCTGTCCGCATCGTCGCCGTACTGGGTCGGGCACGATACCGGGCTCGCGTCGTCGCGGAGCAAGGTCTTCGAGACGCTGCCGACAGCGGGCCTGCCGTACCAGCTCTCCGGCTGGGACCAGTTCGAGAGCTTCATGCAGACGCTGATCTCCGCACAGACCGTCGAATCGGTCCGGGAGGTGTGGTGGGACGTCCGGCCGCACCCCGACTTCGGCACCGTCGAGCTCCGCGTCTGCGACGGTTCGCCGACCCTGGACGAGGTGACCATCATCGCCGCCCTGGCACAATGCCTGGTCCACCGGCTCGATCACGAACTCGACCGCGGCTACACGCTGCCCAATCCGCAGAGCTGGGTGGTGCGGGAGAACAAGTGGCGGGCGGCCCGCTTCGGCGTCGACGCCGAGATCATCATCGACGAAACCGGCAGCACTGTCCCGCTGCGGCAAGCGATTCTCGATTTGACCGACGATCTTGCGCCGATTGCGCGTAGACTCGGCTGCGCTGATGAGCTCGCGCGGGTCGAGCACCTGTTGCGGATCGGCGCGAGCTATCAGCGCCAACGAGCGATAGCGGAGGCCAACGACGGAGACCTGACCAAGGTCGTCGACAGCCTCCTCGAAGAGATGACCACTGGACTGATCGTGCCGTCTGACGGGCAGCCGCGGCCGGCGCAGGTCCCGTTTCCGCGGTACGCCACAAGCGACCTCGGGCGAGACGCGCTGGCCTGAGCGCCGTGGGGGCACCTCACCGGCAGGACAACGAGGCATACATACGTGACCGACAACTGGCTCGCGAGCTGGGTGCGTTCTCATCATGACGAACTGGTAGCCGTGCGCCGCCAGATCCACGCGTACCCCGAGCTCGGATTCAACGAACACGCGACGACAGACCTGGTCCGCGAGCGGCTGATCAAGGCCGGGCTGCAGCCGCGTGTGCTGCCGCGTGGCACCGGCCTGGTGGTGGACGTCGGCTCCGGGCCGCGCACCGTCGCCGTACGGGCGGACATGGACGCACTGCCGCTCGCCGATCTCAAGGACGTGCCGTACCGGTCCACCGTCGACGGCGTGTGCCACGCCTGCGGGCACGACGCGCACACCACGATCGCCCTCGGGACGGCGCTGGCCCTGGCCGACGCCCCGGATCTGCCGGGGCGGGTACGGGTGATCTTCCAACCGGCCGAGGAGAAGATGGGCGGCGCGCGCGAGGTGATCGCCGCCGGGGAGATGGACGGCGTCGACCGCGTGTTCGCCCTGCACTGCGATCCCCGGCTGAAAGTCGGTCAGGTGGGGATCAAGCTGGGCCCGATCACCGCGGCCTGCGATCTGATCGACGTGCGCGTGCTCGGCCCGGGCGGCCACACCGCCCGCCCGCATCTGACCGTCGACGTGGTGGACGCGCTCGCCCGGATCGCCGTGGACACGCCCACGCTGCTGGCGCGCCGCGCAGACGTGCGCGCTCGGCTGCTGCTGACGTGGGGCGCCATCCAGGCCGGCGACGCACCGAACGCGATCCCCGGGGAAGGCGTGCTCAAGGGCACGTTGCGGGTCTTGGACCACGCCGCGTGGGCGGAGGCGGAGAAGAACTTCCACTCCATCGTCTCCGACGTCGCGGCCGCCTGTGGCGCCACCGTCGAGGTGAACTACGAGCGCGGAGTCCCGCCGGTGATCAACGACGACACGTGCGTGCAGCTGATGCGCGACGCTGTCACGTCTGAACTTGGCGCGGACGCCGTGGCCCGGACCAACACGAGCATGGGCGGCGAGGACTTCGCCTGGTACGGCGAGCATGCACCGCTGGCCATGGCCCGGCTCGGCGTCCACTCCGACGGTGAGATGCACGACATCCACCAGGGCAGCTTCGACATCGACGAACGCGCGCTCGGCGTCGGCGTACAGACCCTGACTCGCACCGCCCTGAACGCCTGCGCGGCGCCACACCCATGATCATGAACACTTACCGTGCTATGTGAACGGTAAGTGTTCATGATCATGGTCAGTCGCCGCCGAGGATGTCGGAGAGCGAGACCGAGTCCTCGCCGGGGCGGATCTCCTCGACCCAGTACTTGCGGGCGATGGCGTCGATCTCGTCCTCCATGACACCGTTCAGGTGGATGACGTTCTCGGTGGTGCCGCGGATCCGGCCGTAGCTCTGCATCTCGAGGATGTGGAACCGCTCCGGCGGGAAGCCGAGTTCGACGTCGATGGAGTACTGGCCGCGCCGGTCCGGCTCGTCCGTGACCCCGTCGGCGATCTTCCCGCCCGCGCTGGCCGTGAGCCACACCTGGTAACCGACGATCAGCACGATCAGTCCGATCAGGGTTCGACCGCCGATGGTGCCGATCAACGTGCGACCGATCCGCGCCAGCAGCATCACCATGGCACCTCCACCGTCGCCGCGCTCATCGCCGCGCCCATCGTCGTCGCGGCCATCCTCGGCGGCTCCACGTCCATCGCGCAGCGATGCATGTGCGCCTCAGCCCTCACCTACGGCTCCGGCGGCCGCCGACGTCTCGGGAGCGTCCTCGGACTCGTCGGCGTTCGGCTCCCCTGCGGCGAGCAGATCCGTGAGGTAGGTGACGGTGTGCCGGAAGTCGGGGTTGTCGAGGGCCGAACGCCAATGCCGTGGGCGCTCCAAAGGAACCGTCACGATCTCGGCCACCTGACTGGGCCGGGAGCTGAGAACGACCACGCGATCGGCCAGGAACACCGCCTCGTCCACGTCGTGGGTGACGAAGAAGACAGTCGGCCGCTTCGTCTCGAAGATGCCGGTGAGCTCCTCCTGGAGCTTGCGACGGGTCTGCGCGTCCACGCTCGCGAACGGCTCGTCCATGAGCATGACCTCGGGCTCGTTGGCCAGCACGCGTGCGACGCCGAGCCGCTGCTGCATGCCCCCGGACAGTTCGTGCGGGTACTTGGCCTCGAACCCCTGCAGGCCGACCAACTCCAGGTACTGGTGTGCGACGGCCTCCCGGTCGGCGCGTGGGACGCCGCGCATGCGCAGTCCGAAGGTGACGTTGCCCAGCACCGTCTTCCACGGGAACAGCGCGAAGCTCTGGAAGACGACGCCACGCTCCGGCGACGGCCCGTCCACCTGCTTCCCGCCGACCAGCACGCTCCCGCTGGTCTGTGTGTCGAACCCCGCGACGATGTTGAGCACGGTGGTCTTCCCGCAACCGCTCGGACCCAGCACCGAAACGAACTCGCCCTGCTCGATGCTGAAGGACACGTCGCCGACCGCGACCACGGTCTGCCCGGTGTAGGCGTCGACGAACTCCTTGTGCAGGTTGCTGATCTCGAGTGTCCTCATCGGCCTGCCTCCGCGGTCCGGATCATGCCCCAGCGCTCGATGGTGCGTCGTTCGAACGGCGCCAGGACCAGGGCATCCAGGGCGAACCACAACACGCCCAGCACGATCATCCCGACGAACACGCCGGTCACCTCCTGCGCTCTGCGGGAATCGAACATGAGGAACCCTACGCCGCTGGTTCCCACGATGATCTCCGCCGCGATCAGCGCCCGCCAGCCGTAGCCGAGGCCGGTGCGGATGCCGGTGGCCACGGCGGGCAGCGCCCCCGGCAAGATCACCTCGGTGAACACCTGCAGCCGCCCGGCACCGAGGCTGCGGGCCGCACGTACGACATCTCGCGGTACCTGTTCGACGCCGGACACGATGCTGATCATCAACGGGAAGACGATGGTGTAGACGATCACGAACGTGACCGCGGTCAGGCTGAAACCGAACCAGACGATCACGATCGGCAGCCAGGCGATGTCGGCGATGGCCTGGAAGAACATCAGCAACGGCCAGGTGAGTTTCCTCGCCCAGGCCGACATGGCGACGATGAACCCGGCCGGGACGCCGATCAGCATGCCGAAGAGGACACCGTAGAAGAGCCGTTCCAGCGAGTCGCCCAGATACGCAGGGAGGATCCCCTTCGCGATCAGTTCATCGAACTTCTCGAAGACGGTACCCGGGCCGACGAAGAACGCCGACGGGAAGACCTCCAACTCGGCGATGATCCACCACAGCAGGATCACGGGCACGAACGGCCCGAAGGTGCGCACGACCCGGTTCTCGCCCATGCGCACCAGCCAGGGCCTGAACCGCGCCTTCGGCGGACCGGGTTTCGGATGCGGCTGTCCGGCACCGGACGTCGACGGTGTGATGTTCGTCATAGTTACAGGTTCACCGCCTTCATGCCCCACCGCTCGACGGTCCTGCGCTCCAGCGGCGCGAGCAGAGCGCGGTCGATCACCAGCCACAACGCCCCGATGATGATCATGCCGGCGATGATGATGTCGGTGCGGAAGTACTTCTGAGCCAGGAAGATCGAATAACCGAGGCCGGCGCTGGCCGCGATGATCTCCGCCGCGACCAGCCCGCGCCAGCCGTAGCCGAGGCCGACTCGAAGGCCGGTGACGATGTTCGGCAACGCCCCCGGCAGCAGCACCTCGACGAACATCCGATGCCGCGGCGTGCCCATGCTGCGCGCGGCGCGGATGAGCTGAGTGGGGATGCGTTGCACACCGAGCATCGTGTTGTACGCCAGAGCGAAGAACATGGCGTTCCAGACGATGAAGACGACGGCGCGTTCCCCGTAGCCGAGCCAGAGCGTGGCAAACGGTATCCACGCGATTCCGGCCAGCGCCACCGAGAACCTCAGCAACGGTGCGAAGAAGGCCGCCGCCACCCGGCTGGAACCGAGCAGCACACCGAACGGGATGCCGGTCAGCAGCGCCGCGATCACGCCGAGGCCCATCCGGCGCAGGCTGGCGCCGGTGTGTGTGAACAGGTCGCCGGAGCGCCACATCTCCGCGAACGCCGATGCGACGTCGGTCACCTGGGGAAAGATCCGCCGTTCCACCCCGGACAGCTCGACCGCGATCGCCCAGATCACGGCCAGCGCCACGAACGGAACGGCGAACCAGAAGGCCGCCGAGAGCCGGCGGGGCAGGTGACCGCCCCGTCGGCTCGCCGGCGTCGCCGTCACGGCCGTCCTCCTACGACGACGGCCCGGCTCGAGACGAGGTCAGCCCTGCGGGCAAGCACTCTCGGCTTCTCCACGGACGAAGGTGTAGTCCGGTGTGATCTGCGCCTCCTGCGGGATCTCCGGCAGGTCATCGAAGAGCTCCGGGTTCCTCTCCATGACGCTGAGGATCGGTCCCGGCATGAAGTGATCGTTGACGTCGTACGTGCCGTCGATCGCTTCCATGTCGTTGAACAGCTGGATGGTGGTGTCCAGCGCCAGGTAGTTACAGGCCGAGAACCTCGGGTCCAGCTGGATGACGTTGTACTGCATGGCTTCCTCGGCCACCTCGATCTCGGTGTCCGGAACCCACCGCGTGGTGACCTCGGCCGCCTCGTCCGGGGTCTCGCGCATCCAGTGGTCGGCTGCGGCACGCGCCGTCAGGAACGCCTCCACCGTCTCCGGGTTGCTCTCGGCGTACTCCCTGGTAGAGACGATGTAACCGATGTACGCGATGTAGCCGCCACCGCGTACCGCCTCGAAGACGCCGTCCACGTCGTTCCGGATCGTGATCGGCCACGGGTCCCACGCGATCGCCGCGTCCAGGCTGCCGGTCTCCATCGCCACTGCCATCTCCGGCGGAGGCGTGTTCACGATCTCCACATCATCCGCCGACATGCCGTTCTCCTCCAGGAGACCCAGCAGGTACATGTGGTTGATCGATCCGATCGACACACCGACGCTCTTACCGGCCAGCGTGGTCAGGTCGTCCGGGTCGATCTCGGACTCGGCGGTGGCCACCATGGCCATCGTCTCGTCGATGCCGAGCTGGCTGGAGCTTCCCGAGTAGTTCCCGAGGTAGACCAGGTCCATCCCCTCCAGCACCGCGTTGATGCTCGGGGTACCGACCTGTACGAAGTCGACGTCGCCGGCGTCGAGCGCGGTCAGTGCGTCCACGCCGGTGGGGAACGGGTCGGCGAGCGTCACGTCGAGATTGAGTTCGTCGTAGAAACCGAGATCCTGAGCGATGGCGACGCCCATCTGGTCCACCGCCGAGACATACCCGACGTTGACCTCGGTCAGCTCCGGGAGTGCGGGCAGATCGCCGCCCTCTTCGCCGTCGCCGTCGTCGGTGCTGTCGTCTTCCCCCTCGGCGTCGCCCTCGTCGGCGCCGCCGTTCTCCTCCTGAGTCGATGCGTCCTCATCGGACGAATCATCGTCAGACCCACACGCCGCAGCGAGCATCATCACTGCAGCGCTGCCCGCGAGCGCTGTCCGTAACCGCGCAGAACGAGACACTTTACCTCCTTGTTGGCACAGGTAAACCCAAATTTCGCAATCGCGAGAAACGTCCCAATTGACCCCAGAATGCTCGACCCTAGGGCCGCCCCCTTCCGGTGTCAACCATCAGCCGAACGTCGGCCGAACGAGCCAAACCTTCCCGATTGCGAAACGGACCACCTGCTCACAGTGGACCAGCGCCCCCGCTCGCCGGGATCCTGTCTAGCACACATCGGCGAACCGAAGATTTACACCCAGACCTTGATCGTGACGAGCGGATTTGTCATAGTGTGTCCGGCTAAAACACGGGGGTTCGCGAGGTAAAGGGCTACGCGTGGAGCAACTGGACGATTTCTTTCAATACGGCCCCGTGACCGCCATTGTCGCGTTTGTCATGGCGTGCGTCGGCGCTGGCCTGGGCTTTCGCTGCTTGGTGCGAGCCGTCGAGACGCGCGGGCTGACGGGTGTCCGATGGCTGCTCACCGCCGCCGTCGCGATAGGCGCCGGGATCTGGACGATGCACCTGATCGCGATCCTCGGCTTCGCCGTCGACGGGACACCGGTGCGGTTCGACATCCCGCTGACGTTGCTCAGCCTGCTCGTCGCCGTCGTCGTCGTCGCGGCAGGTGTCTTCGTCGTCGGCCGCGACTCGTCCCGGACTCGAGGTGTGCTGCTCGGCGGCATGGCCATCGGACTCGCCATCTCCGGGATGCACGTCGTCGGTATGCGCGCCACCGAGATCCACGGCACGTTGAGCTACGACCCCGTGCCGATAGCGGTCGCCGTGGTGATCGCCATCAGCGTGTCGACCCTGGCGCTGGCCGCAGGCTTCCTGATGAGCAGCGTCCGCGGCACCGCGCTGGCGGCGATCCTGCTGGGGCTCGCCGCGACCGCGGCGGAATACACCGGATTCTTCGGCCTCGAGCTCGAGATCACCCCGGGGACGTCCGTCCTTCCTGGCGCGAGTGCGGAAGAGTTCATCTTCCCGTTCATTGTTGTATTCGGTTCATTCCTGTTCCTGAGCTCGGCTTTCGTCGCCCTCTCCCCGATCCGGCAGACAGGGGTCGCCGCCGGCGCCCCAGCAGCCGCGCCGGGACGAGGATCCAACTAGCAACTGAACGAGGCAACCTATGACTGAACGCCATGACGAGGCGTACGACCAGCGTGCCGGCGACGGCAGGGGCCGTGGCGATGCAGATCAGCCGACCGAAGAGGCCCCGGCGGTCACCGGCGAGTTCGATCAGATCGGGTCCGGCCCGGACGGTGACGAGGCGGATTCCGACGACGATGTGACGCCGCGATCCGGCCGGCACGCGTCGCGCCGTGCGGCGGCCGCGCGGGAGAAGCCGTCCGGCTCGCGCGGGCCTCGCTCCATCCGCGCGAAGATCGTCATGGTGCTGATGGTCCCGGTCATCTCCCTGATGGCGCTGTGGGGGTTCGCCACCGTCACCACCGCGCAGAACGTCTCCGAGCTGCAACAGCTGAAGGACGTCAACGACACGCTGCTGCGGCCGATCAACGAGTACGTGACGGCCGTCCAGGCCGAGCGGGTGGCGGCGGCACGATACCTGACCGCGCCGGACGAGGGTGCCGAGTCGCTGGAGGCCGCCGGCCAGGAGACCGACACCGCCGTCAACGCCCTCCGCGCCGGGATCGCCGACAGCAGCACGGACGCGGCCGAGCTCGACCCACGCCTGCCCGGCCGGATCGAGGCCCTGGTGGCCACCGCCGATTATCTACCCACCATCCGGCAGTCCGTCGTCGACGGCCAGGTCAGCTGGATCGCCGCCTTCGACGCGTACACGGAGACGGTCGGCAACGCCTTCGACGTCACCGGCGTCCTCACCCAGATGGACGCGCCCGGCGTCGACTTCGACCCCCGCGTCGTGCTGGAGCTCTCGCTCGCGCGTGAGATGGTCGCCCAGCAGGACGCCGTGATGCTCTCCACCTTCGACGCCGAGGTCATGACCCAGGCACAGTTCTCGGCGCTGACCGACGCGATCCAGAACTCCCGGGCGATGCTCTGGACCGAGGTCGACGACCCGCGCCCGTCCGCCGAGCAGGCATACCGCGACATCCTGGACAGCGACGCGTACCAGGACCTGCTGGCCATGCAAGACGAGCTGCTGCTCTCCCAGGCCGGATACACGATCGTCGGGCTGGTCTCCCAGGACGAGTGGACGTCGGACTCCGCCATCGTGCAGCGCGAGCTCGCGGCCGGCGAGGCCCGCGTCACCACGATCGCCGCGCAGGACGCGAACCTGTTCGGCTACGACGTCCTCGGCACCGCAGGCATCGCGGTCGTCATCGGTCTGGTCGGTGTCATCCTGTCGCTGCTGATCTCGGTGCTGATCGGTCGTGGACTCGTCGTCGAGCTCGCCGGCCTGCACAACTCCGCCATGGACATCGCACGCCGGAAGCTGCCCGCGACCCTGCGCAAGCTGAACTCGGGCAAGAAGGTCGATCTCGAGACCGAGGCTCCGGTGGTGCAGCTCCGCGACGACGAGATCAGCCAGGTGGCGGAATCGCTCAACGCGCTGCACCGGTCCGCGGTACAGGCGGCGATCGAGCGTTCCGACGTCCTGAAGGGCATCTCCGGTGTTTACGTCTACCTCGCCCGCCGCAGCCAGGTGCTGCTGCACCGGCAGCTCTCCCTGCTGGACAGCATGGAGCGGCGGATCGAGGACCCGGACCAGCTGGAGGATCTGTTCCGGCTGGATCACCTCACCACCCGCATGCGCCGGCAAGCGGAGAGCCTGATCATTCTCTCTGGTGTGGCACCGGCCCGCGGGTGGCGCAACCCGGTGCCGATGATGGACGTGGTCCGCGCGGCCGTCGCCGAGGTGGAGGACTTCACCCGGGTCGACGTCACGGCGGTGCCCGAGGTGAAGATCGCCGGCACGGCCGTCGCCGACCTCACGCACCTGATCGCCGAGCTGGTGGAGAACGCCGTCATCTTCTCCCCGCCGCACACGCACGCGACCGTCCGCGGTGAACTGGTCGGCACCGGTCTGGCGCTGGAGATCGAGGACCGCGGCCTGGGCATGAGCAAGCAGGCGATGAAGGACGCGAACCGCAGGATCCGGGAGACCGACCAGGTCGACCTGTTGGAAGCCGACCAGCTCGGGTTGTTCGTGGTCAACCGGCTCTCCCGGCGACACAACATCGAGGTGACGCTGCAGCGCTCTCCGTACGGCGGGGTGACGGCCATCGTGCTGATCCCGAACCATCTGCTGGATCGGACCGCGCCGACGCCAGAAGGGCTGCAGGGCCCGGAGCCGACGGTCACCATCGAGCAGACGCAACTCGCGGCCGTCGGCGCCCTGCCCGCACCGCGGACCAACGGCTCTGACCAGCCGGTGCACCCGGACGAGCCCGACCATGCGGCCGAACCGGCCATGCAGCCGAACCACGCGGGCCAACCCAACCATGCAGGCCAGCCCAACTACGCGGGTCAGCCCGGCCCCGCTGGTCAGCCCAACTACGGGGGTAAGCCGGGCCGCGCCGGTCAGCCGGGCCCCGCCGGCCAGCCAGGCCCCGCCGGTCGGCCCGGCCATGCGGTTCCGTCCGGACCTTCCGATCCCGGCGGGCGCGACGTGGGCCCTGGTTCGGCTCCGGCCTCGCATCCGGATCAGCCCCCGCACGAGCCCAGTTACGCGGCGCAACGCCCGGTTGCGCAGCAAGCGGCGGACGGCGAGTTGAATGACCTGCCGCGACGGGTCCGGAAGGCCAGCCTCCGGCCCGAGCTGCGCAACTCGCCGCCGCCACCACCGCCGGGCACGGGCGGAAGCGATAACGTCAACCTCTCTCGTTCCCCCGAGGAGGCACGTGCGACACTCTCAGCGCTGCGGAACGGGTGGCTCCGCGGGCAGTCTGAGACGGATCAACAGTGACCATACAAGGGAGAAAACTGATGACCGAGCCGACGCAGACATCGGGTGAGCTCAACTGGCTGCTCGATGAACTCGTGGGTCGCGTGGCGCAGATCCGGCACGCGGTCGTGCTGTCGGGCGATGGCCTGCCGGTCGGCGCGTCGAGCCAGCTGACCAGGGAGAACCGGGAACGCTTCGCGGCTATCGCCTCTGGCTTCCACAGCCTGGCGAAGGGCACCGCGCAGCATTTCGAGGCCGGAAGCGTGGTCCAGACGATGGTCGAACTCGAAGGTGGCTTCCTGTTCGTCGTCGCCGCCGGGGATCGCTCCTGCCTCTCGGTCTTCTGCGACTCGAACGCAGACATCGGACTCATCGCGTACGAGATGGCCAGATTGGTCAAGCAGGTCCACGAGCACCTTTACGTGCCGTCGCGGCCGGATCAGTTGGATTCCGCCTCAGCTCCGAAGTGAAGCGCTTGAGATGACTGACTCGACTCCACAGTGGTACGACGACGAGGCCGGACCCCTCGTGCGTCTCTACGCCATGACGGCCGGACGTGCGAGGAGTGTCGGCGAAACGGCGCTTGATCTGATGGCGACCATCGAGGCCAGCCCGATGGTGCCGGACAACCCGATGCTCTCCCCGGAGAAGTTGACCCTGCTACGGATCTGTCAGCGCCAGCCCCAGACGGTCACGGACATCGCGTCGGAGTCGAACCTGCCCTTGGGCGTGGTGCGAGTCCTGCTCGGTGACCTGATCGGCGCCGGGTACATCACTGTCAGCCGCCCGATCCAGCCCACACAGCTGCCCGACAGCCATATTCTCAAGGAAGTCCTCGATGGCCTCCGTGCACTCTAAGCCAGCTACCAACGGCGCTAATCCCCTGGTGGCGTTGAAGATCCTTGTCGCCGGGGGGTTCGGCGTGGGGAAGACCACCTTGGTCGGCTCCGTCAGCGAGATCCGCCCCCTGCACACCGAGGAGGCGCTGACCGGGGCGAGCCAGCCCGTCGACAACATCAACGGCGTGGAACAGAAGACCACGACGACCGTCGCCATGGACTTCGGCCGGATCACCATCCGGGACGGGCTGTGCCTGTACCTGTTCGGCACGCCGGGCCAGGATCGTTTCTGGTTCATGTGGGACGAACTGACCCAGGGAGCACTGGGCGCGGTGGTACTGGCCGACACCCGCCGGCTGGCGGACTGTTTTCCGGCCGTGGACTACTTCGAGCACCGGGACATCCCGTTCGTGGTGGGTGTGAACTGCTTCGAGGGATCGCGCCGGTACCAGCCTGATCAGGTGAGCAGCGCGCTCGACTTGGACGACGGAACGCCCGTCGTACTGTTCGACGCACGCGAACGAGACTCCGGCAAGCAGGTGCTCATCAGGCTCGTCGAGCACGTCAGTGAACGCTATCCGCAGCCGGAGCCGGTGGCCGCCGCCCAACAGCCCGGCGGCGCACTCCCGAAACGCCCCCTCCGCCAATAACACCCACCGACCGACGCCTAAATGATCATGTGAAGTAGGTTTCTTCGTGCACTACCATGCCTGCAGACATGGGGGTGCTGGCGAAAACCTACTTCACATGATCATTTAGGGCTCGGGTTAGGGGGCGTCGGGCGGGGCGGACGGGGTCTCTGTGCCGCGTGGGGCGCTGGGGCAGCCGAGCTGGTCGACGCCGTCGACGTCGGTAGGCAACCGCCCGTGCGCCGTCTCGGCTCCGCGCAGAACGTCGACCAGCGCGCGGAACGCCGCCGGGGTCCGCCCGTAGAGCGCGATCTTCGTCGACGCGTCGCTCCGTCCCAGCACGTACGGGGTATCGAGAGCGACGACGACGTCCCCGGCACCACTGCCGTCGGCGCCCGCGCCGAGCAGCCGCACCACATCGCCATCGTCGCTCACCGTGAGTCCCGCCGCCTGAGCCGCCTCGGTCAGCCGCGCGCGATCCTGCTCCTCGGCGCCGACCACCCGGATCGAGTCCCCGACGTACGGTCCATCGCAGCGCCCCGTCGCGACCGTGATCGCTTCCAACGATGCGCGGTAGGACAACTGCTCGTGCGCACCGATGCTGTCCTCGCCTGGCGCGTCGCCGCCCGCCTGCTGATGCAGCATGGTCGCCACTCCACGCGTCGCCGCCCGTTCCACTACCCGTTCGGCAAGCCGGCCATCGTCGACGGCGTCCACGATGGCCGCGTGCGCCGCTCGCACGTCGGCGGGCATCAGGACCAGGTCCGCCCCGGCCTCCAGTGCCCGGACGGCCGCGTCGCCGGCGCCGTACTCCTCCGTGATCGCCGCCATGTCCTGCGCGTCGGTGACCACCAGCCCGTCGAACCCGAGATCCGATCGGAGCAGGTCGACGACGTCCGCGGACAGCGACGACGGGACACCGGGGTCTACGGCCTGAACGTCGATGTGCCCCACCATGACCGCCGGCGCTCCGTCGTCCACGGCAGCTTGAAACGGGACGAAGTCATGCTCGCGTAGCCGGGCCAACGGCGCTTCCTGCACGGGTAGCTCTTCATGGCTGTCCGCCGGAACGGAACCGTGCCCGGGGAAGTGCTTCGCCACCGCGACGATACCGGCATCGGCGTACCCGCGCAGCGAGGCCGTGACCATCTCGCCCACCACACCCGGATCCGACGACGCCGAGCGGCTGCCGATGGTCGGATCGTCCGGCCCCGACGTGACATCGGCGACCGGGGCGAAGACCATCGTGAACCCCATCGCTCGGAGTTCCTCACCGCTGGCCCGTGCCACGTCGGTGGCCAGTTCCGCGTCCCGAGCCGCACCCAGGGCCATGTAGGTCGGGAACTCGGTCGCCGGAGAACGCACCCGGGCGACGGTCCCACCCTCCTGGTCGACGCCGACCATCACCGGATACGGGCGGCCGTCGGCTTCCTGCACCTCCTGCGTGACGTCGCGCAGCTGGTCCGGGTCGTCGATGTTGTCCCCCATGACGATCACACCGCCGAGGTTCAGTTCGGTGACGAGGTCGACCGGGGCGTCCAGGCCTGCATAGCCGGCCATGATCACCTGCCCAGCCAGTTCCTCGACGGTCATGTCGGCCACGATCGACTCGGCCTCGGCGAACTGCTCCTCGGTGGGGCCCCACGGCAGCCCCTCCGGCTCGACCGAGGGCGACGAACCGGTGTCGTGGCCGCTCGGGCTGCCGGTCTGATCGGCGGGGGAGCTCTCCGGCGCGGTCTCGGCTGGCGTGGTCGCCGCCGACGTCGTCGCAGGCGGATTGGCGCTCGACGGCTGATCGTCCGAACCGCACGCGGCCGCGACCAGGCCGATGCCCGCGAGCGACGCCAACAGTCGTCGGCGAACGTCCGTCGAACCATGTCGTGCTGCGGTCACCTGGTCATCACCGTCGTCGATGTCGTCGTCGATGTCATGGCCCATCCGGCCACACGCCTCTGCCACCCGCTCCGTCGCTGAAGAACCGTCGAACCCACCCGAAGAAGTCTGCCACGACCTCCGCGCCGGCGTCGCAGGTGCGCCCGGTGCCCTACGCCACGCCGGTCGTTCAGACCGCCACCTGGGTCACCGGCAGCGACGAATCGGTGGCGAAATCGAGCGAACTGGGCGGCAGACCGTGCTCCACGACGGCAGCACCGAGCGCCGCGATCATGGCGCCGTTGTCCGTGCACAACGAGAGGCGGGGCTGACGCAGCTCGATCCCCGCCGCAGCGCACCGCTCCCGGGTCAGGTCGCGGATCCGCGCATTGGCCGCGACGCCGCCGGCCAAGACCATGGTGCGCACACCTCGCTCGGTGCACGCGAGCACAGCTTTGTGAGTGAGAACATCGGCGACGGCCTCCTGGAACGCGGCCGCGACATCCGGAACCGGCACCGTCCGGCCCTCCCGTTCGGCCGTCTCCACCCACCGGGCGACCGCCGTCTTCAACCCGGAGAAGGAGAAGTCGTATCGATGCCGGCTCATGTCACGCTGACTGGTCAGGCCGCGCGGAAAGCGGATCGCGGCGGGGTCACCCTCGGCGGCAGCCCGCTGAATGTGCGGCCCGCCCGGATACTTCAGCCCGATCAGCCGGGCGACCTTGTCGAAGGCCTCCCCGGCGGCGTCGTCCAGCGTCTGCCCGAGCATCTCCGCCGCCGTGGCGATCTCGGTGACGTGCAGGATCTCCGTATGCCCGCCGGAGACGAGCAGGGCCACCACGGGCTCGGTCAGCGGACCGTTCTCGAGTTGCTCGGCGGCCACGTGCCCGACCAGGTGGTTCACCCCGTACAGCGGCTTGTCCAGCGCGAGAGCCAGTGACTTCGCCGCGGACACGCCGACCATCAGCGCGCCGGCCAGGCCGGGTCCGGCGGTGACCGCGATGGCGTCGACGTCGTCCAGCGTGACCTCGGCCTCGGTCAGCGCCCGTTCCAACGTCGGCACGATCGCCTGCAGGTGCGCCCGGCTGGCCACCTCCGGTACCACGCCGCCGAATCGTACGTGCTCGTCGACGCTGCTGGCGACCGCATTGGCCAGCAGCGTGGTGCCACGGACGAGGCCGACGCCGGTCTCGTCGCACGAGGTCTCGATGCCCAGAATCAGCGGTTGCTCAGCCACACCCAACAATGTATCCCGACACCATGTATCCCGATGGACGTCGCATCCCGACAGTCGTCATGGCAGGCTCTTCCGCATCACCAGCCCGTCCCGTCCGCCACCGTAGTAGCCACGACGGACGGCGATGCGCTCGAAGCCGTACTCGGTGTAGAACGCGATCGCGGCGTCGTTGTCGGAACGTACCTCGAGCATGATCGAGTCTGCCTGGCGCGCATGGGCCTCCCGGATCAACGCGTCCATCAGCACCGATCCGATACCGCGGCGCTGATGCTCGGGCGTGACGGCGATCGTCTGGATGTCCGCCGGCTCGCCCGGGATACCGGGAGCGCGCAGTCCGGCGTATCCGACGATCCGTCTCTCGGTCTGGGTCGTCGCGAGCTCGGCGACGATGTACCAGCGGGTCTCCGGCATCCGAGCCAGCTCGTCGTGGAACTGCGCCTCCGTCCACGGCGGGTCGCCGGCGAAGAGCAGCCGCTCAACCGGCAGCAGTGCCTCGACGTCCACGCTCCGCATGGGGCGGACCACTGCGTCCTGCGGAGCGCGCGCCATGTGCCTCAGTGCGCCGTACTACGCATGGAGGTCAATACGCTCTTGCGCGGTGACGGCGGAGCGACGTCCGGCCGGCGCAGATACATCGGCTCCGGGCTGACGATCGGAACAGCCTTCGATACCACCGCCGACGCGAGATCTCCGGCGGACGGATACTCGGGTTCGAGGACGGCCGCGAACGCTTCCGCGTACAGCAGCGCGCCCGCGCCGGCGGCTCGTAGCGGGGCGGACTTCACCTCCGCGGGCAGCGACGACGCGATATCGGCGGCAGGCCCGACCTGGGGCCCGGCTAACCGCTCACCGGTGGGCGCGTAGTAGGCCCAGTACACCTCCCGACGGCGGGCGTCGGTCGCCACGATGAACGGCATGCCCGCGTCGGCACCCGCGGCGCGCACCCCGTGGGCGATGATGTCCTGGCTGCATACGCCGATGACCGGGATGTCGAGCGCGGCCCCCAAGGTGCGCGCGGCGGCGAGTCCCACGCGCAGGCCGGTGAACGGCCCCGGCCCCACCCCCACGGCGATGTCAGTGAGGTCGCGCCGGTCTGCTCCGGCCTCGGCGAGCAGCCCGACGAGCGCCGGCGCGAGCAGCTCCGTGTGCCGGCGGGCGTCGACCGTCGTCGTCTCGGCGACGGTGCGGTCGCCGTCGTGAAGCGCAACCGTCACAGCGGGAGTCGAAGTGTCCATAGCCAACAGCAGCATGATCCCTTACGATACGCCGTCATCGTCGCTCATCATGAACGCAACGGCGCAACGGCACACGACCGCAGAGCCCGACGACGGTCCTGGCCGGGCCATGATGGACTTGCCCTATGCGCGCACCTTATGACGATTGGTTCGGACCGGACGCCTTCGACGCCACCTACGGATACGACGAGCACGCCCTGCGGCAGATCGGCGCACCCGATGAGCCGGCCGGCTTCGAGCGCTTCTGGCGTGAGCTGTATGTCCGGGCGCGGCAGGTCGATCCGGATCCGCAGCTGACGCCGGCCGGGTCCGCAGCCGAAACGGCCGCCGCCGCGGCGTTGGGTTGGGATCTCTATGACCTCACATTCGCCTCGCTGGGCGACGTGCGGCTCGGGGGATGGGTCGCGTTACCCAGCGATGGCCGGATCGAGCATGCGGCGGTGGTCAGCCACGGTTACGGTGGCCGCTCCGAGCCGGACCTGGAGGTGGTGCCGGCCGGGACAGCCGTCATCTTCCCGGTCTCCCGCGGCCTGCCGACACGCAGTCTGATGTCTGAGGTGCCAGAACACGGGGCCGGCCATGTGCTCGTCGGAATCGAATCGCCCGACACATACGTGCACGGCGGCTGCGCGGCCGATATCTGGTGCGCGGCCAGTGCACTGCTGGAGCTTCTGCCGCAGGCGCCCGCAACCCTGGGTTACATCGGCGGCAGCTTCGGCGGTGGCATCGGCTCGCTCGCGCTGCCGTGGGATGCGCGCTTCACGGCGGCGGCGCTGCATGTGCCGAGCTTCGGCAACCATCCGCTACGGCTCACCATGCCCTGCACCGGCAGCGGCGAGTCGGTGCGGACGTACGCCGCCGAGCATCCGGAGGTCCGTGACGTCCTGGCCTTTTTCGACGCCGCCACCGCGGCGCGCCACATCCGGATACCGACCGTTCTGGCGCCGGCGCTGTGGGACCCTGCCGTTCCACCGCCTGGTCAGTTCGCCGTATGCAATGCGGTGGCCGGCGAGAAGGAGGTCTTCGTCTTCAGCGCGGGCCACGCCGAGTATCCCGACGAGGTCGACGAGCACGATCAATTCGTCAAGCTGATACACGACCTCTTCCGCCGCCCGGTCGCCTGAAAGACCGTGACCTCCCGCGGCATCCGCTCGGCGCGGGCGCACATGCACCGCACATCACATGATTGAAGAAAAATATCCTCCACTGTCGATCACTGCACAGGAGTATCCGCTGTAAGACATTCACGTGCAATTCCTCAACAGAACCGACGAACTTGCCTTGCTGCACGACCGCATTGGCAGCAGCCAGGCAGAACTTCTCGTTCTGTACGGTCGCCGACGGATCGGAAGACCGAGTTGCTGTCCCACCTGGCGGCCGACAACCGGGCTCTGTACTTCGAGGCGACGGATACCGTGAAGGCAGAGCAGCTACGTGACGTATCCGCAGAACTCGCCCGCGTATCCGGCAATGAGCTACTCGCCGCACAGCCGCTGACGACCTGGGAAGCGGTGCTCACCGCGATAGCTCAACACGTCGGCAACGAGCGGACACTCGTCGTCTTCGACGAGTTTCAGTACCTCGGATATACCCCCGAGGATCATGTCCGCGCGTACTCCGTTTGCGGCGGAATACCCTATTACCTCGAACGATTCAACGACGCCCGCCCGCTAGCCGAACACCTCGTCTCCGAGATCTTCGAACGCACAGGTCTCCTTCACCAGGAGGCAGAACTGATGTTCCGCCAGTCGATACCCGACCCAGAAGCCAGCTCCGCACGAGTCGGCTCGCTGCCGCGTACGTTGACGAAACCGTGCTGCCGCAGCTGGATCATCATGCATCGCTGGCATGGGAGGAGATCTGCCGTGTGTACATCCTCCACACTGCCGAGGGCGTCAGCGACGTAGGCCGTTGGTGGGGGCAGGCACCCACGGGTGTCGACCGCAGGACCGAAGAACGCGAGATCGACGTCGTCGGCATCAACGGAAACCGCACACCGCTCGTGTTCGGCATGTGCAAATGGACCAACAACCACGTCGACTTCGACGACCTCAACCCGCTTGATCGGCTTGCTCAGCACGTCAAGGGCAGCACCGGAGCGGAGGATCGCTACCTCTTCTCCCGCAACGGCTTCAGTGAACGCCTGCGGGCTTACGCCGCCAATGACGAGCGCTGCCACCTTGTCACGCCCGACGACATCTGCGAGCGCTTTGCCTGAGCACCCTCGATCGAGGTCCCGCGCGCGGGCGTGTCGCTACTTGCCAGTAACATAAGGCCATGGATGCCGACTTCGATCTCTACCGGCTCTCTGACGAGCACGAGGCGATCCGAGAAGCCGCGCGCGAGATGTGCACCAGCAAAGTCGCTCCGCACGCGGCCGAGGTGGACGAGACCGCGCAGTTCCCGCAGGCCGCCTACGATGCGCTCCGCGCCACCGACTTCCATGCCCCGCACATCCCGGAGAAGTACGGCGGCGCCGGCGCCGATGCACTGGCCACCTGCATCGTCATCGAAGAGGTGGCTCGCGCCTGTGCGTCCAGTTCGCTGATCCCGGCAGTGAACAAACTCGGCACGATGCCCTTGTTGCTCGCCGGTTCGGACGACGTGAAGGCCCGGTACCTACCGCCGGTCGCCCGTGGCGAGGCGATGTTCTCCTACGGCCTCTCCGAACGCGAGGCCGGGTCCGACACCGCGTCGATGAAGACGCGTGCGACGCCCGACGGCGACGGCTGGGTGCTCAACGGCCAGAAGTCGTGGATCACCAACGCGGGAACGTCGACGTACTACACCGTGATGGCGGTGACCGACCAGGCCGCCGGCACCAAGGGCATCAGCGCGTTCGTCGTGGAGGACGGCGACGACGGCTTCTCCGTCGGGGCCCTGGAGCGCAAGCTCGGCATCAAGGGGTCGCCGACCCGGGAGCTACTGTTCGACAACTGCTACATTCCCGGGGACCGGCTGGTTGGAGAGCCGGGCGACGGGCTGAAGATCGCCCTGCGCACACTCGACCACACCAGGGTGACCATCGGCGCTCAAGCGGTCGGCATCGCCGACGGCGCGCTGGCCGCCGCCACCGGCTACGTCCGCGAGCGGCAACAGTTCGGCAGGGCCATCGCCGATTTCCAGGGCGTCCAGTTCATGCTCGCCGACATGGCCATGAAGGTCGAGGCCGCCCGCCAGATGGTCTACCGCGCGGCAGCAGCCAGTGAGCGCAACGAACCCCGGCTGTCCTTCCTAGGCGCTGCCGCCAAGTGTTTCGCCTCCGACGTCGCCATGGAGGTCACCACCGACGCGGTGCAGCTCTTCGGCGGGTACGGCTACACGCGCGACTACCCCGTCGAACGAATGATGCGCGACGCGAAGATCACCCAGATCTACGAGGGCACCAACCAGATCCAGCGCATGGTCATGGCCCGCCAACTGCTCAAGGGCTAGATTGATCTTGACATAACAGCTCAGACCTGCGCTCTTGTCCATGATCAGGCCGCCGTGAGGCCGTCTGACGTGTCAGGCCGCCGGACACCCTGTCCAAGCAGCGTAGGAGCGTAGAGGTGTCGCAGGCGTACACGCTCGCGGTATTCAATCTTCGCAGCTGCAATGCGCCCTGCCATAACAAGCTTGGTGAAGAGATCATCTGTGTAACCCGCCCGTTGCGCTCGTCGCGGACATCGTCACCACGAGGCCGCGTGCACGCAGTTCCTGGAGGGCGCGACCGATGGCGCCGATGGACACCCAGTACTTGACGAGTCCGGGCGCGCCCCTGCGACATCTCGGAAGGTGCCAGACCCGCTGGGTTCGTCCGTCAGAAGAAGTCCAGCAGTTCAGTCAGAGAGGCTATGGAAGGCACGTCGGCGCGTCCCGAGTCTCGACACAGCGCACGTCCTGCATAGCCGAGCCTGATCGCCGCCGCCACGAGCTCCGGGTCGTCGTCAACGAACAGACACTGAGCAGGCGCAAGACCGAGCGCGGCGCTTGCCGCGTGGTACATGCGCGGATCCGGCTTGTTGCAGCCAAGCTCGGCGGAGATTGCATACGCCTCAAAGAACTGCCCGATCCCGAGGCCGGCGTGAAGCTCGGGCAGGTCGGGCCAGGCATCCGACACCACGGCCATTCGTACTCTTCGTCGGCTCAGCTCTTGAAGGGTCGGCTCGACGTCAGGGTATGTCTCAAGGATGGCCGCTGCAGGTACGTCGCCTCGCAAGTCGGCCAGGAGTTGGGAGGTCGCCTCCACGCCGAGGTGGCGCAGCATCACCCGATGGTAATCGTCGTAGTCGGGTGTCGATGAGGAGGTGGCGAAGAAGTGGTCGCCTGCGTTGATGGCCGCTGTGAACTGCTGCGGTGTGATCGACGGGTCGTGAGCGAGGACAGTCTGCTCGAAGTCCGCTCTCGGGTTCCAACGGCCGCCGATCGGCCGTATGAGAACACCGCCCGAGTCGAACAAAACGGCACGAAGAGGGCTTGATGCACGTGGTTTGGCCATCGGCCCAGTCTGGTACACGGCAGCTCCACTGATCGATCAAGAAGTCGGACGGACTTCAGCCCTCGCGCCTGTGAGGTCTGCCCGCCAGTAGGCCCGAGATCGGCCGTCGTAAGGTCACGTCACCGTGGGCTTCCGTTGGAACATCGCCGGGTACCTTCGTCTAGGTCACTTTGGGCTTCCGCTTGCCGTGACCACGGTGTGCGACCGCGGGGGCCGCCGTGCATGAAATGGTCGCGCACGGCCATGACGTACCTCCCGAGTCTTCCCCATCCGGGTGGGCGAGGCGGCTTCGGGAGGCCACCAGCGCTGCGGTTCAGGTAGTCGATCATCGACACACGGCCTGGCACACGTGGGCTCGCGCATCCAGCTCGTCAAGAATGACGGGATCGCGGCGGGTCGCCCGTACATGGGCTACTCGTCCTCGTCTATCGCGGCTCGCGGTGATCTGGCGGGCAGGAAATCCTCATCGTCGTCGTCTTCGTCATCCTCGTCGACCTCGTAGTCGTGCCCGGCCACCTGCTCATCGCTCACCCCGAACATGATGATCGGACGCCTGAGCTCCCGCTCCAGCATGGCCACGAGCGCCCGCACGGTGTCCTCCCCGCACGCCTCGATGACCCGATCCACATGCTTTCTCTCCACATCGTCTGCCGGATTCAGCTGCATGTGAAGCTGGTTTGCCGCGTCCTGCAATGAAACCCCCCTTGTGCGTAGAGAACCCCCGCGTCCCTTCCGTGTCCGGCGGAGCCTAGCGGGCACGTCGGACACATCGCCGCCTCGGCCGCCGCTCAGTGCTCCCGATCATCGCCGGATCTCCTCCAGGACGGCGCGTCCGCCGCGGCGAGGTGACCGACGTCGATGCGGCCGGTGTGCATGATCGAGTGCTCGCCCCGACGCCCACACCCGACGCCCGGGCAGTGCGTCAGCGCCGGGTGTTCATCAGGTCGGCGAGGGTCGAGATGGATCGGACGCAGTCGCCGGTGGACGGGCCGTCCCCGGAAGGGAATCCGGTCAAGTCATCGAGGAATTGTGTGACGGCGTCGGCCGCATCCGGCGAGGGAGCGTCGACCTCCACCGTGTCGCCCACCCGCAGTTCGCCGTCGCGGAGCGTGAGCCGACCCGCGGCGGTGACCGCGCGGACGTGCAGACCGCCGGGCGCGGAAACGGATGACGCCTGCAGGATCACCGGGGTTAATCCCCAGGTCAGCTCGGCACGCCCGCCCACATCGACCGTCCGCGACGGCGGCGCGTTCAGGCTGACGGAACCGGGTTGCACCGGCTTGCCCGGGTCCACCCAGTGCAACAGGTCGACCAGATGGATCGCCAGGTCCTCGAACGCCCCGGTCCCCCCGGATCCGGGATCCCGCATCCAGTCGTATGGCGGCTTGTCGAACGTGTCGCCCAGCTCAAGCGGATGGGCAAGCGTCAGCATCATCGACGCCGCCGGTTGCCGCGTCTCAGCGTCGCGGACTATATCTTTCAGACGACGCACCGCCGGCTGCTGACGCAGGAAGTACCCGGTAGAGAACGGGACGCCGGCGGCGTCGATGCGGTCCGCCAGCCGGCGAGCCTCGGCGGGACTCGGCGCGAGCGGCTTCTCCACGAACAGCGGTAGTCGCCACGAGAGAATCGCTTCGATGACCGCGCTGTGGTCACGGGTTCGGCCATTGACGACGACGGCGTCCACCGAGTCGAGGAGCCGCCGTGCCGCCTCCGAGGATTCTTCCCCGCCGACGACGCCCGCCAGCTCCGAGCGAGGATGCTCACGGATGGCGCGAACATGGTCGGGGTGGTGAATGTGTTCAGCCCCGATCACACCGACCCGCAGGACATCTCCGCGGGCATTGGACGACGCCGCACTCATCGCGTCAACTCCGCTCCGTCAAGACAGTCGTTCACATCCGTGGTATCAGCCGTTGACGAATGCCGTGCCTAGAGGTCCCCATCGGCAGGGATCGGCAGGTGGGTTTCCATCAAGATCACGCCGATCTCGTTGGCGAGCGGCACCAGCGTGGACACATCGATGTCGGACCACGGCCGTGCGCTGAGCGGGTACGCCGCGCGCTCGTCCTCGGTGTAACCGACTCGCAGCAGGTCCGTCTTCGTCTCGTTCTCCAGGATGTCCCAGCCGTTGTGCACGATCCATTCCAGCGCGTCGTCCCACGCGTCCACGTGCGCATCTCCCCAGTGGCTGGCGGACTCGACGAAGAGCCCGACGCCGCGGTCAAGATCCAGATACATGACGTGATCGCCGAACCGCCGTGTCTCCACCGCTACCTCCCATGTCACCCGTGCGACGGAACGTCCGTAAGGCTGCGACGCGCATCGTCGCGCCACATCCCCATGATGCCCCTCACTGACACAGTCATTCCGGTTTCACACCGACGACGACGCCGCCGCCGATCCATCCGGTGCCCGTACCGTTCACCTTGCCAGCAGTATCGCGCGGATTCTGCTCCCGAGCGCTCCGGGCCGCGGCGCAACGGGACGTCCGACACTATGAGCTACGGCGATGTCGCGACTCCTCGGCCAGCCGATCGAGTGCATGAGCCAGGTCCGGTATGGCCCGGCGCACGACCAACTGTGCCTCGGTGTGTCGCTGCGGGTCCACGCCCGGTTCGGTCCACGCGCGCACCACCGCCTGCGTCGGCGGCACGTGGGGCTCGGCTTCCCACGAAGTCGACGGCGCGGGCGCGTGGCCGGCCGCGGACGTGGGGCCGGGCGCGGACGGCAATGCATCCTCGTCTCGCTCAGGCCGCACCGAGTGCCCAGCGGCGGCCGCGTCGCGCGTGTAGCCCGTATCCCGCCGCCACCGGTGCCGCCGAGCCAGATTGATCACGAGCACCCATCCACCGACGAGCGCGAATGCGACACCCGTCCAGATGCCCAAGATCAGAAGAACCGTGCGCATGTCAGACCGCCGCCCCGTCTCCGCCGTGCATAGTACGGACAGCGGACGCCAGGCCGGTCGATTTCATCACGGCCGGTGCCCGCGTGTGGCACATACCTTCGATCATATTTGCACGACGTGATGATGGGGCAGCCGCCGGTCACGCACGGCGGCCCGCGGCTGCCCCAGGGACATGCCGGGTCGACGCGGATCTCAGCCGGTGGCGGCTTCCATCTCGCTGATCAGCTGTTCGGCCGCTTCCTGCGGGTTCTTCCGTTCGAAGAGCACCTCGACGTTGAGCCGCTTGATGATGTCGACCGATTCGCCGGCGCCCACCGGCGGCGCGGGCGGCGAGTCGACCACCTCGTCGGCGATGTCCTCCAAGTACGCGGCCTCGGCCTGCTGAAACTCGTTGAGGTCGGCCGCGATCCGTTCCCGCTGTTCCACGTTGACCGGAAGGCCGCGGTCGGAACCGATCGCGTCCACGGCAGCCGGATCGTTCAGCAGGAAGTCGAGGAACATCGCCGCCTCCTCCGGGTGCTCGGTCTGCGACGACACGGCGTAGTGCATCGCCGGCTTGAGGTACATACCGCCGCGCTCGTTCTCCGTTTCCCCCGGCGGACGAAGCAGTTCGATGTCGCGCCCGGACGCCGTGGACAGCGCCTCGAGCGCGTTGGTCCAGGCCCAGTACATCGCCGCCTTGTTCGTGCCCAGAAGGGTCTGCTCCGGGCTGCCCAGCTCTTGGACCTCGGCGGACAGCGAGGCATTGGGTTGTCCCCCGGACTCCTGCATCTGCAGCGAGTAGCCCCACCACTGGGCGGCGGTCTCCGCCGAGAAACCCAGCTCGCCGTCCGGGGTATACAGGGATTCCCCGCGCTGCCGGGAGAAGATGTTGAGCCCGGCCTCGTTGCCACCGTAATCCTGTGCGCCGTAGACCTCGCCGTCCGTGCCTTCCGAGACCGCCGTGGCGGTGGCCACGTAGTCGTCCCACGTCCAGGTCTGGTCGTCCGGCATCTCGACGCCGGCGTCCTGGAACGCCTGCGGGTCGGCCATCACCGCGAACGAGTTGACGCCGGTCGGGATGCCGTACATCCCACCGTCGACCTCGCCGCTGCCCAGCACCAGCTGGTCCAGCTCAGAAGTGTCGATGGTGTCTCCGATGTATTCGGAGAGGTCCAGCAGCGCCCCGCGGCTCGCGTATTCCCGCAGGAACCGTTCCTCCTGAGCCATGATGTCCGCCGCGTCGCCGGCTGCGGTCTGGGTGGCCAGCCGATCCCAGTAGTCGCCCCACTCGACGTAATCGCCGGCGATCGTGATGTGCGGATACTGCTCCTCGAACGCATCGATCGCGTTCTGGGTCAGTTCGGCCCGGCCTTCGTTCCCCCACCAGGTGAAGCGGAGCTCGACCTGCTCGTCAGAGCCCGCGGCGGCCCCGTCGTCGCTCGAGCTGTCACCATTCGAGTCGTCGTCACCGCCACATGCTGCGGCCAGCATCACCGCCGCGAGTCCCGCGGCACTCACCTTGGCCGCCGTCCATGTCCTGCGTCTCATCTCACCACTCCTTCACCGGCGTCGCCGCCTGCACAACAGGCACACGGCGACAGTGTTATGGGCTACGGATCAGCCCTTCGTGCCGGACGGTCCACCGCCCATCGTGTGGAAATCCGGGAGCATGCCGGTCCGGCATGCCATCCCATCCGGCCGCCATGAGGGCCACGGCAGCCAGAACACCTCCGTTTCCTGGCAAGTACAGCGGCAGCGAGTCCGTCTGCCGGTTGTGCCCGCTCGCCAGATATGTGTTCTTGCCCACCTCCATCGTCAGCGCTGACACCGCCAGCTCCGGCTCCTCCAGCCGGGCAGCACACATCGCCAGCACGGGATAGTCCCATCCCCAGGTGCTGTCCCAGTCCCAGTCGTCGAGCACGTCACGCAGCGTGGCCCGCATCGTCTCCGGCTCGATCAACGGCGTGCGGGGCAGAAAGCCCAACCCGCACAGCATCGACGGGTGATCGGTGCGGATCGTGTATGGTTCGACGTCGATCGCCGCATACACGCCGTCCCGGACGTGTGGCCGCACCAGGCCGTGCGCGACGGCGTCCCAATGCGGGTCCGGCGCCAGCCCCAGGCGACGACGCCACTGCTGGGCGACGCCGAGTGCCCACTGCCAGTAGGCCAACTCGAAGGTCGGGTTGCTGGCCCGCGCCCGCATCGATCCGTACGACTCCTGCGCGGGGATCACCGGCGGGCCCAGCTCGTAGCCGCGGGAGGTCGGTCTCGCGAAGCTCGCCATGAACTCCGCCGTCTCGAAGACGATGCCGGCGTACTCCTCCAGCACACGCCCACTTCCATGATCATGAACACTTTCCGTGCTATGTGCACGGTTACTGTTCATGATCATGGATTGGTTTCGGTAGAGGAGCTCTGCGAGATAGATCGGATGCGGCTGCTGCCAGATCAGGAACGGGCCGATCGGGCTGGGGCTCTCCCTGCCGTCCGGGCCCACCATCTTCGGCCAGCGGACACCCGCGTAACCCTGGCGCTTGGCCGTCTCCCGTCCGGACTCGGACGCTCGCCGGTACCAGCGCAGCACTCGCTCCAGCGATCCGGGCCGGTTCCACAGGCCGAAGTGGGCGACGTGCCACCACACCATCTCCAGGTGGAACTTGCCGAACCACGAGTTGCAGACCAATCCGGTCTCCTGCGGCGGCACCGACCCCGCCCCGTTGATCGCCGTCAGGTACTGCGACAGCACGACGCGCCGCTCCAGCTCCGGCGCCCGGTCGTCGGTGCTGCCGTCCAGGTCTACGGCCGCACCCTCAGTCCAGAACCGTCGCCAGTGTTCGGCCGCGGCGGAGCGGACGTCGTCGAACGACGACGGCAGCACGAGCGGTGCGGACGCCGAAGCCGCGCGGTCCGGCCCGCCGCCGTCGGTGAAGCCCACGACCAGCTCCATGGCTGCCGACGACGAGGTCACGCGCAGCTCATGCGGCCCCACCTGGTCCAGCGCCACACCCGGCGATGCGGCGATCTCGACCTGATAACCGGTGGCGTCCAGCTCGCGGTCCACCTGCCAGCCGCCGTCGCGACGACGGACCGTGGTGCGGTGCGCGTCCGGGCGAGACCAGTCGGCGGCGTCATGCCAGCGCTCCGCGCCGTAGGAAAACGCTATCCCCACCGCCGCCCGAGATTCACGCAAGGCATCCGAACGGATCCGCACCGCCAGCACATCCCGCTCCGGGTGGCAGACCGTCTCCACGTTCACGGCGTACCCGGCGATGGTGAACGAGCTGTGCAGGATGCCCCGCCACAGATCGAGCCGCTGAACCGCGTCTTCGACGTCTGCCAACGTCAGACGCCGCACGCGCCCATCCGAATCGAGTAGCCGAAACCCGATCCGGCCCAGATCCAGCCGGTGCGGGTTGGCGCGCAGCCACAGTTCGGCGGCGGAGTCACTGCGATCCCCGGTCCCGCCGATCGTGCCCGACATATCGACATACGGCACCGGCTCGGCACGGCCGGGTGTCTGGTATCCGACACACATGTCGTCCACCCGGTAGCTCGCCCCACCAGGCGTCGAGTGCCATCCCCATTGCGCCTGCGTGCCCAGCAGTGTCCCGGGTCCGGTGCCGTCCCGGGACTCCACGGGATAGTGGTCGGGAAAGGTCTGCAGGCCGGTGATGTCCGCGGTGAAGCAGAACTCACCGTTGCCGACGGACAGAGGCGAGCGGACGTCCGCTTCTCGCAACACCACAGTGTGCCGCTCGACCAGCGCCTGCCGGTCGATCCCCTCGCCGAGATTTCCGCTGTCCCGGGCCGGTTCGGCTGTCATACGCCCAATGCCGCCTCGGTCTCGGCGACGAACTGCTCGGCCGCTTCCTGCGGGGTCAGCCGGTCGAAGAGCACCTCGCTGTTAAGTCTGGACACGATCAGCGCGGTCTCACTCGACCCCACCGGCGGCGGGGGCGGAGCCTCACCGACTTCGCTCTCCATCCGGGTCAGGAACTCGGCCTCGACCCGTTGCCCGGGGGTCAGCTCGTCCAGGATCTCCTCACGGACCTCCGGGTTCACCGGGAGACCACGGTCGGTCAGGAACGCCTCAGCCGCATCCGGATCGTTCAGCATGAAGTCGACCAGCTCCGCCGCTTCCTCTGGATGGTCGCTGTCCGCGGAGATGGTGTAGAACATCGACGGCCCCAGCCACGTGCCCGGCTGGCCCTCGCTCTCGCCCGGAGGTTTGAGCAGGACGAGTTCCTCACCGGACGCTTGCCGGAGAACATCGAGGACGTTGGACCAGATCAGCGACAGCCCCGCCGAGTTGGTCCCGATCAGGGTCTGCTCGGGCGCGTTCTGGCTCTCCAGCTCGGCCGTCAGGGTCGCCGACGGAGCGCCGCCCCGATCCCGCAGCTGCAGCGCCAGCTCCCACCACTCGGCGACCGACTCGGCGGATATCCCCAGCCCGCCGTCAGCGGTGTACAACGATTCACCGCGTTGCCGCGCCCACAGCATCAGGGTGTTGTGGTTGGTCGCGTCCTGGGTGCCGAACCGGTCGTCACCGAGCGACTCGCTCAGCGCGACGCAGATCTGCAGGAAATCATCCCAGGTCCAGGTTCGGTCATCCGGGAAGTCGACCCCTGCCTCGTCGAACAGCGCCCGGTTCGCCACCACCGCATAGGTGTTCACACCGGTCGGCAGCGCATAGAGCGAGCCGTCGATCATCCCGTTGTCCAGGACGGCCGCGTCGATCCGGTCGGTGTCGATGATGTCGCTCACCTGGCCGAGGTCCAGCAGGCTCCCGCGGCCGGCGTACTCGCTCGGATAGGCGCCGCCCATGGTGATGATGTCCGGCGCGTCACCGGAGGCGACACTGGTGGCCAACTTGTCCCAGTAGGCACCGAAATCGGAATAGTCGGGTCTGACGTCGATGTCGGCGTTCTCCGCCTCGAACTCGTCGATCATCTCCTGTGTCATCTGGGCTCGGCTGTCCCCGCCCCAGAAGGCGTAACGCAGCTCCACCGGGCCGCCGTCGCCGCCGGTCGAGTCATCGTTCCCGCACGCCCACAAACCGAGTGTCGGAGCCGCCACGGCCGCGGCCTTCAGGGTCTGCCGTCGGGTCATCTGGCGCATCGCGCACACCTCCGCAGTGTTGGGCCGGCGCCGGTCGGTGTCCGATGTGTCCGGATCATTTGATTCCCGTCGTCGCGATGCCGCGGACCAGATACCGCTGCCCGGCCAGGAAGAACCCGAAGATCGGTCCGAGCGCCACGATCGACATCGCGAACAGCGGCCCCCAAGCGGACTCACCCTGCGAGTCGACGAACGTCCGCAGCGCGACCGGGACCGTGTACAGGTCCGGATCGGTCAGGAAGATCAGCTGGCTGTAGAAGTCGTTCCACACCCAGATGAAGGTGAAGATCGCGGTCGTCGCCAGAGCGGGCACGCACAGCGGCATGATCACCCGCGCATAGATGCGGAAATGCCCGCACCCGTCGATCCTGGCCGCGTCGTCGAGCTCGCGCGGCAGCCCCCGGATGAACTGGACCATGAGGAAGATGAAGAAGGCATCCGTGGCCAGGAACTTCGGGACGATCAACGGGTAGTACGTGTTGATCCAGTCCAACTCGTTGAACAGGATGTACTGCGGCACGATCACCACGTGGATCGGCAGCATGATGGTCGCAAGCATCGCCGCGAAGAACCACTTCTTGCCACGGAACTGCAGCCGGGCGAAGGCGTATGCGGCCATCGAACAGGTCAGCAGGTTCCCGATGACCGAGGCGACCACGATGATCAGCGAGTTGAACAGATAGTGGTGGAACGGACGTGCCAGTGCGTTCCAGCCTTCCGTGTAGTTGCTGAAGTCGAAGGCGCTCGGGATCAGCGACGGCTCACGGAAGATCACGTCGGACGGCTTGATCGAGCTGGAGAGCATCCACAGCAGCGGATACAGCATCGCGAAGCCGAAGACGATCAGGATCACGTGTTTGTAGAGGCGCCGGCGCCGGCTGGGCGTGCGCGGGCTGCCGCCGGGCTCGTCGCGCACCGTCCTCGTCGGGTCGTCGGAGAGCTGGTCAAGACTAGTCGCCATAGTGCACCCACCGCTTCGCAGCCAGGAAGTTGATCGCCGTGAATCCCGCGATGACCACCAGCAGGAACCACGCCAGAGCGGACGCGTAGCCCATGTCGAACGATCCGAATCCACGCTGGTAGACGTAGAGCGTGTAGAACAGGGTCGAGTCAGCCGGGCCGCCGGTTCCGCCACTGACGATGAACGCCTGCGTGAAGGTCTGGAACGCGCCGATCAGCTGCAGGACGAGATTGAAGAAGATGATCGGGGTCAGCAGCGGGATGGTGATCCGCCAGAACCTCGTCCACCCGCCGGCGCCGTCGACCTCTGCGGCTTCGTAGTACATCGTCGGGATCTGCCTCAGGCCCGCCAGGAAGATCACCATCGGCGACCCGAACGTCCAGACGTTGAGCACGATCAGCGTCGAGAGCGCGTAGTCGGGATGGGAGACCCACCCTTCGCCCTGGATGCCGAACACGTCGAGGATCTGGTTGATCAGGCCTTCGGTGCCGAAGATCTGCCGCCACAGGATGGCGATCGCCACACTGCTGCCGAGGAGCGACGGCAGGTAGTAGACCGAGCGGTAGATCGCGAGCCCGCGTACACCGCGATCGAGGAAGAACGCCAGTGCCAGCGCAAGGGCCAGCTGCAGCGGCACCGAGACGAACACGTACGTGACGGTGACGACGATCGCCGAATGCAGCCGGGAGTCTTCCAACATGCGCCGGAAGTTGTCCAACCCGACCCACTCCGGCGGCTGCAGGAGGCTGTAGTCGGTGAACGAGAGGTACAGCGACCCGAGGATCGGGCCGATGGTGATGACCAGCATGCCGATGAACCACGGCGCGAGGAACAGATACGCCGCTCGGCCCTCACGTTTGGCCAGCGTGTTCCGCTGCGATCTGCGGCCGCTGTTACCGGCGGCGTCCGGCTGCTGCTCGGTCGCGGACTCTTTGACCGTGCCATTCATGAGCGATCACCGGAGGTCCCCCGGCATCTCCATGCCGACGTCGAGGCCGCGCGGCCCCTCGCGTTGATCATCGATGACCTCCTCGCACTGCGGGCCGCTCGCAATCGAACGACTCTGGTGAGATAGCGATTTCTAACAAGGTTTCCAAACGCTGTCAACGGTGCGGATGTCCACACGATGAAATGCCTGGTAGGTCTGGCAACCGTTCCGTGAGATACCGGTTACCAGACCTCGCACCAGGTCCGACCACCACTCAGCTGATCGCCGCGTTGAGCTCGTCGACGAGCCGCTGCCCGGCTTCCTCCGGTGTGATGCGACCGAACAGTACCTCGTCGTTGAGCCTCTGCACGATGCCGACCGACTCGGTGGAGCCCTCCGGGCCGATGATGAGGTCGGGGTTGACCTCGCCCTCGACCTCGGCGATGAACTCCGCCTGCGCGGCGGTGTCGTCGTCGAGCTCCGGCGTGATGGCCGCGAGCACCTCCGAGTTCGCCGGCAGACCGCGATCCGCCTTGATGAACTGCGCGGCTTCCTCGTGGTTGACCAGGAAGTCGATCAGTTGTGCTGCCTCCTCCGGATGGTCCGACCCGGAGTAGATACCGTACGACTGCGAGGCCTGCAGCCACATGCCGGACGCTACCCCATGCGACTCGCCGGGCGCCCGCATCAACTGCAAGTCGGCGCCGGAAGCGCTGCGCAGCGCCGGCAGCTGATTGCTCCAGTCGAACTGCATGCCGGCGAGGCCTTGCCCCATGAGTGTCTGCTCCGGACCGGGCTGACCAGCCAGTTCCGACGTGATGGAGGCCGGCGGCGTGGCACCGGACTCCATCATGTCCGTGGTCAGTTGCCACCACTCGGCCGCGGTCTCGGCGGCGATGGCGATCTGGCCGTCCTCGGTGTAAAGCCCGTCCCCGGTGTTCTGCCGGGAGTACAGGTCGATGAGGTCCGGTGCGGTCCGGTCCGCGGCTCCGTAGGTGCCGTCCGGGGTATTGGCCGAGATCTCCTCGGCTATCCGCACGTAGTCGTCCCACGTCCACGTCTCGTCGTCCGGCAGCGGAACCCCGGCCTCGGAGAAGACGTCCGGGTTCACCACCATGGCGTAGGTGTTGACGCCGGTCGGGATGCTGTATTGCACCCCGCTGAAGAAGCCGTTGCTGAGCGCGGCCTCGTCGATGTTGTCCGTCGGCAAGTGCTCCTCCACCTCGGACAGATCGAGCAGCGCTCCCCGGTCACCGTACTCGCGCGGGTACGCGCCGCCGAGCGTGATCACGTCGGGCGCGTTGCCGGCGGCGACCTCCGTGGCCAGCCGATCGAAGTATCCGTCGAAGTCGATGCTGTCGCCCTCGACGTCGATGTTCGGATGCTCTGCTTCGAACGCCTCGATCGCCTGATTCGTGATCTCATCCCGCTCGGGGTTGCCCCACCAGGCGAATCGGATCGAGACGTCGCCGGTGGCTTCGTCGTCGCCGCCACCGCCGTTGTCGTCGGACCCGCACGCGGCGACGAACAGCAGCGTTACGGCCGCCGTGGCGACTACTGCCGGCCGCCTGGAGCGTGCGGCACCTTTGCCCACGATGTGCACCATCTGGCTACCTTTCTGCACTGTGTGACCGGCCTTGAGTGACCGGTTTCCGGAAAGGACATTCGCGTTGCAGCTGCGGTAATGAAACGTTCAAAGCACATAGTTGCACAGATGCCACGCGCTGGCTAGCCTCGGGCACGGTACCGGTTTCTGAGCGTTATACGACCGTTCCCGGCCGGCCCTGCCCGGCGCTTCCGGCAGCATTCCCACCAAGGAGGACTCCGTGTCGCTTCCCCACGACCATCTCGACACCACAGCGATGCCATGGGTCCGTGTCGCCGGAGACCGGCTCGTGGACGGCGCCGGTCGCACCGTCGTGCTCAAGGGTTTCGGCCTGGGCGGCTGGATGAACATGGAGAACTTCATCACCGGCTACCCCGGTACGGAGTCCCAGGTCCGCGAGGCCATGCGGCGATCGTTAGGTGAGCAGGGCTATGCCAGGTTCTTCGACCGCTTCCTGCATGACTTCTTCACCGACGACGACGCCCGCCTGCTGGCGTCCCTCGGCCTCAACGCCCTCCGCGTGCCGTTCAACTACCGGCATTTCGAGGACGACGACCGTCCGTTCGAACTCAAGCAGGAAGGCTTCGAGCTCCTCGACCGGCTGATCGACACATGCGCACGGCACGGGATCTACACGATCTTGGACCTGCACGCCGCCCCCGGGGCACAGAACCACCATTGGCACAGCGACAACCCGACACACGTCGCGTCCTTCTGGGTGCACCGGCACTTCCAAGACCGCGTCGTCCACCTGTGGGAGGCGCTGGCCGAACGCTACCGAGACAATCCCGCCGTGGCCGGCTACAACCCGCTCAACGAGCCCGCCGACGCCAGCGGCGAGGTCATCGGACCGTTCTATGCACGCCTGGAGAAGGCCATCCGGGCGATCGACCCACGGCACGTGCTCTTCCTGGACGGCAACCGCTACGCCAGCGACTTCTCCGTCTTCGACGAACCGTTCGACAACGCCGTGTACACCGCACACGACTACGCCCTGCCGGGCATCGCCCGAGACAGCCGGTATCCCGGCATGGCACGCGGTGAGTACTTCGACCGGGACGTGGTGGAGCAGACGTTCCTGCGGCGCACCGAATTCATGCGTCGCACCGGCACGCCGATCTGGATCGGCGAGTTCGGCCCGATCTACACCGGCGACGAGGCGCGCGACGAGTCCTGCCTGCGGCTGCTCCGCGACCAGCTGGAGATCTACGCCGAGCACGGCGCCAGCTGGTCATTGTGGACCTACAAGGACATCGGCCGCCAGGGGTTGGCATACGTCCCGCCGGACAGCCCGTATATTCAGCAGATCGCGCCGTCGCTCGCGCAGAAGACCCGGCTCGGCACCGACTCGTGGGGCGGTTCGGATGCGGAGATCCGGTCCGTCATGGAGCCGATCGAGAAGCTCATCGCCACGGAGTTCCCCGACTTCCACCCGTACCCGTGGGGTCAGCGGCAGTGGATACCCCTGCTGGTGCGGCACATCATGTTCGCCGAACCGGCCGCGGAGGCGTTCGGACGCTGCTTCGATGGCGTGACACCGGATCGGGCAGAAGAGCTCGCGGCCTGCTTTGCGCTGTCGGCGTGCACCACCCGCACCGAACTGGCCGACGTCCTCCGCTCCCACCTCCATGATCATGAACACTAACCGTTCACATAGCACGGTTAGTGTTCATGATCATGGGAGGAGGCGGGCCCAGGTCTGCGCGTCGTCGACCCAATCGGCGAACCTCAGCCCGGCCTTGGCGGCGGCGTCGATCATCATCGCGTCGTCGACGTGCTCCGCCGTGAAGTCGTGCTGCCAGCGGCGCTCGCCGAGCCGGTACTCCACGGTCGCCGAGAAGCCGTCGGGACCCTTTCGGTGAACGGACACGGCGGACGCCACGGGCCCGGTCATGCCGGAGCTGTCGTGCGGGTCCTCGGACCAGGCCGGGGGATACCGTTCGACGAGCACCACGCCGTCGTCGCGCACGTGGCGGGCGCAGACCTCGAGCAGCCGGATCCGGTTGGCCTCACCCGGCGTGTTGACCAGGTGGCTGGCGGCGACGACGGCCCCGAATCGGCGGCCCAGGTCAAGGTCGTAGAAGTCGGCGTGGACAGTCTCGGCGCCGGTCACGTGGGCCAGCATCACCGGGTCATTGTCCACACCGACCACGTCGTGGCCGTATGCCAGCAGTACGCGGGTCAACCGACCGACGCCACATCCCAGCTCCAGGATGTCCGCGTCCGAAGCGATCGAGCTGTGGATGATCTCCGGTTCCTTCCCAGCCGGAATGGCCAGGTACACCCCGACCGGGCTGCCGTCCGGCGCCGCGTGCTCCACCCTCATGTCGGTCATTTCCTCCCATGTCATCAGCCGTTGAATTTACCATCATCGGCTAGATGTTGATGATCATGGAGTCCGGGATGGCAGGCGGCGGCTCGGTCGAGCAGCAGCGTCCGCTCGCGCTCGTTCCGCGTCAACGACGCGGCCCGCTCGAACTCGGCGCGCGCTTCCTCCTTGCGGCCGAGCTTCACCAACAGGTCCCCGCGGACGCTGGGCAGCAGGTGGTAGCTCTGCAGCGTCTGCTCCGCCGCCAGCTCATCGACGGCCTGCAGCCCGACCTCCGGCCCGAACGCCATACCGAGCGCCACCGCGCGGTTCAACTCCACCACGGGCGACGGTGCGACCTGCATGAGCGCAGCGTACAGAGCGGCGATCCGCACCCAGTCGGTGGCCTCCGGCACGACCGCACGAGCATGGCAGGCGGCGATCGCCGCCTGCAGGGTGTACGGCCCGCGCCCACCGCACGGCACCTGCCCGGATGCTTCGGAGGACGACGTATCGGTCTGTGCAGCGGCCAGGCTCTCCGCCCGCTCCAGCGCCGCCAAGCCACGCCGGATCAGTAGCCGGTCCCACAGGGCTCGGTTCTGGTCGAGCAACAGTACCGGCTCACCTGCCGCGCCGACGCGCGCACGCAGCCGGGACGCCTGAATCTCCAGCAAGGCCACCAGACCGTGGACCTCCGCGTCGGCCGGCGCCAAGCCGGCCAGGATCCTGCCGAGCCGCAGAGCATCCTCACACAGCGCCGGGCGGACCCAGTCCTTCCCGGCCGTGGCCGCATAACCCTCATTGAAGATCAAGTAGATGACCTCCAGGACCGACCCCATCCGGGCGGTCCGATCCTCTCCGCGCGGCAGCTCGAACTCGACCTTGCGCGCGGCGAGCGTACGCTTCGCCCGGACGATGCGCTGCGCGACGGTCGTCTCCGGAACCAGGAAAGCACGCGCGATCTCGTCCGTGCTCAGTCCGCCGAGCAGGCGCAGCGTGAGGGCGACCCGCGCTTCCACGGACAGCACCGGATGACACGCCGTGAAGATCAGCCGGAGCAGGTCGTCACCGATATCGTCGTCGATAGCGTCGACCAGCTCATCTTCGACGTTCGGCTGCTGGAACTCCAGGTCACGTCCGAGCTGGCCGACCTTGCGTTCCAACCGTTCCTGCCGGCGGAACTGATCGATGGCACGACGTTTGCCGACGGCCATCAGCCAGGCACCAGGATTCTCCGGGACTCCCGACTCCGGCCACTGCTCCATCGCCGCGACCAGAGCATCCTGCGCGAGGTCCTCCGCCACACCGATGTCGTGGACCATCCGAGCCAGGCCGGCGATCAGCCTCGCGGACTCGATCCGCCAGACGGCGTCCACCGTGCGCTGCACTTCCGCGTTCGGCACGTCCCCATGCTACGCAGGTCCCACAACTCCACAGCGTGCTGCACTCCGAGCGCCGGAGACCCGGGTGCAGGGCGCTGTGTGTGAGCGTGCCGTGCGGCGTCGGTCAGGACTCGTTCGCCTGGCTGTCGAGATGCAGCTTGCCGCGGAGCCGGGCATCGATCTCCCGCGTCTCCGGTGTCCACGCCTCGTCGAAGTCGTCGGCCTCATACACCGGCCGGATCTCCAACACTCCCTCTTCGCCGGTCGGGTTCGGGCACCGCTTGGCCCACTCGATGGCCTCGTCCATCGACGTGACCTGCCACAGCCAGTACCCCGCGACCAGCTCCTTGGTCTCGGAGAATGGCCCATCGACGACGGTCCGCTTCGCACCGGAGAAATGCACACGTGCGCCGTCGGAGCTGGGCCGCAGGCCATCGCCGGCCAGCAGGACACCCGCCTTGGCGAGTTCCTCGTTGTACTTCATCATCGCCGTGAGCATCTCCTCGCTCGGCGGCACGCCGGCCTCGGAGTCCTGGTTCGCCTTCACGAATACGGTGACTCGCATCGTCACTGCCTCCCTCATACCGTGGCGGGGGCCGGCCCTGTGGCCGAGCGCGCAACCCGCTGATGTCTACGCGTCGAACGACGGTGCGCCGGATCGACACCTCGGTCCTCGATTTTCTCGACCGTTCAGCAGCAGACTTCGAGGTACGCCTGGAGGTCCGAGAGGGCCTTCCGGATACCGTCCCGATCGCCGCGGTACAGAATCGTCTTCCCGTCCCGGCGCGCGGTCACCACGCCGCCCCGTCGCATCAGAGAGAGTTGCTCCGACGCCGCGGACTGGCTCAGACCGGCACGCTCGGCCACTTCACCGACGGACAGCTCGGCGCCGCGGAAGAACAGCATCATGATCCGCTGCCGGGTTGGACTGGCCAAGGCCTTCAGAAAGTCGTGCGTCTCGGAGGCCAGCTCAACGGGCGCGCTCGCGCCACCACCGCCACCACCGCCGTCGGCGGCATCGGCACTGCCGGCGTCGTCGGTGCGTTCGGTCTCATTGGCAGCGTCCGCCCGGCCGGCGGCCACCGCAAGCGGCTCCCGCGTCACGTCGTCCTCCTCCCCTTCACCCTAGCCCGCCGACTCATTTTGTCATTTCGGGAAATGACGATATCTTCTCCTGCATGAACACTCCGCCAGAACCTGTCATCGTCATCGGCGGCGGCCAGTCCGGCCTGGCCGCCGCCTGCGCCGCGCGGGACGTCGGCCTGACGCCCGTCGTTCTCGAAGCCGGTAGCCGACCTGCCGGATCGTGGCCGCACTACTACGAGAGCCTCACGTTGTTCTCGCCCGCCGAGTACAGCTCCTTCCCCGATTTCCCGTTCGACGGCGACCCGGACCGGTATCCGACCCGCGACGAGGTCGCCGGCTACCTCACCCGGTACGCCGACAAGCTGGATGTCGACATCCGCACCGGCACCCGGGCCGTCGACGTCGAACAGGACGGGCAGCGGTTCGTCGTGCACACATCGACGGGGGACGCGATCGCCGCATCCGGCGTCGTCGCCGCCAGCGGCTCGTTCTCTCGCCCGCATCGACCCGAGCTACCCGGGTCGGACGGGTTCACCGGTGACGTGCTGCACGTCGCCGACTACCGGCGCCCGGACCCATACCGTGGCCGCCGCGTCGTCGTTGTGGGCGGCGGCAACTCCGCGATACAGGTGGCCCATGAATTGGCCCACACCGCATCGGTCACCCTCGCCAGCCGCACCCCGCTGCATTTCACCGACCAGCGCAAGCTCGGGCGCGACCTGCACTACTGGCTGAAGGTCACCCGCCTGGACATGCTTCCGCCGGCGTGGCTCGAGCGGCTCTTCCCACACCGATTGGTCATCGACACCGGCGGCTACCGGCACGCGATCGAGAGCGGGATGATCGACCGGCGGCCGATGTTCTCCTCGCTCTATGGGGACAGCGTCGTGTGGTCCGACGGTACACGCGAGCAGGTGGACGCCATCATCCTCGCCACCGGGTATCTGCCCAGCCTCGGCTACCTGGACGGGCTCGGCGCGCTCGACGAGCGAGGCATGCCGCACCACATCGCCGGCATCTCGACCACCCATCCCGGCCTGGTCTACCTGGGGCTGGAGTTTCAGCGGTCATTCTCGTCGAACACGCTGCGCGGCGTGCACCGGGACGCCGCCTACGTCATGGATCCGCTCGCGGCCCATGCCAGTCAGATCTCCGCCGGCCCCATCGTGACGTGACGGCGCCGCATGCTGCGAGACTGAGCTCAGCGTGAGTGAACATACACAGCAGGACCTGCACCCGGCGCACCCCGAGACGCTCTCCCGTTCCGGGCTGCGTCGGGTGCTGGCCACGCTGTGTATCACGGTCACGGTCAGCTACGGCGTCCTGTACTACGCGTTCCCGGTACTGCTCACCTCCATCGCGTCGACGACGGGCTGGTCGACGACGTTCCTGACGGCCGCGTTCTCGGGCGGACTGTTGCTCGCCGCCATCCTCGGGGTGCCGGTCGGCCGGTGGTTGGATCGGCACGGGCCACGGACGATCATGACCGGCGGGTCGGTGATCGGGACGCTCGCGCTGGTCCTGATCGCCGTGGCGCCGAACCGCCCACTCTTCGCGACCGGCTGGGTCGTCGCCGGAGCCGCGATGGCGGCGGTGTTCTATCCGCCGGCGTTCACCACACTCACCCGCTGGTACAGCCGGGGCGAACGGGTCCGGGCGCTCACCATGCTCACCCTGGCCGCAGGCCTGGCCAGCACCATATTCGCACCGCTCACGGCGTTCCTGCTGGAGCACCTGGGGTGGGGGCGAACCTACCTGGCTCTCGCCGCCATCCTCGCCGCGGTCACCGTCCCCGCCCACTGGTGGGGATTGCGCGGGCGATGGCCGGGTGCCGCGGTCGACGCCGTCCACGGCCAGGGCGGCCGGGCCGAGGACGGCCAGCGTAGGCACGACCAGCATGAGCACGACCAGCACGACCGGGCAGAACGGCGGCCGCACGACCATCCGGCGCGGATCAGCCGCAGCCTTCCGTTCCTCGCGCTGGCCACGGCGCTGGGGCTGACCTCGCTCGTCGCATTCGCCGTGATCATCAACTTGGTGCCGATGATGGAAGAGCGTGGCATGAGTACGTCGACGGCCGCGCTGGCGCTGGGGCTGGGCGGGTTCGGGCAGGTGATCGGTCGGCTCTGCTTTCCGGCCCTGACCCGATGGACCGGAGTCCGGCTCCGGACGGCCCTGATCCTGCTGGCCGTCGCCCTGACGACGGCGCTGCTCGGGGTGCTGACGACGGTGACCACTCTGATCGGCGCATCGATCGCAGCCGGCATCGCCCGCGGACTCGTGCCACTGTTACAGGCGACGGCGGTCAGCGAACGGTGGGGCACCGCGCACTACGGCCGGTTGACCGGGCAGCTCTCGGCACCGATCACCGTCACCATGGCGCTGTCGCCATGGTTCGGCAGCGCGATCGCCGACCTGCTCGGCGGCTACACGGCGGCGTTTCTGGCGCTCGCGGGCGTCGGCATCGTCGCAACCGCCGTCTCACTGCTCAGCGCCCCGCGCACGCAGGCTGGAAAGGCTCCCGCTGGATGACCACCATCGGCCGGCAGCACGCCAGACTCAATGGTTTAGTGTCCCCGTGGAACCTGGTTCCAGACCGGGCTCCTGGGGCACTAGGACGCGCGCGAGTTCACCAACTGTGAGACACGCCCGCGAGAGACGCCAAGCACGGCAGCGGTGTCAGATAGTGACAAACCGTTCGCACGAAGTTGGCGAGCGACCTCGCGAGCTTCACGCGCCGCCTCCCGCCTGGCCTTCTCGACCTCCGCCACACGTTTCCTCGCCGACGCAGCGCGCGCGCCGAGACTGCCGAGTTCAGGCACGATCACGACGTCGTCGGTCACCCCGTCGAGGTCGTAAACGCTTGCGATGTAGTCGCGGACCATGCGTTCAGCAGAGCCCGCACGTCCATGCCTGGATCACGCGGACAGCTCGAGTACCTGACGTGATCGCCTCCCGTCCGCAATATGGCGCTTCGAACTGATCACACCGTCCATGTCCACCACGAATCCGACCCCGTTCAGGGCCGTGGCGTACGCCTTTCGAACTGCGGAACCACGGCATCCGGGCCGCCGATCCGCCGGGTCAACTCGGCGGCGACGGGGTCGATCTGAGCGGCCAGCGCGCGCCAGTCGCGCTCGTCGACAGCATTACGGTCGAATGTCACCGCCATGGCCGCGACCGGATAACCCGTGTGATCTCGCGCAGCCACACTGACGGAGGCGAATCCTGGCGTGACCTCGCCGTCCTCGGTCGCGTAGCCGCGCTGCCGCACGTCCGCTAACACCGCCCGCAGCTCCGACAACCGTTGTGGCCCCGCGCCGTGCCGGTCGGTGAACGCCGACGCGTCCGGGAACAGGGCACGAACCTGTGCCGCCGGTAGCCCGGCCAGCATGGCCCGGCCGCTTGCCGTGAGATGGGCGGGTAGCCGCACACCGACGTCGGTCACCAGTGACGGGCTGCCGGGCGCCCGTTCCTCCAACAGGTACAGCACCTCCCGCCCGTGCAATACCGCAAGATGCGCCCCATGTCCCACCTCATCCACCAGGCTGTGCAGCAACGGACGCGCGAGCCGAGCCAGCGGCGCGTGCCGGCTGTACGCGGTGCCCAGTTCGAAGACACCGATGCCCAGCCCATAGCGGCGCTCCTCGGGCAGATGGACCACCAAGCCCTCCCGCTCCAGCTCGTTCAGCAGGTGGTAGACGGTCGACCGAGGCAGGCCGAGCTCTCCCGCGATGGAGGCGGCCGTCGCCGGACCACCCTGCCGCGCGAGATGCCGGAGGATCCCGACGCCGTGCCGGAGCGCCGGGACCCGACTGCTCTCTCCCATCTCTGCACGCCATCCTCGTCACATGCCACGCGGCCGTCCGCCGGCCGACCGGCGTCGCCAGCTGTCTGAGATACCAGACATTATCTCAGACAATCTCGTTCCACCGGAGATGCCCGAGCGATGCAATGGCCATATGAACATCTCGCCGGTCTCCCTCAGCACGGGTCCGCTCGGCGTCGGTGACGTCGTCGCCGTCGCCCGGCACGACGCACCCGTCGCGCTGACCAGCGATGCGGAGGCGGCCATCCAGGCCAGCCGCGCGGTGATCGCGGAGCTCGCCGCCGACGACTCGGCGCACTATGGCGTCTCCACCGGCTTCGGAGCCCTCGCCACCCGTCACATCGTCGCCGAACGCCGTGCCCAGCTGCAGCTGTCCTTGATCCGTTCACACGCCGCCGGTTCCGGGCCCGAGGTGGAGCGCGAGGTGGTCAGGGCGTTGATGCTGCTGCGGCTGTCCACGCTGGCGACCGGACGCACCGGAATCCGGCTGGAGACCGCCCGCGCCTACGTCGACCTCCTCAACCACGGCATCACCCCGGTGGTGCACGAGTACGGATCGCTGGGCTGCTCGGGCGATCTCGCGCCGCTCGCGCACTGCGCGCTGGCTCTGCTGGGCGAGGGCATGGTCGACGACGCCGACGGCCGACGTGTCGCCGCCGGTCAGGCGCTGCGTGACGCCGGGCTGACGCCGATCACGCTGGCCGAGAAGGAGGGGCTCGCCCTCATCAACGGCACCGATGGCATGCTCGGCCAACTGGTTCTCGCACTGCACGACCTCAAGAGCCTGTTGACCGCGGCGGACATCGCCGCCGCCATGAGCGTCGAGGCGTTGCTCGGCACGGACGCCGCCTTCGCCGAAGACCTCATCGCGATGCGGCCGCACCCCGGTCAGGCCGACTCCGCTGCCAACCTGCGCGCCTTGTTGCACGGTTCCGCGATCATGGAGAGTCACCGCACGCCCGAGTGCACCCGGGTGCAGGACGCCTACTCGCTGCGCTGCTCACCCCAGGTCCACGGCGCCGCCCGCGACACCGTCCGGCATGCCGCCGACGTCGCCGACCGCGAGCTGGCGGCCGCCATCGACAACCCCGTGGTGACCATCGACGGCCGAGTCGAGTCGAACGGCAACTTCCACGGCGCTCCGATCGGTTATGTGCTCGACTTCCTCGCCATCGCCGTCGCCGACGTGGCCGGCATCTCCGAACGGCGCACCGACCGGATGCTGGACATGGGCCGCAGCCAGGGACTGCCCGCGTTCCTGGCGGACGACCCCGGCGTCGACTCCGGCCACATGATCGCCCAGTACACCGCGGCCGGAATCGTCTCCGAGCTGAAACGACTCGCCGTGCCGTCGTCGGTGGATTCGATCCCGTCGTCGGCGATGCAGGAGGACCACGTCTCGATGGGCTGGGCCGCGGCACGCAAGCTGCGCCGAGCGGTGGACGGACTGACGCGGGCGCTGGCGGTGGAGGTGCTCACCGCCACCCGCGCGCTACAGCTGCGCAGTCCGCTGCGGCCGGCACCGGCCACCGCCGCCGTCTGCGAGGCCGTCAGGCACCACGGAAGCGCCACGCAACCTTCCGGACCGGGCGTCCCCGGCCCGGATCGTTTCCTCGCCCCAGAGATCGAATCGGTCGTCCAGCAGGTCCGCTCCGGGGCGCTCGCCGACGCCGCCTCGTCCGTCGCCGGTCAGCTGCGGTAGGGCCGTCCATGGATCCACACAACATCCCGACGACGACGAAACACGGAGGATCGTGCACGCGATGGCGGGTACAACTCTCCGGTGTCGGCCGCGCAGCCCCGCCCGCCCCAACCGCACAAGCGATCCCCATCTGCCCGGAGGAGCTCTGCGATGACACCTGAACCGTCCGACCGCGGCGGCCGCCGTCCGATCCGCGCGCCACGCGGTACCGATCTCACGGCCCGCAGCTGGCAGACCGAGGCACCACTGCGGATGCTGATGAACAACCTCGACCCGGAGGTGGCCGAGCGCCCGGACGACCTCGTCGTCTACGGCGGCACCGGAAGAGCGGCCCGGGACTGGGCCAGCTACGACGCGATCGTGCGCACGCTTACCGACCTGGCCGGAGACGAGACGCTGCTGGTCCAGTCCGGCAAGCCGGTCGGCGTACTGCGCACACACGAGTGGGCGCCACGCGTACTCATCGCCAATTCCAACCTGGTGGGCGACTGGGCCAACTGGCCGGAGTTCCGCCGGCTGGAGCAGCTCGGCCTGACCATGTACGGGCAGATGACGGCCGGCTCCTGGATCTACATCGGCACCCAGGGCATCCTGCAGGGCACCTACGAGACGTTCGCCGCCGTCGCCGCCAAACGGTTCGACGGCAGCCTGAGCGGCACGCTCACGGTGACCGGGGGTTGCGGAGGCATGGGCGGAGCGCAGCCGCTGGCGGTCACGCTCAACGGCGGCGCCTGCATCGTCGTCGACGTGGACGAGACCCGGCTGGCGCGCCGGGTGGACCAGCGCTACCTGGACACCTACACCGCCGACCTCGACGACGCCGTGCACCAGGCCGAGCAGGCGAGATTCGACCGGCGGGCACTCTCCGTCGGTCTGGTCGGCAACTGCGCCACCGTGCTGCCGGAGCTGCTGCGGCGCGGCGTCGCGGTCGACGTCGTCACCGACCAGACATCGGCGCACGATCCGCTGAGCTATCTCCCGGAAGGGGTCTCGGTCGAGGAGTGGCACGAGCTGGCGGCGGCCAAGCCGGCCGAGTTCACCGAACGCGCCCGGGCCTCGATGGCCCGGCACGTCGAGGCGATGGTGGGCTTCCTCGACGCCGGGGCCGAGGTGTTCGATTACGGCAACTCGATCCGGGATGAGGCCCGGCAGGGCGGCTTCGCGCGCGCATTCGCGTTTCCCGGCTTCGTGCCCGCCTACATCAGGCCGCTGTTCTGTGAAGGCAAGGGCCCGTTCCGGTGGGCCGCGCTCTCCGGCGACCCGCAGGATATCGCCGTCACCGATGAGGCGGTCCTGGACCTGTTCGACGACGATCACCTGCACCGCTGGATCCGCGCCGCCCAGGAGAAGGTCGCGTTCCAGGGGCTCCCGGCGCGGATCTGCTGGCTCGGTTACGGCGAGCGGCACCTGGCCGGGATGCGGTTCAACGAGCTGGTCGCCGACGGCCGGATCCGCGCCCCGATCGTCATCGGCCGGGACCACCTCGACGCCGGTTCGGTCGCGTCGCCGTACCGGGAGACCGAGGGCATGGCCGACGGCTCCGACGCGATCGCCGACTGGCCGTTGCTGAACGCGCTGGTCAATACCGCGTCCGGCGCGTCATGGGTGTCCATCCACCATGGCGGCGGAGTCGGCATGGGGCGCTCCATCCACGCCGGCCAGGTCACCGTCGCCGACGGTACCGACCTGGCGACGGCCAAGCTGGAGCGAGTGCTGACCAACGACCCGGCAACCGGCGTGCTCCGCCACGTCGACGCGGGCTACGGCCCCGCCGCCGTCGTGGCCCGCGATCGCGGCCTGCCCATCCCGGTCCCCGCCGACGCTCCCCATGATCATCAACGGCGGGACGCGCCATGACCGGCCCAACCCTCGATGACCATGGGAAGGAGTTCGATCGGATGTGGGCGGACCTCGCACCGGTCGGGCGGGAACCGGGCGGCGGGTACCGGCGGTTCGCCTGGACGCGGGCGGACCACACGCTGCGGGAGTGGTTCGTCGCGGAGGCCGGGCGTCGCGGGCTGAGCACCGTCGTCGATCGCGCCGGGAACCAGTGGGCGTGGTGGGGTGATCCCGACACCGACGGACCCGGCGTCGTCACCGGCAGCCACCTGGATTCCGTGCCCAGCGGCGGCGCGTACGACGGGCCGCTGGGCGTCGTCTCGGCGTTCCTGGCCGTGGACGCACTGCGCGCCCGCGGTGTCCGGCCGTCCCGTCCCATCGGCGTCGCCTGCTTCGCCGACGAGGAGGGTGCCCGGTTCGGCGTCGCCTGCGCCGGCTCACGCATCATCACCGGGGCACTGCCGGCCGACCGAGCGCGGGGATTGACCGACGACGACGGCACCAGCTTGAGCGATGCGGTCCGCCAGAGCGGGTACGACGCGGAGCTGATCGGTCCCGACCCGAAGACCGTGCGACGCGTCGGCACGTTCCTGGAGCTCCACATCGAGCAGGGCCGGGGCCTCGCCGACCTGGACTGGCCGGTCGCCGTCGGGAACATGATCTGGCCGCACGGGCGCTGGCGCGTCGAGCTGGCCGGACGCGCCGATCACGCGGGAACGACGGCGCTGGCCGACCGGGATGACCCGATGCTCCGGCTCGCTGCACTCATCGAAGGCGCCCGAGCGGGTGCGGCGCGACACGATGCGCTGGCCACCGTCGGCAAGGTGAAGATCGAACCCAACGGCGTCAACGCGATCCCGTCGCACGTCACCGCATGGGTCGACTGCCGTGCCGCCGAAACGGAGCGGGTCGAGCGGGTCCTGGCCGGGCTGGCGGAGTTCACATCGACGAATGAGTCCTGGACGCCGGTGACGGTCTTCGACGAGGCGCTCGTCGCACAATTGAGCCGCACCCTGGACGCCCCGGTGCTCTCCACTGGAGCCGGTCACGATGCGGGGATCCTGAGCGCGGCAGGGATCCCGGCCGCCATGCTGTTCGTCCGCAATCCGACCGGGGTCTCGCACTCCCCTGACGAACACGCTGAGCGCGCCGACTGCCTCGCCGGTGTGGAGGCCCTCACGCGGTGCCTGGCGGAGTTGGTCGCGTGAACGCGGCGATGACGTTCTGGGCGGAACGGGCATGGGTGAGCGCCGCGAGCGGCTCGGGCAGCCACGGCGAGCAGCGCAACCAGCACAGCCGAGGCAGCCGGGGCAGCGGCCTCGAGCTCGCCGAACGCGTGCGGATCGAAACAAGCGGCGGGGCGATCACAGCGGTCCGCACCGGCGTCGGCCCCGAGCCGGCCGACGTTCGGCTGCCGGGTGTGGTCTTTCCCGGCTTCGCCAACGCGCACTCGCACGCGTTCCACCGGGCGTTGCGCGGACGGACGCACGGCGACGGCGGCACCTTCTGGACCTGGCGGGACAGCATGTACACGGTCGCGCAGGGACTGACGCCGGAGAGTTACCACCGCCTGGCCCGCACGGTGTACCGGGAGATGGTGCTGGCCGGGGCGACCGTCGTCGGCGAGTTCCACTACCTGCACCACGCGCCGGACGGCTCGCCGTATGCCGATCCGAACGAGATGGGGCTGGCCCTGATCCAGGCTGCCGCCGACGCCGGCATCCGGCTGACCCTGGTGGATACGTGTTACCTGCAGGGCGGGATCCGAACCCCGCTGGCGGGGCCGCAGCGACGTTTCGGCGACGGCACGGCCGAACGGTGGGCGGAACGGGTGCAACGACTCAAGGACGTCGTCGCCGCGCCAATGGGCACCGTGGACGATCAGCCCGCCCGGCACCATCGCGGCACCACCCCGGACGTGCTGGTGGGAGCGGCCGTCCATTCCGTGCGAGCCGTCCCGGAGACGGCGATCGGCACCGTCGCGGCGTGGTCGGAATCGGCGCACGCACCGTTGCACGTCCACCTGTCCGAGCAACCCGCCGAGAACGACGCTTGCCTGGCCGAATACGGCCGCACCCCGGCCAGGGTGCTCGCCGACGCCGGGGCGCTCGGTCCCGGGACCACGGCGGTGCACGCCACCCACCTCAGCGAGGAGGACATCCAGCTGCTGGGCTCCACCGGCACCGCGGTATGCGCCTGCCCGACCACCGAGCAGGACCTGGCCGACGGCATCTCTCCGATGGGAGCGCTGGACGCCGCCGGCTCGACGGTCTGCCTCGGCAGCGACCAGCACGCCGTGATCGACCTGCTGACCGAGGCGCGGCTGCTGGAGATGCACGAGCGGCTGGCCACCGGTCGGCGCGGCCGGTTCTCGCCGGCCGAGCTGGTGGCGACGCTGACCGCGCGCGGGCACACGGCACTCGGGTGGCCGGCGAACGGGCGGATCGCTGTCGGAGCCGCTGCCGACCTGGTGGCGGTACGCACGGATACCGTCCGCACCGCCGGCGCCGATCCGGCACAGCTGGTACTGACGGCGAGCTCCGCCGACGTCGCGACGGTCGTCGTCGGCGGCCGTATCGTCGTCGACGGCGGCGAGCACCGGCTACTACCCCACGATCATCAATCGCCGGCCCTACCATTGACCGGCACCACCGTCGATGATCACGTATGCGGAGGCAAGGGAGCGCAACGGTGAGCACCACCACCCTGGTCACCGGGATCGGCGAGCTGGTGACGATGGACCCGGCCAGAGAAGCGCCCCGGCCCGGCGCCGGCCACGCCGGCCGCACCGTCACCCGCCGCGGTTTCGTGCCGGCGCTGGGGATCATCGAGCGGGCGGCGATCGTCGTCGATGACGACGCCGTGCTGTGGACCGGTCCGGAGCACGCCGCGCCTGATGCGGACCATCAGATCGACGTGGAGGGACGTGCGGTGGTCCCCGGGTTCGTCGACTCGCACACGCACATCCTGTTCGGCGGCGACCGGGCCTACGAGTACGAGGCCAGAATGGCGGGGGCGCGATACGACGGTGGTGGCATCGCGACCACGGTGGCCGCCACCCGTGCGGCCGACGACGCCACACTCACCGCGCACGGGTACCGGCTGCTGTCGGAGATGCGCCGTCAGGGTACGACAACGGTGGAGATCAAGAGCGGCTACGGCCTGTCCGTCGACGACGAGGCCCGCCTGCTGCGGATCGCTACGACGCTGACCGCCGAAACGACGTTTCTGGGCGCGCATGTCGTGCCGCCGGAATACCGCGACAGCCCGGAGATCGGCAGCGAAGCCGCCGCCGAGATGTGGACCACGCCGGCGTTGACCCGTCGACGGTCCGAATACATCGAGCTCGTCGTCGGGC
>NZ_JAAGOA010000017.1:111972-172169 GCF_010550675.1 Phytoactinopolyspora halotolerans | reverse complement strand
CCCGCATCAGCCAGCGGCTCCTGGCCCTGGCCGCCGGGATCTGGCACAACTGGGCCCTCGGCCTCACAGCCAAACGATCACTGATCGCCTATGACCACTGACAATCTTCAAGGAATCATTCATCTAGGGCGGAGCACGGACGTGCGGGCGGGCGATACTGTGTTCGCTATGACGTTCGAAGACAACGTGCGCCACCAGCGGCTCCGGCGCACCACCGGGCTCGGCCGGTCGGCCTACTCGCAGCGGACCCGGCTCTTCGGTGCCGCCGTCGTCGTGGTGACGGCGGTCGCCGCGTACTCATGGCTCACCCGCTCCAGCGACGAATGGAGCACCACGATCGCGAACGTCTCCCGTATCGAGGTGGACATCGCCGCCGGCGACATCGAGTTGTTCGGCTCGAGCGGCTCAGACGTCCAGCTCGACGCGCACACCGACGACGGGTGGGTGCGCGCGGCACGCCTGGAGCACCACATCGACGGAGAGACGCTGCGGATCGAGGGCAGGTGCAGCGGCAACCGGTTCGTTCCCGGATTCGGATGCGGAACGCACGTCGTGCTGGCGGTGCCCGACGGCGTCGAGGTCAAAGCGGCGACGTCAGGCGGCTCCATCGAGTCGACCGGGCTGGTCGGCAACGTGAACCTGGAATCGAGCGCCGGCGACGTCGTCATCGAGGGGCACTCCGGTGAACTACGAGCACACTCCACTGCCGGAGACGTCACCGCGATGGGGCTCACCTCGCACGCCGCATACCTCACCTCCAGCGCGGGTTCGGTGGAGGTCCAGGCGGTCTCCCCGCCGCGTTCGTTGGACGTGGAGTCGAGCGGTGGGCCCGTGCACGTCGAGCTCCCGGCCGGGCATGCGTACCACGTCGAGGCGAGCGGCGTCGACGGCGAGGCCACCGTGGACGCCGCGACCAACTTCACGTCCGGGTACGAGGTCCGGGCCTTCTCCAGCGCCGACACCGCCACCGTGACCACCCGCTGAGAGTCGCCCGTCGACGACGACGCCCGGAGCGGCGGCGTCACCAGATCCCGTACGCCGCCGCTCCCCCGGACATGCCCTGCACGCCGTCGGTGCTTCGCCGGCGCTCGATCACGGCTTCGACAGCTTCAGGCCACTGCCGTCTTCTCCCCGCGCGCATCCGGCTTTCGGTTCATCCACGACGCGGCTGATGGCCGAACCGGACGGGCTTCCACCCCGCCGTATGCACCCCCGGATCCGCCCGGAGCGCGGCAGACATCTCCGCGTCGTGCATCAGCCGCTCGATGACCGGCTCCCGTTCGCCGGCCTCCGCCATCCGCCGGAGCAGACGCTCGCGCAACTCGTCCGCGATCTCCCGATGTGACGCGTGCCCGGCCAGGTTGTGCAGTTCGTACGGGTCGTGCGCGAGGTCGTACAGCTCGGCCTCGACGTAGCGGTCGGCCGCCCCGTCGTCCCATGGGTTCGCGTCCGGCGCGATGACGTAGTACTTCCATCGCTCGGTGCGGATCGCTCGCCCCACCTCGGACTCGCTGACCTGGATGAACACCTCCTCAGGCCAGGCGCCGGCCGCCGTGCCCGCCGGTTCGGCCAGCAGCGGCAGGATGGAACGACCCTGCATCTCCGACGGCACGCCCACGCCGGCGGCGTCGAGCAGCGTGGGCGGCAGATCGATGGTGCTCACCGGACGGTCGATCCGTCCACCGCCGTCGAACCCCGGACCGCACAGCGCCATCGGCACCCGGATCGAACCGTCGTGGCACGATCGCTTGTACTCACTGTTCCGGGTCTTGAAATGGCACCCGTGGTCCGAGGTGAACGCGACGATCGTGTTCTCCAGCAGGTCCATGCTCCGCAACGCGTCGAGCAGCCGGCCGAACCCTTCGTCGACCCGCCGGATCTGGCCGTAGTAGCCCCCGATGTGCCGGTACGCGGTGTTCTCCTCGCCGGCCAGCGTCGCCAGGTCGGGCGGGAGCCATCGCCCCTGGTAGCGCTCCTCGTACCCGACCGGCGCCGGGTACGAGTCGACCTCGTTCTGATGGTGCGGCTCGATCAGCGAGCAGAACAGATAGAACGGCTGCTGAACACCCTCCGACCCACCGGGCGGGTCGGCGTGATCGGCGACGAACCGGATCGCGGCATCGAACAGCGCGTCCGACCGGTATCCCGGCAGCATCACCGGGTCGCCGGCCTCATCGAAGACGATCGTCCGGTAAGCGTCCGAAGTGAACTCCAGCACGTTCGCGCCGAGCCACGATCGATACCCGCCGCGCTGTTCGGGCGGCACGGGCTCGTCAGTCGCCAGGTGCCACTTGCCGATGTAACCGGTCGCGTAGCCTGCCGCACCGAAGTGGTCGGCGAGCGTGCGGCACCCGTCCGGCAGCGGGATGCCGTTGCGGTAACAGCCGGTGGTCGTCGGATACCTGCCGGTCTGGATAGCCGCGCGCGCGGGCGCGCACACCGGCTGCGGGGTGAACGCCTGCGCGACATGCGTGCCGGAGGCGGCCACGCGGTCGAACGTCGGGGTCAGCTCCAGCGGATTGCCGTGGATCCCCGTACTGTCCCAGCGCTGCTGGTCGGTGAAGACGACGATGACGTTCGGTCGTGTGGCCCGGTTGCGGGACATGCCTCTCCTCTACTTGTCCTCTTACTTGAGTCCGCTCAACGTGATGCCCCGCACGAAGTATCGCTGCGTCAACAGGAACAGCACCGCCGTCGGCAGGAACAGCAACACCGAGCCGGCCGCCGTCAGGTGCCACAGCGTGAAGTACTCCTGGTTGAACAGCGTCAGCCCCACCGGGATGGTCCGCATGTCTTCGGTCGTCGTGGCGACCAGCGGCCAGAGGAACTCGTTCCACTGGAAGACGAACGTGAACAGCCCCAGAACCGCCAGCGCGGGTTTCACCTGCGGCAGGATGACTTTCCAGTAGATCCGCAGCTCGGAGGCGCCGTCGATGCGAGCCGCCTGGATGAGGTCGTCCGGGATCGGTTGGATGAACTGCCGCATGAGGAAGATGCCGAACGCATCCATCAGGAACGGTGCGATCAAGCCCTGGTGCGTATTGATCCAGCCCAGGTTCGACATCATCGTGTACAGCGGGATCATCCGCACGAACAGCGGCACCATCAGCGTCGCCAGCAACAGCAGGAACAGCGTGTTCCGCAGCGGGAACTGGAACTTCGCGAACACGTAGCCGACGAGCGGATCGAAGACCAGGTGCGCCACCGTGATCCCGCCCGCGACGATCAAGCTGTTCAGGATGAAGCTGCCGAACGGCGCCCGTTCGAACAACTCCTGGAAGTTGCCGAACTGCATGGACTCCGGCCACAGCACAGGATCGGCGGACAACGTCTCGGCCTCGGTCTGCAACGCCAGCGAGAGCATGTACAGCAGCGGAAGCACCGTGACGGCGCCGACGACGGTGAGCAACAGGTAGCTGACGACGCGGTTCGCCGGGGACATCCGGTTGAGCATCAGTACTGCACCTCCCCGCGGCGCCCGATCCGCAGCTGCACCACGGTGAACGCGATGATCACGAGGAGCAGCAGGAAGGACAGTGCGGACGCATAGCCGAAGTCGCGTGCGGTGAACGCGACGTTGAAGACGTGGAAGATATACAGGTCGGTCCTGTCCGCCGGTCCGCCACCGGTGATGATGTAGGCCTGTGCGAACGCCTGGAAACCGCTGATCACCATCATCACCGACACGAACAGCGTGGTGGGCGCCAGCAGCGGCAGCGTGATCCGCCAGAACCGCTGCCACGCGTTCGCGCCGTCGATGGTGGCGGCCTCGCGGTAGGTCTCCGGGATGCCCTGCAGCCCGGCCAGGAACAACACCATCGTGTAGCCGACGTTCATCCACAGCGTGACGCCGATGATGGTGGCCAGCGGATTCGTGTTGAGCCACGCCTGGGTCGGCAGGCCGGCGCTGTCCAGCACCCGGTTCAGGATGCCGAGCTGCGGGTCGAGGATGTTGCGCCAGAGCAGCCCGACGATCGCGATCGACGTCAGATACGGCACCAGCAGCGCCGCCCGGAAGACGACGCGCCCGCGCAGCGGCTTGTCCACCAGCAACGCCAGCGCCAACCCGATGACGATGGCCCCGATCGTCGTGCCGGCCCCGAAGATCAGCGTGACCACGAACGAGTTGTGCACCGCCTGATCGGAGACGACGCGGGTGAAGTTGTCGAACCCGGTGAATGTGTCAGCGCGCGGCCCGGTGCGGAAGGAGTTGGTGATGATGTTGACGATCGGCGTGTAGTACATCACGCCGAAGAAGGCGAACGCGGGCAGCAGGAACAGATACGCCGTCAGCGCGTACCTTTTCGACATCGACATCCGCCGACGACGAGCGGCGCCCGGCGACGCTCCCTGGCCGGAGCCGTTCGGCGCCGCGACTCCGAGTCCACCGCCGGCGGCACCGCCGCGAGTTGTGAGTCGGCCCATCGCTCAGCCCGCCAGCACCCTTTCGCCTTCGGAGATGAACGACTCCATCGCCTTCTCCGCCGGGGTGTTGTTCATGACCACGTCTTGGTAGAGGGTCGTGAACAGCTCACCGATCTCGCCGCTCTTGCCGGTCAGGCGCAACTGCTCGACGTAGTCGACCGCATACGGGAAGGCATCCGCGAACACCGCGAAATGTTCGTTCTCCTGCACCGAGGGAAGCTCCGCCCACGACTGCCGCGGCATGAGCATGCCGGCCTCCTCGGTGGCCTTCTGCTCGACCTCCAGCGCGGTGAGCCGCTTGATGAGGTCCCACGCCAGATCCGGATGCGCAGAGGCGGCGGGGATGAACATGCTGGTGCCCGCCTGTACGGACGCCTGTTCGCGGTTGCGCAGCGCGGGTGCGATCCCCAGCTGGAGGTCCGGGCTGGTCTCCTGGATCGGCAGCAGGTCCCACGGACCGCTCAGGATCATGGCCGCCCGCTCGGCCGACAGCAGCTTCTGCGGTCCGGAGTAGTCGGTACCGGGCGTCGGCACCGGGGCGACCTTGTGTTTGTGCACCAGGTCGGCCTGAAACTGCAGCGCCTCGATCGCCGCGTCGCGCGGCGTCATGAGCTCCTCGGTCTCCGGGTCGTAGTACTGTACGCCGTTCTGCAGCAGCCATGACCATGCGTAGCTCGCGTCCTGGTTCAGCGCGATGCCGTGCACGCCGTCGCCGGTCAGTTCCTGCGCCGCCGCCAGCAGGTCGTCCCAGGTCTCCGGCGGCCGCAACCCGGCCGCATCGAACATGGCCTTGTTGTAGAACGGCAGGACACAGGTCAGATGGAGTTGGATGCCGTAGGTCTCTCCCTGGTAGGAGACCCGGTCCAGGGTGGTCGGCTGCCAGTCGTCCGGATACCCCATCTCGGCGCCGTCGGAATCGATGTAGCTCTGCAGCGACATCGCCTCGCCGCTGATCGCGAACTCCTGCGCCCAGCCGGCGTCCTCGACCAGGTCCGGCGCGTTCCCGGAGGCGAAGTCCGACAGCAGCCGGGTGCGCAGGTCGTCCCACTGGTACTTCTGAAAGTTCACGGTGACGCCGTGGGCCTGCTCGAACTCGGCGAGAACGTCCTCATAGGCCTGGTAGGCATGGCCGGCGTTCCAGTAGACCGTGAACGTGTCGGTCGATCCGTCACCGCCGGCGTCCGATTCACCGCCGGATCCGGACGTCTCGTCTTCAGGTGCGCCGGCACCGCATCCAGCGGCGAACGAGCCGCTCAGGCCGGCGATGGCGCCGGCACCGGTCCAACGGAGAAGCTGGCGGCGACTGGGTCGTCGGGTGGCCATGGTGGTTCTCCTCTCGCGACGTTGCGACGTCGCGCGGATCAGGCCGATCCGCGCGGAACAAACACCCACGGGTTGGTGATCTCGCGCTCCGGCGGGCGCTCGTCCGCCAGGACGCGTTGGAAGAGCAGCTCGGCGACATCGGTGAAGTCTTCGGTCGTGGGCGGACCGACCGTGCTCAACGTCGGGCTGGTGATCTCGGCCTCGGGGAGGTTGCCGCAGCCCACCACCGCGACGTCGTCGGGGACGGTGAGCCCGGCGTCTCGCACCGCCCAGATGGCGGAGATCGCCGACCGTCCGGACGCCGCGAAGATGGCATCCGGACGATCCGGACGCTGGAGCAGGCGAGCGACAGCCTGGTAACCGGCGACGCGGTCATCGGCACCGTCGACGATGAGCTCGTCGTCGACGGCGACGCCGTGCTGGTCGAGCGCGGCCGTGTAGGCGCCCAGCCGCTCCGAACCCGCACGGGCCTCGGCGTCCGTGACCTCCTCATGGTGCCCGAGGAAGGCGACCCGGCTGCGGCCGGAGGCGAGGAGGTGGCTCATCGCGTCGACGCAGGCGTCCCGCTCGGGAGCCCGCACGACGTCGAACCCGATCGGGCGCACGGTGTTGCTCATCGCGACCATCGGCAGACCCCCACGGGCCAGCTCCACCAGGGTCTCTTCACGGAATCGGGGCACCGTCGCCGGTGCGATGACCGCCGCGTCCGCGACCCGCTGGTGCAGCAGAGCGGCCGTCTTCGCCGCACGTTCGGCGGAGCCGGCCACCATGGTGATCAGGCCGTATCCGACCTTCTCGGCTTTGGCGTACAGATCACGTGCGAGCTGGTCGACCGTGGGCACGCCGATCGAGTCGACCACGAGGCAGATCTGTTCCGTCTTCTGCCGGCGCAGGCTCTGCGCCGAACGGTTGGGCGAGTAGTCCAGTTGACGCGCGGCGGACAGGACCTTCTCCCGCGTGGCGGCCGGTATCCGGTCGCTCATGCGGCCGTTCATCACGTAGGAGACCGTCGCCACCGACACACCGGCGAGGGCGGCCACATCCCGTGAGGTCCAACGACGACCAGACATGCTTAAACGTTTATACAGATGGATTCCCTTGTCAAGAGATGCCAGGAAGTTCGCAGGCTAGAACGTCAAACGCTCGTATCTACAGATTGCTTAAACGACGACGATCCTTTGACCCGCCCGCCGGGTGGGGGAACGCAACCAGGAGGTCTCACGCAGCCAGGCCGGCGTGCCGGCGTCAGCCCTCGCTGGAACGCGTCCGCCGACTGTTCACAGCCGCGTTCACTGCACTTCACCCGCACGATGAGGGACGAATACAAGATCAAACAACGCTCGCATCAAGGCGATGCGCACCATGGTGATTCCCCGGAGAGGGTCCCCGGCAGATGTGCGATGAAGATATGGTGACCAACCCGCGCTACACGGCGCTGGCGGCCTTGCTTGAACTCGCGGAGGAGAAGCGCGACAGCATTGCCGAAGCACTGGACGAGGTGCATCGGCTGATGTCTGACCGGGGAGTGTGGACCGGCCCCACCACCGCGACCCAATTCGGCGAGGATGTCGAGTACCGCAAGAACGACCTGCCCGGCCTGGCCGACAACCTCATCGAGGAGATCCGGGACGCGCTCTCCTCGACGCCCGAGGAGGTCCGCCGTGACGAGCTGGGTCACACGGGGCCGCTATGAGCGGCGACTACTCCTCCATCAGTGTCGACGGATTGAACGACCTGATCGCCGCCATGATGAGCGGGAACCGCAAGCTCAGCTCCGGGCTTGCCACACTGCGGTCCCGCATGCAAGACGAGAGCGTGTCGACACAGGTGTTCACCGGCATCGACACGATCGCCGAGTGGATCGACCTACAGATACCGGGCCTGGAGCGACGCCGGAACATGGTCATCGCGCTACTCGGCGACGAGCCTACGTCTACCCAGATACGTATCGACGAGCCGATCCCCTTCGACAGCCCCGAGGAGGCCGAGCAGCACGGGCGGGACATGGCAGCCCCGTTCCTCGAGAGCGGCGTGTTCGACGAGGAGTACTTCGACTCGCTGATGGCGGATTTCGAGCCGTACATGAACGACCCTGACGTCATGGCAGGTTTCTACCTCGCGCTCGGCCCCGAGCTCGCGGAGAGGCTCCCGGACATGTTGTACCAGAGCGGCACCGACGACGGCGCTCGCTACGTGGAACAATTCAGCGTCGGGCTGGCGGCGGCGATGAACGCGGACAACGTGCTCGGCCACTCCTCCGACTACAGGGACGAATTCAAGGGCTTCCGCGAACATTTCATGGAACCGACCGAGCATCCATCCATGGCATGGGGACGCCTCGCGCTGCTTCAATTCGGGGATTTCGACGGCTGGTGGGTCGCACACGTCGCCCGCAACAACGTCCTGGAGACCTTCGAAGGCGAGGAGGGGGAGTTCACCGATTTCCGGCACAGCATCATTCCCGAGATGCTCGGGCTGCCTACCGACACGGCCGCGCTGGCGTTCAATGTGCTGGGCAACAACCCGCAGGCGGCCCGGTTCGCCCTCGACAGCTGGTCCGACCTGTCGCTGGAGGAGTACGCCGACAGGGTGTACGGGATGCAGCAGTCGCTCGGCACCGGCGATGACATCGCGGAGGGGTTCGGCCAGGCCCTGGTGGCCGGCTCCGGAGCGTCGGAGGACCCGCCGGACAAGGGAATGTTCGCCTCCGAGTTCGCATTCACCACGATCCTCGCCCTGGGCCGGTTCGACGACACCCCGTGGCCGATGCGGGAACCGATGAGCCAGATCGCCACCGCCTACGCGGAGGAGCTGCTGGTCGGCTCATTCACTCTGGACGCACGGGCACGCGAATCGTCGATGGACGCGCCGGACAATTTCGACCTCCCGCCCGGCCTGGATCCGGCGTTCTACCTCAGTCCGGAAGCCACCTACCGGTTCCTCCACGGCTTCGCCCACGAGGACCGGTACTTCGAGGGTTTCGACGCAGCGGTCGAAGAGCTATACGAGTCTGTCACCAGCGATGCGCTGGCAGCGGACCTCCAGGCCACCGAGAACGACGAGCGCGACCCGGGATACTTCGAACGCGCGATGAACATGTTCGGCACGCTCGCCGGGCTGCAGTACCAGGCCGCTCACGACGTCCGTGGGAATATGGACGCCCAGGAGGAACAGAGGCGAGCCTTTCTCCAGCGAACCCTCAGCGAACTGCTCACCCTGTCCCCGACTCCCCCGATCCCGGGAAAGAAGGTACTCGTCGACTACGGCTGGAAGCTCACCAAGATCACCGTCGGCCGGTTGACGAAATCCTGGGCGAACGAATCGGGCGGCCGCGTCGACGAGCTGGAGATGGAGATGTACCAGGGACGCCTGCTTTATGACTACATGATCGCCGACACGTTGCTCCAGAACGGCTATCCGCACACCGAGCCGATACCGCCGAACCTGGTCAACGACTCCGGCGACGGCCTGCGCGACCCCGCCGAGATCGCCGACGATCCGGACCTGTGGACCGAGTTCTACGAGTGGGTGGACAGCAACCAGGAGGGTTGGGACGAGCGTCCCCATCGGCCGCCGTTCGACGAGAAGTTCGAAGACGCAATGGCGCACCTCGACTCCGGGGACGGAAACAGGGCGGACGGGATCGCCGGCGAGACGGACTGGGACAGTTCTGTCCGATGAGCGGCGACCCGGGAAGGCTCCGTGGCCCCGCGGCGCTCGCGCTGTCGTGGCACGTGCCACCGAAATCGTTGACAGCCCTGTGTGCGTCAGCCGTGCTCGTCGCCGTCCTGGCCTCCTGCGCTGCCGAGGATGACGAGGCCACAGCCGATCTCGACCGCTCGGCGGCCCGGCTCGTCGACGACGGCGCCGCCGTCGTCGAAATCCTCAGTGACTCCAGCGTGGACGAGGTGAGCGACGTCCGGACCGTGTACGACGGCTCGGTCGACGAGGCATGCGGCGACGGAGGCGCTCGCCGGGTGTGGCGGACCGACCTGAAGCTCGTCGCGCTCGCCGGCGATCCGGAGGATCCCGCAGCTGTCAACCGGGAGTTCGACGATCTCTACACGCACATCGACGCGGAGCTGGCGCGCCGGGGCTACGAGAATCCGGTCTGGGCGGACAGCGACACGGACGCGCCGGGATGGGCCGTGTTCGCGGCGCAGCCGGCCGACGACGGCGAGACGTCCCGGGAGATCCGGGCGACCTTCCAGCTGGCGCCGGAACAGCCAGACGATGCGATGGCCATCGACATCGACCTCATCGGCTCGACGCCCTGCGTGGAAACGTCAGCGTGACACTCGCGCCCACGCCCGGCCGGCCGTCGATCTCCATCGCTCCCTCGTGCGCCTGGACGACCTCCTCGACCAGGGCGAGTCCCAGGCCGAGCCGATGCCCGTCCGGCGACGAGTCCGGGCCGCGGCCGAACCGTCGCCGGAGCTCCGCCGCCAGCTGCGGATCGAAACCCTCTCCGTCGTCCTGCACACTGAGCCGGACCGCGTCCGCGGTCCCGTTCAACCGGATTGTGACGGTTCCGTCCTGGTCGGCATGGCGCAGCGAGTTGTCCACCAGCGCGGAGACCGCACGCCGCAACGCACTCGGCGCACCGGTGACGATGTGTTCGGCCGCCATATCCACGTCCAGGACGAGGTCGACACCCGCCTCATCGGCGGTGTCCCCGAACGAACCCTTGATCTCCGCCGCGACCTGTGCCAGGTCGACCGGCTGCCCGGCGTCCGGACGGTGCTGCATCTCGGCCGAGAGCAACAGGTCGTTGACGATGTCGCTGAGCACCCTCGCGTCGTCGACCAGCTGGTCCAGCTCGCGTCGCTGGTCGTCGTCGGTGGCCGGTCCGCGTTGCAGCAGCTGCGCCCGAGTGTGCAGGATCGCCAGCGGAGTACGCAGCTCGTGGCTGGCGTCGGCGACGAAGCGCCGCTGCGAGGACAGCGCCCGCCCCAGCGGACGCACCGCTTTACGCCCGACGAGCCAGCCGAGCGCAGCGGCGCCGAGTACGCCGATCCCGCCGGCCAGCATCGACAGCCGGGCCAGCCGTTCGGTCTCCTCCCGCTGTTCGACGAGGCTGAAAGCGGCGACCGAGCGCAGCCCGTCGGCCTCGGCCACGTAGGCGAGGAACGGCTGGTCGCACAGCTCGATCTCAGACGAGCCGGCCGGTAGATCGTCGGCCCAGCTCTCCGTCCCGCCGTCGGACGCCCGCTGCGGGCAGTCGTCGTCCGCCGCAAGGCCGTTGACGTCGGTGTACGACGTTCCCATGCTCGTGCGGTTGTCCGGATCGCGCATCTTGCCCAGCAGCTCCGCCGCCTCGCGCTCCGCCTTGTGCTCGACGGACTCGCGGCGCTCCTGCTGGCTGATGGAGTACACGAGCACGATCACGACGGCCACCACCAACGCCGCGGCCACGCCCGTCTGCACCGCAACGACGGCCGACGCACGACGCAGCAACCGTCGATCGGCGCGGGTCGGTTCCGGCTCGCCCAGCGAGGCGCCGTTTCCGCTCACGCGTGTCCCATCCGGTAGCCCAGCCCGTGCACGGTACGTATCACGTCACGGCCAAGCTTACGGCGCAGGTAATAGACGTAGGTCTCCACCACACCCGTGCTGTCGGCGGCATCGAAGATCCGTCCGCGCAGCTCGTCGCGGGTGAACACGCGGCCGGGGTTCGCCGCCAGAATGGCCAGCAGCTCGCACTCCCGGCCGGACAGCTCGATCGGTGGCTCGGCCACGCTGAACACGCGCCGATTCGCGACGTCGAGCTGCCGATCCCCGAGGTCGAGCCGCTCGGAGTGGTCGGTGTGCCGGCGTCGCAGGGCACGCAGCCGGGCCAGGAACTCGTCGATCTCGAACGGCTTGACGACGTAGTCCTCCGCACCCGCGTCCAGCCCTTCCACCCGATCGGCGGTGGTACCGCGGGCGGTCAACACCAGGATGGGCGTGGTCCGGCCCTGGGCACGCAACCGGCGCACCAGGTCCACACCTTCCACCGCCGGCAGCCCGCGGTCGATCACCATCACCTCGTACTCGCTGGTCAGCGCCCGGTGCAGACCCGTATGGCCGTCTCGTGCCAGGTCGACGCGGTATCCCTCGGTTCCGAGCAGCCGGACCAACAGCTCGGACAGCTTGGCGTCGTCCTCCACGAGCAGCAGCGGAACCTCCGCCGTCCCCGCCGCCGTCCCATCGGATCTGGTCATGCACTGATACTCGCACGCGCGCTCTGAGCTTCCTCTGAGTTTCCACGCGAACGATGGCTGCATCAGCCGGTGCCGCACACGCACCGGACGCGCAGCAGACGCAAGGAGAACCACGGATGGATCGTGAATCCCCGATCGAGGTGGCGCATGCACACGAGGACGAGCTGCACAGGACCGCGTTCCTGCACGTGACCGAACTCCCCCACGGCCTGTTTCCGCGTCTCGGAACGGGCTTCGTGCGCCGGTGGCACCGCGCCCACCTGCGTTCGGCGCACGGCACGGTGCTCGTCGCGCGTCAGGAGGGCAGCGTGGTCGGGTTCCTGGTCGGCACCACCGATCGCCGGGCGAACGTCGCCTGGATCATCCGGCAGCATCGGAGCGAGCTCGTCTCCGCTGGCCTGCGCGCTCTGGCCATCCGGCCGTTAGTGGCGTTGTCGTTCCTGCGCACGCGGGGGTTCCGGTACGCACGCCGGCTGCTGGGGCCCGGCTCGACGTCGCACCGCCACGCGGATGTCGACGAGCGGAGCGGCCCCGCACAGCCATCCGGCAGCCGGACCGTCGAGGCGTCCGCCCCGGTGGCCGTGCTGGAAGCCGTCGTCGTCGACTTCCCGTACCGTGGCCAGGGCATCGGTTCGGCCCTGGCCGACCGGTTTCTCAGCGAGGCCGCCCGCTCCGATGCCGACCGCGTCGAGTTGGTGACGAAAGCGGACGCCAGGGGTGCCGCCGGCTTCTACGAACGTGCTGGGTGGACCTTGGTGGACAACCATGTCGACCGCGACGGTGATCGGGTGTACACCTTCCGGATCGATCCGCATGTCGTCCACGTCCGGTGACAGGCGCGCGGCATCCTCTCCGCCCTGGGCATCCCATCGGACGTCGAGCGTTTCTGGCCGCGGCCGGCGCGCTGCTGGTCGGCGCGTGCAGCGGTGACCACGATCCTGGTACGGCCCGCGGTGCAGACACCGGTTCGGCCGCCCCGTCGGCGCCGTCCCGGCCGGGCGAGCCCGCCGCCGGTGATGGCGTGGACGCGGGCGTGGTCGATGTCACCGTCCATCCGCCGCGGTCTGCGGTCTTGCCCGCGGTCCGGACGTGGCAGCCGACGACGAACGAGGTCGAACCGGCGGCCAAACGCACAGCCGCCCGGGTGATCGAGGCACTGGGGACGGACATGACAGGCACGGACCCGGCGCAGCGGCTGCGCGAGGCCGGCGCCGACGCCGCGCTGGCCGGACATGCGGGCGCGCTCATCCCGCCCGGCTCCCCCGCCGTCGTCGAACTCGTCTATCCGCAGTACGGAGGACTCACAGCCGACCGTGCCAGCGTGATGGCCGTGGCCCGGCAGATCTGGGCCGACGGGGCCGGTTCGCACAGGCGCACCGTCACCGCCGACGTCCGGATGCGCCGGTCCGGCGCCGGCACCTGGTCGGTGACCGAGCTACGCGTGCCGGATCGCCTGGGCACGGGCGGTCGCACACTGCGCGGTGCTGCGCGCGAACTGGCGGATCGGCCGGGGGTCGACCTGCCGGACGCGGCCCGGGCCGATCTGGCCCGCGACGTCGTCGACGCGGTGGTGGTGCATACGTTGAACGAACTCGCGCGCGACTTCGGGTTCTCGGTGTCGGTGTTCCGTGCCGGGCATCCGGATGAGGTCTTCGGCACCGACCGCATCAGCAACCACACTCGCGGACGTGCGGTGGATATCTGGGCGATCGACGGCCGACCCGTCGTCGAGATGGCCCGGGACGACTCGCTGCTGCTGAGCTTTCTGGCCGCCGCCCGAGAGCGGGGCAGCGACGAGATCGGAGCGCCGATCGACCCGGATGGTGCCGGCGGCGTGCACTTCACCGACGATCTGCATCGCGACCACGTGCACATCGGGTTCGAACCGTGATCGCGGCCTCGTGCCGCTGCCGACACCGCTGCCGGCGCCGCTGCCGGCACCGTTACCGGCGCTCCGCTTCCGGCGAGTCCGCGGCCGGGGGTGCGCCTCGTTCGGCCATCATGCCGTGCGGGCTGAGCCGGCGGTGGATGCTGCGGCCGATGTCGCGCAACTGCCGCACCTGGTCCTCACTGAGTCCGTCGAAGACGAGGCGCCGCACGGCGTCGACATGTCCGGGAGCGCTTGCCCGGACCGTGTCCATGCCGGCGTCGGTGAGGATGGCGTCGGTGTAGCGGCCGTCCTCGGGACGCGACTCACGGCGAACCCAGCCGCGGCGCTCCAACCGCTTGACCACGTGCGAGAGCCGGGACAGCGAACCGTTCGCCAACTCCGCCAGCTCACTCATACACCGTCGTCGGCCGGGTGTCTCAGACAGCGCGGCCATGACGGCGTACTCGAAATGGCTGAGGCCGGCGTCCCGCTGCAGCTGCGCATCGAGGGCGGCCGGAAGCAAGATCACCACGCCCACGAGCGCTCGCCACGCGTCCTGCTCGTCTGCGGTGAGCCATCGTGGTTCCGCACGGTCGTCGTCCGAGGACGTGGCCCCGGCGGAGCCGACCGCCGACGGCATGCTGTGGTCGCCGCTCATCATCGGTCGATTCTAATGAGCTTGAAACGTCAAGCCCGCCAGGGAACCGTTCTGGTACACATGATTACGCACGGTAGACTGCGCCACGGCGAACTCGCCGCTCGTCGTGGAAGATCTGGCGGGCGCGGGATCTCGCCGCGGGATCGGCGCGCATCACGGCCACGAACACGCCCGGTGCCGGGCCCGCGAGCTCGCGGAGTGCGGGGGACTCCGCGAGCAAACCGCTGAGCAGCTGCGGTTGCGGGCGGACCGGCAGCGGCGAGCCGGACGGATCGACCAGGTGTCCGTGCCGGGTCGCATAGACCTCGAACGGGCAGGTCACGGCCGCTCCGACCTCGGCGGCCACCGGCTCGCATGCCGCGGTCGGGAGCGGGACGCGATCATAATTCGGCTCCGTCGCATCCATCACCGGCAGCTGCTGCGCGTCCAGCCAGATCGCCGGGAACGTCGACCGTCGCCCCGGTGCCACCACCGGCGTCGCCGGCAGATAACCAGGGCGGCTGACATGGGCCGATACGCCGGCGACCACACCGACCACCTCGACGAGCGTGATCGGCAGCACAAGCCGGCCGCCGGCCTTTCCCCGCAGCTTCCGCCAGAGCTGCCCGGGCGACGCGTTCGACCCGACCGCGATCACGGGACGCCGCTCGCCCAGCCCGGCCACACGGAACCGGCGCAACGCCGGCTCCAGTTCCGCCGGTTCGACCTCGGTGAAACGCCCGTCGACCAGGAGTCCGTCGGCGCGCGCCGGCGTCCCCGGATACGCCAGCGGCTCGGCATACAGATCCGGCTCGACGCAGAGGTCACGCCCACCGTCTGATACATGCATGGACGCCATCGTAGGCACCGGATTCTTCGGCTACCGCGCCTCCGCCGCGGCATCGGCCGCAGCATCATCCACGGTATCGGCCGCGACCAGTTCGTCCGCCACCGTCCGCAGGTCGGCGACCACCCGAGTGGCGTCGACGTGCGTGAGAGCACCGCCACGTTTGACCACTCGACCGGCCACCAGCACCGTGTCCACCGCGGAGGTGTCCGCGCAGTGCACCACCGCCGCGATCGGATCGTGCGCCGCCGCCATCGCCGGCCGGTCCGTCCGCAGCAGGACGATATCGGCCTGCTTACCCGGCCGGAGCGACCCGACGGTATCCCCGAGCCCGGAAGCAACCGCGCCGTCGAGGGTCGCCATCCGGAGGATGTCCGCCGTGGAGACGCGGCCCGATCCGGCCACCCGCGCGAACGCGTACGCCGTGCGCATCAGGCTGAACATGTCTCCCGGGCCGTTCGTCACCGCGTCCGCGCCCAAGCCGGTCGGCGCGCCGGCCGTGAGCGCCCGCTCGGTCACCGGGAAACCCTGCGCCATTCCGCCTTCGATGGTGGGGCAGACGGATACCGCACCTCCGGTCTCGGCGATCCGCGTGAATCCGTCGTCCGGCAGCCCGATCGCGTGCACGTACAGCGTGCCCGGCGCGAGCAGTCCCAGCCGCTCGAAGCCCTCGAGCGACGAACCCAGGTGAACCATGACGCGCAGCCCCAGCTCCCTCGCGACGTCCCAGTCCCGGCGGGCTCGCTCGTCGCCGCCATGATCCGGCGCGAGACTGGCCAGAGCGATGGTGAGCAGGTCCGACTCGTACGCGTCGCGGATCTCGCGCAACCGTTCCGCCTGCTCGTGGTCGCCCCTGCCGTCGACGCCGAAGACGGCTCTGATACCGGCTAGGCGCAGCCCGTCCACAGCGGCGTGGGCGCGTTCGGACGTCAGGCCCGGCTGAGAGAAGTCGACCACGGTCGTGATGCCGGAGTCGAGGCATTCGAACGCTCCGGCGAGCTCCGCGGTGCGCATGTGCCGCGAGGTGTAACGAGGGCCAAGCTCACCCAGCACGCGGGCGAAGTACTCGCCCATGAAGCCGTCGGCCAGCACCACCCGCAGCGCGGACTGCCAGACGTGCCGGTGTGTGTCGACGAAGCCCGGAAGGACGATCCGGTTGACGGCGTCGATGACGTCCGCGTGAGCAGGGGCGTCCAGCGCGGGTCCGACGGCGGCGATGGTGCCGTCGTCGGCGATGAGGATATCGGTGTCCGGGCGGGCATGCGGTTCGGGTTCGGTGTCGATGACGTGACCGTTGCGAATGAGAAGCATGCGGATAGCTTAGTTAAAAGCTTTTCAAAAAGCTATAGGTTGAGCGATATACACTTCCGGCATGCAGGAAGACGAGGTCGACAGGCTCATCGCGACCATTCCCGACGACCTCACCGACACCGAGCTCCTGACGGTCGAACTCGCCAAACGGATCGGCCTCATCGGACGGCTCTTCCAGGATGCGGTGCAAGGCATACTCGACGAGCTGAACCTGACCCATGCCGAATTCGAGGTCTTGGCGGCACTGCGCCGAGCCGGCGAACCGTACCGCCGCAAGCCCCGCGATCTCGCCCGCGACCTCGTGCTGACCAGCGGCGGTATCAGCAACGTCCTGCTGCGCCTGGAGACAGCAGGACTCATCCGTCGCACGCCCGACCCGGACGATGCCCGCGGCAGACACGTCGAACTGACCGCCGCCGGCCTGGAGAAGGCACGCGATGCGGTACGAGGCGCCACCCAGGCCCAGGTCGACGCGATGACGACGGTCCCGCCGGCGACGGCCCGCGCCGCGGCTGACGCTCTGCGCGACGTCTCACTGTCGCTGCGCGCGCCTCGCCGCCTCTGACGCCCGCTGTCATGTACCGGTTTTGGCCCTCATCGGGGCTAAAACCGGTACATGATCAAGCGTGCCGCGTGTTCCGCGCGACGCCCGCGAGGTACGCCGCCTCGATTTCAGCGAGCACTCGGTCCGGCTCCCTGCGGATCCTCGACGGCGCAACCGGGAACACGGTCCAGCCCAACTCCGCATAGCGAGCCCGTCGCCGTTCGGTACGCGCCGGCGCATCACCGAAACCATGGAACGCCCGCGAATCCACCTCGACGACGAGGCGCGCCTCCGGCCAGCAGGCGTCGGGATAGATGCCACGGGCACCGGGAAGCACCCGGTTCCAGCGTGGCTGCGGGAGGATCGCGCTGGTCGCGACCAGATCCCGGAGCTCGCATTCGGGAGCGGACCGGCACCCAGCGGCCAGATCGCCCAGCACCGAACGCACGATGGCTGTGTCAATGCGTCGGGTCGTGCTCAGTTCCGCAGCTAACTCGTCGACGGTGCACTTGTTACGCTGCACCGCTTCGCACATCAGCGCGCGCGTGTTCCGCACTGCGCTGGCCCGATGCGTTACACCGCGCCAACACTGCGGGCAACCTTCGTCGTGCCTGCAATCCATCTGCCAATCGACCGGCAGCCAGCGCACCTTGGTCAGCGTGTCTATCACCGCACGGGCGACCGGCACCATGCGGATGACACCAGGGCGCGCCGCACCCGCCAGAGCGTCGGAAGGCTCGTACGACATGCCGATCAGACGCCCGACGTCGCGGGCCATGGCCGGGTCGACCCACTCGTCGTACTGGGTGGCGTCGTAGCTCCGATGCGTCAACTCGACGAAGCCGGTCGGCCGAGCCCGCGACGTGCGCGGAATCTGGAGGACGATGACGTCGGCTCGCTGCGGCCCGTAACTCAACCCGGCCATCCAGCAGGCCCACGCGTGCGTGACGCGCGAGTCAGCACCCGCATGCAACGTTGCGGCGCGTAATCGATGCAGGTCACCGAGCGGTCCGGTGAACGTCGCATAGACGCCGCGAAGCACCACCTGCCACGGGCCGCCGTCGCGCAACGCGTACCGGATCGCTTTGGCGGACATACCGACAGCAAGTGCCTGCTTCCGGGTAATGAGACCGTCCTGCAGCCACAGGATGCGAGCGAGTTGATCATGATCGACCATGACCCCGCATCTTCGCCGTACCCGTCGCCCGGTTCAGGCGACTTCACCATGGGCGAACCCGGCACGCTCGGGCTCACCGCGCCGACCGGTGCAGAGCGAGCACCGTCGCGGCCGGTCATGTACCGCTTTTGGCCCCCAGTAGGACTAAAAGCGGCACATGATCACGCACGCCGCGCGGTGCGGGCGACCACAGCGAGACACGCCGCCTCGATTTCAGCGAGTACCCGGCCCGGCTCCCTGCGGATCCTCGACGGCGCGACCGGAAAGACCTTCCAGCCCAGCTCCGCGTGACGAGCGCGTCACCGTTCGGTACGCGCCGGAGCGCCCGGAGAAATCAAGGAAAGCACGCGAGTCCACTTGGACGACGAGGCAGACGTTGCGCAGCGCAACGAGCGGATCTATTATTTAGTTGAAGCTTCAAGTGAAGCCTTCCACCGACGGCCGTCGGCGCCAGACCGCAGCACCAGGGCGTCGGTGCCGGACGCCGGCCCTGGACGCTCGACGCCGGCCCTGGACGTCGGCAGGGGCAGAGCGAGCAGAGAAGGAGACGGGCCATGGAGTCGCCGCTCACCCCCACGATCCCCGGCGGGGCGTTCGACGAGTTCGTCGTCGACGCCGCGCCCGTCAGTCGCGCACAGCGCGGGTGGACGCCGGACGACGGCGCGCTCCCCGCGCTGTACATCAGTCACGGCGCACCACCGCTGTTCGACGACGCCCCGTGGATCAAGGAGCTGTTCGCCTGGTCGCAGACGCTGCCGAAGCCGCGCGGCATTCTGATCGTGAGCGCACACTGGGAGTCCGCACCGCTGTCGCTCTCCGCCGCCGCGGCCCGCACACCGCTGGTCTACGACTTCGGTGGCTTCCACCAGCGCTATTACGAGATGACCTATCCCACGCCCGACGCCACCGCACTGGCTCGGCGGGTGGCCGCACTCATGCCGGACAAGGAGCCGGTTCACGAACACGGCAGCCGCGGGCTCGATCACGGCGCCTGGGTGCCGCTGAAGGTCATGTACCCGCTGGCGGACGTGCCGGTGCTGCAGCTGAGCATGCCGACGCACGAGCCCGACACTCTGATGGATCTCGGTCGGAGGCTGCGGCCGCTGCGCGAGGAAGGCGTGCTGGTCATCGGCTCCGGCTTCATGACGCACGGCCTGCCGTTCATCACCCGCGAGATGGCGCTGTACAACACCGCACCGGCGTGGTCCGCGGACTTCGACGCATGGGCCGCGGACGCGCTCGCCCGCGGCGACGTCGAGACACTCGCCTCGTACCGGCACCGGGCACCCGGCATGCCGCACGCGCATCCCACGGTCGACCACTACGTGCCGCTGTTCATCACGCTCGGCGCCGCCACCGAACCGGAGCGGCCGGTACAGACCACCATCGAGGGATACATGATGGGCCTGTCGAAGCGCTCATTCCAGGTGACTTGACGTCCTTTTAGTACCAACTAACCTCCAGTTTCGCCGGCCGGAACCGATCTGGAGGAGAGACGTGACCCCCGCATCCCCGCATACGCCACTGATGTTCGGCATCTTCCCGTCGGGCGCGTCCGCCACCGACCCGGTCTCCCCGGATGATCCGGATCGGACGGAGCACGCGCTGACGATGCTGACCAGCGGCACTCGATGCCCGTTCCGCATCCGGGTCTACGCCGAGTACCACGGCGCGCCGTGCGATCAGACCGCCGATCACCTCACGCCGCCCGCCTTCGCCCGTCACGTGCACGGCCGGCGACGCCTCGATCTCGTCGTCCAGTTCCAGTCCGAGCAGGGCGACGTCGACGGATTCGCCGAGCACATCCGCCGGCTGGTGAACAGTCACGGGCACCTGTTGGACACCCTGCAGGTGACGGAGGAGGCCAACGTGACCGGCGGGTACGGGCTGGACGGGGACTTCCCGCGGGTCCGGGAGGCGCTGGTGGCCGGGGTGCTCGCCGCCCACGACGCGGCAGAGGGCCTCAGCGATGCCGAGATACGCGTCGGGTTCAACGTCACCCCGCCGGCGCACGGCGACGATTTCTTCGCCCGCGTCGGCGAGCTGGGCGGCCGGAGGTGGACGGCCGCGGTCGACTTCGTGGGGCTGGACTGCTTTCCGGACGTCTGGGACCACCCGGTCGCCGACGACGGTAGCCCCGGTGACGCCGGAGACGCGATGGTCGAGGCGGTCCGCTGGCTCCGCGATGTCGAGATGCCGGCCGCCGGGCTCGGCGCCGGCGTGCCGATCATCGTCACCGAGCACGGCTGGCCGACCGGCCCTGGACGCTCGCCGCGACGTCAGGCCTCCGTGCTGGAGCGCGTCGTCCGGGCCCTGCATGCGCATCGCGTCGAGTTGAACGTCACCGGATACACACACTTCGCACTGCGGGATGCGGACAGCGCCGGCGACGATCTCTTCGACCAGTTCGGACTCATGTGGGACGACTACACGCCGAAGCCGGCTTTCGAGACCTACCGGCGGCTCATCGCCGAGCTGGGGGACCCGGAATCACACCACCGCTAGGCGGCGGCGACCGCCGGCGCGCCGCGCGCGTGCCCGCTCCGGATCCGACGACGGCTGCGGCTGCGGCACCGTCGCCGTCGTCGCCGTCGTCGGCATCGGCCTCGGCGCAGCCGTATTCAGCAGGTCCATGATCTCCAGCGCGGCGGCGCGCCCGGCTCGGTTGGCCCCGACGGTGCTGGCGGACGGACCGTAGCCGACCAGGTGGACCCTCGGCTCGGCGACGACGCGGGTGCCGTCCATCCGGATGCCGCCGCCCGGCTCGCGCAGCTGCAGTGGGGCGAGATGGTCCAGCGCGGCACGGAAACCGGTCGCCCAGACGATCACGTCAAGGGTCGCGGCGGAGCCGTCGTCCCAGACCACGCCGTCACGTGTGATCCTGCTGAACATCGGGGATCGCTCGAGCGCGCCCTTGGCCAGTGCTGCCTCGACCACCGGCGTGCGTCCCAGCCCGGTGATGCTGACCACGCTCTTCGGTGGCAGCCCGGCGCGCACCCGCTGGTCCACCATGGACACCACCTGTCGCCCGTAGTCCTCGGTGAACTCGACGGGTTGGAAATCGGGCGGGCGCCTGGTCACCCACGTCGTCGAGGCCGCGACGTCGGCGATCTCGGACAGGATGTGAGTGGCCGAATGCCCGCCACCGACCACCGCCACCCGCAGTCCGGCGAACTCCTCCGGGCCCCGATAGTCGGCCGAGTGCAGCTGTCGGCCGGAGAACTCGCCGACGCCGGGATAGTACGGCCAATGCGGACGCGTCCACGTCCCGGTCGCGTTGACGACGGCGCGCGCCGCCCAGCTTCCGGCGTCGCTGTCGACCACCAGCCGACGGTCCGCGCCCGTCCGCACGGCACGGACCTGGACCGGGCGGATCACCTGCAGGCCGAACCGGCGCTCGTACTCCGCGTAATAGTCGGCCACGACGTCCGCCACCGGGCGGTGCACGTCGGCGGTGCGCATCGGACGCCGGGCGCCCGGCAGATCGAAGATCCCGTGCACCTTCTCCATCGTCAGGCTGCGCGCCCGCTCTCGCCATGCTCCGCCGGGGCCGCCTCCGCCGTCGACCACGACCAGGTCATGGCCGGGCGTCAAGCCCAGCCGGCGGAGATGATACGCGCTGGACAGCCCGGCCTGCCCGGCGCCGATGACGACGACGTCGACGTGGGCCTCGCGGAACGGCACGTGATCGGTCATATGTGGATCAACGACGCCACACCGTCGCCGCTTCCCGCGCGCGGCGCGACCTTGCTCACGTCGCGGTGAGAACGGGACGGCGTTCGCGGTGGGCGATCTTGAACGTGGATCGTGCCATTCCGATTGCCGCCGCACATCCGAGCTGTTTGCATGTCGCGCAGCGCGCCCAGCCAGGGCGTGCCTGATCCAACCCGATGGGATGACTATGCCTCTTACCTCGAGCCCCGGCGGCAATCGCCGCCGAATGATCAGCCATGCACCCGGACGTCGCGGCGCCTCCACCGGCGCCGTCGGAACGGCGGCGATCGCGGGTGCGGCACTGATCACGGCAGGCCTCGTCACGTCCGCGTCCGCCGCGGCGGACGCGGATCATCCACGCGCCGGTCATCGAGCGGTGGTGACCGCCGCAGCCGGGGCGACGACACCGGGCGTGTCGCCGGACGCCGCCTGTCCCGACCCGTACCCCGCCGACGAGCTCACCGACGGCGCGCTCCTCAGCGGCCTCACCGTCGAGTCCGGAACGGATCCCGAACCGTTCGAGGCGACGGTGATCGGCATCCTGGACGACGGCATCGCGCCCGATGTCGACATGATCCTGGTCGAGGCGGAGTCCCCCGCGATCGAGCGTGCCGGCGGCATCTGGTCCGGCATGTCCGGCTCACCGGTGTACGCCGATGACGGGCGCCTGGTGGGCGCGATCGCCTACGGGCTCACCCAGTCGCCGTCCAACGTCGCCGGAATCACGCCCGCCGCTCACCTGCACGAGCTCCTCGACCGTCCGGACGCCGCCACCGCCGAGAAGGAGCCGGCTGCCACCGGTACCGTCGATCTTCCAGCCGCGCTGCAGGAGACGCTGGTGACCAGCGGCGCCGCCACCGAGGACCAGGCTGGGGCGGGCATGCGCGCGCTGCCGCTTCCGTTGGCCGTCTCCGGCGTCGGGCCGGAGCGGCTCCCGGAGATCGCCGAGCGGATGGAGGAACACCTACCGCGGACACGCGTCTATCCGGCCGGGTCCACCGATGCCGACGCGGAAGGATCCGTGGAGGACATCGTCGCCGGCGGTAACCTGGCGGCGGCCGCGTCATTCGGCGACGTGACATCGGCCGCCGTCGGCACGGCCACTATGGTCTGCGGAGATCGCACGGTCGCGTTCGGCCACCCGTACATGCAGACCGGCGCGTCGTCGATGAGTGTCCATCCCGCCATCGCACTCCTGGTGCAGCAGGACAACGCCTTCGGCCCGTTCAAGGTGGCCAATCCGCACGGCGCCGTCGGCGTGCTGGACCAGGATCGGCTCGCCGGGGTTCGCGCCCGGCTCGGCGAGCAACCGCAGGCCACCCCGATCACGTCGACCGTGACGTCGCTGGACGACGACGGGTCCCGGGACGGCAGCACGCAGGTGACCATGGATCGCGCGCTGCCGGATCTCGCCCTGTCCCACCTGCTGGCCAACCTCGACCGCGTGTTCGACGCTATCGGCGCGGGCACCGCCGAGCTGCACTGGGTGATCCAGGGTACGCGTGCGTCCGGTGAGCCGTTCACAGTGGACGTCGCGAACACCTACGCCAGCCAGCACGACATCGCCTATGAGACCACCTTCGACGCCTACGACCAGCTGTGGTCGATCCAGGAGAACGAGTTCGAAGACGTCGAGATCACCGGCGTCGATTACACCGCCACCGTGTCCAGCGCATTCAAGCGGTACTCCGTCACCGCCGTGGAGGTACGGGGCCCGGATGGCGGTTACCGTGAGCCCTCGGAGCAGGACCCGACCCGGATCCAGGCCGGATCCACGCTCGACATCCGGGTGACGCTGGCGCCGTACCGGAACCACGGCGACACCGTCACGGTCGACCTCTCCGCGGACGTGCCCGAGGACGCGGCCGGAAGCTTCGGATGGCTGGACATCAACGGCGGTTCCGGCGGCGACGGCGACGAGATGGGCGACGACACCGACGACGAGTCCGACGGGCCAGACGACGAGCCGGACGACGAGAAGGCCGCGTCCTCGCCGGTGGACGCCATCGGCCGGGCCACCGACACGGCGGCGGACTTCGAAGGGCTCCTGGACAAGTTGGCCGGGCTGACTCCGAACAACTCGGTCAGCGCCATCCTGACCGTCGAGTCGGAGAGCGACACGGGGTTCGAGACCAGCCGGTCCACGGCGCGGGAGGAGGTCGACCAGGTGGTGACCGGGTCGTTCAGCTTCCCGATCGAGATCGTGCGGTAACCCGGATCCACTGATCGTCGACGGGTGGCCACATCATGGTGTGGCCACCCGTCGATGATCACAAGGAGAGAGATGACCGCGGACGAACCCCGTACCGTCCTGTATCGCAATCCGCTCGCCGGCCCGGATGACCTGGAAGGTTTCCGCCTTGAAGGCGACGGCGCGCTGAGCTTTCCGATGGGTCGTCTGCGCCTGGAGAGCGCCCGGCCACCGGCCGACGGCCAGGACGCCAACGTCGTCCTCTGGTGCCCCGTGGACTTCCCGGCTGACGTCTCGTTCTCCTGGGATTTCTGGCCGCTGCGCGAGCCCGGGCTGTGCATCCTCTTCTTCCATGCGCGCGGACACGGCGGCCGCGACCTGTTCGATCCGTCGCTGGCCAGGCGGACCGGCCCGTACGATCAGTACCACCACGGCGACCTCGACACGTACCACGTCTCCTATTTCCGTCGTCGCTGGGACGCAGAGCGCCGGTTCCATACCTGCAACCTGCGCAAGAGCCACGGTTTCCACCTCGTCGCCCAGGGCGCGGATCCCCTTCCGGGCGTGCCCGACGCCGACGGGCCCTATCGGGTGCGCGTCGACGTTCGTGACGGCTGGGTGAGTTTCCGCATCGACGACCTCGAGGTCTTCCGCTGGTACGACGACGGGTCGGTGGGCGGCCCGGCATTGACCGGCGGCAAGATCGGATTCCGGCAGATGGCCCCGATGATCGGCGAGTACGCCGATCTCACTGTGATGGCCTGGTAGGAATCCGGTCCTGAGGTCGACGACGATCGACTGAGCTACACCGGCCACAGCCGCCGGGCGTCACTCCCGGAAATGTGAGCGTTGACATTGAGTCGTTTCAAGGCTAAGTTCAGCAGCCACCACCTTCGACGGCGAGGGAAAGGAGCAGCATGGAGAGAAACCGCTTTCCGCACGTCGTGTGCGGCGTGAGCCTGGGGCATCGGCGTACGGCGCGTCCCTCCGCGCGAGTCTCCCAGCACCTGACCTGCCCGCCGGCACACACCGGATCTCGGCGGCGAGGTGACCGACATGTATGAGCACTGGACCGGCCGCTTCCACGGAGCCTGTTCAACGATCGGCTGGTGTGCCGCGCTCAACGTCCTGGTGCTGGCGTTCACCCTGTTCGGCGGCGTCGTCCTGGGCGTCGGGCCGGCCCTCGCCGCCGCCTATGCCCTCAGCCGGCGGCACCACCGCGGCGAGGCAGTCCGGCCGCTGCGGGACTTCGCAGAGACGTGGCGCCGGGAGTTCTGGCGCGGCAACGCCGTGATATTGCCCGTCGTCGCGGCCGGCACCATACTCTGGCTCAACTACTCGGCCCTCAGCGCACTCGGCCCGGACGCCGCTCCGGCGCGCCTGGCCAGTCTGCTGGGTTTGATCGTCATGATCGGGATCGCCGCGCACATCGGACCGATGTACGCGCATTTCGACCTCCCGTCGCGCCAGTACATCCTCACCGCAAGCCGGTTCGCCCTGGCACAACCCGCATCGACGATCATCCTCCTGTTCGTCTTCGCGGCAGCCGCCTTCACCTCGGCCGTGTTCCCGGTGCTCGTGCTCAGCGTCTCCATCGGTGCCTGGATCCACACCAGCACCTGGCTGTGCCAGCGCTTCTACGCCGAGAACGAGCGGCGGCTCGCCGCCGGCACCGAAGATCTTCCCGAGCACACCACCGTCGGCGCCTTGCCGGCCGAACCACTGCGGATGCGCTGAACCCGCCGCCCCGCAACCGCCCACGCCACCACCGAGTGAATCGCACCGCCCGAGAAAGGACCCGATCGACCCGTCAAGCAACCGCTTTCCAGTCCTCCCGCTCAGCCGACCGGCAGCACGACACATCAGAAAGGCGACAACGATGACGTTGCACAGACTCCGCCCGCGCACGGTGCTGGCCGCCACCGCTGCACTCGCTCTGGGACTCGCAGCATGCGGCTCGGACGACGGTGGCGGGGGTGACACCGACGGCGGAACCGACACGATCAGCCTGATGATCCCCCTGCTGGAGAGTCAGGCTCCGGCCGAGGACGGCGAGCTGCAGCAAGCCATCGAGGAGTACACCGGCAAGAACCTCGACATCACCTGGGTGCCGAACTCGAACTACGAGGACCGCACCAGCGTCGCCATGGCGTCCGACGACGTACCGCAGGTGATGGTGATCCAGGGAAAAACCCCGGCCTTCGTCCAGTCCGCCGAGGCGGGCGCCTTCTGGGATCTGACCGAGATCATCCACGACTACCCGAACCTTGCGCCGGCGAACGAGCAGATCCACCTCAACTCGTCCATCAACGGCACCAACTACGGCATCTTCCGCGCCCGGGACGAGATGCGCGCGGCCGTGGTCATCCGCAAGGACTGGATGGAGAACCTCGGCTACGACCTGCCGGAGACGGTGGACGATCTGTACGAACTGGCCCGCGCGTTCACCGAGGACGACCCGGACGGCAACGGCGAGGACGACACCTACGGCATCGTCATCCCGCAATGGCCCGGCGGCTACGCCACGGCCAGCCCGTACGACCTGATCGAGACGTGGTTCGGCGCGCCGAACGGCTGGGGCGAGCGGGACGGCCGGCTGGTCCCAGGGTTCTCCACGCCGGAGTTCCTGGAGGCCAACCGGTTCGTCAAGGACATGATCGACAACGGGTTCGTCAACCAGGACTTCGCCACCATGGACAGTGCGAACTGGAACGATCCGTTCTTCAACGGCCAGGGCGGCATCATCGTCGACGTCAGCTCGCGCGCCGGATCCATCATGACCCTGTTCAAGGACGCCGACCCCGACGACTACGACAAAGTGACCATGGCGGGCAATCTGATCGGCCCGGACGGCGAGCGGCACTCGTACCCCACGGTCGGCTTCAACGGATTCCTGGCCATCTCCAAGCAGAGCGTGCGCACCGAGGAAGAGCTGGACGAGATCCTCTCCTTCCTGGACACGTTGAACGCCAAGGAGGGGCAGGTCCTGCTGAACAACGGGATCGAGGGGAAGAACTTCGAGGTCACGGACGACTTCGCGATCCCGATCGAGGACACTCCGGATGCCGAGGTCATCACGAACGATTCGAAGGCGTTCGCGCAGCTCGGCACGGCGACGAACGGCGAACTCTTCTACCAGATCCTGCCCGAGGACGAGCCGGAGCGCGAGCTGTGGGACCACCGATGGGCGATCCACGAGCGCGACATGGAGACCGCCGTGCACAACCCCGCGCTGGCCCTGATCTCCGAGACCTACACCCAGCGCGGCGCGCAGCTCGATCAGATCATCGCCGACGCCCGGATCAAGTACCTCGCCGGACAGATCGACGAAGACGAGCTGCAGGCGGAGATCGACCGCTGGTACGCCGAAGGCGGCCAGCAGGTGGTCGATGAGATGAACGAGCTCTACGCGGATCTCGAGTAGGCGGCCGTCCCCGCGAGGGCACGCCCACGCGTCACGATCTCGGTGATCTTCGAGGAGATCACGCCGTGGCTCCGGACGGCCGGCGGACTTGGTGCCGTGCACCCACCATTCCCCCGCCGGCCGTCCGGGCTCCATCACCTCACCTGTCGCCCAGCACGAAGGAGACCGCAGTGGCACGTCGGCCGCCCACCGAGCCCGCGTCGCCTGACCCGACGCCGGCCACGTCCGGGTCGTCGCCGGCCGTGGCCACCGCGTCGACCGCGACCGCACCCGCACCCGCACCGGCCGACTCGCCCGACGGCGGCGGCACCGGACGGGCAGGCGGATCGTCGGGACGGCGCATCGGCACGGCGAAGGCCCCGCTTCGTATCCGCCTGATCCGGCACACATGGCTGTACGTCATGCTGCTACCCGGCGTGGTGTACTTCCTGCTCTTCAAGTACGCCCCGATGTACGGGATCAGCATCGCTTTCCAGGACTACCTGCCGTTTCTGGGGTTCGGCGACAGCCCTTGGGTGGGCTTCAAGCATTTCGAGACGTTGTTCTCCAGCCCGGACTTCTCCCGGGTGCTGACCAACACGCTGATCCTCGCCGGGTTGCACGTCGTCTTGGTCTTCCCGGCGCCGATCATCGTTGCGCTGCTGCTGAACGAGCTGCGGATCACCGTCGTCAAGCGGTTCATCCAGTCCTCGATCTACATCCCGCACTTCCTGTCCTGGACGATCGTCGCGTCGCTGACCTACTTGCTGTTCGCCGTCGACGTCGGCCCCGCCACCCAGCTGTTGAACTCGATCACCGGCGACCGGCTGGACGTGCTGGCCGATCCGGACTGGTTCCGGCCGCTGATCATCATGCAGACGCTGTGGAAAGCGACCGGGTGGGGCACCATCATCTACCTCGCCGCGCTGACCTCCGTCGATCCCAACCTCTATGAGGCCGCCCGGATCGACGGCGCAAACCGCTGGCAGCAGATGTGGCACATCACGCTGCCGGCCATCCGCAGCACGATCGTCGTCATGGCGATCCTGATGTCGGGGAACCTGCTGGACACCGGGTTCGAGCAGATCTATCTGATGACCAACTCGCTGAACCGCGAGGTCGCCGAGGTATTCGACACCTATGTCTACTTCATGGGCATCACGCAGGGGCAGTACAGCTACTCGACGGCCGTGGGGCTGTTCAAGGCCGTCGTCGGCATCATCCTGATCTTCGGCGCGAACTGGCTGGCCCGCCGGTTCAAGCAGACCGGACTCTTCTAGGGGTACGCGATGAGTGACACGACGACCCACACGGCGCAACCGACGACGGCGGGAGCCGGGACGACGCCGCCGCGCAAGCCCCGGTCCGGGACAGCGGTGAGGAACACCACCGGCGGCCGTGTCTTCGACGCGCTCAACCTGGTCCTGCTGATCGCGCTCGCCTTCGTGACCGTGCTGCCGTTCCTCTACGTCATCGCCGGCTCGTTCGCGAGCGAGTCAGAGATCAGCGCGCGGTCCTTCTTCCTCTGGCCGCACGATGTCGTCACCGACTCGTACGACTACATCTTCGCCACGAACACGTTCGTGCGGAGCCTGATCGTCACGATCGGCGTCACCGCAGTGGGCACCATCATCCAGGTGGCGCTGACCTTGAGCATGGCCTACCCGCTGGCCAAACGGTACCTTCCCGGCCGGAATCTGCTGCTCAATCTGGTGATCTTCACCATGGTGTTCAGCGGCGGGATGATCCCGACCTACCTGATCGTGCGCGAGCTTGGCCTGCTGAACACCTATTGGGCGCTGATCCTGCCGCTGGCGATCAACCCGTTCTACCTGATCATCGTGAAGAACTTCTTCCAGGAGTTGCCCGAGGAACTGCAGGAAGCGGCCCGGATCGACGGATGCAGCGAGATCGGCGTCTTCGCCCGGGTCGTGCTGCCGCTGTCCAAACCGATCATCGCCACGTTCTCACTGTTCTACGCGGTGGCGATCTGGAACGATTTCATGTCCCCGCTGCTGTACATCGACGACGCCTCGAAGTGGACGCTGCAGATGTTCGTCCGGCAGGTGACCATCTCCGCGGATATGGCGAACACCATGGGGCAGCTCGACCCGAACTACGTCCCGCCCGAGCAGGGCCTGAAGTTCGCGGTGATCGTCGTCGCCACCATCCCGATCATGCTGTTCTACCCGTTCCTGCAGAAACACTTCGCCAAGGGCATCCTCATCGGCTCGGTGAAGGGCTGACCACCATGGCGAGAGAAACGAATGACATCGCGGTCACGATAGCGACCACAACGCATGCTCGCTTCCCCGAATCTCCGACGACTCTGCGCTGGCTCACCGGTCCACGGCCGACCGGAACCACGTGGGGTGTGCCGTGGCCACGGGGCAAGGTGCCCGCGGGCGCGTCGTACGCGCTACGCCACGAGGGCCGCGACCTTCCGGTGCAGAGCTGGACCACGGCCACCTGGCCGGACGGTTCGGTGAAATGGTCCGCGCATGCGGTCCCGGCGCTGGCCGACGCATCGGTCGCCGCGCTGGCCGACGCATCGGTCGCCGCGCTGGCCGACGCATCGGCCACCGTCTCATTGATACCCGGCGAGCAGACCGTCGCGCCTGATACACCGGTCACCGTGGCCGAGACGGACGACACCATCACCGTGCATACCGGCGTGGTGCATTGGGAGCTTCCACGCACCGGTCCGGTGTTGGTGCGCACAGCCCGGCGAGGCGGCCGGGTGGTGATGGAGAACGCGCGGCTGACCAGCCTCTGGCAGCCGTCGCCGACACCCGACAACGGCGACGGCATCAGCCGGACCACCCTGCACGGGCACGTCGAACGCACCGTCGTCGAGCAGGCCGGGCCGGTCCGAGCCGTCGTCCGCATCGACGGGCGGCACACGGCCGACGGCGGCGCCGATCACACCCGCGACGGACGCGGACCGTGGCTGCCGTTCACCGTGCGGCTGTACTTCTACGCCGGGGCCGACGACGTGCGGATCGTGCACTCGGTGATCTGGGACGGCGACGCGGACCGCGACTTCCTCGCCGGGCTGGCGCTGCGGGCGGACGTGCCGATGCCCGACGAGCTACACGACCGGCATATCCGGATCGCCGGACCCGCGGACGACGCGCACCGACCCGGGTTTCTCACCGAAGCGGTACGCGGCATCACCGGCCTGCGCCGAGATCCTGGTCAACGGTTCCGCGCGGCGCAGCTGGCCGGCCGGCCGTGCGGTCCGGTCGAAGAGTGGGACGGCGCGGTGTCGAAGCGGCTCCACCTCATCCCGGCGTGGAACGACTGGACACTCGACCAGGCGTCCGCCGACGGTTTCACCCTGCGCAAGCGCACATCGGACGGCTCGGCGTGGGTGACGATCCCGTCCGGCACGCGCGCCGCCGGATACGCGTACGTCGGCGGCGTCAGCGGCGGGCTGGGCTTCGGCCTCCGCGACTTCTGGAAGATGCACCCCACACGGCTGGACGTCCGCGGTGCGGCCACCGCCTGCGCCACCGCCACCATCTGGATGTGGTCCCCGTCGGCGGAGACGATGGATCTGCGCTTCTACCACGATGGCCTGGGCCAGGACACCTTCGCGGAGCAGCTGGAAGGGCTGGAGATCACCTACGAGGACTACGAGCCGGGTTTCGGCGACCCGCATGGCATCGGCCGCACGCACGAGCTGACGCTGCGCGCCGTCGCCGGGACGCCCTCCAACGACGAGCTCGCTGACCATGCCGCCGCGGTGAACGACCCGCCGCTGCTGGTCGCCGAGCCGGCACGGCTGCACGCGGCTGGAGTCTTCGGTGACTGGGCGCCGGCAGATCGCAGCGCGCCGGAACGGGCCGAGATCGAGGACCGGCTGGACTTCCTGTTCGACTTCTACCTCCGCCAGCGTCAACAACGTCGCTGGTACGGCTTCTGGGATTACGGCGACGTCATGCATACCTACGACGCCGACCGGCACCAGTGGCGCTACGACGTCGGCGGCTACGCCTGGGACAATTCGGAGCTCTCGCCGGACCTGTGGCTGTGGTATCAGTTCCTCCGGACCGGCCGGGCCGACGTGTTCCGGTTCGCCGAGGCGATGACCCGGCACACCGGTGAGGTCGACGTGTATCACGCGGGCCGCTGGGCGGGCCTCGGTTCACGACACAACGTACAGCACTGGGGATGCAGCGCCAAGCAGCTGCGGATCTCCAATGCCGGCTACCGGCGCTTCTACTACTACCTCACCGCGGACGAGCGCACCGGCGACCTGCTGGACGAACTGGCGGATGCCGAACGCGCCCTGCTGGGTGTCGACGCGACCCGCAAGGTGCGCCCGGACACCTACACACCGGATCCCTCGGCGCTGGCCATCGGATTGGGCACGGACTGGGGCGCGCTCGCGGCGGCCTGGCTGACCCGGTGGGAACGGTACGGGGACGATCCCATCGGCGTGACAGCCCGGGACAAACTCCTGCGCAGCATGACCGGTATCGGGGGATTACCGCAGGGCTTCCTCACCGGCGAGGCGCTGCTCGACCTGAGCACCGGACGGTTCGACGTCAGCCGCGATCGGATCGCGGTCTCGCATCTGTCCGCCGTGTTCGGGCTGGCGGAGATGTGCGCCGAACTGATAGCCCTGACCAAGGGAACGGAGCTGGAGGCCCCCGGGTTCGAGCGGGCGTGGCTCGACTATTGCCGGTTGTACCTGGCGACGCCGGAGGAGCAGGCGGCCCGGCTAGGAGCCCCGCTGCGCGGAATCTCGTTGATACAGGCACACAGCCGGCTCACCGCGTATGCGGCCGCCGCCACCGGCGACGACGATCTGGCGCGCCGCGCGTGGAAGGCGTTCCGGCACGACGTCGGCGATCAGATCAACACCAACGCGCTGCAGCGCAGGCACACCTGGACCCTCGACCGGATCGATGGACCGTCGGTTCTGGCGCCCGTGGATGAGGCGCCCTTCGTCTCGACCAACGACGCCGCCCAGTACGGCCTCGCCGCCATCCAACTCCTAGCCCTCCTCCCCGATGATCATGAACACTAGCCGTGCCATATGAACGGCTACTGTTCATGATCATGCGGGGGTTTAAGGTGGTCCGGATGACTCATGGAGAATCGACACCCACGAATGGGCCGGCCGCCGGGTCTGACGCCGGTGCGCAGCGCGGGACTTCGCCGATCGTCGTCGCCGCGGTTGCGCTGGCGGCCGTCGCTGGTGGTCTCGTCGCGGGTTACCTGATCTTCGATAGCCCCGCAACCTCGGACGCGACGGCGGCCTCCCATGTCGATCATGCGTGCGCGATCGCCGATCAATACGACGGCGCACCGCTATCGGACGACAGCCTCGGTGGGCTCGAAGACGATCCATGGTTCTGGGAAGGACCGGCGATGGGCTACCTGCTGAGTGCGGCGGCGGTCGAGGATTCGGCTTACGAGAGCCTGTCCGAACATGGCCGCGGCGCCGTCCGGGCGGTCGGCCGCATAGACGTGGACGGATGGAACGAGGCGATCGAGGGCGTTCTGGCGGAATGTGCCGACCGCTAGCCGGGCATGGCCACGTCGAGTACCTCCAGAAGGTTCGTCACGCCGTAGAAGGCTGCGGCTCCGATCACCACCAGGAAAGTGAACAGCCAGAATCCGCCCGGCAGCATCCGCAGCCGCCGGTTCATCAGGTACGCATCCGAGCGGGTGACGCCGCGACGTGTGACATGGCTGCGTGTCACCGCCCACCAGGCGCGCAGGGAACCGACGAGCATCAACCAGCCGAGCGCGAACACCACGACGTTCAACATCCACGGCTCGCCGAACCACGCGACCAGTCCGAGCAGCGCACCGGTGGCCAGCACCACCCCGACGGTGTGCCAACTGCGGGAGAACAGGAAGGTCAGCGCCAGCCCACCGACCAGGGCCCAGAGCGCGACCCGCGACCATCCCTCGGTCACCGCCCACATCAGTGCCGCACCGAGCGCCGCCGGCGCCGGATACCCCCACCACAGAGTCCACAGCACGCGGAACGTGCCTCTGCCGGCGAAGTTCGTCGCGCCGGACATATCGCTGTTCACGGTGATGCCGTGCAGCCGGTAGCCGGCTACGACGGCGGCCAACGCGTGTCCGATCTCATGCACGATCGTCACCGGATAGCCGATGATGTTCCACGTCCGACGGTGTATAGCCAGGCCCACGGCGAGGACGGCGACGACGAGGACGTGAGACGCCTCCATGGATGCGAGCGTCTCGTCCAGCCGGTGATCGTCTAGCCCAAACACTCCGCAGACGTTACCTGTGCCACCTGCGCGTACCGCGGCCACCATGCTGCGCCACCGATACGCCGGACGCTACAGGGCCCATCACCTGGGCCCGGTCATGATGTGGCGCGCCTAGGGGAACGCATCACAGCCGAGTCTCCAGACGATGGGCCCTGGATGAGCATTGAGGTCCGACTACTTCCGGACCGGCGCCATACGTCCCGCCGCACGGGCGGCAGCACACCCAGCGAAGGCGAGCACGAGCCCGAACGCGACGATCAGCGCTGGGCTTGCACCAGTGCCCGGGAGCATGTCGTCGCCCGGTTCCTGGCTGCCGTCATCGACACCCGCCTCCGCGTCGGCATCAGCGTCCGCATCGGCACCCGCATCAGCATCCGCGTCAGCATCCGCGCGAACCGCCCCTCGGTCCCGGCCCATCATTCGACCGGCCGGACGCCGGTCATCGGATTCACTACGCGATAGCGAGCAGCGCCTGCGCCGTACTCAGTTCGAACGGGGCGATAATGTCTGTCATGGATGCCAACGGCGAGCGCAAGGTGACTATCAGCGCCATAGCCAAGGAAGCGGGCGTATCCGTGCCCACCGTCTCCCGCGTGGTCAACGGCCGGTCCGATGTAGCGCCGAGTACCCGCCGCCGGGTCGAGGAACTGCTCCGGCAGCATGACTACCGCCGACGCGCCACGCGCAGCCGTAACAAGGCTCGTCTCGTCGACCTCGTCTTCAATGACCTGGACAGCCCATGGTCGGTGGAGATCATCCGAGGTGTCGAGGAGGTGGCACACACCGCCGGTGTCGGCACCGTGGTATCCGCGATCCACCGCAAGTCCGAGCCCATCCGTCAATGGCAGCAGAACCTACGCACTCGCGCCTCCGACGGCGTCATTCTGGTGAACTCCACCCTCGATTCGTCCGCGCAGGAGGAGCTACGTCGGCTCAACGTCCCTCTCGTCGTCGTCGACCCGGCAGGCGGCCTCAGCTTCGACGTGCCGGCGATCGGTGCGACGAACTGGGCGGGCGGGCTCTCCGCCATGGAGCACCTTCTCGGGCTCGGCCACCGCCGCATCGGTATCGTCTCCGGTCCGCGTGCGATGATGTGCAGCCGCGCCCGGCTCGACGGATATCGGGCAGGGCTGGAGTCGACCGGTCTGACGATCGACGACGAGCTCCTGTGGGAGGGCGACTTCTACCATGCGTCCGGATTCGCCGGGGCGCAGGCATTCCTGCGACTCCCCGAACGTCCGACCGCCATCCTGGCGTCGAGCGATCAGATGGCGATCGGTGCGTACGAGGCGGTCCGGCAGGCGGGGCTGCGGGTGCCGGACGACGTCAGCATCGTCGGCTTCGACGATCTACCCGAGGTCAGATGGGCGTCGCCGCCGCTGACGACCGTACGGCAGCCGCTCGCTGAAATGGGCGCCGTCGCGGTCAGGACGGTATTGCGGCTGGCCGCCGGCGAACCCTTGGACAGTCCACGTCTCGAGCTCGCGACCACGCTGATCCCGCGAGAGAGCACGGCGCCGCCCCGACAGAACTGAGGTGTCGTCGCTCCTACCGATCCTCCGGCACCCACCGCCCATGCCCGAGAATTGTCGGAACTTTTTCCGGAAGCAATCGCGATCCATTTAGCGCTTCTTCGGTTTGATCACCGAAGACTTCGCCATGCCCGTTGCAGTGGCGCCGAGTTGACCGGGCCATAAGCCTCGCATTAACGTACCGGAAACTACCGGTTTGTTCTCAGATGAGCCTTCCAAATGCGCTGTCGAATCCGACCGCGCTGACGGGCGGTTCGTCGTCCAGAAGTGCTTGCGCCTTCGCCAGGGAGAACGAAAATGACACCATCGACGCACGGTTCAGGCACGAGCATCGGTCGCCGTACGTTCCTCACGGCGCTCGGTGTAGGCGGCCTGGCGCTCACGACATCGGCGTGCGGCACCGACGGCGACTCCGACGACGGCGACGCCGCCTACCTGGACTCCGCCGGTGACCCGGCCGACGCCAGCGGGAGCATCGACGTGTGGGTCCTCGACGAGGACGCGCTTCACCCGGTCAGCCAGGAATCCCTTGACCGCTTCTTCTACACGCCCGAATCGAACGTCACGGCCAGGCTCACCGACGAGCCGAACGACGCCTACCGGGACTTGCTGGAGTCCAGCATCGATACCGAAGAGCGGCCGGACATCTTCTTCAACTGGGGAGGCGGAAGCATCCGTCCGTACGTGCGTGCCGGCCTGGTCGAGGACCTGACGCCGTACTTCGACGAGGACCCTGACTTCCGCGACACCTTCCTGCCGTCGGTACTGGAAGCCGGCCAGATCGACGGTCGGTACTACGGCATCCCGATGCGGACCATGCAGCCGAAGTTGATGTTCTACAACACGGCCGTCTTCAACGAGGTCGGCGTCGACATCCCGGCCACCTGGCAAGAACTCCTGGATGCCGTGGATACCTTCGTCGACGCCGGTGTCACACCTGTCGCCGTCGGCGGTGCGGATGCGTGGACGCTGCTGATGTGGGTCGAGTACATCACCGACCGGCTCGGTGGCGAGCAGGTCTTCCTCGACATCGCGGAGGGAACCGGCGAGGGCTGGCGGCACCCCGTCATCACCGAGATGGTGCAGTCGATTCGGGACCTCGTCGATCGCGGCGCGTTCGGTCACGCGTTCACCTCTGTCGCCTACGACGACTCCGGACCACTGCTGGAGACCGGCCAGGCGGCGATGATGCTCTCCGGCAGCTGGGAGTACACCAAGTTCCTCAACGCCGACCGCGAGTTCGTCCACGACCGCCTCGCCTGGGGACCGTTCCCGGTGATCGACGGGGGTGCGGGCAACCCGGACAACGTCGCCGGCAATCCCACCAACTACTTCTCCGTTCACGCCCGTTCCCCGCTCAAAGAGGTGGCGATCAACTACCTGCGGCAGGAAATGGGCTCGGACGAGTACGTGCAGGATCTGCTCGATATCGGGGACATCCCGGCCGTGGCAGACATCGAGCCGCTGATCGAGGGCCACGAGCACGAGGCGTACTTCACGTTCGTCTACAACATGGCCGCGAACGCACCGAGCTTCCAGCTCTCCTGGGACCAGGCCATCGAGCAGCCCCAGGCCCGGCCGATGCTGGAGGCGATCAGGAGCGTCTTCCTCGGCGACATGGACGCCGACGGATTCGTCCAAGCCAACGAAGATGCAGCTCCCTGATCGGCAGGCACCAGCTCACCACCCGGCCATAGCACCGAAGCCCCTAAATGATCATGTGAAGCAGGGTTTCTCGTGCCTCAACAGGTCTGCAGACATGGTAGGGCGCGAGAAAACCTACTTCACATGATCATTTAGGGCCGTTGGGGGGTTACGGGGTGAGGCGCTCGATAATGAGTTCGCGGACGCGTTTGGCATCGGCCTGGCCGCGGGTGGATTTCATGACGGCGCCGATCAGCGCACCGACCGCACCCATGTTGCCGCCGCGGATCTTCTCGGCCACGTCCGGCTGCGCGGCGATCGCCTCGTCGACGGCGGCGCCGAGCGCCGACTCATCGGAGACGACGGCGAGGCCGCGCGCCTCGACCACCTGGTCCGGCGAACCCTCACCGGCCAGCACACCCTCGACGACCTGCCGGGCCAGCTTATCGTTGAGCGTGCCCTCCTTGACGAGGGTCTCGACCCGCGCGACGTCCGCGGGCGTGATGCCGGCAGCGTCCAGTGCGACGCCGCGGTCGTTCGCGGTGCGGGAGATCTCGCCGAGCCACCACTTCTTCGCCCCGGCGGCGTCGGCGCCGGCCTCGATGGTCTGCTCGACCAGGTCCATCGCCCCGGCGTTGACGACGTCGCGCATCTCCAGGTCGGTGAAGTCCCACTCCTTCTGCAGGCGGGCACGACGCTCGGCGGGCGGCTCCGGCAGTGTGGTCCGCAGCTGGTCCACCCACTCCCGGGCGGGAGCGACGGGGACCAGGTCCGGTTCCGGGAAGTAGCGGTAGTCCTCCGCTTCCTCCTTGACCCGGCCGGCCGTGGTCTCCCCGGTGTCCTCGTGCCAGTGCCGCGTCTCCTGGACGATCGTCTCCCCCGTGTCCAGGACCGCGGCCTGGCGACGGATCTCATAGGTGACGGCGCGCTCCACCGAACGCAGCGAGTTGACGTTCTTCGTCTCCGTACGGGTGCCGAAGGCGGCGGTGCCCTTCGGCTTCAGGGACACGTTGGCGTCACACCGCATCTGGCCGAGCTCCATGCGGGCGTCCGAGACGCCCAGCGCGCGGATCAGATCACGCAGGCTGGACACGTAGGCGCGGGCGACGGCCGGGGCCAGCTCAGCATCGACCTCGATCGGCTTCGTGACGATCTCGATCAGCGGGATACCGGCACGGTTGTAGTCCAGCAGCGAATGGCTGGCACCGTGGATACGACCGGTGGCGCCGCCGACATGCAACGACTTCCCGGTGTCCTCCTCCATATGCGCGCGCTCGATGCCGATGCGCACGGTCCGGGCACCCTGGTCGGTGTCGACGGTCACCTCGGTCCACCCGTCGTACGCGATCGGCTCGTCGTACTGGGAGATCTGGAAGTTCTTCGGCATGTCCGGATAGAAGTAGTTCTTCCGGGCGAACCTGCAGTGCTCAGCGATCTGGCAGTTCAGCGCCAGGCCGATGCGGATCGCCGACTCGACCGCTGTCTCGTTGACGACCGGCAACGAGCCGGGCAGGCCGAGACACGTCGGGCAGACCTGGGTGTTCGGATCGGCACCGAACTCGGTCGAGCAACCGCAGAACATCTTCGTGATGGTGCCGAGCTCGACATGCACCTCCATGCCCATCACCGGGTCGAACCGGGCGATGGCCTCGGAGAAACTCGGCAGCGCGGCAGCGGTCGCCGGCATCAGCCCTCCCGGTCCTCGAGCTCGACGATCCGCGAGTGGTCGTCGCCCTCCCGGATCTCCCGGACGATGATCGCGACGGTGACCGCCACCGACGCGACGCTGAGGCCCGCGTCCAGCATCTTGAGCCTGTCGCCCTCATGACGCGCCTTCGAGAACGCCCGCAACGCCGAGAAGGCGCCGAACGCGCTGCCCACAACCTTGATGACCTGCTTGCCGTTCATACCACTCACCTCAGAATGTCCTCGTCACCCGGTTCCCTACCCGTTGCTGCGTACGCGATGCGGATCACGCCGTCTCCAGCTCCGGGACCTTGTCCAGCAATGGGCCACCCCACTCGGAGACCAGCGCCTGCTCCAGCGCCGCACCGATCCGGTAGAGCCGGTCGTCGGCGAGCACCGGCGCCATCACATGCAGGCCGACCGGCATGCCGTCCTCCTCGGCCAGGCCGCACGGGAACGACGCCGACGCGTTGCCGGCAAGATTACTGGGGATGGTGCACAGGTCGTTCTTGTACATGGCCAGTGGGTCGTCCACCTTCTCCCCGATCGGGAACGCCGTGGTCGGCGTCGTGGGCGAGACCAGCACGTCGACCTGTTCGAAGGCGGCCTCGAAGTCCCGGGTGACGAGCGTACGCACCTTCTGCGCCTGGCCGTAGTAGGCGTCGTAGTAGCCGGAGGACAGCGCATAGGTTCCGAGAATGATCCGCCGCTTCGCCTCGGCGCCGAATCCGGCACCGCGGGTGGCGTTCATGACCTCCTCGGCACTGCGCGAGCCGTCGTCGCCCACCCGCAGCCCGTAGCGCATCGCGTCGAAGCGGGCCAGGTTGGAGGAGACCTCACTCGGCAGGATCAGGTAATACGCCGGCAGCGCGTAGTCGAAGTGCGGGCAGGACACCTCGACCACCTCGGCGCCGAGCTTGCCGAGCACCTCGACCGCCTCACCGAATCGCCGTTCGACGCCAGCCTGGTAGCCCTCGCCACCGAGCTCCTTCACGACGCCGATCCGCATGCCGGACAGGTCACCGTCGGCCCCCCGGCGAGCCGCCGCCACCACGTCCGGCACCGGCTGCTGGATGCTGGTCGCGTCCAGCGGGTCGTACCCGCCGATGACACTGTGCAGCAGCGCGGCGTCGAGCACGGTGCGGGCGCACGGACCCGCCTGGTCCAGGCTGGACGCACAGGCGATCAGGCCGTACCGGCTCACTCCGCCATACGTGGGCTTGACGCCGACGGTACCGGTCACCGCGGCCGGCTGCCGGATCGAACCGCCGGTGTCGGTGCCGATGGCCAGCGGCGCCTGGAACGACGCGAGCGCGGCGGACGAGCCACCCCCGGATCCGCCCGGGATGCGGTCGAGGTCCCACGGGTTGCGGGTCGGGCCGAACGCCGAGTTCTCGGTGGACGAGCCCATCGCGAACTCGTCCATGTTGGTCTTACCCAGGATGATGATGCCGGCCTCGCGCATCCGGCGGGTGATGGTCGCGTCGTACGGAGGCTGCCATCCCTCGAGGATCTTCGACCCTGCCGTGGTCGGCATGTCCGCGGTGGTGATGACGTCCTTCAGCGCCAGCGGCACGCCGGCCAGCGGCCCGAGCTGCTCGCCAGCGGCGCGTTTCGCGTCCACCTCGCCGGCGGCGGCCAGGGCTTGTTCGCGGTTGACATGCAGGAACGCGTGGACCCCGGTCTCCGCGTCGTCGACCGCCGCGATCCGGTCCAGATGCGCCCCGGTCACCTCGACCGCGCTCACCTCGCCGGCCGCGACGGCCTCGGCGAGTTCGGCAGCGGTCCGTTTGAACAGGCTCGACTCCGTCACTGTTCCTCTCCCAAGATCTGCGGCACCCGGAACCGGCCGTCTTCCGCCTCCGGCGCCTGCGCCAGTGCGGCCTCCGCGGACAGGCTCGGCCGGGGCTCGTCGGCGCGGAACGCGTTGGTCATCGGCAGCGCGTGCGACGTGGGTGGAATATCGTCGGCCGCGACCTCGGAGACCTGCGCAACGGCGCTGATGATCTGGTCGAGCTGACCGGCCAGGTGGTCGAGCTCGGCAGGCTCGAGGTCGAGGCGAGCGAGCCGCGCCAGATGGGCGACCTCGTCGCGGCTGATCGAGGGCATGAACGCGCTACTCCTCCGTCGTCGTGGCTGACTCCGGCGCTCTGGTGAGGTGAAACGCCCGGGGAAAGGGTCGCTGCCGATCCTACGCCACCGCCGTCATGCTTTCACCGCCCGATCCCACTGCCGTCGCGTCACCGCGGGTGCCCGCTGCCGTCGGGTCACCGCGGGTGCGCGCTGCCGTCCTCTCAGCGGCGATCCCCGCTACCGCCGCGCCTACGACGCGCGCCGCAGCGACGCAGCGGCGTGTTCCGGCCGGCCCATCCGGGTGAGCACGTCGCTGAGCTCCGCATGCAGGGTCTCGGTGGCGGTGGAGGCAGTCGGACGCTCGCGCGGATCATCCGGTTCGGCCAGGGCCTGCTCGAAGTAGCCGGCCGCGCGGGCCAGCCGGCCGGCGTCGCGGCATGCGCGGGCGAGCACCGCCAGCAACGGACGACGCCCCAGGGTGTAGCCGACCTCGTCGGCGAGCCGCATGGACGTCTCGCACCATTCGATCGCCTCCTCGAGCCGGCCCAGCTCCGCACAGGCGAAGCCGAGATTCTTGTACGAATCCGCGCCAAGGTACGCGTCCGCGCCGCCCAGTTCGCGCCACACCTCGATCGCCGTCTCCGCCTGCCTGGCCGCCTCCTGGTACGGGCCCATGCGCTGGTACAGCTCCGCGAGATGCCCGCACGTGGTGGCGTAACTCCGGCGGTTGCCGCCGCGGCGATGGGCATTCAGCGCCTGGCGTAGGCAACGGAAGGCCTCGTCGTAGTCGTCCACGGCCAGGTGTGCCAGCGCCAGCATGGTCAATCCGCGCCCCAGCCTGGTGTGCTCGGCGTGCGCCCGGCAGTGATCGGTGAACCGGCCGAGATGATCGATCGCCACCTTCGGGTCGCCATGGCGCAGCGCGGAACCGCCCGCACACATCCGCACCAGCATCTCGGCTCGGATGTCGCCCGCCGCGACGGCGCGTTCCAACAGTTGCGAACTCAGCTCCTGCCAACCGGACCAGTATGCGCCGGTCTCGGCGTAATTGCCCAGGTAGTTCGTCAATTGGGCGAGGGCGTAGAGCGGCGGATCCGGTTGCCGAAGGATGTGCAGACTCACTGCCGTGACGTTGGTGTGTTCCCGGCTGAGCCAGTCCGTGGCGGATCCCGCATCGGCGAACTCCAGCGTCCGCGCAGGACGTTCCAGATCCAGGTCGGCTCCTCCGAGAGCCGGCATCATCGCCCGCACCGCCGTCACCGCGGTCGTGGCCAGATGCACGAACAGAGCGTGTACGGCCTTCTCCCGCTCCGTGCGCGGATCGGCCTCCTCGGAAAGCTCGCGGGCCAGCACCCGCAGCAGGTCGTGGAGCCGGAACCGGCCCGCGACCGGCTCCGCCAGCAGATGCAGGTCGACGAGCGCACCGGCCAGGCCGCGGGCATGCTCGTCGTCGGCGCCGAGCATGCAGGCGAGCGCGGGCACCGAGAGCGCCGACACCTCCGCGGCCGCCAGCAACCTGAACGTCCGTGCTTCGGCCTCGTCCAGCTGCTGATAACTGAGCATCAGGCTGTTACGCACCCCGACGTCGCCCAGGTTGAGCTCATCCAGGACGCGAGCCGATGCCAACCGATCGGCGTACTCGGCCAGGCTGCGATCGGTCCGCGTGGCGAGCCGGCTGCCGGCGATCCGCAATGCGAGCGGCAGCCGTCCGCAGGCGTCCACGATCGCGTCCGCGGCCGCGGGTTCGGCCGCCACCCGCTCCGGTCCCACGGTCGACGCCAGCAGCTCACTCGCCTCGGCGCCGGAGAGCTCCTCCAACGCGACGACCGTGGATCCGGCCAGGAACAGCCGGGAGCGTGCGGTCACCACCACCGCGCACCCCGCCTCGCCGGGAAGCAGCGGCTGGACCTGGAGCGCCCCCGATGCGTCATCGAGAACCAGCAGCACCCGGCGCCCGGCGAGCAGCGTACGGAACATACCGGAGCGGTCGCCGACGTCCGCCGGCAGCTGGTCCGGCTCGACGCCCAGAGCGCGCAGGAAGGCGGCGAGCACGTCGCCCGGTTCGGCCGGCGTGTCTCGGGAACCGCGAAGATCAGCGAACAACTGGCCGTCCGGGAAGTGCGCGCGTGCCTGATGTGCCGCCCGCACGGCCAGGGCTGTCTTGCCCGCCCCGCCCGGTCCGGTCAACCCGATCACGGCGAGCTCGGAGCGCGTCCGGGTCAGCACCGTCACCATCCGCTCGATCTCGCCCGCGCGACCGGCGAAGTCGGGTACGTCCGGCGGCAACTGGGCGGGGACGGCTACCGGGCGCGGGCCGGGCACACGTGGCGCCGTCGCGACGCCGTCCGGTCCGCCCGCACGCCCGGAGGCCTCCGCGTCCTCGGCCTCGAGGAGCACCTGATGGAGCCGCGCCACCTGTTGCCCCGGTTCCACGCCGAGTTCGTCGACCAGCCGTCGCCGGAGGTCGCGGAAGACACCCAGTGCTTCGCTGCGCCGCCCCGACTGGTCCAGCGCTCGCATCAACAACCCGTGCGCGGTCTCCCGGAGCGGGTTGTCACCGACCAGGACGAGCAGCTCGGAGACGAGGTCCGCGCCCGCACCCGCCGCCAGATCGGCCGCGGCACGCTGCTCGAGGGTCCGCAGGCATTCTTCGTGAAGCGCCGGTGCGTAGCGGTCGCGGAGCGGGCACTCGCCGATCCCGGACAGAATCTCGCCGCGCCAGAGCCGGGTCGCCTTGTGCAGCAGTTCGCGCGTCTCGGCCGGTCGCAGCGCCGACGACGCCCTCGTGACCAGCTCACGGAACAGGTGCACATCCACGTTCGCGGGGCCGGTGTCGAGACGGTAGCCGTCGGGATGGCTGGTGATCGCGACGTCCGGGATGGGTTGAAGGGCGCGGCGCAGATTGGAGACGTAGACCTGCAGCGCTTTCCGCGCCGCGGCCGGCGGTTCGCTTCCCCAGACGGCTTCGCACAACCGGTCCACCGATACGACGTGGCCCACATCGAGCACCAGCGCCGCGAGCACGCACCGCTGTTTCGGCGCCCCGAGCGATAGCGACGATCCATCGTGGACGGCCTCGACCGGGCCGAGCACGCGAAAGATCACGCGCCCGAGCCTATGTGAGCGGCACGAGCTGCGAACCAACCGGGTCTTTACCGGGTGCACCTAGCGTGACCAGCATCAGGACACCTGTCTACGGGGAGGATCATGAACGCGAACATCGGCACCTGGCGCAATCGCCGGCTGGTTGGGCTTGTCGCAGCCGCGGTGCTGACTCTGGTGGTGGCGGCCGGCGCCGCGTGGGGGCTCGGCGCTCTCCCGCTCGCATCCGACGAGGCGGGCGCACGGGACCCGGTCCCGGAGGACGACCCGCGCCCGCCGAGCAATCCGCAAGACCCCACCCCGGAGGACGACCCACGGCCACCCGCCGGCACGGAGCCGGAAGTCGACGAGCCGGAGGACGACGACGGCGACGAGGACGACGGCTCACCCGACCACGATCCGGAGCAGCTCCCGCAGCCGGACGACGAGCTCGCCGCCCTGTCCGGCCTGTGGACCGGAAGCTCCTTCACCACGATGCAGCGTGGCGACAACGACGTCCGCATCGGCTACACCACGCGCGCCGACTTCTGGTTCACCATCGACGAGGAAGGCGCCGTGTCCGGACATGCACACGCGGTGTACCAGCCCACGTTCGATGCCGCCGGGCTCAACGCGCGGATCAACGTGGCGAAGGACTTCACCAAAGGGGTGGTGGACATCCTCCCCGGGGGATCGCTCGGACTCGCCAAGGCCGCGATCGACGCCGCCAAAGCCGGCGGCAACACGAGCATCAGCGGCATCGTCGGCGTCAACGGCAAATATGAGGACGACCAGCCCATCCGCTCCGGCGAGATCGCCGGCCACGTGGACGAGGCCACCGGACAGATTCACATCGACTGGGTGGACGAGGACCAGGGCGCCGGCATCCCGATCACCGTCTCGCTCGCCTACATCAATGAGAACGTCCACGTCACCGACGAGACGCTCGAGGTGTGGTCGCCGTGGAACGAGCCCGGGCAGATCAGCGCGGGCTCACGAGGTTGGCTGATGAGCTCCGACTCCGAGGTGAAGTCCGACCGGGACGAGGAGTCGGAAGACGCCGTCGAGGGCTCGGTGACGCAGCACTGGAGTGCGCAGCGTGTCGGAGCAATGGAGACCGAGTAGCCACCACCGCGTGAGCTGCGCTTTTCCGGCCTAGGTAGGGCCAGCCCTACGTCCGTGCCGCGAGCTACCTCCACGCCGAAGACGCCAGCTGACCACGATGTCTACGACGCCGCTGGTCACGAAGCTAGAGGCATGCTCACCGCACCGGATATACCTGCCCGGCCGCAGACGGTCAGTTCCGCGCGGCCCGCCGCGGGCGGGACCCGCACCTCGGTCGCCACCGCGGGCCTGGCCCGCACGTCGGCCGCCGCCCAGAGCGCCGGAACCGCCCGCAGCCGCGATCGATTCGTCGACGTGCTGCGGGTGTCCGCGATCGTGCTCGTCGTCGTGCAGCACTGGTTGATGCCCGCTCTCTCGTACGACGACGGTGTCCTCGTCGCCGGCAACGCGCTGGCGACGCCGGGAGCATGGGTCGTCACCTGGGTCAGCCAGGTGATGCCGCTGGTGTTCTTCGCCGGGGGCGCCGCGGCCCTGTACAGCCTGGGCAGACGCCGTCGGCACCCGCACTCGGCGGGCGGCCGCGAGGACGGCACCGAACGTCAACCACACTGGCTCGCCGATCGGCTACGCCGGCTGGCACTGCCGGTGATCCCGCTCATCGCCGTCTGGCTGCCGCTGCCGCACCTCCTGCTCGCCCTCGGGATGCCCGCCCAACCCGTGGATCTGGCGTCCCGGCTGGCCGGTCGGCTGCTGTGGTTTCTCGCGCTCTACGTCCTCGTCACGGCGCTGACGCCGGTGCTGGCCCGGCTTCACCGCCGCTTCGGCGGGGCGGAGCTGCTACCGATGGCGACCACCGCCGTCGTGGTGGACACGCTCCGGTTCGGGGCTTTCGACGGCGCGGAACCGATCGGCTACCTGAACATCCTGGCCGTGTGGGCCACCGTCTACCAGCTGGGCATCGCCTATGCGGCCGGCTCGCTCGGCCGACTCCGCGGACGGCGCGCGCTGACCGTGTCCGCCGTCGGGCTCGCCGTCGCGGCGATCGCCGTCGCCCTCGGGCCGTATCCGGCCAGCATGATCGGCATGCCCGGCGAGCCGGTCTCCAACATGAACCCGCCCACTGCAGTGCTGCTCGCCATCACCGCCTTCCAGCTGGGACTCGCGTTGGCCTGCCGACCGGTGATCGAGGCGTGGGCGGCGAACCGACCCGTCGCCCGAGGCATCGACTACCTCTCCGGCCGGCTGATGACCATCTACGTCTGGCACATGCCTGCGCTGGTCCTGGTCGCCGGTGTCGCCGTCGTCGGTCGCGGCTGGGCCACGCCGGAGCTGCTCAGCGAGGACTGGCGCTCCGCGATGCCGATCTGGCTGGCCACCCTGACCGTTGTCCTGTCCGTGTTCGTCCGGGTCTTCGGCCGCATCGAGAGTCGTCCCGGCAGAGCCACGGGCGCCGGCAGCTGGCGGGTCCGCGCGTCGAGCGTATCGATCGGGCTGGGACTGCTGGCGCTCACGATCAACGGGTTCGCGCCCTCCATGGCCACCCATCCGGCCGGACCGGTCGGGGCGGCGCTGGCGATCGCCCTCGGCGTCGCGCTCCTGCGGACCTCGCGCCGGGTACTGGGGATAACCCCACCTCCACGAAGCCAGCTGACCGGCTCGCCGGACGGCGCCGAAGAAGGAAAGGTAGAAGCGTGAACACCACGTACCAATCGACCGCCGATCACGGTGACTCCACTGCCGGATACGCCGGATCGCATCAGCCCGATCCGGGGCGGCCCCGCTCCGGTTGGAGGCAGGTCGGCCGGGATCTCGGCTACCTGCTGCCCGGGCTGCCGATCGGGGTCGCCTCCTTCGTATCGCTGATGGTCGGCTTCTGGCTCGGCGTCGGCACCATCGTCCTCGCGTTCCTCGGATTCGTCGTTCTGCTGGCCACGTTGATGATCGCCCGCGGATTCGCCGCCGCCGAGCGCGCGCGGGTCGGCCTGATGGAAGGCCGGCGGGTGGGGCCGACGTACTACCGCACGCCTACCGGCAGCGGATTCGGTCGCATCTTCGGATACCTGCGGGACCCCCAGCTGTGGCGCGACTTCGGACACGGGCTGCTGATGCTTCCGATTCGGGTGTTCACCTGGTCGTTCACCATGGTCTGGACCGCCTTGTCGCTGGGGGCGACCTACCCGCTGTGGGCGTGGTCGATCCCGCGCAGCGACGAGGACACCGGGTTGTTGGAGCTCATCACCGGCTGGGACTCGTTCACCGCCGACGTCGCCTTCAACACCGCCATCGCCCTCGTGTTCCTGGTGACTCTGCCGTACGCGACCCGCACGCTCGCCACCATCGAGTCGTCGATCGCCTGGACGATGCTGACCAACGAGAACGCCGCCTTGCGCGCCCGCGCCGACGAGCTCAGCCGCAGCCGGAGTGCGTTCGTCCAGGCCGAGGCGGACACGTTGCGGCGGGTCGAACGCGACATCCACGACGGCCCCCAACAACGCCTCGTCCGCCTCACCATGGACCTGCAATCCGCCCAACGACGCCTCAACGACGACCCCGACGCCGCCGCACCCCTCGTCGAAGGCGCCCTGAAACAAACCGAAGAAGCCCTCGCCGAACTACGCGCCCTCTCCCGCGGCATCGCCCCACCCATCCTCACCGACCGCGGACTCAAAGCCGCCCTCACCGCAGCCGCCGCCCGCTGCCCCATCCCCACCACCCTCAACATCCACCTCGACCACGACCAACGACTCCCACCCTCAGTCGAGAACGCCGCCTACTTCGTCGTCACCGAATCCCTCACCAACGCCGCCAAACACAGCGACGCCACCCAATGCGACGTCACAGTGGCGGTCGAGCCGTCGACGTCGTGGTTGTGGGGTGACAGCGACGGCGACCCGGGCGAGCATCTCACCCACGACGTGCTCACCCTCTGGATCAGCGACGACGGCCGCGGCGGCGCCCACCTCGGCAAGGGCCACGGCCTCGCCGGACTCGCCGACCGCCTCTCCGGCGTCGACGGCCACCTCACCATCGACAGCCCACCCGGAACCGGCACCACCATCACCGCCACCATCCCGCTGACACCATGATCATCGAGGATCCGGTGGGCTATCACACCCCACATCCTCGATGATCATGGAGACTGACGGCCGCAGCCGTGCGGGACACCTTCCGGACACGAGAGACTGAGACCGTGAACTCGACAGACGCCCCGAGACCCCCCGCCGGGTGGAGCCAGGTCTGGCGCGACCTTGGCTTCCTGCTTCCCGGACTCCCGATCGCCGTGGTCGCCTTCGTCCCGGCGATAGTGGGGTTCTTCCTGGGCATCGGTCTGGTGATCCTCGCGTTCGCCGGCCTGGTGGTCCTGGTCAGCGCGCTGGCAGTGGCTCGCCGGGTCGCCGCCGTCGAACGTCGCCGGGTGGCGGCCATGGAACGGCGCCCAGTCGGCCCGGTCTACTACACGCCCGCCACCGGCCGCGGATTCCCCTGGCTGCTCGGTCGCCTCCGCGATCCGCAGCGCTGGTGGGACTGGGGATACTGCGTGGCGATCTTGCCGGTGCGGGTCCTCACCTGGTCGCTGACGATGGTGTGGCTCGGGCTGTCGATCGGGCTGGCGCCGCTGATCGTCCTGGCATGGGCGATCAGCGGGGGTGGGGGGTTCCGCGGACTGCCACGCGTACTCGGCGTCGTCCTGCGCAGCCTGGCGACGATCGAGTCGTCGATCGTCTGGGCGATGCTGACCAACGAGAACGCGGCCCTGCGCGCCCGCGCCGACGAGCTCAGCCGCAGCCGGCAGGCCGTGGTGGACGCGGGTGCGGACACGTTGCGGCGGGTCGAACGCGACATCCACGACGGCCCCCAACAACGCCTCGTCCGCCTCACCATGGACCTGCAATCCGCCCAACGACGCCTCGGCGACGACCCCGACGCCGCCGCACCCCTCGTCGAAGGCGCCCTGAAACAAACCGAAGAAGCCCTCGCCGAACTACGCGCCCTCTCCCGCGGCATCGCCCCACCCATCCTCACCGACCGCGGACTCAAAGCCGCCCTCACCGCAGCCGCCGCCCGCTGCCCCATCCCCACCACCCTCAACATCCACCTCGACCACGACCAACGACTCCCACCCTCAGTCGAGAACGCCGCCTACTTCGTCGTCACCGAATCCCTCACCAACGCCGCCAAACACAGCGACGCCACCCAATGCGACGTCACAGTGGCGGTCGAGCCGTCGACGTCGTGGTTGTGGGGTGACAGCGACGGCGACCCGGGCGAGCATCTCACCCACGACGTGCTCACCCTCTGGATCAGCGACGACGGCCGCGGCGGCGCCCACCTCGGCAAGGGCCACGGCCTCGCCGGACTCGCCGACCGCCTCTCCGGCGTCGACGGCCACCTCACCATCGACAGCCCACCCGGAACCGGCACCACCATCACCGCCACCATCCCGCTGACACCATGATCATCGAGGATCCGGTGGGCTATCACACCCCACATCCTCGATGATCATGGGGACGGCGGGGCGGGTGAACCCGTCGCCGCGTGCCGGACACTTACTGGGCATGAGGGAAGAATGCCCGGAACCCAGCGACGTCGAGCTGTGGGACCGCGCGGCCGGCGGCGACGCCGACGCGTTCGGCCTGCTGTTCGACCGGCACGCCACCGCCGTCTACAACTTCTGCTTCCGCCGCATCGGGTCCTGGATCGCGGCGGAGGACCTCACCTCCGTCGTCTTCATGCAGGCGTGGCGCCGGCGGAAAGACGTGAAGCCACATGGCGACGACCTCTTACCCTGGTTGCTCGCCGTCGCCGACAAGGTAGTCGGAAACGCGTACCGCTCCCGCCGGCGACATCGGGCCCTGCTCGCGAAACTCGCCGAAGAGCCGCCCACCCACGACCACGCGGAAGACGTCGCGGCACGAGTGGATGACGAGCGCGCGATGCGTCGCATCCTCGAAGCGCTGGCACGGCTACCGAAGAAGGAGCGGGAGGTGGTGGAGCTCTGCGTCCTAGGTGAGCTGACCTATGCGGACGCGGCCACGGCGCTCGGCATCCCGATCGGAACCGTCCGCTCACGGCTGTCCCACGCCCGCAAGCGGCTTCGCGAGTTCCACGATCCTCAAAGCGGTATGGCCACCACGCCGGTCCCGAAAACCACGGAGGTTGAGTCATGAACAACCACATCGACACCATGCCCGAACGCCGCGAGCTCGGCGCGGGTCGGCAGGCCGCACTTAAGCGGAGCCTGCTGCGGCAGTTCTCGGACGAACAGCACCGTCCGCTGTTCAAGCGGCCGCAGTCCCTCGTCATCGGCACGACCGCTGCCGTGGCACTCGGAACTGCGGCCGCCGCGACGTACATAGAGTCCAAGTACGTGCCGCCGTCGGACACTGTGCTGTGCTACAGCAAGGCCGAGCCAGGCATTCAGAACGAACAGCCGCCGGTCACCATGGGGAGAGCTGAGGAGGCAGGCGCCGTGGAGCAGGCTGTGATCGACGACGCGATCGAAGCCTGTGCTCTGGCTTGGCGCGCCGGCCACCTCATCGAGGGTCAGGACGAGCCGGCGGGCCTCGTCGGCACCGATCCGAATCAGAACGACTTCCCGGTTCCGCCGCTCGTGGCGTGCGTCGTGAGGGACGACTCCATCGCTGTCTTCCCGGGGGACTCATCGACTTGCCAGACGCTCGGTCTTCCCTCGCCGGCCCCCACCCCGGACTGATACCGAGGCCCGACGGCGGTGTGCTGCGCCGGGACCATGAAAGACTTGGGGCGTGCGTGTCGTACTCGCTGAAGATTCCATGTTGCTGCGCGAAGGCCTGGTCCGCCTGCTGGAGGAAGCCGGCGCGAACGTCGTCGACGCCGTCGGCGACGGTGAGGCGTTGGTCCGGGCCGTTGTCGAGCACAAGCCCGATGTCGCGATCGTGGACGTCAGAATGCCACCGAGTTTCACCGACGAAGGACTGCGTGCAGCCATCGAGGCGCGAAAGCAGGTTCCGCACACGGCGGTGCTGGTCCTGTCCCAGTATGTCGAGGAGTCCTACGCCTCCGATCTGCTGGCCGACGGCAACGGCGGGGTCGGCTACCTCTTGAAGGATCGGGTGTCCGACCTCGATCAGCTCTCCGACGCGCTGGAGCGGGTGGTGTCGGGCGGGACGGTGCTGGACCCGGAGGTCGTGGCGCAGCTGTTCGCGCAGCGGCGCCGCGATCCGCTGGAGAAGCTCAGCCCGCGGGAGCGCGACGTGCTCAAGCTCATGGCCGAGGGCCGGACGAATTCCGCGATCGCGCGCACGCTTGTGGTCACCGAAGGTGCGGTCGAGAAGCACATCTCATCGATCCTCACCAAGCTCGACCTGTTCCCGTCCGAGGACGAACACCGCCGGGTCATGGCCGTTCTCGCGTGGCTTCAACACGGATGACACATATCCGTGGCACGATCATCGGATGTCCTATCTGCTGCGTGTGATCCTGCCGGACCGGCCAGGATCGCTGGGCGGGGTCGCCTCCGCGATCGGTGAGGCGGGCGGCGACATCGTCGGCGTCGACGTGGTCGAGCACCGAGCCGACGGGCGCGCGGTAGACGACATCCTCGTGGACCTGCTCCCCGGAAAGATGCCGGACGCGCTGGTCAGCGCGTGCCAGTCGATCGCCGACGTGACCGTCGAGTTCGTCGGCCACTACAGCCCCGGCGCCCACCTGCATCGGGATCTGGAAGCGGTAGAGGCGATGACCGGGGAACCCAGGCATGCGGCGGAGATCCTGGTTGAGCTGCTGCCCGGGGTCTTCCGCTCGGGCTGGGCCCTGCTGGCCACCCTCGTCGACGGGCGGGTCACCGTGCAGAAGACGGCCGGCGGAGCACCGGGGGCCGAGGTCCATTCCGCTCCCTGGCTACCGATGCCGCACCCGGTCCGCATCGTCGCCGATGACGCCTGGGCGCCGGAGTCGTGGCAAGACGTCGTAGCGGTCGGCGCACCGCTGGACACGCCTGAGCGCGCGGTGGTCTTCGGGCGCGACGGCGGGCCGCGCATCCTCGACTCGGAGCATGCCCGGCTGACCCACCTCGCCGCGCTCGCCGCCGTCATTCAGAACGGCACCGGCATCGCCCACGACCTGCCGGAAATGGAACCCGACGACGACGGCGCCGCTGAACATCCAGACCGACGGTCAGGCCGCGACGGCGAGCGCGAAAGGCAGCACCTGTCCGGCACCGGCCAGTCGTAACGCCCGTCCGGCGACGGTGGCCGTCCATCGTGAGTCGGCAAGGTCGTCGACCAACAGCACCACGGGCTCCGGCCCCAGTCCGGCGAGCGAGTCGCGCATCGCGTCGCCGACCCGCCAGCGTTCCCACACCGTCGCCAGCCTGAATGCGCTGTTGCCACCCGGTTCACCAGCCGGCGGCGCATCGGCCGCGAACTCCAGGGACCCCAGGTCCGGCAGCCTTCCCACCGAGGCGAGGTGCTCGGCGACCGAGCGGATCAGTTGCGGGCGGCGCGACGATGGAACCCACGCCACCGCCTGTGGGCGGTGTTCCCACGGCCACTCCCGCAGCACCTCGACGCAGGCGGCGAGCACGGCATCGGTTGCCGGGGCGTCGTCGCCGGTGAACAGGTCCCGCAACCGTTGCCCCCACCCGAGATCGGTGAGGCGGGCGATCGCCCGGCCCGGCTCGACCCGTTCGCCATGAGAAATCTTGCCGCGCACATCGATACCGAGCCGGGCCATTCCGGAGGGCCACTGGACCCGCGGCTCGAGCGGTACACCGGCCCGGCCGAGCATACTGCGGGCACTCGACCGGGCCTGTTCCGGCACGGTCGCGTCATACCACGGACCTGCGCAGACGTCGCAACGGCCACACGGCTCGGCCGTGGAATCGTCCAGCACTTGCTGCAGGAACGCCATCCGGCACTGCTCGCCGCGCTGGTAGGCGCGCATGAGGTCAGCCTCGGCCGTGCGGGTCTGCGCCACCCGCGCATACCGCTCGGCGTCGTAGACCCACGGCTGACCGGTGGCTTCCCAACCACCGCGGACCCGCCGCACCGCACCCTCCACGTCGAGCACCTTCAGGAGCAGTTCGAGCCGCGTGCGACGCACGTCGGCCACCGTCTCCAGCGCAGCCGTGGACATCGGCTGGCCGGCCTGACTCAGCGCGGCGATCACCGCCTCCGCCTGGTCCGGCTTCGGCATCGAGACGGTGGCGAAGTAGTGCCAGATGTCGATGTCCTCCGCCGCCGGGAGCAGCAGCACATCCGCCCGCTCGGTCGCTCGGCCGGCACGGCCGACCTGCTGGTAGTAGGCGACGGGCGACGACGGTGCTCCGAGATGGATCACAAAACCCAGGTCCGGCTTATCGAAGCCCATACCGAGCGCGCTGGTGGCGATCAGCGCCTTGACTTTGTTGTGCAGCAGCGCCTGCTCGGCGTCGACGCGGTCCGCCGGATCGGTACGGCCGGTGTAGGCACGCACGTCGTAGCCGGCGTCACGCAGGAGCTCCGCGGTGTCCTCGGCGCCGGAGACGGTCAGTGCATAGATGATCCCGCTCCCCGGCAACTCCCCGAGGTGCGCCGCCAGCCAGCCCAGGCGTTCCTCGGACGACTTGAGCCGCAACACGCCGAGGCGGAGGCTGTCTCGCGCCAGCGAACCCCGCTGGGTGCGCACGTCGGCTCCTCCGCTGCCCAACTGCTCTGCCACGTCCGCGACGACCCGCGCATTGGCCGTGGCCGTGGTCGCCAGCACCGGGGTGTCGGCGGGCAACGAGTCCAGCAGGTCACGGATGCGCCGGTAATCGGGGCGGAAGTCGTGCCCCCAGTCCGAGACGCAGTGCGCCTCGTCGACAACGATCAGTCCGGCGTTGGCGGCGAGCGTGGGCAGTTGCTCCTCCCGGAACCGCGGGTTGTTCAACCGTTCCGGGCTGACCAGCAGCACGTCCACAGCGTCATCTGCCAGCGCCTGCGCGATCTCACCCCACTTCTCAGCGTTGGCCGAGTTGATGGTGACCGCACGGATCCCGGCCCGTTCGGCCGCGGCCACCTGATCCCGCATCAGCGCGAGCAGCGGCGACACGATCACCGTGGCGCCCAGTCCGCGCGCCCTGAGTAACCCGGTCGCCACGAAATACACGGCCGACTTGCCCCATCCGGTGCGCTGCACAACCAGCACCCGGCGACGGTGCTCCACCAGGTCACGGACAGCGTCCCACTGTCCGTCCCGGAAGGCCGCCGCCTCGTCTCCGACCAGCCGGCGCAGGAGCGCCTCGGCCTCGTCCTTCAGCTCCATGGGGCTCCCTCCTCCGCCGGAACCGGTCCAGACGACCCTACCGCGCCAGACCGACATCCACGATGCCGATCACCATAATTTCGCCTTCGGCAAACATCGTTCACTCATATTTACCCTTCTTTGCATGTATTTTCGCTCGGTTCTGACCGACTGGGCCTCGACCGATCGGTTCGGACACTCACAGAACCGCGGCCAACGTGTGGACACGCTCTGGCCCCACCGCGGCGTCACGCTCGGTGATACGGACTCCGAACTCAGCACTGACCTCATCGAGAACCTCGGCCAGCCACGCCCGGTCCGAGGCCACCGCATGCTCCAACCGGAGTCTTCGCGCTCGAAGCGGCACCATCCGCAGCTCGGCCACGCTGCCGTCGGCCGCGTCGATCTCCGCGAAGTACATCAGCCGCAGGTCGTCGCGGTACTCCTCGTAACCGCCGATGCCCTCGTAATCGTTGATGAAGTCGCCGCAGCCGTACAGGATGAGCTTGCCCCGGTACACCTCGATCGGCCGTGGGTGGTGCGACGAGTGCCCGTGCACCACGTCCACTCCGGCGTCGATCAGCTCATGGGCGAAGTCCGCCTGTTCCTGCGCGACGCCGTAGCCCCAGTTCGATCCCCAGTGCACGGACACCACGACGACGTCTCCCGGCCGTCGCACGGCCTGGATCCGGCCCGCCAACTCCACGGCGTCTCGCCGCCGCAGATCGACCATCGCGACTCCCGGGCGGTCCGCTTCCGCACGCCACTCCGCGGGCACGCCGGCCGACGCGGTACCGACCGACGACACCAGGACCCGTCCTCCCCCGGTCTCGACGGTGACGGGACGCTCGGCCTCTCCCGCGTGCCGCCCCGCGCCGGCGGACCGAAGGCCGGCCGCCCGCAGCGTATCGAGCGTCTCGATCAGCCCCGGGTGGCCGAAGTCCATGGTGTGGTTGTTCGCCAGCACGCAGACATCGGGTTCGCCGGCCACCAGGGCGTCGACATTGCCGGGACTCATCCGATAGTGCACAGATTTACCCGGGGCGAACCCACCGCAGCGGGTCACACTCGTCTCCAGGTTCACGATCCGGACATCCGGAGCCCACGAGTCAAGCACGGCCAACGCATCCCCCCACGGCCAGGCGCCGCCGACCGGGCGCGGCACCGGGCCGTGCGCCTTCTCGGCGAGATCGACGTACGCGCGCGCATCCCGCATGAACGGCTCGTCCAACACCGGGTCCCCCGCGTTGGGCAGGACCTGGTCGACGCCGCGACCCAGCATCACGTCGCCGCACAGGAACAAGCACACCGTCCCGCTGCCCACGTCTCCACGGTATGCATGCCACGTCGGCACCGTCTGCCGCGCCCACTCCACCGCACACGATCGGCGCGCTAGCGTGAGGTATAGGCGAGGAGATTCCGGTGCCCGACGGCTCGACCACGGCGATCGTGGTCTATCACGGGGTGTCGGTCGATGAGGCCGAGGCCTTCCGGTTCGTGCTCTCGCACCTTCCGGGGTGTCGAACCGTCACCGCCGGCACCGTGCGAGGAACTCTGACCGGCGTCGGAGGCACCGAGACGGCGGAAGTGGCGCTGAGCGAGGTTTACGACCCCGAGATCGTCGCCGTACCCGGCGGCATCGCGTGTCATCGGCGAACCGAGATCGCAGACTGGCTTCGTGGGATATCGCCTCGTTGGATGCTTGCGAGCTCGACCGGGTCCACCCTGCTCGCGGCGGCAGACCTGCTCCGCGATGCCCCCGTGGCCGGCCACTGGCTCGCCGGTCCGATCCTGGAGCGTTATGGGGCACACGCGTCACGCGTGCCGGTGATCGTCGACGGTCCGATCATCACGTGCTCCGGACACGTCACAGCCTTCCGCGCCGCCCTCGTGGTCGCCGAGTTCTACGGAGGGAAGGAGCTCGTCACCAGAATCCGTGCCGACGCCGCCGCTGCACGCGCGGGTTCAGCCCCGTCGTCGACGCGTACGGTCTGGCAGCGGCTCCGCTACGCGTTCCTGCGGCGCGACAGACCGCCGTCACCGGTGCGGACACCGCCGCGAGAGCCACTGCAGGACGTCGAGATCCTCGACCTCGGCCGGGTCACCCCTCCTCAGCACCCGCGGAGCGCACATGAGCGGCCGCCGCATCGGGACCGCCCTCCAAAAGCGCCCTGAATCCGTCCTCACCGAGGATCGGCACGCCCAGCTGGACGGCCTTGTCGTACTTGGAGCCGGCGTTCTCACCGGCGACCACGTACGACGTCTTCTTCGACACCGAGCCCGACGCCTTGCCGCCGCGCGCCAAGATGGCCTCCTTGGCCTCGTCTCTGGAGAAGCTCTCCAGCGAACCGGTGACCACGACGGTCAGCCCTTCCAGGTTCCGCGGCATGGATGGATCTGCCTCGTCCCTCATCGTGACACCGGCATCGCGCCACTTGCGCACCACGTCGCGATGCCAGTCGACGCTGAACCACTCCTTGATCGACGCCGCGATGGTGGGGCCGACGCCGTCGACCGCGGCCAGCTCCTCTTCGGTCGCCTTCTCGATCCGATCCATCGAACCGAACGCCGTCGCCAGGGCACGTGCCGCCGTCGGGCCGACATGACGGATGGACAGCGACACGAGCACCCGCCACAGGGGCTGCTGCTTCGCCTTCTCCAGCTGCTCGAACAACCGTTCCGTGTTCTTGGTCGGCACCGACTCCTTGCCCTCGTCGGGTTTGGTGTAGAAGTACGGCACCAGTTCGGTCTCGCCGCTCGCGGCACCCTTCCGACGCGCCTGACGCCGGATCATCACCTCCCGCAGATCCTCGATCCGTAGCGAGAAAATGTCACCTTCGTCCTTAACCGGTGGCTCCTCCGGAGCGTCCGGCGCGGTCAGCGCCTGCGCACCCTCATAACCGAGGGCCTCGATGTCGAAGCCGCCCCGGCCGGCCAGGTAGAAGATGCGCTCCACCAGCTGCGCGGGGCAGGACCGGGTGTTGGGGCAGCGGATGTCGACGTCGCTCTCCTTCGCCGGCGCCAAGGCCGTCCCGCACGACGGGCATTCGGTGGGCATGACGAAGGCGCGCTCGCTGCCGTCGCGCAGGTCACGCACGGGCCCGAGGATCTCCGGGATGACGTCGCCCGCTTTGCGCAGGATCACCGTGTCCCCGATGAGCACACCCTTCCGTTCGACCTCGGAGGCGTTGTGCAGCGTCGCGTTCTCGACCGTCGACCCGGCCACCTTCACCGGTTCCATCACCCCGTACGGCGTGACGCGGCCGGTACGGCCCACGCTGACCTTGATGTCGAGCAGCTTGGTGGTGACCTCCTCCGGCGGATACTTGTACGCGATCGCCCAACGCGGGGCCCGCGACGTCGAACCCAGCCGCCGCTGCAGGGAGACTTGATCGACCTTGACCACCACGCCGTCGATCTCGTACTCGACGTCGTGCCGGTGCTCGCCGTAGTAGCCGATGTAATCGCGCACGGCGGGCAGGTCGGGGACGACACGCACCCGGTCGCTCACCGGCAGCCCCCAGGCTTTGAGCGCCTCATACGCCTCTGACTGGTACTGAACCTCGAATCCGTCGCGCTGGCCCAGCCCATGGCAGATCAGGATGAGCGAGGACAACATCCGCCGGGCGCGGCTGTACTCGGCCTCGAGCTTCTCCAAGGCCGACTGCGCCCGGCCCTCATGCCCGGCTGCCTCCGCCCGTTCCCGTGCCGCGTCGAGCTTCTCCTTCCGGCGGTCGAGCCGCTGTCGCAGCACGCCGGCGCCGGAATTGCGGGCGTTAGCGAACAGCGGCAGGCCGAGCTCACCCCGCTCGGCGTTGATCGCCTCGAACGCCTCGGAGGGGAAGACCATCTCGCCGCGGATCTCCACCACCTGCGGCACTGGATACTCGTCCGTGCCGGTGAGTTCCTTCGGGACGGCGTCGGCGTACTGAGCGTTATACGTGATGTTCTCCCCGGTACGCCCGTCGCCACGGGTCGCCAGGGTGTCCAACCGTCCGTCGCGGTAGACGAGGTCGACCGCGAGGCCGTCGACCTTAGGCTCGCACAGATACCGGGTGCCCTCGCCTACCTCGCGCTCGACCCGCGTCGCCCACTCGGTGAGCTCGTCGAAGTTGAACGCGTTGTCCAGGCTGAGCATCCGCTCGAGGTGGTCGATCGGCGGCCACGACCCCTCGACGATGCCCGGCTCGGCCGCCGGTGCCCCGACCTTCTGGGTGGGTGAGTCCGGCGTGCGCAGCACGGGGTACTCGTCCTCGATCCGCTCCAGCTCCCGCAGCAGCGCATCGAACTCGCTGTCGCTGACGGTCGGCGCGTCGAGAACGTAGTACCGGTGCCGGTGCGCCTCGATCTCCTCGGCGAGCGAGACATGCCGATCGCGGACGTCGGCAGGGACGTCGGCGAGGTCTACAGGTTCGGTCGTCACGTATAAGAAACTACTGCTTGATACCGACATGTGTCCGGCGGACGGTCGTGGCCTGGTGTCGCGTTCCACTCCGCCGACAGGGCGCAGACCGCAACGTGAGGCCACGACCCTGACTCTCACCCACTCGCACGCCGCCCTAGCCCAGCACCATCTCGCCGAATGCACGACCCGTCGCCGCCGCCAGCGCGTATGCCCGCCGCGCCCACGGCGCATCGGCTCCGGCCAGGCCACAGCTGGGCGTGATCACGGTCCGCTCGGCCACCTGCGCCGGGTCCTGGTCCAGTCGCCGCCAGAAGCCGACGACGCGCTGGGCCAGCTCACGCTCGGTCGGCGGCGTGTTCGGCACCGTCGACGGGACGACGCCCGGCCACACCCCGAGTCCGGCGTCGACCGCCTCGGCCAGGTCCGTGAGCGAATCCCCGTCGGCGAGCGCGACGTCCAGCGCTACAGCGACAGCACCGGCCCGGCGCAGCAACGTCGACGGGACGCCGGGCGCGCAGCAGTGCACCACCGTCGGCACACCCGCCGCGTCGATCACGTCCCGCAGCAGCGATTCGGCCTCTCCGCCGTCCACCGAGCGCAACCGTCCGAAGCCGCTGATGGTCGGGATCCTTCCGGCCAGCACCGCCGGCAGGCTCGGCTCGTCGAGCTGCACGACGACGGACGCCCCCGGGATACGTTCAGCGACATCGGCCACGTGCTCGCGCACCCCCTCCGCCAGCGACGCCGCCAGGTCGCGGCGCGCGCCGTAGTCCGCGATCGCCCGGTCACCGCGGGTACGCTCCAGCGTCGCCGCCAGCGTGAGCGGCCCGGCCACCTGGACCTTCAACGCCCCCGCATATCCGTACGCGGCGATCTCCAAGGCATCGAGGTCTGCACGCAGCGCGGAGCGTGCCGCACGTTCGTCCGCGCCCGGCCTCTCGATCAGGCGCCAGCCGGACGGCTGCAGATCGACGTGGAGGTCCACCAAGAAGGCGGCGGACCGTCCCACCATCTCCGACCCTGCGCCCCGCCCCGGAAGCTCAGGGACATGCGGAAAATCCGCCAGCTCCCCGATGACGACGCGCGCCGCCTCGTCCCGGTCCTCGTACGGCAACGACCCCACACCGGTCGCGACGGCCGGCTTCCACGGATACTCCACGTCAGCCGAGACTACGACCTTCGCTCAGGCTCCGGCACGCCGCCCGGTCACCAGGAACGCCGCTCCGGTCACCAGGTGCATTGTCGCCAGCAACACGCCGGTGGCCGTGTCATCCGCGGCCGACAGCGGACTGGTGGCCGACACCACGGCGACCACGCCCGCGACGATCAGCAGGATGCGTACCGACCGGTGCGACCGCCGCGCCGCCAGCGCAAGCAGGCCGACGGCGGCCGCGAACGTCAATACCGTGGTCGACACGATCAGTGCGATACCGACCTCGAACGCCGTATCGTTCAGCGGCGACGTCACCGAGAAGGAGACGTCCGCCGGCCCCCCCCCCCCCCCCCCCAGGGGCGGGGATAAACGCGCCGCCCCCCCCCCCCCCGCCCCGGCCGGGCGCGCAC
>NZ_JAAGOA010000017.1:0-111962 GCF_010550675.1 Phytoactinopolyspora halotolerans | reverse complement strand
CTTATCGTCCCGCGGCGCCGCCACCGAGCAGGCGACGCCCGCCGCCCGCCCGCCCACCCACAGTGCGGCGTTGATCACGGCCGCGGCCGCCGCCCCGGCAGCGGCGACGGCGACGAACGAGCCGCCCTTGCGTGCGCTGCCGGTCGCATCCGGCCCAGCCGTCGATGTGGTGCTCATGAAGTCCTCCCAAAGTTCGGTCATGATGTCGCCGAGCACCCCCGCCACCGTGGTGGATCGTGGAGCCTGGTCAATAAGCTCGACGAGGCAACGGTGACGAATGTCAGGCGACGTGCCGGCCTCACACCTGCGGGTGCTGTCTCGTCGGATGGATGACGAGGCAGCCGCGACCAAGGGAGCCGTCGAGACCATGAGCACCCGATTCGAGCCGGCATCCGGCCGGCCCGATCCGACCCTGGGCGCGATCATGAGCGAACGACGTCAGCTGATCAATCTGGCGTACCGTCTGCTCGGTTCCCTGGCCGATGCCGAGGACGTGGTGCAGGAGACGTACGCCCGCTGGTACACGATGTCTCGGCAGCAGCAGGACGACGTCGAATCCCCCGGTGCCTGGCTGACGACGGTGGCCAGTCGCATCTGCCTGGACCTGCTCCGATCGGCTCGGGCCAGGCGGGAGAGCTACGTGGGCGAGTGGATCCCGGAGCCGCTGCCCGACCGCACGGAATGGATCAATGGGCGATCCGGCGGCACCGTGGCCGACCCTGCCGATCGCGTCACTCTCGACGAGTCGGTCAACATGGCCTTCCTCGTCGTGCTGGAGACGATGACCCCGGCCGAGCGGGTCGCGTTCATCCTGCACGACGTCTTCCGCTACTCCTTCGCCGACGTGGCCGCGATGGTCGGCCGGACGCCGGCGGCATGTCGCCAGCTGGCGTCGTCGGCCCGTCGGCGCATCCGCGCGGCGGAGGCTCCACCGGCCACCACAGCGCAGCGAGCCGACATCGTCCGAGACTTCAAACGGGCGTGGCAAGCCCACGACATCGACGCGCTGATCGGCCTCCTCGATCCTGACGCAACCGCCGTCGCCGACGGCGGCGGCCGGGCCAGCGCCGCCCTACGTCCGGTCGAGGGCAGCGAGCAGATCGCCCGCGCCGTCGTCGACGTCGTTCAGCAGACACCCGGCTTGGCGATCCTGGAGCGTACGGTCAACGGTCAGCCTGGCCTGGTGGTTCGGCACGACGGCGTCACCGTGACCGTGCTGGCGTTCGACGTCGCAGGCGACCGCATCAGGCATATCTGGGTCGTACGGAACCCGGACAAGCTCCGCCCGTGGACGGCCGACGACATGCCGTGATCAGCAGAGATCCGGGTGCATGAACACGCGGTGACGTGTCATGAGCTCGCCGGCGGTGCCGCGCGGCCGAGCGCGGTCTCCACCAGCCCGGCGATCCGCGCCATCGCCGCCTCGGGCGATTCGCTCAGCTTATGCTCGCCCTCGTCGAGGTGACCGTCCACCCACAACGACGCGAGGCCGTGCCCGAGCCCCCAGACGGCCAGCGCCACCGCGCTCGCATCGCGCTGCGCGATCGTCCCAGCGAGCACACAGTCCCCGACCGCGTCCGCAAGCACGTTGAAGGCGACGTAGCCCGCCTGATGCACGTCGGGGCTCTTCGTCGACGTGGACAACTCCGGACGGAACATCAGATGGAAGTAGCCCGGCTCGCTCCGCGCGAACTCGACGTATGCCTGGACCAGCGCGGCCAGCGCCGGCGCCGGCTCACCTGCCCGGTTCCGGGCGGCGGCGAGCCGCTCGGCGAGCTGCTTGTAACCCTGCGTGGACAACTCGGCCAGCAGCGTCGCCCGGTCGGCGAAGTGGTGGTACGGCGCGCCCGGGCTGACCCCCGCCTCCCGCGCCACGCGCCGCAGGCTCACCGCGCCGATGCCCTCGGTCTCGATCAGCCGAAGGCAGGCTCGCAGGAGTTCGTCGCGGAGCGCGCCGTGATGATAGGTGGTCCGTCCCTGGTGCACGATCCGAGCGTATGCGCTGCGCCGTTTGACAGTCGATGCGCGAGTATCTATACAGTATTCAGATACTAAGCATCGATTAGATTCACGCGGGACGCATCCGAGCGGAACGGCCCCGCGTCATCGTTTCCCGAGAGGACCGACTCGACATGACCGAACGCGTGCTCGTCACCGGAGCATCCGGGTTCATTGCCGGCCATTGCATCCGCGACCTGCTCGATCAGGGTTACGCCGTTCGCGGCACGGTGCGCGACCTGACCTCCGCCGACAAGATCGCCCATCTGTACGGCCTGGCCGACGGCGCAGCCGGGGAGCTCGAACTGGTCGAAGCCGACCTCAGCTCCGACGACGGCTGGCCGGAGGCCGTCGCCGGCTGCGACTACGTCCTGCACGTGGCCTCACCGTTCCCCAGCGGAGTACCCGACGACGAGGACGAGCTGATCCGGCCCGCCGTCGACGGCACACTACGGGTCCTGCGAGCCTGCGCCGCGAGTGGCACTGTGCGCCGTGTCGTGCTCACGTCGTCTGTCGCCGCGATCTCATCCGGACACAGCCGCCGCGATCCGGCCCCCTACACAGAACACGACTGGTCCGTGGTCGAGCACAGCACGGCGTACCAGAAGAGCAAGACACTGGCCGAGCGAGCAGCCTGGGACTATGTGGCCGAGCTCGCCGAGGCGCAGCGCTTCGAGCTGGCCGTGATCAACCCGGGCCTGGTGCTCGGCCCGGTCCAGACAGCGGCGGCCCGCACGTCGGTCAACGTGGTGCGCACGCTGCTCGCCCGGGCCCAGCCGGGGTCACCCGCCATCGGGTTCGCGGTGGTAGACGTCCGTGACCTGGCGGTGGCACACCGACACGCCATGACGCTCCCCCATGCAGCCGGCCACCGCTACATCTGCGCAGGCGACAACATATGGATGCGCGACATCGCGAAGACACTCGCCGCGGAGTTCAATCCACGCGGTTTCCGGGTGCCCACCGGCAGCGTGCCGCGCTGGCTGGTATGGATCGCCGCCCGCTTCGACCCCACCATGCGCCTCGCGCTCGAACTCATCGGCCGCCCGGAACGGGTCGACTCGACCAAAGCACGACGGGAACTGAACTGGCAGATGCGCCCCACCGAACGCACCATCATCGACACGGCGGAGAGCCTCATCGAGCATGGCGTGGTCACACCCGCACGCCGCCGCCTCGCCCGGCAGGCGGCCACCGCCTGAAACGCTCATCAGCTGCCCGCACCCCAAGCTCGACCTGACAGCACGACCGTGCTATTTTGACGACATGAGTAAAGGCGCCGACACCCGCCGGGAGATCGTCCGGCACGGCGTCGCCACGGCCTACCAGGTCGGTCTGCGCGGGCTGACCATCGGCAAGCTGGCACTGGCCAGCGACATGTCGAAGAGCGGCCTATTCGCCCATTTCCAGTCCAAGGAGACGCTACAGCTCGCCGTCCTCGCCGAGGCGCGGACGGAGTTCGTCGATACGGTCGTCCGGCCGGCCCTGTCCACGGCCCGCGGCGAGCCGCGGGTCCGCGAACTGTTCGGGCGCTGGCTCGAGTGCGGCCTGAACCGCATGCCCGGTGGCTGCCTGTTCGTCAAGGCCGCCACCGAGCTCGACGAGGAGGAAGGGCCGGTCCGCGACCAGCTCGTCCAAGACCACAGGGACCTGCTGGACACCCTCGCGCAGGTGTTCCGCAGCGGGATCGCCGAGGGTCATTTCCGCGGCGATGCAGACCCGGACCAATTCGCCACCGAACTCGACGGCATCATGCTCGCCTTCTACCACGCCCATCGCCTACTCCGGGACGGGATGGCCGAGGAACGGGCCCGACGCGCATTCGAGCGCCTGCTCGACGATGCCCGACCGGACCGCGACCCGACCACCGCCTGATCACCAGCCCTCAGCTCGACCGCGACCAACACATAGGCAACCCGCCACCAGCCCCCTTCCGGCCCACGAACGCGAGGTCTCACCATGCCGATCGCCGTACCGACCGAAAAAAGCACGACCGTTCGTCCCAAAGACTGGCGGCTCGGCAGTTTACGTGTCGCCTTCGCCGCCCTCGAACACATCGCGCCCTCGTTGGCCGGCCGCTGGGCGTTGCGTATCTGGTGCACGCTGCCCGGCGGCGCCTTACGGCGGCACGACAACCGTCCACACGAGGGCATACGATCCGACACCACGCTCGCGGACGGTCGCAGAATCGCGGTCGAGATCTGGGAGCCATCCAGCGACGACGGGCCGCGCACGCGCCCGGTGGCGGAACCCGCCGTCCGCACGGTGCTGTTGGTGCACGGCTGGGGTGGCTGGCGCGGCCAGCTGGGAGCGTTCGTCGATCCGTTGCTGGATGCGGGCTGGCGCGTCGTCGCCTTCGACGTGGCCGGACACGGCGACTCCGACCCCAGCCTCATCGGACGTGGGCGCGCCACCGCCGTCGACTTCATCGAAGCACTTACGGCCGTCGTCGCCCGCCATGGCGAACCCGACAGCATCGTGGCGCACTCGCTGGGCTCCGCCACCACGGCGCTCGCCGTCCGGGACGGCGTCCGCGCCCGGCGGCTGACGTTCATCGCGCCGAGCCCGGACCCGGTGGCGACGACCGACCGCCTGGAGAAGCTGCTCGGCTACGGTCCTCGCACCCGTCGGCGACTACTCACACACCTGTCGAGACTCGCCGCCCGCCCACTCGACGACTTCAACGCCCTACGCGTGTCGTCGCAGGAAGACGTCCCTCCGGCGCTCGTCGTCCATGATCGGCAGGACACCCGGAACCCCTACGACGACGGCGTCCAGCTTGCCGAAGCGTGGCCGGAGGCGGAGTTGGTCAGCACCGACGGGTTGGGCCACCACCGCATCCTGCTGGACAGAGGCGTGCTCAAGCTCGTCGTCGACTACGTGACCACATAGCGTCCGGCAAGCGACTCACCTATGAGTGACCGCACTGGACAGCCGCTCACCCCTCACCAGGAGCCAGCGCCACCCCGGTCTCCTACTCGGCGGTACGCAACAGCTCGATGAAGCGGAGCAGGACTCGGTCCGGGGCGGGCCGAGTCATGGCCACCAGGCTGACGTGCAGGTCGTGCATGCGGACATAGCGGACGCCGAACCCGTCGTCCTCCCGCGCCGCCGCCGGCGCAAAACACACGCCTCGCCCCATGGCCACCAGGCTGAGCTGTGCCTTGTACCCGGTCGCCTCGCTGCGTATCCGGGGCAGGAACCCGGACCGCTGGCACGCCGCGACGAACCCCTGGCGCAGCGCCAGGTCCGACGAGCCGACAGCCATCAGCCAGTCCTCACCAGCCAGATCGACCAGCCGCAGTTCGGTGCTCGACCCGTACGGATGGTCCGGAGGCAGCGCTGCCACCAGCGGTTCGTCGCGGATCGGCGTCATCTCCAGGCCAGCCGGCACCGGGGCGCCGGGAAGCGTCCACTGCACGCCGATGTCGACTCGCCCGTCGAGTAGCCCGGCGCGCTGTTCGCTCGAGCTGGCGGGCTGCAGGCTCAGCTCGGAGCCGAGCGGATCGTCGGCGAACCGTGCGGCGGCCTGCGGGATCATCCGCTCGCCCGGAGCACTCACGTAGGCAACCCTGACGATCCGTCCGTCGACGTCACACCCGCTGCGCTTCAGGGCGGCCTCGACCGTCGCCACCGGCACGGCGATCTCCCCGTACAACCGGCGCCCTTCCGACGTCAGCAGCACGCTGCGGCTGGTCCGATCGAACAGGGTGACCCGTACAGAGTCCTCGAGGAGTCGGATCTGTCGGCTCACCGTCGACGTGCTCAGGTGCAAGCGTTCCGCCGCCCGGCCGAAATGCAACTCCTCGGCAACGGCGACGAACGACACCAACCAGCTCAGCCTGGGGTCCATCTGGTTCGCTCCTCGCGACGGGCGCCTGGCGACCGCAGGCCCGCCGACACCCACTGTGCCGCGGCACGGGATGATCTGTCCCATATCAGGCACGATCGTTCGCCAGACCGTCGCCGTCGCGACAGATCTACCACACCCCCGGTTTCTAGCGTCGGCGCCGTGACAATCGCTTCGCACGTCCCCCGGCTCACCGTGTACGGCTGCCGCGCGGGTATGCCGGAACCGGGCTGGCCGAGCTCCGGCTACCTGGTCCACCTGCGCGGCGGCGCCGTCCTGCTGGACTGCGGCCCCGGCGTCGCCGCCAAGGCCGCCACCGCCGCCGAGCTGTCCGCCGTCTTCGTCAGCCACATGCACGTCGACCACTGCCTGGATCTGCTCACCCTCGGCAAGGCCCTGGCCTACCAGGCGAGGGATCGGCGCAGGGTCACCGCGTACGTCCCGCCCGGTGCCGCAGCCACCCTGCGCCAATTGAACGAACTGTTCCCACTCAGCCCGCACGGTCCTGGACCGCACCGGACGGACCGGGTCTTCTCCGACGTCTTCGACACGGTCGAGTACGCACCCGGAGAGCCGATCGAGGTCGCGGGCGCGACGGTACAGCCGGTCCTCATGCGGCACCGGCTGCCGTGCTGCGGCTTCCGCGTCTCGTCGAACGGTCAGACACTCGCCTACAGCGCCGACACCGCGATGACACCGTCGTTCGAGCACCTCGCCGGCGACGCCGACCTACTGCTCGCCGAAGCGACGCTGACCGAGCCGGACAGCACCGAGCACGGGCATCTCAGCGCATCCGAGGCCGGCCAGATCGCCGCTCGTTACGGCGTGCGCGGGCTTGTCCTCACCCACTGGGCCCACACCGACCATGCCTGGCTCGCCGCGCAGGGCGAGCGGGCCGCGCAGGGCGAGCGGGCCGCGCAGCACTTCAGCGGGCGGATCGACCTCGCCGTCCCCGACCACACCTTCCACCTCTAGCGAGGAGCGCCACCATGCGTCACCGCCACACCGCTTCTTTCCGCGCCGGCGTCGCCGCCGTGCTCGCCACCGCGCTCGCCGCCGTCGCCGCCTGCGGGGACACCGGAACCGCCGGCTCGCAGGCCGCCGACGAGCCCGCCGACGAGGACACCGGCGACGACGTCGTCACCATCACCTTCGAGTCGTACAACTACGGAACCGACGGTGTCGGCGGCGAGGGCACCCAGCGGCTGATCGACGAGTTCGAGGCCGCCCACCCGAACATCCGCATCGAGCCGACGGGAACCCCGGCCGGGGAGATCCACACCAGCGTGCACGCTCAGGCCGCCGCCGGGAACCCGCCGGACGTCGCCCAGATCGGCTGGAGCAAGTTCGGGTTCGTCCTGGAGAACCTGCCTTACGTGCCGCTGGGCGAGGTGGCGCCCGTGGACGAGCTCCAGGCGCACCTGGACGGCATGTATCCGGCCGCGGTCGAGCTCGGGATGCATGAGGACGCCCTGGCGGGCCTCGCATACTCGGTGTCGACCCCCACCATGTTCATCAACGCCGATCTCTTCGCCGAGGCGGGCCTGGACCCACAAGACCCGCCGTCGACTTGGGCGGAGGCGGAGGACGCCGCGCTCGCCATCGCCGATGAGACCGGCGCTCAGGGAATCTACGTCGACGCGGCCGGTGAGGCCAAGTCCGATTTCCTCACCCAGAGCCTGATCAACTCCAACGGCGGACGGCTGGTCGGCGACGACGGGTCACTCCACCTCGACGATCCGGCCGCCGTCGAGGCGCTGTCCATGCTCGGAGACCTGACCGGCAGCGGGGCGCAGCCGGCCGTCGGCGAGGCGGAGGCGATCGCCATATTCGAGTCCGGCCAGCTCGGCATGCTGGTCTCCAGCACCGCGCTGCTCGGCGGCTTCGCCTCCTCCACCGAGGGTGTGTTCGAGCTGGAGACGGCCGGACTCCCCGCGTTCGACGGGCACGACGTCGCACCGACCGTCTCCGGTGCCGGGTTGTTCGTCTTCGCCGACGACCCCGACAAGCAGGCGGCGGCCTGGGACTTCGTCCGGTTCCTCACCGGTGATGACGGGTTCACCATCCTGGCGTCGGTGATCGGCTACCTGCCGCTGCGCCCATCGCTGATCGACGATCCGGCCTACCTGGGTGACTTCTTCGCCGAGGACGACCGGCTGCTGCCGACCATCGAACAACTCGACTCGCTGGTCCCCTACCAGGTGCTTCCCGGCGAGAACAGCCAACAGGCCGTCGAGTTCATCCAGGACAACGCGGTCGCGCCGATCATGATCTCCGGTGCCGACGCGGAATCGACCCTGGCCGACGTGGCGCAGCGCGCCCGAGAACTGCTCGGCCAATGACGCACACCAGGACCTCCCCGGCGACATCCGCGCCGACGCCGACAACTCCGCCAGCGGCGCCGACGCCGGCCGCTTCGTCGGTGCCGGCCCGCGCCGTCCGCGGGCCGGCACCGTACCTCGTCCCGGCGTTGCTCGCCGTGGGGCTGACGATGTACGGGCCGCTGCTCGCCGTGACAGCGCTGAGTCTGTTCGATTTCAACCTCACGACACAGACGCCGCGCTGGGTCGGGGCGGACAACTATCGGGAGGTCTTCGCCAGCCCGGAGACGGGCACCGCGCTGCGGAACACCGTCGCGTACATGGCGACCATCCTCCCGTTGAGCGTCCTCGCACCCGGACTCGCGGCGATCGCGGTGTGGCGGTTCGGCGGACGGCTCACCGGTTTCTACCGGACGGTGTTCTTCCTGCCGGTACTGATCCCGCCCGCGGTGGGGGCGGTGATGTGGCAGTGGATCTTCAACCCGGTACTCGGCATCGCCGACGCGCCCCTGGAGCTGTTGGGCCTCGGCCCGGTGAGCTGGCTGACGCAGCCGGTGAGCGCGTTCGTCGCCGTGACGATCGTGGCCGGGTGGAAGGTGTTCGGGCTGAGCTTCATCCTGTTCACGGCCGGGCTGACGGCGATCGACGCGAACGTGATGGCCGCCGCCCGGCTGGACCGGGCCGGCGAGTGGCAGTTGTTGCGCCACATCGTGGTGCCGCTGTTGCGCCCGGTCACCACCGTGGTCGTGTTCGCAACGGTCGTCTTCGTCGGCCCGTGGACGTTCGGTGTCATCGACGTGCTCACCCAGGGCGGCCCGGCCGGCGCCACGTCGAACGTGTATTACCTGCTGTATCAGCTCGGCTTCGGCTACGTCGACGGCGGCCCCGCGTCAGCGCTCTCGGTCCTGATCACCGTCGGGTTCGGCGCCGTCGTCGCTGCGCAGATGCGGCTGTCCGGGCGGAGGGCGGGACGGTGAGGCGGGTGGCCGCACGCGCGGTCGCACACGCGTGCCTGCTGCTCATCGCCGGTGCCATCGCGTTTCCGGTGCTGTGGACGGTGGTGACCTCGTTCAAGCCCACCTCAGTCCTGTACGACGCGAACCCGTTCGCGGCGGCCCCGACCCTGGACCATTACCAGTCCGCACTGGCTTCGCTGCCGGTGGGACGGGTGGTGCTGAACACGGCCCTCGTCTCCGCAGCGGTCGCCGTCGGCCAGCTGGCGCTCGCCACCCTGGCGGCGTTCGCGCTCACCCAGTACCGGTTCCGGGCTCGCCCAGCCGCGTTCGCGGCCTTGGTCGGCACCGCGCTGGTGCCACAGCCGGCGCTGATCGTGCCGCATTACCTGATGGTCTCCCGGCTGGGTCTGCTCGACTCCTACGCCGGTCTGGTGCTGCCGCAGCTGGCCTCGCTGGCCTTGGCCGTGTTCTTGCTCCGGCAGCATATGGCGGCGTTCCCGGACGAGCTGATCGAGGCGGCGCATGTGGCGGGCGCATCGAACCTCACCATTCTGCTGCGGATCATGGTGCCCAATCTGCGGCCGGTCCTGAGCGCCGTCGGGATCGTCGTCTTCATCCAGACCTGGAACGAGTACCTGTGGCCGTTGCTCGCCACCAGCGGCATGGACCGTGCGACGGTGCAGGTCGGGCTGCGGGTGTTCCAGACCGAGCAAGGGCAGGCGTGGGGACCGCTGATGGCGGCAGCCACACTGGTGGCCCTACCGCTGTTGATCGGCTACGTGTTCATGCAGCGGCGGGTGACCGATGCGTTCCTCCGCTCGGGCATCGACTGACATGACGCGGCAACTCGTCGTCGACGACGTCACCCTGTAGCCGGCTCACGCCACGCGCCCAGCTTCTCCGGGTTACGCACGGCCCATGCCGGGCTCGCCGTTGACCCATGCCTCCTCGATGCGCAGCCGCGGCGTCCGGTCGAACACGCCACGCATGAATCTGGCGACCGTTTCCGCGCCGTACCGGCATCACCGCCGAACTGACGCGGTGTGACTGAGCACCGGTGCTGGAATCAAGGGCGGAGAAGGTGTTGACTTCGAGCGCGCTCGAACTCGTAGCGTCGTCGGCAGTCGGCCGCACCGCGCCGACACGCCGTACCCGCTACGAGGAGCAAGCCTGTGGAACTCGCCGTACACGTCGTCAGGTTCGACCACCCGGCCGGACCGTCCGGCATCGGCCCGGAACTCGCCAGGACGGGAGAGGCGGCCGACCGAGCCGGCGTCGCCTGGCTGTCCGTCATGGATCATTTCTTCCAGCTTCCTCAACTGGGAGCGGCCGAGGACGGGATGCTCGAGGGCTACACCGCGCTCGGGTACCTGGCCGGGCACACGTCCGAGGTCCAGCTCGGACTTCTCGTGGGCGGGGTGACCTACCGCCACCCCGGCCTGCTCGCCAAGGTCGCGACGACGCTCGACGTCCTGTCCGAGGGCCGCGCCGTCTTCGGGATCGGCGCCGCCTGGTATGAGCGTGAGCATCAGGGGCTGGGCGTACCGTTCCCGCCCGTCGCCGAGCGGTTCGAGCGGCTGGAGGAGACGCTGCGGATCGTCCGGCAGATGTGGGACCCGGCGAACAACGGACCCTTCGACGGAAAGCACTATCAGCTGGCCGAGACCCTGTGCACACCGCAGCCGGTCAGCCGTCCGCACCCGCCGATCTTGATCGGCGGCGGCGGGGAGAAGAAGACACTGCGGCTGGTCGCGCAGTACGCGGACGCGTGCAACCTGTTCGCCTCGTCGCCCGACGACGTCGCGCACAAACTCGACGTGCTGCGCCGGCACTGCGACGACGTCGGCCGGGACTACGCGGAGATCAAGAAGACGGCGATGTACCGAGGACCGGCGCTGAACGACGGTGACATCGACGGTTTCGTCGACGATGTCACTGCCTACGCGCGGCTCGGCGTGGAGCAGATCAACGTGGTCCCACCCGACTCCGAGCCGGCCGGATGGATCGAGAAGGTCTGCACGCCCGCTGTCCCGCGGCTCGCCGACCTCTCCGCATAGCCGGACCGCGTCGCACCCCTGGTGGGCGGCGCTCGGACACCGGGACACCGGACTGCGACGACACCGGCAACCTCGCCACACGTGCGAGGCGTGCGTCGCAGTCCGGCGACGACGGAGCGCTGCTGGCTGTGGTGAACCTACCCGACCTGTCCTATGCCCCCCTGGTTCGGACAGGTTCGTCACCACAGCCACCAGCTCAGCCCCCCGTGCGATACTGTCCCGGCAGGGACTCAAGAACCGGTCAAGATCGAGTAAAGACGACGAAGACCGCCACTCTCGGGACTGGTGAGCATGGGGGCACCGCCGACGATCGACATCCGCGTGCTGGGTCCGTTGGACGTGCACAGTTCGGATGGACGCGTCGCTGTTCCCGGATCCAAGCCGCGGGCGCTGCTCACCGCACTCGGCCTGCAGCCGCACACGGTGCTTCCCGGTGACATCCTGCAGGCGATGTTGTGGGGCGAGGATCTCCCCGTCACCTCGCACAAGGCCCTGCAGACGCATATCTCGTCACTGCGCCGCACGCTCGGGCACGGGATCGTCATCACCAGCGGCACCGGCTGGTTACTCGCCGCCGACCACACCGATGCGAGCCTGTTCATGCGGCACGTGCGCGCCGCACGCGATGCCGCGCACGATGGCCGGCACGAGTCCGCGGCAGCACAGTTCGATGCGGCCCTCGACCTGTGGCGCGGCCCGCCGGAACTGCCTCCGACACCCCGCGCTCGGGCCGAGGTGACTCGCTGGGTCGAGGCGCACGAATCCGCGGTCGACGACCGGATCGACGTCCTGCTGGCATCGGGCCAAGCCGCGGAGCTGATCGGTGACCTGGAGTCCGCGGTGGCCGAGACGCCGCTGCGGGAGCGCCGGTGGGCCCAGCTGTGCCTGGCATTGTTCCGCGCCGGACGGCAGGGCGACGCACTGGGCGCATACCACCGGGCCAGGGCGGTGCTCGCCGAGGAGCTCGGGGTCGAACCGGGTGCCGAACTACGCCGGCTGGAGGCCGCCATCCTCGCGCACGACGCGTCACTGGACATCCAGCCGCCGTCGCCGACAGTACGCCACGGACCGCACCGTCCACCCGAACGCACGCGTACGGCCACCCGTGAGCCCGCCGCCGGCATGCCGACGGTGCCGACGACGTTCGTCGGCCGCCGCAACGAGCTGCGGCGACTGGCGTCCCTGCTGACCTCCGGCCGCGTGGTGACCGTCACCGGCCCGGGCGGCGTCGGCAAGACGCGGCTCGCGGTCGCCGCGGCAGCGTCCGCGACGGAGGAATTCCCGGCTGGAACGCTCTTCGTCGACCTGGCACCGGCGGGGCCCCAGTTCGTGGTCGAGACGGTGGCCGCGGCCGCCGGCATCGTGGGCCGGCATGAACAGCCGATCGAAGACGCCTTGCGCCGATCGCTCGGTTCCACGCGCATGCTGGTCCTGCTGGACAACTGTGAGCACGTCGTGGACGTCGTCGGCCCGCTGGTCGAGCGGCTCGTCGCTGCCTGCCCGAACATCGTGATGTTGCTGACCAGCAGAGAACGGCTGGGCGCGGCCGGCGAGCGGGTACTGTCGCTGTCCCCGCTGCCGGTGCTCGACCCGCACACCGGCGACGCCAAAGGGTCCGATGCCACGACGTTGTTCCTGGACCGGGTCCGTGCGATCGAGCCGGAGTTCGACGCCGACCCGGCGCTGGTCCGCGAGGTGTGCACTCGCTGTGACGGCCTCCCGCTGGCCATCGAGCTGGCCGCCGTGCGATGCGCGTCGCTGGGCATCGACGGTCTGCTGGCCGGGCTCGACGACCGGCTCCGGCTGCTGGTGGGCGGCCACGTGGGCACCGGACGGCACCGGTCACTCCGTGCCGTGCTGGACTGGAGCCACGGCCTGCTCGACGCGGACGAGCAGGACCTGTTCCGGAGACTGAGCATCTTCGCCGGAACGTTCGACCTGGCCGCCGCCGCGGCCGTGCTCGGCGACAGCGGCTCAGCGGCGCCGGTCGGCTTGTCGGTCGTCGCCGACCTGGTGGGGCGACTGACCGACAAGCACCTGTTGGTGCACCAGCGCACGCCGATCGGCAGCCGCTGGCGGATGCTCGATGTGGTGCGCAGTTACGCCCGTGAGCAGCTCGCCGCGAACGGAGAGGAAGCCACGGCCCAAGCCCAGCACCTGGCCTGGGCGAGCACCGCCGCCGAGCGGCTGACCCGCCGGCTGGATGCGGGCGAGCCGTGGCGCGAGGAGTTCGCCCTGATCACCGGGGATCTCCGAGCAGCTCTCGCGACCACGGTTGACCAGGGCGCCGGGTCAGACGGACGGTTGACGCTGGCGCTGGCGCTTGCCCGCCTGCACGCCCGCACCGGCGCGTTCACCGCCGCTCAAGACACGTACGAAGAAGCCATGTCGATGGCCCGGGCGACGGGTGACCCGGACCAGCTGGCTCGTGCCGCGATGGGTGCGTCGATGGCCGGAATGCTGTTCGGCGTGGCCCAGTCCAGACGGGTGGCTCTGCTGGAGGAAGCCCTCGACGCCCAAGGTGAGCAACGCACCGAGAACCGTGCCGTCCTGCTGTCCCGGCTCGCGACCGAGTTGTACTGGTCCCCGGATCGGGCTCGCAGCGTTCAGCTGGCCGACACCGCCGTCGCACTCGCGGACGAACTCGGCACGCCTGGTCCACGGGCACACGCGCTGTATGCACAGTGCTACGTCACCCGCGGTCCAGGTACCTGGCGCAGCCAGGCGAGCCTGGCCCGGCAGATCACCGGTACGGCCCGCCGAGCCGGCGAGACTCAGTTGGAACTGGCCGGATACGCCGCCCGGGCCGTCGCGCTGCTGCACGGTGGCGACGTCGCCGGCATGCGGGATCAGGTCCAGGTTCTCAACGAGGAATCGAACCGCCGCGACCATCCCGAGTTCCAGTGGTACGCCACGGTGTACCGGTACGTGCTCGCGCTCGTCGCCGGGAGTTTCGAGGAGGCCGACGAGCTGGCCGTGACCGCCCTCTCGTCGTCCCGGCACGCGCCGGAACTGGCCATCGGTCTGTCGTTCGCGGAGAACATCACGGACCTACGCCGTCCCCATCCGGATGTGCGCCGCTATCGCACATCCAAGCTCGACGAGATGGTCGAGCGTTTCCCCAGGGTCCTGGTCTGGCGTTGCCTGACGCTGTTGCACGATCCTGAACCGGGCGAGGCGGACGCGCTGTGGCGGGAGTTGCTCGCCCAGGATCCTCCTGACGACCACTGGCTGGTCGGGTGTTGCCTGCTGGCGGAGACGGTGGCCGAGCTCGGCGCGGCGGACATCGCTTCCGAGCTGGCGGACGCGTTGCAGCCGTACGCGGGTCACCTTGCCGTCGCCGGAAGGGTCGCCGCCTGCCGCGGATCCGTATCGCACGCCCTCGGTCTGCTGGCCCTCACCCGCGGGGATGTCGAGCAGGCGGTCACGCACCTGGAGGACTCCGCCGACCAGCACGAACGGATCGGTGCGGTTCCGTTCCACGCCCGCAGCCTGCTGGTGCTCGGTGAGGCGCTCGGCCTGCGCGGCGCACCCGGCGATGCGTCACGCGCGGCGTCCGCGCGCCGGCACGCCGACGAGATATGCCGGCACGTCGGCATCGAGTCACTGCGTGGCTTGCGCCGGCCGTGATCCGGAGAGAGCCGCGCACGCAAACGCGACACAAATGATCAACTTAGCATTCCTGACATAGCCGCACTCCTTCGGCCCGGTGGCGGGATGCCGCCCGAGCTGCGCTACAAAGGATCAACTCAGAGACGATCGCACCGCCCGGTCTCCCCCTCTCCCGTTCCGCACACGACAGCTCGGAGTCACATATATGCCCAGGACACGTCTGCTGACCGCGACCGTCGGCGTGCTCGCCGGATGCGCGGTCACGGCGAGCGCGCTGCTCCATCCCACCACCACCCAGGCCGCCCCCTCAGCGGGAGACTCCGACGCCCGAACCATGAGCGTCCAACGCGCTCAGGCCCTGGTGGACGATCTGAGCCCGTCGAAGACCGGCGGCGCCTACGTGGACGGCGACGGTGAGACAGTCATCACCGTCACCGACCGTGCGACCGCGGATCGAGTACGCGCTGCCGGCGGCACCGCGCAACTCGTGCCGCACAGTGCGGCGCAGCTGGAGGCGATCCGGGCGGACCTGAACAGCCTGCCGCCCGTCCCCGGGACCTCATGGGGTGTCGATCCGGACACGAACCAGGTCGCGATCGAGGTCTACGACACGGCGACCGGCCGCGATCTCCGACGGATCGAGTCCATCGCCCGGCGTCACGGCGACGCCGTCAGGGTCGAGCGCCTCAGCGGCAGCATCGAGGGAACCGACTTCACCTCGGGTGGTCAGGGGATCCAGAACCGCTACGGCAATCCGGCGTCGACATGCTCACTCGGGTTCAACGTCCAGAATCAGAACGGCACCAAATACTTCCTGACCGCCGGCCACTGCGCCGCGAACACCCGCATCTGGCACAAGGCGGCCAACGGCCTCTATCTCGGGGAGCGCGTCGGCACCGTGCATTTCCCGGGTGACGATTTCGCGCTCATCGGATATCGCAACAGCGCGGTGAAGGCGTATGGGACCGTCTGGGTCCACGGGGCCGAGAAGCAGATCACGAGGTCCCGGTGGGTAGTCGACGGCGAGTCGGTGGACCGGGTGGGAACCAAGAGCACCGATCTGAACGGCATCGTTCTGGTTCCCCGGACCGACGTCACGTGGAGCGACGGCACCAAGATGACCGGCATGATCAAGACCAGCCTGTGCGCGAAGTCCGGTGACAGCGGTGGCCCCCTGTTCAGCGGCACGTACGCACTCGGCATCCTCTCGGCCGCGCTCAACCCCAGCGAGCCGTGCAGCACCTCACGGAACAGCCGCACCTGGTTCCAGCCCGTTCAGGAGGTCCTCAACCACTACGGCATGCGCGTCTACTGATCCCCGCTGCTCTCAAAGAGGAGGAAGCTGAAGATGGACATCACCTCCCACGGACCCGCCACCCCGACCAGGAGATCGGTTCTGATCGCCGGCGGAGGAACTCTGGCCGGGTTGGCCGGCGCGGCGAGCACGGTCCTCCCAGCAGCCGCCGCGCCGGCCTCACACAGCGAACGCCTGCTGTTCGACGGCGGCGGCAGCGAGCGGCTCAACGGCATCACCTACCACTCCTTCCGCATCCCCTGCCTGGTCCGCACCAGACAGGACACCTTGATCGCGTTCGTCGAAGGACGGGCATCCAGCAATCGCGACTGGGGCAACATCAACCTGCTGTACAAGCGCTCCACCGACAACGGCGCCACATGGTCAGGACTGCGTGAGGTGGTGGGCGTCGGCCAGGGAACCTGGGGCAATCCGACCGCCGTCGCCGATCGGCAGACCGGGACGGTCTGGCTCTTCATGTCCTGGAACCCCGCCGGATACAGCCAGAACGGCCACGACGGCACCACCAGGATCACCGCGTGGGAGCACCGGAAGGTGTACGTCTCCCGCAGCACCGACGACGGCGTGACGTGGAGCGCACCGGAGGATGTCACCGAAGCGCTCAAGCCCAGGACGCGTGGTAACGGTCAGACCTGGGCGTGGGATGCGATGGGCCCCGGCGCAGGCATCCAGACCCGCGGCGGTCGGCTCGTCATCCCCGCCCTGCACCGGCATCTCTACAGCGACGACAGGGGCGAGACCTGGAAGGTCCAACGCATCACCGACGTCTCGACCGGCGCGTACCAGGAGGGCACCAGCGAGGGCGCCGTGGTCGAGTTGCTCGACGGCCGCCTGATGCGCAACGACCGAGCCGTCGGTTCGGTCTGGGAGACGGCCAAACGGCGCTGGGTCGCCACCGGCACGATCGAGGACGGTTTCTCCACGTACGCGCCCGACGCCACACTGCTCGATCCCCGCGCCCAAGGCTCCATCCTGCGCTACAACAGCGACTCCCCGGCTCGGATCATGTTCCTCAACTCCGCCAGCACCGTGACCCGCACCAAGATGCGGGTGCGGATCAGCTACGACGAGGGCCGGACGTGGCCGATTTCCCGGCCGTTGAGTGACGCCCCGCTCCCCTCCTGGCCGGGCCTCGGCACCGGCAACTGGGCGGAAGGAGGCTATTCCAGCATGGCCAAGACCGCCGACTACCACGTAGGCGCTCTGGTCGAGCTGAACGAGAACACCGGCAGCAGCGCGAGCTCGCACCGCTCGATCGTGTTCCGCAAGTTCAACCTGCCGTGGATCCTCAACGGCCGGACCGAGCCCCTCACCTCCCCATGATCATGTGCACTTCCCGTGCTATATGAACGGGAAGTGCACATGATCATGGGGAGGGACGCAGCTGCGCTGTACGAGTCACCGTCCGGCCGGTCGCGCCGACGATGCCGGCGAACCCGATCGCGTTGCGCACCGCCGCGCCGCCCGGGTCGTTGTTGAAGTACACGTACACGTCCTCCGCATCGGCCCAGGTGTCACCGATCCGCCGGGCCCAGGAACGCATCATGTCGTCGTCGTAATGCGGCCACGGGCTGGCGGCGCCCTGGTGCAGCCGCAGGTATCCCCACGACGCGGTACGCCACAGCGGCATCTGCGGGGTGCCGCGCACATCCGCCCAGCACAAAGCCGCGTCACGGGCCTCGAGCACGGACCTGACCTCGTCGGTCCACCACGAGGTGTGGCGCGGTTCGACCGCGACCCGCACGTCGGCCGGGAACTCATCGAGGCACGCCGCCAACCGGCCCGGTTCGGCCTGCAGGGTCGGCGGCAGTTGAAGCAGCACCGGCCCGAGACGATCGCCCAGCCCGGCGGCCGCGTCCAGGAACCGGCGGACCGGTTCCCGCGGCTCCTGAAGCCGCCTGATGTGAGTCAAGAACCGGCTCGCCTTCACCGCCATCACGAAGTCGTCCGGCATCTGCGCCCGCCACGACGCGAAAGTCTCCCTGCGGGGGAGCCGATAGAAGGCGCTGTTGCTCTCCACAGTCGCGAACGACTTCACGTACCGTTCGAACCACCGTCGCTGAGCAAGCCCGTCCGGATAGATGACGCCGCGCCAGTCGCGGTACTGCCATCCCGACGTGCCGACAAAGACCGGCATATCTCCAGTGTGCGACGGAGTCTCGACCGGTGCGAGCCGCTGTGCTCACGGAACGCGGAACGTGTAGGACAGCAGCCGCTCGCTCTCCCAGTTCCAACCCGCCAGTTCGACGGTGACCGGCGCGGAGCCGTCGTCGTGCACGGTGATCGTGCCGAACTGGCCACCCCCTGGAAAAGCGCCGTGGCTGTACGGACCACCCTTGGTGCTTCCGGGCCGGTCCAGCGCGGCGGCGTGCAGCACCGGGAAGGCCGCGCCCGAGCGCCCGTAGCCGCTGTTGGTGCCGTCGTCGATGGCGAGCATGTGCGCGTCGCCGCTGAGCATGACCAGATTGTCGATCCCGGCGTCCTCGATGTGCTCGGCGAGGCGTCGGCGTTCCTCGGGGTAAGAGCCCCAGCTGTCGCCGCCGGAGAATCCGATCCACGGCACCGGGCTGACCCAGACCACCAGCGCATGATCGCGGCTCGCCGCCGCCAGCTCGTCCTCCAGCCATCTCAGCTGCCGCTCGCCCAGCAGCGACGCGCCGGTCCGCTCCGAGCGCACGTCGCTGAGGACGAACCGCACCCGGCCGATCGTGAAGGCCTGGTAAATCGCGCCGTCATCGCTGCCCGCCGGCAACGAATAGTGCGGAACGTTCTCGCGATACGCCGTCCGGGCGGCGTATCGCGCAGCCGAGTCCGCCCCAGCCGCGTTGGCGCCGTAATCATGGTCGTCCCACACGTAGGCGACGGGGACCGCACGGTACAGCGCGCTCTGCGCGGCGGACGCGAGCACATCGTCGTACCGGGCGCGGAACATGTCGACGTCGTCGACGTCGATGTTGCCGTAGTGCAGGTCACCGCTGTTGATGTAAAGCTCGGGATCCATCCCGCGGATCGCGTCGAAGACGGCGCCTTCGGATCCGGTCCGTGCGCAGGCGCTGATCGCGACGGTGAACGACGACGGGCCGTCGGGGAAGGTCCGTACCGTGCCCACCCCTCGTGACGTGTCCGTGTCGCCGTCGACCACCACGCGATACTCGTAGCGGGTGTCCGGCTTCAGGCCGGTCACGGTCCAGGTGACGATGCCGCCTTCCGGGACACCCACGGGGTCGACGTCGTGCACGGTGCCGTCGGCCGCCGCGATCTCCCCGTCCGGGCCCCTCGGACTCTCATCTTCAGTGGCCGGGGAGGCGCTGAGGTCCTCCGCGACGACAAGGGCCGCGCTTCGGGCGTCGTCGGCGGCGATCCGTGCGTTCACGCGGAACGACGTATCGGTCACGGCCCCGCTCCACACCCACTCGACCCGCTCGACGGGCAGCCGAGGCGTCGTCGACCGGGGATGCGTCGGACCGAACATGTGGTCGTACAGGATGCCCAGACCGACGGAGCCGATCACGAGCGCGCCGGCGGTCACCAGGGCGAGGCACACGCTCGACCGCCGAGGGCGATCACGCTGCCAGGCCAGCCAGAACGCGAGTGCGGGCGTCAGGAAGGCAATGATCAGTAGCGCCACCACGGCCGGCGGATGCAGCGATGCGGACAGAGCGGCGAGACCGGAACCGATGAGCACCAGCGCCACAACGACGACGGCGTCGCGGCGCCACGCCACGACCAGCGCCATGAGGGCGGCCGCCACGAGCGCAAGCTGGACCGAGCGCTCCACCGTACCGAGCAGGCCGTCGCTGTCGATATCTCGGGGAAAGCCGGCGGTCAGGGCCAGCACGCCGACGATGACCAGGACGCATGCGGTCCAGATCCGCGCACCCCATCGGAGCCCGGTCGCCGCCGACGCGGAGACGGGTACGCCGACCATGTCGCGTCGCTCACCATCCATGGCCACGCACGCTACCTACTCGCCCGGCCTGTTCGCCCGGCTTCGGCGGCGCGGTATCGCGGAAATCCGCGTGGTGCGCTGAATAACCGGTGAAAGCGCCTTCTCGTGCGACGACGGCGTGCGCTCAACGCACCATGCGGGAGCGGCCAGCGCACCATGCGGGAGCGGCCAGCGCACCAGAGGCGGAGACGCGACGTCACACGTCCCTGATCGTCGCCGTCACACGTCGCTCAGCGCGATCTCCGGGTCGGCGAGGCGCTCCGCATCGACTGACCGTCCGGAGCGCACCAATTCCTCCACCGGGGCGATTCCGTCGTCCCACAGGTTGACGTGCATCCCCGCCCGCACCCGGCGGTCGCGGACCCAGAACGCGTGGAACGCGCGCGCGTCCACGTCACCGCGCAGCACGACTTCGTCGTAGGAGCCGGGCGGCGCGTGCCCGATGTACTCCATGCCCAGGTCGTACTGGTCGGTGAAGAAGTACGGCAGGCGGTCGTAGCTGACATCCTGGCCGAGCATGGATCGCGCCGCCGCCGGGCCGCCGTCGAGCGCGTTCGCCCAGTGCTCCACCCGCAGCCGCGTGCCCAGCAACGGATGGTCGATGCTGGCGATGTCCCCGGCCGCGTAGACATCCGGGGCGGAGGTTCGCAGCGCGGCGTCGACCACCACACCGTCGTCGAGGTCCAGACCGGCGGCGACGGCGAGGTCGACGGCGGGACGCACCCCGATACCGACGACCACGGTGTCGGCCATGATCTCGTCGCCATCGGTCGTCACCACGGCGACCACGCGCCCGTCGGCGCCGACGATCTCTCTGACCTGGGCACCGAGCCGGAGGTCGACGCCATGATCGCGGTGCAGGCCGGCGAAGACACGGGCGACCTCGTTGCCCAGCACGCCCTGCAACGGCAGGTCCGCCAGCTCCAGCAGGGTCACCTCCGCACCGTGCGTCCGGGCGGCCGCGGCCACCTCCAGTCCGATCCATCCGCCGCCGACGACGGCAACCCGGTGGCCCGGTTCGAGCACGTCCAGCAGGCGGTCGGCATCGGGCAGCTCACGCAGGTACCGCACGTCGTCCAGATCACTGCCCGGCACGTCCAGCCGACGCGGCTCGGAACCCGTCGCCAGCAGGAGTCTGTCGTAGGTGAGCGTGTCGCCTCCGGCGATCCGCACCCGGTGCTCGGCCGGCTCAAGCGTCTCGACCCGCGCGCCGAGTCGCAGCTCGATGTCGTGGTCGGCATACCACTGCTCCGGGTGGACGAATGCCTTCGACCGCTCGTCGTGGCCGAGCAGGTACCCCTTGGAGAGCGGCGGCCGCTCGTACGGCGGCTCGTGCTCGGCGGCCAGCAGCACGACAGCACCGTCGAAGCCTTCTTCACGCAGGGTCTCGGCCGCCTTGGCGCCGGCGAGGCCACCACCGACGATGACGAACGTACGTTCCGCACTCATGACGCCGACACTGTCCGACGAACGCCACCGTGTCAACGACAACACGGCCCGAAGGCGCGACAGCGCAGCCTCGACCGCGCGCCGAACCCGCGCGGCATGGCACGATGCTGCCAGCCAGTCGCGTCACCGCAAGGAGGCTTGAAGCCATGGACCTGCCCGATGTCCTGCACCCGTTCGCCAAACCCTCGAACCGTGACTTTCTCACGATCACCGAGGGTGACGGTGCCGTCGTCCGCGACTCAGCGGGCCGTGAGTACATCGACGCGATGGCCAGTCTCTGGTACTGCAACGTCGGGCACGGGCGCACCGAGATCATCGAAGCGGTGACCGAGCAGCTGCGCAGGCTGGATGCCTTCCACACGTTCGACATCTTCACCAACCCGCCCGCGGAGGAGCTGGCGAGCGAGCTGGTCGCACTCGCACCGGGCGACGGGTTCCGGGTCTTCTACACCGGCTCCGGCTCGGAGTCGGTGGACAGCGCTATCAAGCTGGCCCGAGCCGCGCATGCCCGGGCCGGCCGGCCGGGCCGGCGGCTGATCGTCAGCCGCACGCCGTCTTACCACGGGGTCACCTACGGCGGCCTCACCGCCACCGGCATCCCGGCCAATCAGGAGCACTTCGGTCCACTCGTCGACGACATCGTCCAGGTGCCCTATGACGACGCCGAGGCTGTGGAGAAGGTCGCTCGCGAGCGGCCCGGCGAGCTGGCCGCGGTGATCGCGGAGCCGGTGGTCGGCGCCGCCGGCGTCTATCCGCCACCGCCCGGATACCTGACCGAGCTGCGCCGGATCTGCGACGAGCACGGTGCATGGTTGATCGCCGACGAGGTCATCTGCGGATTCGGCCGGCTCGGACAGTGGTGGGGCAGCCAGCACTACGGTGTCCGGCCGGATCTGGTCACCTTCGCCAAGGGGGTCACCTCCGGCTACATCCCGCTCGGCGGGGTACTCGTCGGTCCGGCGGTTCGCGGTCCGCTGGAAGCTGACCCGGACTTCGTCCTCCGGCACGGCCACACCTACAGCGGCCACCCGGTGGCCTGTGCCGCCGGGATTGCGGCACTCGGCATTACCCGAGCGGAGAACCTCCCGGCCCGTGCACCGGGGATCGGCGAGCGGCTCGCCGCCGGCCTGAGCGAGATCGCCGAGCAGGGCCTGGTGGCCGAGGCGCGCGGTGCGGGCGCGATGTGGGCGGTGGGCATGCATCCCCACGTCAGTGCGGTGGCCGTGCGGGACGCGCTGCTCCAGCATGGGGTGATCGCCCGCGCCATCGGCGACGCCACGGTCTCCTTCTGCCCACCGCTGGTCATCACCGAGGAGCAGCTCGACACCTGCGTGGCCGCGCTGCGGGCGGCGCTGGAGGAGGTCATCGGCGCCGCGCGATGAGACCGCCGACGACCGTCGCGTCCTCGCGAAGGCCGCTACCCGGCGCCCGCGGAGGCACGCGTCGTCCGCGCGACGCGGCGGGCGTGCCGCAGCGGCAGCGGGGTGCGCGCCCGCGACGATGACGCGGCCAGCACCGTCTCCGCGGCCGTCTCCGGACTGGTTCGCCAGCCTGCGTGCGCGACGACGGCACGGGCCGCCGTCTTGGTGCACACCCAATATCCGACGCATCGGTCCCGGACGTATACCGGGGCGGTCGCGCCCCGGCGGAGGTGCTCGGGCACGGCACCGGATGCGACCAGCGTTCGATGCGTCACCCCCACCGTCGGCACGCCGAGGATCGCGCCGAGATGAAGGGCGAGGCCGGCGCCGCGCGGATGGTCAAGGCCGGTCGCATCGACCAGCAACACGTCGGGGCCGGGCCGCAGGTCGCCGACCGCGGCCTGCAGGATCGGCCCTTCCCGGCGAGCCAGCAGGCCGGGTGCGTATGCGGCGGGCACCTGCTGTACGGCCACGGATTGAGCGACGATCGCCCGGCCACGGAGGGAGACCGCGGCCGCCCAGGCGCGGTCGCCGCGGTGTCCCGGCCCGGATTCGCCTCGGGCGAACGCGACGAAGCACCCGCCGACGGCGGGCTGTCCATCGAACGTCCACGGTTGTGCGGCCAGTGCCGCCTCCGCGTCGGCGGCAAGTGTGTACTGGACCTCCACCAGCTCGTCGTCGCTGCCCGGCCAGCTGTATGCATCGACGCCCATACCCCTGCATGATGCCCGTTCACGCCCGGCATCATCGAGACATTGGCGGTTGCGACAGAGAGCCTCGCCGGCGCACGCGTCACCCCTCGAGGGCGGAGGCAATCAGCCGGTCGCTCAGTTCGCGCAGCTCGTGGCGGGCGTCGGCGTCGTAGGCCTGTGGGTTCGCCCGTGCGGGCTCGGGATCGTTGCTGTTGAAGTACTCTCCGGTGACCTCGGCCAGCTCTGGGGCGGTGATCAGCCGCAGGGTGGCCGCGCCACCCTCCTCCAGCGTGCTCATCGCACCGCCCGGCCATCCTTCCTCGACCATGGTGGTCGGCATCAAGGTGGCCGGGTGCAGCGCATTGACGGTGACCCCGTCGTCAGCGAGTTCCCCGGCGAGATCCATGGTGAACATGATCTGCGCGAGCTTGCTCTGCTGGTAGGCGCGCATTCCGTCATACGAGGAGGCCAGCAGCGGGTCGGCGAAGTCGATTGGCCGCTGACCGACGGACGCGACGTTCACCACCCTGGACGGCGCCGAGTCAGCCAGGAGCGGTACCAACCGGCGTGCCAGGTGATAGCCGGCGAGGTAGTTGACCGCGAACCGCAGCTCGATGCCGTCGGCGCTCTCCTCGCGCATGCGACGATCCGCGCCGGCACCGATGCCGGCGTTGTTGACCAGCACGTCCAACCGGTCGTACGTCTTCCGGATCTCGTCGGCGAGCCGGTCGACCTGCCGCAGCTCGGCGAGGTCGGCCTGGACCGTCTCCAGCCTCGCGCCGAGCTGGTCGCGCAATCGCTCCAGCCGCGACGGGTTCCGGCCGTGTGCGATGACCCGATGTCCTGCCTTCGCCAGCTCGGTGGCGACGTAGCGGCCGAGACCGTCCGTCGCTCCCGTGATCAATACGGTACTCATATCCGCGACCCTAGCGGCCCGGGGGCGGGCGCTCGTGTTTCCCGCCAGACCGCGGATAATGGCGGAATGCGTCTGGTGTCGATCGGAGACAGTTTCACCGAAGGCGTCGGCGACGAACGCGACGACGGGTCGGTGCGCGGCTGGGCCGACTTCGTCGCCACCGGCCTGGCCATCAGCGAGGGCGCGCCGATCGAGTACGCCAACCTCGCCATCCGGGGCAAGCTGATGGAGCCGATCGTGCGCGAGCAGCTTGAGCCGGCGCTGGCCTTGGAACCCACGATGCTGACGTTCAACGGCGGCGGCAACGACATGATCCGGCACCGTGCGAATCTCAACCGGATGGTGACTCTCACCGAGCATGTCATCACCCGGTGCCTCGACGCGGGCGTGCGACCGGTGATCCTCAGCGGCGGCGACCCGACGCGGAACCTGCCACTGGGACGGTGGGTACGCCCCGTCGGCAACCGGCTCACGGCAGCGGTCAGGGAGATGACCACCAGGTACGACGTGCCTTTCGCGGACAACTGGAGCGATCCGGAGCTCAGGCATCCCGCCTACTGGTGCGAGGATCGGCTGCATCTGAACGCCTCCGGCCACCGACGCGTGGCGGCCCGAGTGCTGCAGACCCTCGGCGCGCTGCCTCCGGAGGAATGGATGACCCCGCTCACCACGGCGATAGCACCGCCGAGCCGGATGGAGAAGGTCACGTACTACCGTCGGTACGTGCTGCCGTGGATCGGGCGTCGGCTCACCGGTCGCTCGTCGGGCGATGGCCGGTACCCCAAGTACGCACAGTGGCGGACCGTCGAACCCCGGCTCGCCGACTGAACCGGCGGACCGGGCAGGTCATCCTTGATCGCGGCCGAAGGGGGTGCCGGCCCACGGGTCGTAGTCGACTTCCAGCGGCTCTTGCGGTGGGCGCTCGGCCTCCGGGACGTGCTGCAGGTTGATGCGGATGCGGTACCACAGCGAGCTGCGGCCACGCATACCGTCGACCAGCACGTCGGCTGGTTCGAGATGCGGGACGACGGACGCGTGCCGCTCCTTCCAGCGCTCAAGGCCGTCGAGCGCCTCCTGCTTGGTCTTCGCCCGGGCGATCTCGATCAGCGGCATCGTCGACTGCCGGCGGCCGCTCCCCTTGGGTGGCTTCTCCGCCGGCCCGAGTCGCTTGGCCAGGTCCAGCAGTGCGTCCAGTGACCCGGCCGCATCGTCGATGCCCTGCCATGGATCGCCGACGTCGGCGAACCGTTCCGGGACGGTGGCCAGCGTGAACTGCTCTGGCCGGCAGTCGCGTGCCTCATCCCAGGTCAGCGGGGTAGACACCCGGGCATCCTGGGTGGGTCGCACCGAGTAGGCGGAGGCGATGGTGCGGTCCTTCGCGTTCTGGTTGAAATCCACGAAGACCCCCTGCCGTTCCTCCTTCCACCACTTCGCCGTGGCCAGATCCGGTGCCCGGTTCTCCACCTCGCGGGCGACAGTCTCCGCCGCCAGCCGGACATCCTTGTACGCCCAGCGCGGCTCGATCCGGGCGTAGATGTGGAATCCGCGCGAGCCCGAGGTCTTCGGCCACGGGGTCAGACCGTGATCCTCCAGCACTTCCTTGGCGACGAACGCCACGTCGACGATCTGCCGCCAGTCCACCCCGGGGACCGGGTCCAAGTCGATCCGTAGCTCATCGGGACGGTCGAGGTCCTCGGCCAGCACCGGATGCGGGTTCAGGTCGATGCAGCCCAAGTTCACCACCCATGCCAAGGCTGCGGCATCCCGGACCACCACCTCGTCGGCCGTCGTGCCGGACGCGTACCGCAGCGTGGCGACCTCGATCCAGGCCGGCCGCTTCGACGGCGCCCGCTTCTGGAAGAACGCCTCCTCCTCGATGCCCTTCACGAACCGTTTGAGGATCATCGGCCGACCGGCGACGCCGCGCAGTGCACCATCGGCCACGGACAGGTAGTAGCGCACCAGGTCGAGCTTCGTCGTCCTGTGCTCGCCGAAGACGATCTTGTCCGGGTGTGTGACGGTCACCTCACGACCGGCCGCTTCGACAACCTCCGACGCTGCCATACCCACACGATAGCGGCACGGGACAGAGCCAGTTGGGAGACAACGTCGAGGCGTGACGACTCCACGAAGTCATACCCGGCTGACAGCGGCTCACCTGCAACCGGCACGGGCCTGCTAAGACTGGGAGCGCTGCGTCGTCAGTTCCCACACCTGCCCGATGGGGTGCGGCGCTCCATCGCCGGCGTCCGAGACGAACCGGTCCACGAACGGGCCGATGCGCGCCTGCCACCGGACATTGGCCGGGTCGTCCTGCAACTCGCGCATCGCCGCGTCGAAGTCCTCGCAGTCGACGATGTGAAACAGATCGGAGCCGCTGCGCCAGATGGTCCAGTTCCAGATGCCCACCCGTGCGAACGCGGCGACCAGATCGTCCGGGATCCGCTCGTGCTCGGCCTCGTACTGCCGCTCGGCACCGGCACGCACCACGGAGTGCAACGCGACCCTCATCTTGTCTCCTCTTCCGTCCTCGCGGCCTTCACCCGGCCATGACCCGGTCTTGACTCGGCAGTGCCACCGTAGCGGTGTCCGACTGCGACGATCGGAGGTCCGGCCATGCTCGCCAACGCTCCCATCACCACCATTCTGCCGGTCACCGACATGTCTCGGGCGACCGCCTTCTACCGAGACACGCTCGGCCTGCAGGACGCCGGGGAGGCTCCGGACGGAAGCCACGCCTTCCGCACCACGGCCGGCGGCAGCGTCCAACTGCTGCCGGCGGAGGCGGGCGCGCAGACCAAGCACACTGTGCTCACCTTCGAGGTCACCGACATGCCGGCCGAGATCGCTGATCTCGAGTCCAGGAACGTCGCCTTCCTCGACTACGACGAGCCGGGCCTGCGGACGGTCGACCACGTCGCCACCCTCGGAGACCACCGTGCGGCCTGGTTCGCCGACACCGAGGGCAACGTCCTCTGTCTCCATGAGAAGACGGCCCGCTGACGCGACCGGTCTTACCGTCGGCGGGGCGGACGCCGTCACCCGTCCGGGACGGTCAGCAGTCCGGGCGGCACTGCCGCTCCACCATCGCCCGGAAGAAGACCTCTTCCAGGTCGGCGGGGTCCTGGACCTGGTAGGCGGAGGCGCCGGTGGCCTCGGAGATCTGCTGCAACGCATCCATGTCGGCGTCCGGGCCGATCCCGATGGTGATCAGCAGCACTGGACGCGCGGAGTCGTGCTGTGCCCGCAGCTGAGCCAGCAGCGTCTCGAGGTCCATACCCGGTGCCATCTCCGGCGGACGCTCGTCCTCGCCGTCGGTCAGCAGCACCACGGAGTTCACCCTGTTGGGGTCGTAATTGTCCTTGACCTCTTGGTATGCCGCCCACGCCGTGTCATAGAGCGCGGTCCATCCACGCACGTCGGAATCCGGCAATGCGTTGGTGGCCTGGACCAGCGCGTCCAGCCGCGTGCCGTCGCCGACCTCCTCCGACAGCGGCCCGATCTCAACGACCTCGCGCCAATGATCGGGTGGATCTTCTTCGGTGGAGAACACCCACAGCCCCAGCTCGCTGGTCGGCGGAAACAGGTCGAGCGCCGCGAGGTTCGCGTCCCGCACCACCTCGATCGGCAGTTGTTCCGCGCCGTCGTCCTCCCACATGGAACCGGACACGTCGATGACCGGAAGCATCCGCATGTCGATGGAGAGCGCCGCCCATTGTCGCAGGACGGCCTCCGCGGCCTGCGGTTCTGGAGCGGGCATGGTCTCGGGCATGCTGCGCCGGATGCCGTCGACGACGCCGGCCGACTCCAGTGCCTCGCCCTGAGGACTGCGGAACCCGGCTTCCTGGAGAGTCGAGGTCGCGGCGTCCGAGCGGAATGCCTCGATCAGTTCCTGCACCGCCTCAGTCGTCGACGACGCCGTCTCAGCCGCATGCACGGGCACTGCCGGATAGTCGAACGCGACGGTGCCTTCGGCCGGATAGAGCGCGACCGCAGGCTGATCCGGGTTCTGCCGGTTGTGCTCGACGACCGACTGCTCGCTCGCGTGAAAGAGTGGAGCGGCCGACGGTTCCGAGACGACCTGCGCATAGGCCTCGTCCACATCGGCGACGGCCGATCGCGCTACGGCGGACATGGCCTGCGCGACCTCTGCTTGCTCCGCACCCGTCTGATTCACGACAGCCTGCACCGCGAGGAGTGTGGACAGCCCTTCGGTGCTGGACATCGGGTCGACGATGGTGACGGCAGCGTCAGAAGACACGAAGTCCGACCAGGAGAACTCGGCGTTGTCCGGCCAGCCGAGCTGCTCCCGGGCCACACCCTGCGACGCGACCAACACCAGCGGTGACAGCGCCAACGGCTGCGGCTCGCCGAGCGTGACGTCCCGGCCTGCGGCTCGTTGGATCCACGCCGACGAGTCAGGCACCCACATGTCTGGACTGTTCTCGCCGCCCAGCATCTCGGCCGCCTCGGCCGGCGACGCGGCCGTCACGGACGCGCACAATCCGTCGGAGTCGTCGCCGGCGGCTTCGTTGTACTGGTGGGCGAGCTCTTCCAGGACGGTCGCGATACCCGGCGCCGCCACGATCGACACCGCGCGCCCGTCGTCACATTCGCTCTGGGCCTGTCCATCGGCCTGGCCTTGCGCCGCCTGCTGCTCGTCATCGGCCAGCACGACGTCGTATACGAGGTAGCCACCGGCCGCAATGAGACCGAGCAGTACCACGGCGACGCCGATCGGCCACACCGGCGAGCGGCGCCGTCTGCGAGCGCGTTGCGCATGCCGTCCACTCATTCCGGTTCCAATCCCCCTTTCCGGAATAGCGAGGGGAACACTAGCCGATATTGCCGCAAACCGGAACTTATGGGGCTCTTGCCCGAATTGTCAGGATCTCTCGGCGGACAGCCGGTTCGGCACAAGGAACGGCTCGAGTAGACCCGGCGCAGCCGCCGTGGCGAACTCCACGGCCTCACCGGCGTCGACGTCGGACGCCTGATAACCGCCCCACCCCGCCGCCGTCATGGCCGACACCGTCATCAGCCCCAGCCGTCGCTGCAACAGCGACTGCCGCAACGCGATGGTGGAGACAGCACTGCGTTGCAGGGCCACCGTCGATCTGCTGATCAGACCGGATCTGAGCACGACATACGGGCCGGCGACGGCGTGTCCCAGCGCCCGGTACGCGACCACCGCGCCGAGCAGCGCCACCGGCCACCCGGCCGCGCCGAGCCAGACCGTCCATGCCGGCAGCACGTCCGTGATGACCAGCCACACCACGACGGCGACCAGCGCAGCCCCGCCGACGGTCGCCCAGCACAGCCGTCGACGCAGGGCCGCGGCCGGATGCCGCACCAGTGGGACGTCGAACGGGCTCGGACGGGAGCCCAGCACGTCGACCGCGACGGAACGTGCCACGCCGATCGGCCCCCGCGGAAGTATCGCCGTCGGCTCCGACATCGACCACAGAGAGAGCCCGGTGGTCACCACGTTCGTGTCCGCCATGCCCATCCACCGCCATAGCAACGGCTCACTGATCTGCAGCCCGCGCATCCGCCGCTCGTCGCGGTTGACCTCGCGAGTGGTGAACAAACCCTTCCTGGTCCGCAGCTGAGTGCCGTCCTCACCGGACACGCGGGCCAACTCGAAGTTCCAATTCTCCGTGAAGAAGTTGACCGCCAACCCGATCACACCGACGGCGCCGGTGACCAGCACGCCGATCCCGATCGTCCAACCCCATCCCAGCGCCTCCCAGTCGGCCAGACCGTCCAGGAAGCCGCCGACGTCGACACCGAACGTGGACAGCAGCCAGAAGCCACCCCACAGCAGGCCGATGGCCATGATGTACGCCCACGAGTTGAACACGTTGTAGAGCACCCACGACGGCCGCAAGCGCGCGAACACCTGGGCGTCCTCCGTGCCACGAGCGCCGTCGGACGTGCCAGTCACCCGATCGCCGACGCCGGAACCATCGGGACGACCGCTCGGGGCAGGCACGGCCGAACCCGCCGCTCGGGGGCGCAGGAGCTCCTCCTGCAGTCTCCAGGCGTCAGTCCTGAGGATCGCATCCAGCACGAACGCAGACTCACCCGCGTTGTGTTGCTGCCCGGCACCGATCGTGACCACACGGAGGCCGGCCAGCCGGTGCCGGAGCTTGGCGGTCGCGTCCACACTACGGATCCGGTCCCGCCGCACGGAGCGGTACTGCCGGACGAAGACGCCCGTGCGCCGCTCCACGTATGCGTCGGTCACCCGATATCGAGTGAAAGCCCACCGCAACGCATCCGCGATCGCACCGACCGTGCCGAATGCGGCAACCGCGATCATCGGCCACAGGCTTCCCAGCGACGCCTCGACGCCGAAAACCCCCGTGGCGAGCGCAGCCGGCGTCAGCGAGACCACCGCCTGCACCACATCCACCCAGATCATCCGGCTGTGGAGGCGACGCCACGGTTCCTGTGCCGCTGTCACGTGGCATCGCCCGGCGTCCGCTGCGTGACGGCCGTGAGCCGCTCAGCTATCGCCGCCGCCACATCCCGGTCAAGACCACCGATGTTGATCGGACCTCGCGACGAGGCCGTCGTCACTCGCAGGGTAGCCAGGCCCAGCATCTGTTCGACCGGCCCACGGACGGCGTCGACCGTCTGAATCCGGGAGATCGGGGCCACCCGCCACTCGCGCACCAGCCAGCCGGTCAGCGCGTAGACGGCTTCGTCCGTCACCTCCCACCGGTGCACCGCGTATCGCCAGAAAGGCTCGACGAACAGGGACACGCTGGTGAGCACCGCCAGCACAACAACGGCCACAATCAACCAAGGCCGAGCGGCTTCCCAAAGGAGGTATCCGACCGAGACGGCGGCCAGCAAGCTGCCAGGCATGACAACGGCTTGGGCGATCCACCACCACACAGCCTTCCGCTCGATGCGGTTGCCCGGCGGACGAAGCCGAAGTGCGCCGGTGCCCGACGGCGGCCTCCGCTGCTCCGCAGACGCCATCGTCGTCACCCTTTCGAACGCATCTGGTCAATCACGTGCGTGAACCCTGTCGATCACGTGCGTCGAATCTATCGCCGGCACCGAGGTCAGCCGTCCTTCTCGTCTACGAATCACCACATCCTTCGCAAGAAGGAGGAACGAACGCCGAGATGACACCGCCAGGCAGGATCATTGCCGCCCCAAAGGTTCTGATCTGGCCTTTTTGCCCGAATTCATGGCACCGAGAATCCCCCGATCGCCCTATTTCCCTCACCGCCCAGGCTCACTACCCTGTACTGCGACCTTGGGTGTAGCCCGATCCGACAGCACGAGAAAGGACCACCCCATCAGCCCGCCAGAGCACGAACCCGCGAGCAGGCACAAGCCTCGAAACTCCGCGAACTCCCCGCGGAGCCGAGACGGCATGTTCGCCACTGTCATGGGATGGTTCGTGGCCAAGGGTCGGACATACCCTTCGCTGGTCGCCTGCGTCGTCGGCGCTACCGTGGGGATCACACTCGGCAGCTTGGTGGTTCCGACCAGCAATGATCGAATCGCCGCCGACACTGATCTGGTCACCACGCACACGGCGAGCACGCCGTCGAACGAACCCACCACCGAGAGCACCGGCGCGCGGCCGCAGAGCCCGGAGGAACGGAAGCCATCCGGCACCGGAACACCACGCGCGACCGCAGACGATCAGCCGCCCGAGAGCCGGAACCAGGCAGACGACCGCCCGTCGGATCAGGGCGCCGATGGCAGCGCCGACGCTCCGGACCAGAGCGGTTCGCAGGACTCGTCCGGCGACGATGACTCCAATCGGACCGATGACGAGTCAGACACCCAGGACGACGCGCCGGACGAGACGTCCAGCGAGGCACCCGACGCCGACCAGAACACGCCGGATCGTTCACCTCCGCAGTCCTCCGACGAGCCGGAAGACGATCCCGACTCAGAGGACCAGCCAGACGAACCGGACCAGCCAGACAAGAGCGACGAACCAGACGTACCCGACGACAGCGAAGAGCCGCAAGAACCCGAGCGGTCGGCACCACCGACGATGGACACGGACATTCCAGAGCCCATACCCACTGACCCGGAAGAGCGCGAAAAGTACTGTCTGGGCCTCGACCTCTCGCTTCTCGAGCTACTGCTCTGCCTCGGCTGACGTCAGGCCGGGCAGCTACAGGTACAGCCCAGTCTGACCGTCGGAGATCCGCTCGGATGCCACGGCATGCAGATCCCGCTCCCGCAGAAGCACGTAGGTTTCGCCGCGCACCTCGACCTCGGCCTTGTCCTCCGGGTCGAAGAGCACCCGGTCACCGACCGCCACGGTCCGGACGTTGGCCCCTAGAGCCACGACCCGGGCCCAGGCCAGACGACGTCCCATGGCCGCGGTAGCGGGAATGACGATGCCCGCGGACGACTTCCGTTCGCCGGCGTCCGCGTCCAATGAGACCAAGACGCGGTCATGCAGCATGCGGATGGGCAGCTTGTCCGAGTCAACAGCGCTCTCTTCGGTCACGATGCCTCAGGATACGCGTAACCGCACGCACCGGGCATCTCCTGACCCTCGGCCGTCCAGACCGCCTGATCTCACCTGCGACGACGCCGACGTGACCGCCACACCAGCAGGCCACCCACAAGCACCGCCCCGGCGATCGCGCCGAGCACCTCGACTCGCGGCCCGCCCTCCGGCGTCGTCATCTTGGAGCCGATCCGCCCGGCGCTGTCCCGCGCAAGACGCCCCGGACTCATCCGGCCCACCAACTCGTCGATGTTCCGCGCCAGGCGCTCGCTGCGCTCGTTGATCGCCTGCTCGATCTCCCGGGCAGAACGCTTCGGGCGCCGTTCCGGCTCCTCCGGGGTCTCCGACGGGGCCGTGACCGGCTCCCGTGGCCCGGTCCGCACGGCGTCAGGAGTACTCACGCGCACCTCCATATCGGATCAGCATTCCACCAGCCCATCCCGTTCCCGGCACCGGCTCTCCCAACCGTATCGGCGCCGGGCGAGGTTCGCCGTCATTTCGCGCACCACCGCCATAGAAGAAGGACACCGCCTCGCCGTACCGTAGGACGGTGACCGAGACACGACTCTCCACGGGCGACCCCGCCCCCACGTTCAGCCTTCCCGACGCCGACGGCACTGCCGTGGATATCACCTCGTACCGCGGCAAGCGTGTCGTCGTGTACTTCTACCCGGCGGCGATGACGCCCGGATGCACCACGCAGGCCTGCGACTTCCGGGACAGCCTCGCCGCCCTGCAGGCAGCCGGGCTCGACGTCGTCGGCATCTCCAAGGATGCACCGGACAAGCTCGCCTCCTTCCGGGAACGCGACGGCATCAACTTTCCGCTGCTCTCGGATGAGGATCTGGCGGTGACCAAGGCGTTCGGCGCGTACGGTGAGCGCAAGCTCTATGGCAAGACGGTCACCGGGGTGATCCGTTCCACCTTCGTCATCGATCCGGACGGCAAGATCGAGAAAGCGATGTACAACGTCCGGGCCACCGGTCACGTCGCAAAACTCCGCCGCGATCTGGGTATCGACGGCTGACGTGCGAACCTTCCTCGGTGTCGTACTCCTTGTGCTCGGCCTGCCGGTGCTCGTGGCGGGCACCGTAGCCGCCGTCTATACGGGCCCGGACGACACGTTCGGTGTGGTGGACGAGGAGATCTCCACGGATGCCGCCGTGCTGGTGTCCGCCCCCTCGGTGCTGGACGTCGCCGGGCCGACGCTGCATGTCGCCGCCGACGTCGACGGCGCGGACACCTTCGTCGGGGTGGCCCACCCGGTACACCTCGGCTCGTACCTCGACGGAGTCCAGGTGGAGCAGATCACCCAAGCCGGCTGGCGGGAGGATCTCACCCACGAGGCGGTGTCCGGCGAAGAGACCGCTCCGGTCGCACCTCCCGGAGGGCTGGACTGGTGGCAGGCGTCCAGCACCGGCAGCGGCGAGCAGCGGGTCAGCGTGGAGCTGACCGCGGAACCGGCCCAGGTGGTGGTCAGCGCCGCTGACCCTCAAGCACCGCTCGCCGCCGACCTGGCCGTCGAGGCGGAGATCGAGGGTGTGTTCGCCACCGCGCTCCTCGTCGTCGGACTCGGCCTCCTGCTCACCGCCGCCGGCATCATGCTTCTGTTCACCGGTCGTCGGCGCCGGCGCGCCGGTCGGCGTCGTGTCGGGACCGGCAACCTGCCGGATCCCGCCCAGGCCGACGCGGGTGATCCGGAGACCGCCGGCCCCCCGCCGCCGCCGGAGAGGCCAAGCGGCTCGGCGCGGCTGCAGCGGGCGACGACCGTCGGCGCTGGTGCGGCCCTGCTGCTGGCGGGCTGCGCGGAGCTTCCCGAGGAGGTCGAGCACACCGCCGAGCCGGCCACGGTCGCCGTGACGGAGCGTGCGGCCGACCGGTTCTTCGCGCACTACACGGAGACGAACAACACGGCCAACACGGAACAGGACGCGGATCTGATCGCCACCGTGGAGTCGGGCCCGCTGCTGAGGTCGTCACAGATGGCCTACCAGGTGCAGCAGGCACAGGAACGGGACCCGATCCCTGCGTTCACCGTCGACCCCCAGTACATCGCGGCGCCACGGTTCGATGCCTATCCGATGTGGTTCGTCGCCTTGATCGAGCCTGAGAGCGACGGAGCGGGACCCGCTTACTACCTGGTCAACCGGGAGGATGCCACGTCTTCCTGGCAAGCTCAGCTGTCCGTCTACGCGCCGGACGACGCGGAACCGATCCGGCCCACCGTCACCGACGGGGCGGCGATGATCGCCGGAGACGATCAGGCCGCGCGAGGACAGGAGGCGCTCGATGCGATCGTCGAGTACGCAGAGACGGGCGAGGAGCCGGAGGGCATCGACCTCTCCGCCCAAGGTGGCCTCGGATCCCTACCCGAGCAGGGCATCGAGATCACCGAGGGACCCGAGAACCGGGTCACCGTAGACCGGAGTTGCGCGTTGGCCGACGTTGCTGTGCGCTGGTTGGAGACCGAAGCCGGAGCTATGGGCATGACCGCGGTGACCTGCACGCAGAGCGTCACGCTCGATGAGGGCTACACCATCACCCTCGACGGCAGCGGATACGGCACCATCCCCGGCGGTGTCCATCTCAGCGAGATGACCATCACCCACGGCGTGAGCATCGTCGTAGCGGTGAACGACGACGGGACGGCGAGCGTGTCCGGCGAGGCGATGCTCCCTTACTCGATGGATTACGTCGAAGAGGAAAGCCAGTAGTCCGCGTACGCTCGCAGCTATGGGATCTCGCGCCGTCCGTCACCCCGTCTTCGCCCGTCTCTACGCCCGGGCCAGTCATGCCATGGAAGCGGAGGTCGGCCCGCACCGGGACCGATTGCTGGCCGGGCTGAGCGGGGCCGTACTCGAGGTCGGCGCGGGCAACGGGCTCAACTTCGCGCACTACCCCACCGGCGTGACCAGGGTTCTCGCCGTGGAACCCGAACCGTACCTGCGAAACCTCGCCCGGGAGGCGGCCGCCCGGGCGCCCTGCCCCGTCGACGTGGCCGACGGGGTGGCCGAACGGCTTCCGGCGGACGACGGCACGTTCGACGCGGCCGTCGCCTCGCTGGTGTTGTGCTCCGTGCACGACCCGGAAGCGGCGATGAGCGAGCTGTACCGGGTGGTGCGGCCGGGTGGAGAGCTCCGGTTCTACGAGCACGTCCGCGCCGAAAGCCCGCGCCTACGGCGGGTCCAGCGGACGCTGGACGCCACGGTCTGGCCGCGCTTCACCGGTGGCTGCCACGCGCATCGCGACACCGTCACCGCCATCACGAGAGCGGGCTTCAGCATCGACCGGTTGGACGGAGTCCGGGTCCCGGACACTCGCATCTCGGTTCCCACCTCCCCGCATGTCATAGGTTCCGCGACACATCCTTAGCTCCGGGATCGAGCAATGCGGGCACCGGCGCATGCCTTATCATGGTCGGTGCCTCGAGCGGGAGTGGCGGAACAGGTTTACGCGCACGGTTTAGGTCCGTGTGTCTTCGGACATGTGGGTTCGAGTCCCACCTCCCGCACCCGCTAGGAGACCGGTACGTAGGCAAGGTTGAGGACACCTGTCGACAACGTCTCGTTGCTCACCAGCTCGAGCTTGTGCGTCGGTGTGTCCTCGAAGAGCCGCTGCCCGTGTCCTACCGCGATCGGATGCACAAGCAGGCGCAACTCGTCGAGCAACCCGTTAGCCAAGAGCCAGCGGACCGTGATCGCGCTGCCGGACACGCAGATGTCGCCGTCGATGCTCTCCTTGAAACGCTTGACCGCGTCGACGTCACCGGGCAACACCGTCGTGTTGTTCCAGGCCGGCGATTCGAGCGAGTCGGAGATGACGTACTTCGGCACGTCATTGAAGTACGTCGCGAACGGTTCATCGGTGCTGCTCGGCCAGTAGGCGGCCCACTCGTCGTAGAGCCGGCGCCCCATCAGGAACGCCTTGTTGGTCTCCATCCCCGCGCTCACCACGGCACCCATCTCATCGTTGAAGTACGGGAAATGCCACGTGTCCGGAGCTTCGACAACGCCGTCCAGCGAGATGAAGAAGTTCGAGATGATCCTGCCCATGCCGATGTGCTCCTCAAAGATCCGGTGTCGTGTCAGCGCAGCCCCTCGCTGCGCCGACAACACGGTACGGAGTCGATCGCGGCTAAGTCTTGTACAGCAGCGACAGCGGCTCGGCCGGATCCTGCCGTCGCAGCTGCTTCGCCGTGCGCCCGATGAACCGGGTCAGGGACCGGGACAGATGCGGCTGGTCGTAGTATCCGAGCCGCTGCACCACGTCGAGCGGCGATACACCCTCGCCGAGCAGTATCGCCGCGTGCCGGGCCCGGTCGATCTGACGTATCGCGCTCTGGGTGAGCCCGGTCGACGCGGCCACGCGGCGCTGCAGCGAACGTGCACCGAGCCTTGGTGGTTCCCCCGCGACGACGTCGCCGACCAGCGGGTCGCGCACGAGCACGCCGTCACGCGCCAGCCGCGCCACAAAGACCTCGGCGTTCTCGAAGCTGGGAAGCTCCCACTCGTCGCCGCGGAGCGTGAACGTCCGCTCGGTGACATGCGGGCTCTCCACGTGCGTGTCGACCAGGCGGCGGGCCGGCAGGTGCGGCATCGACGTCCCATGCGAGAAGCTGATCCCGAACGAATGCGAGTCGTCAGGCACCTCAGCGGTGCTCGCCGCCGTCTCCGGTCCGCGGACGGCGACGTGGATGCGACCACGGTGTTCCCAGAACACGATCTCCCACGTCGACACGGCGATCGAGGTCATGCGCTCGACCCCGGATGCGTATCCGCGCCACACGCGCGCGATGTACGGTGAGTCCGACGGGCGGTCGTCCGCCTCTATCGCCATCTCGCCTCCTCACCGCGGTGTACAAGCACAGTCTGACACGCCCAGGTCACAACGCAGTCTGAGCAGGCGGGACCGCCCGAAACTCCGGCGTAACGGACGGATGAGAAGATCCAGCCATGTCCGTCACGGTGACCTCGGAACCCCTGCACGAGGACGTACAAGACCTCATCGCCGGCCTCAATGAGCACCTCCTCCCGCTGTCACCGATCGAGTTCCAGTTCAGGATGACGGCCGAGCAGATGGCCGAGCCGGACACCACCGTGTTCATCGCCCGGGACCTGCACGGCAACGCGGTGGGCTGCGGTGCGCTCAAGATCCACACGGACACTCTCGGCGAGGTCAAACGGATGTTCACGCGGCCCGAGGCACGCGGGAACGGGGTCGGTTCCGCGCTCCTCGACGCGATCGTCACGCGGGCACGCGACCAGAGGCTGTCCTGGCTCATGCTCGAGACCGGCGTCGGGCCGGGCTTCGCCGACGCGGGGCGGCTCTACCAGAGCAGGGGGTTCACCGCCCGTGGCCCGTTTCTCGATTATCCGGACAGCGGGTGGTCCGCCTTCTACGAGCTGCATCTGTCTCACTAACCTGGTCTGATCCGAGGACGGCATTCGACCAAGGGAGCCGAGCGATGACGACGGACGAGCCACCGGTGGTGATCGATTGGGCCGAGCACGCGGAGCGGCTCAGTGCAGCGGTCGACGACGACGCGGCCTGGTACGCCGAGATGGCGCAGACGCTCGTCAAGCCGGACGATCGCCTCGCCGTCGATGTCGGATGCGGCGGTGCGGGAATGGCCCTGGCGTTGAGTGCCGTACTTCCCCGGGATGCCAGCGTGGTCGGCCTGGACGGAGACGACGACGTGTTGCAGGGCGCCCAGCGACGCGTCGCCGACGCACAGATCGACGGCGCACGGATCTGGCTGATCAAGGCCGACCTCGACACAGACCTGGGCTCGCTGCCCGCCCTCGCCCAGAACGCGGACCTCATGTGGGCGTCGGCATCCATTCACCACGCCGCGGACCAGCAGGCCGCCATCGATGCCCTCGCCGGCTTTCTTGCTCCTGGCGGGCGCCTCGCACTCGCCGAAGGCGGCCTGCGCGTCCGTCATCTCCCGTGGGACTTAGGCGTCGGCACGCCGGGGCTGGAGGACCGCCTGGTCGCCGCGGAAGGCCATTGGTTCGGCCGGATGCGGGAGTCATTGCCCGGCAGCGTGCGCATGCCGTACGGGTGGACGACGGCGCTCCGGCGGGCCGGTCTGGGGGATGTCACCACGCGAACCACCCTGCTCGAGCGACCGGCACCGCTCCAAGGCGCGGACCTGAACCGAGTGCTGGACGGCCTCGCCCACCGGGTCGAGCGCATCACGGAGAGCGGTGACCTCGATCCGGACGACGGGGCTGCCTGGGCACGACTGCTCGACCCGGGCGACGACGCGTGGCTCGGCCGCCGGGACGACGTGCACTCGCTCAGCGCCCGGAGCGTCCACATCGGTCGCCGCCCCGCCTGAGAACCCGTTCCGGAACTCCTGACAGGGACGTGACGATCCCCCTCCGTCACGAGTTCCGGAACAGACTCCGACAGCGTCGACGGCCCCCTCAGGACTCGCCCGCTCGAGGAGCGCCCCGACGCACCGGCTCGCGGCTCGGCGGCTGCTCCGGCTCGGGGCCGGCCGGCGGTGCCTCCGGGATCGGCAGGCTCACCGGCTTCCCGACCTCCACCGCATGCTCCTCACCGTGGTGCAGGAACTCGATCCGGGAGCCGTCCTCGTGTTCGCCCTCGCGCAAGAAGTAGGTGACCTCGTCCGGCCGGACGCTGACCCGTAGACGCAGCCCCTGCCAGATCAGCGAGAAGTCCAGCCGGTCGATCTTGCTGGGCAGCCGCGGCGCGAACGCCAGGACGCCGTTGTGATCGCGCATACCGCCGAATCCGGCGACCAGCGCCAGCCACGACCCGGCCAGGGCGGCGAGATGGACACCGTCCCGGGTGTTGGCGTGCGTGTCATGCAGGTCGGTCAATGCGGCGTCACCCAGGTAATCGTGCGCGAGCTCGAGGTGTCCGGTTTCGGCTGCGATCACCGCCTGCGTACACGAAGACAGCGACGAGTCGCGCACCGTACGCGCCTCGTAGTATCGGAAGTTCGCCGCCTTCTCCTCAGGAGTGAACGCATCGCCGCGCCAGTGCATGGCCAGGATGAGGTCCCCTTGCTTACAGACCTGGCGCCGATAGAGATCGAAATACGGGTGGGTGAGCAGCAGCGGATAATCCTCTGGCATCGTCTCTGCGAAGTTCCACTCCTGGAACCGGGTGAAGCCTTCGGATTGCTGGTGAACGCCGAGTTCCTCGTCGAACGGCACCACCATGGCGCGCGCTGCTTCCTGCCAGGACGCTGCCTCGTCCTCGTCGACACCGAGCGCTTCGGCGACATCCGGGTGACGGGCGACCGCATCGGCCGCACCGAGCATGTTCCGCTGCGCCATCAGGTTCGTGTAGATGTTGTCGTTCGCGATGGCGGAGTACTCGTCCGGGCCCGTGACCCCGTCGATGTGGAAGTCGCCGTGCCGATCGAAATGGCCCAGCGAACGGAACAGCCGGGCGGTCTCCACCAGGAGTTCGACGCCCACCTCGCGCTCGAACGCTTCATCGCCCGTCGCCTGGATGTAGCGGAGCGTGGCGTCGGCGATGTCGGCTCCGATATGGAACGCCGCAGTCCCGGCCGGCCAATAGCCGGACGTCTCCTGACCGCGGATCGTTCGCCACGGGAACGCCGCACCGTTGAGGCCCAACGTGTGGGCCCGTTCCCGGGCGAGATCCAGCGTGGCGTGCCGCCAGCGCAGCACCTGCGCAGCCGCCTGCGGCTTGGTGTAGGTGAGCACCGGCAACGCGAACATCTCGGTGTCCCAGAACACGTGCCCGTCGTACCCCGGACCGGTGAGGCCCTTGGCAGGAATCGGCCGCATCTCGTTCCGGGCGCCCGCCTGCAGGACGTGAAACATCCCGAACCGGACAGCCTGCTGAACCTCCGGATCACCGTCGACGCGCACATCGGCGGCGTCCCAGTAATCGTCGAGGAACTGCCGCTGATCCCGGCAGAGCCCTTCCCATCCGGTGAAGCGCGCTGCCGCGATGGCGGCGCCGACCTGGTCCCGGAGAGCGGGCAGCGAACGCTGGCTGGAGAACCCGTAGGCCAGCAGTTTCACCACACGCAGCCGCTGACCGGCTTCCAGCACGCAGGCGATGGTGGTCCGCGCCCAATCGGGGAAGGCCTCCGTGTTGACCATGGTCTCTTCCGGGCCCTCGACCTGGTGGGTCATGGCCGCCGCCATCCGCAGACCGCTCGCCTTCGTCCGATGCACCAGCAGCCCGCCGGCTCCGTTCGCCAAGTGCTGCTCGGACTGCAGCGGCTCTCGCAGCACGGCCGCGACCCGCGGATCACCCTTGCGGATCGGTACCTCCTCGTTGGCCACCAATCCGGACTGGATCGTCAGCCGCGCAGGGCCGTCGAGCGGCTCGACCTCGTAGCAGATCGCCGCGACCGATCGCTGCGTGAACGAGACCAGCCGGGTGGAGTGCACCCTGACCGCGCGGCCGGCCGGAGAGACCCACTCGACCGTCCGTTCCAGCGTTCCCTGGCGCATGTCCAGCACCCGCTCGTGTGAGCGCAGCTCGCCGTATCGCACGTCGAACGGTTCGTCATCGACCAGCAGCCGGATGAGCTTGCCGTTCGTGACGTTGACCAGGGTCTGTCCCTCTTCCGGGTAGCCGTAGCCGGCCTCCGCGTGCGGCAACGGGCGCAGCTCGTAGAACGAGTTCAGATACGTACCCGGAAGGCCGTGCGGCTCCCCTTCGTCGAGGTTGGCGCGCAGGCCGATGTGGCCGTTGGAGAGTCCCAGGACCGACTCCGACTGAGCGAGCACCTCCAGGTCGAGTTGAGCCTCCCGGATGCGCCACGGCTCGGTCGGGTACCCCTTCTCACGGATCATGCGGACGCTCCATCCACCAGCTCGGCCAAGTCGCGGACCACGATGTGCGCGCCATGCTCGCGTAGCGCCTCGGACTGGCCCACGCGGTCCACTCCTACCACGAGGCCGAAGCCACCCGCGCGCCCGGCTTCCACACCCGCCAGGGCGTCTTCGAAGACGGCCGCTTCGCCGGGCTGTACACCCAGCTTATCGGCGGCGGCCAGGAAGGTGTCCGGATGCGGTTTTCCGCGCAACCCTTCCTGCCGCGCGACGACTCCGTCCACCCGGGCCTCGAGCAGCTCCTCGAGGCCGGCGGCCCGGACGACCTCTGCACAGTTCGCACTGGCCGACACCACCGCCCGGCGCACGCCCGCTTGCCGGACGGCGCGCAGGTATGCCACCGAGCCCTCGTACGGCTCGACGCCTCGCTCCCGCAGCACGGCCATCAATGCCTCGTTCTTCCGGTTTCCGACACCGTTCACGGTGTCCGCGCTCCCCGGGTCGTCGGGTTCCCCCTCCGGCAGCGTGATGCCACGCGAGGAGAGGAAAGACCGGACGCCGTCGGCACGGGCCTTGCCATCCACGTACACGTTGTATTCCCGGCCGGTATCGAAGGGCACGAACGGCTCACCGGTCCGCTCCGCGCGCTCCCGCAAGAACGCGTTGAACGTCTCTTCCCAGGCCGCCTTGTGTACCTTCGCCGTGGGGGTCAGCACACCGTCCAGGTCGAACAGGCACGCCCTGATGTCCTCGGGCAATCCGAGCACTCGCTCACCACCTCATCCAAGATCGCCCGGACACCCGTCGCCGGCGCGATCGACCGCGCTCATATGAAAAGGAGTTCCTGGACGGCAACGCACACGGCACGCCGCACAGTTTCCCGCCAGGCGAGAAAACTCTAGCGCCCACCTACCCGGCACGCGGCGACGCATCACGGGTCGATCCCGTCAGCGTGCGCCGGCCGGTAGGCTATCAGCGCCGAGCGGGCCGGACGGTGCGGCAAACGAACTGGTCACACCCGACATCGCGGCGGGCATGGCAGAAACTCGGATGACCCACGGGCGCGGCGCACCGTAAACTCGTACCGGTATGTCTGGACCCTCCGTAGCCGATCTGCGCTCCCGGTTGGCCGAACTCTCCATCCGCGACGAGCATCGGCTTCGGCGACGGCTCGACGGGCTCGGCAAGATCCGAGGTGCCGACCGCAAAGCCGAAGCCATCCGAGCGGTCTCCACGGAGATCGAGGCAGCTCAGAAGCGCATCGCTGCCCGTGCATCGTCGGTGCCACCGCTCATCTATCCCGATCAGCTGCCGGTCAGCCAGCGCAAGGACGACATCGCCGCGGCGATCCGCGATCACCAGGTGGTGATCGTCGCCGGCGAGACAGGATCCGGCAAGACCACACAGCTGCCGAAGATCTGCCTGGAGCTGGGCCGGGGCATCCGCGGTGTGATCGGGCACACCCAGCCGCGGCGATTGGCCGCGCGGACCGTCGCAGAACGCATAGCTGAAGAGACCGACACCGAGCTCGGTCAGGCAGTCGGCTACCAGGTCCGGTTCACGCGGAAGACGGATGACGACACGCTGGTCAAGCTGATGACCGACGGCATCCTGCTGTCCGAGATCTCACACGATCGGATGCTGCGCCGTTATGACACCCTGATCATCGACGAGGCGCACGAGCGCAGCCTCAATATCGACTTCATCCTCGGTTACCTCAAGCAGTTGCGGCCGCGTCGGCCGGATTTGAAGGTCATCATCACCTCGGCGACCATCGACCCGGAGCGGTTCGCCGCCCACTTCGGCGAAGCTTGCGAGCCGAACAGCCAACACAGCGATGACGCTCCGATCGTGGAGGTCTCCGGGCGAACCTACCCAGTGGAGATCCGGTATCGGCCACTGGTGCCCGACACCGGCGACGCCGTCACGGACGGCGACGCGGCCACGGACGACGACGAAGCCGGCGAACCCCGTGATCAGGTGCGGGCGATCGTCGACGCGGTGGACGAGCTGGCGCTGGAACCACCCGGCGATGTGCTGGTCTTCCTCAGCGGCGAACGAGAGATCCGGGACACAGCCGACGCGCTGAACAGGCATCTTGCCGGGACCCGACGGCGCGGCGCCCAGACGGAAGTCCTGCCGCTCTACGCCCGGCTCTCCGCCGCCGAGCAACACCGTGTCTTCCAGCCGCACGGCGGGCGCCGGATCGTGCTGGCCACGAACGTCGCTGAAACGTCGCTGACGGTGCCCGGAATCCGATACGTGGTCGACGCGGGCACCGCACGGATCTCCCGCTACAGCCACCGCACTAAGGTGCAGCGGCTGCCGATCGAGCCGATCTCGCAGGCCTCGGCGCGTCAGCGCGCGGGACGGTGTGGCCGCGTCGCTGAAGGCATCTGCATCCGGCTCTACTCTGAGGAGGACTTCGAGTCCCGGCCCGCATTCACCGACCCGGAGATCCTGCGCACCAACCTTGCTTCGGTGATTCTGCAGATGACGGCGCTCGGGCTCGGTGACGTCGCCGCGTTTCCGTTCATCGATCCGCCGGACCGGCGCAGCGTCTCCGCCGGCCTGGACCTGCTGCATGAGCTGGGTGCGATCGATCCGGCGGAACAGGATCCGCGCAAGCGGCTCACCGACGTCGGACGGAGGCTCGCCCAGCTCCCGGTGGACCCGCGGCTGGGCCGGATGATCCTGGAAGCGGACCGGCAGGGCTGCGCCCGTGAAGTGATCACGCTCGCCGCCGCGCTGTCCATTCAGGACGTCCGGGAGCGGCCGGCCGACCACCAGCAGGCCGCCGACGAGAAACACGCACGGTTCCGCGACCCGACATCGGACTTCGCCGCGCTCCTGAACCTCTGGCGATACCTGGGCGACGAGAAGCGGGCCCGATCGTCGAACCAGTTCCGGAAGATGTGCCGCACCGACTTCCTGAACTATCTGCGCGTCCGCGAGTGGCAGGACCTCGACGGCCAGCTGCGGAGCCTGGTCAAACCGCTCGGCGTGAAGCTCAACGATGCCCCCGGCGGCGCCGACGCCATCCACCGCGCGCTGCTCGCCGGGTTGTTGTCGCACATCGGTGTCAAGGAAGGCCAGGGCAACGAGTACCTGGGCGCCCGGGGCACCAAGTTCGGCATCTTTCCAGGGTCGGGGCTGTTCAAGAAACCGCCGCAGTTCGTCATGGCGGCCGAGCTCGTCGAGACGTCCCGGTTGTGGGCGCGGATGAACGCACGCATCGATCCCGAGTGGGCCGAGCAACTGGCCGGGCATCTGGTCAAGCGCAGCTACAGCGAACCACACTGGTCGAAGAAGGCCGGAGCGGTCATGGCCCAGGAGAAGGTCACCCTCTACGGGGTGCCGATCGTGGCCGCCCGTCGGGTGCTCTACTCCAAGGTCGACCCCGAGCTGAGCCGGGAACTGTTCATCCGGCACGCCCTGGTCGAGGGTGACTGGGAGACTCGGCACCGCTTCTTCCACCAGAACCGTGAGCTGCTGGAGAATGTGGAGGACCTGGAGCATCGGGCTCGGCGACGGGACATTCTCGTCGACGACGAGACCCTGTTCGAGTTCTACGATGAGCGCATCCCGGCCGACGTCGTCTCCGCCCGGCACTTCGACGCGTGGTGGAAGAAGGCCCGCCAGGTCGACCCCGACCTGCTGACCTTCTCCACCGATCTGCTGATCAATGACACGGCCGGTGACGTCACCGAAGAGCATTACCCCGATGCGTGGCGGCACGGCGAGCACGATCTCCCGCTGACCTACCAGTTCGAGCCCGGTGCGCGCGCCGACGGGGTGACGGTCGACATACCGTTGCCAGTGCTCAACCAGGTCGAAGGTGACGGCTTCGACTGGCACGTCCCGGGCATGCGAGAAGAACTGGTGACCGCGCTGATCAAGTCATTGCCCAAACAACTGCGCCGGTCGTTCGTCCCAGCGCCGGACACGGCTCGCCAGGTGCTGCCCGCCCTGGAACGGATCCAGCCCTCCTCCGGCGAGCCGCTCACCGAGACGTTGGCTCGCCAGCTCACCCGGCTGCGCGGCGTCCCGGTCGAGGGTCGAGACTTCGACGTCAGCCGAGTCCCGGACCACCTCCGGGTCACCTTCCGAGTGGTCGACGAGTCCGGCCGGGCCGTCGCCGAAGGCAAGGACCTCAGCCAGCTGAAGGCCGGGCTTCAGGCCGACATGCGCAAGACCGTCGCGGCCGCGGCTACCGGAATCGAACGTTCCGGCCTGCGCGAGTGGAGCATCGGTACGTTGCCGCGAACGTTCCAGCAGCGCAGGGACGGCCATCAGGTCACCGGCTATCCAGCTCTTGTGGACGAGGGGGCGACGGCCGCGGTCCGCGTGCTGCACACTGAGGCGGAACAACGCCGCGCACACTGGACGGGCGTGCGACGACTCCTGCTGCTGAGTATCCCCTCCCCTGTCGCCTTCGTTCAGCGGCACCTGACCAGCGCCACCAAGCTGGTGCTGACGCAGAACCCGGACGGCAGCGTCGCGGACCTGATCGACGACTGCGCGGCGTGCGCCACGGATGCGCTGATCGCCGATGCCGGTGGCCCTGCCTGGAACGAGGGCGAGTTCGCCGTCCTGCGCGACAAGGTGCGCGGCTCGCTGATCGAGGAGGTGTTCTCGGTGGTCGCCGAGGTCGAGGCCGCCTTGACCGTGGCCCACCGGGTACGCACCGCGCTCAGCCAGGTCCCGCGGACAGCCAGTCCCGATTCGATCGCCGACGCCCGGCATCATCTCGACGATCTGATTCATCCGGGCTTCGTCACCGCCACCGGCCGGCGGCGCCTACCGGATCTGGTGCGTTACCTCAAGGGCATCGAGCGGCGCGTGGCGAAAATGGCCGCGACGCCGCAACGCGACCTCCAACACATGGACACCATCGCCCGGGTTCACGATGCGTACAACGAGCTACTCGACGCGATCCCTGCGGATCGCCTGCCCACCGCGGAGCACGATGCCGTTCGCTGGATGATCGAGGAACTCGCGATCAGTCTGTATGCCCAGGAACTCCGTACCGCGCATCCGGTCTCGGAGAAACGCATCCTGCGCGCCATCCGCGACCTCACACCCTGACCGCGGCACGCTCGGTCGGTGCATCCCGAAGCTGTCAGACCAGCTCGTCGGCCGACGCCGCGGTAGCCGCCCTCCGGAGCCACCGGTCGAGCTCGTTCTCGTCCGTGCACTCCAATATGCGGGTGCGGACGTGCTGGGGCACCTCGATACCCCGAGCGTCAAGGACCTCCAGGACGCTCCGCGCACGTCCTTCGGCGCGCCCTTCCGACAGCCCCTGGTCACGCCAGCGGCGAAGAAACTCACTCTTGGGTTGATACGTGTCGAAGGCCATCAGTTCCTCCAGGTAGCGCCGCGCTGCCTCCGGCAACACTGCGAGTACAAGGTCAGGATACAAGGGATGCAGCTCGTCCAAGCTGTCCAGAGCCGCGACCACCGCGTTCAACACACCGCGGTGGGCCGTATCGGCACCGTGCGCCATGGCCGACAACACAGCCAACTCGGGCTTCTCCCGGGCGAGCGCCACGTCGGTGACGAACGGCACGCTATCAGGCCCCAGTACATGCGGACGCAGTACGCACCCGGGGCCTACCTCGATCGGCTCAGCACACCATCGGGCCGTGGCCATGTCCACGCAGACCACCAGCAACGCAACCGGGCATCTCAATCGCACCCGGAGGTTGGCGACATACGCGGGCCATTTCAGGCGCTTCTCTCTCTTGTCGCGGCCGAGCTGCACCTCGACCACCACGCCCAGGACTGCCTCCGCCGCGCCGTCGCCGGATGCCGAGGTCAAGGTGACGACCGCATCGGCACGAAGCTCCGTCGGTTCCACCGTCGTCAGGTCCCCAGGCTCGACCCGAACACCGTCGTGGTCGGGGACGTCCGCACCGAGCGGGCCGGCCAGCAGATCTGCCACCAGGGCCGGGCGCTGCCGGAACACCTCAGCCAGCCCTTCATGCAACATCGACGGCATGACCAAGCCTCTCCGTGTGTGTTTTCGGCCGGCAGAACCTTTATAACACGCGGATAACGCTACTTGCCTCTATTTACTTCTGTTTAGTTCGCGTCCATACGCCAGCCCGCGCGCTTGTTGAGTCTCAGCGCAACACCCGAGATCCACCGGGACGCCTACACGCAACCAAAACTCAACAAGCGAGCGGGAATCGCATCACCTGGAGGAGGTGACATGCTCGTCAGGGCTTCCCGCCGGCCGTTCCGCCCGGCGGCGGCCACGACGGGCCGGCGGCTTGGCGCCGTCGCCGCCCGTGGCCGCCCCGGCGCCGGCCGCCGTGCTGCCGGTGCCGGTGCCGGTTGCGGGAGTGTCGGACGCTGTGGTGCCGGTCGTCGGGGAGTCGGTCGCCGCGCTGCCGGGACCGGTCGCCGCGCTGTCGGCCGCTGCGGTGCCGCTCGGCGCGCCGCTCTCACGTGCACCGACGCTGCGTCCGTTCGTCGACGTCTCCGCCCCAGCGACGTCCTCCGATGTACCGTTACTGACCGAAACCGGCAGCCCCACAGGCATCAGGTCGGCCGGCGACGCCTCGCCCGGATCCGCGTGGGCCTCGAGTTTCGGCGCCAGGGCGGCCTCGGCGGGCTTCTCCTGCGGCTCGCTGCGCTTGCCGCGCTTGCCTCGCCGTTCCGCCTTACTCGGCGTCTCGTCAACCGGGCTCTTGGGCGCTTCGCGCACATGCGTGTGCACCTGGATGCCACGGCCCTTGCAGTGCGAACACTGCTCGCTGAACGCTTCCAGCAGCCCGGTGCCGATACGCTTGCGGGTCATCTGCACCAGACCCAACGAGGTCACCTCTGCGACCTGGTGTTTGGTGCGGTCCCGCCCAAGGCATTCCACCAGGCGGCGCAAGACCAGATCGCGGTTCGACTCCAGCACCATGTCGATGAAGTCGATCACGATGATGCCGCCGATGTCCCGCAGCCGCAGCTGGCGCACGATCTCCTCAGCGGCCTCGAGGTTGTTCTTGGTGACGGTCTCCTCAAGGTTGCCGCCGGACCCGGTGAACTTCCCGGTGTTGACATCGATGACGGTCATCGCCTCGGTGCGGTCGATCACCAACGATCCTCCGCTGGGCAACCAGACCTTGCGGTCGAGCGCCTTGCTGATCTGCTCATCGATACGCAGCGAGGCGAACATGTCCTCGTGACTGGTCCACTTCTCCACCCGGTCCTTCAGTGACGATGCCACGCCGCTGACGTACTCGTCGATCGCCTCCCAGGCCTGCTTGCCATGGACGACCAGTTTGGTGAAGTCCTCGTTGAACAGGTCCCGGACCACCTTGATCGCAAGGTCGGGCTCGCCGTGCAGCAAGGCGGGAGCGCTGCCGGAGGTCTTCTTCTGAATCGCCTCCCACTGAGCCTTCAGCCGGGCGACGTCGTTGGTGAGCTCTTCCTCGGAGGCCCCTTCCGCCGCGGTGCGAACGATCACACCCGCGTCCTCGGGCACGACCTTCTTCAGGATCTTCTTCAGCCGGTTGCGCTCGTTGTCGGGCAACTTGCGGCTGATCCCGCTCATCGAACCGCCGGGCACATACACGACGTACCGGCCCGGCAGGCTGATCTGCCCGGTCAGTCGAGCGCCCTTGTGCCCGACCGGATCCTTGGTCACCTGGACCAGCGTGGTCTGGCCCGACTTCAGCACATCCTCGATCCGCTTCGGGCCCTCGGTGTGTCCCAGCCCGGCCCAGTCCACCTCGCCGGCATAGACGACGGCGTTGCGGCCCCGGCCGATGTCGATGAACGCCGCCTCCATCGCCGGCAGCACGTTCTGCACCCGGCCGAGGTAGACGTTGCCGATCATCGATTGCTGCGAGGCACGGCTCACGTAGTGCTCGACGAGGATGTCGTCTTCCAGCACGGCGATCTGGGTGAGATCGCCCTCCTGCCGGACAGCCATCACCCGTTCCACGGCCTCCCGACGGGCCAGGAACTCCGACTCGCTCAGGATCGGCGGCCGACGGCGCCCAGCCTCGCGGCCCTCGCGCCGGCGCTGCTTCTTCGCCTCCAGCCGCGTGGAGCCCTTGACGACGCTGACCTCGTCCTCGGATTCCTTCGAGTCGCGGACCCGGACGACGGTGTTCGGCGGATCGTCGGTCCGGCCGTCCTCTCCGTCTCCCTCGCTCTTGCGCCGCCGACGACGCCGACGACGCCGGCTTCCACCCTCGGAGCCGTCGTCACCGCTTTCCTCGCCCGAATCGGTGTCCTCCTGCTCGGACTGCTCAGCGGACTCCGCGTCGGTGTCGGTCGGGGCAGCCGTCTTGTCGTCGCCGACGTTCTCGTCGGCGGATGGCGTCGCGGTGCCGTCCTCGGCCGTCTCCTCCGGCTTCTTCCGCCGCCCACGGCCACCACGCCGACGCCGCCGACGCCGCGAACCGGAGTCCTCGTCGTCGCCGTCGTCGCCCGGGCCCTCATCGGCGGACGACTCCGTGTCCTCGGTCTCCGACCGATCCTGCTGTTCACTCCACTCGTCCGCGGGTTCGGCGCCGCGACCCGTGACGGTCGGCGGCTCGAACAACGGCGTCGCATCGAAGGTCGGCGGCTGGAACAGGACCGCCGACGCGGCGGCGTCCACCGCATCGGGTCCAGAGTCACCGGCCGATTCCGCACCCTGGTTCGGAGCGTTCGCCGCCGACTCGGCGTCCGCCATCGGCTGTGGCACCGGTCCGTCTTCGCTGAGGGCAGCGTTCTCGCCGACCGCGGCTTCGGCTGCTGCCACGGACTTCTTGCGGCTGCGGCTCGGCCGCTTCTTCGGTGGCTGCGCCGCGGTGTCCTCCGCGTGACCGTCTCTGGTCAGCCCGGCGTCGGGCTCTGCCGCGCTCGGGCTCGCATCACTCGGGCCCCCATCACTCGGGCTCGCCGCGCTGGAACTCGCCTCGGTCGTGGCCGCCGATTTCTTGGCCGACCTTTTGGCTGCGGGCTTCTTGGCCGCCGACTTCTTCGTCGCCTTCTTGGCGGCGCTCTTCTTCGCTGTCCGTTCCACGGGCTCGCCGTCCGTCACCGCGACGGACGCCGCTGGCTCATCGGCCTGGACCGGCTGGCCGACGGCCGCGCTGACTGCCGGCTCGGTCCCGCTGTCCGCACCGCCCTGCGATTCCGGCTGTTCCGTCTCCTGCGGAGGACCCGCTTTCCGGCTTGCGGCCCGCTTCCGGGGTGTTCGGCGAGGAGGGGCAGCCTCTGCTGGCTCAGCCGATAGGGCGGCCGAGCTGGTCTCTTCTTCTTGCATGTATGCGTACTCCCGTCAACCCGGGCTCCCGTGGCGCACTCTTGCGCGTATCTTGCGTGAGCGCTGCCACCGCGCACGGGCTCTGTCTGGCGCCGACCGGTGCGAACACCGCTGGCCGACGTAAAAGCCTGTCATCGACGATGCTCACCGGCCTTGCGTCGGTGGCCGCGCCACAATGTCGCCGCGCCGGCAGTCTGCAGTGCTCGCATCCTGCCTCGCGGCTGAACATCGGCTCGTTGCCACCGTGCCGAGCGCCCCACGGACGTCGGCGAGAACATCGCCGGATTGAGCGGTAGGTTCCGCCCAACCACTTTCGAGTATCGCACACGATTGGTCTACAGCCATGACGCCGCCGTCCGCGCAACGCCGTATCCGCCGGGCGAACATGAGAAGTGAGCAGGTGAGCCTGCTTACACCAAGTGTCGGCAAATGTCGGAGTCTGCGCGTCGGCAGCCGTGCGTCAGACCACGGACAGCGGGAGCAGCTTCTGGCCGGTAGGTCCGGTCTGGATCTCCGTGCCCATCTGCGGGCATACCCCGCAGTCGAAGCACGGCGTCCAGCGGCAGTCGTCGACCTCGACCTCGTCGAGCGCGTCCTGCCAGTCTTCCCACAGCCACTCGCGGTCGAGGCCGGAATCGAGGTGATCCCACGGAAGCACCTCGTCCCGGTCCCGCTCCCGAGTGGTGTACCAGTCCAGGTCCACCGGCTCGCCGGCAAGAGCCCGATCCGCCGACGCCACCCAACGGTCGAAGGAGAAGTGTTCGGACCAGCCGTCGAACCGGCCACCGTCTTCCCAGACCGCCCGGATCACCCGGCCGACGCGCCGGTCCCCGCGAGAGAGCAGGCCCTCCACCATCCCGGGCTTGCCCTCGTGGTAGCGGAGGCCGATGGCCTTGGCGTAGGTGCGATCCGAGCGTATCGCCTCGCGCAGCTTGTGCAGGCGTGCGTCGACCGTCTCGTGCGGGGTCTGGCCGGCCCACTGGAACGGCGTGTGCGGCTTGGGGACGAACCCGCCGATCGACACCGTGCACCGGATGTCCTTGCGGCCGGAGACCTCGCGACCCTTGGCGATGACCTTCTTCGCCAGCTCGGCGATGGCCAGCACGTCCTCATCGGTCTCCGTCGGCAGGCCACACATGAAGTAGAGCTTGACCTGCCGCCAGCCACTGCCGTATGCGGTCGCCACGGTCTGGATCAGATCGTCCTCGCTGACCATCTTGTTGATCACCTTGCGCAGCCGCTCGGAGCCGCCCTCGGGGGCGAAGGTCAACCCGGACCGGCGCCCGTTGCGGGAGAGCTCGTTGGCCAGCGTCACGTTGAACGCATCGACGCGCGTCGACGGCAGCGACAACGACGTGTTGGTGCCCTCATACCTGTCCGCCAGCCCTTTGGCGACCTCACCGATCTCGCTGTGGTCCGCGCTGGACAGCGAGAGCAGGCCGACTTCTTCGAACCCGGAGTTCTGCACACCGTTCTTGACCATCTCACCGATGCCGGTGATGGAGCGCTCACGCACCGGACGAGTGATCATGCCGGCCTGGCAGAACCGGCAGCCGCGGGTACAGCCGCGGAAGATCTCCACGCTGTAGCGCTCGTGTACCGTCTCCGCCAGCGGCACCAGCGGCTTCTTCGGGTAGGGCCAGCTGTCCAGGTCCATCACCGTGTGCTTGTGCACGCGCTCCGGCACGCCGGGACGGTTCGGCACGACCTGCTTGATCCGGCCGTCCGGCAGGTAGTCGACATCGTAGAACTTCGGGACGTACACCCCGCCGCCGGCGGCGAGCCGGTACAGCAGCTCGTCCCGTCCGCCCGGGCTGCCCTCGGACTTCCACTCGCGCACCACCTCAGTGATGGCGAGTGCGACCTCCTCGCCGTCGCCGAGGACCGCGGCATCGACGAACTCCGCGATCGGTTCCGGGTTGAACGCTGCGTGGCCGCCGGCGATCACCACCGGGTGGCGTTCGTCCCGGTCGACCGCGCTCAGCGGGATCCCGGCGAGGTCCAGGGCGGTCAGCAGGTTGGTATAGCCCAGCTCGGTCGCGAACGAGACGCCGAACAGGTCGAACGCCGCCACCGGCCGATGCGCGTCCACAGTGAACTGACCGATGCCGTGCTCCCGCATCAGCGCCTCGAGGTCCGGCCATACGGAGTACGTGCGCTCCGCGAGGACGCCGTCACGCTCGTTCAAGACCTCATACAGAATCTGCACACCCTGGTTGGGCAGGCCCACCTCGTAGGCGTCCGGGTACATCAGCGCCCAGCGCACCGCCGCCTCATCCCACGGCTTGGCGACGGCGTTGAGTTCTCCGCCGACGTATTGGATCGGCTTGCTGACCTGCGACAGCAGCGGTTCCAGCCGAGGAAACACAGACTCCACAGACATGATTGCGCTGACTCCAGAAACTGATTGGGGACGGCTTTCGAGTCTACGCGAACCAGCGACACCCTTCACGCGGCCGCCGAAGGCAGCCAGCAAGAATAGGCACCGGTAGGCTTTCAGCTCTACTTGCCATGTACGTGTCTGACTTCTTGGGAGCCGCAGCCGTGTCTGAGCGCACGCTTGTCCTGATCAAGCCCGACGCCGTCCAGCGCGGCCTGGTCGGGGAGATCATCTCTCGCTACGAGCGCAAAGGGCTCGCCATCGTCGCGATGGACCAGCGCACCATCGACGCGTCGCAGTCCGACGCTCACTACGCGGAACACGTCGACAAGCCGTTCTACCCCGGACTCCGCGAGTTCATCACCAGCGGCCCGTTGGTCGCGCTGGTGTTGGAGGGCGACCAGGCGATCGATGTGGTCCGCCAGATGAACGGCGCGACGGACAGCCGTACGGCCGCACCGGGCACCATCCGTGGTGACCTGTCGCTCTCCAAGTCGGAGAACCTGGTTCACGCCTCGGATTCACCTGACTCGGCGAAGCGCGAGCTCGCCATCTGGTTCCCGCATCTCGGCTGAGCGGCCGGCGGCCGTGTGACCGTGGGTCAGCGGTAGAGTCACGTCGCGTCACACCCCCGAGCGCGAGGAGCTGGGATGGACGTGCGCGCCTCGGCGACCGCAGCCACACTGGTAGCCGTTCTCACCGCGTGTGGATCCGGCGCGGACGACTCGCCCGGGAGCGAGGAGCCGGCGGACCAGACGCGACCGGAAGCGGCGCCGTCGGCATCTACCCAGGCCAGCACCGCCTCTACCCAGGGCGGCACTGCCTCGCCGGGTCCGGCACCGACGACCGGCGGCGGCGACCGTTCGGCGGCTCCGGCGTCCGGGCAGGATTCCGGCCGCGAGCCGCAGCCCGAGGTACGCGTCTTCGACGAGGCCGGCGTGACCGTGATCATGCCGGACGAGGTGGCGGACGAGTCCGCGGCAGCGGCTCTGGACGTGTACACGGATTACCTCGTGGAGTGGCGCCGGTCGCTGCGCGTCGTGCAACTCAGTGACCGGCTCCGCGGACTCGCCGCGCAGCCGCGAATAGACCGGCTGCAGGGTTCACTCGACTATCAGCGGCGGCACGGCATCAGATACGGCGGCGAGGTCACCGTCGAGCCGTACGTCGAGGGTGCCTCGGAGAACGTCGTCACCATCGGGTTCTGCATCGATGCCGCCGAACTCGTCGTCATCGACGACGACGGCGAACGTCCCGCCGACGGCGTCGAGCAGTCCCCGCGGACCACCGGCCGGGCCGAGCTCAACCGGACCGAGACGGGCTGGCAGGTCACCGATGAGGTGTTCTCCGCGGAGGAGACATGCTGAATGCCGTCCGCCGGTCCTCCCGCGACGCATTACCCGGAGCGCTCCTCGCGTGCGCACTCACCCTGACGCTGCTCGGGGCGACGCCGATCAGCAGTGCCGAGGTCGCGCCCGGGTGCGGCCTCGACGGCTGCCCACCGCCGGACGACGACGGCGGAGGCAGCGACGCCGACGCCGAGGACGGCCGCGTGAGCGTCGAGGTGTGGGGCTCCGGAACCGACGGCGGGGACGACGGCCGGTTCACGATCCCGCGCGAGACCGTCTGGGTACTGCCCGCCTGCCGGTACATCCCCGGTCTGACCGGCAAGGACTACTACGAGATGATCGACAGCGGCGACCTCGACCGCTGGTCGGATCCACATACGGGCGAAGTGTACGAACCGTACGAGGACTACGAGACGTACAAGGACGACGACGAGGGCCGCTGGTGGTACGGCGCCTGTTTCAGCGCCGACTTCGACGGAGACGTGCACGAGTTCTTCGACCACTCCGAGCGGTTCTTCACCGACTACGATGGCGCGGTCTTCGTCGAGATGAACGAGGAGCCTCCGGTGCCTCCCGTACCGCCCGAGGCGTTGGTCGACGTCGCGTTCGACCATATGCAACTCCCGGACCCGGAGATCTCGTGGAATCCGAAGCGCTCCGGCGACGGCGCCACCCTGGTCAATGTCGAGACGTGGGTCTGGATGGAGGGCGGTCCCGTCCAGGTAGAGGTGAACGCCGCTGCCGGCGGCAACACGGTCCTGGCCCGGGCGGAACTGAGGTCGATGGGGTTCTCCGCTCCGTCCGCGGAGCCGATCATCTGCGAGGGAACCGGCACGAGGTGGTCTCCGGATGCGGAGAGCGAGTGCATCCTGATCTTCGGCCGCTCGAGTGCGAACCGGCCCGGCCTGACCACACCGGTCACCGCGGAGAGCTTCTGGACGGTTGACTGGTTCGCCAACGGCGAGCCGCAGGATCCGCTGGACCCGCAGACCACACACGCGGTCGTGCTCATCCCGGTCGCCGAGACCCAGACCCGGGTGACGGTGGAGACGAAACGGCGCTAGCCGGCGGTGTTCGCTATCGGCGTCCTTGTGCGTTCACGAGGAACTTGTACGCTACGAGTGGATCTAGAACCTGGAAGGGGTGAGCGCCGTGCCTGATGGCCGAGCGGCCGAGCACGCCGGTCCGGAGCACGGCGAACTCTGGACCGGTCCGGAGAAGCTGGACCTCGACGAACCCGGCACGCCTCCGGCCGATGTGCCACCGCCGGACATGCCCGGCCCGGACTCACCGCAGGACATTCCGCCTCCGGACCTGCCGTCTCCGGAGATCTCCACCCCTGACCTCTCGTCGCCCGATCTCCCTGCTCCCAGCCTTCCGACGCCGGATCTTCCCCATCCCGAGGACGACGGTGTCAGCCTGGAGGAGTTGGAGTTCGCGCTGGAGCGAGCGAAGCTCGTCGCGGAGGATTGCGCGGCGATCCTCAAGCCGGCTCTCCAAGCCATGGCGGACGGCGCCTGGGTGAGCCGGAGTGGCGACGAATTCTCGCTGGCGCTCGAGGACAACGCGCGGATCACCACGGAAGCCGCTGAGCGTGTGGTCGAGATCATCGAGGCGGAGCTGCAACGACGCCGCAACACACACGGACTGGAACCCAAGGCTTTCATGCCTGCTGATTCCGAGGCAGGTGTCTAGATGACCGGCAAGATCGTGGGTGGGCTGGATGACGATCCGTCGGGCGGCAAGAACGTCGGCAGCCTGGATCACCCGGCCGACGCCGCCGACGCCGCGGAGGCCGATGCGGCGTCCTACACGTCGCCGTCCAGCTACAGCGACGACGGCGGATCGTCGTACGACTACGGCGGCTCCTCCGACTACGGGGGCGGGTCTTCGGACGGCACGAGCGGAGAGGGCAGCACCGACGCTCCCGGCACGGAAGACGGCACGGACGGCGGCGGTAGCGGCGACGACGCTGTGCAGGACGACGGCACCGACGGACCGGAGACGGACTCGACGTTCCGCGCCGAGACGGACAGCGATGACACCGATGACCCGGAGGACGATACGTCCCCACCGGAGGACGACGCCGATAACCAAGACGGGGGCGACGAAGACGGCGGCCCCGGCGGCCCGGACGACGGCGGTGGCGATCGCAGGCCCGGCGTCGTGTCCATCGACATCCAGGCGATGACCATGCTGATCGCGGCTATGGAACGCGCCCGCGACCAGATTCCCGAGTATGAGGCGGAACTGCGCGGGATCCTGGTCGACGTCGGCCTGGACGAAGTCGACGCGCTCGAAGCGCCCCGCTTCGCCCAGGTGACCGCGTGGCTCGACGACGAGCTGCCGGGCTTGCGGCGCAGGCTCGCGCTGGCCCAGGAGATCGAGGACGGTGGCGGCCTGCACACACTCCCTGATCGTCAGCCTCATCCGAACCGGCCCCCGGTCAGCTATGACGAGCGACGGGTATCGCACCATCCTCCGCGTGTGTCGGTGGAACACGGCCAAGAGGCGGTCACCTTGTTCGCCTCGCGTCCTGATCACAACAGCGTGAAGAAGCTCATCGCCAAACTCGACGGCAACCAGCACGACCCCTATTTCGCGCACACGTTCACCAGCGAGGCAGACCCGGTGGTGGTCGCCACCACGATCGACGCCGCCAGAAAGCACGACGACATCGACCAGGACCAGGTCGACAAGCTCGCCGGCCTGGTGGGAGCCACCGTGCGCACCGCGCGGCGCGGCACCGGGGAACTGGCACCGGACGAAGGCTTCGACGACGGGTGGTCCGAGGTCACCGGCAGCGGCCAGCCTGCTGCATCGTAGGCTTCCGGCTTGTCGATGACATCATCACGTCTCACCAGGAGTCATTGAATATGGCCTATGAGGACACCCCCGAAGGCGCCGGCAGCGGCGGGGAGTATTGCTCGATGGACGTCGACGCCCTCGGGCAGGCCGTCGACGATCTGGACAAGACGCTGACGGGGCTGACCGACCGCATCTCCGGCCTGGAGACGGACTTCCGGTACTTCGGCGTTGACATGTCCAACCTGAACAAGCTGCTCGAAGCCAAGCGTGACCTCGACGACATCATGCCGGACATGCGCCGGCGGCACAGCCTGGCCGTGCAGTTGCTCGCCGAGCACCAGAACAACGGCTGGGACGGCGACGGCGTGCTGGAGATCCAAGGCACCGATATCCTCAACGACCTGTTCGACTCGGTCGAGGACGCGCAGGAGGCCGGGCGCGAACTCGCCGAACAGGTCAACGGCACCTACGGAGACATCCCCGACGACGTGTGGGAGCAGCTGGAACAGTACGGCCATGACCCCGATTTCGCCGAGGCATTCATCAACGGCTTGAACCCCGAAGACCGTGGCCACCTGCTCATGACCGCGGATCCCATGAACGACGACCTCCCGGACGGGGCGATCGATTCGCTATCGACGGTCTTCTCCACGGCCAGCTTCCGGATCGATTACGACACCGAGTTCATCTCCTCGATGTACCAGCCCTTGGCGGACCAGGACATCCCCAACATCGACCTGACCGACAACATGGCCTACATCATGCAGAACGGCGGCCAGTGGAACCACGAGTCGATGGTGGCGTTCGCCGAGACCGCGTTGAACGGTGAGTTCGACGACATCGGGCAGTTCACCGGCGAGGGCGCGACCTGGCTGTTCGCCGCCATGGGGAAGAACCCGCGTGCAGCCGCCGAGTACATGCATGCGCACCCGGACCAGGTCTGGGAGCAGGCGCAGGTCATCGGCCCGGTGACCACCACCGACGAGTGGAACGAGGCGTGGACGGCGTTCGTCAAGGCCGGCACGGTCGACGCGGACTCGATCTACGGACGACTGCAGATCTACGACGACGATCAACCGAACCTGGCCCAGGAGAACGCCGCCACCTGGATCACCAATGTCGGCTCACTCGACGAACCGTTCCCCTTCACCGACGAGATGCGCGGGGTCTTCGTCGACATGACGGAGCAGTACTGGGACGAGTTCATGTACGCGTTCTCGTCCCCGGCCGGTGTCGGTGACTATGACGGCACGCCTCCGATTAACCAGATCGACCCCGAGGTCTGGGATGCGTTCATCACCGAGGGCATGCGATCCGAGGAAGGCTCGGCGCGAACGTTCGAGCTCTTTCACAATGAGATCCGAGACATCCGGAATGGCCGGGGGCCAGACCACGACGCCAGCGGCTGGGACGGCTTCATCGCGGGTCGGCTGTCCGACATGTTCCTGGCGAACTGGAACGATGTCCTCAACGAGCGCGAAGCCAGTGAGCAGGAGCGGGACGAGTTCCGCGAGGGTATGGTCAACTGGCTCATCGGCGCCGGGTTCGATCCCAAGGGCGCTGTCGAGGACATCACCGGCAAGCCCAAGGAGATCGCTCAGAGTATCCTCGGCGAACTGGTCAACGGCTGGTTGGAGGACCTCGACGAGGAGCAGATCCAGGAGCTCGAGACCGACGTCTTCGGTTACCACCAACGGTGGCGGGATTACGCCAACGATCGTGTGACGAAGAGCGAGCTTCCGTACCTCAACCCCGACATCGAGCCGTACGACGACGGCACCGTGACCTGGGACGGCGACCCGGCGTTCTACGAGGAGCACTACGGCGGGGAGTTCACCGACGGCAGCGGACGGATCCTCCCGTTCGAGGAGATCGCGTCGGATCCGGACGCACTCGCGGCCTACAACGCGTGGCTGCAGGACCCCGCGGTGCAGCGAGCCACCAATGGCTTCTTCCAGGACGAGAACGGGCCGAACTAGGGGCGAGCGGGTCCCGAGCTGACGTCTCAGCCCTCGCCCTCGTCCATGACGGCTGCGGGGAATGAGACCATGATCGATTCACCCGATTCCGGGTCCTGCGCCGCTACCACGATGGTGCCGTCGTCGAGCATCGTCGTGCCGGTGCCGAACACGCTCGCCGTCACGGCCTGCCCCTCGTCAGACACATAGACGCTCGCAAGGTCCTGGTCCTCGCCTTCGGCGGCCGCGTCGGCGATCTCCTGCGCGCGATCCGAGCCATCCTCGACGTCCCAGAGGTAGCGCTGGTGGACGTCCTCGTCATCCGGGAGCCCGCCGAACGTGGTCGCCAGGATCCCGCCGTCGACGGCGAGCGCGGGACCCACGGCGTGGCGCAGGTTGGAGCGGTACTCAGCCTCCGTGGACAGCACCGGGTCGGTCAACGGTCCGTGCTCCGAGATCCGAGGCAACGTGACGGTTCCCGCTTCCGATCCGGCCCGCACGGTCAACGCGCCGTCCTCGTCCACCTCAATGAGGCTCCGCGTCGTCTGAAGCACGATGTCGCCTTGGCGACCTGCGGCGATCAGGACCTGTCCGAGCACGGATGTGGCAGCGACGTCGACCTCCGGGAACGATGCGCCATGGACCTCGCCCTCGGTGATGTCGGAACGCTCCGCGTCGGCCGGCAGGCCTGCCACCGTGTGCAGAGTTCCGTCTTCCACCCGGCGCACCAGATTGGCTACCTCGTATCCGGCACCGGCGATCTCTTCGACGAACACGATGCTGCCGTTGTCGACGACAGCAATGTCTCCGATCCTTCCGAGCCTCGCGTCTTCCGCGGGCTCTCCGTCGGCCGTCGCCGGCATCGCGTCCGCGGCCGGGTCGCCGGAGGCGGGCACGCCGAACGCCGGCTCGATGCCGCCGTCGTCGGTGAAGACGTACACCGACGCCTCGCCTGCCAGATCACCCGGCGCGCGCCGCGGAAGAATGTAGACCTCGCCACCCGGTGCCGGGGCTATGTCGGCGATCTCCACGACACCGTCCGGCAGCCGGGGCGTCCATTGTGAGACCTGTCCCTCCCCGTCGACACGCAGCAGGGACACTCCGTCGGAGACTGCCCACACCGCACCGTCAGCCCCGGCCGCCACACTCGTCAGCGCACCGTCGAGCCGCACATCGCCACGACCTGCCCGGACCTCGGACACCTCTTGGTCTCCCCCGCCGGCCAACAGGGTGACCTCGAACCGTTCCGAGCCGGACTCCGTATCGGTCGGCTCCGAGTCGGATGTACAGGCGGCCAGGGCGATCACGGTCAGTGCGATACCGCTTGGGAGAACTCGGCGCAGCATGGGGCCGAGTCTAGGGGGACCGGCCGAGCCCGATGGCCACGGCCCGGATGGCTTAGGATCATGTCCATCGAGCCAACAATGATCAACCATGGAGATACACATGTGTGACGATCAGGAGAACATGGTGCCGAACCCGATGGTGTCGGCCATGAACAGTCTGATCACACGCACCGAGAACGCCGTCGAAGAGACGCCGAACATGGACGACCCCACCGAGTCGATCGGGGAGGGTCCGGCATGGACCGGTTCCAAGGCGCGCGAGATTCACGACGACTATCTCTCGCCCAACGCCGAACCCGTCCGATCCGCCCTGAACGACCTCGTCAGTGACGTACAGACCCGGCAGGGCGAGCTCGAACCCGAGGTGTCTGAGGGAGTGGCCCGCATGATGCGGAACGACCTAGCCCACCGCTGAGGTCACCTCGGGGACCTGAACCAGCTGCCACTGACCGGCGGCGACGTACAGGCCCCGGCCGGGCGGCATGCCGCCGGTGAGGGATCGCGGCAGCTTGAGGCCGAAGTGGTCGCCGTCGCTGGTCGCCGAGGGCGACAGCAGCAGGCCGGAGCGCGACTTCTTCAACGCGGCGACCGGCCCGCGGTAGGAGCTGCCCAGGTCGTCCGTGGTTCCGGCGGCGATGATGACGCTGCCTGAATCGCGCAGCTTGGCCAGGTGCTTGGTGATCCCGTCCACCAGCCAGCCGTCCACACCGATCAACTCGACGTCGTCGATGATCAGCGCGGTGTGCATCTCCCCCGATGCCGGAACCAGCCCTTCCAGCAGTTCCAGCACGTCTTCCTTCTTCGACTCCAGGTTGAGCACCGACTCCACGCCGTCCCGGGTGCCCAGCGCCTGAAGGGGGCTGCGACGCGGGGTGAGAAGCACCACGCGCCACCCACGGTCCAGTACCGATGTCGCCATGGTGAGGAGGGCGGCGCTGCGCCCGGACCGCCGCGGCCCGAGGATGAGCAGGCCCGGACCGTGATCGATCGCGTCCAGGGTCCGCAGCGCCAGGGTGTCGCCGCCGACGGCGATGGGGATCTCGGTGTCGGCCAGCGGCTTCTCCAGCAGCTTGGTCGCCTCCGTCAGGGTGATCTTCGAAGGCAGCGGGTCCACCCGGAACGGGCGCATACGGCGCGGCAGGTCGGCGTACCGTTCCGTCGCCTGCCGGGCGATCTCCTGCAGCGCCGCCACCTGCGCCGTGCCGGCGTCGTCGTCGGTCAGGAGGGCGACGTGCGTCTCGTGCAGCCCGTCGACGCGGAAGCCGCGGCCGGGCGGCATGTGCTCGGGCACCTCCTTGCTGGGCATGCCGATCGAGGCGAAGTCGGCCAGATCGGTCATGCGGAGCATGAGTTTGTCGTCCATGAGGGTGCCCAGCCGGCCGACCAGCCCGGTCCGGTCCGCCGACATGATGATCTTCACGCCCACCCCGGCGCCCTCTTGCATGATCTGCATCCAGGTGTCGAGCAGCTTGCCGTTGTCATAGCTCTCGAACGCCTGCTTGAACCCTTCCCACCGGTCGAACAGCACCACGATGTACGGCAGGCGGCGCTCCGCGGGCGTGTTCGCGCGCTGCTCGCCGACATCGGCGAATCCCTGCTCAGCCAGCAACTGTTGCCGCCGCCCGATCTCGGCACGGATCCGCGACGTCAGCCGCGCCAGCCGGTCGGGCTGGTCGCGGCTGACCACGGCGCCGGTGTGCGGCAGTCCGACGATGGGCAGTAGCGCGTTGTTGCCGCAGTCGATGCCGTACAGGTGGACGTCGCTGGGCGAGACCTCGCGGCCGATCACACCGGCGAACGCGCGCAGGACGGTGGACCGCCCGCTTCTGGGCGCGCCGATGATCGACAGGTGCCCGCCGCCGGACACGTCGTAGTACGCGACGCCGCGACGTTGCTGGCTGGGAATGTCGACCATGCCGAACGGCAACCGGATCGTCGTACCCGACATGACCGACGCGTTCTGTTCGGTCAGCAACTCCTCGAGGGTGATGATTTCGGCCAGCGGCGGCAGCCACGGAGGCGGCGGCGCCTTCACGCCGGTGCGGTCCGACGCCTCGTTGATCGCCTCGACCAGGCTCTCCAGGTCGGTCGGAATGCTGACGTCCTCCTCCGACGACCCCCTCTTCTGCGGCGGGGCCGGCCGGCCGATGCTCTCCCAGGAGAGTTCACGCAGGCCGATCGAGACGGAGGCGTCGGGCGACGGCGGCCGGCCACCCACCCGCGACGATTGGAACTGGACCAATGACGAGTGTCCGAGCCGGGCATATCCGCGGCCCGGCAGGGATTTGGGGATCTCCGCCGACTCCGGCGACTCGATGACGTCCTGGCTGTCGGTCCGGTCGGTGACCCGCAGTGCGATCCGCAGGTTGGTGTTGGATTTGATCTCCGCGCTCACCACCCCCGCCGGCCGCTGCGTGGCGAGGATCAGATGGACACCGAGCGAACGGCCCCGCCGTGCGATGTCGACCAGGCCCTTCACGAAGTCCGGCAGCTCAGCGACCAGAGCGGCGAACTCGTCGATGACGATCATCAGCCGCGGCATCGGCGGGTCGTCGGGCCCTCGGCCCGCCAGGTAATCCTCGATGTCCTTCGCACCGGCATCGGCCAGCTGATGCTCGCGACGGTGCAGCTCTGCGGCGAGGCTGGCCAGTGCGCGCGTGGTCAGGTGCCCGTCCAGGTCGGTGACCATGCCGACCGTGTGCGGCAGCCGGTTGCAGTCCTTGAATGCCGCCCCGCCCTTGTAGTCGACGAGCACAAACGTGAACTCGTCCGGCCGGTTGGCCACCGCCAGCGACGCGATGATGGTCTGCAGCAGCTCCGACTTTCCAGAGCCCGTGGTACCGGCCACCAGGCCGTGCGGACCGTCGGCCTTGACATCGATCGAGAACGGCCCGTCGGCGTTCTCCCCGATCGCGACCCTGGTGGCACGCCCCACGCTGGTCCACCAGCGCTCGATCGCGTCCGGCGTGACCGGGTCCAGGCGCAGGATGTCGAGCAGACGGCTGGAGGCGGGCAGCGTGGAGGACAGGTCCTCCACGCTGACGTCCTTGATCGGAGCGAGCGCACGACCCAGCCGCTCGCACCAGCCCGCGGGCACCAGATCGACCCGGACGCCTTCGACGGTTTCGGCCTGGCTGACCCGCACCGTCGACGAGTTGCCCGGGCCGACGCGGATCACCGCTTGGCATTCCTCCGGGAGTTGCTGCTCTTCGGTGTCGATGCAGAGGAACAGCATGCCCACCGACGGACCGTCGCGCAGCAACGTGACCAATCCGGGGATCAGCCGGATGCGCCGGGCGCCGTCCAGCACGACGAGCATCGGCGAGAAACTGACGTCGCGGCCGGCGATGCCGCCGCTGAGCCCGCCGCGGTTCTCCTCACGCGCCGCCTTGCGTGCCTCCATGACGGCCATCAGCTCCGACACCCGTCGGTTCGTGGTCTCCTCGTCGACGCCGACGCCGGCGATGACGTCCGCGTCGTCGCCCCGGCGCGCATGCGGCAACCATCGCACCCAGCTCCACGCCTCGTCTCCGTCAGGATCGGACAGCACGACGATGTCGAGATCGGCCGGGCTGTGCAGCGCCGCCGCCTGCGCCACCATCCACTCCGCCACCAGCGTCCGGTTCTCGTCCGGTCCGGCGACCCCGGTCACACCGGCGGCAGCCATGTCCACACCCACCGGTACGTCGGGCGCGGTCCAGCGCAGGTCGCGCTCATGGTCGTCGCGCGCCGGATCGGTCAGCTTGACCTCGCTGGGGATGTCCGCGGTGCCGACGCGTACCCGCAGCCAGTCCGGATCGGTCCGCCGTCGTTCCCACAGCCGTGCGCGCGGCCCGGTGGCGAACAGCAGCAAGGACGCCGGATCGGGCATGTCCCGGCGGCGTGCGCCACGCTCCCGCACGAGCGCCTCGTAGGCCTGCGTGCTGATGCGTTGCAGCCGCTCGACGTAGTTCTCCATCTGCGCCGCGTAACTGCCGCGTCGTTCCTTCTTGCTGTTGCTCTGCCGGGCGATCAACATGATCGGTGCGAGCAGCATGATCATCAGGCTGTACGGAGAGCGGATCAGCAGGAACATCGTCCCGCCCATGACCACCGGGCCGAGCGCCATGGCCCACGGCAGCGGTGACTTCCGCGGTTTCTGCGGCTCGCTGGGCAATCGGAAGTCGGTCTGCCGCGGCGGCGGCAACAGCCGAGGCGGACGGTTGTAATCCAGGGTGACGCCGCCGGGGCTCTCCGACAACGAGGCGTCCGGCTCGGCCGGGACGGCAAGCTCGAACATCACCTCACCCACCACGAGCGCCGTGCCCGGCTTCCACACCGTGGGCCCGTCCAGCGGGACCCGGTCGAGGTGCGCGAACGGCCGATCCTCCTCGGGCGCGATGGTCAGGTGCGGGCTCTTGAGCCGCTCGAGCTCCTTCATCAGTTTCTTGTACCGGCGCTTCCGCCGTGGCTTCCGCTTCTTCTTCCGCTCCCCCTCCTGCTTGGGGATGATGATCGGTCCGTCCAGGCGGAACTCGCGGTCCGGTGGCTGGATGACCTCGCCGACGATCGCGGGATCCGGCGTGATCGTCACCGTGCCGTCGAGGCTGACATCGAGGCTGAAGGCGGTGGCCGGGAGGTCCGGGTCATGCACCTTGACGGCCGACGCGCGTCCGGTGCCGACCGTATAGCTGCCCGGCGCCAGGCTGTCCACCTGCCCGGCGCCGATGCCCGACACCGTGCGGAGCTCGATCACTCCGGTGCGCTCGCCGAAGACGTCGGTCAGCGGACAGTCGAGCCCAACCAGCGCACCGTTGCGCAGCGGGGATGCGCTGACCAGCTGGTCCGGGTCCAGCGGCCGGGCGCCCAGGTACAGTACCGGCGGCACGGCAAGATCGGTGTCGGTGCTCATGCCGTCGTCGACCAGACCCAGGTGCCCGACGGTGCGGATGATCTGTGGTTCCGTCGTGGCCGGAGCGATCTGCGCCGCGATATGGCGTGCGACGTCCCGCACCGTGGCGTTCTCGTCGCAGTCGACCGCGAGGTCGACCGCTTCTCCGCCCCTCGATGCGATGGCGCTCAGCAATAACCGCACGTACCGTCCCCTGCCTGAAGAAGGATCTCAAGCACTCATCAGCATGGTATCGGCACGATCGTGGCCCGCACCCTGAACGGATACGGGCCACGACGTTGCCGGACAACTCTGCCCGGGTACAGCGATATCAGGGAAGGCGGTCCGGCTCTCCGAACGCCTCGGCCATGTTGTTGTGGTTGGTGAGCACGTCCTGCGCCGCGTCCTCAAGGGCCTGCCGCAGGGTGTCAAGGTTGCTCTTGTAGGTGTCCCACGCCTCCCGGAACTGGGTCGCGTAGGTACCCTCCCACACCGTGGCCTCGATCCCGCCGTCGACGCTGTCCTTGATGCCCTGCGCGTCCTCCGCCTTCGCGTTGAAGGTCCGGTAGAGCTCCTGCAGCGTCTGCAGCTCTGCGCCTACAGCCATGTTGAAACTCCCTATATCGATAGTTAGTCACGACCCAGACGGCAGGACGTGACAGCGCTGAGCTTACCGGTCAATGTGCACGCAACAACAACACGGCCGACGTCAGACTACAATTCCGCTATACCGGCGCGCGATTGTCCAGGTCAGGCAGAATCACGGCCATCCGGTGCCCACATCTGACGGCTCGATCCCGGAGAGAGTTCCTCCAGTAGCGCCTCCGTCTCCGGCGAGAGGTCCGCGACACCGATAGCCCGCAGCATGGCCGACATCTCGGCGGCGGCCGTCGCCAGCCCGCCGGAGCCATCCACGGCGTGCCGCGCCTGCAACAGATCCCGCCACAGCAGCTGCTCTCCGGGCCGAACCCGCAGACCGGCCGACGCGGCGGCGCTCGCCGCACCGGGATCGCCACCGTCCCAGTACAGGGCGGACAGCCGGTGGGCCGCGTCGACCAGCACGTCGGTGGCGACCCGTTCCACGCGTGCCCGCGCCAGCCACGAGTAACGACCGGTCGGTCGCTCGGTCAGGACCGGGCCGCGGGCGACCCGCAGGGCCTTGCTCAGCAGGTCGATCTCCTCCTGGACCCGCTGCGCCCGCCGGGAACGTCGCAGCAGGCTACAGACGACGTCCCAGTCCAGCAGCGCTCGTTCGCTGAGTTTGAGCCGGCCGTCCGGCGTCTCGAGCAGGTACGGCGAGCCCTCCGGATCCGTGCCCAGCCACTGCCGGACCCGGTCGAGCGTGGCGTCCAGCACCGAGGTGCCCACCCCACGTGGCCAGATCGACGCCGACAGCACCGCCGGATGCACCCCGTCGCGGTGCAGGGCCAGGTAGACGACGATCTCGGTGGCCAGCTCCCGTCGGTCGTCGGCGATCGGACGGTTCGCCTGCACCTCGGCCGGCCCGAGGATGAACACCCGGACCGGAGCCGTGGCCAGATCGGCGACGTCCAGCTCCGCCGGCGGTGTGGGGACCTCCGGGCGCACATCCGGTAGCCACCCTGTCTGGCCGCCAGGGCTCTGAGGCCCGTCGCCGGAGGGAGCCGGCGCCACGAGATCCGCGAGCGCCTCGACACTCCGCCAGGACAACCGGTTGGCCCGGACGTTCACACCGAGCACGGGGATCTGGAGTGACCCCGCCGAGTCGACGGACAACCGCCAGCGTGCACCGGCGAACTCACCCGCACACACCACACCCACCGGGGACCGGCCGGCCGAGTCGGTCAGCTCGGCCAGCTCCGTCATGAGCTCGCCGTCCGGCGCGGAGCCGGACACGACGTACTCCGCCGTCCAGACGCCGTCACCGTCCGGCCGCAGCCGGCCCCTCAACACATCCGGTGCCTCGCCGGCCGCCCGGCGAGTCCGGAGTTCCGGCAGCGCTTCCGCCAGGTCCTCGACCACACGCAGCCGTTCCGGGTCGAAGACGGTCAGCTCGTCAGGCATGGCGGCGGCGGTCACCCGCAGCCGGTCCGACCAGCAGTTCGTGGCCAGCTCCACGGCGACGGCGGTGGCGACCTCGAAGGCGGCGGCCGGATCGCCGCCGATGCTGATGGGTCCACCCGCGGCTTCGAGGTCGAGCAGGACGTCCCGATCGCCGTCCCGGCCCAGCGAGACCAGACCGGGGTAAGGCGCCGGCGCGCCCGGCCGCGAACGCCCTTCCGCCGAGGCGGCCACCGTCTCGCGCCTGAGCAGCCACCGCCGCCCGCCGTCCGCGACGCTCCAGGGCTGCGGTGCCTGCTCACGTGGCGGGGCCAGGAGGAGCTCCACGCTCTGATCGTCGACGACGGCGGCGTACGACGCGGGCAGCGAGAGTCCGGCATCCCGGCACGCCGCCGCCAACGAACGCAACGCGTGATCGAGCCACCTCGCGCGGTCCGGATCCGCGCCGATCCGCAGCGCCACCTCGGCTTCCACACCGTCGCCCGACGGTTCGGGCATCCGGCGGCGACGCCGCACCACCTCGATCGAGGCGAGCAACCCGGCCCCGAGCAGACCGGCGCCCACCAGCTCGGCGTGCGCGGTCCACCCACCCGCAGCGTCCGATACCTGGCCCTCGGCGCCCTGTTCGGACGGGGTGCGGTCGAACCCGACACCGAGCAGGTCCCGTTCCGTCTGCGTGCCGGAGCCGTCGCCGGCGCCCTGGTCGACATGTGCTCCGCGCTCGCCGTCCGACGTGGACGCGTCCGTCTCGTCCGTTCCCTCCGCCCGCTCCGGCGACACGGGCGCGTCCGCCTCCGGCTCGGTCTCGGCCTCCGGCTCGTCGTACGTCACCGTGTCGACGCCGACGGCGTCCTCGGGAAGGACGATGAGCCAATTCGGGTAGATCAGCCGCGCCAGCGACAACTCGTGCCCGTCGGGCTGGGTGCGGCCCTTGTTCAGCTCGAAGATCTCCGAATAGCGCCGCCCCTCGCCCAGCGTCCGTTCCGCGATGTCCCACAGATTGTCGTGGTACCTGCCCTCCGGCGGCTGGACCACGTACACCTTCTTCCCGAGCAGCTCCTTGCCGTCGTCAGGGTCCAGCACCATGTCCCCGAGCCGGTACACCGCGCGGTCCGAAGGCCCGGAGTCACGCTGCTTCGCATCCGCTTGCTCGTCGCTGCCGTGCACCGTCGCCTGCACGCCGGCGGAGTCGTCCGCGGTCGCGGCGGCGTCGGCCTGGTATGTGGCGGACTGGACGGACGACGGAGCCTCGGGCATCGTCGCCGGAACGGCGGCACTGGCCTGACCCACCGCGGTCACCGCCAGCATGACGGCGCCGACCAGCAGGCGCGCCATCCGCTGGGACGCTGAGGACATCGGCACCCGGGAGGGGATACCGACACCGCGCACCGCGCTGCGGAGCTCGACCAGCACACACACGGTGAACTGCAGCCACGCCAGCCAGACGATCCACATCAGGACGCCGACCAGCTGCTCGACCCCGATGGCCGCGGTCAGATCGTCCCGGGTCGGCCACGAGGTCGGCACCGGAGGCGGACCTGCCAGAAGCAACAGCCCGACCGGCACCCCGACCACCAGGGCCAGCAACGCGAAGCCCGCGCCGAAGGCCGCGGGCAGGCTGCGTTCCGTGCGGGCGGACGGATCGGCCCGTTGGAACCGCTGCGGTCCCCGTTCCCGGACTTCGCCGCTACCGGTCGTGCTCGCCGTACCGGCCATGCCTACCGGCGGCGGGGGCGGTGGTGGGGGCGGGAGTTGGTCGTCGACCTGGTTCACGGTCCTCCTCCAAGGATTCCCACGTCAGGTTGTGCCTCAGCAGAACCATGCACGTCGAAGCTGTCAACGAAGACCAAACCCAGCAGCCCGGTGGGCACCGTGCGCCCGACTTCGACCCGCACAGCGCTGTCGCCGGTCACCTCGATCACGATATCGTCATAGCTGTATCCGGGAAGGTTGGCCAGAAACTCCCGCGCCGCGGCGTCGGCTTCGGCAGGGATCACCCGGACGATGCCGCTTCCGCGGAAGAGGTCCACGTCGATCTGGTCGGCCCCGGCGCGCGCCGCCTGCTCGGCGTCGTCGAAGGCCTGCTGGCGCGCGTTGATCGCCCGGCCGCCGTCATAGACCAGCCCCGCCACCGCGAACAGCATCACGATCAACACGACGACCAGCGCGCTCACCGAACCTCGCTGGTCCGATACGAGGCGGGCAGGACCGAACCGCGCGCTCACGACGTCCTCCGATACTGGTCGAGGGGCGCCGCGCTACGGCCCTCGAGGGTGGCGCTGCCCGGGAAGCCGACGAAGCCCAGCTCGGAGAAGTCCACCCGGCAGCTCACGCGCACGTTCACCGTTCCTCCGGCGGAGAAGTCGCTGCCGCTCAGGTCGGCCGGCGCACAGGAGAGACCGGATGGGAGCGCGCGGATGGCGGCTTGCCGCGCGGCCGCCTGCGCCGACGCGAAGTCCCGCTCGTACGACGCGGCGCGGGCGGCCTCTCGAGCCGCGGCATCGACGTCGCCCTGCCGGTCGACGTAGCGGCCGAAGCCGACGATCAGCAGGATGACCGCGACCAGCACCGGCGCCAGGAGGACGACCTCGACGGCCATCGAGCCTCGTTCCCGGCGCCGCAGGCTCGCCGAGCCTGCTCCGGATAGGCGCTCAGAGGTCAGGGCGGAACTCCTCGATCGGTCCCTCGGCGTGCCGACACACGCGGGGAGTGATGTCCTTGATGATCTCCTTGGCGCGACCGCAGACCTCGACGCGGACGTAGGTACCGTCCACGTTCACGGCGTCGACCTCGACGTCCGTCAGCTGACCGCCTCCCACCGCAGCTGCGTACTCTGCGGCGCGAGTCTGCGCCGCGGCGAGATCCCCACCGGATTGCCGGGCTATCCGGGCACCCTCACGAGCCGCGGCGTGGGCCACCTGACCGCCGTGGTAGTGCAACGCGAATTGGATCGTCAGGAAGATCACGAAGAACATGATCGGCGTGTAGATCGCCATCTCGATGGCGCTAGCACCACGCTGCGAGCGGAGCCGGGTCAGCATGACGGGATCAGGGGTTTCCTCCCGGCGTATCCGGGATCTCGATGTTCTCCGCCTTGTCGGTCACCATGTTGTAGATGATCACACCGACGGCGGCGGCCAGCGCCACCAGCACGGCGGTGATGATCACGAACTCCATGGCGGAAGCGCCACGCTCTGAGGAGGCCCGTGCCCGCTCGAGCCTCGCCTGCAGCAGCAGCACCAGGTAGCCGTGCGGGCTGGACGGGGGAAGATATGTACTCATGCTGAGACTCTCCTGAAAAGTTGTGGTGCAACGATCGTAATACCGGCCGTTACTCGAAGATATCCGCTCAATGACGGCAGACAGCCCCTCCGTCACGCTCCTTCCAGCACACTCACCAAGGCGGGATAGAGAAGGAAGATCAAGAACCCCAAGCACAGCAGGAGCTGGGCGACGAGCATCGACTGAGACCGCTCACCCGCCTTGCCCTCGACCTCCGCGAGCTCGCGACGGCGCAGCGAGCTCGCCCGCGCGGCGAGGGACTCGCGCACCTTCGCTCCGTCCTCGGCGACCAGGGCCAGCGCGGCCGCCAGATCGCGCAGCTCCTCGATCCGGATCTCGTCGCCGAGCTCGCCCAGTGCCGCCCACGGCGTGACCCCGTGCAGCCGGGCCGTCAGCAGCGTGTCGCGGATCCTCGTCATGGCCCAGCCGTCGCTCAGGCCGGCCGCCGCCGACAGCGCCTCCGGGACGCCACGGCCGCCCGCCAGGTTCATGGCGACCAGATCGAGGAACGATCCCACCACGTGCCGGAAGTCGCGCCGACGATCAGCAGCCCTCGACCGCACCTGCAGCGTCGGCACGGCCGCGGCGATGAGCGCGACCAGGACGCCTGCCCCGAACGAGGTCGTGAAGCCGTAGCCCGTCCCGAACACCACCAGCAGGACATCCACCACGATCGGCAGCAGGAATCCGCCCAGCGCCGCCAGCACGGTCACGGCCAGGTGCGCTTCCAGGGTGCGGTTCAGCAGCGACAGGTCGCTGCGCAGTCCGCCCAGGTCCAGCCCGATCCCGTCGAGTATCCCGCGCAGCCTGCCGCCGAACTTCCGTAGCGACTTCGACTCGCGGAGCTGACGCGGGTCGAACGACGCCGCCGTGATGCGTTCCTGACGGGCACGCCCACGCTCCTGGTCGAGCCGGGCGAGCGTCGCCGCCGGGTTCGCCTTCGGCTGGTAGAAGACCAGGCCCAGCAGCAGGACACCGAGGCCGACCGCGGCTCCCGCCAGCAGAATCAAGGTCATGACCGCCCCCTGGCTTCCGTCTCGCCGGCGGCGGTGGTCACCAGGAATCGGCCGGGGACCTCGATGTCCGACAGGCGCCGCATCCACATGAAGCCGAGCGCGAACATCGCCACCACAATAGCCAGCACGACCTGTCCGACCGGGTCGCCGTAGGGCTCCACGTAGTCGCGGTTGAGCACCGACAATCCGACCATGAACGCCACGCTGACCCCCACGACGATCTGCACGGACCGTCGCGTGCTGGCTCGCCCGGCGAACACCCGTTGCCGCATGTCGAGCTCGGCGCGCGCGGAATCGGCCAGCGAGCTCAGCACATGACGCAGGCCGGGACCGCGCAGGCGAGAGTTGAGGATCAGCGACGCGACGACGAGGTCGGCGCTGGGATCATCCAGATCGTCGGCGAACCGGTGCAGTGCCTCGGGCATCGGCACGCGGATCCGGAGCCGATCGGCCAGCAGTCGCAACTGCGGCTGGATGGATGGCGCCGCGGCGTACACCGTCGCCGGGATCGCCTGTTCCAGGCCGACGGCACCGGCGATGGTGTCCCGCAGCGACTCCGTCCACGACGCCAACCCTTCCAGCCGCGAGATCGCCTCCTTCTCGGCCTTGCCGCCGCCGAAGAGCATCGGCCACGCCGCGACCAGCCCGCCCGCGCCCACGGCGGCGACCGGCCACCGCGTCAGCACCAGCACCAGCACGGCCGTGCCCGCGCCGAGCAGGCTCTGCCGTCCGAGCCGCTCGATCAACGTGCGACGGTTCGCGGGCGACGTGCGGGGCCGTACCTCGACACCCCGAATCGCGACGATCAACAGCAGCACGCCCCCTCCGGCCACCATGCCGAGGAGGACGATGAGGAGGAAAGTCGGTGTCAGCCGGTCCATTCGACCGCCACCTGGGGCTGGTATCCGACGGCTACCAGCTCGTCGAGGCAGCTGACCGGCGCGGCCGGCACGGCCACCCCGTCCGGCCCCCGGGCGAAGACCTCGCTGGACAGGACCCGTCCGTCGACGCCGTTGATCTCGCGGACGCTGGACACGAACCGGCGCAACCGTCCGCCTTCGGCGTATTCGTTGCGCTTCTCGACGAAGACCACGAAGTCGATCGCCCCGGCGATCAGCATCATGGTCGCGTCCACCGGGAGCCGCTCCACCGACTGGATCGCATACGTGGAGATCCGGTTGAACACCTCGATCGAGCTGTTGGCGTGGATGGTGGAGAGGGAACCGTCGTTGCCCTGGCTCATCGCGTTGAGCATGGTGACGATCTCGTCGCCGAGCACCTCGCCGACGATCACCCGGCTCGGGTTCATCCGCAGGCTACGCCGCACCAGCTCAGCCATGGTGATCGCACCCATGCCTTCGGAGTTGGGCAGCCGCTCCTCGAACGCGACCACGTTGGGGTGCAGGTCGGGGAATTCGCCGAGCCCGAGCTCCAGGGCACGCTCGACGGTGATGAGCCGTTCACTCGGCGAGATCTCGTTCGCCAACGCACGCAGCAGGGTGGTCTTGCCGGCGTTCGTCGCCCCGGCGATCATGATGTTCTTCCGCGCGGTGACCGCCGCCGACAGGAACGCCGCGAGTTCCTCGGTCACCGTGCCGTAGGACAGCAGCTCGTCCAGGTGCACCTTGGCCAGCCGTGACCGCCGGATGGACACGGCCGGGCGGGCGCACACGTCCATGACGGCGGAAAGCCGGCTACCGTCCGGAAGCCGCAGATCGAGCTGCGGGTTCGCGGAGTCGAACGGCCGGCTCGCCAGTCCCGAGTAGGCGCCCAGCACTTGCACCAGCTCGACCAGCTCGTCGTCGCTCTCGGCCACGGGGGCGCCGACCACCTCGCGGCCGTCGGCATACTGGATGAAGACGTTGTCGCAGCCATTGATATCGACGTTCTCCACCTCTGGGTCGTCGAGCAGCGGCTGCAGCCGCCCCACACCGAACAGCGCGGCGTGGATGCCGGAGGAGATCTCTTCCTCCTCCTCGGCGCTCGGAGGGGTCCGGCCGGCGGCGATCTCCGCCCGGGCATGACTCTCCATGACGCGAGCGATCACCGCGCGAGCGAACTGGCGCTCGTCTTCCGCGGTCATCGGCGCGACACCGTTCGCTGCGTCGTCGCGGCGTTGCCGCGCGAGCGTGTCGGCTACCTCTTCGCGCAACCGCCGAACCAGGTCCTGAACCATCTACTTCCCCGCCGCCGTCGTCAAGCCATGAGAAGCCAACCCACGCACCGCCAGAACCACCTGTCGCGCCGATCGGATCAGCAGGCTGCGGTCGAGCCGCCGGCTCGACTGGCCGGTCAACCCCGCCACGGCCTTCGGATCTTCGGCCAGCCGGCCGAGCACGGAGACCTGCAACTGCGCGTACTGCAGAAGCCGATCGAGGTCACGTTCTGCGGTCGAGTCCGAGGATGGCGCCACCAAGATCACACCGACCGGCACGCTCCCGCTGCGCCCGATCTGCAGTGGTTCCGCCAGCCAACGCAGGCGCTCACGGAGGTGGGCGTAGGACTCGACCGACGGTCGAGTCACGAACACCACCGCATCGGCCGCCGACAGGACCGGCATCACCGGCGTGCCCGGCGTGACCCGCCCGCAGTCCGCGAGCACGTCGACGCCGGAGCCGCGCAGGCTGTGCGCCATCGCCGGCCAAGCCGGGCCGAACCCGGTCATCTGTTCCGGCCGCGAGATACCGGCGATCACGTCGAGTCCGCCGTCGATCGTCTGCACATGTCCCGCGAGTTCGGTCTGCGCGACGCCGCGACGCGCAGCCGCCGCCAGGGATAGGACTCCGCGCTCCGGATCGATCGGCGCACCGGCAGGTGAACGGTGGCGCAGTGCGAAATCGCCGCCGGCGGGATCCAGATCCGCCGCCAGGACATCGGTGGGCCAGATGTCACCCAGTACGTTGACCGTCGTGGTGACGCCCGGCGCACCCTTCGCCGAAGCGAAAGCGATCAACACGCCGCGTCACTCCTCGGTCTCGTCGCTCAGCGAGCCACCACGTTCGACGAGCACCACGGCCAGACTCTCATTGAACGCACGGGCAGCCACCGTGGCCGCATCGGCGCTGGGGATGATGAAGGTGGCCATGATGCCGCCACCGCTGACCACATCACCCTCCGAGCCGGTGGTGGAGCTGACCCGGACCTCTTCCGCGATCACCTCGCCGGAGCCGTCAGAACTGACGCCGACGAGGTTGACCACGTCGCCGGCCATCAAGCCGCTGGCCGGGTACCGGCCGGCGGCCAGCGACGCACCGACGGCGACATGTCCGTCGGTCAGCATCCCGCTTCCCCCGATCATGGAGGTGTCCAGAAGCTGACCCTGTTCGATCCGGACGGTGGTGTAACTTCCCACCACCTGGTCCAGTTGCGAGGCCGGAATGAGACGCGTTCCCTCGGATGCGACCTGCGTTGTGCCCAGGTGCGCTTCGGTGATCTGCTGGCCGGGCGCGATCGGTTGCTCCATGATGAGCACCCCCACGCGCTCGTCGGCCCGGATGGCGAGGAGGGCAGCGACCGTGGCGCCACCCACGATGAGCAAGACGGCCAGGGCAGCCAGCGCGGGCCGCCGCTGCCGTGGAGGCGCGGGAAGACGGTCGGCCTGCGCGACAGCGGCTGTACGTCGGATGCCACGCTGTTCGCGGGCGCGTTGACGGTCTGCCGCCTCATCAGCGACATGCGGTGTCGTTATGGCCATACTCCCTATGTCATTCGCTATTTCGCGAACGTGACCTTATCCTGCGATTAGTTGATCTTCAAGTCGTCGTGATCCAACATGCACAATACGTCAACCGCGATGTCACGGCGCGGTGAAGGTCACACCGCATGTGTAGAGTAGCCATGCTGGGCTACACGCTCGCTACACGAACGCGCTCGCCGACGCTCTCGCGCCCACTGAAGCGAACGCCCGCTCGTCCCTCGGCGTTCACTCCGCTCGCTCGGCGCCTCGCCGCTCCGCCCACCCCAGTCACGCTCAGCTTCTCACTCACTACGCGAACACACTCGTCCCTCGGCGTTCACTCCGCTCGCTCGGCGCCTCGCCGTTCCACCCACCCCAGTCACGCTCAGCTTCTCACTCACTCCGCGAACACACTCGTCCCTCGGTGTTCACTCCGCTCGCTCGGCGCTTCGCCGTTCCACCTCCGGGCCCAGCCGGAGCAGCATGAACCACATCAGGGTGAAGATCCCGCCCAGAACGAACATCATCGGCACCACGAAGCCCATGGCGATCGCACCCACCTGCGCCGCCGACCCGATCATGTAGCCCCGTCGACCTCGTCGCACCGTCGCCGCACCGGCGAAGCACAGCAGCGCCACGATCGCGGCCGACACCCAGCCCGCCGTCGTCGAGACATCCGAGAGGTTGATCGCCACCGGCACGGCCAGCAGCACCACGATCATCTCGATACCGAGGATCGAGGATGCGATCCGGTTCACGATTCGACTCCGAAACTCGCCCGGGCATCACCGGCGGTGACAACAGATCCGGTGATCACCACTCCGTGTCCGCCCAGTGAACCGGCCCGCTCGGCGAGCGTCAGCCCGACATCGACCGCCTCCGGCAACGGCGACGCCTGGTGAACACGGTCCTCGCCGAAGACGTCCACGGCCACCCGCGCCACCGCCTGCGGCGGCAGGCAGCGCGGCGAGGAGTTCGAGGTCACCACCACCGACTGCACCACCGGCTCCAACGCGGCGAGTATCCCCTCCACGTCCTTGTCTTCCAGGACAGCCACGACGGCCACCAATGCGGTCGTCGCGAACTCCTCGGACAACGAGGCCGCCAGTGCCGACGCACCGGCCGGATTGTGTGCGGCGTCCACCAGCACCACTGGCCCGCGCCGGAGCACCTCCAACCGCCCTGGCGAGCTCACCCGGGCGAAAGCGGCTTGCACAGCCTCGACCGCAAGCCCTTCCCGTCCACCGCCGACGAACGCCTCCACGGCCGCCAGCGCGAGCGCCGCGTTGTCCGCCTGATGCGCACCGTGCAGCGGCAGGAACACGTCGTCGTACGGGCCGGTCAGCCCCTGCAGCTGCAACATCTGGCCGCCGACCGCCATCTCCCGGTCGCGTACGCCGAACTCCACGCCGGCCCGGGCGACAGTTGCGCCCACCTCCCCGACCCGGGTCAGCAGCACCTCGGCCGCCTCCTGTTCCTGGCCGGCCAGAAGCGTGAACGAGCCTGGCTTGATCACACCGGCCTTCTCCCCGGCGATCGCCTCCATCGAGTCGCCGAGGTAGTCCATGTGATCGAGCGAGATCGGGGTGACGACGCTGACCTTGCCGTCGGCGACGTTCGTGGCGTCCCACGTGCCGCCCATGCCCACCTCGATCACCGCAACCTCGACCGGTGCATCCGCGAAGGCGGCGTACGCCATCGCCACCAGTACCTCGAAGAACGAAAGCGGCACGTCCTGCTTCGCGTCCACGATGCCCAGAAACGGTTCCACCTCGGCGTAGACCTCGGCAAACCGTTCCTCACTGATCGGCTCGCCGTCGACGACGATGCGCTCGGTCACCGAGACCAGGTGCGGACTGGTGAATCGTCCCGTCCGCAGGTTGAGCTCACGCAGCAACTCGTCGACCATCCGCGCCGTCGACGTCTTCCCGTTCGTCCCCGCGACGTGGATGGTCGAGAACACCTGCTGCGGATTACCGAGAACGTCGAGCAGATCACGGATGCGGTCCAGGGACGGCTCAAGCTTGGACTCGGGCCACCGTGTCCGCAGCGCCTGCTGGACGGCCTCGAAGTCAGGTTTGCTCACAACTCACCAATCTCTCACACAACCGTCGGTTCCGGTCGGTTCGCTCCGATCCCGCCTCGCGCAGCAACACCAAGCTTCCACACTGCCGGCACAACGACACCATGCCTCCACGGTGTGCTGTCTCGACCGGCATCATCACAACCTCGTGGAACCTTGGTGCAGCGCCGACCGACGCAGGTGCGCAGGGTGTGCGCGCGTGCCCCCGTCAGCGCGCAGCCAGGCGATCTAGCTGAGCCTCGAGGCGAGCGATCTCGGCCTCGGCGGTGGCGCGGCGGGCGCGCACCTTCTCCACCTCTGCTTCAGGCGCCTTGGCGAGAAACTGCTCGTTGCCCAGCTTGCGGTCGGACTGCTCGAGGGCCTTCCGCTCGGCGGCGAGATCCTTGGTGAGCCGCTTGCGTTCCGCCTCGACATCGACCGCCCCGGACAGGTCCAATTCGATGGTCACGCCGCCCACGGTCAGCGACGCCGACGACGTGAACCCCTCGTCCGGCGTGTTCAACCGTGTCAGGGAGCGGATCTCGGCCTCGTGCGCGGCCGGCACGCCGGCCATACCGTCCAGCCGCGCAGCCACCCGTTGCCCCGGCTTGAGCCCTTGGTCGCTGCGGAATCGCCGGATCTCGGTGACCAGCCGCTTCAACTCCTCGACACCGGACTCGGCCACGGCGTCGCTATGGGCATCGGCGTCCGCAACCGGCCACGTCGCCACGACGACGGATTCGTCCCCGGTCAGCGTGGTCCACAACACCTCGGTGACGAACGGGGTGACCGGGTGCAGCATCCGCAGCAGGTGATCGAGTACGTGGCCCAGCACCAGCCGCGTCCGCTCGGCTGCGTCGCCGCCCTCGTTCAGCGGGGTCTTCGCCAGCTCAACGTACCAGTCGCAGAACTCGTCCCACGCGAAGTGGTACAGCGCGTCACAGGCCTTGGCGAACTGGTAGTCCTCGTAGAAGGCATCGACCTCGGCAAGGGTGGCGTGCAGCCGGGAGAGAATCCACCGATCCGGAGCCGAGAGCTGCTCCGCCGGCGGAAGCTCGCCGACCTTCGCGCCGCTCATCAACGCGAACCTGGTGGCGTTCCACAGCTTGTTGCAGAAGTTCCGCGACGCCTGCACCCAGTCCTCGCCGATCGGCACGTCGACGCCCGGGTTGGCACCCCGGGCCAGCGTGAACCGCAGCGCGTCCGACCCGTAGGCGTCCATCCATTCCAGCGGGTCCACCGCGTTGCCGAACGACTTCGACATCTTCTTGCCGTGCTTATCCCGGACCATGCCGTGCAGGGCGATGGTGTGGAAAGGAATCGCGCGCTCGGGGCCGTTGTCGGCGTTCGCGTACAGTCCGAACATCATCATCCGGGCGACCCAGAAGAACAGGATGTCGTAGCCGGTGACCAGGACCTGGTTCGGATAGAACTTCGCCAGTGCCGGCGTCTCGTCCGGCCAGCCGAGGGTGGAGAACGGCCACAGCGCCGACGAGAACCACGTGTCCAGCACGTCCTCGTCCTGCTGCCACCCCTCACCGCTGGGCGGCTCGTCGTCGGGACCGACGCAGACCACCTCGCCGTCCGGTCCGTACCAGACCGGGATGCGGTGGCCCCACCACAGCTGCCGGGAGATGCACCAGTCGTGCATGTCGTCCACCCACCCGAACCAGCGCGACTCCATCGACTTCGGGTGGATCGCCACCCGTCCGTCCCGGACGGCGTCGCCGGCCGCCTTCGCCAGCGGACCGACGCGCACCCACCACTGCAGGGACAGCCGAGGCTCGACGACGGTCTTGCAGCGCGAACAGTGCCCGACCGCATGCAGGTAGGGCCGTTTCTCGGAGACGATCCGGCCCTGCTCGCGCAGCGCGGCGACGACCGCCGGGCGGGCCTCGAATCGATCCAGCCCTTCGAACGGTCCCGAGGCCGTGATCACTCCTCGCTCGTCCATGATCGTCAGCTGCGGCAGGTCGTGCCTGCGGCCGATCTCGAAGTCGTTCGGGTCGTGCGCCGGGGTCACCTTGACCATGCCGCTGCCGAACGAGGGGTCGACGTGCGCGTCGGCGATGACCGGGATCTTCCGCCCGGTCAGCGGCAGCTCCACCTCGGTGCCGATCAGGTGCTGGTACCGCTCGTCGTCGGGGTGGACGGCGACGGCGGTGTCACCGAGCATCGTCTCCGCCCGGGTGGTGGCCACGACCACGTCGTCGCTGTAGCGGATCGAGATGAGCTCGCCCTCGTCGTCGCTGTGCTCCACCTCGATGTCGGACAGCGCCGTGTGGCAGCGGACGCACCAGTTGATGATCCGCTCGGCGCGGTAGATCAGCTCGTCGTCGTACAGCCGCTTGAAAATGGTCTGGACGGCGCGGGAGAGCCCGTCGTCCATGGTGAATCGCTCCCGGCTCCACGCCACGCCGTCACCGAGGCGGCGCATCTGGCCGAGGATCATGCCGCCGGAGCGCTCCTTCCACTCCCACACCTTCTCGACGAACGCCTCGCGGCCGAGGTCATGCCGGGACACGCCTTCCTTCGCGAGCTCACGCTCGACGACGTTCTGGGTGGCGATGCCGGCGTGGTCCATGCCCGGCATCCACAGCGCCTCGTACCCCTGCATACGGCGGCGCCGGATCAGCGCGTCGATCAGGGTGTGCTCGAAGGCGTGGCCCAGGTGCAGGCTGCCGGTGACGTTCGGCGGCGGGATCACGATGCAGAACGGCGGTTTGTCGCTGGTGTCGTCGGCCTCGAAGTACCCACGCTCCACCCACCGCTCGTATACCGGAGCCTCCACCGCCCCGGGGTCGTAGACGGTGGGCAGAGCTTGCTCAGCGGAACCAGGAGACTCGTTCGACGTGGCGGAGGGCGTGGATTCGGTCACGCCGGAAGAGTTTACGGACTTCTCACGTGTCTGTGCACAGCGCAACCCCGCTGGAGGCAGATGATCGGGTCTACAGCGACAACCACCACTGCTCGGCGTGCCCGCCCGCCCGATGAGCTAGCTTCTCGGCTCGTCGTCTGTCGCCGATGCTCAAGCGGCGCGCGGCGTCGGCAGCGCTACGCTGCCACGCCTGATTCCGAAGCCGGAGCCGGCGGTTCACCATGCCCTTCGTCAGCTCGAGCCGACGTTCGCCCACCATCTCAGTGACGAGGACCAGGTATGGCAGAGGAGACAGATAGTCGGGGCCGACGGCACCGCGCTTCGCGAGCTGCAACAGGGCGCCCGCGAACTCATCGTCGTCGAGCCATGGCATCGCTCGGATCCGCGCGCCGACCCGAATGACGCACTCCAGGCCGACGACGGTCTGCGGCAGGACAGCGAGCACCAGAGTCGCGAGCAGATACCGGTGTTCGGTACGGGCGACGGCGTCCACAGCCCGACCCAACGCGTACTCCGCCGACGCCGGGTCTTGTTCACGTGCGGCTTGCGCCAGACTACCGATGACGGCGAGCAAAGCAGACGACCTGCGTCCGTCGACAACGCTCAGCACGGATGTCACGTCAGCTGATATCGGCAGGTGAGGCCTGGCATGTTCTACGGCGTCTCTGGTGGCGGAGAGCACCGCATCGGCGACGATCGCGTCCCATTGCGGGTCGACGGGCCGGATCCGCGTGAACAGCACGGCCAGTTCGGACGGCCGTTCCGCGGGTTTGAGCCTGGCGAGCATGGCCACGACCAGGGACCGGCGGTCTACTTCGGCGAAGCCGTCGACGGTCGCCGTCACCACCTGCTTCACGACGTGTGGCGGTTGATCCGCCAGCAAGCGGATCAACGGCCCTGAGGTTGCGAGTGCGCGCGCGGTCACCGGTCCGAGTGCGGGATATCGGAACAATCTGTCGAGGGCGGGAGTGGGATCCTCACCGGCCGTCAACAATCTGGCCAGGGCGCGTCCGCGCCATGTCATCGGCACATCACGGCTATCCACCAAGCGCAGCGACTCCGCCCGGTCGCTTCCCAGCAGGGCGTCGACGACGTGATCGCTGATGTGGAGGTCCGCAGCCGTTCGCAGGAGGTCGATCCGGTCTTCTAGGCCGAGCCGCCCCAGTCTGGTGCGGGCACCAGAGGTGAGGACCGCGGCTCTGAACGCGCGCTGAAAGACCGGCGGGGCGGACCGCACCCGGCCGAGCATGTCCGACAGCCGGTGACCGGTGTTCTCCAATGCCAGCTCAGTGCCGAGCACCGCTTGCGTGGCGGGGGTGAGCAGTTGCAAGGCCGACCACGCCTCTTGCTGACCAGCCGCCAGGAAGCGGGCCGCCGACCGTCGGCCAAAGGAGTATTTGAGCAGCGTCTCGGTAGGTGCCGGCCGCGTCAGCACATGTGGCACCACCGCATCGATGGCATTACTGTCGACGTCACGTCGCTGGATCGACGGCAAGAATGCGGCCATCCGCTCGACCGCGCCGTCGGAACCGTCGGCCGTTGCGGCGGCCAGCAGGATCTCGGCAAGATCGGCATCTTCAGGAGAGTCCGATATCAGGATCCGGCAGCCGTCGCCCGTGGTGCCGCTGCCGTGGGTCGTCTCTTCGGTCACGGCGCCGCGCGGGGCGGTGTCGGCGGCGTGCATGCCGACGACGTGAAAGCCCGCTGCATGTTGCGGCGCCTCGTACGTCGAGAACTGCAGCCCGTCGAAGAGACCGGGGAGGCGACGGCACAGGACGGCCATACACGCGATGGTGATGGCAGGCGGCTCGCGTAGTACCGCGCACATGGCGCCGCGGCCGTGCAAGATAGTCGCTAGAACAGCCTCGAGCTGCTCGGGACCGATCCGCGGTACCGGAGCGGGGGGAATGTCCGCCAGCTCGACCGGACCTAATGGCGGCGGCACAGTTCCGCCATCCCACCAGTGCGACGAGCCGAACCGCTCGGCCACATCCGCCAGCGGCAGCTCGTCCGGGTGACCGACCACAAGGTGCGCGAAAAAGTTGCCGGGCCGGCCAGTCGGGTCATGGCCGAGGTGGCCGCGCCGAAAGACCCACCGGGTCGAGCCGTCGGTCCACCAACCGTACGAAATCGGCGGTTCTTCACCGGGGCCCAACGCCGCCGGCGCATGGTACCTGCACAATCGCAGCGTCTGGGTGGCCAGCCAGCTCCGTGGCTTGGCCAGCTCCCCCGTGGCGGCAACCGGCCGGAAGCCACCGTCGAACCAGGTGAACAGCAGTTGATCGAGCGGTTTCACGTGGCAGGCTCGGTCAGGGCGGGGATCCGGAACAGGACCGTGGCGAGCGGGTCGATACATCGCTGCGGCGCAAGATCGATTACTTCACCGTTCTGCGGGTTGGATCCCAAGGCGGCAACGGCGTGAAAGGAGATCAGTTCCGGGTCTAACATCCTCTGAGCGTTAAGCAAGTCCCACTCCGAGAGACCCTGTAGTGCCCGGATCACCGTCTGTTCCAGGTCCGACAGGTCCTGGTTCCATTCGTCCGCGTCCTGGCGATCCGAAGGTTCCTTGAGAAAACGGCCGATCTCGGGCAGGGCGTCGGCCACGAGGTCCGACTTCGACAGTGTGACGGCGATCGGCGTGCGCCGTCCCGGTTCCAGCTCCTCCACGCATGCCCGGAACAGCGGGCCCTGCGGGTAGTCCAAGTCGTCGGCGTGCAGGACGCCGCGCTCGGCCCAGGAACGACCGTCCGGGCGGTCGAGGCAGACCGGATCAATCAGGAAGATGATGGCGTCGGCCCGCCGCATGAATCCGCCGAAGCGACGCCGCATACTCTTGTCCATCAGCATTTCCCCACCGATGTCGTGCAGGAACAACAGCGCCGGGTCGGAGCCCTCGTATTGGATCCGGCACACCAGCGGCTTCTTCGCCACGTCCTCGTCGAACTGCGTGCCCGGCAGGATCTCCTTTCGTCGAAACAGCCGGCGGTGATATTCCTGCCGGTATGTCTCGACCGATTGCTCGTCGAGGGTGAACTGTTCGAATCCGAACCGAGCGAGCCGCTGCTCTCGCCATGCTTGCTGCAGCACAACAGTCAGGTAGCTCGACTTTCCGGCCGCAACCGTACCTACCACCGGAACGATGAAGATCCGTCCGGTGTCGATCTCCGCCGGTAGCGGAGTGAGGCATGTGTCGTGGGTGCACAGCCGGGCGGGGCTGTCTTCGAACGCCGCCAACTCGGTGGGGCGGGGCAACGGCATCGCGCCGCGCAGCGACTCGCGTGCCCGCCCGATCGGGCCTCGATTCGAGGTCTGACTCGCCGGCAACGGCGCCTCCGCCACGACGGGCCACTCGCCGACCCATCTCAACGGCTCGGCGCCTGAGGCCGGCCGGTCCAATGGCTCACCGGTCAGCCGGTCGCCGAAGTTCGTCGCAACGATCGGGAGTTTGCCCAGTACGACGTCTCGCCCGCAGTAGGGGCATGTGCGGGTGGTGTTCATCGGCGGCTGGGACATCACAGGCTCCTGTCACCGGGGAATGAACGGGCCGTCCTGACCTCGGTTGCGGATGGTGTGCACCCTGGTCTCCGGATCCGACGAGAGCGCGAGATAGAGGATGGCCGTCACGACGAACACGACATTGGGAACGATCGACGGGCCCAACGACAGGCCTTCCTCCTGGATCGTGTGGGCGTACACAAGCAGGAATTCGATGGTGGCGATGGTGCCGAGGAACACCAAGATCCGCACCACCCGCTTCTTGTCTCTCCAGATGCGCCGGCGCGTGAGCAACCATCCGACGCCGTACCCGAAGGCGGCGGCCGGGACGGCGCTGAGCACAACGCCCACGCCGCCGGCGTCGGACAATCCGTCGACAGTGGCACCGGCCAGCGTCAGCCCGGACGCGTTGACAGCCAGATCCGCCATACCGCCGACCAGCACCATCGCCGCAAGCAAGTACCGATACTGCAGGTTCGTTGGTTGAGTGACAAGCCGGAAGAGCAGGTAGACGAAGGCAAGAACGCTGAGCACGAGGAGCGTATTCAACAGGAGACTCAGAACAATGACGACCATGGGCGCCCCCAAGGTTCGTGATCAAGGGAGTACAAGCATGCCGGGTGGCTCGCGGCTTGTCTATGCCGCGCGACCGGCAACCATCAGGAGGCGAGGCTCCATGCGTGGACGGAACCGTCGGCGCCGCCGGCCACAGCAACCGGAAATCCCGCTACCCGGGTCACGGCCAGCGCGACGACCCGGCCGATTCGGCATCGGATGGGCTCACCGATGCGGCGCCCGGTGGTCAGATCCCATACTCGCAGGGTGGCGTCCCGGGCAGTCGCCAGCAATGCAGGGCCGCCGTCGAGCTGAGCTACAGCGAGTGAATCCGTCCCACGACGGAAGGTGGCAGCCTGGTCGATTTTCACAGCCTGTTCACCCGTTGCCAGACTCCAGGTCCGGATCATCCGTCTCCCCAGCACCGGGGCGCGCCCATAGGTCACCACGAGCGGTTGGCCGACACGCTCGATCACACCCATCAACTCAATCGAGCCACCGACCATCCGCCGAGGCGCGGGCGCCAGGTCGCCAGAGGCCGGATCGAACACCCACACAGCACGCCGAAGGATCGTATCTGCACGGCATCCGGCGACGATCACCTGCCGCCCGTCCCACTCGGCGACCGCAAGCTGGCTGATGACCGGCGTGGCACCGGGGTCGTAGCGGTAGAACGGAAGCGTCAGCGGCCGGCGGATCAATGCACCATCAGATAGATCGAAAAACTCTACGACGGTGCCCCCGCCCCGGATGAGAACAGCGCGCCCCTCCCAGCGGCTCACCGTCACGATGTCGCCTACCTCGTCCCACTCCCGCACGCAGGCACCTGATGCCATGTCCCACGTCTTCACCCGCCCGTTCCGATCACTGGAGACCACCGTCGGAGCGCCATCAACGCACGTGATGAGCACCTTGGTGATGCGGTCGGCGTGACCATGCATCGGCTCGCCGACCGGCTGCCCAGTGACAAGATCCCAGGCCCATAACGTCCGGTCGACGTCAGCGGAGACGACGACCGGTCTCCCCCGCGAGTCGTCGACGGCCAGTGCGGTCACAGCCCCGGAACGGCCGTTGAAAACCGCAGCTACGCGCTGCCCGAAGGGCGGGATGACCTCAGTCGGCGGGGAGGACGCTGTGCCGGCCGTCTGGCCCGTGGACGCTCCCGCGGCGGGGAGGAACAGCGTCGACACCGACGCCGTCGATGACGCGGCCGGAGCGCCAGCGTCCGCTTCCGGTTCTTCCCGTGTCCGGTCGTCATCGGTGAGAACGGCCAGCAGATCATGTACGCCCGGCCGCGCCCCTGGCCGCTTGGCCAGCGCGGCCGCCAACAGTGGGCGAAGGCGTTCTGGCACCGCCGACAGATCCGGCTCCTCATGCAAGACGGCATGGATGATCGCCGGAAGCGCTGCGCCGCCCTTGCCGAAAGCCACCCGCCCGGTGGCGGCGAAGACCATTGTGGCTGCCCACGCGAAAACGTCCGATCTGGTGCCGGCCGGTTGATTGGCGATCTGTTCGGGGGCGATGTACGCCGGGGTACCGACAATGCCCTGGCCGGTGGTCGCATGGTGACCCGCGAACCGGGCTATACCGAAGTCGATGACGACGGGTCCTTCCGGACCCATGATGACGTTGCCCGGCTTGAAGTCCCGATGGATGATGCCGGCACGGTGGATCGCCGCCAGCGCCGTCAGGGTGGTGACGGCGAGCCGGTCCAGGCTGCTGCCCGTCCGAGGGCCGTCCTCGGTGACCAAGTGGTGCAAGGACGGCCCGGCGATGTACTCGCTGACCACGTAGGGCACGTTGGCTTGAAACCCGACGTCGAGAACTTGCGCGGTGCAGAACGCGGCCACCCGCTGCGCTATCTCGGCTTCCCGGATGAATCGCATCCTTGCCTTGGAATCCATGACCATCCGGTCGTGGAGCACTTTGACCGCGACCTTCCGGCCGTCCGGCGCCAGACCCAGATAGACCGATCCTTGGCCGCCCCTGCCTAGCACCCCGACCAGCCGTGATGTGCCGATCTGTGTCGGGTCGCCAGCGCCCAGCGGCGGTGGATCGGGCACAGGCACCACATCCTGTCAAGATCCAAGCGGCTACGTGCACAACACCTTAGTGGAGCCAGGCGTGCCGGCGGTGGGTGGCGGCGCTGATCATTGAGGACCGGTCAGATGAGGCCTATCTCCCGGGCGCGTACACCGGCCTGGAAGCGGGACTCGGCGCCCAGGGCTGCCATGAGTTCGGCGACCCGGCGGCGGTAGGTGCGCACGCTCAGCCCTAAGGCTCGGGCGGCAGCCTCATCCTTGACGCCTTGCCCGAGCAGGTCCAGCACCTGCGGCGCGATCTCCCGGATCTCGGCGGTCTGCGCGTCATAGGTGGCCAGGTCGGCGGCCGACCGCCAGACGGCTTCGAACAGGGAGGTCACGCCTTGGACGGTCTCGCGCCGCGTGATGAGGCTGTAGCTACGCTCACCGGCCTGCACGTCGCCGGCCAGGATGACCACCTTCCCGTCGAGGATGATCGTCTCGTTCAACTCCTCGGTGGAGACGCGGACCTGCGCGCCATGCCGGTCACGGGCCACCGCGATCTGCTGCGCCCAGGTCGGCTCGAGCAGCATGCCCGCGCGGTAGACCTTACGGATACGCAGGTCGGTGCGGCGCTGCCGCGGGTCCACGGCGGCCGTGTGGTCCGCGCCGCGCGTGAATGTCCAGGTGGCGAGGTTGTTGGCGGCGCACGTGATGTCGGTCGCGTTCGCGAACAGATGCGCCGTACGGCGGAACACCTCGTGCTCTCCGCGCACGATGGTGACAGTCTCGGTGGTCGGCATACCCCTGTGTCTCCCTCGCCCGACAGATCCGGTTGAATCGGCTGATCTTGGCAACAAGCTGCCAGCATCGAGCATTCCGGTGCGTGCCCGGCCAGGCTGAGGACATGACCACCGAACAGAGCACCACGACCCGCACACCCACGAGCACCCCGACCGCGGACTCCGCCGGCACCTGGCAGCTCGGCGATCTCACCGTCAACCGGATGGGCTTCGGCGCCATGCGCCTGGGCGGCATGCCCTGGGACGAGAAGCCACGGAGCAGGGACGACGCGATCACCGTCCTGCGCCGCGCGATCGAGCTCGGCGTGAATCACATCGACACCGCCGCGTTCTACTTCGTCCCCACCCGATCGGCCAATGAGCTGATCAGCACCGCGCTCCAACCCTACCCCGACGACCTGGTCATCACCACGAAGGTCGGTCCGACCCGTTCCCGCGAGGGCGAGTTCGAACCGATGGCCCGGCCCGACCAGCTCCGCAGCCAGGTGGAGGAGAACATCCGCCAGCTCGGCCGGGACCACATCGACGTGGTCAATCTGCGCTGGGGCACGGGATTGGGCAAGGAATCCGGCTCCGTAGCCGAACACGTCGGTGCCCTCAGCGAGCTGCGCGACGCGGGCCTGATCCGGCACATCGGCATCTCCAACATCAGTGCAGAACAGCTCACCGAGGCGATGACCGTCGCTGATGTGGTGTGCGTGCAGAACCGCTACGGCCTGACCGAGCGGCAGGACGACCACCTCGTCGAACTCACCCGCCGGCATGGCATCGCGTTCGTGCCGTTCTTCGCTATGGGCGCCGGCGTGCCCGGCGCGGTGCCGGGCGGCAGCGCGGACGAGGTGGGCAAGGCGGAGATCGCCGCGGTCGCGGAGGCGCACGAGGCCACACCGACACAGGTCCGGCTGGCATGGACCCTGCACCGCGGCCCACACGTCCTGGCGATCCCCGGCACCGGCAACCCGGCGCACCTGGAGGAGAACATCGCCGCCGGCAGCCTCAAGCTGACCGACGACGAGCTCGCATTGCTCGACGGCATCGCCGCCGACGCCGCGTAGGACAGCATGTGGAGCCGGGCGCGGGGATGCGGCGTGGCTGTATCGCCGCATCCCCGTCGCGGACCATGAACGCCGGCGCTCAGGCGGGCTGCGGCACGGACTCGTCCCGTTGCCGCAGGTCGACGCGGCGGAGCAGCTGAGCGTTCGCGGCGACGACGATGGTGGACAGGCTCATCAACACCGCGCCGACGGCCATCGGCAGCACGAATCCTGCCCAGGCCAGCACACCCGCCGCGAGCGGGATCGCGGCCAGGTTGTAGCCGGCGGCCCACCACAGGTTCTGCAGCATCTTGCGGTAGCTGGCCGCGGAGAGCCGGCGCACGGCGACGACGGCACGCGGGTCGTCCGAGGCGAGCACGATGCCGGCGGATTCCATCGCCACGTCGGTGCCGGCGCCGATCGCAATGCCCACGTCGGCCCGGGCCAGGGCGGGAGCGTCGTTCACGCCATCCCCGACCATCGCGACCGTGTGGCCCCGCCGCTGCAGGTCGATGACGGCGGAGTCCTTGTCCTCGGGCAGCACTTCGGCGAAGACCTCGTCGATGCCGATCTCCTTGGCCACGGCATCGGCCACCTGCCGGGCGTCTCCGGTGATCATGGCCACCTTGACCCCGAGTCGATGTAGGGCCTCCACCGCCGCACGGGACTCGGGACGTATCTGGTCCTCCAGCGCGAGCGCGCCGATCACCGAACCGTCCCGGAACACGTGCAGGACCGCCGCACCGCGTCCCTGCCACTCCTCGATCGTCCCGCCGAGCTCCGCCGGAACGTCGACCTGCAGTTCACGGAGCATGGCCGGACCGCCGACGGCGACGGTCGCGCCGTCGACGTCCGCCTGGACTCCGCGGCCGGTCATCGACCGGAAGCCCGCGGCGCTCGGGACATCGAGTGAGCGCTCGCGGGCAGCGGCGACGATCGCCCGGGCCAGCGGGTGCTCGCTGTCGGCCTCCACGGCGGCGGCCACGGCCAGCACCGAGTCGGCGGCGCCGGCACCGTCGGCCCCGGCGACCTCAGCGGCGGCGACGCCGGTGACGGCGTGCTCACCCTTGGTGAGCGTGCCGGTCTTGTCGAACAGGACCGCGTCGACGTTGCGCATCCGCTCGAGTGCGAGCCGGTCCTTGACCAGGATCCCGTTCCTCGCCGACTTCGACGTGGAGATCGACGTCACCAGCGGGATGGCCAGGCCGAGGGCGTGCGGGCAGGCGATGATCAGCACCGTGACGGACTGCGTCACGGCATGGTCGGGGTCACCGAGGAGCGCCCAGACGACGACCGTGATCGCGGCGACGACGATGGCGACGTAGAACAGCAGCGCCGCGGCACGGTCAGCCAGGACCTGGCTGCGCGACTTGGACTCCTGTGCCTCGGCCACCAGCCGTTGAATGCCCGCGAGCGCCGTGTCGTCGCCGATCGCGTCGACCCGCACCCGGATGGAACCGTCGGCGGCGACGCTGGCCGCCACCACCGGGTCGCCCTCGCTCTTGGCGACCGGGTTCGATTCCCCGGTGATCATCGACTCGTCCAGCTCCGCCGTACCGTCGACGATGGTGCCGTCGGCCGGGACGCGCGCCCCCGGGCGGACCAGGACGACGTCGCCCACGGCGAGCTCGGCGATCTTCACCGTCTCGACGTCGCCGTCCGCGGTGACCCGATCAGCCTCGTCCGGCAGTAGCTCCGCGAGCGCCGCCAGCGCACCCTGTGCCTGGCCGATCGCCCGCATCTCCATCCAGTGACCGAGCAGCATGATGACGATCAGCAGCGACAGTTCCCACCAGACTTCGACGTCGAACCAGTCGAGGGTGGCGGTCCAGCTGGCCACGAACGCCACCGTGATCGCCATCCCGATCAGCAGCATCATGCCCGGCTGGCGGCTGCGCGCTTCGGCGATGGCGCCGACGACGAAGGGCCACCCGCCGTAGAAGAAGATCACCGTGCCGAGGACCGGCCCGACCCAGTCGATGCCGGTGAAGTCGAGCTCGTAGCCGAACCAATCCATGATCATGTGACTGGTGAGGACGACCGGAATGGCGAGCAGGAGGCTCAGCCAGAACCGGTCCCGGAACATCGCCGGCGAGTGCCCCGCATGCTTGTCGTGCCCACCACGCCCACCGTGCGCACCGTGACTGCCATGATCTCCGTGTTGCGCGGCGTGGTCCGCATCGCCGGTGTGGCGCGGGTGTCGAGCTGTTGCGCCATGCTCATCCTGCACTGTGGCTCCGTGCTGGTGTACGTGCGAGTGTTCCTCAGGCATCTGGCACCTCCGCGTCAGTTATACCCCATACGGGTATCCACCAACACCGGAAGGCGCGAAAAATTCCCGCGGCTCGCGGTTTTGTGACACACGAACGCCCCCGGCGGAACGATCGCGCCGCCGGGGGCGTGCTTCAGGTCAGGGCGCCTGCGGGGGTCACCAGCTGGTCGGCACCGGCATGCCCTCGGTGAATCCGGCAGCGGTCTGCACGCCGACGACGGCCTGCGTGTGAAAGGCCTCCAGGTTGTCCGCGCCGGCATACGTGCAGGCGCTCCGGACGCCCGCCACGATCCCGTCCAGCACGTCCTCGACGCTGGGCCGCTCCGCATCCAGGTACATCCGGGCCCGGGAGATGCCTTCGCCGAACAGACCTTTACGAGCCCGCTCAAAGGGGGTGTCGTCCGCGGTCCGGGCCTGCACCGCCCGGGCCGACGCCATCCCGAAGCTCTCCTTGTACAGACGCCCCTCGCTGTCCCGCAGCGCGTCGCCCGGCGACTCGTATGTCCCGGCGAACCAGGAGCCGATCATCACGTTCGACGCGCCCGCCGCCAGCGCAAGGGCGACATCCCGGGGATGCCGGACGCCGCCGTCGGCCCACACATGCTTACCCAACTCGCGCGCCCGGGTCGCACACTCCAGCACGGCGGAGAACTGCGGCCGGCCGACGCCGGTCATCATCCGCGTCGTGCACATGGCGCCCGGACCGACACCGACTTTGACGATATCCGCACCGGCTTCGACCAGGTCCGTCACGCCGTCCGCGGTGGTCACGTTACCGGCCGCGATCGGCACCTGCGGGTCGAGCTGGCGGACGGCGTGCAGCGCGTCCAGCATCCGCTCCTGGTGTCCGTGTGCGGTGTCGATGACCAGAACGTCGACACCGGCGTCGAGCAGCGCCTTCGCCTTGGCCGCCACGTCACCGCTGATGCCGATGGCCGCGGCGATCCGGAGCCGCCCGTTCGCGTCGACGGCCGGCGCGTACAGCGTCGACCGCAAGGCGCGCTGCCGGGTGAGCACGCCGACGATGCGGCCTTCCGAGTCCACCACCGGCGCCAGCCGGTGACCGCCACCATGCAGCCGGTTGAACGCTTCCTCCGCGCCGATGCCGTCCGGCAACACCAGCAGGTCCGTCGACATGACGCTGCGGACCTGAGTGAATCGGTCGACGCCGTCACAGTCCGCTTCGGCCACCACGCCCACGGCACGGCCGTCCTCCACCACCACCGCGGCGCCGTGCGCACGCTTGGGCAACAGGTTCAGGGCCTCGCCGACGGTGCCGGACGGGTCCATCCGCAGCGGAGTGTCGTAGACGACGTGCCGCCGCTTCATCCACGCGATCACATCGCTCACCACGTCCACCGGAATGTCCTGCGGGATCACCGCGAGGCCCCCGCAACGTGCCAGCGTCTCCGCCATCCGCCGCCCCGAGACCGCGGTCATGTTCGACGCGATGACCGGTACCGTCGTCCCGCTGCCGTCCTGGGTCCGGAGATCGACGTCGAGCCGCGAGCTCACGTCCGAACGGCGTGGCACCAGGTAGACATCGCTGTAGGTCAGGTCATGCTCGGGCACACGGTCATGGAGAAAACGCATCGTTCAACCCCCGCGGGTGTAGGCAGCACTCACCAGCCTACGATCTCGCACCCGCTTACTGGTGATCACCGACGCTCGGCCGGACCATGACCGGTCGCGCCGTCGTTGATCACGGGAGTGGCGTGTCGAGCGGGCGGATCCAGTCAGCGTGCCCCCACCAGACGAGTTGCGCCGACGCCAGGTCGATCTTCGGGTCGACGATCGGAGCCGGCGCACGCCCGTTCAGCGAGACCGACGTCACGGCTCGTACCTCGGCTCCGTCATGCTGATCAGAGAGGTAATGGGCGAACCGCACCAGCCGTTCCGGGTGACCGTACAACCGGAACTCCTGCAGCGCGTTCAGATGCTCGGATGCTTCGACTCTCCACGTCGCGCCGTTCTCCGTGACGTAGAAGACGCCGGTTCCCTGTTTGTCCCGCAGCTTCATATGCCAGGAGAAGCGATGACCTTCCTCCGTCCAGTTCGGCGAGCCGGGAATCAAGACATGCCGGAGCGGCACCAGGATCTGCACTGCCGCCCACACCGCCAGGAACGTCGCCAGCGTCGAGGAGATCCGCGGCTGTGGGCCGCCCTCCGCCCGGAGTGTGCTCGTCGAGTCTCCATCGCCGACGCGTCCACGCCCGGCGGCTACCCGCTGCACACGCGCCCGCGCGCGTGCCACCGGCGCCGCCGCCCGCAAGGCGACGACCCACGCCCACACTCGCTCAGGCCAGTCCGGGCGGAAGTAGATCGTCGACGCGGCGATCATCAGCCAGGGGAACACGAACAGGCCGAACAGTCTGACATTGAGCAGATGGAAGCAACAGGCCACCAGGAAGGCCGGCACCTGGGTGCGGCGGTGCAGCAGCAGAAACGTGATCGCGAGATCGAAGATCAGCGATCCGTACGTCATGAACAGGACAATCGGTTCATGCTCGAACAACGGGCCGATGATCGGGATGTCGGTGCGCGCATGCAGCCACATACGCAGCGGCTCGCCCTGCAGCCAATCGGAATTCAGCTTGGCTACCCCGCCGTAGAAGTACACGATGCCGAACTGGAACCGGATCAGCCACACAACCCAGGCCGGAATCGTGGACGATGCCAGATCCGGCCGGCGCCAGGCGTCCAACGACCATCTCCGCTCCAGCGGCATGAAGATCATGAGGAACGACACGAGCGAGATCAAGTACTCGTGGTTCTGAAAGTATGTCGAGTCGATCAGGACGACGTACGTGTGCAGGACGAAGAAACCTGCGACGGCACGCCGGTACCACAGCCCGAGCGCGATCAGGATCGCCAGCAAGCCCTGCACCACATACACGGCGTGGATGCCGAACCCGGGCAGCGGCTTGATGAAGTCGAACCACGCATAGGAGAAATGGAACGACGTGTCGACGTAGTACTCGTGCACCAGGGTGGGCAGGTAGAGCAGGACGTTGACAAGCATCGCGATGCCGAAGGCGATCCGGAAGAACGCGGCGCTTGCGCCGTTGACCGGCCGTGCCGCGGCTTCCCGCCATGTCGCCGCGGCGCGCAGTTCCGTGCCGACCGCCACACGATGATCTTACGGTCACAGCACCGCCGCATCAGCGGTTATACCGAAAACCACGACGGTTCTCGGTACCGCTGGGTTCGAGGGCTCAACCGCAGCTCCAGCATGGCGGCGAACCGTGCCTCCGGATCCTCCAGGTCGATCCCACCGACCTCACCGATCCGGCGCAGCCGGTACCGGAAGGTGTTCGGATGGACATGCAGCGCCGCCGCCGCGCGACGGACGTCGCCGAACGCGTCCAGCCACGCGCGCAGGGTCTCCACCAGCACGCCGCGGTGCCTGACGTCGTAGGCGGCCAGCCGGGCCACCGGCCCGGACGGCTCCTGCCGCTCGGCCGCCAACAGATCGCCCAGCTCCAGCAGGATGGACGCCGCCCAGACGTCTTCGGATCGCGCCACCTGCGAGGGCACCTGGCCGTGCCGGAGGACCCGGAGTGCCCGGTCCGCATCGGCCCGCGACCGCGGAAGCTCCGACGCGTCCTGCGCGATCCGGCCGATACCGATGACAACGGCGTCGTGGTCTCGGATCCGGCCCAGAAACTCGCGCGCCACGGCGACGGCCCGCCGGTCCGCGGCGGCGTCGTTCGCGGCCAGCGGGATGACGCCGTAGACCACGCCACCCACCAGCGCCGCCGCCGAACGCGGATGCACGGCGGCCAGATGCAGCGCGAACGCACCGCGGATCCGCTGCAGTTCGGCTTCCAGGCGCGACGCATCACCGTGCTCGCGCACCGTGAGCGCGAGCACACAACTCGAACCCGCCGCAAGCCCGAGCCGGCCGGCGGCCTCCGTCGCGCTCGGACCGCCCTCCAGCAAGGTGGCGACCAACTCGGCGCGCAGCCGCCGCTCCACGTCGGCACCGGCCCGCTGTCGGAGGATATGCAACGCCACAAGCTTCGCCGAGTCGATGAACGCCTGCTCGCGCTCCCGGGACAACGGCCCGGTGACCGCGGCCCAGATCGACCCCAGCACCTCGTCGCCGGCGCGGATCCGGACCGCGACCCGGGGAAGGTCGACGCCGGCCAAACCCGTGACGTAGACCGGCTGGTCCGAACCGTACAGCGCCCGGAAGACTCCGCGCCGCTCCAGCTCCCGGGTGTACCGCTCCGGTACCTGCCGGCCCAGCACGGTCTCCTTGCGCGGCTCGTCCGCCCGGCCCTGGTCCGCGGAGAACGCCAGCACCCGGGAGTTGAGGTCCTCGATGGTCACCGGACCACCCAGCAGCTCGGAGACAGCCCCGGCCAGGGCGAACAGATCCCCCGCGGCCGCTCCGGCCAGCGTTTCGCCGTCGTCACCGCCGCCGAGGTCGTCCACCGCGAGTAACGAGCGCAGCAGCGTCGCCACTTGTGCCCAGGACGCTCCCCTGGTGAGCCCGAACAGGACGACCCCGGTGTCGCGCACGGCATCGCGCACCGCGCGCGAGGTCTCCACCGGCACCCGCACCACCAGGCCCGCCGCATCGGCCTTGCCGATCTCCCGGATCACCGACGCGATCTCCTCGGCTCCCGCCAATCCGACACCGAGCACCAGTGCTCGTTCCGCGAGGTCCGGCGGATCCAGCGGATCGTGGAAGACGACGCCGCCCACACCGGTGGCCGGATCGACCCGGCCCGCGACGACCTCCAGCAGCGTCGACCCGAGATCGTCCATGACGCGGCTGAGCGTTGCGCGCGGCCGGTGCACCATCTGCAGCATCTTACGAACCCAGGTCGCCGGCTCCCAGCCATTGCGAACTCGTGGTCCGGGCACGCAGCACGTCGGCCACCGGCTCGATACCGATCCCGGGGCCGGACGGCACCTCGACGTGCCCGTCCGGGCCGAGCACGAACGGCTCGGTGATGTCCTGTGCGTAGTACCGGTCCGACGCCGACGTGTCACCCGGCAGGCTGAACCCGGGCAGTGCGGCCAGCGCCACGTTCGCCGCCCGCCCGATCCCGGTCTCCAGCATCCCGCCGCACCAGACCGGGATCCCGTGCGCCTGGCACAGGTCATGGATCCGGCGCGCCTCCAGGTATCCGCCGACGCGGCCCGGCTTGATGTTGATCACCCGGGTAGCCCGCAGGGCGATCGCGTCCGCGGCCACCTTGGCCGACACGATCGACTCGTCCAGGCAGATCGGGGTGCGGACCAGCCGGGCCAGCTCGGCGTGCTGTCGCAGGTCGTCCTCGGCCAACGGCTGCTCGATCAGCAGCAGGTCGAAGGCGTCCAGGCGAGCCAGGGTGGCGGCGTCCGCCAGCGTGTAGGCGGCGTTCGCATCCACCTGAAGCAGCAGCTCATCCCCGAACCGCTCCCGGACCGCCCGCACCGGTTCGACGTCCCAGCCGGGCTCGATCTTCAGCTTGATCCGCAGATACCCCTGCGCCAGGTAGCCGTCGACGGCATCCAGCAACCGCGGAATGGTGTCCATGATCCCGACGGACACCCCGGCCGGCACCCGGTCGCGCACCGCCCCGAGGTGGGCGCCGAAGGACTCGCCCCGCTCCCGCAGCCACGCGTCCAGAACGGCGGTCTCCAACGCCGCTTTCGCCATCCGGTGCCCCTTCATCGGCTCCAGCAGGTCGCACACCTGGTGCGGGTGGAGCTCTCCGGCCGCCAGCAGCCGCGGCGCCAGGAACCGGCGGATCACGTCGGCGGCGCCGTCCACGTACTCGGACGAGTACAGCGGCTCGCTCATCGCGACGCATTCACCCCAGCCATGGGCGTCCGGCGTCACCGCCCGCACCATCAGCACGTCTCGTTCATGCTCGACGCCGAACGACGTCCGGAACGGCGCCACCAGCGGCATGGCGACCCGGATCAGTTCGAACCCGGTGAGTTTCACGACGGCCTCCTGGCGTGTCTCGGTCTGTGCACCGCGTACCAGCCCGCTCTGGAGAACCCGGTCACCTGCGCGTCGTCGTCGAGCAGCTCGCCGAGGACGTCCCGGAGGGCGAACCGCCATCGGCGCGCGGTCTCCGGATCCGAGCGCCGGAGCGCCTCCACGTCCGGTGGTGTGCGGACCAGGACGGTGGCCGCGTCGCGCCGGACCGCCGCGGGTGCCGTCGCCGGCCCGCCCGTGCCGTCCTCGGACAGGCCGATGACGGCGCCGTCCGCCTGCAGGCGCGCCTGATCCAGCTCGGACCGGTCGCCGGAACACGTCCGCACGACGACGTCAGCGGTGAGGTCCCATGCCACGAGCAGCCGATCGGTGCCTTGACCGGCGTTGATGGCGTCATCGATCTGGCCGTAGAAGTCGACGAGGTACTCCCGTGGGCGGGCGCCGAGCTTGACCAGGTTGAAGTACGCGTTACGCCGGATCAACGGATCGAAGGTCCAGGTGATCTCGGCAAGGCCCCGTTCCAGGGCCCACGCCCGCTGGTGCAGCTTGAGCGCGAAGCCCACGCTGCGGCCCTGCGCCTCTCCGGCCACCCCGGCGATATGCGAATGCAGGCCGACGCCCGGCGGCGCAGCGAAGAAGCCGACACACGCTCCCACCAGCCGGCCGTCGTCGAACGCACCGGCCAGATAGTTCCCGGCGTGGCTCAACGCCCGTAACTGCTCGATGTTGACCAGCGGACTGTTGCCGTCCGGCCGCCAGATCCGGTCGAACAGATCGACGACGCTGGTCAGCTCGACAAGTTCGTGCAGGACCCGTACCTCTACCCCCGACCGTTCCGCCGCCCGGTGCGCCGACTCGGCGGCCTGAGCCACGACGGACGTGGAGATCCCGGCTCCCGGCTCCAGCCGTACCGCGTCGACGGTGGCCGGCCTCGATCCGTCGCTCATCGCTGCACGCTCCGTTCCTTCTGTAGCCTCACGACCAGGTCCGCCAGGAGCGCTGCGCGCAGCGGCATCTCCGCCACCCGCACGTGCTCGCCGGGGGCATGCGCTCCCCCGCCGACAGCGCCCAGGCCGTCCAGTGTCGGCGTTCCCACCCCGGCGGCGATGTTGCCGTCCGAGGCACCGCCGACGTGCGCCCCTCCCAGCGGCGGCATCCCATGCGCGGCGGCCAGCTCCTCGGCCAGCCGGTACAGCTCGGCTGACGCCGCAGCCTCCAGGGGCGGGTGGCTGGGACCGGACATGACCTCCAGCCGCGCCCCCGGCAGTCGCGGCGCCAGCGCGTGGATCGCGGTGTCGACCCGGCGCGCTTCCGCCCCGGTGGGCACACGCACGTCGACCCGGACCGAGGCCTCGGCCGGCACGGTGTTCATGGTGGTGCCGCCGGCGACGACGGTCGGCGTGACCGTGGCGCCGCCCGCGGATCCGCCGTCGAGGGCGGTGAGCGCGAGAATCTGGTGCGCCAGCTCGACCGAGGCGTTGACCCCGTTCCACGGCTCCAGTCCGGCGTGCGCCGCGCGGCCGTGTACCCGCAGCTCGTACTGGGCGATGCCGTTCCGCGACGTCTTCAGCGCGCCGCCGTCCGCGCTGCCTTCGAGGACGAGGGCCGCAGCCACCCGGCGCGACTCCTCCTCGATCAGCCGGCGCGACGTCGGCGCACCGAGTTCCTCATCGCCGGTGATCAGGACGGTGACACCGTCGAGCGACGACAGCGACGCCAGTGCGTGGAACAACTGCACCAGGCCGGCCTTCATGTCGAAGCAGCCCGGCCCGTAGGCCACGCCGTCCTGGACCCGCCAAGGATGGTCCGCCAACGAACCGATCGGCCACACCGTGTCCTGGTGGCCGAGCAGCAGTACCCGGTCACCCTCGCCGAAGCTCCACCGCAGGTGAGTGCAGCCGTCCAGAATCAGCCGCTCTGGCGCGGCACCGGTCAGCCGGCAACCTAGCTCCGCGACGACGTCGGCGCCGCGAGCCACCGCCGTCAGGTCCGACGACGGCGACTCGCACCCGACCAGGGAGCCGAGGTCGGCCACCATCGCCTCGAGGTCCGGTCGGTCTGTGCTCATCATCTCTGGCCGCGCTCGACTTCTCGCTCGCTCCACGGACGGCTCCGCTCGCTCGGCGTCTCGCCGCTCATGTTTTCTAGTCGCGCTCGACTTCTCGCTCGCTCCACGGACGCCTCCGCTCGTTCCTCGCTCCGCCGTCCACTCCACTCGCTCGGCGTCTCGCCGCTCATGCGGACTTGGGGGTGGCCCGAGCGCCGAGGTGCATGTACGGCGTGCCGTCGTCCAGCGCGTAGAAGGTGACCGGCATCCAGGTCTCCGCGCCGGGGAACCGTACCAGATACAGGTTCTCCCGTACCGGCACCAGATCGAGCTCCTTCACCTCGCGTTCCAGGCCGGCCAGATCATGCGTGTCGGTCAGCCGCAGCCGCGGCCCTTCGTCGCCCTGCCAGACGTCCATGCGCACGCTGGTGCGTTCGTACGTGCCCACATGCGGCGTGATGTCAGCGTCCACCCGTTCGTCCGGCGGGACCAGCGGCGTCGCCATCTCCACCCCGGCGACCTCCCGGAACACCTCGCGAATGAGTGTCTCGTACAGGTCTCGGGTGGCACCCCCGTTGGCCAGCAAGGTGACGGCCATGTTCTGCTCGGGCAAGATCCGCAGGAACGCCGACTGGCCGATGGTGTTGCCGTCATGGCCGACCAGCCGGGTGCCGTTCCAGTCCAGCCGGAACCAGCCCAAACCCCACGAGTCGGCGAGGGTGTACGGGTCGGGCAGCCGCACTTCGTCGGCCTGCATCGCCGCGGTGGACTCGTCCGAGAGCACCCGCGTGCCGTCCGCCGCCGCCCCACCGGACAGGTGCATCCGGGCGAAGGTGAGCACGTCGCCGACGGTCGACGCGATCAACCCGGCCGGCCCCGCGGACCGGGGCAACACCCACACCGGGGCCCGGCGCGGCTCCTCGTCGCCCTCGTGGACGTGGCCCACCGCCGTCCGGTACAGCAGCGCATCATCCGGCAACGTCACCGTGTGGCCGAGGCCCAGCGGCGTGAACAGCAGCTCCTTCATCGCCGCGTCCCACACCTGGCCGGTGAGTTTCTCGATCACCCGTCCCGCCGTCGTGAAGCCGGCGTTGCAGTAGGACCAGGTCGCCCCGAGCGGATGGTTCAGCCGCAGACCGGCCAGCGCCTCGACGTAGCGCTCCAGGCACTCGTCGCCACGTCCGGAGTCGAAGAAGAAGTCGCCGTCGATGCCGCTGGTATGGGTCAGCAGGTGGCGCATGGTAACCCGTCGGGTCACGTCGTCGTCGGCGAGCGCGAACTCCGGCAGATACGTCACCACCGGTTCGTCGATGTCCAGCTTGCCCGCATCCGCCAGCGCCATGACGACCGTCGCCGTCCACACCTTGGTGATCGAACCGATTTGGAAGAGCGTGTCGGTGGTGACCTCCACGCCGGTGTCCACGTTGGTGACGCCGTACGCTGCCTCGAGCGTTTCCTCGCCGCGGCCGATGCCCAGCGCGGCACCGGGCACGTTGTACTTCTTCGCCAGCTCGGCGAGGCGCCGTTCCCAGTGTTCCTGGTCGAGTGCGGTGCTGGTCATGGGCCTCTCCTTCGTGGTGGTCTGTGTCGTGGTCTCGGTGGTGTGCCGGGTGATCCAGTCGACGATGCGGCGTGCGTAGTCCAGCCGGTGTGACGGCCTGCCGTCGAGGATGAACAGGTGCGACGCTCCGGGATAGAGGACGAGCTGGGACGGTACGCCACGAGCCCGCAGCGCGCCGTACCACTGCTCGGCCTGGCCGCGTGGGCAGCGGTCGTCGGCCAGGCCGTGCAGGATCAGGGTGGGTGTCGTCACCTTCGCGACGTTGACGAACGGCGACTGGGCGGCACACCGCTCCGGGTCCTCGAACGGCAACGCCGTCTCCAGCTTCACCAGCAGGTGCCCCATGTCCGACGTGCCCGCCATGCTGGCCAGATCGGATACCACTCCGCCCGCGACGGCCGCGGCGAACCGGCCGGTACGCCCGGTCAGCCAGCAGGTCATGTACCCGCCGTAGCTGTAGCCGCAGAGGGCCAGCCGCGCCGGGTCGGCGGCGCCGTCGGCCACCAGTTCATCGACGGGGTCCAGGAAGTCGCGCTCGTCGGCCAGCCCCCAGGCGCCGACGGCGGCGGTGAAGAAGTCCTCGCCATAGCCGTCGCTGCCGCGCGGATTGAGGAGCAGAACGGTCCAGCCGCGGGCGGCCAGCAGCTGGTGATACACATGGCCGCGGTCCGGCACCGGGCTCCACGCGTTGTGCGGGCCGCCGTGCACGTCGACCAGGAGCGGAGCGGGCGTCGGCGCGTCCGGATCGCGGATCAACCAGCCGTGGACGTCGGTGCCGTCGGAAACGGTGAAGACCCGCTCTTCGGGCACGAACAGCTCGACGTCGGCGACGGCGTGATCGGTCGCGATCGTCTCCTCACCGGTGTCCAGATCGACCGCCGCGACCTCACCGTACGAATCCGGCGACGCGACCACCACGGCGGCGGACCCGCCGGCGGCGCCCGCCACCGTGAGTCCCGACACCACACGGTCGCCTCCGCCGACGACGAGGCGCGGCTCGCCTCCGTCGGCGTCGACGGCATACGCATGAGTGCAGCCACGATTCCGGGCACAGAAGACGATACGAGAGCCGTCGGCGGTGAACTGCGGCAGCCCGCCCGGGTAGCCGGGGCCGCCGGGCATCACGTTGCGGTCGAAGCCCGCGGTGAGGTCGACGGTCTCACCGCCGTCGAGCGGTACCCGCAGCAGCCGATCATGCCCGATGCCGACCTCGCGACGGCCGACCACGAGCACAGCGTCGCCGCCCGGAAACCAGGTTACCGGGCCGGCGAGGCCGTGCGGGTCCCCCACGACGCGCCAGACCGGCTCGGTGGCGTCGTCGCCCAGATCTGCGACGTAGACGGCCGCCTCGGCGGTGAGGTCGGCGTCCGGCGCCATCGCGGCGGAGAACGCCAGCCGCCCTCCGTCCGGCGACCACGCCGGGGAGCTCGCGTGCCAGTCTCCGGAGGTGACCTGCCGTACGGCGCCGGTTCCATCGCCGCTGCCGTTGCTGTTTCCGTCGCCGGTGCCGACGCCTGTGTCGACGTCGACGTCGACGACGAACACGTGCGTGCGCAGGCCGCGCAGCAGGCCCGCTCCGTCGGCCTGGTAACCGAGCCGGTCGATGACGATCGGCGCGGTGGACCGGCGCTGCCGTGCCGCGTCGTCCTCACCGGCCAGGGCGTACGTATCGACGGCCGCGGCGAAGGCTATCCGAGTCCCGTCGGGACTCCACACCGGAGCGCCGGCTCCTGCCGGGAGCGACGTCAGGCGTTCGGCCTCACCGCCGTGGACGGGCAGCACCCACAGCTGGGCCGGCCCGTCGTCCGCGCGCAGGAACGCGACGTGCGTACCGTCCGGAGACCACGCGGGCGACGAGTCAGCCGGGCCGCGCGTCAGCCGCCGCGGCGGGGCGTCACCCGTGGAAGGCACCGCCCACAGCGCCGAGCGGTTCTCGTCAGCCTCGCGGTCGGCCGAGGTGAGCACATAGACCACGGTGGATCCATCCGGCGAGATCGCCGGCTGCGCCGGGACCTCCAGCCGGAACAGGTCGTCCGCAGTCAGTCGACGGGTCATCGAGTCGGCACCTCCCGAACCTGGTTTCCGGCACTGCTCGCGTCTTCGCTTCCGGCACCGCCCACACGTCCGCCTCCGGCACCATTCACACGTCCGCCTCCGGCACCATCCACATGTTCGCCTCCGGCACCATCCACATGTTCGCCTCCGGCACCATCCACATGTTCGCCTCCGGCACCATTCACATGTTCGCCTCCGGCGAAGTGACACGCGGCGCGGTGCGGCCGGGAGACCGCGTCGATGTGCGGATCCTGCTCAGCGCAGATCGTGCGGTCGGTGACGACCAGCGGGCCGATCGGGCAACGGCGATGGAACCGGCACCCCGGCGGCGGGTCATGCGGGGACGGCGGTTCCTCGTCGAGGATCTCGTTGTCGGCCGGGACGGCGTCATCGAGCGAGGCGCCCAGCCGCGGCGCGGCATCCAGCAGCGTCCTGGTGTACGGATGCTGCGGAGCGCTCAGCACGTCAGCGGCCGGGCCGACCTCCACGATCCGCCCCAGATACATCACGGCGATCAGGTCACTCACGTACCGCACCACGGCGAGATTGTGCGAGATGAACAGGATGCTCAGGCCTAGACGTCGTTGCAGGTCGCGGATCAGGTTCAGCACCGCGCCCTGGACGGACACGTCCAGCGCCGAGGTGACCTCGTCGGCGAGGATCACCTCCGGGTCGGCTGCCAGGGCGCGGGCCAGCGCCACCCGCTGGCGCTGCCCGCCGGACAGACCGGACGGCAGTTCGGTGGCTCGTGCCGGGTCCAGGTCCACCAGCTCCAGCAGTCGGGCTACCTCGGAGCGGCGCGCCGCCCGGCCCCGGCGGCCCGGCAGGGCCTCGGCGATCGAGTCGCCGACCGTCATCCTCGGGTCCAGCGACGAGTAGGGGTCCTGGAAGACCATCTGCAGCCGACGGCGGTCCCGGGCACGCCTCATCACGACGTCGTCCAGGAGGATCTCACCGCCGGCCGTGGGAACCAGACCGACCGCGGCCTTGGCCAGAGTCGACTTCCCCGACCCGGATTCGCCCACCAGCCCGACGACGGTACCCGCCGGGACGGCGAGGTCCACGCCGTCGACGGCGTTGATGGCGCCATGACCGGAGCCGAACCGGACGGTGACGTCCCGAAACACCAACTCCCTCATATCCGGTCTCCCGTCTCCGCCGCGGCCGTCACAGGCACCGGTTCCTGCCGTGGATGCCAGCACGCCGCCCGCTGACGGGCACCCACCACGGCGAGTTCCGGCGCCTCGGCGCATCGCTCGTCGGCGAATGTGCATCTCGGCGCGAAGGCGCAGCCACCGGGCCGCGCACCCGGATCCGGCGGCCGCCCGGGGATGGTGGCCAGCGGCCGCTCCCGGTCCGTGGTCATGTCCGGTACCGACCCGAACAGCGTACGGGTGTACGGATGGGCCGCCGACGCCAGCTGGTCCACCGGCAGCTCCTCCACGATCCGTCCGGCGTACATGACGACGATGCGCTGACACATCTGCGACACCACAGCGATGTCGTGCGAGATCAGCACCACTGCCGCGCCCGAGTCGCGCTGGACGTCGCGGAGCAGACGCAGCACCTGCCGCTGCACCGTCACGTCCAGCGCGGTGGTCGGTTCGTCGGCGATGATCAGCGAGGGAGTGCTCATCAACCCCATACCGATCATGGCCCGCTGGCGCATTCCACCGGAGAACTCGTGCGGGTACTGTCGCGCACGCCGCTCAGGTACCGGGATGTGCACCTTCCGCAGCCGGTCGACCGCACGCTCCAGTGCCTCCTCGCGGCTGTGCCCCTCATGGGTACGAGTGACCTCGGCAAGCTGCGCGCCCACCCGCATCGACGGGTTGAACGAGGTCATGGGGTCCTGGAAGACCATCGCCAGCGAGGTGCCGAGAAGCCGGCCGACCTCGGCGTCGGAGCGGCCGAGCAACGGCTCGCCGGCGAACTCCAGCCGGGTGGCCGACACCGCCGCGTTCTCCGGCGTCAGCCTGGCCAGAGCCAGGGCGGTCAGGCTCTTCCCGGACCCCGACTCGCCGACGATGCCCACCGTCTCTCCGCGCCGAACGGTCAGGCTCACTCCGTCCACCGGACGGGTCCAGCCGTCGCCGGCGGCGGGGAAGGCGACGCGAAGGTCCTCGGCCACCAGCACCGCGTCGTCGTCACCCGCCGACTCGGCGCGGGCGACGGGAACAGGCGCAGCATCCAGCGTCCGGAACATGCCCGTCCGGATCCCTACCACCTGCGCGATCGCCTCTCCCATCAGGGTGAACGCCAGACCGGCCAGGACGACGGCCACCCCCGGCGCCAGTGCCGCCGCGGGATTGAGATAGATCCGGTCCAGCCCTTCCCCGAGCAACCGGCCCCAGTCGTACGACGGTGGCTGCACACCGAGGCCGAGGAAGGACAGGCCCGCGAAGGCGAGCAGCGCGGTACCGGCCATCACCGTGGCGTTGACCACCAGCGGCTCACCGATGTTCGGCAACAGGTGCCGGACCACCAGCCGCAGCCGGCTCACACCGGCCACGCGTGCGGCAGAGACGTAGTCCCGGCCCGCCACGGACGCGACATTGGTCTGCACGAGCCGGGCGAACGACGGGGCGCCGGCGGCTCCGATCGCGAGGACCGCACCGTGTGAGCCGATGCCGAATACCACCGCGAAGACCAGCGCCAGCAGCAGCGCCGGGAAGGCGACCGCCAGGTTGACCACGGCCACCACCAACCGGCCGGTCCGCCGCCCGAGCACCGCGGGCAGCACCCCCAGGATGATGCCGATCACCACCGAGATCGACGTGGCCATCAGGGCGAGGCCGAGCGAGAACCGGGTGGCCACCAGGACCCGCAGTGCGATATCCCGGCCCAGCGCGTCGGTACCGAGCAGGTGTTCCGAGCTGGACCCCTGCGACAGGGCGGCCGGCTCGGTTTCCTCGGCCGCATCGCCCCAGATCATGGGCGCGATGACGGCCAGCACGGCGAACGCCGCCAACAATGTGGCGGCTACCGCGCCCACCGGGCTGCGCATTGCGCTGCGCCAGTGTTCCAGTCGCATCTCACGCCTCCCGGATGGTGGAGCGCGGGTCGACGACGGCAAGCATGAGATCGACCAGCAGGTTCACCAGCAGTACCGCCACCCCGTAGACCAGAACGATGCCCTGGACCAGGGGGTAGTCCTTGGACAGGATCGACTGGACGATGGTCATGCCCATTCCGGGCCAGGCGAAGACGTTCTCCACCAGCACCGTTCCCACGATCATCGCGCTGAGCAATAGCCCGCCGATGGTCAACGTCGAGGTGAGGGCGTTGGGAAACACGTGCCGCAGGTACACCCGCCAGTGCGGCAGCCGTTTGGCGCGCGCCGTGCGGACGAAGTCCTGCTCCAGGACGCTCAGCGCCTCGACCCGCACGATGCGCGCCATCAGCAGCGCCGGGCCGAGCGAGAGCGCGAGCACCGGCAGGATGTAGGACGACAGGCCATCCCGCCCGGCGACCGGAAGCCAACCGAGCGTCACGCCGAAGACGAAGACCAGCCCGACGGCAAGCAGGAATTCCGGGATGGCGGCGACCACGGCGCTGGTGGAGGTGAATCCGAGCTCGGTTCCACGCCGCCGGCCGCCCCGGGTGAGCACCGCCATGCACAGGCCGAGCGGGATCGAGACGATCATGACGACGGTGAACGCGCCGGCCGCGAGGCCGGCCGACGCCGGCAGGCGCTGCCCGATCGTCTCCGAAACAGCGACGCCCGAGGTCATCGAGACCCCGAGATCACCGCTGAACAAGGCCTTCACGTAGTTCACGTACTGCACGACGATCGGGTCGTTGAGACCGAGGCTCTCCTGCCTGGCCGCGACCAGCTCCGGGGGCGCACTGATCCCGAGAGCCGCGCGCACCGGATCGCCGGGAATCAGGTGGATCATCAGAAACGCGAGCGTGACCAGGAACGCCACCGACACGAGCAGCCGTCCCAGCCTCCTGGCGAGAAAGACGACCCACGGGTTCCGCACCCAGCTGACGCGGCCGAGGGCGGCCTCGCCCCTCGCCGTGGTGAGTGGCGCGGATGCTGTCGTCATTGCGCCTGCAGCCTGATGGTCGGGGCTACCAGTCCGTCACCGCCGCGCTCGACCGTGAGACCGTTCAGGAAGGTCGGGATGACCTCGTCGGCGAAGAGCACCACATCGCGCGCCTCGAGTAGTGCTTCCTCGGCCTCTTGCCATTTCTCGCAGCTCTCGGCACCGGGAATGGCCATCGCCTCGCCGACCGCGGCCGTATAGTCCTCGTTCTGCAGATGCGCCAGGTTGACTCCGCCGTCGGCCGGCGTGGGTCCGGACACGAACGGCACCAGCTGGCTGGGGAGCCGCAGGTTGATCGGGAGCAGCGCGGCGTCCCATTCACCGGTACCGAACACGACCTCGTTGTATTCGGTCGGTGGCATACCCCGCGCGGTGGTGGCGACCCCGATCTCGTTCCATTTCTGAGCGATCAGCTCCGCGGCCGCGGCCGTGCTGTCGCCGCGGGTGCTGTTGTAGATCAGCTGCACCGAGAGTTCGGAGCCGTCCTTCGTCCGCGTTCCGCCTGATCCCGTTGCCCACCCGGCCGCGTCGAGCGCTGCGGCAGCCGCCTCCGGATCCGCTGCGGGCAGGTGGCCGGCGACGGCGTCGTAGTCACACGCCGCCGGCTGTATGGCAGCGGCCATCCGGGACATCTCGCCGTAGCCGCCCGTGATCACCGACATCAGCTCAGTGAAGTCCAGAGCTTGGGCGAGTGCCGCCCGCACCTCGGGGTCCTGCCCGGGCCGCCCGTCGGCCTGATTGAAGAAGAGCTCCCCCACCACGCCACGCATGGAGACCTGCTCGTACTGACCCTCCAGCCGCTGCCGGTCGGGGCCGACCGCCTCGACGGCATCGAGCTCACCGGAGAGGAAGAGGTTGACGGCGGTCGACTCGTTCGCGATCACCCGCAGCGTGATCGTCTTGGCGGTCCCGGGTTCGGAGGCCGCGACGCCGCCCGGGCCCCAGGTGTAGTCGTCGCGGCGTTCGAAGGTGTAGTGGTCGTCGGCCACGGCTTCGGTCAGCTCGTACATGCCGGTGCCGATGCCCTCCCGTTCGAGCAACGAGGGGTCGTCCAGCCCGGCCCGGCAGGCGATGAAGAGTTCGCCGGTACTGTGCAGCAGGAACGGGTCGGGCTCGTCGACGGCGAGCGTCACCGTCCGGGCGTCGTCGTCGAACGAGACATCGATCTCCGCTGGAACCAGAGCGCCACGGACCGGTGATTCGTTGGCCTCGTCGGTGACGAACTCGAAGTTGGCGGCGACGTCGCCGGCCGTCAACGGTGACCCGTCGGAGCACGTCACACCCTCGGACAGGGTGTAGGTGACCGAGTCGGGCTGGACGTCCCAAGATTCGGCCAGCCACGGGAGTTCCTCGCCGGCCTGGCTGAAGTACACGAGCTTGTCGTACATGTACGCATCGACGGTGCGGGTCGCCGACAGGACCGTCAGATGCGGATGCAGGTTTCCGGGGTCTGCCGTGACGGAGGTCGTGAACGTCCCGTCCACGGCGAGTTCCGCACCAGCGCCCGTGCTTCCGTCACCACCACCGCCGCCGTCGTCGCCGCCGGTGGCGCTGTCCGCACCGCAGGCCGCGACGAGCAGCGTCAGTGCCGTAAGGGCGGATCCGGCGGCCGCGTGCTTTGGTCTGATGCGCATGACAACTCCTTCGAGGGCCGGCGTTCTGGTAAGCGTGGCCTGGATCACGTTCGCAGTCTTTGGCCGGATGAACGAGTTGGCCCCAGAGAATTTGTCGCATCTACCTAACGGTCATCTCGCCGTCGGTGAGGTGATCCCGGTTCCACCTGGAGCCGGGGCGGGGCGGCGCCGCTGGTTCAGCACGTCGGCTCGGCGCATCATCGTGTGGCTCACGGTTGATGATGACGGGAGGGCGGCGCGGTTCAGCGCACTCGGCGACCGTCCTTGTACACCGCGGAGATGTTCGACTTGAGGGCTGCCACGTCGAAAGGATCACCGTCCACCAGCACCAGGTCGGCGCGCTTTCCCGGCTCGATGGTGCCCAGCTCGCGATCGACGCCGAGCAGCTCGGCGGCGGTACGTGTCGCCGCCACCAGCACCTCGTCCGGTTTCATGCCGGCACCCGTCATCAGCGCGAGCTCCGTCAGATTGTCTCCGTGCCGTCCCACGCCACTGTCGGTGCCCATCGCGATCCGCACACCCGCGGCGACGGCCTTGGCGAACGACTCCCGATGCACCGTGACGACCTCGTGCGCCTTCGCCACGACGACGTCGGGCAGAGCTGCCCCCGCCGCTGCCGCATCGATCACCGCTTGCGGGGCGGACAACGTCGGCACCAGAAACGTGCCGGCATCGAGCATCATGTCGATGGCCTCGTCGTCGAGGTAGATGCCGTGCTCGATCGACCGGATGCCGGCGCGGATGGCGTTCTTGATGCCGGCGGCTCCTTGGGCATGGGCCATCACCGAGATGCCCGCCGCCGACGCCTCGGCCACGCAGACACCCAGCTCATCCGCGCCGAAATGCGCATGACGAGGATCGTCCCGAGGGGACACCACCCCACCCGAGGTGCAGATCTTGATCACGTCCGCGCCGGCACGCACGAGTTCGCGTACCTTACGCCGCATCTCGTCCGGGCCGTCCACGATCGGATCCGGGCGCCCCGGATGCGGCGGGAAGAGCGACGCGTCGATCCCGCTGGGCTGCCAGCCGTCGGTATGGCCGCCGGTCTGCCCCAGGATGGAGATCGCGGTCTTCATCCTGGGCCCCTCGATCAATCCGTCCTCCACCGCCTGCTTGACTCCGAGGTCGGCTCCTCCGGCGTCGCGCACCGTGGTGATCCCGCAGTCAAGCATCGCGGCCAAGTGGCCGATCGCCAGGTAGAACGCGTACGAGAACGGGCGCTGCAGGTGTGCCATCAGGTCCACGCTGTCGACCATCACATGGACGTGACAGTCCATCAGCCCGGGCAGGATGGCACGGCCGGTCGCGTCCACCGCCACGTCACCGTCCAGGCCGGCGCCGACGGCCACGATGCGGCCGCCTTCGATGACGACGTCTGCCGCCACCGGTGCCGCGCGTGATCCGTCGAACACCTCGCCACCGACGAACACCGTCCGTGTCCCGCGTTCTGGCATTCCTCGTCAGCCCCTCAGTACCTGCCCTGCCCGCGCTCCGGTGAACTTCCCGTCGTCGACCACCACCTCGCCGCCGAGCATCACCGTGTGCACACCCTCGACCGGCACGTCGGGCCGCACGTACGTGCCCGCGTGGCCGATCCGGTCCGGGTCGAAGACGGTGACATCGGCGTGTGCACCGGGCACGACGACGCCGCGTCCGGCGAGGCCGAACTGGCGAGCCGTCAGGGATGTCGCCTTGCGCAACGCCTCTTCCCAGGTGAGCAGCTGTTCCTCACGGACGTAGGTGCCGAGGAAACGGGGGAAGCAGCCATACGTACGAGGATGTTGCAGCCCGAGCGGCGGGCCGTTGTCCGAACCGATCCCCACCAGAGGGCTGGACATGATCCGCCGGACGTCCTCCTCGGCCATCATCTCCAGGACGATCATGGCGGCTGGGTCGCCGGTGAGCAGCGTACATAAGGTATCGAAGGGGTCGCTCCCGTCGGCCACGTCGGCGATCGTCCGCCCGACGACTCCGGGATCCTTGTGTTCGGTGATGATGATCTTCGACGGTTCGGTGCTCGCCCACATCCCGTCTCCCGGCCGCCCGTGCGCCGCCTGCTCCCGCAGGTCCGCGCGCAGTCCCGGGTCGGTCAGCCGCTCGACCATCGCAGCTGAGCCGCCCACCGTGGCGCGGTTGGGCAGCAGCGCCAGCATCACCGTGCCGCCGGCCAGGTACGGGTACTGGTCACCCACGACGTCCACGCCGTCGAGTCGCGCCCGTTCGATGCGGGCGAGCAGTGCGCCGGCCTTGCCGTGCGCCGCCTTCCCGGCTGCCTTGCAGTGGGAGATCTGCAACCGTAGCCCGCCCGCGCGGGCGACGGCCACGGCCTCGTCGATGGCGTCCTCGACGTACTCGCCTTCGTCCCGCATGTGCGTCGCGTACACCCGGCCGTAGGCGCCGGCGACCTGGGCGATCGCCGCGAGCTCGGAGTATTGCGCGAAGCAGCCCGGCGGGTAGATCAACCCGGTGGAGAAGCCGACGGCGCCGGCGTCGAACGCCTCGGCGGCCTGGCGGCACATCTGAGTGAGGGCGCCAGGGCGCAGCTCGTCGTCGGCACCGTTGGCGGCCAGGCGCAGCGTGTGGTGGCCCACCAGAAACGCCATGTGATTGGTGAGTCCGCGTCCCTCCACCCGGGTGAGGAACTGCGCGAATGACGCCGATACGACGTCGGTTCCGCAGGCGAGCCCTTCATACATCGACTCGACGAGCTGGGCCGAATCTGACGTCACCGGAGCGAAGCTGAACCCGCAGTTACCCGCGATCTCGGCCGTGACGCCCTGCAGCAGCTTGAACGGCTGCGGATCGGGCATGAACGGAACGACGTCGCTGTGCGAATGCGCATCGATGAACCCCGGGGCGACGAACAGACCGGCGCAGTCGATCTCGCGGGCGCCGGCCACGTCCCCGAGGTCGCCGACAGCACCGATCCGGCCGTCCGCAACCAGGACATCGCCGACCGAGCCGGGCGAACCAAGCCCGTCGAACACGGTGCCGCCCCGTAACACCACCGTCTGTGTCATCCGCGCTCCCATCCCGGCCCGGATCCGGTCCGGCTGGGGCAAGAATAGACAGCGCCGCGAGTCTTCCGACTTGTCCCTGGGGCCAAGACGATCGGCTGTGGCTCGTCGGCCTCAACCAACCGCTGACGCTAGGCCGACTTCTCCCGGCGTTCACGGCGGCCCCGATGGGGCGCGTCCCGCGGCACCAAGGTCGGCAACACGTTCTGCAGGACGGTGTCCCTGTCGATGACGACGCGGCCGATGTCCTCCCGGCTCGGCACCTCATACATGACGTCCAGCAGCACTTCTTCCATGACGGCGCGGGTACCTCTAGCCCCGGTACCGCGCATCAGCGCCTGGTCCGCAACCGCCTCGATCGCCTCGGGGGTGAATTCCAGCTCGACGTTGTCGGCGATCTCGAACGTCTTCTTGTACTGCTTGACCAGGGCGTTGCGAGGCTCGGAGATGATCCGGATCAACGCATCCCGATCCAACGGACTCACCGTCGTCAACACCGGCAACCGACCGATGAACTCCGGAATCAACCCATACTTCAACAAATCCTCAGGCATCACCTGAGAAAACACATCCGCCGCATCACGCTCGGACTTAGCACCGATATCCGCCGCGAACCCCAACCCACGCGAACCGACCCGCTGCTGAATGATCTCATCCAACCCAGCAAACGCCCCACCCACAATGAACAACACATTCGTCGTATCGATCTGGATG
>NZ_JAAGOA010000016.1 GCF_010550675.1 Phytoactinopolyspora halotolerans | reverse complement strand
GATCAATACGTACAGTGCAGTCAGGAGGGTGTTCAGTTCTTTCGTCACACATTGATCTTGAACACCCTCCGTCCACTTCTCCGGTCACGACGCGCCGACCGTGATCTTCAAGGAATCACTCATCTAGTGCGGATTCCACCCCTGATCTTCCACCTCCGGGACCCCCTGACCCAACCCCGCCTCCTAAATGATCATGTGAAGTGGGTTTTCTCGCGCTTCACCATGTCTGCAGACCTGGTAGCGCACGAGAAAACCCACTTCACATGATCATTTAGGCCGGTGGCGTGTGTGGGGATTGTTGGGGTTGTGTGTGGGAGTTGTTGACTTGGCCGCAATGTAGGCGTAAAACAGACGTAAATCAACATCCGATTGTGTTGGAATTGTCCACGACGGGCGATGCTCTCGATCGAGTGGCCGGAGGAACGCGTGTACGCAGCGGAGCGGCAGCAATTGATCCTGGAACGGGTCCGTGCCGAGGGCCGGGTCGACGTGGCCGGGCTCGCGTCGTCGTTGGAGGTCACCGCGGAGACGGTGCGCCGGGACCTGAAGGTGCTGGAGCGCCACGGGGTGCTGCGCCGCGTCCACGGCGGGGCGGTGCCGGTGGAACGGCTCGGCTTCGAACCCGGCGTCGCGGACCGCACCGACCGGCTCGTCTCTGAGAAGGAACGGATCGCCAAGGCAGCGGTCGCCGAACTGCCCGACGACGGAGCGATCCTGCTGGATGCGGGCACCACCACCTCCAGGCTGGCCGAGCAACTGCCCTTCGACCGCGAACTCCGCGTGGTGACCAATTCACTGACCATCGCGAACATCGTGGCCAGCCGGGACAACCTCACGTTGTACCTGGTGGGTGGCCGCATCCGCGGCGTCACGCTCGCCGGGGTCGGCGATTGGCCGGTTCGGGCTCTGGCCGAGGTCTTCGTCGACGTGGCCTTTCTCGGCACGAACGGATTATCCGCACGACGCGGCCTGACGACGGCGGACCAGACCGAGGCCGCGGTGAAGCATGCCATGGTCGCCTCCGCGCGACGCAGCGTCGTCCTCGCCGATCACACCAAGATCGGCACCGACCACTTCGCTCACGTCGCCCCGCTCGCCGACATCGACACGGTGATCACGGACACCGGGCTGGACGAGGAGACCGCCGCGGAGATCGAAGCCGCCGGACCCCGCGTGGTGCGGGTGTGAGGCGACGGCGATGATCCTCACGTTCACCCCGAATCCCAGCGTCGACCGGACCATCGGTGTACCGCACGTGCACCGCGGTCGGGTCCACCAGGGCACCTCCAGCCGGATCGATCCCGGCGGTAAGGGCGTCAACGTCGCCCGGGCGTTGAGCCTGCATGACGCCAAGGCGGTAGCGGTCATCCCGATCGGCGGAGCAGAGGGCAGGGTGCTGGCCGGCCTGTTGGAGGAGAGCGGCGTCGAGGTCGTGGGTGTGCCGATTGCTCAACCCATCCGCGGCAACGTCACGGTCACCGAGCCGGACGGCACCACCACCAAGTTCAACGAGCCGGGGCCGGTGCTCGGTGGCGACGAGCGTGCGGAGCTGCTGGGCGGCGTCACCGCGGCGCTGTCCCGGTCGCCGCGCTGGCTGGTCTGCTGCGGAAGCCTGCCCGGCGGACTCGACGACGGCTTCTATGCCCGGGTGGTGGACGCCGGACGACGGCGCGGTGTGCCGGTCGCCGTCGACACGTCCGGTGCCGCGTTGCTGCGGGCGGCGCGGGCCGGCGCCGATCTGCTCAAGCCCAACGCGCATGAGCTGGCTGAGGTGCACGGGCGCGCGCTGACCACACTCGGCGACGTCGTCGACGCCGCCCGGGCGTTGCTGGAGACGGCCGAGCCGCCATCGGGCGCGCCGGCAACGGCCCAGCCGGCATCGGTCGCGCCGCCTCGTGCCGTGCTGGTCAGCCTGGGATCCCACGGTGCCGTGCTGGTCACTGCCGGTCGGCCGGCGGTGCGCGCGGTCGCGGAGCCGGTGGTTCCGCGCAGCACCGTCGGCGCCGGCGACGCCTTGCTCGCCGGCTACCTGTACACCCGTTCGGCGTCATCGACCACAGCCGCCGACGACGCGGGCGGTCACGCCGCCGACGACGCGGGCGGTCACGCCGCCGACGACGCGGGCAGCCACGACGCCGACGACGCGGGCAGCCACGACGTGGGCGGCGACCACGCCGACGGCCCGAACGAGCTGGATGCCCTGGTCGCCGGTGTGGCCTGGGGCACGGCGGCGGTGCGACTGCCGGGGAGCCGGATGCCCGGACCGGACGACGTCGCCGGCACCCGGGTGCGCGTCGAGATCGACCCCGACCTTGATCGTCACATTCACGAATGAGCCGAGGAGGCTTGACATGACCGAGCTGATCACCGCCGACTTCGTGGAGCTGGAGCTGTCCACCGACGACCGGCACACCGCGACCAGGACCCTCGCCGGGCGGCTGTTCAAGGGCGGCCGGGTCACCGACCTGGACGGCTTCCTCGCCGATGTGCGGGAGCGTGAGGAACAGATGCCGACCGGTCTGCCCGGTGGGATCGGCATCCCGCACGCCAAGAGTGCGTACGTGACCGTGCCGACGCTGGCCTTCGGGCGGTCGGCCGACGGCATCGACTTCGGCGCCGACGACGGTCCGGCGCATCTGATCTTTCTCATCGCCGCACCCGCCGGCGGCGACAGCGAACACCTCCAGGTGCTCGCCGCGCTGGCCAGGCGGCTGATCAATCAAGAGTTCAAGGACGCCCTGCTGTCCGCGCCAGACGCCGCGACCGTCGCGGACATCGTCGCCCGAGAGGTGGTGCCGTCATGAAGTTCGTCGCCGTGAGCTCGTGCCCTACGGGGATCGCGCACACATACATGGCCGCCGAGGCGCTAGAACAGGCCGCGCGGTCGGCCGGCCACGAGATCGTGGTCGAGACGCAGGGCTCCGCCGGGCTGACGCCGCTTGCGGCGGAGGCCATCGCCGACGCCGACGCGGTCATCTTCGCGGCCGACGTCGAGGTGCGTGACCGTACCCGGTTCGACGGAAAGCCGTTGGTGGATGTCGGCGTGAAGCGCGCCATCTCGGCCGCGCCGGATGTCATCACCGAGGCCGAACAGGCCGCCGTGAGCGCAGCGAACGCCACCGGAGCCACCGGGGCCACCGGGGCCACCGGGGCCACCGGGGCCACCGGGGCCACCGGGGCCACCGGCGCGGCGGCCACGGGCGACGGCGGACGTGGTGGAAGCGACGCGACGCAGGCGCGCGGCTCTGCCGGTGCCCCGGAACCGGACGGCGGCCCGTCGCTGTCCACCAAGGTGAGTTCCGGCGCCGGCGTGGGGACGCGGATCCGGCAGTGGCTGATGACCGGCGTCAGCTACATGATCCCGTTCGTCGCCGCCGGCGGCATCCTGATCGCGCTCGGCTTCATGATCGGCGGATACGAGATCACCGACACTGAGCTGAGCGCCGTCGTCGATGACTTCGACGTGCTCTCGTCGACCAGTTGGGCGGCGCTCTTCTTCCATGTCGGGGCGGCGTCGTTCGACTTCCTGGTGCCGATCCTGGCCGGATTCATAGCCTTCGCCATCGCCGACCGTCCCGGCCTCGCGCCCGGCGTCGTCGGTGGCGCGCTGGCGGTGGCCGTCGGGGCCGGGTTCCTGGGCGGCATCGTCGCCGGGTTCGTCGGCGGCTTCCTGGCTCTGGGGCTCAGCCGGATCCGGGTGGGCAAGGCGCTGCGCGGTGTCATGCCGGTGGTGGTGATCCCGCTGGTGGCGACGGCGGTGACCGGCTTGGTGATGCTGGTCCTGCTGGGCGCCCCGCTGTCCGCGGCCGCCGACGGGCTGGAGGACTGGCTGACCGGGCTGACCGGCACCAACCGGATCCTGCTCGGCGCGTTGCTGGGCCTGATGATGGCCTTCGACATGGGCGGCCCGGTGAACAAGGTCGCCTACACCTTCGCCACCACCGGGCTGGCCGGTGCCGCCACCGCGAGCGGTAGCACCAGTCTGACGATCATGGCGGCGGTGATGGCCGCCGGCATGGTGCCTCCGCTCGGGCTGGCACTCGCCACCGTGGTGCGGCAGCGCCTGTTCACCACGGCGGAGCGGGAGAACGGCCGGGCAGCCTGGTTGCTCGGCGCGTCGTTCATCACCGAGGGAGCCATCCCGTTCGCCGCCGCCGATCCGCTGCGGGTGATCCCGTCGATCATGGCCGGTTCCGCGGTGACCGGTGCCATGGTGATGGGCATCGGCAACGAGCTGCGCGCGCCACACGGCGGCATCTGGGTGACCGGACTGATCAGCCAACCTTTGCTGTACCTGCTCGCGGTGGCTGCGGGGGCCGTCGTCGCCGCTGGCTGCGTCATCGCACTGAAGAGCCTGCGCCGCTCGCCCGGAGCGGTCGCCGCGACGACGACGCCCGAGGCCGCCGTCGTGGCGTGACGCTCCACGACCCCGAGGGGGCAGGAGTGACGGAGATCATGCCGGCCGCACCGGCGACGGGACGACACGGACGCGCACCGAGAGGGAGACTCGATGTTGACAACGCATGACGGATCGGACCTCGACGTGGAGGAGTTCGACGTGACAGCGGAGGCGGGTAAGGCGAGGACGGACGGGTCCGGCGTGGCGCTGCACGGCATCGGTGTCAGCGCTGGTATCGCGGTCGGACCGGTGGCGCGGATGGCCGACCCGGTCCGTCCACCCGTGGATGAGCCGGCGGCGGTGGACGCGGCGGCGGCCCGGGAGGAGATCGCCGCCGCCCTTGAAGGGGTGGCGGCCGAGCTGGACCGCCGCGCGGGTCTGACGGACGCTTCGGCGGCCGAGATCTTGACCGCCACCGCCATGATGGCCCGTGATCCGTCTCTGCTGACCGGCGCCGAGCGTCGGCTGAACGAGGGGATAGGGCCGGCGAACGCCCTGGACCAGGCGGTGGAGGAGGTGTGCGCGTCGCTCGAAGCCGTCGGCGGCTACCTGGCGGAGCGTGTCACCGATCTGCGCGACGTGCGCGACCGCGTCGTCGCTCATCTGCTCGGTGCCCCACAGCCGGGCGTCCCCGAGCTGCACCGGCCGTCCGTGCTAGTCGCGCATGACCTGGCGCCCGCGGACACCGTCGGGCTCTCGCCAGCCACCGTGCTCGCGATCGTCACCGAGGCCGGCGGCCCCACCAGCCACACGGCGATTCTCGCGGCGCAGTTGGGGATCCCCGCAGTCGTGGGCGTGGCGCGGGTCGAGCAGCCGGACGCCACGGTGGAACCGGATGCCGCCGCCGAATCGGGTGGCCCGACGGGGACGGGTGCCGCGGCGGAGACGGGTGCCGCGGCGGGGGCGGCGTCGGGCGCAAGCGCACCGACCCGCCAGGCCGTCGTCCGTGCGTTGTTGACCGAGAACACGCTGGTCGCGGTCGACGGCGCCTCGGGTGAGATCGTCGTCGAGCCGGACGAGTCCGTGCGTGAGGCGTGGACGCTCCGCGCCGGCAAACGACAGGAACAGCTCGCCCGATTCAGCGGCCCGGGCCGCACCCGCGACGGTGCCCCGGTGGCGCTGCTGGCCAACATCGGCACCGCCGACGACGCGCAGGCCGCCGCGGCGGCGGCAGACGTGGAGGGCGTCGGGCTGTTCCGCACCGAGTTCCTGTATCTCGATCGGCCGGCCGCGCCCACGGTGGAGGAGCAGACCGAGACGTATCTCGCCGTGCTGCGGGCGTTCGGTACGCGCAGGGTGGTGGTGCGCACGCTGGACGCCGGCGCGGACAAGCCGCTCGCCTTCGCGCCCGCCGAGGGAGAGGAAAACCCTGCGCTGGGGGTACGTGGGCTGCGGCTGGGGCGTCGTACGCAGAGTCTGCTGGAGGATCAGCTCACGGCGTTGGCGGCGGCAGCGCGGCAGAGCGAGGCGGACGTCTGGGTGATGGCCCCGATGGTGGCGACCGCCGACGAGGCACGCTGGTTCGCCGTCCGGGCGCGCGCCGCCGGACTGCCCAAGGTCGGCGTGATGGTGGAGGTGCCGAGCGCCGCGCTGCGCGCCGAACAGGTCCTCGCGGAGGTCGACTTCGCCAGCATCGGCACGAACGACCTGGCCCAGTACACGCTGGCGGCTGACCGGATGCTGGGGGAACTGGCGACGCTGCTGGACCCGTGGCAGCCCGCCGTGCTGGACCTGATCGCCGCCACCGGCCACGGCGCCGCGGGAACGACGCCGGTCGGCGTGTGCGGCGAGGCGGCCGGAGACCCGATCCTCGCCTTGGTGCTGGTGGGCCTGGGCGCGTCCAGCCTCTCCATGGCGCCGGCCAAGATCCCGGCGGTGCGCGCCGCACTCGCCATGCACGACCGGGAGCGATGTGTGCAGATGGCCGCGGCGGCGCGTGCGGCCGCGGATCCGGCAGCCGCGCGGTCCGCCGTCGTCGATCTGCTGGAGCCGGAGGCGCTGGCCCTTGCGTGAGCGCCGTGGATCGCTGGGGTGATCACACCAGTGATCCACGGCAGTCTCGTGGATATCGTCGCATGTAGGCTTCCATGTCGGAGACTTCACGATGGACGGCGACGGGATGGCGCAGCGGCGTGGCGGACGGAACTCGGGGAACGGATCGGCCGGAAGAGGCGGAACGGGTCGTCGGCGCGGAGCGGGTGCTGGTCGTCTTGCGGGAGCTTGCCACCCGGCCGGACGGTGCCAGCCTGGATGAGCTGTCGCGCGCGGTCGGCGGAGCGAAGCCGACCATCCACCGGGCGCTGGCGTCGCTGCGGCGGGTGGGTTTCGCCGCGCAGGATGAGCGCGGCCGTTACCAGCTGGGAGACGAGTTCCTCCGGCTGGCGTTCTCCTATCACGAGCAGCGTCCGGAGCATGTGCGGATCCGCCCGGCGCTGGCGAAGCTCGTCGCGCGGTTCGGCGAGACGGCGCACTATGCCGTGATCGACGGCCACGAGATCGTGTACCGCGCCAAGGTGGACCCGCCGTCCGGGGCGGTGAAACTGACCTCGGAGGTCGGCGGGCGTGGACCGTTGCACAGCACGGCTGTCGGCAAGGTGCTGCTCGCCTACGCGGCGGAGCGGGACCCGGAGATGGCCGAATGGGCACTGAGCCATCCGCACCAGCAGCGCACGCAGCGGACCGTCGTCGATGGTGACGCCCTCATGGCCGAGCTGGCGGCGACGCGCGAACGCGGGTACGCCGTCGACGACGAGGAGAACGAGGAGGGCGTCGCCTGCGTGGCGGTGCCGGTATGGATGGGCGCGACGCACGTGCCGCGTGGTGCGGTGAGCGTGAGCGCCGTGGCGTACCGGACGCCGTTGCGGACGATGGTGGACGCCGTCGAGGAGATCCGAGCCATCGTCGATGGGAATGGCACGTCATGAGGAGGATGCATGCCCGAGTACATCATCAGTGAGGATCTGCCGGAGCCGGCCGGCCCGTACAGCCACGTGGTCCGTGCCGGCAGTATGGTGTGGACGGCCGGATTCGGCCCGGCCGACCCGGCGACAGGCGAGATCCCGGATGGTATCGAGGCGCAGACCGAGGCCACGATCGACAACGTCGAGCGGGCTCTGAGGGCGGTCAGCCTGGGGCTGGGCGACGTGGTGAAGGTGACCGCTCATCTGCAGCACCTGCACGAGCACTTCGCACCGTTCAACGAGGTCTACGCGCGCCGCTTCACCGGCTCGCGCCCCGTCCGTACCACTGTCGGCTCCGACCTGATGAACATCCTCGTCGAACTCGACGTCGTCGCCGCCGCTCCTAAATGATCATGTGAAGTGGGTTTTCTCGTGCTCCAACAGGTCTGCAGGCATGGTAGGGCACGATAAACCCCACTTCACATGATCATTTAGGTCAGTGGTTGTCGCGGGGGAGGTGGCGGTGGGCGACGTCGCGGTACTTGATGGCGGGTTTGAGGACCATGCCGTCGTCGAACTGCGCGACCATGCCACGTTGGATCTCCTGCCACGGGGTCTGGCTCTCCGGAACGTAGTCCAGGCGGCCGTCGGCGAGTGCGGAGTCCACCTCGGCCCGCCGGCGCTGTAGCTCCTCGTCATCGACCAGCATGTTCACCTCGCCGGTGTTCAGGTCGACCCGCACCCGGTCCCCGGTGCGCAGCAGCGCCAGTCCACCACCTGCCGCCGCCTCCGGCGACGCGTTCAGGATCGACGGCGAGCCGGACGTCCCGGACTGCCGCCCGTCCCCGACGCACGGCAGCTCGGTGATGCCGCGCCGGAGCAGCTCGGCCGGCGGATCCATGTTGACCACCTCGGCACCCCCCGGATGCCCCAACGGTCCGGCGCCGCGGATGACCAGCACGGACAGCTCGTCGATCTGCAACGACGGGTCGTTGATGCGGGCGTGGTAGTCCTCGCGGCCGTCGAACACCACGGCACGCCCCTCGAACGCGTTCGGATCGTCCGGATTGGACAGGTACGTCGCGCGGAACTCCGGCGAGATCACGCTGGTCTTCATGATCGCCGAGTCGAACAGGTTGCCCGTCAGGTTGCGGAACCCGGCCTCGGTCACCATCGGGTCGCCATAGGCGCGGATGACCTCGCGGTCTTCGGTCATGCGCCCGACGCAGTTATCCCCGATCGACTTTCCGTTCACGGTGATGGCGTTCGGGTGCGGGAGCGCGCCGACGGTCAGCAGCTCGGCGACGACGGCGGGCACCCCGCCCGCGCGGTGGAAGTCCTCACCGAGAAAACGCCCGGCCGGCTGCAGGTCCACCAGCAGCGGGATGGCGTGCCCGAGCTTCTCCCACTCGTCGTTGGTCAGCTCGACGCCCAGGTGTCTCGCAACCGCGTTGAGATGGATGGGCGCGTTCGTCGAACCCCCGATGGCCGAACAGACGACGACGGCGTTCTCGAAGGCCTGCTTGGTCATCACGTCGGACGGCTTGAGGTCCTCATGCACCATCTCGACGACGCGCCGCCCGGTCAGGTACGCGGCCTTGCCCCGCTCCTTGTGCACCGCCGGAATCGCCGCCGACCCCGGCAGCATCATGCCGAGCGCCTCCGCCAGGGAGTTCATCGTCGTCGCGGTGCCCATGGTGTTGCAGAAACCCGGCGACGGCGCGGCGGACGCCACCATCTCGACGTACTGCGCATCGTCGATCTCGCCGGCCGACAGCATCTTTCGTGCCCGCCACACCATGGTGCCGGAACCGGCCCGCTCACCCTTGTACCAGCCGTTGAGCATCGGCCCGACGGAGAGCGCGATCGCCGGGATGTTCACCGTCGCCGCCGCCATCAACTGGGACGGGGTGGTCTTGTCGCACCCGGTCGTGAGGACGACACCGTCGAGCGGGTAGCCGTGCAGCGTCTCCACGAGCCCCAGGTAGGCCAGGTTCCGGTCGAGGGCCGCGGTGGGACGGCGGCCGGTCTCCTGGATGGGATGGACCGGGAACTCGAAGGCGATGCCGCCGGCCTCGCGGATGCCTTCCCGGATCCGCTCCGCCAGGACCAGATGGTGCCGGTTGCAGGGCGCAAGGTCGGAGCCGGACTGGGCGATGCCGATGATCGGCTTGCCGCTCTGCAACTCTTCCCTGGTCAAGCCCCAGTTCAGGTAGCGCTCGATGTAGAGCGCGGTCATCTCCGGATCGTCCGGGTTGCTGAACCACTGCTGCGAGCGAAGCTTCACCTGTGCACCACTGTCTCCCATGGTGGGGACCCTACCGCGCCGGGAATGAGGTCCTTTATGCCTGTCCGGAAGATGAGCCGTCCGTACGACGGGCGACGCGAAACGAGCGGTCACGAATTCTCGGCGCAGTTTGAAGATTTTTCTCGTCGCGATGTCGATCCTCGGTTCGCCGTTCGTGTAGAGGGTGAGCGCACCGGGAAGGGCCCGGCAGCGAGCAACCGAGGAGGACCACATGGGCAAGATCGTCGTCATCGAGCATCTGACACTCGACGGTGTCATGCAGGCGCCGGGCCACCCGGACGAGGACCGTCGCGACGGCTTCGAGCACGGTGGCTGGGCGAGCAAACGGCAGGATCCGGCGATGCAGGAGCTGATGGGAGCGCGCATGTCGAGTGCGTGGTCGTTGCTCCTGGGACGCACCACCTATGAGCAGTTCGCGGCCTACTGGCCTCACCAGGAGCCGAATCCGTTCACCGACGCGCTCAACCGCGTGCAGAAGTACGTCGCTTCGACCACGCTGACCGAGCCGCTGCCCTGGCAGAATTCCGTGCTGCTCGAGGGCGACGCCGCCGGGGCTGTCGCCGACCTCCGCCGCGCTCTGGACGAGAACCTGGTCGTGTTCGGCAGCGGCGTACTGGTCCGGTCCCTGCTGGCGCGCCGGCTCGTGGACGAGTTGGTGCTGATGGTGCATCCGACGGTGCTGGGGACTGGCCGTCGGCTGTTCGCAGGCTCCGGGATCGAATCCTTCGACCTGACGCTAGCCGAGTCCGCGACCACCGACAGCGGCGTGCAACTCGCCGTCTACCAGCAGGCGGAAGGCTGAGCCGGCGCCAGTACCGAAAGAACTCTTGATTCCTTCCTCCCTGGACATCGACGCTCGTGCGAAAGCGTGCGCTCCGTCTCCCGCGCTCGGGAGGTCCGGTCTGCACCGTCGTGAAGGGAGCGGTCTGTGCACCACGTTCGTGGTATCTCGCTATGGAGGTCGTGGATCCTCGGGTTGGCGGTGGCGGTCCTGGCAGCGATCCTGGCGCCGGTGCCGGCCGGCAGCGCCGTGGGCGCCGGCAGTGCCGTCAACACCGGCAGCGCCGTCGACGCCGTCGAGCCCGAGGTCACGATCGACTCGCACGCGAGCGGAGATCAGGTGTCCGTCGGCACCGTCCGGCTGGAGGGCAGGTTCGTCGGCGCGTATGACCTGGAGATCGTCGTCGACGGGGTGCGGACCGCTCGCGTCCACGTGACCGACCCGGACGCCGACGACCGTGGCACCTGGCATTACGACCTGGACACGACGCCGTTCGACGGCGAGATCCAGGTGACGGTACGCGGCAAGAAGGTGGCCGACCGGTACGGCGTCTGGTCCCCGTTCGTGGAGCTCAACGTGGACAACCCGGCGGCGAACGTGCCCGAGGTGGAGATCCTGAGCCCGGCGGACGGCACTCGGGTGGATGGGACGACGCCGGTGCGGATCGCCGCCGCCGGCCGCAACCCGATCGAGTCCGTCCAAGTCCGGGTGAACGGCGGGCCGTGGCGGACCGCCCAGGGACAACGCGGCCGCTTTCTGTCCGTCCTCGACGCACGCGAGCTCGGCGACACGATGGCCAGCATCGAGGCGCGTGCCGTCGACACGCACGGCAACGAAGGACGGTCGACGACGACATACGCGCAGGTCGGTGACGCGGCACCAGAGGAGGTCCTGGTACAGCCGCAGGACCGCGCGGTGTGGATCTGGGAGCACGCCTCCTACAACCTGATCCTCAACGACGGCTCGCGGCAGCTGCTAGACACGCTGGCCACGGACACGGACACCTTCGACTCGGACCCGATCACCACGCTGTACTTCGGCGTGGACACGTACGGTGAGCTGGACATGCTGGAGGACCGGCGGCCGGCCGTCCGGGACTTCATCACCTGGGCGCACGAGCACGGATACCAGGTGTACGCGACCATCGCCGGCGGCACCCGGCCGCCGTTCTTCGGCGGCTTCGAGCGCTACCACCACCGCGCGGTGCGGGAGATGGAGAAGATCCTCAACTACAACCTGTCCTCCGCCGACGATGAGCGGTTCGACGGGGTCAACGTGGACATCGAGCCGTACATCCACTCCGACTTCCGGGCGCGCAAGCCCGAGCTGCAGCGGCAGTGGCTGGACATCCTGGAGACGATGATCGAACGCCGGGACGCCGCCGGGTCGGGACTCGTCTTCGGCCCGGCGATCCCGCGCTGGCTGGACACCAGCGACTGCTGCGACGCGATCGAGTGGAAGGGCGAGACCAAGCCGCTCAGCGAGCACATGCAGGACCTGAACGACTACATCTCGATCATGAACTACCGGGACACGGCCGACGGCGGCGCCGGCCTGGTCGCGCAGATGAGGAACGAGATCGCGTACGCCGAGTCGATCGGCAAGCCGAACTCGGTGGTCAGCGGCGTCGAGACGCTGGACATCGTCGGCCGCAGCGGCGACCCGGAGACCATCACGTTCCGCGAGGAAGGGCGCACCGCGCTGGAGCGCGAGCTGGACACGCTGTACGCAGCGTACGCGGACAGCCCGGCGTTCGGCGGCGTCGCGATGCACCACTACGACTCGATCCGCGAGCTGCCGTCCGCATGGGGAGCGGGTGCGGTCCTTCCGCCGCTGCCGCCCGACGACGGCGCTCCCACGCAGCTCAGCGACGCGCCGACCGCCACCGCCTTCGACCACCAGAGCATCGATCTGTCCTACGGCCGCGCCTACGACGACGTAGAGGTCCAGCGCTACAACGTTTACCGCTCCACCTCGCCGGACGTGGCCCCCACTCCGGAGAACCTGGCGACGCGATCGCGCGGGCTCGACGTGACGGACACGGGCCTGCTCCCGGAGACTACGTACTACTACCGGGTGGCCGCCGTGGACGTGCACGGCAACGAGGGCCCGGCCTCAGCGGTGACCTCGGCGACCACCGGCCCGTCCGAGTCGCGGCCGATGGTGGTCGACGGGCTTGAGCTGACCGTCGAGAACAGCCGGGCGACGGCGCGCGCACACGTGGTCGACCTGGAGACCGGCGAGCCGGTGTCCACGGCGACGGTGCACGGCAGGTTCACCAAGGCCGCCGGCCGCTATCTCGAGTTGGCACCGGAGACCGAGACCGATGGCTGGGTGTCCGGCACCTCCGAGTCGCTGCCGGCGACCGGCACCGTCGGGTTCCTCGTCGATCGGATCACCGCGCCCGGCCACTACTGGGCGAGCGCCTACGACGAATCAGGAGGCATCGAAACCGCGTGGTAGCAAGGCTGACCGTGAAGTTCTTCGAGGGCATCTAATGCCCACCCGGGCCCGTTCACGATGCGCCGGTGACGGGCCCGGATGGCGGCCGGGACGGCTGGCGGTCGGCCGGCTTGACACCGTCGGACATCATCCCGCGGTTGAGCCCTTAGCTCTGCCAGGCAACGATGAGGTCATCCGGTCCCCATAGCGCGGCGAGTCCCGGAAGCGCTGAAGCTCGACCCCGGCTGGTCAATGAGGTGTCGGTGCGCGAGACGGCAACCAGAGGCGTTGAGACGCTGACGCCGGGGACGGAAGTTGCGTCGCGTGCCAGCTGTGCTAGATCGTTGGCGTCGAACGGGCGCTGTTCGAGCCACTTTATGCTCCCAATGAAAGAGATCTCCGATGCGGTTGGTGCGCGGTCGGCGCCCACCAAGTCGATCTCGGGGTTGTTGCTGCGAGGCCACCAACCGCCGATAGCGCGTGCGTTCGGCCACCTCTCGTCGGGAAGCAGCCGGAACAGGGCATCACGGATCACAGGTTCGATAGCGCGACCCCGCCACGCAGCGAACCCTCGTTCGATGCGTTCTGTCGCGATGTCGCCACGGCCTCGCTCGACTTCGGGGATCGCAGGCTCGACGAACGCCAGCCAAAATCGCAGGAAGGGATCGGCGATGTAGTAGCGCTTGTTCTTCGTCGTCGACTTTGTTGACAGCGGTGTCTCATCGGCGACGACGCGTTTCCCGATGAGCGAGGCCATCGCAGCCTGCAGCGTGCCCGGAGCCAATGGTTGCTCGTTGCCCGCACGCTCAGAGATGGTCGTCCACGTGCGCTCGCCGGTCCCGCCGATCACGGTGAGGACGGTGTGGGCGATGGCATCAGGCGGAAACTCCGCTGCGAGGATCCGTTCCCCGGACACGATCAACGCGCTGGTCGGGTCGTTCAGGGACTCCTCGAGAAAGGCCGATCGGCTCCAACCGGTACGCCATTCCTGGCAAACCAGGGGAAGGCCGCCGGTGATGAGATAGGCGTCGAGCGCATCGGCGGCGCCGAGTCCGGTCATCTCCGCCACGTCGGCAGGGTTGAGCGCGTGGAGCACCATCTCCTTGGCTCGCTGATGGAATGGGTTCTCGTAACTGGAGAGAGCTTCCATGACCGACAGATCGGAGCCGAGGATCAGCAGCAGCACCGGCTTGCGGGAAAGATTCTTGTCCCATGCTGTCTGGAGTTCTCCTTCAGTGCTGGGATCCGTCTCCACCAGGTAGGGCAACTCATCGATGACGACGATGCTCGGCCGGTCGTCCGGCAGCGCGGCCGCGAGAAGCCGGAACGCCGCACCCCAATCACGTGGGCTCTGATCGACGGCAACGTCGCGGCCAGCCAAGTTGGAGGTAGCGATGGCCTCAGCGAAGCGTTCCCGCTCGCGCCGAGCCGGTGCCTTGCGGGATGCTTGGAAGATCATGAACGGCAGCCCGCTGGAGTCGCAGAAGACCTCGGCTAGCCGTGACTTTCCGACCCGGCGACGGCCACGCAGGAGAACGGCACGTCCCTTCTCGTCTGCTCCGCCGCTGCGGACCCAGGCCAGGTGTGCGTTGAGCCTGGCCAGCTCCTTCTTTCTGCCAATGAACGCCATTGCTCGAACTTTCCTATTGTTGTCAATAGTATTCTCGGCAATAGTATCACCAAACGAGTATTGGCGTTGGCGACTGCACACGTCGCGCGGAACTGGGCTGAACATCCGAGCTGACTCAGCGGGCGACACTCACCCTTTCACGCCACTCGACATCACCCCGCGGACGAAATACCGCTGGGCGACCAGGAACACCAGCAGGACCGGGACCAGGCTCATGAGCGCGGCCGCCGTCACCAGGTTGTCGTTGCCGACGTACTGTCCCTGCAGGCTCATCACTCCGATCGGCAACGTGAAGTTCTCCGGCGAGGTGAGGTAGATGGTCGGCTCCAGGACGGCGCCCCAGGTGGTCATGAAGGTGAACACGCCGAGGGTGGCGAGCGCCGGTTTCGCCATCGGCAGGTGCACCCGGATGAAGACCTGCCACGGGTTCGCGCCGTCGATGCTGGCCGCCTCCTCGAAATCGCGCGGGATGCCGAGGAACGTCTGCCGCATCAGGAAGATCCCGATCGGTGTGGCCAGCCAGTACGGCGCGATCAGCGGCAGCAGGGTGTCCAGCCAGCCGAACGACTTGAACAGGATGAAGCTCGGCACGATGGTGATCACGGTCGGCAGCATCATCGTGCCCAGCGCCGCCACCAGGAGCACATCACGGCCGGGGAAATGCATCCGTGCGAGCGCGTGTCCCACCATGGCGCTGGTGATCAGTGCGCCGACGACGGCCGCACCGGAGACGATCAGGCTGTTCGTCAGGTACGTGACGAAGTCGGTGCGCTCCCACACCTCCTGGTAGTTGCTCCACTGGACGGGGTCCGGCAACCAGTCCGGCGGCACCTTGATGTACTGGGCGTAGCTCTTCAGCGAGTTGCCGAGCGACGCCAGGAACGGCAGCACCATGACGGCGGTGCCCAGGACCAGCACCAGATACGCCGGTGCCTTGCGCGCCGTCCGGCGCAGGTTTCCCCGGCCGCGACGCCGTGGTGTCTCCGGGTGACGTGCCGCGGCGTCGGGATCGGTCAGGACGTCAGGCATAGTGCACCCACTTCCGTTGCAGTCGGAGCTGGACGATGGTGAGCACCAGGATCAGCAGGAAGAGCACCCAGGCGATGGCAGACGCGTAGCCCATCTGGAAGTACTCGAACCCCTGCCGGTACATGTAGAGCACTGTGAGCTCGCTGGCGCCGTTCGGGCCGCCGTCGGTCATGACGAAGACCTGCTCGAACGCCTGCAGCGTGGTGATCAGCGTGAGCACGAGGACCAGGAAGGTCGTCCCGGACACACCCGGCATGGTGATGTGCCGCAGCCGCTGGAGCGCGCTCGCCCCGTCGACCTTGGCCGCCTCGTAGCGCTCCTCCGGGATGGCCTGCAGCCCGGCGAGGAACAGCAGCATCATGTATCCCACGCCCTTCCACACGGCGACGCCGGCCAGCGTCGGAATCACCAACGCCGGACTCTGCAGCCAGTCCTGGGTGGGCAGGCCGACCCAGTCCAGCAGCGTGTTGGCGATCCCGGACCGCGGATTGAGCATCGAATCCGCGACGTACGCGACGACCACCCACGACGAGACGACCGGCACGAAGAACGCGGTGCGGAACAGCGCGATGCCCTTGATCTTCTGGTTCAGCGCCACTGCCAGCAGCAACGCGAGAATCGTCTGCGCCGGCACGAACAGCACCGCGAAGTACGCCGTGTTTCCCAGCGTGCGCCAGAAGTTGTTGTCGCTCAGCAGCCGGGTGAAGTTCTCGAAACCGGTCCACTCGGGCGGGTTGACCAGGTCGTACGTGGTGAACGCGAAGTACAGGGACGCGCCGAGCGGCCACAGCATGAGCAGGAGCAGGTGAGCGAGGTACGGCGAGGCGAACAGCACACCCCACGCCCGGTCCTTGCGGCGCCGCGACCGACGGTTGTCCACGCCGGCCGGCGGCCGGGCGGCAGACTGCGACGCCCGGCCGGTGACGACGGATTGCGCCATCAGGACGACTCCGCGTAGAAGCGGTCGATCGCTTCCTGCGCCTTGGACTGGGCCTCGGCCAGTGCGGTATCGACGTCGGCGCCGCCGTCCAGGGTGGCCATGATGTTCTCATTGAGGACGCCGGTGTACTCGGCCCAGACGGCGTTCACCCCGAGATCCTCGGAACTCTCCAGCGCGTCCAGAAAGACTTGCTTGCCGGCTGGTGCCGTGTCGGAGTTCAGGAACGCGTCGGACTCGGCGACGGCCCTGTTGATCGGGATCGCTTCGCCCAGTTCTGCCCACCGGGTCTGCGGCTCCTCGCCGGCGAAGTACTCGATCCAGCGCCAGGCCGCGTCGGCGGCTTCGTCGCCGGCCTCGTTGTTGATCACCCAGGAGTTGACGATGGCGACGTTGCCGCGTTCGCCGCCGGGGCCGGTGGGCAACGGTGCGACGTCGAACTCCACATCGGCGGAGATGGCCGGCAGGCTGCGGGCGTAGATGCCGAAGATCATCGCTACCATCTGATTGGCGAACAGCTGGTGCGGGCCGCCCAGGGATTCGGTGGTGACGCCGTCAGGGGCGAAGCCGTCGTCGCCGATGGCGTCGAGCATCCACTGTAGAGCTTGCCGCGACTCGCGGGAGTCGACGGCAACCGTGGTGTTGTCGTCGGTGACGATGTCGCCGCCGAACGCCTTGATCATCGGCCACCAGCTCTCGGTGAAGCCGGAGGAGTGCACGCGCATTCCGTAGACCTCGGGCGTGCCGTCGCCGTTCTCGTCGACCGTGAGCTGCTCGGCAGCCGCGGCGAGGTCGTCGTAGGTCCAGTTCTCGTCGGGCGGGTCGATGCCGGCCTGCTCGAACATGGCCGTGTTGTAGAAGAGCACAGGGGTCTGGGCTCCCTGCGGGAAGCCGTAGATCTCGCCGTCCGGGGTCCGGTTGAGATCGATGCCGTGAAAGTCGTCCTCGTTCAGCCCGGCGACGCGGTCGGAGAGGTCGAGCAGGCTGCCGCGGGCGGCGAACTCGTCGACCAGAACACCGTCGCTGAGCCAGACGTCGGGAGCGTCACCGCCGGCGATCTGGGTGCGTAGCCGGGAGAAGAAGTCTCCGTAGGGGGCGGCCTGGATCTCCACGTCGATATCCGGGTTGCCGGCGGTGAACTCGTCCACCAGCTCGCGCATGGTGGTGTCTGCCGGGTCGCCGGCCGCGGCGTAGTAGCCGAGTGTGAGCGTCGTCGTGTCGCTGCTCGCACTCTCGTCGCCGGACGAACTGCAAGCGGTTGCAGCGAGCAGCGTCACGCCGGCGGCGACGGACCAGACGCGCATGGTGCGGTGGCGGCGGGTGTAGCCGGGTCGGCCGGGACAGCCGGGACGGATTGCGGATAATGCCATGCCGATCTCCTTGCGTGAGACGTGGGCGGATGATGGGTCAGCTGTGTGCGGCAACCGAACGGACGGTCCACGAGAGTTCTGGCGGCGCGCCGCAGGAGGCGCGCACCGCGATCCGGGGTTGCAGGACGATCTGGTTGATCGGGGCGGAGGGGCCGAGTTCGATCCGCCGCAGCAGGGTCTCTGCGGCGAGCCGGCCGATCTCGGACTTGGGTGGTGAGACGGCGGTCAACGGGATGTCCGCGAGCTCGGCCACCTCGTCGTCGTAGGCGACGATGGCGACGTCCTCGGGAACCCGGGCTCCCAGCCTGCGGACGTGGTTGAGTACCCCGGTCGCTTCCCGGTCGCCGAGACAGAAGACAGCATCCAAGCCTTCGTCGACGCAGATGCGTGCGTAGTCGGCGAGGTCGTCACCGGACCACTCGGGGCGTCGTACGAGCGCGGACTGTGGGGGAGCGACGCCGAGATCGTCGATCGCCTCCCGGAACCCGGCATAGACCTGCTCGGATGTGGCGGTGCCGCTACGTCCGAGGTAGCCGACGCGCCGCCGTCCGAGTCCGTGCAGGTGGCGGACGGCAAGGTAGCCGCCCCCGACGAAGTTGGTGCAGACGAACGCGGTGCTGTCATCTGGAGCGGGGTCGACAGGCCGGCGTTCGGCCAGAACGTACGGGACTGGGAGGTCGGTCAGCCGTTCCAGGTGGGCGACCGGGTCCGGGCTCAGGTGCAGGTTCGGTACGACGATGATCCCGGCGACGCCCGCCTCGACCAGCCGCTGAAGCTGGACGAACTCCAGCTCCGGGTCGTACTCGCTGCAGGCGAGGACGAGCTTGACGCTGCCGGCGCTGGTGGCGCGCTCGATGCCTTCGATCACTCGCGGGTAGTAGTACGTGTTGGACGGGACGAGGACGCCGATGAACCTCGGTCTGCCGCCGCCGGGGATCGCGGTGACGTAGGTGCCCGAGCCCTGTCGGCGCACTACGAGATTCTCGGTGGCGAGCACGCTGATGGCCCGGCGTACCGTGTTGAGGCTGACCGCATGGGTGCGGGCGAGTTCCTGTTCGGTCGGCAGCCGGCCGCCGACGTGCCAACGGCCGTTCGTGATCTCTTGCCGAATCTGATCAGCGAGAGCACGAAAACGTGCCACCTTAGGGGTGGAATTGTTTACCTCGCCAACTGCCATGTCGCCGATCATTGGCCCATCTACCAGCACATGTCAAGAGGCGATTCGAAAAAGATACCTGCGCAAACGTGTCAAAAGGAGCTACAGGTGAGGAATGAATTCAACCCTTTTACCGCACTATTCAGGCTCTGTGTGTCTACAGTCGGCATGCCACGACAGCCGGAGCGGTCGGGAGGCGGCATCTCGAACGGCGCGGTTGAACCACGTCCTCGTGCGCGGCCTACCCGAAGCCGGTAGTTTGACCTGGGACACGCTTGGTCGCGGCTGGCATTCAAGGGTGGCTTGACGCCTACACTGATTCTTATGACCCGTCAGGCTCAGGAATTGCTCCAGGCAGCGCTCGCGCTGCCCGCAGGTGACCGCGCGGACTTTGCCGCCGAACTCCTGGCTAGCCTGCACGGCAGTCCGGAAACAGATCAACAAGAGGTTGAAGAGGCTTGGGCTCGGGAGATAGAGCGCCGAGCTCGGCGGGTCACGGCTGGAGAGTCCACCGGTGAGGCGTGGGGAGATGTTCGCGCCCGCCTTGCGACCGGCTCATCCAGCGTTGAATCACCACATCCGGATCGAGCGCGAAGCATCTGTTGAGCTCGAAGACGCCATCCTCTGGTACGACCAGCGCCGGGTCGGGCTTGGAGCGGAGTTGCTCGATGCGATAGACGCCGTGATGGCGCATATCGACCGTTGGCCCGGTGCCGCGTCATCCATCCCACGGCTTACCAAGGACATCCCGGCACGCAAGGCTGCGGTGCCGAGGTTTCCCTACAGCATCGTGTACCTCGTGAACGATGACACGATCCGCGTTCTCGCTTTCGCTCACGACCGCCGCAAGCCCGACTACTGGCGCACCCGTGTTGTTCAGCCGACACGATCAGAACGGGAAAACGAGCCGGCTGATCGCTGAATCAACGCGTCGGGTGGCTCAACTCAGTCAAGGTGGCGAACACGCAGGCCTGAGCCGCACTGGTGAGCCTGACCAGTCATCAAGATCGCTATGTTCGCGGAGATCGGCTAAATGGTGCCGGAGTCGCCATAGACCGTCACGTGGACGTGGTCGTAGTGATTGGCGGTGGCGGAGCCGCGGTCTTCCATCCAGCGCCAGCCCTCACTGCTGCGTTCGACGGTCCAGATCTTCTGTTCCCAGATGACCTCGCTGACGCCGAGCTCCTGGTAGTTGGCACGTACCCACTCCGCGATCGTGTCGCCGAGCGAGCCGGTGACCATGATGTCCAGGGCGCGGCCGGAGCCGTGCGCGCCGGAGTCGCCGGGGCGCAGCCCGCCGTACGTGTCGATCTGGGGGAATTCCGCGCAGACGGCGCGGTGCACGCGGATGGCGTCCGGGGTGAGTCCGCTTTCCACTGAGGACCCGGTGGGGCATTCGGCCATCGAGAGGCCGCCTTCGTCCTCCTCGGGCTCCTCGGCTTCCGGCTCCTCCTTTGCGAGGTAATCCCCGCTGACCCAGTACGTCTCGCCGCCCAGCAGCACCTGGGCCCAGTCCCCGTCCGTCTCGCCGGTGATGTCGACTTCGGTGCCGAATGCGAGAACGTCGACCACCTCGGCGTGCTGGCCCGGCCCGGTGCGCACATTGAGATCCACCGTGGTGTACCGCTGCCCGGCGACCGTCGGTTCCGGTTCCGGCTCGGGTTCCGGCTCCGGTTCCTCGGCCTCTTCGGCCTGCTCGGGCTCGGGTTCCTGGGCGTCTTCGGGCTCGTCGGCCTCTTCCGGTTCCGGAGTCTCCTCCTCCGCCGGCTCCTCGGCCTTCTTGGTCTGCGTGCCGCTGGGTGTCTGCCCGGCGGGCGCCTCGGGGGAGGGCGTGCGGTCCACGGTGCCGCGAGCGGCGGACCTGTCGCGCTGGATCTCGGCCATGGTGGCGATCGAGTCGAGGTCCAGGATTTCCGACGTCGGTGTGTCGTCGTCTGGCCATGCGTAGCGCACTGCGGGGATCGAGGCGGTGATGGCGGCCAAGGGGAGTGCGACGGTGGCTACTCGGCGTGTCCGGGGCGGCTTGACACGCTTATGGCGGGAGCTCGGCACTGGCGCATCACCTTCGTGTAGTCGGTACTTGTTATCGGGCCGTTACCGAGCCGTAGCCAACCATACTCACGACGGGAACGCAACATTGGGCACTGTTTGTCCTAATTTGCACCGTCAAATAGCCGCCTTATGAATTACTGCCAGGTAGCCCTTGGCCAGCGGCGACGCAACTCCTGTCGGCACTGAACGACCGCGCTGATGATGGTGTGGGCATTTACCGATGATCAGTTGGCTCGCGCGTCGCGGCGCCGAGGCTTGGGGTCACGACATTGCGGCTTGCGTGCGGCGGAGCGCTTGAAGTCAGATCCAGCCGCGCCGCATGGCCTGGGCGCCGGCCTGGAATCGCGTCGACGCATGCAGGAGATCCATCACGCGCAGCACCCGCCGCCTCAGCGTGCGCAGGCTCACACCCAGTTGGCGGGCGATCGCCTCGTCCTTCAGTCCGGTGCTCAGCAGTCGCAGCACGGCGACGTCGTCGTCGGTCAGCTCGGCAGGCCGGTCCCCCGTGCCGTCGGTGACCGGCTGGGCCTGTTCCCAGTACGCATCGAAGAGCGCGATCAGCGCGGTAAGCAGGCTGGATTGGTGAACGATGGCGACGCTGTCGGTGGACTGCCGGTCCGTGGTGAGCGGCACGAGGGCCACTCTCCGGTCGTAGATGCGCAACTTGAACGGCAGGTCGGGTAAGACTCGGGACTCCTCGCCGAGCGCCGCGAGCCGGGCGAGGATGGTCAGGCGCTGCGGCGCACTGACCGCTTCGCGACTGTAGATCACGCGTGCCCGGACACCGCGTTCCAGCAGTGGGCGCTCCGCGGCGACCTCGTGATCACCGGGTTGAAAGACGTAGGGCGGTTTGTCGAACACGAGCGCCTCCGACTGCGCTCCGTCGTTGAGTTCGCGAGCCCGCCGAGAGATCGTCTCCTGTCCGGTCACAACTTCGATCAAGCCTTCAGGATGCGCTTCGATCCGGCCCGTCCGGTATTCCTCGGCCAGCTCGATGATCTCGGCTCGGACCTGCCCGAGCTCCGCCTCGCGGCGCTGAATGAGCGCGGCCAGCGCCGCGTCCGGGGCGACCGGCGCCACTCGGTTGGTCTCGGTGCGCCGCACCAGCCCTAGGTGTTCGAGCCGTCGGAGCGCGCGGCGTGTCCGACTGGCCGTGGTTCCGCCGCTGTCCGCCAGTTCGGCGACACTGGCCGACGGCCTGCGCAGGAGCGCGCGGTAGATCCTCTCGTCGAACTTGCCGACACCGGCTGCCTGCAGCATGGATGCCTCCCCAACGACGCGTGGGCACTGTGGCCGAAAGCGGCAGTTGCCCAATATGGCCACCGTACATGTATGGACATACCTGTCATCCGGTGCTGGACTGCGCATACCCGAAATCCGGATCCGACTCTGGGAGGGCTCAGTGGACCACGCACCGATCCATGCGCGTCTGGACTCGCGGCGCCGCCGGTACACAAGGGGACGGCCGGCGCTGACGAGCATCGCGGTGCTCATGCTGTCGATCAGCGTGGCCGTGACCGGCAGCCATGCAGCGCCGGATCCGGATTCTGGGACAGGCCGGAATGCCGGTGTCGTCCAGCCGGCACCGCTGACGCCCGCGGCCGCGCCGGCATCGGCAAGCATGCCGGGCGGCGACCCGGATGACACCGTGCGGATCACTCTGATCACCGGTGATGCGGTCCTCTACCGCGACGGCGGTGGGGCGGTCCCGTCGATCACCGTCGAACGAGACCCGGACAGTCACACCGGCAACGTCGACGTCTTCACCGGCCCGGACGGGCTCTACGTCATTCCCGATCAAGCCCAGCCGCTGGTGGACGCTGACGTCCTCGACCGCGAGCTGTTCAACGTCGAGTATCTTGCCGAGAACGGCTACTCGGACGCCGACGCCGACGAATTGCCGGTGATCGTGACGTACGAGGAACCGCCGACGACGCGCCGTGACGGTGCGAACGGTGCGAAACACCCCGATCCCGAGACCCTTGTTCGCCGCACCTCCGAGCTGCCCGCCACCGATTCGGAGCCCCGCGGGTTGAGCAGCATCAACGCGGCGGCCGTGGACGTGGACAAAGAATCCGCGGAGGACTTCTGGAACGAGGTGCGCGGCGAGTCGCCGACCGGTCGCGAGCGCGCCACCACCCTGTCCGCCGGGATCGGCAAGGTGTGGCTGGACCGTAAGGTCACCACCTTCCTGGACGACAGCCGCGCACAGCTCGGTGTGCCGCAGGCGTGGGAGGCCGGGTACGACGGTTCCGGTGCCACGGTCGCCGTGCTGGATTCCGGCTATGACCAAGGACACCCGGACCTGACCGGCCAGGTCCGGGATGCGGTCACTTTCGTACCCGGCGTTGAAGTGCAGGACGGCGGCGGTCACGGCACCCATGTCGCGTCGACGATCGCCGGGTCCGGCGCCGCGTCCGACGGACGTTACGCCGGTGTGGCACCCGGTGCCGATCTGATCGTCGGGAAGGTGATGGACGACTACGGCAACGGTTTGAGCTCCTGGATCATCGCGGGCATGGAGTGGGCGGCGTCGAACGCCGACGTCGTCAACATGAGCCTAGGCTCCTTCTTCCCGTCCGACGGCCAGGACCCGATGAGCGAGGCGCTGAACACGCTCACCGCGGAGACCGGCACGCTATTCGTCGTCGCGGCCGGGAACATGGGATCCGGCGACTCGACGGTGGGCTCGCCTGCCGCCGCGGACTCCGCCCTCGCCGTTGCCGCGGTCGACAACGACGACGCCGTGGCCGACTTCTCCAGCCGCGGGCCGCGACGCGGCGACGGTGCGCTCAAGCCGGAGATCGCCGCACCCGGCAACCCGGTCGTGGCGGCCTGGGCCGAGGGGACGGATCCCTATCCGGGAGTGCCCGTCGGGGAGCATTACCTGGCGCATGGCGGTACGTCGATGGCCAGCCCACACGTCGCCGGCGTAGCGGCGATGCTCGTCCAGAAGCACCCGGGATGGGACGCCGAGCAGCTCAAGGATGCGCTGATGAGCACGTCGTTCGACGCCGGAAACGAGCTCTTCCACCAGGGCTCGGGGCGGGTCGACGCCGCGCGGGCCACGGGCCAGGGCCTCTACGCCACCGGCAAGGTCGACTTCGCCATGGTCGACGACGATGCGGCGGACACCCGAGCCATCACCTACACCAACACCGGCGACGCCGACGTGACGCTGCGGCTCGTCGTCGATGTCGACGACGACGGAAAACCGGCCGGCGACGGCGCGCTCACCCTCTCCGCACAGACCGTCGAGGTGCCTGCGGGCGGAACCGCGAAGGTTGAGCTCGTACTGGATCCGGTGGTCAGCTCGTGGGGCGAGTTCACCGGTCACATTCGTGCCGAGGGTTCCGACGGGAGCGAGGTCGCCACCGCGGTGGCCTATGCGATCGACGGCCCGTCGTACCGGCTCACCGTGGATGCCGTGGACCGGTTCGGGAACGTCCCGCTGGACGGCAACGTGATCGTGCAGGATCTGGAGGATCCGGAGCGGTTCTACGACTCGCACCGGCTGGACGACTCCGGGCGCGCGGTCTTCGACGTGCCACCCGGCACGTACGGCATCCACGGCAACGTCCGGACCTCTGACCCGGGCCGCCCTGGTGACCTCTACAGCGCGGACGTTTTCGCCATGAGCGCCGCCGGTGTGGACGGCGACCGGACCGTGACGGTCGACGCCCGTGCGGCCGTCGACGTGACGTTCGACGTCGACGGTGAGAACCGCCCGCTCGAACCGACTCAACTCACGCGGAGCATCTATCGCTGGACGCCCGACGGAGTGTTCACCGGTTTCACGTCGCTAGCCGACAGCGCCGGTACCGACGCCAGGTACGGAGCGATCCCTGCCGAGGGGCCGCCGGTGGGTGAGTTGTCGATGACGGCCCTGACGACGCTGCGCGAGCCGTTGATCCACGCGGAGCTGGAGGCGCCCGCGGACGACCTGTTCACGGTCACCCCGGAATGGAGCGGCCGCTTCGACGGTACGCAACGGCTGGAGGCGGTGGACGTCGGCCGTGGTCGCGCCGAGGATTACGCGGGTGTGGACGCCACTGGCAAGGTGGTTCTGGTCGAGGCCGGCGAGCGGTACGTCGCCGAGCAGGCGAGCGTCGCCTCGGCCGAGGGCGCAGCGGCGATGCTGGTGGTGCCAGATGCTCCGGGCGTGGTCTCGGTGACGGTCGGCTCGGACAACACGCTGCCGGTGATCGGCGGCACGTATGAGGACGGCGCGAAGCTCCGGGAACGCATCGCGGACGGCAATGCCCGGATCCGGCTGACGGGCGTCGAGGAGAGTTCCTACACGTACACCCTCCGGGCCGCGGAGGACGACGCGATCCCATCCGACCTGACCTACTCTGTCGACCGCTCCGAGCTGGCCGTGATCGAGAACTCCTTCCACGGCGAGGCGGACCGGCTCGGCGGTGACGCGTTGTCGGTGTACGAGGCGTGGGAAGGCGGCGCGCTGCGCTACATCACCAACGTGCGGCAGCCCACCGTCCGGACCGACTACGTCACGGCCGGGCCGGAGCTGCGCCAATTCCAGCAGGTGACATCCAGCCGCGGTTTCCAGGCGCTGCGGATGAACGGCGGCGAGACCGCATATGAGCCGGGCGAGCGTACCGATCTGAGCTGGTTCAAGGCGCCCAACCATCCGTCCGGCTACACCACGTTGCCGTGCAACTTCTGCCGTTCCGACGCGATCCTGAGGTTCGCGCCGAGCACGGCCGGCGATGCCGATCCGACCCACGCCGGATCCGGGCGGGCGTTGACGAGTTACACGGCGTACCGGAACGACGAGCGCATCGACCGCACCGAACTGCTCCTGGTCCCGGAACCGGCGACGTACCGGATCGAGCAGGTCGCCGAGGCGACGCCGGACGACGAGCATCTGCTCGGCACCCGGATGCACACGGCTTGGACCTTCCGATCCGGGGCGCCGTCGGAGCTGGAGATCGAGGGCTGCCGTGACCTGCTGCCGGGTGCGAACGCGTGCGCGGCTCTCCCCGTGATCGTGCTCGGCTACGATCTCCCGCTGGACACGTCCAATCGCGCCCGGGCCGGATCGGCGTTCAACTTCGTGGTGCGCACCGATCGGGCCAAGGGTTACGCCGGCCCGGCCCAGGTAGCGGGCGTGCGGGTGTCACTGTCCTACGACGATGGCGTGACCTGGCAGGAGGCACGAACCATCCCGATGCCGCGCGATCACGGGTTCCGGGTCCGGGCCAACCATCCGAAGCTGGCCGGCACGAATGGCTACGTGAGCCTGCGCGTCGAGGCGTGGGACGACGCCGGCAACAGCACCACGCAGGTCCTCGAACGCGCCTACGCCCTATCTTGACGACACGTAGCCGCGAGTCGCCGGTGAGGCTGGGAACGAGACGACATGGTGGTCGCCACAGCGACCACCATGTCGTCTTCTTTCATTGGCGGGTTGGTAGCCAGACCCGCATGGCCGTCGGACCGCGTTCCGCCCACTGGTGATAGGGACCGAGGACGAGCTCGATGGCCGGCGCTTGGCCGGTCGGCACAGCGGCCCGCCGGTCAGTCGCCGTGGCTGCGCTCTGGCCGGCACCGATGCCTTGCGCCCGCGCGCTGCCATACGGCCAGGCCGGCCCCGGCTCGGCGGCGCCCCGGCGGATGCCGTGCAGTACCACGCGGCCGTCCCGGTCGACGGGTTCGACGGCGGTGTCCACCACGACGTCGTCGAGCCCGATTCCGTCCGGCAGGTCGACCGACTCCGCGCAGTAGACGAGCGGCCCGCGCTCGACGGCGACGCAGCCGCGCACCGCGTCGACGCGCGGATCAGGCCAGGTGAAACGCGGCGCGATCGGCAGCCGAAGCGTGATCTCGTCGCCGCTGGTGAACGCGCGGTGCAGCGCCACGAACCCGGGCTCGACGACGCGTCGTGCTCCGTTCTCCTCGACGACGGCGCCGTCGGCCCACGACGGGACACGCAGCTTCAGCGTCACGGCATCCGCGGGCGCCTCCAGCACTCGCACCGTCACGAGCCCGTCATCCGGATAAGCCGTCTGGACCGCAACGCCGAGCCGCCGCCCGTCTCCGATGTCCGCGTTGATGCGCATGCCGGTGTACTGCAGCAGCGTCAACTCACCGTCGGCGGCGGCCGCCGCGTAGCAGTGCCAGGTGGCCAGCGCGCGGGCGACGTTCGTCGGGCAGCAGGAGACGTCGAACCACGGTGCGCGGGCACCGCTCTCCGCACGCGGGCTGACCGCTCCGTCGTCCGGCACGTTCCCGGCTGTCCGCTGGTGCAGGGGGTTCGCATAGAAGAACGCCCGCCCGTCGGCGTTCGGGGAGGTGGCCACCACGTTGGCATACGTGCGCTCGATCAGGTCGGCGTATCGGACGTTGCCGGTGGCCAGGTAGAGCCGCCAGGACAGCATGATGGACGCGATGCCGGCGCACGTCTCGCTGTAGGCGCGATCAGACGGTAGCTCCCAGTCCTCGCCGAACCCTTCGTCCTGGTGACGAGAACCCATGCCGCCAGTCAGGTAGGTCCGCCGGGCGACGGTGCGCTCCCACTGCCGCTCGATGGTCTCCAGCAGCTCACGGTCGTCGTCCTCCACCGCCACGTCCACGGCCGCGGCGGTCAGGTACAGCGCGCGCACCGCGTGGCCCCGGAGCACATCGGCGTCGCGGATCGGTACGTCGTCCTGGAAGTAGGCACGACCCAGGGGGATGTCCCGCAGCGTCCCGTGTCCGCGACGGCCGAGGAACAGCCGGGCCTGGTCCAGGTAGCGGCCGTCGCCGAGCGCGCGGCCGAACTCGGCGAGACCGAGCTCGATCTCCGGGTGGCCGCAGATGCCCTGCAGCCCGCCTGCCCCGAACGTCTCGCATACGTGGTCGGCGGCCCGGCGCGCGATCTCGACGAGCTCGTCCGGCCCCGAGGTGCGTAGCCGGGCGACCGCCGCCTGGAGCAGGTGCCCGGTGTTGTACAGCTCGTGGCCCTCCTCGAGGTCGCTGTACCGCGGCGGCTGGTTCGCGTGGCCGAAGCAGGTGTTCAGATACCCGTCGCCGTCCTGAGCGCGTCCGATGCGCTCGGTGAGCCGACGGATCGCCGCGTCCAGCGCCGGATCGCCGGTCCGGCCGAACTCCCAGCACATCGCCTCGATGAGCTTGTACACCTCGGAATCGGAGAACGACCAGCCAGGCCGGTCACGGCCCGTCGTACCGCTCGCGACCCGGTCGAAGTTGGCCAGCCAGCCCAACCGCTCCATCCAGCTTTCGCAGTGGTCGAAGGTCGCGGCCGCGTTGGTCGCCTGCCGCGTCGCCCAGAAGCCGCTGTCGAGCTGCACCTCGTGCAGACCGAGCGGGCGTTGCCGACCGCGAGTGGGAATCACCGGGCGGCCTCCGGTCGCATCGGTACCGGTAGCCGTCTCTTGTACTGTCACGCGTACTCCTAGTCCTTGATGGCTCCTGCGGTGACGCCGCCGGCCACGTAGCGCTGCGCCACGATGAGCAGGATGGCCGCGGGGACCGAGGCCACAGCGGCTGTGGCCATGATCGAGTTCCACTGCGTGGTGTTGTTGCCGATGTAGTTGTAGATGCCGAGCGTGATCGGGATCATGTCGCCGTTGCGGTTCAGCGTCGACGCGAAGATGAAATCCGACCAGGCCCACAGGAACGCGAACAAGGAAACCGTCAGCACCGAGTTCCGGCTGACCGGCAGCACCACCGACTGGAAGGTCCGCCAGGTACTCGCGCCGTCGACCTTGGCGGCATGCATGAGTTCCTGCGGGATCCCGGACATGAACGCGGTGAACAGCAGCACCCCGAACGGCACCGCGATGGTCGAGTCGGCCACGATGAGCCCCCACACGGTGTTCAGCCAGCCCAGCCGGACGTAGATGGCATAGAACCCCATAGCCATCACCACGCTCGGGATCATCTGCGCCACCAGCAGCAGGAACGCGATCCCACCGCCGCCGCGTGGCAGCAGCTTGGCCAGTGCATAGCCGGCCGGCGCCGAGATCACGAGCGTCAGCAGCACGCAGCCCAGCCCGATCACCAGACTGGTCCCCAGATTCGCCAGCTGCTGGTCGAACACGTTCGCGTAACCTTCGAACGTCGGATCCCACGGGAACCAGTGCGGCGGGTCCGCCCGCATGTCGCCGGTCTTGGTCAGCGACACGTTGAACATCCAGTAGACGGGGAAGAGCATCAGCGCGGTGAAGAAGACGCCGAGTGCGGTCTTCCACCATGTGCGTCGTCGCGTCATGCCCGATCCTCCCTCCGCCGCAGGTACAGATAGACGAATCCGAAGACCAGCGCGATGACGATGAGCAGGTTGCCGATCGCGGCCGCGGGGGAGAACTCGGGTTGCCCGGTGCCGAAAGCCTCCCGATAGGACCAGATGGACAGCGTGGTCGAGGCGTTGCCCGGTCCGCCCGTGGTCATCACCCAGATGACGTCGACCACCTTGAGCGTGTAGATCAGGCCCAGCAACAGCGTCACGGCCGAGACCGGCCGCAGCAGCGGGAACGTGACGCGCCAGAACTGCTGCCAGGCGTTCGCCCCGTCCAGCGCGGCCGCCTCGTACAGGTCATCAGGGATGTTCTGCAGCCCTGAGTACAGGATGACCAGGTTGAACGGGATACCCAGCCAGATGTTCGCGATCGTCACCGACGCCAGCGCCCACTCCGGCGATGTGAGCCAGTTGATCTGACCGATGCCGAACGCGCCCAGCACCGAGTTGATGATGCCGTTCTCGCTGTTCATCATCCAGGACCAGGTGGACGCCGACACGATCAGCGGCAGCAGCCACGGCACCAGGAACATCGCCCGCAGCACCCCGGAGAGCCGGAAGTTGTTCCGGAAGAACACGGCCAGCGCCAACCCGATGGCGTACTGCACCGTGATCGACACCAGCGTGAACACGGCGGTGTTCCGCAACGCCAGCCCGAACGCGCTCGAGCTGATGACGTCCGCGAAGTTGTCGAACCCGACGAACTCCGGATCGCCCTGCACGAACGCCCGCGGCGTGTAGTCGTGCAGGCTCAGCTCCACATTCCGGTACAGGGGATACGCGTAGAACAGCAGCAGGTACACGATGAGCGGCGCCACGAACGCCACCGCCGCCCACCTCGTCGTACGCACCCGCCGCAGAACTGCTGATCCCCCGCGTGGTGCCGCAGACGGTGCGACGTCTATCGCGTCACCCGCGCTCCGAGGTTCTCCCACGGTCTTCGCAGTCGTTCTCATGACACTTCTTCCTTGTTCATCTGCTACCGAGTCGTGGACGCGCATGGTGGACGGAATCCGACGTGAGCACAGACTGACCGAGCGGAGAGGGGGATCTTCCCGGCCAGGGTAGGCTCGGGCATCGGCGTGGGAGGAGCCCCGCGACGACCTCGCCGCGGGCGAGGCCGGGAAGATCCCCCTCTCCGCGGCCCGACCATCCCAGCTCAACCACCACGGATTCCGTCCCACCACCAACGCCTGCTACTCGGTAGCTGCCTGAGCATCCGCCTGTGCCTGGCTCAGCGCTTCCTCGACACTCATCGACCCGCTGAGCGCGTTCTGCACCGCGGTCCACATCGCCTCGGAGATCAACGGGTAGTCGGTCCCGAGGTCGTCGCTGGTGCGGCCCTTCGCGCTGCGCACCGCCTCGACCCACGGCTCGAGGTCGGGGTTCTCTTCGAGCAGCGCCTCCTGGCCCTCGGCCGTCGGCGGAATGTAGTAGGCGAACGTGTTGGCGGTCTCCACCAGGCCCTCGGGCGTGGTCATGCATTCCACGATTTGGCTGGTGACCTCGTATCGCTCGGCGTCCTCCTGAACCGGCGCGATGATGAACTCACCTCCGGTCGGTGCCGGGGCGCCGCCACCATCCTGCGCCGGGATCGGGATGACACCGGTCGGGAAGCCTGCCTCGGCGGCGCTGTTGACCTGCCATGTCCCGTTCACGACGAAACCGAAGTCGCCGGTGAGGAACTCCTCCCAGGTGGTGTTCTGGGAGTTGGTGATGACCGAGTTGGGCGCGTAGCCGGCGTCCAGCCAGCCGGTCCACAACTCCAGCGCTTCGGCCGCCTCGGGAGAGCCGAGATCGCGCAGATCCGCGCCGGCGCCCCAGAACCAGGGCAGGAACTGGAACGACCCCTCCTCGGTGCCGATGGCGGCGAAGGTGATCCCCTTGTGCCCGGCGGAGACCACCTGGTCCAGGGCGTCGGTGAGCGACGACCAGTCCGTGATCGACTCGGGGTCGACCCCCGCGTCGTCGAGAATCTGCTGGTTGTAGTAGATCGCCAGCGTGTTCGCCCCGATCGGGATCCCGTATGCCTCACCGTCGACGACGCCGGCCGCCAGCAGGTTCTCGTCGATCTGCGACGTGTCGAAGCCGAACTCCTCCATCGTCGTGAGCATCCCGGTGTCGGCGAGCGTCGAGACGGCCGGGTTGTCCAGCAGGATGAAGTCCGGCGACGTGCCCTCCTGCGCCGCCAGCAACGCCTGGTTGGTGAGGGCGGTCGTGTCGTACGGCGTGCGATCGATGGTCACGCCGGCTTCATCGCCGCAGGTCGCCACCCGCTGTGCCCAGTCGGACGAGTCGTCGTGCTGCGGGTACGGGTCCCACCAGGTGTAGGTGCCTCCGGCCGAGGTGGTGTCGCCGCTGCCACCGCTGTCGCCGTTGTCGTCACCATCGGACGAGCAGGCCGACACGGCGGCCAGGCAGAGCAACGCGGCTCCGGTGGTCATGGTGAGTGTGGTGCTGGAGTGACGTCTCACGGTATTCCTCCTTGAACGTGTGAACATCTGTGCGCCCGACCGGATGTGCGGTGGCCGCGCGGGAAGAACTGTTGTGCGTGTCTGAGCAGGATGGCCGGCGTCACGTGTCGGCACGTGACGGGCCGGGGACGCCCGTGCTACCCCGGTCGACGAGCTCCGGGGAGACGAATCGGACGACATACGGTTCGTTGCGCCCCTCGGGCGATTCGATGCGGCGGACGAGCTGACGTACGGCCATCCGTCCGAGCCGGTCCGGTGCGCTCTCGATCGACGAGAACGGCAGCGAGAACAGCCGGGCGAACTCGTCCGAGTAGCGGCCGATGACCGAGAGGTCCTTCGGCACGGTCAGCCCGCGTGTGTGCAGCACAGAGGGGAGAGCCGCGGCGGCGGCCTCGTTGTTCAGCAGCAGCCCGGTGGCGCCGGGATACGCGTCGAGCAGGTCGTTGAGGGTCTGGCCGACGGCGGGTTGCCGCGATTCGCCGTACATCGCATGCAGTGTGATGCCGCGTACCCGGGCCTGTTCGAGCGCCGCGTCCTGCAGCCGCCACACATAGGCGCCGCCCCGTTCCACCACGTGCTGCGGCTGCGAGACCAGGATGAGTTCGCGGTGCCCCAGCGCGTGCATGTGGTCGACCATCATCCGGCCCGCCTCTTCGAAGTCCAGGTCGAAGACGTCGAGTTCGGAACAGTCACCCGGCAGTCCGACGAGCGCGCCGGGCTGCGGCGCGTCGCGCAGGATGTCCAGCCGGTCGTCTTCCTGGGCCACGTTGAGCAGGACGACGCCGTCCACCATCCGGGAATCGGTGATGCGGCGCAAGGCCCGGGCGCCGTCGGCTTCCGTGGCCAGCAGGATGTCGTAGCCCAGCTCGCGGGCGGTGTCGGAGACCCCGAGCATGTACTGCAACATGGCGGGCGCGAACTCGTCCTCGAGGAACTGGGCGAGCAAGCCGATCACCTTCGTCTCCGACGTGGCGAGTGCACGCGCGCCGGCGTTGGCGGTGTAACCCAGGCTGCGGACCGCGTCGTTGACCCGCTGGCGCACCTCCGCGGAGATGGCGCGTTTGCCGGACAGTGCGTACGACGCCGTGCTGCGCGACACTCCGGCGGCCCGTGCCACATCGCCGATGGTGACCACGATCTCCTCCTCCTGCTCCTGCTGCGAACCGGTTCGACATTAGTCGATGGATAGGCCGCCCGGGCCGGGGTATAGCGGTGCTCGTCGGCCCGGGCGGCCGTGTCTTGATCAGCCGGACCGGATCACGGCGCCGGCAGCCGCGAGCTGCTGAACTCGGCGACCGAGATCTTGTCGATCACCGGCGCGTACTGCGCGCGCAGGTGAATGCCGGGCCACAGGTCGTCGCTGTAGGTCTCGCCGTCGAAGTTCGGCTTCTCCTCGGACGCGAACGTGACGGTGTTCGTGCCCTTCCTCAGCTCGACCGGGACGGTGAGTTCCCAGAAGTTGTTCTTGTGGAACGTCCCGGGGAACAGCACGCTCTCCGCCTCGGCACCGTTGACCGAGATGTCCGCCCGCCGCGCCATCGGGTTCGGGTTGTAGTGAGACGCCTCGGACTGCTCCGGGTTGGAGTAGCGGATGCGCATCGCGTACAGCCCGGGCTTGTCGGCCGTGACCTCGAACGATGCCGTGTTCTGGTTGCCGGGCTCGCCGCCGATGCCGCTGATCGCGGCACCGTCGCTGGCCAGGCTGAGCGACGTCAGCTCCGCCGATCCGGCGAGTTCGGCGTCGTCGGCGGAGTACTCGACGGTGGTGAGCGCGCCCGTCGTCGGCTCGACCTCGATCCGGTCGACGAGCAACGCCCCGGACTGTCCGGTGACCGTGATCTTGTTGATCCCGCCGGACAGGGAGACCGCGACCGACGACGACTTCGGGCTCAGTCGCGCCACGTCGTGCCCGTTGACCGCGAGTTCGGCCGTGCCCGCACCGAGCGTATGCGTCGTGATGGTCGACTCCGCGTCCTCGGCCGAATACACCCAGAACGTGGCGACGTCGCCCTTCGATACCTCGACGGCACCTGCTCCGGAGACACCGTGCCGGTCGAACTGGCGGTGCCGGTACACCGGCTCCGCGCCGTCGAGCTGCGCCAGCTCGCCCTCGTACACGGCGCTCGCCGCATCCGGGTTCGGCAGCGCCAGCGTGATCCGATCGATCAGCGCGTCGCCCTGGGTGGCGCCGGATCCGTCGAGGCTCTGCGCCGCGAGCGAGATCGTGTGGGTGCCCGCGGTGAGATCGACCGTGGTGTCGACGTGATCCCACACCACCCACTTGTAGCCGAGCGGCAGGAAGAGCTCCTGTTCCGCCTCGCCGTCGACCCGCAGGAACACATTGGTCGGTCCCTGCTCCTGCACCAGGCTGTACGTGTTCAGCGAGTTGGCGAAGACACTCAGGTCGTACTCGCCGTCCTGAGGAACCTCCACGGTGAAGTCGAGAACACCGTCCGAACCGGTTCGAAGACCGCCGACGTTGAAGCCGCCGGACGTGTAGAACTTGGACACGTCGGACGGCGAGCCCTCGGGTCCGTTCACGCTGTACCCGGAGCCGGTGTACTCGGCGTCTTCCGCTTCGTACGAGGCCTCCCAGACGTTCGGCTGCTCGGCGGTGGGCTCACCGTCGCCGGCGGGTGTCAGCACGATCTCGTACGCCGACGACGCCTCCAGCTCGGGCAGATCGCCGCCGAAGTCGAACGCGACCGAACCGTCGGTCACCTCGACCGTCTGCTCGGCGACGACCTTCGGCCGGTCCGAGTCGCCGATCTGGCCGGTCCACGGGATCTCGCGGATCCAGGCTCGCACGCGGTCGCCGAACAGGTCCGCGGGGACGTTGTCGAACTGGATCCATCCGGCACCGTCCGAACCGCCGAACAGCGCCCGGGCCTGTGCCGTGTCCTCGTCCAGCGTCGCCACGCCCTGCATGGTGTAGTTCTCGCCCGGGAACGGCGGACGTACCTCCACGGTGTGCCCCGTCATCGCGCTGTAGGCGTTGAACAGCCACCACTGACCGTTGCCGCGGTTGGCCTGGACGGCGGTATCGGAGAGGTTGCCGTTGATGTTCCAGAAGGCCATCATCGCGTCGATCTTCGACTCCTCGATCGCCGAGACCCATTGGATCATCTGCCCGGGAACGGAGGTGTGGTAGTTGAAGGCGTACTCGTTGACGTTGATGGGCAGCTCGACGCCGTCGTGCGACGTCCCTTCGAACACCTCGGCCTCCCAGCCCCGGTAGCGCTGGACGCTGGTGCGCACCTGCTCGGGGTGGCTGAGTTCATGCCAGGTGATGATGTCCGGGACGGTGCCGGCCTCGACAGCGTGCTCGAGGAAGCCCTTGACCTGGCTGTACAGCACGCTGGTGTTCGGACCGGAGATGCGGACGCCGGGGAGCTTCTGCTTGATCATCGCGTAGGCGTGATCCCATGCGGCGAAGTAGTCGGTGGGGTCGTTGAGCCAGCTGACGCCGTTGTAGCTCCACTGGCCGGTGCCGAACATGTTGCCTTCGGGTTCGTTGAACGGCTCGATGACGATGTTGTCCAGGTACTCGGGGTCGAATTCGGCGATCTGGTCGAGCTGACGTTCGAGCACCTCCCAGTAGCCGGAGAGCCTCTCCTCGGGTGTGTCGCCCGGCCACTGGTAGGGGAAACCACGGTAGAAGTCCGTGGTCCGCACGTAGATGTCGCCGTCGGTGGCGTCGGCCAGCGGCTTGACCACCTCCAGCGCGTCCGATCCGGGATGCTGCGCTCCGTCTTGGCCCTTGGTGGCCACGGTGCGGACGTTCATGCCCTCGATGATGTTGTCCGTCGGCAGGCCGTCGCCGTAGAGCCCGTACAGGCTGCCGGTGGCGCCGCCGTGGAACTCGCCGGTGTTCTCGGCCAGATCGATCACCATCTCGCCTTCGCGGACCACCGTGACGTTCGCCGTCACCGGGAACTCACCCGCGGACCCGGCCACCGTGAAGGTGCCGCGATCGGCGTAGTCCTCCGGGTCGATATCCGCCCACTCGACCGGCAGGTCCCGGTCGAAGCCGTCGGAGAACTGGGCCCGTACCGCATCCGGGAGCTCCGGCGCCGTGCCGATCGCGGTCCGCACGTCGAAGGTATCCTGCTCCAGGCCGGTGACTGCGGGCAGATCCGCCCCCGCCAGCTCGGCGACCTGCTCGGCGGAGAGTGCCTGCGCGTACACACGGAAGTCATCGATCGCGCCGTCGAACAACGGGTCCGGGTAGAACGAGCGCCCGATGTACCCGGCGATCGAGGCGTTGCCGGAGATGAGCTGGTCAGCGGCGACGTTCGTGGAGGCGGACCCGACGGCGACGCCGTCGAGGTACGTGGTGACGCGGTCGGCGTCCGCGTCCAGTGTCACCGTCAGCGTCTTCCACTCGTCGGCCGGGAGCGCCGCGTATCCGGTCACCTGCGCCTCGCCGCCGGCGCCGGACATGGTCACCGCGGTGCGCAGATCGCCGTCGCCGTTGTACGGCGTGCTGAACAGGTACCGCGTCGTGTTCTGTCCCAGCGCGTAGATCCACTGCCAGGGAGCCGTCGTCCCGTCCCACCTGATCCGGGTCGAGACGGTGAGGTCGGCGTGGTCGCCGAGGACCTCGCGGGGCAGCGCGACATACGCGCCGCCGGAGTTCTGCGCGCCTCCGGGAAGCTCCAGTGCCTGGCCATCGTCGCTGCCGTCGATGAGTTCCGCGGTCGCACCGTTCACCAGCGAGCCGTCGAGTCCGTTGCCGGAGGCATCGGTGACGGTTCCGGACGCAAGATCGTCATTGTCGAAGTCGTAGTGCACGACTGGTTCGGGCAGTTCGGCCGCCGTCGCCGTCAGCACGGAACCTACGGTGACCAGGCTTGCGGCTACCAGGCCCGTGCTCAACATCGTGACCAGCGTGGTCGAACAGGCACCGTTGCGGGTTCGCTCCGGTCTCAATTGCACCATCGTTGCTGCTCCTGCGTTGATGTATGTGTCGTCGTCGCATGTCCGCCTCGCACCGTGGGGGTGCGGGATCGTGCGTGCTCTCCCTTCTCTCTCCCGTTCCGGCCCGTGGTTGTCGAACCGGTTCGACACTGTGCTCGATTCACCGCTGCATGGAAAGCGGGGGTAGGCCGGGCGAATCGCGTACGTTCTTGGCGCACCATTGTGAGCGCTCACAACGCAGCCGTCAATACCCATCTCCCCGCCGCACCTCCGATGATCATGAACACTAACCGTGCTATGGGAACGGAAAGTGTTCATGATCACTACGGGAGTGGGGCGCTCCGGACTACGAGGCTGCAAGTCGCCAGGAGCTGGCGCGTTCGCGCTCGGCCCACAGCCGGGCGTAGCGGCCGTCGGCCGCGAGGAGGTCGGTGTGCGTGCCGCGCTCCACCGCTCGCCCGCCGTCCATGACGACGATCTGATCGGCCGACCGGATGGTGCTGAGCCGGTGGGCGACGACCACCACCGTACGGTCCCGGACCAGCTCGGCGAAGGCCTGCTGGACGGCTTGCTCGTTGATCGGGTCCAGGGCCGAGGTGGCCTCATCGAGCAGGACGATCGGGGAGTCCTTCAGGATGGCCCGGGCGATGGAGATGCGCTGGCGCTCCCCGCCAGACAGCGAGGCCCCGCCTTCACCCACAGGGGTGTCGTACCCCTGCGGCAAGGCGGTGATGAACTCGTGCGCCTGAGCCTGGCGGGCGGCGCCCTCGATGGCCTCGTCGGTGGCGCCTTCGCGGCCGAAAGCGATGTTGTCGCGGATGGTGCCCTGAAACAGGTATACGTCCTGGAAGACGACCGTGATCGCGTCGAACACCTGCTCCGGCGTGAGGTCGCGGACGTCCTCGCCGCCGAGACGCACCGCGCCGTCGTCGACGTCCCAGAACCGCGCGATCAGCGCCAGCACCGTACTCTTACCGGCGCCGGACGGCCCCACCAGGGCCGTCATCGTCTTCGGCGGCACCTGCAGGGACAGTCCGTGCACCACGGGTTGGCCGGGTACGTAACCGAACGTGACGTCGTCGAGCTGGATCGACGGCTCGCTCACACCGGGCCCGACCTCGGTCGGAGACGGTTGCGGCGGCAGATCGTGGATCGCCCCGATGCGACGCAGCGCCGCCTCCGCCATCCGGGACTGCTCCGCGCTGCCGACCACCTGGAGCAGCGGCGGGTAGACGCGCAGCACCAGCACGAGGAAGATCAGCACGGTCCCGGCGTCGATGCGTCCGTCGGCGTACCAGTAGCCGAGCGCGCCGATGGTCGACGGGATGCCGAGCTCCACGATCACCATGGTCAGCAGGGCCACCGGCACCAGCTTGACCGTCAGCCGCTCGTTGATGCGCCGGACGTCGGCGACCGCGTCGTGGAACCAGTTCAGCCGCGAGCCGGTCCGGTCGAAGGCCCGGACGACCGCGATGCCCTGCACGTACTCGATCACACGGTCGTTCGCCGTGGCGATCAGGTTGCCACGCTCCAGCGACTGCCGGCCGAGATAGCGGGACGTCCACTTGTACAGCGGCAACGAGGCCGCGACGCTGGCCGCCACCACGAACGCCATCGGCACGTCGACGGTGAGCAGCCCGGCGACGATGAACACCGGCAGCGACACGGCGCGGAACCACGTCGGAAGGCCGCTGTGGGCGTAGGTGGAGACCGCCTCCATGTCGCTGGTGAGCACCGTGGACACGTCGCCGGTTCCGCGGTCGCGGACGGTGCCGAGCGGGAGACGCTGCACGTGTTTCAGCGTGTCGGTGCGGGCCTGACCGATCCCGTAGAACGTCGCCGTCCAGGCCAGCCGGTTGCTGATGTAGCCGAAGACGTACTGACCCGCCACGCCGGCCAGGACGAGCCCGATGGCCAGCCAGACCTGACCGCCCTCGAGCGTGTCCGTCCGGATCCGCTCCACCGCCCACACCAGGGTCACCACCGGGACGGCGGCAGCCATCGCCATCAGCACCTGGGTGACCAGCGCGACGGCGAACGCGCGGCGGTGCGGGCCGAACAGCCGCCAGATGGTGCGGACCGTGCCGGTGTAGAACGCGGGCTGGGTGGCGGCGGTGGTGGTCATGGGGATGCCATCCTCCTGCTGGGTGTCGTGATGCTGCGCTGTCATGGGCGCTCCTGGTGGACCGCGTCGCCGAGGGCGACCTGTTCGGCGGCCTGGAACGCCTGCCACATGGTGGCGTAGAGGCCGTCCGCGGCCACCAGCTCGCCGTGGTGCCCGCGCTCGACGATCCGGCCGTCGTCGACGACGAGGATCTGCTCCGCGCCGACGATGGTCGACAGCCGGTGCGCCACGATGATGACGGTGCGGTCGGCCACCAGCGCGTCGACCGCGTCCTGCAGGGCCACCTCGTTCTCCGGATCGACGAAGGCGGTGGCCTCGTCCAGGACGACGACCTCGGTGTCCTTGAGCAGGGTCCGGGCGATGGCGAGCCGCTGCCGCTCACCACCGGAGAGCCGGGCGCCGTGCTGGCCGATGCGGGTCTGGTAGCCGTCCGGCATCGCGGCGATGAACTCGTGTGCCCGCGCCGAGCGGCAGGCCTTCTCCAGCTCCTCGTCGGTGGCGTCCGGGCGGGCCAGCCGCAGGTTGGCGGCGACGGTGTCGTCGAAGAGGAACGTCTCCTGGAAGACGAACGAGACGTGCCGCATGAGCTGCGAGAACGGGATCTGGCGGACATCCGTCCCACCGACCCGGATGGAGCCGGCGTCCACATCGAAGAACCGGCAGATCAAGCGGGCCACGGTGCTCTTGCCCGCGCCGGACGGACCGACCAGCGCGGTCACCGTGCCCGGCTCGGCGTGGAAGGACACGCCGCTGAGCGCGTCCCGCTCGGCGCCGTCGTACCGGAAGCTCACGTCGTCGAACTCGACCGAGGAGTCGCGCAGCTCCGCCTCGCGGTCCGCCTCGGGCAGCTCGCCGGCGTCCTTCAGCTCGTTGATCAGCTGGACCCCGTAGGTCAGGTGGGACATGTTGGCGCTGAAGTCGAGCAGCTTGACGACGGGCGTCCCGTAGCCCAGCCCGATCACGAAGAAGAACAGCAGCTCGGGGGTGTCGATGGCGTCGTTGGACCACAGCAGCAGGCCGACCGGGACGATGGTGACCACGGTGGCCGCGGCGACCGTGTAGAAGGCGGTGAACAGGGGGAGGAAGGCCCGTCCCCAGTCGGCCTGATACTTCGCGGCCGCGTGGATCGCCTCCTGCGTCTCGGCGAACGTCTCGCCGGTGCGGTTGAACGTCCGCACGATCGGCAGCCCGCGGACCATCTCGACGATCGAGCCGTTCATCCGGCCCATCGACGCCATGTAGCCGCCCATGAGCGGCTGGCTGCGAGCGACGCCGCGGCTCATCAGAGCGATGGCGGCGACGACGCAGACGGCCGCGGCGAGCGCCATTCGCCAGTCGACGACGAGCATCCACACGGTGCTGGCGAGCACCACGACGACGGCGGCGACCAGGTCCGGGATCGCATGCGCGAGGAAAAGCTCCAGGCGTTCGATGTCCTGCGACAGCGTGCGCTGGATCTCTCCGGACCGTTTCCCGGTGACGCGTCCCAGCGGCACCCGGCCCAGCCGCTCGCCGATCCGCATCCGCAGCCGGAACAGCGTGCCGAACGCGGCTCGGTGCGAGATGGACGTGGACAGACCCAGGAAGAGGTACTGCCCGACCACCAGCGCGAGCGCGGCCCAGGCGTAGCCGTAGAAGTCGTCCGCGCCGGCCGTGCCGTCCACGACGCCGCGCACGGCCAGGTAGATGACGTAGAACGGGCCGAGCTGGCACAGCGTGGCCAGCACGGCCAGGACGGCGGACAGGATGTACCGGCCGGCGTCGTCGCGGGCGAACGGGAGCAGCGCGGCGATCCGCGTCTGCAGCGTGCCGGCGCCGCCGCCAGGGTCGGGCTCGGGCGGCGGATCGGTCTCCGATGGGGTCGGGGAGACGGATTCGGAGGTGTCGACGCTCACGGGTTTCCTCCCAGCGGTGTGGACAGGTGTGCAGTCTCAGGGCCGCGCCGCGGCGGCGGCGCCGTCGCCAACGTCGCCCGCAGCGACGTGACGGCGCCGACCAGTGACGCGGTGACCGGATGGCGCGGTCGGTCGAACACGTCGGCGGTGGGGCCGCTCTCGCGGACCCGGCCGGCGTCGAGCACCACCACCCGGTCGGCGACGCGCCGGATGTGGCCGAGCTCGTGGGTGATGAACACGACGGCGACGCCCAGCTCGTCGCGGAGCCGGTCGATCAGGTCCAGCACGGCCGCCGCGACGGTAGTGTCCAGGGCGGAGGTGACCTCGTCGCAGATCAGCACCGACGGCCGGGCCGCCAGCGCCCGGGCCAGGGCGACCCGCTGGCGTTGCCCGCCGGACAGCTCGGCCGGGCGACGGCGGCCGTCCGCCGCGCCGACGCCCACCCGTTCGAGCAGCTCGGCGGCGATGCCGGCGGCGCGCGTGCGCGATTCGCCGTGCAGCAGCCGCGCGGGCCGGGCGACGGAGGCCAGCACCGAGCGGCGCGGGTGCAGCGAGCCGAACGGATCCTGCGGGACGAGCTGCACGGCCGCCCGCTCGCTGGCGCCGCGTCCGGCGGCGTGCGGGGCGACGGCGGTTCCGTCGATGACGATCCGGCCGTCGCTGGGCGGATGCAGCCCGACGATCGACCTGGCCAGCGTGGTCTTGCCCGACCCGCTGGCGCCGATGATCGCCACGCACTCGCCGGCCGCGACGTCGAGCGAGACGCCGTGCAGCACACCGGTGGTGCCGAAACCGGCGTGGACGTCGTCCGCCCGCAGCACCGGCCGGCCGTCCGTGGACGAGGGCGTGGTGGGCGACCCGTCTCCGATCTGCGCTCCGGCCCGTCGGGTCGTGGCCCGGCGCTGTTGGCTCGACGACGGTTCGGATTCGGCGTCCGGATACGCGTCGACCAGCCGCCGGGTGTACTCCTGCCGCGACGAGATCAGGACCTCCACGGTGGGGCCGGTGTCGACCGCCCGCCCGTCGTGGAGCACCAGCAACTCGTCGCAGGCGCGGGCGGCGAGCTCCAGATCGTGCGTCACCACCAGCAGCGCGAAGCCGAGCTCCGCCTGCCACCGTTCGATCTCGGCGACGACGGCGCGGCTGGTCACCGTGTCCAGCCCGGCGGTCGGTTCGTCCAGCACGACCAGCTGCGGCCGGGCCGCCAGCGCCCGCGCCAGCGCGAGCCGGCGCTGCTGCCCGCCGGAGAGCTGGCCGGGCAGGCGTCGGCGGAACTCCTCGTCGTCCGGGAGGTCGACCGCGCGCAACCGGGCGGCGACCCGAGCCGGCGACGGCGACTCGAGCAACTCGGCGATCTGCCGCCCGACCGGCATGGTGGGTGTCAGCGCCGCGGCCGGGTCCTGCGCCAGCCATGCGGTGGCGTGTCGGCGCAGCGAGCGGCGGGCCCGCTCCGGCAGCGCGAAGAGATCGCGGCCGGTGAGATGGACCGTGCCGGCCTGCCGCCGCAGCCCCGGCCGGACCACGCCGAGCGCGGCCAGCGCCAGCGTGGTCTTTCCGGCCCCGGACTCGCCGACGATGGCCAGCCTCCCGCCGGCGCCGAGCCGGTACGAGACGTCGCTGAGCACGGGTCCGGTGCGGGCCCCGACGGTCAGGTTCTCCACGACGACGACGTCGCTCATCACACCGACCTCCGGGCCGTGTCGGCGAGCCGGTCGGCCACCAGGTTGACCGAGACCACGACGGCGACGATGCCGACCGCCGGCGCCACCACCGCCCACGGGTTGAGCGGCACGCCGACGACGTTGTCGGCGACCATCCCCGCCCAGCTGTGCCCCAGCGCCGAGCCACCCAGCCCGAGGAAGCTCACCGAGGCGATGACGTAGATCGCGCCCACCAGGCGCAGCCCGGCGTCAGCGAGCACCGGCGCGGCGACCGTGGGCAGCACCTCCCGCACCAGCAGCGTCGGGGTGCGTTCGCCGATCGCCACCGCATGCTCCACGTAGCCGCGATGGACGACGGCCGAGGTGGCCGCCCGGGTGAACCGCATGGTGCTCGGGACGCCCAGCAACGCCACCACCACGATCAGCACGGCCGTGCCGGACCCGCTCGCCGCGTTCAGCGCCAGCACGGTGATCAGCAGTGGCGGCACCACCAGTAACAGCTCGCTGGCCCGCACCGCGAGCGCACCGAGCGCACCGTGCCGCCAGCCGGTCAGCAACCCGAGCGACGCACCGATCAGCGTGCCGATCACCGTGGCCACCAGCGGGAGCACGATCAATGTCAACCCGGAGTCGAGCACCATCGACCACACATCCCGCCCGAGGTGGTCGGTGCCTAGGGGGATTCCCGGGCCGGGTGGCAGGAACGGACGCCCGCGCGAGGCCGTGGCGGCATCGTCGACGACGAGCGGCCCGGCCAGCGCGACGGTCGCGGCGACGACGCCGGGCGCGGCCACCAGCAGCCAGCCTGGCGTCAGCCGGACCATTGGGGCCTCCCTGCCAGCTCGGCCAGCCAGAAGCCGGTGACGGCGACGGCGGCCAGCAGCATCCCGGCGCCGCCGAGCAGAACCGCGTCCCGGTTGGCGGCGGCCTCGGCCACCAGCGCGGCCAGGCCCGGGTACCCGAACGCGGTCTCCACGACGAGCGCGCCACCGGCCAGGTACGGGATGGCCAAAGCCAGGGCCTGGGCGATCGGGGCGCGCACCGAGGGCAGCAGGTGGCGCGCGAGTACCGCGGGTTCCCGGATGCCGGCCAGCCTGGCGGCCTCCACGTGCGGGGACCCGGCCGCCTCGGCGACGGCGGCGCGGACCAGACGCGCGGTGAACGACCCGGCGACGGCGGCCAGCGTGACGGTCGGCAGGACCAGCTTGGCCGGTTCGGCCAGGGCACCGGAGCCGCCGCTCACCAGCGACACCGGCGGGAACCAGCCCAAGCCGTGCGCGAAGACGGTGATCAGGAGCGTGGCCAGGACGAACTCCGGGACGGACAGCAGCGCCAGCGCGCCCAGCGACGTCGCCCGGTCACCGGCCGTCCCGGGCCGGGATCCCGCCAGGATTCCCGCCGGGACGGCGACGCACACGACGATGGCCAGCGCTCCGGCGGCGAGCACCAGGCTGCGGCCGGCATGCTCGGCGATCACCGGCCCGACCGGCTGCCGGGTCAGCGCGCTGATCCCGAAATCTCCGGTCAGCAGGCCTCCCAGCCAGTCCAGGTAGCGCTCCGCCGGCGGCCGGTCCAGGCCCAGCTCGGCCCGGAGCCGGGCCGTCCGCTCCGGCTCGGCATTCATCCCCAGTGCCTGACTGGCCGGATCGCCCGGCAGGATCTCCACGGCCAGGAACAGCCCGAAGCTCACCACCAGCAGCACGAGCGCCGCCGGCGCCAGGTGGCGCGGCAGCCGGCGGGACAGGCTCGCGGCGCGTCCGCTCACGCCATCGTGACCTGATCGAGCAGGGGTATCGACTGCGAATAGCGCAGGCCGTCGACGCCGGCGGCCACCGCGTCGAGCTGTTCGGCGTATCCCCAGACCAGGTCGCCGCCGTGCTCCCACAGGTAGGCCTGGATCTCGTCGAGCGCCGCCTGCCGGTCGTCGGGGTCGACGGTGGCCTGCATCCGGGTGAGCAGGCCGTCGTACTCTTCTCCGCCCACGCCGGTGACGTTGAAACCACCGGCGCTGCCGGTGAAGGCGGCGATGTGCGTCGCGGCCGGCCGGTTGACCCACGGGATGGCCTGGAAGGGGGTGCTCATCAGGGTCTCGAAGTCGGCGAAGTAGGTCGCCGGATCGGCGCTCTCCACCGTGACGGTCAGGCCCGCCTCGGCGGCCTGCTCGACAAGAAGATCGGCGGCGTCGGTCAGGCCGGGCGCCAGCTCGGCGACCCGCAGCGTGACCTCGCTGACGCCGGCGCCGCTGAGCAGCGCCCGTGCCCGCTCGACGTCGTGCTCACGCTGGGCGAGGTCGGAGTTGAACCCCACCAGGTCATGCCCGACGATGTCGTTGCCGACGACGCCCTGGCCGAACAGGACGGTGTCGATCAGCGCTTGCCGGTCGACCAGGAGTTTCATCGCCAGCCGGACGTCCGGGTCGTCGAAGGGCGGCAGACCCGTGTTCATCTCGAACGTCAGTGCCTGCGAGTTGGCCGCACCGCCACGGACGATGGTGAGCGCCGCGTCGTTCTCGACGCCCGCCGCCCCGGCCGCGCTGACCGCGTGGGCGTAGTCGATCTCGCCGCCGCGCAGCGCGTTCAGCCGGGTCTCGGCGTCGGCGATGGCGACGATGTCGACCTCGTCCAGCATCGCGGTGCCGTCCCAGTAGTCCGGGTTGCGTTCCAGCAGCCGTCCGTCGCCGGTGCCCGACGCCAGCCGGAACGGTCCGGTCCCGATGCCGGACTCCCACTGGTCGCCCGACGTGCCGTCCGGGAAGACGAACGAGAACGTCGCGAGCCCGCCCTCGACGAAGTCCGCCCGCGGGCGGTGCAGGGGGAGCCGCAGTGTGCGTGCGTCGACGACGGTCAGGTTCGCCGCGTCGAGATCGGCGTAGTACTGGCTGAAGTTCGGGCTCTGCTCCGGGTCGGCCAGCGCCGCCAGCGAGTAGCGCACGTCGTCGGCGGTGCACGGCCGGCCGTCGTGGAAGGTGACGTCGGGGCGGAGTCGGATGGTGAACTCGGTCGCGTCGGCGTTGGGCTCGATCGACTCCGCGAGCCGGAGCTCGATGTCGTCGCCGGCGAGCGACACCATCGGGTCGTGCAGGGCGTGGATCGAGATGTAGTCCGTGATCGCCGTGGCGGTGAGCACGTTGAGCGTCTCGGTCGCGGCCCCGGCCGCCCCGAGCCGCAGCCGGCCACCGGCCGAAGGGGTGGCGCTGGGGTCGGTCCCGGCATCGGCGGTGCTGTCCGACGAGCAGCCGGTGAGCACACCGCCCGCGGCTCCGGCGGCGGCGAGTCCGAACGTGCCCCACAGGAATCCCCGGCGGCTCAGCGGCCGGGGGACGACGGGGCGGGAAGGAAGGGAACGGGTCACGACAGGTCCTTATCGATGGGTGGGTGGGTCCGTCGGGTGGTCCGCCGGGCTCGAAGGTGGGGAGCGATGCTGCGCAGCTTCTCGCAGGTCTCCTCCCACTCCCGGTCCGGAACGGATTGGCTCATGACGCCGGCGCCGGCCCGCAGCCAGCTGCGGCCGCCGCGCTGGAACACGGTGCGCAGGGCCAGCGCCGCGTCCAGCGAGCCGTCGCCCTCGGCCATCAGGACGGCGCCGCCGTACAGGCCGCGCGGCTCGCTCTCCCGGCTGCGGATGACCCGCAGCGCCGCGGGCTTCGGCGCGCCGGTGACGGTGACGGCGGGGAAGAGGGCGGCCAGCGCCGTCCAGGCGTTCTCGCCGTCACGTAGCCGGCCGGTCACGCGCGATGCCAGGTGCTGCACGGAGCCGCGTTCCTGGACCGACATGAACTCGGTGACGGCCACGCTTCCGCCCTGGCAGATGGCCCCGATCTCATCGACGGCCAGCCGGACGGAGATGGCGTGCTCGTGCACCTCCTTGGCGTCGCCGAGTAGCTCTTCGCGCAGCCGCAGGTTCTCGGTGGCGTCGGGGCCGAACGCGCGCGTCCCGGCCAGCGGCTGGGTTCGGACGCGCCCGTCGCTGTCGACCTCGACGACGGTCTCCGGGCTGAATCCGGCGGCACGCCATCCGCCGGTGTCGAGCAGGAACGAGCGGGCGGGCGTGTTGCCGCGCCGGCCGGTGAGATACGACGTGATCAGGTCGAGCTCCGGCTCGTCCGGCAGCGGAACCACCCGGGAGAGCACCGCCTTCTCCAGCCGCCGGTCGCGGATGTCGTCGACGGTGTGCGCCACGGCGCGGTGGTAGGGCTTCGGGTCCGCGGCGGGGACGGAGAACTCCGCGCTGGACAGGGAGAACTCCGTGGCGGGGAGGGCGGGCTCCGCGGCGGCGGACGTCGCCCCGGGAGGGGCGAGGAGGTCCGGCACCCGGTGCACCCAGGCCGGCGTCGCACCCCGGATCCGCGCCCGCCCGGGGGTCAGCTCCACGTCGACCAGCGGGAACATCAGATGCAGCAGCGGTTCCGTGCCCGCCGCGGCCGCGTCGCCGTGCAGCAGGTGGGCGAGCTCGAACGCGGCCCAGCCGTGGCAGCGCCAGCTCGGATACTCCAGTGCGTGCACGGCCCGGGCCACGCGCGCCAGCGGCTCTCCGGCGGTGGGTGTGGTCCAGGCGTGCCCGTCGGCCGTCATCCGTAGTAGCCGGGAGTCCACCGTCAGCGTGGCGCCCGGACCGGCGGCGAAGTACCAGGTGCCGGCGCGCTCGTAGACCGCGTACTCCTCGGCGAGGCCCGCGCCGGCCAGCCGGACGGCGGCCTCGGCCGGGTCGTCCGGCGCCGCCGCCTTGACGGTGTGCTCCAGCCGGGGTACCGCCGACGCCCACGCGCTGACCGGGTCGCTCCTCATGCCGTCGCCCCGATCCGTTCGGCCAGCGCCCGTTTGTCGGTCTTGCCGACCGTGGTGACCGGGAACGACTCGACCACCTCGACCCGGTCGGGAATCTTGAACGCGGCCACGCCGCGGTCGGACAGGAACGCGGCCAGCTCAGCGCGGTCCGGCGGCGTGACGCCGGGAGCAGGGATGACGAAGGCGCAGCTGCGCTCCCCGAGCAACTCGTCCGGGGTGGCGACGACGGCGGCGTCGGCCACGGCCGGGTGGGCGACGAGGTGCTCCTCGACCTCGGCTGCGGCGATCTTGTCGCCGCCGCGGTTGATCTGATCCTTGACCCGGCCCTCGACGACGAGGTGGCCGGTGCGGGTCACCCGGACCAGGTCACCGGTGCGGTAGTACCCGTCGGCGGTGAACGAGGCCGCGTTGTGCTCCGGTGCCCGGTAGTAGCCGCGTGGCGTGTACGGGCCGCGGGTGAGCAACTGGCCGACGTCGCCCGGCGCGACGTCGTCGTCGTTCTCGTCGACCACCCGGATCTCGTCGGCGGGCGAGAGCGGCCGGCCCTGGGTATGCAGGACGATCTCCTCCGGAGCTCCGGGCTCGGTGAAGTTCAGCAGCCCTTCGGCCATCCCGAACACCTGCTGCAGCACCGGACCGAACGCGTCGGTGACCAGCCGGGCGTGCTCGGGCAGCAGGCGCGCCCCGCCCACCTGGAGCAGCCGCATGCTGGAGAGATCTTCATCCGACCAGGCTGTGGCCTCGGCCCACATCCGCGCGGTGGGCGGCACCAGCGCGGTGACGCTGACCCGCTCTCGCTGGATCGTCTCGAACGCCTCGTCCGGCGCGGCGATATCGGTGAGCACGACGGCGCCGCCGGCGTCGATGGTGCCGAGGACACCCGGGCAGCCGAGCGCGAAGTTGTGCGCCGCCGGTAGCGCGGCCAGGTAGACGTCGTCGCCGCTGAGCCGGCAGGTCTCGGCGCTGGCCCGAAGGTTGTAGACATAGTCGTCGTGGGTGCGGGGGATGAGTTTGGGTAGTCCGGTGGTCCCGCCGGACACCAGCATCAATGCCACGTCCGAAGGGTCGGTCCGCGGGAACTCGGCGTTGCGGCTCGGCGACGGCGCGGCGAGCTCGTCGGCGATGAGCACCTTCAGCTCGGGCAGCGCGGCGCGGACGTCGCCGGCCAGGCCGCGGTAGTCGAAGCCGGGGTGGTGACCGGGGATCACGTATCCGGTGGCGCCGGAGAGTCCGCACAGGTGGGTGATCTCGCTGCGGCGGTGCATCGGTAATGCGAGCACGGGGATCGCACCGGCGCGCTGCAGGCCGAAGAAGACGGTCAGGAAGTCGACGGTGTTGCCGAGCTGTACGACGACGCGGTCGCGCGGGTCGATCCCCGCGCGGGACAGCGCCGTGGCGACGCGGGAGGCCGCGTCGTCGAGCTCGGCGTAGCTGAGGCGGTGTGTCGCATCGCTGGCGACCGGCCGGTCTCCCCGTTCGATGGCGCGGCGTCGTAGCAGGTCATCGAGGGTCTCGCCGCGCCAGAAGCCGGCCTGTCGGTAGCGCTCGGCCAGCTCAGCCGGCCAAGGGACGCAGCCATCGAGCAACGTCGTCCGCCTTTCTTCAAGGACAGCCACTTGCCGTCGATCGTGAAGTCGTAATAGAAAGGATTATCATTCTTGTCCAGGTTACGCCAGACGGGGTACAGGGGTGGATTGTGGCAGTTTCTTAGGTTAACCTAACCTAACTCTGATCTTGAGTCGACCGTGGATGGGGTCATGCATGAACGAACAGGTCGTCAGCTCGCCGATCTCCTACGACGATCTGCGCGCCGCGGTCAGCCGGCTCGCTGAGGTGCCCGAGAGTCGAGTGACCGAGGACGCCGATCTGCTCCGTCTCGGCTTGGATTCGATCCGGTTGATGCGCCTGGCCGGCTGGTTGCGCCGGCAGGGCGTTCCGGCCCGATTCGCCGACCTGTCCGGCCGCGAGACCGTCGGCGAGTGGTGGGAGCTGGTCCGCGCCATGCAATCCGGCCACGACGGCACGGGCGTCGGCGAGAACGGCGCCCGCGGTGATGCCACGGGCGGCATCGAGGTCCCTGGTCGCGGCGAATCCCATGCCGGCGGGAGCGTGCTGGAGCCGGTCGACGAGTCCGCGCCGTTCGACCTCGCGGTGATGCAGCACGCGTTCTGGATCGGCCGCCGGGAGGGCCAGCAGCTCGGCGGGGTCGCCGCGCACTTCTACACCGAGTTCGACCGCGAGCCGAACCGCCCCGGCAGCGAGTTCGACCGGGAGTCGAACGGCGGTGGCGCCGGCCTCGACCCCGCTCGCCTCGAGGCCGCGGTCCGCGATCTGGTCGCCCGGCACGGGATGCTGCGGGTGCGGGTGGGCGACGACGGGCGGCAGCGGATCGCCGACGAGCCCGCGTGGACCGGACTGCGGATCCACGACCTGCGCGGCCTGCGGGCCGCCGAAGTGCAGCGGCGGCTCGAGGAGGTCCGTGACCGGCTGTCCCACCGGGTGCTGGACATCGCCTCCGGCGACGTCTTCGACGTCCAGCTGAGCCTGCTCGACGACGGGGCCAGCCGGATGCACGTCAACCTGGACATGGTGGCCGCCGACGCGATGAGCCTGCGGACACTGCTGGCCGACCTCGCCGCGCTCTACCACGGGCGCGAGGCCGAGTTGGCCCCGCTGCGCTACTCCTACCCGCGTTACCTCGCCGAACGGGAACCGGTGCGGCGCGCGGCGCGCGACCGCGCGGCGGCCTGGTGGCGCGAGCGGCTGCCCGACCTGCCGGGCGCGCCCGCGCTGCCGGTGACCGCTGACGACGCCGGCGGCGGTCCTACGGTCACCCGGCGGCATCACTGGCTTGCGCCGGACCGCAAGCAGCGGCTGGCCGAGCGGGCCCACGAGCGCGGGCTCACCGCGGCGTCGGTGCTGGCCACCGCGTTCGCCGAGGTGGTCGGCCGGTGGAGTTCCAGCGACCGCTTCCTGCTGAACCTGCCCGTATTCGACCGGGAACCGTTGCACGACGACGTCGACGCGATCGTCGGGGACTTCTCCAGCTCGGTCCTGCTCGACGTGGACGTCTCGGAGACGGCGGCGTTCGCCGACCGCACCGCCCGGATCCAGAAGGATCTGCGGGAGGCGATGGGCCACGCCGAGTACACCGGCGTGGAGGTGTTGCGCGACCTCACCCGCGCCGCCGGCGGCGAGCCGGTACTCGCCCCAGTGGTGTTCACCAGCGCCCTGGAGCTGGGTGAGCTGTTCGCGCCCGAGGTGCAGAGCTGTTTCGGCCGCCCGTCGTGGATCATCTCGCAGGGCCCGCAGGTGTGGCTGGACGCCCAGGCCACCGAACTCGACGGCGGTGTGCTGCTCAACTGGGACGCCCGGGACTCGGTCTTCTGCGAGGGTGTGCTGGACGCGATGTTCGCCGCCTATGTCGAGCTGGTGGAGGAGCTGCTCGACGACGGCGCGGCCTGGGACCGCCCGGCACCGTCGCGGCTGCCTGCGGCGCAGCGGGCGGTGCGCGATCGGGTGAACGACACCGCCGGCACCGGGCGCTCCGGACTGCTTCACGAGCGGTTCTTCCGGCTGGCCGCTGCGCGGCGGAACCGCACGGCGCTGCTGTGGGGAACCTCAGGCACGGCGACATCCGGAACCATGACGTACGGGGAGCTGTCCCGGCGGGCTCGCCGGGTGGCGGCGTTGCTGGCCGCGCGCGGCGTGCGGCCAGGCGACTGCGTGGGCATCACCCTGCCCAAGGGGCCGGAGCAGGTCGTGGCCGTGCTCGGTGTGCTGGCCGCCGGCGCGGCATACGTGCCCTCGGGCGTCGATGTTCCGATGAGTCGCCGCGCCCAGGCGTTCCACGCGGCCGGCGTCGGCGTCGTGCTGACCGATGACGCGCATGCCGCCCGCGACGACTGGCCTGACGGGGTGGTTCCGGCCCCGATGTCCGCCGCTGCCGGGCACGCGCCGGTGACGTCGATCGTCGGCGTGGACGGCGAGGCCGTCATGTATGTGCTGTTCACCTCCGGCTCGACCGGCGTGCCCAAGGGCGTGCTGGTGCCGCACCGGGCGGTCGCCAACACCGTCGACGCCGTGAACGACTTCTTCGGCATCGACGGCTCCGACCGGACCATCGCGCTCTCGGCGCTGGACTTCGACCTCTCCGCCTATGACCTCTTCGCCTTCTTGGCCGGCGGCGGCAGCGTCGTGATGCTCGACGAGTCGCAGCGTCGCGACGCGCATGCGTGGGCCGAGCTGATCCGGAACCGCGGCGTCACCGTGGTCAGCTGCGTGCCCGCGCTGCTCGACATGCTGCTCGTCGCGGGAACCGAGCATCTTCCCGAGTCGCGCCTGCGGTTGGTGATGCTCGGCGGCGACTGGGTCACCGTCGACCTGCCGGACCGGTTGCGGGCGCTGGTGCCGGAGTGCCGGTTCGCCGGGTTGGGCGGGATGACCGAGGCGGCGATCCACTCCACGGTGTTCGAGGTGGACCGCGTCGACCCGGCCTGGCGAGCCGTGCCGTACGGCGTGCCGCTGGCCAACATGCGATGTCGGGTGGCCGACGCGCGCGGGCGCGACTGCCCGGACTGGGTTCCGGGCGAGCTGTGGGTGTCCGGTGCCGGGGTGGCGCACGGCTACCAGGGTGACCCGGTCCGCACGGCGGAGAAGTTCGTCGAGTACGGCGGGCGGCGCTGGTACCGGACCGGCGACCTGGCCCGGTACTGGCCCGACGGCACGCTGGAGTTCCTCGGCCGTGCCGACCACCAGGTGAAGATCCGCGGGCACCGGATCGAACTCGGCGAGATCGAGTCGCACCTCGCCTCGCACCCTGGTGTGGACAAGGCGATCGCTGCCGTCGTCGACGGCGCCGTCCGACGGCTGGCGGCCGCCGTGGTGCTGAGCGCCGGCGCCGCCTCGCCCGCGGAGCTGCGCGAATGGCTCGCCGACCGGGTTCCCGGGTACATGGTCCCCGAGCAGATCCAGGTGCTGGACGCCCTGCCGATCACCGCGAACGGCAAGATCGACCGCAAGGCTGTGCAGCGCGTGCTGTCCGCCGCCGGTGACGCGTCGGCCCAGGGCTTCGAGCCGCCGTCCGGGCCGGTGGAGGAGACGGTGGCCGCGCTGTGGGCGCAGCTGCTCGAGGTGGACCGGGTGGGTCGCCGGGACGGGTTCTTCGCGCTGGGTGGGGACAGCCTGCTGGCCACCCGGCTGATGAACCTGCTGGGCGAGGCCGGCCTCGGCGGTGCGACCCTGACGGCGCTGTTCACGACGCCGACGCTGGCCGACTTCGCCGCCACGTTGACGCCGGGTGAACAGGCGGCGCAGCAGGTGCTGCGGCCCGACCCGGACCATCGGTTCGAGCCGTTCCCGCTCACCGAGGTGCAACGCGCCTACTGGATCGGCCGCGACCCGAAACTCCCGCTGGGTGGTGTCGCGTCGCACTTCTACCTCGAGCTCGACGGCGCCGGCATCGACCTGGAACGGCTGGAGGAGGCGTGGAACCGGCTGGTGCGGCGGCACGAGATGCTCCGCGCGGTGGTCGGCGCGGACGGCACCCAGCGGGTGCTGCCACAGGTGCCGCGGTACCGGATCGCGGTCACCGACGGCGGCCGACGGCCCGAGGACGCGCTGCGTGAACTGCGCGAGACCACGTCGCACCACGTCGCCGACACGGCGACCGGGCCGCTGTTCGCGATCCGCGCGGTCAGCTACGCCGGCGACGACGGCCGGATGCGGCACCGGATCGGGGTGGGGTTGGACAGCATCGCGCTCGACGGGCGCAGCGTCATGGTGCTGTTCACCGAGTGGGACGCCCTCCACCGCGACCTGGACGCGTCGTTGCCGACGTTGGAGATGTCGTTCCGCGATTACGTCGTCCAGGTCCGCCCGGACCCGCAGCGGGTGGCCGCGGCCGAGGAGTATTGGCGCACCCGGCTGCCCGAGCTGCCGCCGGCGCCCCGGCTGCCGCTGGCCGTCGAACCCGACCAGGTGGCGGCGCCGCGCTTCCGCCGCTCGCACGCTCTCGTCGACGCCCAGCGGTGGGAGCTGCTCGCGGAGCGGGCCCGCCGGCACGGGATCACCCCCACCGCCGTGCTGCTCACCGCATACGCCGAGGTGCTGGCAGCGTGGAGCGGCCAGCCGGACCTGACCGTGAACCTGACCCTGTTCGACCGGGACGACGTGCATCCGGACGTCAACCAGGTGATCGGCGACTTCTCGTTGCTGCTTCTGGTCGGATGCCGCGCCGGGACCGGCGAGAGCTTCCTCGGCACCGCCCGCCGGGTGCAGGAGCGGCTGTGGCGGGACCTGGACCACCGGGAGGTGTCCGGGGTGCGGGTGCTGCGGGAGCTGGCGCGCCGCCACGACGCGACCGTGGAGGCGATGCCGGTGGTGTTCACCAGCGTCCTCGGCGTCGGCGACGACGCCTCGCTGGAGCTGTCCGAGGCGTTCCCGGCGCCGGTCTACGGCGTGACCCAGACGCCGCAGGTGTGGCTGGACCTGAAGGTCTCCCAAACCCGTGCCGGCCTGGCGATCGACTGGGACTCGGTCGACGAGCTGTTCCCGCCCGGGATGGCCGACGCGATGTTCGCCGCCTACGTGGAGCTGGTCGAGTGGCTGACCGGAACGGAGTGGGACTCGCCGGCGCCGGCGGTGCTCCCGGCCGGGCAGTCGGCGGTACGCGACCGGGTGAACGCGACGGCCGGCCCGGCGCCGGAGTCCGCGCCGGGCGGTGGGCTGCTGCACGGCGGGTTCTTCGTGCGTGCCGGCCAGGCGCCGGACCGGCCGGCGCTGGTGTGGGACGGTGGCGAGCTGTCCTATCGGGAACTGGCCGCATGGGCGCTGCGGGTGGCGACGTGGCTGGTGGACCGCGGTGTGCGGCCCGGTGACGCGGTGGCGGTGAGCCTGCCGAAGGGCCCGGGCCAGGTGGCGGGGTTGCTGGGCGTGCTGGCGGCCGGAGGGATGTACGTCCCGGTGGGCGTGGACCTGCCGCCGCTGCGACGAGAGCGGCTGGTCCAGAGCTCCGGGGCGGTGCTGGTGCTGGACGATCTCACGGCCGCCGCCGACGCCGCGCCGCTGGCCGAACCGGTCCCCGTCGACCCGGCACAGCTGGCCTACACCATCTTCACCTCGGGGTCGACGGGCGAACCCAAGGGCGTGCAGATCGCCCATCGCGCCGCGGTGAACACGATCGACGACGTGAACACGCGGTTCGGCATCGGGCCGGACGACCGGGTGCTCGCGGTGTCGGCGGCCGACTTCGATCTCTCGGTCTACGACATGTTCGGGCTGCTGGCCGCCGGCGGGGCTGTGGTGCTGATCGGTGAGGACGAGCGGCGCGACGCGCAGCGGTGGGTGGAGCTGGCGCACCGGTACCGCGTCACCGTCTGGAACACGGTGCCGGCGCTGCTGGACATGCTGGTCACCGTCGCCGAGACCGACACTGGGCTGCCGGAGTCGCTGCGGCTGGCGATGGTGTCCGGTGACTGGGTGGGCCTGGACCTTCCGGGGCGGGTGCGCACCCTCGCGCCGGGCTGCCGGTTCGTCGCCCTGGGCGGAGCGACCGAGGCGTCGATCTGGTCCAACGCGTTCGAGGTGGAGCGGGTCGATCCGGCGTGGTCGTCGGTTCCGTACGGCTACCCGCTGCGGAACCAGTGCTTCCGGGTGGTGGACGGGCGCGGTCGCGACTGCCCGGACTGGGTGCCGGGTGAGCTGTGGATCGGCGGCACCGGGGTGGCCGAAGGATATCGGGGCGACCCGGAACGGACGGCGGAGAAGTTCGTCGAGCACGACGGGCAGCGCTGGTACCGGACCGGCGACCTCGGCCGGTACTGGCCGGACGGGACACTGGAGTTCCTCGGCCGGGCCGACACCCAGGTGAAGGTCCGGGGGCACCGGATCGAGCTGGGCGAGGTGGAGGCCGCGCTGGCCTCCCACCCGGCGGTGGCGCAGGCGGTGGTCGTCGCTCCGGGCGAGCGGGATCGCAAGCGGCTGGCCGCTTTTGTGCAGGCGGACGAGGGTGTCGCCGAGGTGCTGCCGGGCTTTCTGGCCCAGCGGCTGCCGGCCCACGCCGTCCCGGGCAGGATCGTTGCCGTCGACGCCTTCCCGCTCACCGCGAACGGCAAGGTCGACCGGGCCGAACTGACCCGCCGCGCGGGCCGCACCGGCGCGGCGGGCGGGGGCAGGGACGGCACCGGCGTCGGGGACCGCGACGGGGAGACCAACGCAGCCGGGGCGCGGTTCGAACCGCCGTCTGGACCGCTGGAGGAGGCGCTGGCCGGGCTGTGGGCCGAGCTGCTGGGCGTGGACCGGGTCGGCCGCACCGACGGGTTCTTCGCGCTGGGCGGGGACAGCCTGCTGGCCACCCAGCTGGTGAGCCGGCTGCCGGCGGCCGGGATCGCCGGTGCGGAGCTGGCGAACCTGTTCCTGTCGCCGACGCTGGCCGGATTCGCCGCCACGCTCGCGCCCGGACAGGTCAAGAACGCACCGGCCATCCGGCCCGATCCAGAGCATCGGCATGAGCCGTTCCCGCTGACCGACGTGCAGCAGGCCTATTGGATCGGACGCGACCCCGCGCTCCGGCTCGGCGGCGTGGCCGCGCAGTTCTACGTCGAGTACGAGCACACCGACCTCGACGTCGGGCGGCTGGAGGAGGCGTGGAACCGACTGGTGGCGAGGCACGAGATGCTGCGCGCCGTCGTGGACGCCGACGGGACCCAGCGCATCCTCCGCGCGGTCCCGCCCTTCCGCATCCGCGTCGTCGATCTCGACCCGGGCCTGCCCGGCGACGTCACGGAGGCCGAGCTGGCAGCGGTCCGCGAGCAGATGAGCCGGGCGACACTCGACGCGTCGGCCTGGCCGCTGTTCGACATCCGGGTGGTGCGGTACGGCGACGGCCGGGCCCGTCTCTGCACCGTGCTGGACAACCTGATCGTCGACGGGCTGAGCATCCTCACCCTGTTCGGCGAGTGGGACCGGCTCTACGCGGACCTCGATGCCGACCTGCCGCCGATCGGTCTGTCCTTCCGCGATTACCTGCTGCAGGCGCGCCCGGCGCCGGCCGCCGTCGAGCGGGCGCTCGACTACTGGCGGGACCGGATGGCGGACCTGCCGCCTGCGCCCCGGCTGCCGCTGCGGACCGACCCGGGCGGGCTCGACGCTCCGCACTTCCGACGTCGCGATGCGCGGCTGGACCGCTCGACCTGGCAGCGGATCACCGAGCAGGCCAGGCGGCACGGCCTCACCCCCTCAGTGGTGGTGCTGGCCTGTTATGCCGACCTGATCGGCCGATGGAGCGAGCAGCCGGAGCTGACGGTCAACCTCACCCTGTTCGATCGGCAGCAGATCCACCCGGACATCGACCGGGTGGTCGGCGACTTCACGTCGCTGCTGCTCGCGGCCTACCGGCCCGAGCCGGGGGAGAGCTGGCTCGCGCGCGGGCGGCGGTTGCAGGAGCAGATGTGGCGGGACCTGGACCACCGCGACGTCTCGGGGATCCACGTGCTGCGGGAGCTCGCCCGGCGGCACGACGCCACCGTGGAAGCGATGCCGGTGGTGTTCACCAGCATGCTCGGCGTCGACGACACGCTCGCCGAGTCCATCCGGTGGCCCGATCACACCCGGACCCGGACACCGCAGGTGTGGCTCGACCACCAGGTGATCGAACGCTCCGGTGAGCTGCTGCTGAGCTGGGACTCGGTGGACGAGCTGTTCCCCGCGGGCCTGATCGACAACATGTTCGCCGAGTACCAGGCGGCGCTACGCGGCCTGGCGGAGGCGGACTGGGAGACGGCCGTCGTCCCCGCGGTCGTGGGCGGACAACCCGGGCCGACACAGACGACTCGTCGCGTCAATGACGCTGGGAACGCCGGGCACGACGGGGATCTCCAAGCCGGCGAGGATCCCAGAGCCGGCGAGGAACCCCCCTCGTTCGAATCACCCGTCGGTGCGGCCGAGATCGCGGTGGCGAAGCTTTGGATGGAGCTGCTCGACGTGGACCGGGTCGGCCGCGAGGACGGGTTCTTCGCGCTGGGCGGGGACAGCCTGCTGGCGGCCCGCCTGGTGAGCCGGCTCCGGGCGGCAGGACTGACGGGTGCGCGGTTGGCGAACCTGTTCGCGTCCCCGACGCTGGCCGGATTCGCCGCGACGCTCACGCCGGGCCGGGCCGAGACCGCGCCGGAGATCCGGGCGGATCCCGAGCATCGGCACGAGCCGTTCCCGCTGACCGACGTGCAGCAGGCGTACTGGATCGGCCGCCGGGACGACTTCGTCCTGGGCGGCATCGCGGCGCTGTTCGCCACCGAGCGCGAGTACACCGACCTCGATGTCGGGCGGCTGGAGGAGGCGTGGAACCGGCTGCTGGCGCGGCACGAGATGCTGCGCGCGGTCGTCGCCGCCGACGGCACCCAGTACGTTCAGCGCGACGTTCCGCGTTACCGCATCCCGGTCGTCGAACTCGGTCCGGACCTGGACGACGACCAGGTGGAGGCGGAGCTGACCGGGATCCGCGAGGAGATGAGCCGCGCCACTCACGATGCGTCGGCCTGGCCGCTGTTCGACATCCGGGTGGTGCGCTACGGCGACGGCCGGGCCCGGGTCGCCGTGGTCTTCGACACCATGATCGTCGACGGGCTGAGCATGCTGACCCTGTTCGCCGAATGGGACCGTCTCTACGCGGACCCGGATGCCGAGTTGCCGCCGATCGGTCTGTCCTTCCGCGACTACGTGCTCCAGTCCCGGCCTGACCCGGAGCGGCTGGCCGCCGCCGAGGAGTACTGGCGGACACGGGTGCCGGAGCTGCCACCGGGTCCTCGCCTGCCGGTCCGCGTCCGGCCGGAGCAGATCACCGCGCCGCGCTTCCGCCGCCGTCAGCGGCACATCGACGCCGCGAGCTGGCGGATCCTCGTGGGCCAGGCCAGGCGGCACGACCTCACCCCGTCGGCGGTGCTGCTGGCCTGCTACGCGGAGGTACTGGCGGCCTGGAGCGGTCAACGGGAGCTGACGGTCAACCTCACCCTGTTCGACCGCCGGCCCGTCCACCCCGACATCGACAAGGTGCTCGGCGACTTCACGTCGCTGCTGCTGGTGGGACACCGACTCGACGAGGACGACAGCTGGCTCGCCCGCGCCCGACGGCTCCAGCAGCAGGTGTGGCGGGATCTGGACCATCGGGAGCTGTCCGGCGTGCGCATCCTGCGAGACCTGGCCCGCCGCGACGTGCGGCTGGCCGAGGCGGTGCCGGTGGTGTTCACCAGCATGCTCGGCGTCGACGACGGCCTGGCGAGGGCGGTGCGCTGGCCCGACCACGCGTCGTCGCAGACGCCGCAGGTGTGGCTCGACCACCAGGCCGTCGAGCTGGCCGACGGCGTCCTGCTGAGCTGGGACTCCGTCGACGAGCTGTTCCCCGACGGCATGGTCGACGAGATGTTCGCCGCCTACGACGCCACGCTGCGGCGGCTCATCGACACGGACTGGGCGCTGCTGGCGGCCGGGCTGCCGCCCGGGGTCGCCGCCGCGGTGCCCGACGATGCGCTCTCCGACGAGGGGACGGACGCCGCGTCGCGAGGCGGGTCAGCACGCGGCGAGCCGCCTCCGGCGGAGCACGCGTCCACCGTGCCGCATTCCTCCGAGCCGCCGGCCACCGCGCTGGAACGGGAGCTGGCCGACCTCTGGCGTGACGTGCTGGGGCAGGCCCCGGCAGGCCGGCTGGACAACTTCTTCGCCCTGGGCGGTGACTCGCTGGCCGGAACCCGGATGGTCTCCAGCGCGGTCAAGCGCTACGGCGTCGACGTGTCGTTGCGGGCCTTCTTCGCCGCCCCGACCGTCGCCGACCTGGCCCGCAGCATCGATGACCAGCTCAAGGCAGCCGAGAGCACGGAGGACGGCATCATATGAACGTCAGCGATCTGGTCACCGAGTTCGAGCAGCTCGGAGTCCGGCTATGGGCCGACGACGGCCGGCTCCGGTACCGGGCGCCGCGCGGCGTCCTCACCGAGGAGCGCAAGGCCACGCTGGTCGAGCACAAGGCGGACCTGCTGGCCTACCTCGACGCCGACACCGCTGAGCTGGTCTCCGACCCGGCCGGCCGGCACGAGCCGTTCCCGCTGACGCAGATGCAGTCCGCCTATCAGCTCGGTCGGCACCAGGTCTTCGACTACGGCGGCGTGGCCTGCACCGGTTACCTGGATATCGCCTACGACGGCGCGGTATCGCCGGACGACCTGGAGCGGGCCTGGAACCAGCTCGTCCGGCGGCACGACATGCTGCGCGCGGTGGTGCACGGCGACGGTCACCAGCGCGTGCTGCCCGCGGTGGACGAGTACCGGATCCCGGTCACCGACCTGCGCGGCGCGAGTCCGGACGCGGTGGAGACCCACCTGGACGCGGTCCGGCGCGAGCTGACCGGCACGCCGGGCTCCACCGAGACGTGGCCGCTGTTCGCGCTGCGTACCACCGTCACCGATCAGGCGACGCTCCTGCACCTGCTGGTGGAGCTGATCGTGGTCGACTCGGCCAGCGTGCAGCTGCTGCTCGGCGAGCTGGACGCGCTACTGCGCGGCCACACACCACCGCCGCTCGACGTCACGTTCCGCGACTACGTGCTTGCGGAGCGGTCGCTGCGCGCCGGGCCCAGGTTCCAGCGGGACCGGTCGTACTGGCTGGACAGGATCGACGACCTGCCTCCGGCGCCCGAGCTGCCCGGCACCGGCCGCGAGGAGCCGGCACCGGGTGCCGGGCCGGTGCGGTTCCGGCGGCTGGACCGGCAGCTGTCCGCGACGGAATGGGCCGGGCTGCGCAAGCGGGCCGAGCGGAACGGCGTCACCGCGTCGGCCGTCCTGCTCACCGCCTACGCGGAGACGGTCGGCCGATGGAGCCGGCACCGGCGGTTCACCCTCAACCTGCCGGTGTTCAACCGGCTGCCGCTGCACGAGCGGATCGGGTCCGTTGTCGGCGACTTCACCTCGGTCAACCTGTTGGCCGTCGACCTGGACGCCGCACCCACCTTCGCCGGCCGGGTGGCCACGGTCAGCGGCCAGCTCTTCGATGACCTCGATCACCGGCTCTTCTCCGGGTTGGACGTGCTGGCCGAGCTGACCCGCCGCCACGGCAGTCCCGCGCTGATGCCGGTGGTGTTCACCAGCACCATCGGCACCGGAGCGGCCACCGAGGCGCCACTGGGCCGGTTCGTGCACGGCGTCACCCAGACGCCGCAGGTCTGGCTCGACTGCCAGGTGGTCGAGAACGCCGACGGGGTGCTGCTGGCCTGGGACGTCCGCGACGACGTGTTCCCGGACGGGCTCGCCGCCGACGCCTTCTCCTCGTTCGCCGACCTGGTCCGCAGGCTGGCCACGACCGACGAGGCATGGGACGACGCGGCGCCGGTCACGCTGCCGCCGGAACAGCGCGCGCGCCGGTCCGAGGTCAACGACACCGCGGCGGCGCTTCCCGACCATCTTCTGCACGATCCGGTGCTCGCCCGGGCGGACACGACGCCGCAGCGCGTCGCCGTCATCGACACCCGGACCACTATGACCTACGCCGAGCTCACCGCCCGCGCCCGGGCCGCGGCGCGACGGCTGCGCGGCGCCGGCTGCCGGCCGGGCGAGCGGGTGGCGATCTGCATGGTCAAGGGCGCAGACCAGATAGTCGGTGTGCTCGCGGTGCTGCTGGCGGGCGCGGTTTACGTGCCGGTCGATCCGGGGCAGCCCGCCGCCCGCCGGGACCGTATCCTCGGCTCCGCCGGGGTGCGGTTCGCGCTGACCCAGTCCTGGAGCGGAACCGCAGATCAGCTGCCCGCAGAGGTACGGTCGATCGCGGTCGACGACATCGCCAGCCCTCACATTGAATCCGCGCAAGGCGACCAGGGAAAGTGGGGAGGGGGAATTTCCCGGCCAGGGAAGGCTCGGGCATCGGCCTGTGAGGAGCCCTGCGACGATCTGGCCGCGGGCGAGGCCGGGAATTCCCCCTCCCCACCGCCCGGGTCGCCGGACGACCCCGCCTATGTCATCTACACGTCCGGCTCGACCGGCGAGCCCAAGGGCGTGGTGATCAGTCACCGCGCCGCCGCCAACACCATCGAGGACATCAACGCCCGGTTCGACATCGGCCCGGATGACCGGGTTCTCAGCGTGGTCAACCTCGGGTTCGACCTGTCCGTCTATGACATCTTCGGCGTGCTCGCTGCCGGCGGCACCGTCGTCCTTCCCGACCCGGAACGGCGCGGCGACCCGTCGCATTGGGCCGAGCTGATCGACCGGCACGGCGTCACACTCTGGAACACCGTGCCGTCGCAGCTGCAGATGCTCCAGGACTACGCGGACAGCGCGGCCGGATCGGACCGGCTCGGCACGCTGCGGCTGGCGCTGCTCTCCGGCGACTGGATTCCCGTCGCCCTGCCGGACCGGGTCCGGGCCACCGTGCCGGATCTGCGGGTGGTGAGTCTGGGCGGCGCCACCGAGGCGGCGATCTGGTCGATCTGGTACCCGATCGCAGAGGTCCGGCCGGAGTGGCGCAGCATCCCGTACGGGACCCCGCTGACCAACCAGAGCTTCCGCGTCCTCGACGACGCCCTGCAGGACCGGCCCGACTGGGTGCCCGGGGAGCTGTACATCGGCGGGGCCGGGCTGGCGCAGGGCTACCTCGGCGACCCGGAGCGGACCAGCCGGCGTTTCATCACCTGCCCGGCCACCGGCGAACGGCTCTACCGCACCGGCGACCTGGGCCGCTACCTGCCCGACGGCACCATCGAGTTTCTCGGCCGGGAGGACACGCAGGTCAAGATCCGGGGCCACCGGGTGGAGCTCGGCGAGATCGAGGCGGTGCTGCGTGCGCACCCGGCGGTGGCCGACGCCGCGGTGCTCGCCGACGGCGAGCGCGAGTCGCGGCGGCTGACCGGGTTCGCCGAGCTGGCTCAGGGTGATCCCGGCACCGACGACGGCGCGGGCGGGGCGGCCGCGGCGCAGGTCATCGACGCAGCGACGGCCGCCTGGACGGCGGCCGAGAACGCCATCGAGGCGGAAACGTTCACCGATCTCATGCAGGGTGTCGACGAGGTGGCCGTGCAGGCCATGGCAGCCCAGCTGCGCGCCGACGGGTTGTTCACTACCCCAGGCGCGGCGCATACCGCGGACGAGATCGCGGCGGCCGTCCGCGTGTCGGACCGGCACCGGCGGCTGCTGCGACGCTGGCTCGACGCACTCGTGGACGCCGGTGCGCTGCGCCTGGACGACGACGGGACGTACCGCGACCTGGCGCCGGCCGACGACGCCGGTCGATCCGCCGCCTGGGAACGCGTCGACGAGCTGGAGCGCCGCGCCGCGTACGGTGCCGAACTGCTGCGGTTCGTGCGCACCTGCACCGGCCGGCTCGGTGAGATGTTGCGCGGCGAGTTCGACGTCCGAGACATCCTCTTCCCCGACGGCGAGTTCGGCGCCGCACACGCGGTGTACCGGGAGAACCAGGTGGGCCGCAGCATGAACGGGGTGGTCGCGGCCGCGGTCCGTCGGCTGGCCGAGCTGCACGCCGGGCGCGCGGACGCCGGTCCGCTGCGGATCCTCGAGGTGGGCGCCGGGATCGCCGGGACCAGCGCCGACGTCGTCGCCGCCGTGGCGGATCTGGAGCCGGACTACCTGTTCACCGACGTCTCGGAGTTCTTCCTGAGCGAGGCGCGCAGCACCTTCGATCGATATCCGTGGATGCGGTACGGGCGGTTCGACATCAACGCCGGTCTGCGGGAGCAGGGCTACCTGCCCAATTCCGCCGACGTGGTGCTGTGTGCCAACGTGCTGCACAACTCCCGGCACGCGGACGACGTGCTGGCCCGGCTGCGCGACGTGCTGGCCCCGGGCGGCTGGCTGATCTTCATCGAGCCCACCCGGCGGCACAACTACTCCCAGCTGGTGTCGATGGAGTTCGAGTTCACCCGGGAGGATTTCGACGACGAGCGTGCCCGCACCGGTCAGTCGTTCTTCACCCGGCACCAGTGGCTGCAGATGCTGGCCCGGGCCGGGGCAGCCGACGCGGTCTGCGTGCCGCCCGAGAACAGCGCGCTAGCACTGGCCGGCCAGGGCGTCTTTCTCGCCCGGTTCGACGACGCCCGGGCCTACACCACGCCCGACGCCGTGCTGGCACACCTGGCCACGCAGCTGCCGGACTACATGGTGCCCCAGTCGATCCAGCTGGTGGACGCGCTGCCCCGCTCGGCCAACGGCAAGCTGGACCGTTCGGCGCTGGCCGCCTGGTCGCCCGGTCCTGGGCCGGGCGCCGGAGCCGCACCGCTGCCGGCCGGCGCCGATCCCGCGGCGGACGATCTGGAGCGGCGGGTGGCCGTGTTGTGGTCGGAGCTGCTCGGCGTCGAGGTCGTCGGCCGGGACCAGGACTTCTACTCGCTCGGCGGGGACTCGCTGCTGCTGTCGCGGATGTTGGGACGGCTGCGCGAGCAGGTACCGGAGGCGGGCGGCCTGGACTGGGCGGTTCTGCTCCGGCAGATGCTGCACGACCCGACCGTCCGCGGGCTGGTCGGATACCTGAGCTCGGCCGGAGACGCGGGCACGGAGGCCGGCGCCAAGCGTTCGCCCGTCGTCGTTCTCGCCCCCGCGCCGGACGACGCGCCGACGTTCGTGCTGGTGCACGCCGGGACGGGGACGCTGCAGCCATACCAGCCGCTGCTGTCCCGGCTGCGGGCCGATCGCGGTCACGGACTTCTCGGCGTCGAGATGACCGACCTCGACCACTACCTCGCGCTGCCGCCGGAGGCGGTGATCGACCGGCTCGCCGCCGGCTATGCACGCGACCTGCTCGAGCACGGCACGAGGTTCACCGTGGTCGGATACTGCCTGGGTGGCCTGCTCGCCACCGAGGTGGCCCGGGCGCTGACCGAGGCCGGGGCCACCGTCGACGGACTGACCGTGATCAGCTCCTATCAGCCGCCGGCGGTCGAGGACGAGCTCATGGTGGAGTACCTGTTCGCGCAGTCGATGGGCGCCGCCCTGGACGCGCTGGGCCTGCCGGCGGACGCCGACCAGATCGGCCGCGCGGTGCGGTCCATTCTCCAGCGCTCCCCGGGGCGGCTCCCTCCCGGCTGCTTGACCGGGCTGGATGGCGAAGACGCGTCCGTCGGTGCGGCGTTCCGAGAGTTCGCCGGCGCCGAGCGGCCCGAGCGACTGGCGGCCATCCACCGGGTGGCGACGGCCGACGGCGCGTACAACTCCGGCAGTTACACCCTCGACGAGTTCACCCGCTACTTCGACGTGTTCCGCCAGAGCATGCTCGCCGTCGCCCGGCATCGCCCCGACCCGTATGCCGGGCCGACGACGCTGCTGCGCAACAGCGGATCGTCGACCCTGCTGCCGGGGAGCCGGGCCGACGTCGCCCGGTTCTGGGAGCGGATCTGCGTGGGCGAGCTGAGCGTGCACGACCTTCCCGGCGATCACTTCAGCTGCATGGCCGCGGCGAACGCGCCCACGATCGCCGCCGCACTCACCGGGGTCCGGCGGTGAGCGGGGTGGGCGAAGACAGCGGAGTGAACGAAGAGAACGGGGCGAGCGAAGACAACGGGATGCGCGAAGACGACGGCGCGACCGGGCGGCGGCGCCTGCGAGTGCTGGTCTGTGGAACCGGCTTCGGCCGCATCCACCTGCGCGCGGTGCACGCTTCCGCGGACCTGGACTTGGCCGGCGTCCTGTCCCGCGGCAGCGACGCCTCCCGGAAGGTCGCCGCGCGTTACGGGGTGCCCTGCTACACCTCCGTCGAGGAGCTGCCCGGCGACATCGACATCGCGTGCGTCGCCGTGCCGTCGGGGACCGGGGCCGGCGACGGTGCGCAGCTGGCGCAACGGCTGCTGGAACGCGGCATCCACGTCCTGCACGAGCATCCGCTGCACCCGGAGGAGCTGGCCGACTGCCTGCGCACCGCCCGCGAACACGGCGTGCGGTACCGGGTGAACACCCTCTACCCGCACGTCGAGCCGATCCGCCGGTTCACCTCCGCCGCCGAGATCCTGCGCCGCCGGCAGCCGCCGCTCTTCATCGACGCGGCCTGCGGCGTCCAGGTGCTGTACTCGCTGCTGGACGTCGTCGCCCGCACCGTCGGCGGGGTCCGGCCGTGGCGGTTCGGCGAGCCGGCATCGCTGCCGCCCGATCTGGCCGCCCTGGCGGCGGCGCCGGCGCCGTACACGAGCCTGCACGGCGTGATCGGCGGGGTGCCGCTGACGCTGCGGGTGCAGAACCAGCTCAACCCGTCCGACCCGGACAACCACGCCCTGCTGCTGCACCGGATCAGCATCGGCTTCGAAGCGGGTGTGCTGGCGCTGGTGGACACCCACGGCCCGGTGCTGTGGAGTCCGCGCCTGCACAGCACCCGGGACGGCGACGGCCGGCTCGTCCTCGACGGGCCCGGCACCGAACGGCTGGACGTCGCCGCGACCGAGCACGTCGGTACTCACGCGGCGCCGACGTTCCGGGAGGTCTTCGACCGGATCTGGCCGGACGCCGTGGCTGCGGCGCTGGTCGAGTTGCACCGGGACATCGACGAGCGTCGCGCGGACGTCGCCGGGCCGGCCGACGCCGCGCCCGCGCGAGCGCCAGGGCCGGGGCCGGCGTCGTCGGCGGCGGCGCAGGCGTCGCAGTGGGCGCTGAGCATCGCCACCCTGTGGCAGGAGCTGTCCGACCGGCTCGGTCCGGTGACGTTGATCGACCCGCCCGAGCCGGAACCCGTGCCCCTACTGGAGCTGTTGCGATGAAGACACCGACCACACGCTGGCTGCGCTGCCTGCAGCCGCGTCCCGACGCCGCCACCCGGCTGATCTGCCTGCCGCACGCCGGCGGTTCGGCCAGCGCGTACCGGGCATGGCCGCAGCTGGTCGGCGAGCGGATCGAGGTACACACCGTGCAGTACCCCGGCCGGGAGGACCGGTTCGGCGAACCGTTCGTCGACGACATGGCGACGGCGGTGGACCGGATCGCCGCGGAGATCGCGCCGCTGACCCGGCGCCGGTACGCGCTGTTCGGACACAGCATGGGCGGCGCTATCGCCTACGAGGTGGCGGCGCTCCTGGACCGGAGAGGGCTGCCCGCGCCGGCACACCTGTTCGTCTCCGGGCGTCAGCCGCCGGTTCACCACCGCGGCGGCACCGTCCATACCTGGGATGATGACCGGCTGGGCACGGAACTGCTGCGGCTCAGCCCGGCCAACGCCGACCTGCTCTCCGAACCCGAATTGGCCGCGCTGGTGCTGCCGATCGTGCGTAACGATTACCGGCTGATCGAGCGCTACCGGCCGGGCGAGCGGACCGTGCTTCCGGTGCCGATCACCGCGCTGATCGGGAGCGACGACGGTGAGCTGACCGTGGCCGAGGCGGGGGACTGGGCGTCCTACACCGACCGTGCCTTCCGGCTGCACGAGTTCCCCGGCGACCACTTCTACCTGGTGGATCGACGCCGCGCCGTCACCGACCTGGTCGCGGCCACGCTCGGCGCGGCATCCGTCCCTCCGCTGTCCACACCGTAGACGTCCCATCACCGAGGTCCCCATCCTGAAAGGCATCGACATGAGCAAGCTGAATCCCTCTCCGGCGGTCGAGTTCTACGACCTGGTCACCCGCACCCACTCCGAGGGCGGCGACGCGCTGCGCTCCGTGCTCGGCGACGTCGACGCGACGGCCGGTCCCGTACTCGACGTGGGCGCCGGCACCGGACGGACGGTGCGGATCATCGCCGACGCACTGCCCGGAGCCCGCATCATCGCCACCGAACCGGACCTGGTGATGCGCACCGTGCTCACCCACCAGGTGGCCGGCGACGACGACCTGCGCCGGCGGGTCACCATCCTCCCCGAGCCGGCCCAGACGATGCCGCTGCCGGACCGGCTCTCCGCTGTCGTGCTCTTCGGTGTGATCGGCATGCTCGACCGGGAGGAGCGCATGCAGCTGTGGGACCGGCTGCTGCCCCGGCTCGCACCCGGCGCGCCGGTCGCGGTGGAACTGCTCCCGATCAGCAAGCCCCAGCAGCTGCCGCCGATGCCGTACGCCAAGGAGCGCATCGGCGACCACCTCTACGAGGCGACGTTGCAGGGCGAACCCGGCGACGACGACCTGATGGTGCTCAACTCGACCTGGCACATCACCGGCGGACCGGGCGCCGACCGGACCGTGCACGGCACCAGCCAGTGGCACACGTTCGGCCTGGAAGACCTGGCGCGCGAGACCGGCATGGTCGCCGAGCAGCTCACCATGCAGGCCGGAGTGCTCCGGGCGTCCACATGATCGCCGTCGCCGGCGCGAGCGGCAGCGTCGGCCGTTGGGCCGTCGGCGAGCTGACCCGCATGGGCATCGGTCCGGTGCGGCTGGGCGGCCGGCGGGTGGATGCGCTGCGGCAGATCGCCGACGAGACACCGGAGGCGCAGCCGTTCCCGTTCGACCTCGACGATCCTGAGAGCGTGGCGCGCTTCTGCGACGGCTGCACGGCGGTGCTCAACTGCGCCGGTCCGTCGTACCTGATCCTGGACACGCTTGCCCGCGCGGCGATCGCGGCCGGCGCCGCCTACGTCGACGTCTCCGGTGACGAGCCGGTGCACCGGCGGCTGACCTCGGCCGACTGCGCCGGAACGGTCGTGCTCTCCGCCGGCATGTTGCCGGGGTTGTCCAGCCTGATCCCGCGCTGGATGGCCACGGAGATGGACAAGGTCGACTCGCTGTCCACCTATATCGGCGGGCTCGAACGGTGCAGCCCGTCCAGCGCCACCGACATGATCTTGAGCATGCATACCGACGACGGAGACGACTACGGGCACGCGCTTGCGGGCTGGCGGAACGGCCGGCTGGCGGAGAAGGTGCTCCGTCCGCAGAAGGATGTCGAGGTGCCGTTCTTCCCGGATCGGGTCAGCGCGCATCCGTTCTTCAGCGGAGAGTCCGCGCGGCTGGCCACCGCGATCGGCGCCGACACCATGGATTTCTGGAACGTCTTCGTCGGCGACCGGCTGGTCACGACCTTCACCCGGATGCGCAGCCGGCCGGTCGCGGGGGAGGAGATGGACCGTGCCGTCGCCGAGCTCACCCGCGCGGCGGAGCTCGACCTGTTCGGCCGTGAGCCCTACTACGCCCTGGTGTTCCGGATGACCGGCGTCGTCGGCGGGCGGTCTGTAGTCCGCACCGCGGCGTTGCGCACCGGTGACGCCTACCGGCTGATCGCCACGGTCGGTGCGCTGGCCGTGCAGGCCGTCGTGGAAGGCGGCGTCGGGCGAGGTGTCGGCTATGCCGCCGACGTACTCGACCCGGGGCAGGTCGTCGCGGAGGTGCGTCACTCACCGGCCGTCACCGCGTTCGAGCTCGTCGACCACGCTGAGACCCACGAGGGCATGGAGGACGGGACGGTGTGACGCTCGTCGGTGGTTCCACGTGCCGGCCGTGAACGCGGGTGGACCGCCTCAGCGGGCCGGCGGCGGATGCGCCGATGGCCGAGGGAGAGCAGGTAGCTCGTCATCGCCCTGACAGGCCCGTGTGATCGTTCGATCACTTCCAAGAATGTGATCGAACGGCAACTTTTGATAAAGTGGTCATTCGATCACATTGGAGGCGCGATGCAAGCTCGTACAGTTCGTGATCTTGTGGCCGTCCTACGGGAAGCACGTACGCGCCGAGGCATGACGCAGGCTCAGTTGGCCGGGTCCGTCGGTGTCTCCCGAGAGTGGGTGGTTCGGCTCGAAGGCGGACACCCACGCGTGGAAGCCCAGCTTCTCCTGGACGCGCTCTCCGCGGTGCGTGTGACTGTCACGGTTGAGATCGACGAAGGCGGAAGTCAGGCTGACGTGGAGGCCTTCGACGAGCTGTTCGACGACCTCACTGATGGAGGATCCCATGGCTGAGCGAAGGCTGGCGGTCTACTTGGATGGCATTCCTGCAGGGACATTGACGCAGAACAGCGCCGGCAAGGTCGGCTTCACCTACTACGACGACTACCGTCCACCCGGCGCAGTCCCGCTTTCGCTGTCGCTCCCTCTCGGGCGCTCCAGTCACCCTCCCAAGGCTGTGAACGCGTTCATAGCCGGCTTGCTGCCTGATAGCGAACCGACGCTTGAACGATGGGGACGCCAGTTTGGTGTGTCGCCCCGTAATCCTTTTGCCCTACTCGCTCACGTCGGTCATGACGCTGCCGGCGCGGTTCAGATCCTTCCCGAAGGTGAGCCATCCCTGGACGCCGCGACGCGGCAGGGTGATATCGAGTGGCTCACAGATGACGACATAACCGCGGTCTTGCGCGATGTGGCCAGTCACCCGGCGGACTGGAATCCCGGCCGCGATACTGGTCGGTGGAGCCTGGCGGGAGCTCAGAGCAAGGTAGCTCTCTTCCGTAGCGACGACGGGCACTGGGGCGTTCCTCGGGACTCGACGCCCACGACACACATCTTGAAGCCATCTATACCTGGGCTCGAGCACCATCATGTCAACGAGCATCTCTGCCTTCGAGCTGCCCAGCTGATCGGACTTGCGGCGGCGAGAACGGAGATAATCACCACCGGTGACGTCGAGGTCCTCATTTGCCAGAGGTACGATCGCACGTTTAAAGACGGCCGCTGGAGAAGAGCACACCAAGAGGATCTCTGTCAGGCACTCTCCGTGCATCCCAGCATGAAGTACCAATCCGACGGGGGTCCTGGGATCCGGGAGATCGCTCATCTCTTCAGCGGGCTTGCTGCTCCGGACCGACAGGTGAGCGCGAAACGCTTCTTCGATGCCTTGTTCTTCAACGTTGCCATCGGCGCCACCGATGCCCACGCCAAGAACTACTCGATGCTCATCGGCGCAGGATCCCGCGCTCAACTGGGCCCGCTCTATGACGTCGCTACCGTTCTCCCCTATGACCAGGGAGCGGATCACAGGTCCGCGATGAAGATCGGCGATTCGTGGGAGATGCGTCGAGTGTCTGAGAAGGATTGGATGATCGTGGCGCGCAGTCTAGGCATACCCGCAGAAGAAGCTCGCGAACGTACGCGTGAGCTTCGCGCTGCGATTCCGGACGCATTTCATCGCGCTGCTAATGAGGTGGTGGTACCCGACTCGCTACGGGACCACGCCACCTGGATAGCCGACCTTGTAGGTGCCCACGTGGAGGGGCCGGCGAGGAGCTTTCGGCGTCCTCGAACCGTAGCGTGATGCCCCGCCGTGGTCGGTTCCAGCCGCGGCACAAGGTCAAGGCGGCACCGGAAGAGATGAGGGTTCGCATTACATGGGAGGTGGCGCGACGGAGTCGCGGACCGCGATGTGCGTGCCGAGGACCACGTGCTGCGGCACCGTCGACTCGTGCCGGTGCAGGGCCAGCCGCACGGCGGTCCGCCCGAGCTCCTCGTGTGGAATGTGCACGGTGGTCAGCGCCGGCGTGAGCTCCATCGTCATCGGGATGTCGTCGTAGCCGACCACGGACATCTCCTCCGGAACCCGCACGCCGCTGTCCCGCAGCGCGTGCAGCACGCCGGCCGCGACGACGTCGGTGACGGCGAAGATCGCCGTGACGTCGGTCCGCTCGGCGAGCAGTTCCCGAGTGGCTTCGTAGCCGTACGAACGCAGGAAGTCGCCCTCCCTGAGCAGCGTCGGGTCGGGCGTGACCCGGAACGTCTCGTGCGCGCGCCGGTAGCCTTCCACGCGTTCGACGACGGTGGTGAACCCGGGTCGGACACCGAGGAAGGCGATGCGTCGATGGCCGAGGGAGAGCAGGTGGCTGGTCATCGCGAAGGCGCCGCCGGCGTTGTCGTACTCGACGATCGTCGCCGGAACGTCGTCGCCCGGTGACGGGCGACCGCACAGCACGAGCCGGGATCCTGCTTCGTCGAGCAGCCGAGCGAAATGGACCAACCGTTGGCGGTTCTCCTCCGCCTCGAAACCGCCCCCGACGAGGATCACGGCGTCGGCGTGCTGTTCCCGCATCTGCTCGACGGCCTCGAGCTCGCGCTCCGGGTCCCCTTGCGTCGTGCAGACCAGGCACATCCGGCCCTCCTGGCGGGCCTGCTCCTCGACGCCCTGCGCGATGTGGGCGAAGAACGGCCAGGTGATGTCGTGCACGACGAAGGCGACCGTCTTGGTGGTGGCTCCGGCCAGCGCCCGTGCGTGCGCGTTGGCCACGTAATCCAGCTCCCGCACGGCCCGCAGAACCTTGGCCCGCGTCGCCGTCGCCACCGGGTAGTTGCCGGAGAGCACGCGCGAGACGGTGGGCACGGAGACCCCGGCGCGTTCCGCGACGTCGGTGATGGTGGTCCGCTTGCGACCACGCGGAGCAGCCCGCCCTGCCACGTCAACGCCTCCTTGCGGACTGATCTCGACCGATGCTCATCTTACGGAGTCACGCCTGCCGGTCGAGCTGGGACAGGTGCACCTCATGGTGGAACGGGCGGCCGCTGATCAGCCGGTCCAGTTCCGCGACGACGGTCTCCCCGAGCCGGACGAGCTCATTGCCGTGCGAGCCGGCGACGTGGGGCGTCAGCACGACGTTCGGAAGGACGAACAGGATCGAGTCCGCGGGTAACGGTTCCGGATCGGTGACGTCGAGAACCGCGGAGATCCGGCCGTCGACGAGATGCGGAATCAGCGCATCGGTGTCGATCAGCGCGCCCCGGGCGGTGTTGATGACGGTGGCGCCGTCGCGGAGCAACTTGAGGCGCTTGTCATCGAGCAGGTGCCGGGTCTCCGGGGTCTCGGGAGCATGCAAGCTGACGATATCGCACTCCGCGAGCATGGTCTCGAGATCCACCAGTGTCGCGCCGAGGGCGTCGGCCGAGTCCGCGTCCAGGTACGGATCGGTCAGGTAGATCTCGACGTCGAACCTGCGCAGTAGTTCGATCACCCGCCGCCCGATGCGGGAGGCGCCGACGATGCCGACCTTCCGGCGGAAGTTTCCCACACCGTCGACCAGCTCGCCGATGGTGAAACGGCGTTCCGCGCGGTACCGCTCACGCAGACCGAACAGGCCCTTGCCGGCCCACAGGATGGCGGCGAGCGTGTATTCGGCGACCGGCATCGCGTTGGCGGACGCCGCGGACGAGACCGGAATGCCGCGTTCCCAGAACTCCCGCGTCAGGTGCCCCTTCACCGAGCCGGCCGCGTGCAGCACGGCGCGCAGCCGCGGCATGGCCCGTAGCGCGTCGGTGTCGAGGGGCGGGCACTCCCAGCCGGTGATCAGGATCTCGACCGAGGACAGCACGCCGGCGAGGCCGGGGTCGTCGAAGCGTGCGCCGACGGCGGGTTCGCCGATGCTGACCAGCTCCCGCAGCCTCTGCATCGTCGTGTCGCGCGGAAACAGCAGGGGCGGGAGGTCCGGGCGCATGACGAAGAGCGCTGGAGGGCGATCGGCCACGTGAGTTGATCCCTTCACGATTACATAGAAAACGCTATCTACCGTAGATGCCCGGCTCGTCGACGACAAGTGCCGGGCGCCGCCGGACCCGGAGAAGGGCTCTCGTTGCTCCCGCCTACCTCAATTAACGTGGGCGTTTAGATGCAGTAGGCGACGTTTCAGGCATGTCGGCGTGCATCGTTCTGGTAACTCACTCTTGACGGATAGCGTCGCCACCCGTAACTTCATCGAAACCGCTATCTATGGCCGGATCGGACATCGGACGGTGATGATCTGTGAGTTCGGAACTCGGGAAGGTTCACGCCATGACCCGTGGCGACAGTCGTCGACCCGCATGGCGTTCGGCATGCACGGTCGCCGTGACCGCGCTGCTGAGCCTGGTGCTGTCGGTGTTCGTGCCGGTCGCCGGAACGGCGGCGTCAGGCGTCGTGGGCGCGGCCGCGCCCACGCTCGGCGGCGTGGCCGGGCAGGACGTCGGCGAGCCGGCGGAGGATCACGGCCTGCCGGACGGCTACCAGGACGTGATCGTCTTCGGGGATCCGGACTCCGAAACGGCGCACGGGCTGGCGGCGGAGTCGACGGCCGTCGTCGAGGGCGGCCTCGGTCAACCGGCGCGGGTGGCGCAGCCGCTGGACCCGGTCGACATCAAGGGCGGCGAACTCCGCTTCACCATGCGGGTGGACCCGGTCGCCCAGAACTACTTCACGCTGAAGTTCTGGGGCGGCGACGAGTCCGGCTACAAGACCATCGCCTACATCAACGGTGAGCAGATCGGCTACCGGCGCTCCGGTGACTATGAGGCGAGCAACATCGGCTCCAGTAACCCGTTGCCCGGGCGGTTCTACTACAACACGATCATGCTCCCGCTGGAGCACACCCGCGGGGAGGAACTCGTCGAGATCACCGTGCGCACCTACCACGGCGGGTTCTCCGGCGACGTGACCGAGGACTCGCGCGGCTATTACCGCGCCTATACGCACACCACGGCGCATCTGGACGTCTCCGGCGAGGAGCAGGGAGGGTTCGATCCGCCGGCCGACCCTCGGCCGGACCATTCCGAGGCGGAGAAGCAGGATCTCATCGACGGCTACACCGCGAGCCAGGTCAAGCTGTTCAACGACTACTCGGCCAAGGTCGACGCCGGCGATGGCGGAAAGCTGTCCATCGTCCGCTACCAGGACGAACTCCGCTTCTACGCGCAGTGTCTGTTCTACGACTGGTGTCCGGCCCAGAGCGAGGCCGAGAAGCGCACGGCCGTCGACCGGATCCTCAAGACCATCGACAACCACGTCCTCGACTACTACGGCAACACCAGGCTGCTGCTGCGCGGCGGCCACCAGGGCGATTGGGGCGGCTACTACGGCGCGCTCGGTGAGGCGCTCTACATCATCGAGAACCTCCTGGCCGACGAGGACATCTACGGCACGGACGAGTTCGAGGCGTTCCTCGACCAGCCGTTCGCGACCGGCACCGAGGAAGGGGAGACCTCCCTGCCCAGCGAGGATTGGGACGGCGGCGAGCTGACCCGCCGGGAGGCGTACGAACGGGTGCTCAAGGCCAACTTCGACTTCGCCCGGTCGCGGCACTCCTACATCTACAACCAGGTCCTCTACACCTACGAGGGCGCCTGGGAGGCGCACGAAGGGCTGCGGGTCATCGGCTCGGAGTTCTACGAGGGCAAGGAGCGCAGCCACCAGATCCTGGGGGAGGCCCTCGGCTGGGAGCCGTATCTCGGCGAGGAGGTCCTCGTCGGTCCGGAGGGCGAGGAACTGGATGTGTATCACTCGCTGTTCTGGCACGACCAGAACGCCCGGTTCACCGACGACTACGTCCAGATCATCGGCAAGGGGCTCGCCCAGTCGAAGCTGGACGACAACGGCGACGTGGTGCGGCGGCTACCTTACGGCGAGCACTACACCGGTTTCACCAAGGCGGGCCTGACCAGGGAGAACACCTACGTCGCCAACTACGGCGAGACGGTCAACTACCTCCCGGAGTGGGTGTTCCGCACGCTCGACCACGCCGGCGACGAGGAGCTGGGCGACCAGATCCTGAAGAGCGCTCTGAAGAACATCCATGCCCGCGGCTATGCGCGCTACACCGGCGTCGACGGCGACGGCCATCGGGTCATGCGGATGCAGCAGGTGGTGGACGAGCGCAACGCGTCGTACCCCGGCTGGGACGGCTACGCGGTCCGGGTCGCGGAGGGCAAGGCGCTGCTGTGGGCGTCACTGGAGAAACACATGGCCGAGAACGCCGAACGATACTCAGGCGAGGAGTGGGACGAGTACTGGGACTACGCCCGCGAAGCCGTGGCCTTCGCCCAGCAACAGCTGGCCGATCACCAGTACTTCAACCACTTCGGCAACGTGATGTCGAAGAACAAGGTCGACTACCAGCTGGCCGACACCTACGCGTACATCACCGAGGGCCGAGCGGAGTACGAGCGCTTCGACGGCGTCGCCGCCGGTGCCGTGCACCCGCAGACCGACTTCGACTACTACACCGAGCAGGAGATCGCCGAGCTGGGCGTGGATCCGGCCGACTACGAGCGGTTCGCCTGGGTGGACATCGACAACATGTTCGTCTCCCTGCGCGACGGTGATACCCGCATCTTCGGCTCACTCTTCGAGCGCAACCGCGGCTACGCCGGCAACGGGCGGCTGCACGTCATGAACCCCACGCACGACACCATCGTGCAGATCGACACGGATGCGCGGCTACAGGCGCAGGACTACTACGCCCGCATCGACAACATCGACGTCGACTTCATGGAGGACCAGCAGACCCGGGACGGGAACCTGCCGCAGGCGCTGGCCGGTGAGATCGCGCCGATCGCCTACCAGCCCGGCGTCGGCACGGTGAACCGCGACGGGCTGGAGCCGGACACACCGTACTCCGGCTACGCCGACTTCCTCACCGCCCGCTACGGCCACTACTTCTTCGCGTTCAACACCACCCGCGACGAGTACGGCAACGCCCAGACGTTCGAGGTCGACGTGCCGTCCGATCACGACGGCTCGACGGTGCTTGACCTGGTCTCCGGCGAGGAGCTCCCCGTCGGCGACGGTGGGACGGTCAGCGTCGCGCCGGAGACCGCCGTCGTCCTCAAGCTCGACGGCACTGCCGACCCGGAGCCCACGCCGGGCAGCGTCGACTTCGTGACCGCGCTACCCGATGCGGGCGAGACCGTCGTGAGCTGGAAGGCGGCCGGCGGCGCGTCGTCGTACACCATCCGGCGTTCGCAGGACGCCGACGGGCCGTTCGAGGTGATCGCCACCGGGGTCGAGGGCACGTCCTACGTGGACGAATCGGTGCAGAACGGGCGGACCTACTACTACACCGTCGCCGGGGAGAACGAGAGCGGCTCGGGTTGGGCGTCGTACGCGACCGGGGTGGAGGCGAGCGAAGCGGTCTCCCAGGGACTGCACCGCACCGATTGGCGGGACGACCGGGTCGGCGACGTCGACCGGGGCCGGGCCAGCGCATCCGAGCAAGGCATCCGGATCGCCGGCGCGAACGGCTCAGGCCTGGGCGACGGCAACGACCACATCATCTACGAGCGGGACATCGAGGATTCGTTCCACTTCGTCCACCAGGTCCTCACCGGCAGCGGTTCGGTCCGCGCCCGGATCGACCAGGTGCGCGGCGACCTGAACGGTGTCATGCTCCGCGATCACCTGGAGGCGGAGAAGGGCCGGTACATCTACCTCGGGGCCGACGCCGACGGCGATCTCGTCCTGCGGAACCGGTCCCGGGACAGCTTCCACGACTGGCAGGACGAGCAGCGCAGCCCGCTCACCGTCGAGCTGGACGGCTACCACGTCGACGACTACCCGCACGTCAAGCTGGACCGGGACACCGACTCGCACATCGTGCACGCGTACGTCTCGGCGGACGGCTCGGCATGGGAACACGTCGGCGAGCTGTTCACCCCGATGCCGGACGCCGTGCACGCCGGCGTCGTCGCGGATACGGCTGCGTCGTTCGGGGACGCCGTCGTCGCGCCGCACGCGGACGGCGAGCTGACGCCGTACGTCGAGCGCGAACGCGAACTGGTGACCGTGCGCTGGAACAAGCCCGACCGGGCGGTTCGCTTCGACGTGTACCGCTCCGACGACGGCGACCAATGGGAGCAGATCGCTGACCACGTGTTGACCTTCTCCTACGACGGCGAAAGCCTGCGCCACGGTAGCCGGCACTACCGTGTGGTCGCCTTCGGCGCGGACGGTTCGGAGCTCGATTCCGGGGAGGTCACCACGGCCGGTGAGCCGATCGCCGACGTCATCGCCTATGCGGAGAGCGTGCCTGCAGAGGACTACACGAAGGGCAGTCATTACCGGCTCAGCCAGGTGCTGGAAGACGTGAAGGCACAGCTGGAGGAGCCGGGGCACGACGAGCGCGCGCTGATCGATGCGATCTACGACGCCGTCGACGCGCTGGTCTCCGTCGACACGCTGCTGCAGGAGGTGCAGCTCGACCCGTCCATGGTGGAGGCGTCGACGATCGTGTGGCCGGGTGAGGGCACCAAGCAGGAGAACGGCTGGAAGGCGTTCGACGACGACACCGCCAGTTACCCGGACACGCTGCAGCCGACCAGCTGGATCGACGTCCGGCTTGGTGCGGAGAACGCCGTCGCCCTGGACGCGATCCGGATCTACCCGCGGGAGAGCCACATCTCTCGCGCCAACGGCACGGTCTTCCAGGGTTCCGATGACGACGGCACGACCTGGGACGACCTGCTGACCGTCGGCGGCGTCGACGAGGCTCGCTGGTACCAGTTCGACCTGGAGGAACGCACCGACGTCTATGAGCGGCTACGGATCTGGGACGACCACGACGGCCGCTGCAACCTCGCCGAGGTGGAGCTGCTGACCCGGGTGCACGACACCACGTTGCTGACCCTGCTGCTCGACGAGGCGGCCGCCGTCGACCGAACGCAGTACACGGAAGCGAGCCTGGCCGCGCTGGATGAGGCCGTCGAACACGGCGACTCCGTTCTGGCTGACCAGCAGGCGACTGAGCAACAGATCGACGACGCGGCCGAGCGGCTCCTGCAGGCACTCGACGGTCTGACCGCCACCTGATCATGTACCACTTTGCGCCCCGTGAGGGGCCTCAATCGGCACATGATCAAGAACTGAGAAGGAGGTGCGACGTGTGTGGAACAGGAGGGGCCGCGTGGTCGCCGTGCTGCCGATCGACAAATGTCGAAAACAGTTGCGTCGCCCTCATGTGTCTTGTCGCTGTGGCACGCGCCCATAATGTTCCGAGCTCGCGGATGCGGAATGCGCATAGCCGCTCCGGATGGAGATAGAGATCACATGCATAACCACCATAGAAAGAACCGAAGGGGGTGAGCCGGAATGGCCGAGATGTTGAGCGCACGGCCGGAAACTGACGCCTCCGGCGGTTCGAAGGGCAAGAAGAGGCGTCCCGCAGCACCGACCGAGCGGGTGTCGTGGTCGCTGGCCCTGCTGGCCGTTCCGGGTGTGGTCTACTTCCTGGTCTTCGCGTACCTGCCTATGGCCGGCCTGGTCGTCGCATTCAAGGATTTCAATGTCTCCGACGGCATATTCGGCAGCCCGTGGAATGGTCTGGATAACTTCGAATATTTCATCTCCACCGGAAGCGCTGCGCGCATCATTCTGAACACGGTCTTCCTCAACGCGTTGTTTCTCACGGCGACGCTGGCGTGGGGGCTGCTCCTGGCGATCATGCTGAACGAGATCCGGCTGCATATGTACAAGCGGGTCACGCAGTCGGTGGTGTTCTTCCCGTATTTCGTCTCGCCCATCGTGATCAGCGTGATGCTCCAAGTGCTGCTGGCGGGCGTCGGCGGCGAGGGCGGAGCTGTGAACGACATGCTCAATGTCTTCAACCTCCCCACCCTGACCTGGTACACCGAGCCAGGGGCGTGGCCGTGGATCCTCACCGTCGTCAAGGTCTGGCAGCTCGGCGGGTACATGTCCGTGATCTTCCTGGCCGCGATCACGGCGATCCCGCCGGACGTGTACGAGGCGGGCGTGATCGATGGCGCCAGCCGGGCTCGCATGGCGTGGTCGATCACGGTGCCGCTGTTGCGCCCGACGGCGGCCATCCTGGTGGTGCTCGGAATCGGGCGGATCTTCTACGGTGACTTCGCCGTCATCTACGCGATCATCGGCGACAACGGCGTCCTGTTCTCCACGACGGACGTCATCGACACCTATGTCTTCCGAGCGCTGCGCAGCCTGGGTGACTTCGGGACCACGGCCGCCGTCGGTCTATTCCAGGCGGTGCTCGGCTTCATCTTCGTCACCATCGCGGTCCTGATTCAGCGCCGCTACGCCCGAGACAGCAGCATCCTATGAGCGCCTGGACCAGTCGCCACCTGACCGGTGGCGACAGCGAAGAAGGACGGGAGGACGCAATGGCGTACACGAACGATGGCAGCGCCACTGCGCCGGCGGACGCGACGGCTCGGGCGGGCGCCCATCGGGCGTCGTCGACGACCCCGCCGGGAGACTCGACGACCCAGCCGGGACAGGACGGACCGACCCGGCCGAGAACGCCGCCGGCCGGGCGTCAGCGCGCGCAGAAGCGCGCCCGGGTCAGGACGACCGAGCCGTTCACCGTGGTCAGCTACATCGTGGTCACGCTGTTCGCGCTGTTCTGCCTGATCCCGCTGTGGATGATTGTGGCGGGCTCGTTCACGGACGAGACCAAGCTGTCGCTCGACGGGTACAGCCTGTTCCCCGACCCGTTCTCGCTGGACGCGTATAAGGCGCTGTTCTCCGGCCAGGCGATCGGCAGGGCGTACCAGGCGACCCTGTTCATCACCGTCGTCGGGACGGCGTTGTCCGTCTCGTGTACCGCGGGCCTGGCGTGGGTGATCGCGCGCCGGATGCGGGTGATCAGCCGCCCGTTGACGGTCTTCGCCTACCTGCCCCTGCTGTTCAACGTAGGGCTGGTGCCGATGTATCTGCTGATCACCCAGGTGCTGCAGCTGCGTAACAGCTGGTTCGCGGTGATCCTGCCGCACATGCTGATGCCGTTCCTGGTGTTCATCACGGTGGCGTTCTTCCGCCAGATCCCGCAGGAGATCCTGGACTCCGCGCGCGTCGACGGCGCCAGCGAGCTGCGGGTCTTCTTCCGGATCGTGCTGCCGCTGTCCAAGGCGGTCATCGCCGTGATCGCCCTGTTCTATGCGGTGGCGTACTGGAACGAGTGGTTCTGGGCGATCCTGTTCCTTTCCGATCCCGACAAATACCCGCTGCAGCAGCTGCTGCAGAACATGATCGCGAATGTCACGAACGCCGCGATGCTGCCCGGCGGCAACGCGCCGACGGTTCCGGTCTACCAGCTCCGGCTGGCGCTCACCGCCGTCACCATCGGACCCATCATCCTCGCGTATCCCTTCGCCCAGAGGTTCTTCGTCAAGGGCCTGACCCTCGGCGCCACCAAGGGCTGACCATCGTGCACGGCCGACAGGTGCACCGCTGATCTTCCATCCCACCGCAGACCAACCCACCCGTATCGAGCACGAAGGAGCTCTCATGACCAGCTCTCATACACTCTCCCGCCGAGGCTTCCTCGGTATGACCGGCAGCCTCGGCCTCGCGGCGGCGTTCGGCCTGTCCAGCTGCGGCAATGACTCCGGCTCCGGTTCCTCGGGCGGCGGCGGTACGGTGACCGCGATCATGCCCGGTACGGTGCCGACCGGCTGGGACGCCGTCCTGGAGCAGGTGAATGAGAAGCTCGAGGCCGACACCGGGCTCACCCTCCGGGCCGAGTTCATCAACTGGTCGAATTACCAGGAACAGGCGCTGCTGAAGTTCACCGCCGGCGAGAAGTTCGACAACGCCCTGCAGGCGCTCTGGCTCAACATGGCCCAGCTGCAGCAGGACGGCGCGCTGGCTGATCTCACCGACGAGTGGGGCACGTACGAGAACCTGAGTGCGACGCTCGATAGCAGGCTGATCGAATCCAACTCCTGGGACGGCAAGCTCTGGGGGATTCCGCAGGTCAATAGTGCGGGCCGGTGCCAGCACTTCGCGGTGCGCCAGGACCTCGCCGACGAGCTGGGCTTCTCCGAGATCACCGACTTCGAGACCCTGGAGCGATTCTTCTACGCGGTCAAGGAGAAGGACGACGGCACCATCCCCTTCGGCGTCGGCTCGGGCAGCGGCTATCTCAACGTGATGCCTGTTCCCGCCGGCATGCTCAATGCCGCGTCGTGGGAGGACCCGCATACCATCGCCAAGGCGTTCTCCGGTCGCGGCCTGTTCTTCATCTTCGCCCGCGACGCCGTCGACACCGGTTCCAGCCGCCCCGTGCCGTTCTGGGAGGACGAGGGCGCCATCGATGCCATGCACCGGATCCGGCAGTACTACCAGGACGGCATCATCAACAAGGACGCCATCAACACCGACTCCGATACGATCGGCGACCAATGGACCGCCGGCAAGTACGCGGCGAACTGGGCCATGACCGATGGCCTGACGAGCAACGCCATGCCCGCCCTCACCAAGGCCGTCCCGGGTGCGATGCTGGCCAACGTCCTTCCGTATTCCGGTGGGTTCGACGCCAAGCCGAACCAGACGTTCCAGGCCGACAACCTGGTTGTGGTCAACGCCAACGGCGGGAGCGTGGAGAACGCCCTGACCTTGCAGGACTGGCTCTCGATCAAGGAGAACCACGACCTCGTCGAGTACGGCATCGAGGGGACCCACTGGGAACCGGTCGGTGACGACAAGTTCGAGGCGCTGGGCGACTACGAGTTCCCCGGCTACTCGCTGTGCTGGCGGGCGAGCCTGCAGCGCAAGGCGTCGTACATGACCGAGTCGGAGGACCGGGTCTTCGCCTGGGCACAGGACTTCGACAACTTCACCGTCGACCCGTTCGCGTCGTTCATCCCCGACACCGAACCGGTGGAAAAGGAGCTGTCGGCGATGGAATCGGTGATCACCGAGTTCGCCAACCCGCTCTACTACGGCATCGTCGACGTCGACGACCAGCTCGACAAGCTGAAGAAGGCCGCCGAGGGAGCCGGCCTCGAGAAGCTCCAGGCGGAGATGGAGAAACAGGCCGACGCGTATCTCTCGAACAACGCGTGACGAGGCTACCCGATTGACCGCTCGCGGGACCTGGCGACGTGGGAGTACGCCCGAGGAGGTGGTGCGGCGATTCGCGTGCATGCGGGGGACCCGTCCGCACGGGGGACTCGACCCTCAAGGGGAGGCAACGATGCCGACACACGACAACAAGCAACCGGTGCACGGCCACAACTCCATGATCAGCCGACGAACCGTATTGAAGACCGCCTTGGCGACCGGCGTCGGTGTGGCCGGAGCAGGCACAGGGCTGCTCGGCGTGGCCACACCCGCGTCGGCGGCGGTGACGCATCCCGGGATGCTGCACACCCAGGCCGACTTCGACCGGATGCGGGCCCGGGTCATGGCCGGCGACCAGCCGTGGCAGGCGGGCTGGGAACGGCTGATCGCCAACTCGCACTCGCATCCGGGCTGGACACCGAATCCGCAGGAGACCATCAAGCGCGGAGGCGGCTCCGGCCAGAACTATTCGATCCTGTACAACGACATCCACGCCGCGTATCAGAACGCCCTGCGGTGGAAGATTCAGAACAACACGGATCATGGCGATACTGCCAGGGACATCTGCAATGCCTGGTCGGCGACACTACAGGAGATCACCGGGGACACGAACGCGTCTTTAGCAGCGGGGATCTACGGATACCAATTCGCGAATGTCGGCGAGATCATGCGCGACTACCCAGGTTTCAATCTGGGCCGCTTCCAGCAGATGATGAACGATATCTTCTATACGCTGAATCTCGACTTCCTCGTCCGGCGCCACGGGACCTGCGATTCGCACTACTGGGCGAATTGGGACCTGTGCAACATGAACTCGATCCTGGCGATCGGGATACTGACCGATGACCAGTCCAAGATCGATTGGGTGGTCGACTATTTCTACAACGGTGTGGGGCAAGGCTCCATCCTGAACGCGATCCCGCACCTGCACGAGGACGACACGTTGGGGCAGTGGCAGGAAAGCGGCCGCGACCAGGGCCACACCTTGATGGGTGTCGGCCAGATGGGCGCGTTCTGTGAGATGGCCTGGAACCAGGGTTATGACCTGTACGGGGCCCACGACAACAGGTTCATGAAGGCTTGCGAGTACATCGCCAGGTACAACCTGGGGAACTCGGTGCCGTTCACCGACTACTACTGGGAATCGGGCCACAACTGTGATCCGAACTGGCATACCCAGATCTCCGACCACAGCCGGGGCCAGTTCCGTCCTGTGTGGGAGCGGGTCTACAACCACTACGCCGTTCGCCGTGGCTTGAGCGTGCCCTACACGGAGCAGTTCGCCACCGATGTTCGGCCCGAGGGTGGGGGCGGCGATTACGGCAGCACCAGCGGTGGCTTTGACCAACTCGGCTTCGGCACGCTCACGTGTACCAGGCTCTCAGGTGGTGATGGCCTGGATATCGTCTCCGGCGCGACCTACACGCTGGTGTGCGAGCGCAGCGGGATGGCGTTGGACAACGGCAACGTGACCACCGAGGGTGCGTCGGTGATCCAGTGGACGGTCCACGGTGAGCCGCAACAGCGCTGGCGGATCACCGACGTCGGCGATGGCTACTACAAGCTGGTCTGTGAGCGCAGCGGAATGGCGTTGGACAACGGCAACGTGCCGGACAACGGCGCGTCGGCGATCCAATGGACGGACAACGGTGGCGCACCGCAACGGTGGCAGGTCATCGACGTTGGCGGCGGCTATCACAAGCTGGTCTGTGAGCGCAGCGGGAAGGCGTTGGACAACGGCAACGTCACCACGGATGGCGCATCGGTGATCCAGTGGACCGATCACGGTGGGCCGCAGCAGCGCTGGCGCCTGACTAGAGTCGGCTGATCCTGCGGTCGGCATTGTCCGATATCCGATTGACGGCGGGTCTCGCGACCAAGAGACACGGGACCCGCCTCCCTGCACAGTCCGGATCGTTAGTCCCTAGGTAGTCGTCCGCACGCCCGACGAGTAGCGGCAAGCGCACGTTCCGCAGCCTGGATGAGCTACCCAGCCTCCCCAGACCCAATGGGCATGGTCTCGTGGTGGGCATCGGTTGCCCTGCAGGGATCCCGACACGCAATCCGCTGCATGAATACCGGCAAGCACCGCGTTTCCCGCGGCGGCCGAGGTGGCATCGTCGTCGAGGGCCTTGCACGCTCCCCGACGCCGCGGACGCGGGGATCGGGGACGTGGCAGCGTCTAGGGCAGCGAGGGGCACAGTACGTGAAGCGATTTAGGCGACGATGTGAAGTCGAACCCCGTGGCGCGCACGACGACGTTGCCGGTGCGTCGTGACGCAGGCCGAGGGCCAGACGGTGGCATCGAGTGGGCCGGCCGGGAGGTAACCCTTGGCGGCGTCGGGCCCGATCGGACTGCTTGCGAGCCCGAGCGTGGCATAGTCGGCGACGGCCATCATGTCCACCAGCCGGGTCACCGCGGCTGGGTGCCCGGTGAACGGGTGGACCTTGGCCCGGCCCCGGGTACAGGCGATGAGATCGGCAGGATCGGTGATCTCACGCAGCGCGCTCCGCAGGCGCGAGGCCTGCACAAGTCCAAACCAGGAGGCGGTGTTCCCGCTCAGGAGTGCAATCAGCTCCCCAGGCGGTGTGCTCGGCCCACACCCGGGTACGGCCGCCCTGGCGTTCGCCCAGCGCTCGCATGCTCCTGGTTCCGCGGCAACTCTCTTGTGATCGAGTACTTCGACGAGGGTCCCTAGCGGCGCTGGTTCTGGTAAATATGCGGCGAAATGACGCACGTCGGGCGCGACCGGATCGCGGCATGATCGGACGCTAGATCGGGGTTACCTTGAGGCGACGCAGGGCGAGGGCACGCCACAGCGTGCCCTGGTCAGTCGATGAGCACGGCGACGACCGACTCGCCGCCGGCCCAGCTCGCCACGAGCGCCGGACCAGTAACTGCGTCGCCTAGGTTGCGGGCGATCCGCACCGTCGCGCCGTCCGCCGATGCGCCCGCCCTTGCGCTCAGCCGCACCGTCGGCTCCCGGATCCCGACCAGCCGGCCGTCCTCCCACAGCTCGAGGACCGCCTGGTCCTGCTCGCCCAGGACGGCCCGGCGGAAGCAATCGAGCGCGACCGGGTCGGTGGTGCCGTCGTACACCCAACGTGGCCCCAGCTCGGAGTGCTCCACCGTGCTCACCAGCCGCGCCTCGTCATCCACGAGTGGCGCGCCGCGGTAGGTGAACACCACGTGCTGCAGCTGCACTTCGTGCCGTACCACGAACGCCTCGACGCCGACCTCGCCCGCGGGGTCCTCAAACCTGTAACTGCAGAGCACCTCGACCGGCCCGCCGAGCACCGCCTCTAGCAACTCGGGCTTGGTTGGCCGGATCGTCGCGGAGTGCAGAATGGCCATGTCGCAAGACCATACAGGTGGAAGGTTGCCGGACTGGCGACCAGCCCCGACAGCCCGCTCATTGGCATGAGGGGGTTGCACCTGCGCACTTGGCGCGAACAAGCCGTCATAGGGGGCGAAGTAACGCATCTTCCCGGATGCGCCTATTGCACATGGTCGGACGGCGCGCGGAGACGGCGGTCACAGTCGGTAGTCGCCTGCGACCTGCGTGGGCATGGCCGGTCACCGCGCTGGCAAGCGAGCAGCTTGGACTGCACCACGGTGATGTGTTGGTCGACGACGTGCGAGAACTGTTGGCGGACCTGGAGTCCGAGTTGGACGCGTTGCCCGCCGTGATCTACGGTCACTCGGCCGGCGGAGGTGTCGCCGCGGCCGTCGTGGCGGCCCGTCGTGCCGTCGACCCGGCGATCGCCCGCAGCCGCGACACGATCCCCAGTCCTCCTTGGCCGGAGGCGGTAGAGAAGATCACCGCCGCCGGTGTCCCGCTTCTCGTCGTCACCGGAGCCCGAAAGACTGGCATGACGGCCGAACACCAGCGGATGATCACCGACCGCGGCGGCCGAGTCGAGGTCATCGACGGTGCTTCGCATTTCGTGCGGCGCGACGCGCCGGAGCAGTTCATGGCACTGGCGGAGCCGTTCATCGCGCAGGCATTCAGCTGACAACCATCCGGCTTCGAAGCCCACATGGTGTGTGAGACACGGGAAGACCATCGCATGAGCTCGTGGAGTGGCAGCGGCTGGGCTCCATTGACACACGTGAGTGACATGTTTACGTTGTGAGCGTTAACACTCGTTGATGGAAGGACCCGCGTGGCGAACTCCACCATGACCGCCGTCGTCAACCTCGATGTCCCCGGACCCACGATCAGCCGGCACCTTTATGGCCACTTCGCCGAACACCTGGGGAGGTGCATCTACGACGGGTTCTACGTCGGGGAGGACTCGGCGCTCTCCAACATCGGCGGGATCCGGACCGACCTCGTGCAGGCGCTGCGGGCGCTGGACATCCCGAACCTGCGCTGGCCGGGTGGCTGCTTCGCGGATGAGTACCACTGGCGCGATGGCATCGGCCCGAAGGAGTCGCGGCCGAGCATGGTGAACACCCACTGGGGCAATGTCGTGGAGAATAACCACTTCGGCACCCACGAGTTCATGCAGCTGTGCGAGATGCTCGGTGCCGAGCCGTACATCTCCGGCAACGTCGGCAGTGGCACCGTGCAGGAGATGAGCGAGTGGGTGGAGTATCTGACCCGCTCGGGCGACTCGCCGATGTCGCGGCTACGCAAGGAGAACGGACGCGAGCAGCCGTGGAAGGTGAAATTCTGGGGGATCGGCAACGAGACCTGGGGTTGCGGCGGCAACATGCGTGCCGAGTACTTCGCCGACCTCGCCCGTCAGTACGCCACTTACTGCAAGAACCACGACGACAACGTGCTCTACCGGGTGGCCTCCGGTGCCCGTGACGACGACTACTCGTGGACCGAGACCCTGATGAAGTCGATCGGTTCACTCGGCGGTTCGCCGGGTCCGCGCGACCTCTACCAAGCTACCTCCTTCCACTACTACACGTCCGCGCCGACGTGGGAGAACAAGGGCAGGGCCACGTCGTTCACCGATGAGGAATACGACCTCACGATGGCCAAAGCCTGGCGGATCGACGAGATCATCACCGGGCACTCTCGCGTGATGGACTGCTACGACCCGCAGGCTCGCATCGGTCTGGTGTGCGACGAGTGGGGCACCTGGTGGAAGGCGGAGAAGAATACGAACCCGAGGTTCCTCTTCCAACAGAACACGCTGCGCGACGCGCTGGTAGCCAGCCTGCACTTCGACATCTTCCACCGGCACGCACGCCGGTTGACCATGGCGAACATCGCGCAGACGGTGAACGTGCTGCAGGCGATGATCCTCACCGAGGGTGACCGCTTCCTGCTGACGCCGACCTACCACGTGTTCGAGATGAACAAGGGTCACCAGGACGCGACCCTGCTGCCGCTCCATGTCATCCAGGACAGTGCGCGGCGTGAGGCGGACGGCCTCGAGTTCGACGCCGTCTCCGCCTCCGCCAGCGTCAAGGATGGGCGGGTGCTCGTCTCGGCGACCAATCTGGATCTGCACGACGACGCCCGGCTGCGGCTGGACCTGCGCGGTGGCCCCTGGACGCTGGGCGAGGCGCGGATCTTGACGGCTCCGGCGGTGCGGTCGCACAACACGTTCGACGATCCGTCGGCGGTGTCGCCGCAGAAGTTCGACGGCGCGGACCGCGACGGGGACGCGCTCGTCGTCGATGTGCCAGCTCACTCGTTCGTCACCGTACAGCTTGGCCTCCAGCCGTGACCGGACTTCAGGGGGCCGATGTGACGCTCGTCGCGCTGTGGTGACCATCGCCTGCGGAAACGGTCCATAGTCGAGCACATCAGGCGAATAATCGCGGGAGAGTTGTCGGTGGCTGGTGGCACCATGGATACGTGAACACCTGGGTGACTCGCTCGACTCTGATCGGGCGAGAGGCTGAGCTGGCGGATCTGCGCGCCGTCTACAAGGGCGTGTCCGCCGGTGAGCCGGCGGCCGTCCTGGTCAGCGGCGAGGCCGGCATCGGCAAGACCCGCTTGGTCGAAGAGTTCACGGCCGAGGTCGCTGCCGAGGGGACGCGGGTCGTCGTCGGGCAGGCGGTCGAACTCGACGGCGAGGAGATGGCCTTCGTCCCGATCATCGGGCTGCTGAACGGCCTGCTCACTCAGCTCGGGCCGGAGAAGCTCGTGGAACTCGCCGGTCCGGGTGGCCAGGCTCTCACGGCACTGCTGCCCGAGCTCGGTGGCGCACCGGACCGCGGCGCAGAAGGGCGCGGGCGGCTGTACGAGGTGTTCACCACCCTGCTCGAGCGCGTCGCCGCCGAGAAACCGCTGGTCGCTGTCGTGGAAGATCTGCAATGGGCGGACGGGCCCAGCCGCGACCTGTTGCGCTTCTTCGTGCGGAGCATGATCGGCACCCGAGTGATGCTGGTGATGACGATCCGTGCGGACGAGGTCGGGCGTGGTCATCCTGTCCGATCGCTGCTGGCGGAGTTGGAACGGAGCCGGCGTGGGGCGCGGCTGGACGTGCGCCGGCTCAGCCGGGAACACGTCGCGGCGCAGCTGAAGAGCATCGCCGGACGCGAGGTGGATCAAGACCACATCGAGCGGGTCTGGGTACGCAGCGAGGGCGTCCCGTTCTACGTGGAAGAACTCGCGCTGGTGGATCAGGATGGTGACAACGGCCAGCTCCCGGAGTCGCTGCGGGATCTGCTGCTGGTGCGGTTCGAGTCGATGCCGGAGCCGACCCAGAGGCTGATCCGGCTGATGTCCCTGGCCGGTCAGTATGTGGACCACTCCATGCTCGAGGCAGTGGCCGAATACGACGTTGGGTCATTGGAGTCGGCGCTGCGCGACGCCATCTCCGCCGGCGTCATCGTCGTCGACGGCGATGGCTACAGCTTCCGGCATGCGCTGCTGCGCGAGGCCGTCCATGACGACGTCCTGCCCGGCGAACACGCCCGGGTCCACGCACGTTACGCGCGCACGCTGGAGGAACGTCCGGCGCTGGTGCGCGACGGACGGGTAGCCGCGTCGATCGCGCACCACTGGTACTTCGCACATGACGTCGAGCGTGCCTTCCAATGGTCGCTGCGCGCGGCCGACGAACTCGTCGGCGAGTATGCACACGCATCCGCGCTGCTGATGCTCGAACGGGCCCTGGAACTGTGGGATCAGGTGGAGGATCCGGAGAAGGCGTCGGGCGGCACCAGGGTCGATCTGATGCTGCGTGCCTGTAAGGAGGCTGGTCAGGCCGGTGAGGACGAGCGTGCGACGGCGTTGGCGCGGGCAGCGCTCGAACACGTCGATGTCGAGTCCGAACCGGTGCTGGCCGGAGAGGTGATGGGCTGGATCGGCCGGATGATGTGCCGGACCGGTATGCATGGTGCGGTGGACACCCTGGTGCGCGCGGCGGAGCTGATCCCGGCGTCCCCACCGTCGGTCACCCGCGCCCAGGTACTGGAGTCCGTGGCCATGATGCTCATGCTCGAATGGCGGTACGACGAGGCGCTCGCCGCGTGTGACGAGGCAGAGCAGGCTGCCGCCAGCGCGGAGGCCGAGCACCTGGTCGCGTCGGTGCGGATCACCCGGGCATCCGTCTGGGCAGAGCAAGGGCGCGCCGACGAGGCGATGGCCGAGTTCGCGCGGGCACGCGCTGTGCAGACCGATGTTCCAGGCACCCAGATCCGCTACCACGTCAATGTCTCGCATGCGCTGAACCTGTTCGGCCGGTACAGCGAGGCGGTGGAGGTCGCCACCGAGGGCAAGACGCGCGCCGCGGCGGTCGGTCGCAAACGCACCCAGGGGTCGATGCTGTCCGGCAACGCGGCCGAGCCGTTGTTGGCGCTCGGCGAATGGGACCGCGCCGAGCGCCTCATCACCCGCGGCCTTGAGCTGCGGCCGGCGACGGACCATGTGGGTCACCTGCACAACCTGCGCGGCCGGCTCGCGCTATGGCGGGGCGAGCTGGACACGGCGGAGCAGATCGTGGCCGAGTTGCGCCGTGGCGTCGCCCGAAACGCGACGTACCCGCAGCACAGCAGATACATCGCTCGGACCTATGCGGAGCTGCTGCTCGCCCGTGGCGACGTGGACGGGGCCTGGTCCGCGGTGACCGAGGTGCTGCGCGAGCCGGGCAAGGCCGATGCTCCGGGGTTCGATCTGCCGCTGGCGTTCGCCGGCGCTCGGGCGCTGGCGGAGCGGATCCGTGCGCGCGGGCTCGATGACGCGGAGAACCGTGCCGATGTCGAATGGCTCCGTGGCGCCGCGGCGCGGCTTTCGGAGAGTTCTCCGATGCCGCTGTGGCGATTGCTCGTCGAGGCGGAGCTCGGCGGGCTCGGCTGTGCGGGCGACGACCCGGCGGCGTGGGACGTGGTCTTGGCCGAGCTGTCGACGATCGAGGGTCCGGTGAACCTGATCTCCTACGCCAAGCACCGCAAGGGCGCAGCGTTGCTGGCGAACGGCGAGCGGGCGGCGGCCAAGGTTGTTCTGCATGAGGCCGCCGCCGAGGCGCGCGCTCTGGGTGCGACCTTGACCCTGTCGTCGATCGAGGAGCTGTGCGCCCGATCGGGGCTGGGACTCGACGGACCTGGAGCCGACGGCGCCTGGGGGAAAGCCGAGACCGAGCGGACGTTCGGACTGACGGCACGAGAACGTGAGGTGCTCACGCTGATCGCGGCCGGCAAGAGCAACCGCGAGATCGGGGAGGCGTTGTTCATCAGCACCAAGACCGCAAGCGTGCATGTGTCGAACATCCTCGCCAAGCTGGGCGTGTCGGGTCGCGGAGAGGCCGCGGCCGTCGCGTACCGGGAAGGGCTGGCCGGGGACGTGCCGGCTCCGGCGCCGTAGCCGGACGACGCATCAGCCGATCCTGCTCGCCTCGGCCCCGATCGTCGTGGTGTCGCCGTGGCCCGGATGTACCACGGTCTCGCCAGGCAGCGTGAACAGGCGGTCGTGGATCGAGCTGAGGAGCGCATGCGAGTCGCTGAACGAACGCCCGGTGCCGCCCGGCCCACCGTGCAGCAGCGTGTCTCCGCTGAACAGCGCGCCGATCGACGGGACGTGTAAGCAGACGGACCCGGGCGAGTGCCCTGGTGTGTGGATCACCCGGACCTCGGTTCCGCCGACGCGGAGGACATCGCCGTGTGCCAGATCGTGGTCGGGGCTGACATCGGGGTAGACACGATCCCAGAGCATCCGGTCGGCGGGGTGCAGGTGGATCGCAGCCCCGGTGGCATCGAACAGCGCTCCGATGGCGCTGAGATGGTCGTCGTGTCCATGGGTGAGCACGATAGCGGTGGCGGTGCGGGCCCCCACCGCTTCGAGAATAGCGTGGGCATTGTGGGGAGCGTCGATGAGCATGCACTCGTGTTCATCCCCGAGTACCCAGGCGTTGTTGTCAACATCGACTGTCTGCCCGTCAAGGTTGAAAGTACCGGACGTGACCACGTGGTCGATGTTTAAAGTCATGAACCGCTCCCGTGATACGCGGTGATAGTCCATTCGACCAGGATACGGATCATCCGTTCGGCTGACGCGGCCCGGTCCCTTTCTCTCCTGCATGACCGTGTGTCCAGGACTGATGCTGATTAACGCGTGCCGGCCCGGGTTGACGACTAAGCACAACACTTACTGCCGATGTCCATTGTCGAATGAGCCCGACGCGTCTCCGCCGACCGTTGCTCTCGATCTGCCGGGTATCGCACCAGTTCGTGGATGAGCATGTCTGACCGGACCGGCCGCGCAGCGGGAGCGACGACGGCAGCTAGGGTACGTGGGAGGAGGTTGCCTGATGGGACTGTTCGACCGAGTCAAGGACCTGTTCAGCGGGGACAGCGGGGAGACGCCGCCGGACCTGCCGCTCGACGTCGACACGCGTCGCGCCCAGCTCGACGAGCTGGAGAACGCACTGCGTGATCTCGCGCGAGCGATGGCCGGCGATGAGGAACGCATGTCGAATCCGGGGTGGCGCGGTCGAGTGGAGGACCTCCGTTTTGCCGCCAATGAGGCGGGTCGGCTCGCTCACGAGGGGTTCGACCGGGCGGCGTTGCACGATATCGCGGCCGAGGTACGCCCGCTGTATGGCCCCGGCGAGCCACCCCCCGAATACGCCCCGTACGCGGAGCAGCATGGCCGGGTGATACGTGCGGCGGCCGCGGTACGGGCTCCGCTGCAGAGCGAATCGGGGACGCAACCGTAACTGCCGCCGGTCGGTGTTGAGCAGCTTGGTGGGCGAAGAGGCAGATCGAGTCGTTCTAGGCTGTTCCGCTCGGGGCCACCGTTCCGACATGGCGGCGGGTCGCCGTCGCGTGGCGGTAGTGCTATGCGGCCGCGTTGGCCAGGCGGCGGGCGATCTCCAGGTGGTCGCGCGAGCCGACCGTGTGTCCCACGTGCCCCGCGTCCACCAACGGGTTGTCGAATAGCCCGTACCGCCGCTTGAGTCGCACGATGCGCTCGATGGACTGGTCGATCCGGTCCTCGCTGAGGTCTCCGTCCTCGACGGCCCGGCGGATGGTCTTCGCGGCCGCGGCGAAGGAACCCTCGGTGGGCAGCAGGAGCTGATCGACACCGGCCTGCAGGGCACGCAGCGGCGTCTCCTCGTCGTTGTAGGCGATGCGGGCGGCGGACATCTCCAGGCCGTCGGTGATCACGACACCGTCGAAGCCGAGCTCACCGCGGAGGATGTCGGTGATGATCGGCCGGGAGGTGGTAGCGATCGACTCGGAGGGATCGAGCGCGGGAAACACGAGGTGTCCGGTCATGATCGCATCCACGTCCGCATTGATCGCGACTTCGAACGGCGGGAGGTCGATTTCACGCCACTGGCTCCGGCTGTGCGTGATCACCGCCCGGCTGGTGTGCGTGTCGGCCGTGGTGTCTCCATGTCCCGGGAAGTGCTTGACCGTCGCGGCCACACCGCCTTGGTGGAAGCCCTGGATCTGTGCCTTGACGAACGTGCACACGGTCTCCGGGTTCGTCCCGAACGAACGGTCGCCGATCACCGGGTTCTCGGGGTTGATGTTGACGTCGGCGACCGGTGCGTAGTCCTGGATGATGCCCATGGCGCGCATCTCCCGGGCGAACAGTGTCGCCCCCTCTTCCGCGGCGTGCGGGCCCAGACCGGCAAGCGCTCTGGCGCTGGGGAGCCAGGTAGCCGGCGGAGACAGCCGGGCCACCTTGCCGCCCTCCTGATCCGCGCCGATCAGCAGCGGAACCGGGTCGGTCGCCGGACGGTCCATGGCCGCCTGCTGTATGCCGTTGGACAGCTTGGCGATCTGTGCAGGGTTGCGGATGTTCCCGGCGTTACGAAAGAGGACGACACCCCCCGGCTGGTACTCCGCGACGAGTTCGGCTGCGTTGTCGACGCCGTACGCTTGCTGGTTGCGCCGGACGGATTCCTCGTCTGTCGCATCGGCGGTGGCGCCGTACACGCGGAGCACGAACAGCTGAGCAATCTTCTCGTCGAGCGTCATCGTGGGGAGTTGCATCATTGCCCTAACGTTTCCATGTCGTCCGCCCTAAGCCCACTATCGAGAGCGACCTACCGCTGTCTCCGACAGAAGTGGATCATACCGCTATGATCTTCTCCCGGGAGCGCTCCCGATAATCCCTTTCATGGTCGCAATGTGATGGATGTCGCCTTCGCGTGAGACTATCTTCTCCCTGTGCTGCGGTGGAGGGGGCGGTGGGTGCCGGTCTTGAGCCGACGGCCACTGTGATAGAGCAGCTTAGGCCGACACGGACGTACTGTCGCTGGTCAGAGGTCCAAGTCGGGCATTTCGCCCAGAAGTAGCGACGGGTGCGGGTTTCGCCGGCTGTGCGGGACGGCGCTCGGGCGAAACTGGGTGCGTGGAGGTGTTGCGGATGAGCGCACATGCGGATCGGCACCGTGCCTGGCGGGCCTTTGAACCAGGGCCTGTGGCCGCCGGGCCGTTGCGGTTCGTGGTGGAGCCTCGACCGGAACCGGCGGCGGGCGAGCTTCTGGTCCGGGTGCTGGCGTGCGGCGTGTGCCGGACCGACCTGCATGTCGCCGAGGGTGATCTGCCGGTGCATCGCCCGGCGGTGATCCCGGGGCATGAGGTGGTCGGTGAGGTGGTGGCGGTCGCCGCTGCGGACCGGGCCGGCGGGGCGGTGCGGGTGGGTGATCGCGTCGGCATCGCCTGGCTCCGTGGCACCTGTGGACGGTGCCGCTACTGCCTGCGCGGAGCGGAGAATCTGTGCCCGCGCTCCGTCTACACCGGGTGGGACGAGGACGGCGGGTACGCCGAATTCGCCACGGTGCCGGAAGATTACGCCCTGGTGCTGCCGGAAGGCTATTCCGACGTCGAGCTGGCGCCGCTGTTGTGCGCCGGCATCATCGGATACCGTGCGCTGCAACGCGCAGAACTCCCCCCGGGCGGCCGGCTCGGAGTGTACGGATTCGGGGGCAGCGCGCACCTCGCGGCACAGGTGGCGATCGCCCAGGGTGCCGTCGTCCATGTATTGACACGCAATCCGCTGGCGCGCGAGTTGGCGCTCGACCTCGGCGCGGCGTCCGCCGCGGACCCCGCCGACGGGCCGCCGGAGGCGCTGGACTCCGCGATTCTGTTCGCACCGTCCGGCGATCTGGTACCGGTGGCACTCGCCGCGCTGGACCGTGGCGGGACGCTCGCCGTCGCCGGTATCCATCTCACGGACGTTCCGGCACTGAACTACCAGCAACACTTATTCCTCGAGCGCCAGCTGCGGACCGTGACGGCCAACACGCGCGCCGACGCCCGAGCATTCCTGCGGTTCGCCGCCGAACACCGGCTGCATGTCGCCACCGTGGCGTATCCACTGGACCGGGCCGACCAGGCAGTACGCGACCTGGCCGGCGGTGCCGTGCGCGGCGCCGCCGTCCTCGTGCCCTGAACCGGGGCCGTCCGTCGTCTCGGGCCGTCGCCTCGCGCCTTCGTTGCCGGCCCTGGTCATGCCGGGTGCGCAGCAGCATGCGAGGGTCATGGAGCTGCGCTGCATCAGCTCCATGACCCTCGCTGCTGACGACGTGGCCCAGCGGAACCTCGTCCCGGTCACCCGGATCTCAGTGGTCCCACTCCACCATCGGCTTACAGGCCTCGGGTGCGACGTCCTCGTCCTCGCCGGGGATGAGCACCTCGGTGCGGTCCGGGTCGGCGTAGCACTCGGCGTCGTCCTCGGTGGAGTCGTACACGAGCTCGCCGGCGGCGTCGTAGCCGCGCAGCGCGATCATCCTGGTGTCGACCTCGTCGGTCGGGAAGAACCAGTAGCCGTCCCGCATGATCGCATCCTGCTCCGGTCCGCCGGAGACCTGCACCGTGACGCGGTCGATGGTGCTGGTGTACAGCCCGTAGTCGGCCTGCTTCGCCTCGACCGGACCGCGGAGGTAGGGCAGGTCCTTGGCCGCCGCGCTGCCGAAGAGACCGGCACCGGCGAACCGGCCGGAGCCGTTCAGCGAGCAGTGGAGCTTAGTGTCGCCCTGCTCCGCGATGAGCCAGGCCGCGGGGGTCGTCGGTTCGGCATCGACCTCCGCTCGGATACCGAAGAGCGGCTCGTATTCACTCCACTCCTCGACGCTCTCGGTGCAGGCGGCGAACGCGGCCTGGACCTCGTCGTCGGTCATGTCGACGGCTTCCGGCGCCGGTACCTGCTCGGTGCTGGAGAAGTCACCCTCCTGCTGTGACTCCTCCATCCGGCGCTGCTCGTACTCCTCGGCTTCGATCACCTCGGCCCGTTCGGTCTCTCGTGGATCGACGCTGAGGTCCTCGTCGGTGACGAATGCGAACGCCTGCTCGAGGTCGACATCGACCTCCGAGACCGGCTCGGTGCTGTTGTTGCCGAACAACGTGTGCACGCCGATCCCGGTCAGCGATCCGTCCGCGCGCTCGTAGACGACGCTGAACACCAGGTCCCTCGCGGGGTCGCCGTCGCTGACCCACACTGTCTCGTCGGTTCCCGGGATGGTCTGTTCGGTACACGCATCGGTGCCGATCTCGCAACCCATGGTCACCGCGAAGTCGTCCAGCGCATGCTCATCGGAGGACACGTAGCCGGGGGTCGTCACTCCGGCCTGGATCATGCCCAGGCCACTCTCCCCGGGGACGGTCCAATCGAGCTTGGTGGAGATGCGCCAGTTGCCATCCCCGTCGTTGCCGGTGCCGGCGTTAGCGCTCTCTCCCGGAAGGTGTTCGTGCGCGGGGTCGAGGTGTTCCACCGCCGTGTCGAGCAGGAGTTGTCTGGTGGAGTCGAAACTCAGCTCGGCACCCGCCGGCTGCTCATCCGGCTCGGGCTCCGGTTCGGGGGCCGGGCTTGTGTTGTCCTGTTGGGTCAACGTCTCGTTGCCGGCGACGTCGAGCTCGGGGCCGTTCGCCGGGTCGTCGCCCGGGAACGTGAAGGCCGCGGCAGTCGCCACGGCCGCGACGCCCGCGACACCGGCACTCCACGACGCCACCCGCCGGCGTCGCACGTACCGCTCGCCGCGCTTGAGGTCATCGGCGGCCGTCGAGGTCGCGGCCGGCTCATCGGGGAACTTGACGCCCCGGAACAACCGTCGCATCTGGTCGTCGTCGTTCATCATGGTCGCCTCTCCATCGTCATGTCATCCGCCGACAGGGTGGTGCGCAGGCTGGCGATCGCGCGAGCGGTCTGGCTCTTCACCGTTCCCGTGGAGCAGTTCAGGTCGCTGGCCGTCTCTTCGACGGACAGCTCGAACCAGTAGCGCAGCACGATCGTCGCTCGCTGGCGCTGAGGCAACGCCTTCAGCGCGGTCAGGAGGGCGTCGTTGTCCTCCAGCGAGAGGGCTTCCGGTGCGGCCTCGTCGAAGCCATCGAGGCCGACCTTCTCTCGACGCCAGGGGCGCCGCTTCTCGTCCAGGTAGGCCCGGACGATGATGCGACGCGCGTAGGCGTCCTCCGCGCCGTCGGTGTGGATGCGCGGCCACGCGGCGTACAGCTTGACCAGCGCCGTCTGCACCAGGTCCTCGGCGAGATGCCAATCACCGCACACCAGGTATGCGGCGCGGCGGAGATATCCCCGTCGGGCATTGACATATTCCACGAACTCGTCAGCTCGTGTCTGATGTCTACTCACGAAGACCTTCCTCCCTGGCGTCATTTCCCTGTCGACCACTAAACGGAGCGCGCGGGAGATCGGTTGTCGGCCGGACGGAAGAAATTCTGCCGGTCCGCCGGGACGTCGGCGAATCGAGAGCCCTGGGGCTACCCCCACTAAGGCTCGGCGGATGGCACCAGCGCGGCACGTGCTCGCCGGCGACAAGTATGTGAGACACCGGATCGATCCACCACCGCGGTCCTGGAGGTGGCGTCGGGGATCTGCCCGATTCTCGATGCGTCGGACCCGCGGAACCGACAAGCCGACTCATGATCTTGACCGTTCTCGAACGCCCAGGAGGGCCGTGCGGTGTCCACGACACGATCAACACGATCAACCCGTCAACCCGTGACCGTCCGGGTCGCGCGCTGGAGCGCGACCCATCCATGGCGAGCCATCGCGGGATGGTTCGTCTTCCTCGCGCTGTGCATCGGCGCCATGAGCTTCTCCGGGATCAAACAAGCCACGGACGTGGAGTTGGGCGTCGGTGAGGCGGGTCGAGCAGATGAGATCATCGCCGACGCCGGACTCGAACGCCCGATGACCGAGAACGTCCTGATCACCGCGGAGGCCGGCGCGTTCGACTCCGGTGCCGCGGACGCGGCGGCAACGGACGTCGCTGAGCGCATGTCTGCGCTGGACGAGGTCGCTGGCGTGGGTGAGGCCGTGCCGTCCCCGGACGGCGACGCGCTGCTGGTTCCGGTCACCATGAACGGTGACCCGGAGACCGCCGACGAGCGGGTGCAGCCGCTGCTCGACGTGACGGCCGAGGTGAACCAGGCGTATCCGGACGTGCTGGTGGAGCAGGCGGGTGGTGCGTCGGTCACGGACAGCTTCTTCGAGATGCTCGAGGAAGACCTCGGTACTGTCGCCATGCTCAGCGTGCCGGTGACGTTGGGGGTACTGCTGCTCGCGTTCGGTGCGCTGCTGGCGGCCGGCGTCCCGGTGTTGCTGGGCATCTCCGCCGTCGGCTCGGCGATCGGGCTGTACGCGCTGGCGTCGCACGCGGTTCCGGACGGCGGCACGGTGACGCACCTGGTGCTGCTGATCGGGCTGGCCGTCGGGGTCGACTATTCGTTGTTCTACCTGCGCCGGGAGCGCGAGGAACGGGCGAAGGGACGGGGCACGATCGAGGCGGTGGAGATCGCGGCGGCGACCTCCGGGCATTCGGTGGTGGTCTCGGGCGTGGCAGTGGCGGTCTCGATGGCCGGTCTGTACTTGGCCGGCGACATGAACTTCGCCTCGATGGCCACCGGGGCGATCCTGGTGGTGGCCGTCGCCGTGGCGGGCTCGCTGACCGTCCTGCCCGCCTTGCTGGCCAAGCTCGGCCGGTTCGTCGACCGTCCGCGGGTACCGCTGGTGTGGCGGCTCACGGCGCAGTCGCGCCCGGCGTGGTTCTGGCCGACGGTGCTGCGCCCCGCGCTGCGACACCCGGGGACCACGTTGATGGCCTCGGTGGCCGCGCTCATCGCGCTGGCGATTCCTGCGCTCGGAATGAACCTGAGCAATCCGGACGAGGAGAATTTCCCGCGCAGCCTGCCCGTCATGCAGTCCTACGACCGCCTCGTCGAGTCATTCCCTAGCACCGGCGCGACGCACGTGGTGGCCGTCGAGGCCACCGGCGAGGACATCGGCGCGGTCTCGTCCGCGCTGGACGAGCTGTCGACGCTGGTCGAGCGCGACGAGAGCTTCGCCCACGACCAGGCGCCGGAGATCGACGTCGCCGAGGACGGCTCGGCCGCCATGCTGACCGTGGGCGTGCCGTTCTCGGCGGACTCCGACGAGGCCGAGCGGTCGCTGGAGGTGCTACGGGCGGAGCTGATCCCGCAGGCATTCGACGGTGTCGACGCCGAGCACGCCGTCGGTGGCGAGATCGCCGGCAACTTCGACTACACCGACAACCTGTCCTCCAAGCTGCCGTGGATCATCGCGTTCGTGCTGGGTCTGGCGTTCATCATGATGACGCTGACGTTCCGCTCCGTCGTCGTCGGCCTGACCACGGTGGCGGTGAACCTGCTGTCGACAGCGGCCGCGTTCGGGGTGCTCGCGCTCGTCTTCCAGAACAGCTGGGCCGAAGGCCTGCTCGACTTCACCTCGACCGGCTCGGTGGTGGTGTGGATTCCGCTGTTCCTGTTCGTGATCCTGTTCGGACTGTCCATGGACTACCACGTCTTCGTGGTCAGCCGGATCCGGGAGGCTGTGCGGAACGGTCTGTCCACACCGGACGCCGTCCGTGAGGGGATCACCCGTTCGGCCGGCGTGGTCACCAGTGCGGCGCTGGTCATGGTGGCGATCTTCGCATTGTTCGGCGCGATGCGTGTGGTGGAGATGAAGCAGATGGGCGTCGGTCTGGCGGTCGCCGTGCTCATCGATGCGGTCGTGATTCGGGCCGTCGTGCTGCCGTCGCTGATGGTGCTGCTCGGCCGCGCCAACTGGTGGGCGCCGAGGTTCCTGCGCGGCCGCCGGGAGGATCCGACGCGTGAGGACACGCGCGTTCTCGAACCCATCGGGTAGATCACGGCTCGTCGTACGCCGTATTGCCGGGGATTGCTGGGGTGATCACACCAGCGATCCCCGGCAATCATGGCGATGCGCGGGCACTCGTGTCCGATATGTCACGATATGAGCATGTCGGTCACGTCTGACGTCGGGCGCTCCCAGGCGGCGGAGAGGCCCGACCTCGGGCTGTTCGGACCGCAGAGCGTGAGCTGGCGGGTCCACGCCGAGCCGATCCTCTGGCTCGCCGGCCTGCGGGCGCTGTACCTGCAGGCGCTGCATCCTCGGGCCGTTGCCGGTGTAGTGCAGAACTCCGACTTCCGCCGGGACTGCTGGGCCCGACTCATGCGCACCGCTGAGTATGTGACGACGGTCGTCTACGGCACCACCGACGACGCGTGCCGCGCCGGAGAGCGTATCCGCCGCATCCACGAACCGTTGCGTGCGCACGACCCGGACACCGGCGAGGAATACCGCATCGACGAGCCGCATCTGCTCCGCTGGGTGCACGTCACCGAGGTCGAGTCGTTCCTCTCCACGGCCACGCGCGCCGGTGTCCGGCTGACCGCCGATGAGGTCGACCGCTACTACGCCGAGCAGCTGCGCGCCGCTGAGCTGGTCGGGCTGGACCCGGCCATCGTCCCGGCATCCGCGGCGGACATCGCCGAGTACTACCGGACGGTCCGTCCGGAGCTCGCACTGACGCCGGCCGCGCGGGACGTCGCTAGATTCCTGGCCGTGCCGCCGATGCCCCGCCGGCTCTCCTGGACCATCGGGCGGCCAGCCTGGTTGGCTGTCTCCAGCACGGCGTTCGCCCTGCTCCCGCGCTGGGCACGCCGCCTGTACCGGGCACCCGGAATCGTGACGACGGATATCTCGGCGACCTTTGCCGTCCGTGGACTGCGAAGCGTGATCGGCGTATTGCCGATCCGGGAAGGCCCGATTTACCGGGATGCCCTGCGCCGCGCTGAGGCGTCCGTCGCGGACCAGGGCTAGCCACGGCTGGACCGTGTAGCGACTCCCTCGACGGCAGACTCGACGGCCCGGCGGCCCGGCGGCCGACTCGACTTCCGCCCGGCGAGCCTGCCTGTCGTGAGGCGCGGCCACGACGTGAGACGGTGTCATCAGTGGGCGAGGCAGCGAGGAGGATGAGCCGTCGATGAGCCGAGCAGTGGTGTACGAGGAGTACGGCGATCCCGGCGTGCTCAAGATCGTCGAGGTCGAGCCGCCGCAACCGGGTCCCGGTCAGGTGCGGGTGAGGGTGAAGGCCGCGGGGGTTCAACCGTTCGACGTCAAGCAGCGTCGCGGGGAGACGGCGGCCTGGGCGCCCGCGAGGTTCCCGCAGGGGAGCGGGGGCGAAGCCGCCGGTGTCGTGGACGCTTTGGGCGACGAGGTGGCCGGCATCGCGGTGGGCGACGAGGTGCTCGGGCCTACGGTCGGTGCTGCGCATGCCGAGTTCGCCCTGGCCAAGGCGGACCAGCTGGTCGCCAAACCCGCCGGCATGTCGTGGGCGGAGGCCGGCGCGCTCTCGGCGTCCGGGCAGACGGCGCACACCGCGCTGCAGGCGCTGCGTGTGGGCGCCGGCGAGACGGTCCTCATCCATGCGGCGGCCGGCGGTGTCGGGACGATGGCGGTCCAGATCGCTCGTGCCTGGGGCGCCGCCGTCGTCGGGACGGCGAGCGAACCCAACCATGACTACCTGAGGGAGCTGGGTGCGACGCCGGTGACGTACGATGGCGACCTTGTGCAGCGGGTCCGCGAGGCGACGCCGGACGGCGTCGATGCCGCGCTAGACGCGGTCGGCACCGAGGAGGCGATCCGGGCGTCGACGGAGCTGGTGAGCGACAAGGAGCGGATCGGCACCCTGGCCGGGCAGGAGTACGCGGGCGACTACGGTATCCGCATCCTCGGCCTGAAGAACTCGGCCGCACGCCTCGCCGAGCTCGTCGAGCTGTATATGGCCGGTGAGCTGCGGCTACGTGTCGAGGCCACATATCCGCTCGACCAGGCCGCCGTCGCGCATGGCGAGGTGGAGACCGGTCACGTCCAGGGCAAGGTCGTCCTGACCCTCGACTAGTGTCGCGGCATGACGGGGCTACCGTGGACGGGGCTGACGAGCGCTGCCCGCCGAACTGACGCTACGGGTGACGGCTCGTTCAGCGGAGCTCGACGCTTCGACCAGGGAACTCGGCAACCAGTCGCATCGTGCCGCCGAGCGCCTCAATGTATCTACTCACCGTTCGGACCTCGGCTCGGCTTATGTCAGCCGACTCGATCTCGGACACGCGCCGCTGGCTTACGCCGATCTCGTCTGCAAGCTCTGCCTGTGTCCGGTGCTGCCCTTTTCGGATCTCCGCTAGGCGGTAGGCGGCGATCTCCGCCTCGAGCTCGGCGCGGGCGTCTGTAACTCGTCCAGGATCGTTGCCGAGGTGATCTCTCGTTTCATCCCAGCGAGGCCACATGTCGTTCATCCTCTGTGCTTCTGTCACCGCTCGCTCCTGTCCGCTGATAGGTTGACGAGCCATTCGTCGAACCGGTCGTCGGTAAGTGGAATCGCTGTCCGATACCACCTCTGCCACTTATCCCTCTTATCGCCCGCCACCAGCAGAACTGCCTGCCGCCTGGGGCCGAACGCGAAGAGTATGCGGGTACTGCCTGTCCGCAGTTCCTTCATGTTCGTGTGGCGCGAGGTCCGGACGACGTCTGCCACCGGTCGCCCTAGCCCCGGGCCGTGTTCGCTGAGTAGGTCGATCGCAGCTTGAACCCGCGTAGCCGCATCAGTCCCCTTGAGAGACAACAACCATTCGTGTACCTCCGGATGCTCATACACGGCCCATAGGCCGTCGGAGCCATAGAAGCCTGACGTTCTAGATTGCAAGACTACCACCGCTTCCATGCTCATGTACGGGCATGGCCACGCAGGGGGCGGTGATTGAGAACGATGGCAGCACTAAGATGATGTTTGAGCCAGTAAAGCTGTGCATGCCACCTATAGTTTCCGTTTTTCTGAATGAGATCTACTTGGTTGCTGTCTGTGTGGACAACTCTCCGGCGAGCACTCGTCTATCCACAGGAACGCGTAATCGGCGACATCAGAGGGCGCGGGAACTGGTCACCGTGATGCGCGGCCTTGTGTCGGGCATCAACGGATTGCGCTTGACTCTCGACCTGGTTGAGGTGCCAGGGTCTCGTTCATGAACGACGACGAGCTCCGCGGCATCGGTGATATGGCCAGGGTCAGCGGCCTGAGTGTCAGCGCGCTGCGCTTCTACGACCGTGCTGGGGTCCTGGTCCCTGCCGCTGTTGACCCCGCGACCGGGTATCGCCGATATGCCGCGGGGCAGGTCCGCCTCGCCCGCCTTGTCGCCGGCATGCGCCGGGTGGGCATGCCGCTGGATGAGATCGTCACCGTGCTGGACGAGCACGCAGGTGGTTCCGCGGCCGGGGATATCCTCGACGTGCACCTGCGGCGGCTCGAGGACGGCCTGAAGGACGCCCGTCGCGAGGTGCAGCGGCTTCGCGGTTTGCTCGCCGATGGACAGCCGACGTCGGCGACGTGGCCGGTGGCGACCGCGAGTGCAGATCTCGACCCCAGTGACTTCGTTCGCGCGGTGGACGGTGTGCGCTTCGCCGTCAGCGACGACCCCGCGTGGCCAGCGCTGTGCGGCGTCTTCGTCGAGGTGCGCGAGTCGTGCCTGCGGTTGGTCGCCACAGACCGGTACCGCCTCGCCGTATGTGACGTGCCCGCCCGCGTGCGGACGGGAGGTCCGGCGAGCGTCGTCGCGCCGGTCGCCGTGCTCGACCACGCGCGCATGCTGCTCGACCACGACGACGGCGAAGCGACTGTGGATCTCGAAGGTGACCAGATCACCATCACAGCCACCGCAGGTCAGATCAGTGGTTGCGACGTCAAGGGCGAGTTCCCGGACCACCGCCGGCTGCTGCAGCAGCGTGTGGCCGGCTCGCGGCACCTGGTCGACGCCGGACAGCTGAAGGAGCGCCTCGCGGAGGGGCCGACGAAGGAGATGTACCGAGAGCAGGACGGCATGATGACCGATGTCGTCGTTCTCGTCGCCCGGCCTGGGGGAGAGATTGCCGTCGCGAACGGCGATGAGGCTCCAGGTCCAGGGTCGGTCGCGGTCAACCGGGCGTTTCTTCTCGACGCACTGGACGCTCCGGGCGCGGAGCAGCTCGAATTCGAACTCGGCGGACCGACATCGGCGCTCGCGATCAGCGTGCCCGACAACGAGCACTTCGTCTCGCTGCTCATGCCGGTGCGGCTATGAGGGCGAACCGGAAAAGAGACGTTTGGGGGATCGCGTCCCCGAGACGATATGCCGCCTGTATCGCCTATGGTCAGAAGTCGAGTGGTGCGCCGTCAGGGACTCGAACCCCGAACCCGCTGATTAAGAGTCAGCTGCTCTGCCAATTGAGCTAACGGCGCAACGACGCTGAAGCTTAGCACCTGCTTGCCCGCACGGTGAAATCGATATGGACACCGCCGTGTGCCAGCCGCGGGCACGGGCCGGGAAGGGTTGTGAGATCGTAACAACCATGGCAAACCAGTCCGGCCGGCGTGAGTACGACATCGACATCCCTAGCGAGGTGGAGCCGGGCACGTACGCCGACTTCGCCTCGATATGGCATACGCCCGACGCGTTCGTTCTCGACTTCGCTGTGGTCAAGCGGCCGCCCAAATCGGTCGTCAGCGACGACGGGGAGAGAGTGACGAAGGTTCCCACCCGTGTGGTGTCCCGCGTGCGCATCCCACCGAGTCAGGTCTTCGAGATCATGAAGGGCCTGGAGAAGCAGCTGTCGATGTGGGAGCGCTCGTATAGCAAGAAGGAGAAACGCAGCGAGGACTCCTGACTCGCCGCCGCGATCCGTGCCGGCGCCGACGGGTTTACCGGCGCGCCGGGGCGTGGCAGTCGGACCAACGGCGCAGACAGAACATTGAGGACGACGTCGGGCGTTAGTGAGGTTCCGGACACCTGAGGTTCACCGTGCTCCGACAGTCTGCCCGCCATGGTCATTTCGTCTGCGGGTAGAAATCGGTTCTCGCCGCACGTGGTGTCGGCCCTGGTGATCCTCGCGTTGACCGCCTCCGGATTGTTCGTCGTGTCGAGTTCGTCGGCACAGGCCGCCCATGGCCCGGACGTGCGGATCAGCGAGTTGACGAACTACGGTCCGGGTGGCAGCCCGGACAACTTCATCGAGATCGCCAACTTCGGTGACGAGACAGCGGATCTGGACGGCTGGAGCATCTACCGGTGCGCCGCGACCGGCAGCAGGGTCTACGACCCGCAGGTGCCTACGCTCGAGGGCGTCAAACTCGAGCCGGGAGAGACCTTCGTCATCGCACACGACAGTTTCACCGGTGAGAACGTCGATGCTCATTACAGCGTCAGCCTCGCCAACGCCGGTTTCGGCGCATGGATCGAGGACGCGGATCGACGGCTCGTCGACTCTGTGGCCGTCTACGCCGCGCCCGTGGACAGCGAGTGTGCGCTGAATGGCACTCCGTTGCCGAACGACCTGGACGGCGGCCGCGCGCAGACCTACCAGCGGGTGGACACCACGGGGGACACGGCCGTCGACTTCATCAAGGCAGGCCGTACGCCGGGCGAGCCGAACGCCACCGAACCCGATCAGGGCGTGCAACCCAGTGACGTGCTGATCAGCGAGCTCACCAACGGCGGTCCAGCCGGAAGCTCGGACAACTTCGTGGAGTTCGCCAACTACGGCGACGCGGCCGTCGACATCAGCGGCTGGAAGTTCTACCGCTGCTGGGCTTCCGGCCGCCGGACTCCGGACAGCCTGCAGTCGGAGGTCCCGGACGGGACGGTCCTGCAGCCGGGACAGGTGTTCGTCGCCGCGCACACCGTCGTCGATGTGCCCGACGGCGTACCGCACGCCCGGTACAGCGTGAGCCTGGCCAATGCCGGTTTCGGCGCGATGCTCGAGGATGCCGACGGCAACATCATGGACGCGGCAGGTGTCTACGAGGCGGACGGATTCCATCAGGCACCCGTCGGCAGCCCATGCACGCAGGGCAGTGCGCTGCCGAACCGGCTCGACTACGGCTTCGACCAGACGTATCAGCGATTCCAGAACACCGGCGACAACGCCTCCGATTTCACCAAGGCGCCTCGGTCGATCGGTGAGCTGGTGGACCCCGATCCGAACACGGACGTGGACCCGGAGCGGGTGGAGACCGGTGTCCAGGTCAGCGAACTGGTCAACGAAGGACCCGCCGGCGGCGCCGACGAGTTCTTCGAGCTGGCGAACATGGGCGACGAGCCGGTCTCGATCGGAGGCTGGGCGGTCCACCGTTGTCAGGGTGACGGCCGACGCAACGCGAACCCGCAGATCGTCGTCGACGACGGGGTCGTGCTCGCCCCGGGGGAAACCTACGTGGCTGTTCACGAGAGCTCTCCGATGTATCGCGACGGCGACTTCGACGCGTCCTACGGCGTCGGGATGGCCGCCGACGGGTTCGGCCTGGTCGTCTACGACGCGGATGGACGGGTCGCGGACAGTGTCGGCGTCTACGACGAGTCGTTCAGCCCCTGCACTCAGACCATGTCGGTGATGAACATCGCCGACACGGCCGCCGGAGAGACATTCCAGCGGTTCCAGGGCACGGGCGAGAACGCCGCGGACTTCGTCGTCGCGGACCGGACTCCGGGCGGGCTGCCGGAGGATCTGCGTGCCCCAACGGATCTCGACGACGACGAGCTGGCCCCGGTGGATGTGGAGCCGGCGCCGCGGCCGTTGCCCGCCGAGCGAGACGATGCCACGCCGGACGCGGTCGACGGTACGGATGCGACGCTGAGCGTCGTCGCCGGCCACACGACCGGCGACGACGCCGAGCTCAGCTTCCACGGATCCCGGCAGATCGCGGTGAACGAGCGGGCCGCCCGCGTCTACACCGGTGTCACGGATCAGGCGCCGCCGGAGAGCCGCCGGATCGAGGGGGAGCGGCTGCGCCGCGGCACGACCCTGCCGGGTCACGGCGACGGCAACGGCAACGGTGCCGACGACGGCGCCGGTGCGGGCGGCGAGCCGGTCGTCGTGGAGTCGAGCGACGGCTTTCCGTTCCAGCGTTACGAGCTGACCGCGTCCGAAGGCGTCGGCGGCACGGCCGAGATCGCCTGGAGCGGCCGCTCCACGGGCGGCAACGAGCTGCAGATGTACGCGTGGAACCACAAGCGGGAAACGTGGGACCTGGTCGACGCCGCGGGTGGCTACTCGGACGAGGGCATCACGCTGATCGGCGAGGTGGAGTACGGCGTACACGTGCGTGGGCGCCGGATGGACATCCTGGTTCAGGACGGCCCGGCGACGCAGGCGGCGTTCGCCGACGACGCCGACGAGCCGAACCTCGGCTTCAAGGATCCGGCCGAGTACGACTTCGCGCTCGGCTACGTCACGGACACGCAGTTCCTCAGCGAGGGCTACCGGCCGTCGTTCGTCGACATCAACCGCTGGCTGGTCACCAACCAGGATGCGCGCGACATCGCCTACACGTTCCACACCGGCGACCTCATCCAGCGCTGGTTGAACGGTACGCACAGCGAGGCCCGGGCGCGCAACGAGTACGCGTTCGCCTCCGACGTGATGGGCATCCTGGAACGTGGCGGGCACCCGTACGGCGTTACGCCGGGCAACCACGACGACAAATGGGGCCGGGACAAGACGCTGTTCAACGAGTACTTCCCGGTTGAGCGGTTCGAGAGCCAGGACTCCTTCGGTGCCGCCTGGCGTGAGGGCGACAGCCAGAACCACTACGACGTGATGGAGATCGGCGGCGCGAAGTTCCTCATGGTCTACCTCGGATACTTCGCCGGCGACGAGGCGATCGAATGGGCCGACGAGGTGGTCAAGGCGCATCCCGACCACAACGTGGTCTTCGCCACCCACGAGTACATCCACGCCGACGGCACGCTGTCCAGCCCGGACACGTACCGGTGGACCTCGCTCGGGCAGCGTTTCTGGGACGAACTGATCCTGCCGAACGAGAACGTCTTCATGGTGCTGTCCGGCCACTTCCACGGCGTGGCGCTGAACATCAAGCGGGATGTCGGCGGCGTCGAGGGCCGGGTCGTCGTCGAGATGATGGCGAACTATCAGGGCTACGTGCGCGACGGCCATCGGGACACCGGGTTCCTGCGGCTGCTGCAGGTGGATCTGGACGCCAAGAAGATGGCGGTGAACACCTACTCGCCCCGCCTGGACGAGCACAACGCGTGGGAGTACGACCCGGAGGACCGGTACGACGACGCCGATGACGAGTTCACCGTCGACGTCGACCTCAACAACGTGTACGACAAGCGTGTCGAGGCCGACCGGGTGGTGTGGCAGTCGCCGTCGGCGGAACTGGGTGCCGAGCGCGTGGCCGCGGGAGCCGAGGCGGCGATCGTCTGGGAAGACCTGGAGCCGGGCGCCTCCTACGCCTGGTACGTGCGTTCCGAGGACGACGGCGGCCGCCGGGCTCTCTCGCCGGTCTGGTCGATGGATGTGGCCGCGGAGGCGTCGTAGTGCCGCGGGCATGGTGCGCTGAGCGCTCGCCCGGAGCGGACATTTCGGGCTCAACAGTGAGCGCTCAGCGCACCATGGACGAGAAACCGGCGCACCATGCGTGGGCGCGGGTGGCCGCCCTCACCATCACCGCGGCGCTCGGCGTCGGGGTGGCCGCTCAACCGGCACAGGCACACCCGTTCGGGGAACCCCAGACCGTGCAGCTTTCAGCGGACGCCGAGGTCGTGACCGTGCGCTGGTCCGCACCCGCCGACGACCTGCTGGTCCTCGGCGGGGTGTCAGGCGCCTTGCCAGACCGGCGCGAGATCGTCTTCGACGTCGGCCCCACAGCCGCGCCCGAGCCGGTCGGCGAGACCGACGCCGAACGCCTCACGTCCTCGCGCCAGGTGGCCGCCTACCTCGCGGAGCGGATCTCAGTGCGGCAATCGGGCGAGCCGTGTGCCGGGAAGGTGCGTCTCGATGAGCTGGTCGGGGACGGCGCTGAGCTCACCTTTTCTTGTCCTGAGCCGGTCACCGTGGTGGACATCGAGGTCGCCACGCTGACTGATGTTCACGAGGCGTACCGGACGGCGGCCATCGGTGACGGCTCGACGTCGCCCGGCCGTGCGCTGTACACAGTCGACGACGACGTCCAGACGTGGGAGTTCGGGGTCGCCGCCACGGGTACCGGACCGTCGATCACCGCGGCGGCGTGGATCGGCGCCGCGATCGCGGCGCTTGCGGGCGCAGCGTGGACGGCGCGTGCGAAGGGCCGGCGGAAGGACCGGGCGGTAGCGCCGGGCGCGTCCGGTGGCGGAGAGCTGCCGTGAACGGGCTGGACGCCGCGATGGTCCGGGCGTTCGACACGGTCCTGGCGCCGGTCGCGGTGCTGATCGCGGCCGGCGTCGGTGCGGCGCATGCGCTCCGGCCAGGTCACGGCAAGACGATGGTGGCGGCGTACCTGCTGGGCGAGCAGGGCCGACGGCGGCATGCGGTGGCGCTGGCCGGCATCGTCGCCGGGATGCACACGGCATCGGTGCTGGCTCTCGGCCTGCTGTGGTGGGTCACCACCGGCAACGAAACCGTCTCGATCGAGACGGTGACGACGTGGGGGCAGATGCTCGTCGCTGTCGTGGTGCTGACGCTCGGCGTCGCCGTCAGCCGTCGTCGCTGGAGGGCCTTCCGTCGCGACCGGGTACCGGTCGCTGCCGATGTATCACACGGGTCACACCACCACGGCGGCCCGCCTCATCGCGGGAGCTCGCCTCATCACGTGAGCCCGCACCACCACGGGCCACCCGCCGGCGCTGATCCGTGGTCCAGAGCGGGCTTGGCGGGTATCGCCTCGGTGGGTGCATTGGTGCCGTCGCCGGCGGCCTTCCTCGTGTTGATCAGTGGTCTGCTCACCGGCCGAGCCGAGCTCGCCGTCGTCATGGTGGCGGTGTTCGGGCTGGGGCTCGGCACCACGGTGCTGGCCACCGGCCTCGTCGTACTGGCCGGCCGGGACTGGCTGAATGAGCGCGCCGGGCGGTATCGGTGGCTGGGGCGGTTCGCACATTATGTCCCGCTGGCCGGCGCATGCGCCGTGCTGGTCGGTGGTGGCGTCCTGGTGGCCGTCGCTCTGGCCGATCTGATTCCGATGCTGGCGGACAGCTGATGCCGGTCCGTGCCGCCCCGGGCAGCCGGCCGGCGTGCCGCTAGCGTCGTGTGGTCCTGGTTCTTTGCGCGGATGGAACCGGATGACCGGACACTACGACGCGTCGGCGGAGTCGAGATACTCCAGGACCTGATCCGCGATCGTCCCCAGAGCCTTCAACTGGGCCCGGGTCAGGTGGTCCAAGAACAAGGTGCGGACGGTCTCGACGTGCTGCGGAGCGGCCGCCTCGATCGCCTTGCGGCCGCAGGCGGTGAGGTTGACGAAGGCACTCCGTCCGTCGTTCGGGCAGTCCACGCGTTCGACGAGGCCACGGCGTTCCATCCGGGTGATTTGATGCGAGACTCGGCTCTTCTCCCATTCCAGGGCGGCTGCGAGTTCGGAGACGCGCAGGCTCTCCGTCGGCACATCGGTAAGGCCGACGAGGACGGCGAAGTCGGACAGCGACAGTTCAGAGTCCGTCTGCAGCTGTCGATGCAGCCGCGCGTTGAGCTTCTCCGTCATCCGGACGAAGCTGCGCCAGGCACGCTGTTCCTCGTCGTCAAGCCACCGTGTCTCGTTCACGCGGCCTAGTCTACCAGATTTGGTTGACACGTCATCTAAAGTGTGTATTGTGTGATGTGTCAACCAAATCGTGCTGGGGTACTACCAGGCACAAGGAGAGTAGAAGGAGTGAAGACAATGGCTGACTACACCGATCTCACCGGTGAGTACACCATCGACCCGGAGCACTCGCGGCTGGGCTTCGTCGCGCGGCACGCGATGGTGACCAAGGTGCGGGGCTCGTTCAACGAGTTCGAAGGCACTGTGAAGATCGACGGCGAGGACCCGAGCAAGTCCAGTGCCACGGTGGTCATCAAGACCGCCAGCATCGACACCCGTAACGAGCAGCGCGACGGGCACCTGCGCACCAATGACTTCCTGGACATCGAGAAGTACCCGGAGATCACCTTCTCCACTACCGGCATCCGTGAGGCCGGTGACGAGGAGTTCGAGGTGACCGGCGACCTCACCATCAAGGACGTCACCAAGTCCGTCACCATCCCGTTCGAGTTCGGCGGCGCCGCCACCGACCCGTTCGGCAACTTCCGCGTCGGGTTCGAGGGAAAGCTCGAGATCAACCGCAAGGACTTCAACGTCACCTGGAATGCTCCGCTGGAGACCGGTGGCGTGCTGGTCGGTGAGAAGGTCACCCTCGAATTCGAGGTGTCCGCCATCAAGAAGGCTTCCTGAACGGGAGGATCTGATGAGCACGGTCGCCCCGCACGGGCTCCATCACGTCACGGCCATCGCCGACGACCCGCAGCGCAACGTGGACTTCTACACGCAGGTGCTGGGGCTACGGCTGGTCAAGCAGACGGTGAACTTCGACGCACCGGACACCTACCACCTCTATTACGGCGATGAGGTGGGCCGGCCGTCCAGCGTGCTGACGTTCTTCCCGTGGCGTGGGGTACCGGCGGGGCGGCAGGGCACGGGCCTGACGACGGCGACGGCGTTCAGCGTGCCCGAAGGTTCGACCGGCTGGTGGCACGAGCGCCTGAAGGCGTACGGGGTGCCGGTCGACGCGCCGCGTAGCCGCGACGGCGAGGACGTCGTGACGTTCCGGGACCCGGACGGGCTGGTGGTGGACCTCGTCGCGGCGCCAGGCGATCGCCGTTCCGGTTGGGACGGCGTCGCCAGTATCCCGTCCGACCACGCCGTGCGCGGGCTGCACTCGGTGACCATGAGCGAGCGGCTACTGGATCCGACCGCGGAGATGCTGACCGCCAAGCTCGGCATGGAATTGGGAGGCGAGGCGAGCAGCCGCGCCCGGTTCTCCATGGCGCAAGGGAACTCGGGTGCTCTGGTCGACGTGGCCGCCAGTGAGGCCGACCGTGGTCTGCAGGCCGGCGGCACGGTGCACCATGTCGCGTTCCGCGCCCCTGACCTCGCCACGATGACCCGGTGGCGGGACGAGCTCGTCGAAGCCGGTATCCACGTCACCGAGATCATGGACCGGCAGTATTTCATGTCCATCTACTTCCGCGAGCCCGGCGGCGTGCTGTTCGAGATCGCGACCGACACACCGGGTTTCGACATCGACGAGCCGCTGCTCGAGCTCGGCCGTTCGCTGAAGCTGCCTCCATGGCTGGAGCCCAGCCGGGAGGACATACAGGCCAATCTGCCGCCGCTGCACCTCGTGCCGTGACGACTCGCGGCAGGGATCAATGGGAGGCAGCCGGGTAAGGACATCGGCGAGCGTCAGATGACGTGAGCCGTCGGTTTGGAGCTCCCGATGACATTCTCGCTGGCAGTAGCCGATCCCGGGACCGGTCAGGTGGGGGTGGCCGCGATGACGGCGATGCCCGGCGTCGGAAAGATCGTGGCGCACGCCCGTACCCGCTGCGGTGCCGCAGCCTCCCAGGCGATCATGAATCCCTACCTAGCGTTCGACGGGTTGGCGCTGATCGGGCAGGGCGTCCCCGCCGACGAGGCGCTGGCCTACCTTGTCGATCAAGACCCCGGACGGGAGGGGCGTCAGGTCGGGATCGTGGACCTTGCGGGCCGTTCTGCCGGCCATACCGGCTCGCTTCCGGCGGACTGGAAGGGGCACCGCACCGGTCCGCATTACGCGTGCCAGGGAAACCGGCTCGCCGGTTCGCAGGTGCTGGACGCCGCCGTCGACGCTTATGAAGCACGTGCGGGCGATCAACTCGTGGACCGTCTCGTCGCTGCGCTTGACGCAGGCGAGGACGCCGGGGGCGATACCCAGGGCCACCGGTCTGCCACCGTCTTGATCATGGGAAGTGAGCTTTACCCGCTCTGGGATCTCCGCATCGACGATGCGGATGACCCGCTCGCCCACCTGCACAAGCAGAAGGAGACCTTTGCTCAGGAGCTCCTTCCCGAGATTGAGATGCTGCCCAAGCGCACCGATCCGCTCGGTGAGGTCGACTACCGAGGAACCGGCGACACCGTCTGACGACGCCGCAGCTGAACCTCGCGGCGAGCGGGTCCACACATGGCGAGCGGCCCTGGTGTCTCCACCGGGCCGCTCATGGGGTGACCGACGGGATTTGAACCCGCGACATCCTGGACCACAACCAGGTGCTCTACCTGCTGAGCTACGGCCACCATGGCGCACCTTCGCAAAGGTACGGCTCGACAAGTATACGGCCTCGAGCGGGTGGATCGTCACGGGGTTTGTGTGCCACCCGCCACACTGGCCGCGGCGTCCCGTGCGGTGTCACTGTCCGGGCCGGGGAGCGGCACGAATACGGTCTGACGGTAGTAACGCAACTCGTTGATCGAATCCTGGATGTCGCCGAGGGCGCGGTGGTTGCCGGTCTTGTCCGGGCTGGCGAAATAGACCCGGGGATACCACCGTCGGACCAGCTCCTTGATGGAGGAGACGTCCACGTTCCGGTAGTGCAGCCAGCCCTCCAGTTCGGGCAGGTCGCGCGCAAGGAACAGCCGGTCCATGTGCACCGTGTTACCGGCCAGCGGTGCCTTCACCGGTTCGGGCACGTATTCCTTGATGTACCCGAGCGCCTGGTCTCGCGCCTCGTCGAGGGTCACGCCCTCGTGTAGCTCGTCGAGGAGGCCGCTCTCCGTGTGCATGTCGCGGACGAGACCTTGCATCTGCTCGATCGCCTCGTTGGGTGGGCGGATCACGACGTCGACGCCGTCGCCGAGCACGTTGAGCTCGCCGTCGGTGACCAGGACGGCGATCTCGATCAACGCGTCGCGCTTGAGATCCAGGCCGGTCATCTCACAGTCGATCCATACAAGCCGGTCGTTGTTCACGGCGCCAACGATACGTCGAACCGGGTGAGGGTCACCGCTTGCGCCTGCGTCCTCGCCCGCCTGCGTGTCTCGCGCGACCGGATCCCGGCTGCTCGTCCGGCTCTGGCGACGCGTGTCCGTGCGGTGGGTGCTGGATGGGCGGGTGCGGCGCGGTTGGGTCGTATGCGGGGCTGTCGTGGCGCGGGTGCTGATCAGGTGGGCGGGGTGCGGGGCTGTCGTGGCGCGGGTGCTGATCAGGTGGGCGGGGTCCGCGGCCGTCGTGGTACGGATGCTGTCTGGTTCGTGCGATGGCGGCGCTGAGGATGCCGATCAACCCCACTGCGCCGGCCAGGACCGCGGCAGCGTGCCAGAGCGGACGGCCGGCGGCGACGACCAATCCCGCGGCGACGAGGGCGGCGAGGATGCCGTAGACCGCGACCTCAGTCGCGGATGGGAGGGCCGGTTGCGGGGTGCGTCGAACGTTCCGGCGTCCCCGTCCTGCGGGGCGGCGTCTCGGCACCATGGTGGATTCCTATCAGAGGCGCCGCCGGCGCGGTACACCGACCGTGCTGGGGAGCGTGCCGCGCGGAGATGGGGATGCCGAGGTCAGCCGGATGTGGATCACCGTTACGGGGAAGGCCGGTGCGGCCACGCGAAAGTCTTTGACTCGACACGATAGTCGTTAAGTGATCTAATCACCTATTCAACTGGCCACATTGTCGTGGGAGGTTCCATGCGCCGTCCTCGTCCGTTTCGTCCAGCGATTGCCATCCTTGCCGCAGCCGGACTGGTGGGTTCGCTGTCCGCGTCCGCGGGCGCGGCCGACAGTCCTTCCGCCGGGAATGTGACAGGCCGCGCGGAACCAGGCGTGGAGGCCACGTGCAGCCTGACGGAAACCGGCTGGGAGGCCACGTCGCGGGCCGAGACCGGCCGTACCGAGCTCTTCGAGGCGTATGGGAACTCCGGGGTCGGTTGGACGGGCGGGGACAGCACGTACTCGGTTGAGCTGGATCGCGGCCGGACTCTGTGGCTGTTCTCGGACACCTTTCTCGGGCCGGTCGACGACGACCTCACCCGGCCGGCCGATACGCCGTTCCTGAACAACTCGTTCATCGAACAGCGCGGTGACTCCCTGCGGACCATCACCGGCGGCACGGCGGACGAACCGGAGTCGCTGGTACCACCGGACAAGCCGGACACGTGGAACTGGCTCGGCGCTGGCATGGCCACGCCGCGGAGCCTGGACGTGATGTTCCTGGAGTTCGAGAAATTCGGCCCCGGCATGTGGGACTTCGGCTGGAGCGCCAACAAGCTCGTGCGGTTCGACCCGCGGACCTACGCGGTCCGCGACGTCGTCCCGATGCCGTCCGAATCGGGGGTGCAGTGGGCGTCGTGGATCGAACGCGTCGGTCCGCACACGTACATCTATGGCGTCGACGACCAGGGCGCGACGAAGTACATGCACCTCGCCCGTGTGACCGGCCGCGACCTCGCCGACGCGTGGGAGTATTGGACCGGCGATGGTTGGTCGTCCGAGGAGACCGACTCCGCACCGATCATGGACGGCGTCGCCAACGAATACAGCGTGACCCGGTTCCGCGACGGGTACCTCCTGGTCACCCAGGACACTCATGAGTTGTTCAGCAGCACCATCGCCGGGTATGTGGGGTGCTCACCCTGGGGACCGTTCACGTCGGCGACCACCCTGCATGACATGCCCGAGGTCGGCGGGAACATCATCACGTACAACGCGCACGAGCACCCGGGGCAGCGGCGCGGCGACCGGCTCCTGATCACCTACAACGTGAACAGCCTCGACTCGGATGACCTCTACGACGACGTCACGATCTACCGGCCGCGGTTCGTCGAGGTCGAACTCGTTCCCGCTGCCGGGTGAACAGCGGCGGGTGTCTGGCTGCGGTGCAGCACGTTTCCAGTGGCGCGGATGCCTTCTTCTGAGCGTCTCACCGTCGGCTCGCGGATCGCGGAGGTGCCGTCGACTCCCGCCAGATGATCGTGTTCAGCGGCCGCTGTGTGAACGCGGGCGGTGGAGCCGACTTCAGCATGGCGACGAGTCGTGCCATGGCTGCGCTCCCCAGCTTGCGGTGGTCGACGTCCACGGTTGTGAGCGTTGGTTGAAGGTAGGCGCCCAGGAGGTGGTTGTCCCATCCGGTGACGCTGAGATCGTCGGGTACGCTCCAGCCCCTCATCCGGGCGCCCTCGACCACGCCTGCGGCGATGACATCGCTGCCGGCGATGACGGCCGTCGGCGGTTCCTCGTCTGAAAGCGCGAGCACCGCGTCGCGTCCTGCCTCCGGTGTCCAGTCGCCGACGTGCACAAGCGCAGGGCCGAGGCCGAGAGTTTCCACCGTCTCGACGAAGACGTCCCGGCGACCGCGCGCGGAGGCGAAGTCGAGCGCGCCTGTGACGTGCAGGAAGCGACGGTGACCGAGTTCGGCGAGATGCTCGACGAGAGTGGCCACCGGAGAGCCGTCGGCGAGTTCGCCGACACCGCGGAGATTGTCGTCGTAGTCGGCTGATACGACGATCGCCGCCCGATCGGGATAGCGATTCTCACTCTCCGGAGGCAGCGGAGCCAGCGCGAGCACACCCTCCACCTGACCGGAATCGGCGAGCTGCAGCACCCGGTCGAACCGGTCGGTCGGCGTCCCCTCGACGCTGAGCACCTCGACCGCATATCCGGCCTCATGCGCCACATCCATCGCCCCGCTGAGGATGCGGGACGGGCCGTAGGACGTCACGGACGGCAGGAATACCGCGACTCGTCCGCTTCGGCGGGTCCGCATGGACCGGGCCGTCAGATTCGGCCGGTAATCAAGCTGCTGTACCGCTTTGCTGATGCGGGCGATCGTCTCTGGGCGCATCCGTTTGTCGTGACGTAGGTAGCGAGACACCGTCTGGTGGGAGACGCCGGCCGCTTTGGCCACCTCCCAGATCGTCGCTCGCCGGGTGCGATTCGGTGTCTGGTCCGTCGTCATGCCGCGTCCTCGCTGGTAATCGACCGATGTCGACGCTGGGTGAGCGTCATTCTGACACATCGCCCAAGACTGACCCGTCGATGGAGTGGGTTCCGAGTGATCGATCACATGCTACAGTGCGGCTCCCAAGTGATCGATCACTCTGATGCAGGGGAGCATCGCGTGCGACAGCGAAGTCATTCGGTCCAGGTCGCCCTCGTGGTGATCCGAGGGACAGCGGACGGTGAGTACGGTACTTGCGGATCCGTGAGGACCGAGAGATGACGGCACTCGGAGAACTCCGCGCTCTCGGTACAGGTCAACGGCGACACGCCATCGACTCGGACACGCGTGACAATAGGGCTGCCGCTGGGTTTCTCGCGCCTTGGTTGATCGGGCTGCTGCTCATCACGATCGGTCCGATGATCGCGTCGCTCTACCTCGCGTTCACTGACTACAACCTTCTGGAGAACCCGCGTTTCATCGGCACCGACAACATCACCCAGATGCTCTCCGACGAGCGGCTGGCTTCATCGCTCGGGGTCACGTTCACGTATGTGCTGGTCTCGTTGCCCATTCAACTGGCCGTGGCGCTCGCGCTCGCGGTTGTGCTCGACCGCGGGCTACGTGGTCTCGCTTTCTACCGCTCAGCGCTCTACTTGCCCTCGCTGCTGGGCAGTAGCGTGGCGATCGCCGTGCTCTGGCGCCTGGTATTCGGCAAAGAAGGCCTCTTCAATGCCTTTCTCGGCATCTTCGGGATCGAGGGGCCGAGTTGGGTTGCGTCGCCTGACACCGCTCTTGGGACGATCATGGCGCTCAACGTGTGGACATTCGGCGCGCCGATGGTGATCTTCCTTGCCGGCCTCCGGCAGATCCCGCGTCAATACTACGAAGCATCCGCGACCGACGGAGCTGGAAAATGGCGGCAATTCCGGTCGATCACCCTGCCGCTGCTGAGCCCCATCATCTTCTTCAACCTCGTCCTCGGGGTTATCGGGTCCTTCCAGTCTTTCACCCAGGCATTCATTGTCTCTGGTGGCACGGGCGGTCCGGCTGACTCGACGCTCTTCTTCTCGCTGTATCTCTACCAAGAGGCGTTCGCGAGCTTCCGGATGGGATACGCCTCTGCGCTGGCGTGGCTTCTCCTGCTGATCATCGGCGCCTCGACGGCAATCATGTTCTGGACCTCGAAGTGGTGGGTTTTCTACAATGAGTGACCTCTTCCAGAAGGCGCCCGAAGCGACGGAGACGATTGTTCCGCCGGCCGAGCGCCTGGGTGGTCGGCGGCTGCATGTACGGCGTGGCGTCCACCGGGCCCAGGTTCTCCGGCATATCGCGCTCATGGTCGTCACCTTCGTCATGTTGTATCCGCTACTGTGGATGGTCGCCTCGTCTGTCCGTCCCAACAGCGAGATCTTCCAGCATGCCGGGATCTTCGTCGATACGTTCGACTTCAGCCACTACCCCGAAGGCTGGAATGCGCTCAGCCACCCGTTCAGCACGTATCTGGTGAACTCGGCGATCGTCGTTCTCGGCACGATCATCGGCAACCTGGTTGCCTGCTCGATGGCGGCGTACGCATTCGCCCGGCTGAGATTCAAGTATCGCAAGGCGGCATTCGCGATCATGCTGATCACCATCATGCTGCCGTTTCATGTGCTGATCATTCCCCAGTACGTGCTGTATTCGCAGCTGGGCTGGGTCAACACCTTCCTACCGCTCATCGTGCCCAAGCTGCTCGCCACCGATGCGTTCTTCATCTTTCTGATGGTTCAGTTCATCCGCGGGCTTCCGCAAGAACTCGACGACGCCGCGCGGATCGATGGTGCCGGCCATATCCGCATCTTCGGGCAAGTCATTCTGCCCTTGATGATTCCAGCGCTCGCGACGACCGCCATCTTCACGTTCATCTGGACGTGGAATGATTTCTTCTCTCAGCTCATCTTCCTGACCGACCCCTCGCTGTACACCGTTCCGGTCGCGCTGCGGCAATTCATCGACGCCCAGTCAGAGTCGGATTTCGGGGCGATGTTCGCGATGAGCGTCGTATCACTGGTACCTCTCTTCCTTATCTTCCTCTTCGGGCAACGTTTCCTGCTGCGCGGTATCGCCACGACGGGCGGAAAGTAGGCCGTCAACTCTCCTGCCGGAACTCGACAGAAAGTTGGGATCATGATGAACCGACGAATGTACGCGGGCTCTGCCGCTCTCGCGGCGGCAGCCCTGATCGGCTGCGGTGTGTCTCCGTCCGACTCGGGCGATATCGAACTGAGCGACGAGCCGGTGACGATCACCCTGAATTGGTGGGGCGCGGACAGCCGCACACAGCGCACCCTGGAGGCCATCGAGTTGTTCGAGAGCGAACACCCGGACATCACGGTCGAGGCGCAGCACTCGGACTGGTCCGGCTACTGGGACCGGCTGGCCACGACGACGGCGTCCGGCGACGCCCCTGACGTTTCACAGTTCGACCAGCTCTACCTGGCGTCCTACGCGAATCGCGGTTCGTTGCTCGACCTCGATACGCTGTCGGAATTCCTCGACACGAGCGCCCTTCCGGACGGGCTGCGCGGTTCGGGAGAGGTCGACGGAACCCTGTACGCCGTACCGGTGGGCGGCACACCCAACGGAGTGCTGATCAACAAGTCGATCTTCGACGAATATGGCGTGGAAGTACCGGACCTGGACACCTGGACCTGGGAAGACTTCGACACCGCCGCACAGCGGATCTCTGAAGCGTCGGACGGGGAGGTGCGAGGAGTAGGCCCGTTCGGAGGCGACTCGTTCACGCTCACCGTCTGGGCGCGGCAGCACGGCGAGGAGCTTTTCGACGAGACCGGCGACGTGGTTATCGACCCTTCTGTGGTCGCGTCCTATTGGCAGAAGGCACTGGATTGGATCGACAGCGGCGCCGGGCTGTCGGCCGAACAGCTTAGTGAGGAGACTGGGGTACCACTCGAGCAGGGGAGCATGGCGACCGGAGGAATCGCCATGGGATTCAGTCCCGGCGCGATGTACACGGTACACGCCGCCGCCATGCCGGACAGCGAGCTGCTGATCGCTGACTGGCCGACCGACTCGGCTACCGACGAGGGCTTCCAATACCTCAAACCGACGATGTACTGGGCGGTGTCGTCGGGGACCGAACACCCTGCCGAGGCCGGTGCACTCATCGACTTCCTGATCAACGACGAGCGAGTGGCGCGGATCTTCGGCACGGATCGTGGCGTGCCTGGGAACCCGGCGGCCCAGGAGGCGATCGCCGACGATCTCTCTCCAGCCGATCGGACCACCCTCGACTTCACCGCGAGTATCACCGAGCGCATCGGGGATGCTCCAGCCATCACCCCCAACGGCGCGAGCGACATCGAGACGATCCAGAGCCGCTACTTCGAGCGCGTGCTCTTCGGCGAGCTCACTCCGGAGGAGGGTGCCAAGCAGTTCCTCGATGAGATCCAGAGCGGCATCGACGCTGCTCGATAGGGTAGGCATGCCGACGATTCTCCGGCGGCCGTAAACCGGGCGCGGGTCATCGCCGTGCCGGCCGGAGGCGCGGCTTCCGGATCGGCACCGTCGACATCGGATGTGCCGCACGCCCGTCTGTCATGGCCTCCAGGCGAGCGCCGGGGGTAAACCGATCTGTATAGTAGGGGGTAGACAGTTCGGTATACCTCGCGCTCGGGCGGGCTCGCGCCGATGCCGGTCGACCTCCCTGGGCGATCGTCACCACGCGGTCGCGTCCCAACGCGGCACTCGAGCCTGAGGCACCGGACGGCACCTCAGTCGCTGCGGGCGGGGTCAACGCCTAGATACTTCCGGCCATGGCGACGCAACGTGAAGGGAGAGCCGATATGACCCTCTTGACGGATCATCTCGTTGTCGACGGGGTGCGTCTCGCCTATCGGGACCGCGGCCAAGGCGAGGCCGTGATCTTCATCCACGGCACGCCGTCGCATTCCTACGAATGGAGAGATGTCGTGCCGCACATCGAGGCGGCGGGCTATCGAGCCGTCACCTACGATCTGCTGGGGTACGGGTTGTCCGAGCGGCCAGTGCACCGTGACACCTCGGTGGCAGCACAGACGGAACTGCTCGAATGCACCCTCGCGGAGTTGGGCGTCGACAGCGTCAACATCGTCGCTCACGACATCGGAGGCGCTATCGGCCTACGGTTCGCCGTCGCACATCCCGAACGCGTGCGACGTCTGATGCTCATCGATACCGTCAGCTACGACTCGTGGCCGTCGTCGACCTGGCGGAAGTTCATCGACGAACAGCTGGATGGGTACATGAACCTGTCACAAGACGCGTTCGACGCGTTGCTCACCCGACAGCTCGAGATGACTGTCGAGACCGAAGGTGCGATGGCCGGCGATGTGCTTGACGCCTATCTGGCTCCTCACCGGTCGATGTTGGGCCGCACGTCGTTCTTCGAGCACCAAGTACGGCACTACGATTCCACGTATACCGAGGAGATCAGCGACAAGCTCAGCGCTCTCACCATGCCCGTCCGTATTCTCTGGGGCGAGAATGATCGGTGGCAGCCCCTGGGCTACGCGCAACGGCTCAGCAATGACATTCCCGGTGCGGATCTCGTCGTCGTACCCCGGGCCGGCCATTTCGTCATGGAAGACGCCCCAGAACGCGTCACACGCGAGGTAAGGGACTTTCTCGCTGTGCCGCTCTTGCGCTAGGTCCGATCCAGGTGCGGTATCGTATCCTTGCTGGTCAGCGCGCCTGGAGGGATTCGAACCCCCGACCAAGAGCTTAGAAGGCTCCTGCTCTATCCACTGAGCTACAGGCGCTGGGTGCGTTGCGGCAGTGCAGTGCCGTCCTATTGTGACCGATCAGGCACCCTACTGCACAGGTCGGCCGAGTCCGTCCACGATCTCCGCCCCGGGCCAGGCGGCCAGCTGCTCACCAGGCACCGCCAGCTTCGATCGGCGGACTCCGCTGCCGATCACAGCGTACGGTAACGCGGCGACCGCGGGGTCCACCAGTACGGGCCAGTCGCTCGGCAGACCGAGCGGCGTGATCCCGCCGTATTCCATGCCGGTGTGCGCGACGGCGTCGTCCATCGGGAGGAACGAGGCCTTGCGTGCGTCGAGCCGGCGCCGCACCACGTTGTTGACGTCGGCGCGCATCGTCGCCAGCACCATGCACGCGGCGATGCGCTGCTCACCGCCGCGCTTCCCGGCAACGACGACGCAGTTGGCCGAGACCTCCAGGGCCACATCGTACTCGCGGCAGAACTCGGCGGTGTCCGCCAGCGCCGGATCGATCTCCGCGACGAACGCCTCGATCTCCGGATGCCTGGTCAGGGCGGCGTCGACCGGCTCGGCGAGCAGGTCAGAGCGTTGCCGCGCGGGCTCGGTAGTCAGCTTGCCGATTTGCGGTGTCGTCATGCGGGGGTCCTTTCGGCCACCGCGTCTCCCGTCGCGGCGCCGGGAGACGCGAGGACCATCGTCGTTGAAGGTGGCGGGGCGCGATCAGTGCGAATAGACCGGAACGATCATGCCACGAGCCAGGGTGTGGAATGCGAGATTGAACGAGACGACGGCCGGTGTCGCCTCCGGGCTCACCCCTTCCGCCTGCAGCGACGGGACGTCGACCGCGTGCACCACGAAGAAGTACCGGTGCGCGATGTCTCCTTGCGGCGGGGCGGCACCGGCGTAGCCGACGGACCCCGTGTCGTTCCGCACCGAGAACGCGCCGTCCGGAAGCCCGAGTCCGTCCGCCGCACCCGCGCCGCGTGGCATCTCCCTGATGTGCGCCGGGATGTCGACGACGATCCAGTGCCAGAACCCGCTGGGCGTCGGGGCGTCCGGGTCGAAACAGGTGACGACGTAACTCTGCGTACGCTCGGGCGCGCCATCCCATCGCAGGTGGGGCGAGAGGTTGTCGCCGGGCATCCCCCAGTCGTTGAAGAGGAACTTGTTGTCCAGCTGCGCACCGTCGTGGACATCGTCACTGCTGACCTGGAAACTGGGCACTGCCGGCAGCAATTCGTACGGATTGGGGGCGGGGGGACGTTCCAGGGACATAAGATCCTCCAGAGTGTTGTCATGGTCCGTAGCGACGTTAGTGCAACTATGACTGTGTGGTACAACCATCTGGCCCGGGCGTGTACGACGCGCTGAGCGCTGTCCGCCGGCTGCTGGATGAGCTGGAGTTTCCGTTCGAGTTCGCCAGCGCGGCGGCGGCCCGTCGTGAGCGCGATGAGCTTCTGGCGCTGCTCGACCTGTATATCCTCCCTCGCCTGGAGCATCCGGATGCACCGTTGCTGATGACAGTGGGTGGACCCACCGGGTCCGGCGCATCGACCATCGTGAACACACTCGTCGGCGAGATCGTGACGATGCCCGGGGTGCTGCGCCCGACGACCCGGATACCGGTGCTTGTCCACCACCCCAATGACACGGCGTGGTTCACGACGAGTGATCGCCCCGGTTGGTATGGCGGCGAGCCCGCCCTGGTGGAGCGGATCGCCAGCGAGCGTGTGCCGGCAGGTGTCGCCCTGCTCGACGCGCCGCCATTGGATTCGGTCGCGGCGTCGATCCGCAGACCTGCTTTGGAGGCGATCGTCGCCGCCGATCTGTGGCTGTTCATCACCACCGCCGCCCGGTATGCCGATGCCCTGCAGTGGGATCTGCTGGGGGCGGCCGCTCAGCGCCGGATGTCGGTCGCGGTCGTGCTCAACCGGGTGCCCGCCGTGGCGATGAATGAGGTCCGATCGCACCTCGCCGAGCTGCTAGCAGGCCGCGGCCTGCCGAACGCGACACTGCTGGACGTCATCGAGACCGAGCTGACCAGCGCCGGTGTGCTGCCGTCCGAAGCGGCTGAGCAGGTGATGAGGTGGTTCACCGATCTGGCCGGCGACGAGCAGGCGCGGACGGTCATCATACGCCGGACGCTCCACGGCGCGGTCGAGGCTGTGCTCGGTCGCCTCGACGCTGTCTTGGCCGGCGCCGGGGAGGACGTGTTCGATCAGCCGACGCGGGACAGCCTGCTCAGCGCGGCGAGTGATGTCAGACGTGCCTGGGAGGACGCCGCATGACCGCACGGACGGCGGCGTTGTCGCGGGCGCTTGACGCCGGGTCCGGCAGATTCTTCGATCCGTCGACGGCCGAGGCCCGGAAGGTACTGGAGCGCGCGGATGCCCGGATGGACCTGTCGACCGAGCACACCGTGGTGGCCCTCGCCGGCTCGACGGGTGGCGGTAAATCGTCGCTGTTCAACGCCATCTCGGGTCTGGACATCGCACGGGTCGGCGTGCGACGACCGACGACGTCACAGCCGCTGGCGTGCGTCTGGGGAGCCGAAGGGGCCCAGCCGCTGCTGGACTGGCTGGGAATACCCGCGCTGAATCGGATCTCCCGGGAGAGCGAGCTCGACCCGGACGCCAAAGACGGTTTGGACGGGTTGATCTTGCTCGACCTGCCCGATCACGATTCCACGGAGGTCCAGCACCGCAAGACTGTGGATCGCATGGTCGAACAGGTCGATCTCTTCGTCTGGGTGATGGACCCGCAGAAGTATGCCGACGCCACCGTCCACGAGCGTTACCTGCAGCCACTCGCCGAACACAGCGACGTGGTGGTCGTCGCGCTGAACCAGATCGATCGGCTGACGAAGGACGACGCCGAGGCATGCGTGGCGGATCTGCGGCGTCTCCTCGACGACGACGGGCTCGGCGACGCTCCGATCGTGCCGCTGTCCGCGGCGACGGGCGAGGGCCTGGACGCGCTCATGGATCTGCTCCGACGGACGGCGGAGACGCGGCGAGCGAGCGTGCAGCGTGTGGATGCGGACGCCACACGCGCGGCCGGGCGCATGATCGAGGCCGCCGGCAGTGCGGAGCCCGGAGCGGTCACCGACGACGACCGCGGGCGGCTGGTCGACGCCATGGCCGCGGCGGCCGACGTCGGGTCCGTGGCGGCGCAGGCGGGACACGCGTATCTGCGGCCGTCGAAGCGGGTGCCGCAGCCGCAGATACACGTGCACCGTGAGCGGGTTGAGTCCGCCGTCCGTGATCTGGGTGCAACGGCCGCCGGGTCGCTGACCCGCGGTTGGGGCGGCTCCATCCGGTCGGTCGCGGACGAGGCGGCCCGCAAGGCACCGGAAGAGCTGGAGGCGGCGCTCGGCTCGATCGACCTGGTCGGAGAACGGCGTGGCGTGTGGTGGCGGCTGGCCGGCGCACTTGAGTGGCTCGCACTACTGGTGGGCATGGTCGGTGGGCTCTGGGCGCTAACGATCCAGGCGGAGGAACAGCTCGATATCGGCTGGCTGGATCGGCAGGATATTCCGAAGCCGGAGATCGCCGGAAGCTCGCTGCCGCTGGCGCTGCTGCTGGCCGGCACCGCGGTGGGTCTGATCGTGGCGGTGGCACGCGCGGCGTCGGCACGCCGTGCGCGCCAGGCGTGGACGGCCGACGTGCATGAGCGGCTGATGGCGGCGGTTGAACGGACGGCGGACGACGTCATCGTCACGCCGCTGCGCGTCGAACTGGAACGGTACGACACGTTCCGGACCGCGCTGCGAGAGGCGTCGTCGTAGCCGGAGTACACGCTATCCACAGCTGGTCAGGCGCTTAGCTGCCGTCGTTATCCACATTCGGACATCGTCGCTTCCGCAATGACGTGTCGGTGTACCAGTGTTGGTGCCGTCAAGTCGACCGTAACGAGCGCAGGAGGCGCGAAATGACCGCAGCAACCGTCACCGTGTCGGGAAACGTGGCGACCAACGTCAAAAAGGAGGAAAAGACTGAGACAGGCGAGCCGTGGTGCCATTTCAGGATCGCCTGCAACGAGCGCTACTTCGACAACCGCAGCAACCGGTGGGTGGACGGGGAACCATCCTTCTATACCGTGGTCTGCTGGCATCCGCTGCTGGCGCGAAACGCGCTGGCTTCGCTGAAGAAGGGCGAGCCCATCGTGGTGCACGGGCGCATGCGGGTCCGTGACTGGCGGGATGAGAGAAACGTGCAGCGCTACTCGATGGAGATCACGGCGTCATCGATCGGCCACGACCTCTACCGCGGGATCAGCGCGTTCCGCCGGGCGCACCGCCAGGCGTCCATCGAGGCCGAGAGCGACGAGGTCAAGAACGCGGTCGCCGTCTACACGGCGGGTGACGACGGAGTGGACCAGGCCACCGGTGAGGTGCCGTCGATGGCCGTGGATCCGGCACGCACGTCGGCGGCCGACGTGGCGACCGAAGAGCGCACGCACGATCCGGCGAACGTCGAGGCGGGCAACGGCGGCGACTGGTCGGTGTCCTTCTCCGATAGCGGGAGTGCTGGTGCCGGCGCCGCGCCTGGACCCGCGGACGGCGATGACCTCTCCGAGGACGACGACGATGTCGACGGGGAGAAGGAGTTGGTCGGGGCTGCCCTCGAGGGCTGACGGCCAGGTCAACCGGAGCCGGTGAGGTGTTGCCGCTCGGCCGGGGTGCGCGGCAACACCTCACGAAACTGTCGATATCCACCCCGTGCCGCGTTACCGGCGCTGCCGTTTACGGCAAACGGGTGCCGAGGTCGTAGGCTTGGAGGCGCTATGGCGGAATTCATTTATGTGATGCGCAAGGCGCGCAAGGCGCACGGCGACAAGGTGATCCTCGACGACGTCACCTTGGCCTTCCTTCCAGGTGCCAAGATCGGTGTCGTCGGGCCGAACGGCGCCGGTAAGTCCAGTGTGCTCAAGATCATGGCCGGCTGGGATCAGCCCTCCAACGGCGAGGCCTATCTGACGCCCGGTTATTCGGTGGGGTTCCTCTCGCAGGAGCCGGAGCTGAACCCGGATAAGACGGTGCTCGGCAACGTCGAGGAGGGTGTTGCCGAGACCAAGCAGATGCTCGACCGATTCAACGAGATCGCCGAGAAGATGGCGACCGACTACTCCGACCAGCTCCTCGAAGAAATGGGGAAGCTCCAGGAGCAGCTCGATCACCGCAACGCTTGGGATCTTGATTCGCAGCTCGAGCAGGCGATGGACGCGTTGCGCTGCCCGCCGCCAGACGCCGACATCTCGGTCCTCTCCGGTGGCGAGCGTCGCCGGGTGGCGCTGTGCAAGCTGCTCCTCGAGCAGCCGGATCTGCTACTTCTCGACGAGCCGACCAACCACCTCGACGCGGAGAGCGTGCAGTGGCTGGAGCAACACCTGGAGAAATACCCGGGCACCGTCGTAGCCGTCACCCACGACCGCTACTTCCTCGATCACGTGGCGGAGTGGATCGCCGAGGTGGACCGTGGCCGGGTGCATGGCTACGAGGGCAACTACACGACCTATCTGGAGAACAAGCAGGCCAGGCTGAAGGTCGAGGGGCAGAAGGACGCCAAGCGTCAGCGGCGGATGAAGGAAGAGCTGGAGTGGGTACGCTCCAACGCCAAGGGACGTCAGACCAAGCAGCGGGCGCGACTCAACCGTTACGAAGAGATGGCGACCGAGGCGGAGAAGGCGCGCAAGCTCGACTTCGACGAGATCCAGATACCGCCGGGCCCGCGGCTGGGCAACGTCGTGGTCGAGGCTGAACGCCTGAGCAAGGGGTTCGGCGATCACCAACTGATCCGCGACCTGTCGTTCTCGCTTCCGCGTAACGGCATCGTCGGTGTGATCGGTCCGAACGGTGTCGGAAAGACGACGCTGTTCAAGATGATCGTCGGAGACGAGGCGCCGGACTCCGGTGACCTCCGGGTCGGCGACACGGTCAAGCTGTCGTACGTCGACCAGACCAGGGCGGGTATCGACGGCTCGAAGAACGTCTGGGAGGTCGTCTCCGAAGGGCTCGACCACATCAAGGTCGGGCACGTGGAGATGCCGAGCCGCGCGTACATCGCCGCCTTCGGATTCAAGGGGCCGGACCAGCAGAAGCCGGCCGGCGTGCTGTCCGGTGGCGAGCGTAACCGGCTGAACTTGGCGCTGACCCTCAAACAGGGTGGAAACTTGATCCTGCTCGACGAGCCGACCAACGATCTGGACGTCGAGACATTGCAGTCCTTGGAGAACGCGCTGCTGGAGTTCCCCGGCTGCGCCGTGATCACCTCGCACGACCGGTGGTTCCTCGACCGGGTCGCAACCCACATCTTGGCCTGGGAAGGCGACGATGAGGACCAGGCGAAGTGGTTCTGGTTCGAGGGGAACTTCGAGTCGTACGAGAAGAACAAGATCGAGCGGCTCGGCCTGGAGGCGGCACGTCCGCATCGCGTGACGTACCGCAAACTGACCCGAGACTGATCGATCGCCACGCAAGCGCGGCGGCACATCATGGATGTGCCGCCGCGTTGTGTGTCGTGTGCTTACGCGAAGACGTCGTCGATGGTGCCGGCCGTGAGCGCGCGATCGAGCCAGGACTCCAATGTCGCGGTGTCGGTGCAGGCCATGATGCGTTGGCGGGCATCCTCGGGGACGTGGACCCCGCGACGGTCGAGCACTCGCAACACGGAGAGCGCCTCGCCTTCCGCGCGTCCTTCAGCGCGTCCCTCAGCACGCCATTGAGACCGCAGGAGGGACTGGTACGGGTAGGTCATCGTGGACAAGAGCGACCTCCATGTCTGTGCCGCGGTCGTCTGGGCCAATCCTACCTCCGTGAACTCAGCGAGGTAGGCGGCTGAGGGCGGATCGATCGTGTCGAGCGCGTCGGCGAGGGTGCGCAGTATCCGATCGGCGTTGGCTCCGTCTTTGTGGGTGAGCGCGGAGAACACCGTCAGGACTACATCATCGGCGGCGTCGTCGATGCTCACGATGGCAGGGACGTTGTCCGGCCCGAGTACAAGCGGCCGGCACATGATCGAGGCATGACTGTCCAAGCCGATGTGGATAGGGCTGCGGGCCCATGCTGCGGTGGTGGCGTTCGGGCACACCACCAGGAGCGTGACGGGTACGTCGTACTTCGAATGCAGGTATGCGACGTAGTACGGCCACGAACGGCGCTTCGCGTCGTCGGTCGTGGTTTGAGACTCGATGATGACGATGTGATCGGTCTCGGCGGACTCGACGTAGAGGATGGTGTCGGCGCGGCGTTCCATGGGTTCGATCTCGGTGAGGTCGGTGTTGATCACGGAGATCGCGCGCGGCGTAGGCAGTGTGACGCCGAGCGCCTTCCGTAAGGCTCGGGTGAAAAGGACAGAGTCATCCTGAAATATCCGGTGGAGTGCCTCGTGGGCCGCCTTAACCACAACGCAAATGTATTCTACCCAAGGTAAGTGAGCAAGAGCCGAGTCAAGCATGCGCAATGGAGCGCACGGAGCAGCGCGCCGGCGCCTAGACCGCGGCCGGCAGGCTGCGCTTGTCCGGTTAGGATGAGAGCCGATCCACCGACGACGAGAGACGATGCCCGCACCAATGAGACACGTCACAAACGTGCCGCTGCGCTGGGCCGATATGGATGCGTACGGTCACGTCAACAATATGGTCTACCTCCGCTACCTGCAGGAGGCGCGCGTCGACATGCTGTTCGTGCACGCTCATAGGCAGGGCGCGGAAGGCCTGGCCGGCGGCACGGTCGTCGCGCGGCATGCCATCGATTACCTCGCGCCGCTGACGTACCGGCAGCGACCGCTCCGGGTCGAGACCTGGGTGCGCGATATCCGGAACTCGACGTTCACTCTGGGCTATGAGTTGGTCGACGTGGAAGACGGCGGTGAGCGCCAGGTCTATGCGGTGGCCACCACCACGCTCGTCCCGTACGACCTCGGTAGCGGCCGTCCGCGCCGCGTGGCCCCGACAGAGCGAGCGGTCCTCGACGGTTACCGTGACCTGGACGGCCCCGTTCCGTCTTCTGACGGTGACGCCGCCCGCACCGACCATCGGGCGGCATCCGTTGCGGTCGACCCGGGCAATGCCAAGCCGTTCAGTTACCCCTGCATGGTCCGCTTCGACGACCTCGACTCGTACGGACACGTCAATAACGTGAGGTTCATCGAGTACTTGCAGGAAGCACGGATCGACTTCGCGCATCGCTATCTCTTCGATGCGCTCGAGGCGCATGAGGGCTCGGTGGTGGCGGGTCTCAGTGTCGACTATCTCGCCCCGGTGCCGTTCCGGACGGAGCCGCTCGACGTGCGTGTCTGGGTGACGCGGATCGGCGGGTCGTCGTTCGACCTCGGCTACGACGTGCGTGACGCGGACACAGTCTATGCCCGCGCGTCCACGACACTGGTCGCGTACGACGTCCGTGCCCGTCGCAGCAGGACTCTCGTGCCCGAGGAGAGGGCGGCGTTGGAAGGTTTTATGGCTGACGGAGACGGTGTGGAATGACGGTGCTGGTGCCGGCGCAGCCGGGAGCCGCCGCTGACTTGGCGACGTTCGCACAGCGGGTGGCCCGATACGAGCCGGAGGCGGTCGCGCGCATCGTCGCCAATGGCTCGGTGGCGGGGTGTTTCGCCGAGACGCCGTTCGACGCGCTGGCGCTGCGTGCCATGGCGCTGGCGGATCCGGTGGAGGCGGACGTCGTGGTCGAGGCGTCGACGCTGGCGGCTCGAGCGGTCGGGGCCGAGGGCGAGTTGGAGCTACCGCCGGCGCTGCCGGCATTGCGATGGACGAGCAGCCTTCCGCCACGGTCGGGATGGTCGGAGCTGGCCCGGCTGCCGCTGCCCGAGGTCGTCTCTCGCGTCGAGGTGGGCATCGAGCAGTTCAAGCGGCGCGCACCGGAGGCGGCGGGCGGACGTGACCTGCGGGCCGGCCGGGCGGCGCTCGAGGGCCTGGCCGCGGAGATCTGGGACAAGGAACTCGCCGAAGGGGTGTCGTTGCGTTTGGCGCACGCTGCCTCGTCGTACGGCTTCCTCAGCGGATCTGGCGAGGTGGTACTCCGGTCGGTCGCCTCCTGGCAGCGCCTGGACGCGCCGAACGGCACCATTGTCGCGCGTAGCGGTCTGGCACTCTTCGCCCTCTAGTCGGCGCGCGACGTCTCTTCGATACCGAACGCTGAGATATCGACACCATTGGCTAATGGCATTAGCATATTGGCTATGGCAGATACTCAGTTCCTCCAGCGGCCCGAGGGGCGGCTCGCGTACGACGTCCAAGGCGATGGGCCGCTCGTGCTCTGCGCACCAGGCATGATGGATCTACGCGGGGTGTACCGCAACACGGTGCCGGCGCTCGTGGCGGCCGGATACCGCGTCGCCACCATGGATCTGCGGGGGCACGGTGACAGTGACGCCACGTTCGCCGCCTACGACGATCCGGCGGCCGGCGCGGACCTGCTGGCACTCGTCGAGCATCTGGGCGGTGGTCCGGCGGTACTGGTCGGCAACTCGATGGGTGGCGCGGCAGCGGTCTGGGCGGCCGCGGAACGGCCGGAGTCGGTGCGTGGGCTGGTCCTGCTTGGCGCCTTCGTCCGCGGACCCTTCGCGCCCTGGTACAAGAAGGCGCTCACCGCCGTGCTGCTGCGGCGGCCGTGGGGAGTGCCGGCGACCGGGGCGGCGTACCGATCCTTCAACGCCGGCCAGCGCCCGGCCGATCTCGACGATCACATCGCGCGGATCACGTCCGCGTTGCGCCGGCCGGGCGCCTGGTCGGCGTTCCTCGCCACCAGCAAGACGTCACACGCGCCGGTCACGCCGCGACTCGGCTCAGTTCAGGCGCCCACACTGGTGGTGATGGGGGAGATCGACCCCGACTTCTCGGACCCGGCGGCCGAGGCCCGGTTCACCGCCGATGCCATCGGCGGCGACGCCGACGTGCTGATGGTCCCGGACGCCGGTCACTACCCGCAGGCGCAGCGCCCCGACCTGGTCAACCCCGCGATCACCTCGTTCCTGAGCAAACTCGGCGAGGCGGCGGATGCCTAGGGCCGGCCTGACCAGGCCGATCGTCGTTGAGCAAGCCGCTCAGCTGGCCGACGAGCACGGCTACGACCAGCTCACCCTGGCCGCGCTCGCCAAACGTGTCGGCGTCGCCTTGCCCAGCCTGTATAAGCACGTCGCCGGCCTGGACGCATTGAAAGCCGAGCTGTCCCTGCAGGCCATCGGAGAACTCGCTGAGGCGATGCAGCGCGCCGCCGTCGGACGCTCCCGGGGCGATGCACTGCGCGCCGTCGCGGCCGCCTACCGGGCGTACGTGCTGGAGCACCCGGGGCGCTATGCCGCGACCGTGCGCGTCGCGGGTTCAGCGGACGAGCTCGCCGCCGAGCGGCGCGCGGCGGCCGATGACGCCGCGCAGGTGCTCTTCGCGGTCCTGGCCGGGTACGGCATCACCGGCGATCACCTGGTGGACGCCGCCCGCGCGTTGCGCAGTGCCCTGCACGGCTTCGCGGCGATCGAGAGCACCGGCGGCTTCGGACTGCCCCGTGACATCGACCGGAGCTTCGACGCCATGGTGGATGGCCTGGACCGAGCCCTGAGCTCATGGGCTTAGTGCGCGGCGGAACGAGCCCCGTCACGGGCTCCGGAGGTGCCGCCCGCGTAACCGACGGTCGATGACGACGCCCAGAGCCACGCCGGCAGCCGCGCTCGGCAGCACCCACACCAAAGGCGACGTGTTCTCTGAGGTGAACGATGCGACGCGGGCGTCGTTGCGCTCATCGGCCGCATCCGTCAACGGATCCGGCCGGGGCGGGAGCCCGGTGTCGTGTGTCGAGGTGGGGATGCCGAGCTCGTCCAGGAGGGCGCGCAACGCGTCCGGATCTGTCGACCGGTGCCACACGCCGTCTGTCCCGGTGACGTCGAGCCGCTCGGACAGCGACTCCTCGGTGTGAATCCAGATGTCGCCCGAGTCGACCAGGACGATCCGGTCCACCCGCCAGACGCTGACGTCGTGGACGAGCCAGGTGACGTTGATCTGATCGCTGCCCGGGCCGACCGGCGCGTCGGCCATCTCGGACGCCTGCGGATCAGCATCCGGCGTCGTTCCGCCGAGTGCATCGAGTAGCTGTTCGTACTGCGTGCTGTTCGCGTAGAGCGACGCAGTGGTCTGCGTCGACGGGGACGAGATCAGCACGCTGGTCGGTCCGCCCGCTTCGGCCGGCATGGACGTCAGCATCGCGGCGCCGAGCACCAGGACGAGCGTGCCGGCCGCCCGCGCGCTGGAACGGACGAGATGTGGCATGTCGTCGATTCCTCCAATCACAGCATCGTTGTGCTGTGACTACACCGCCCGGCCGGTTCAGGTTCCGGCGTCCAGCGTCGATCGCGCGATCTCGGCCGCCCGTTCGGCGTCCGCGATCCCCTCCAGCCGTACCGTCGTCGCGCCGACCTGCCACACCAGGCTGGGGCCTGATGCTCGATCGACGATCGGTGCCTCGGTGCCTTCCGCGTCGTACAGATGCAGGTCGTGCGGATCAGCGAACCACAGCCCACGCGCTGGGCCTAGGTCGACGGGGTGGCCTGGATCCGGTGCGAACTTCACGGCGAGCGAACCCGTGAACTGATCCAGCCGGATGGTCCCGTGCGGTCGCGACCAGCTCATCGACAGCCGCTGTCGGCTGGGGCTCACCTCAACGGCGTCCGGATCTCCGAGGAGGTCCGGGACGGCCGGTGCGAAGTCGACCAGCTCAGCCGCGCCATCGACGTCCAGGTCACCGTCGACGGCGGGTGGCGGGGGAGCGGATGGGACCGCTGGCCCGGGCCGCACGTCGAGCCCACCCAGGCCGAGCCAGTCCGCCACCGTCGCCCGGACCGGCGGGGTCAGGGCACCTGCGACAAGGACGGCGACCACGGCCGCGATGACGGTCCGCCACCGCGTGCGGATCTTCCCCGCGATGGTCTGAGCCCAGGCCGGAAATCGGCGCACGCGCCCGGCTGCGGGGGCGGTCCCGGTCGTGGGGGCCGTTCCGGCTGCGGCGACTCTGCCAGTCGCCGCCTCGGTCGCCGCGATCCGTTCCAGCACGGCCGTTGCCGTGACCTCCGCGTCGACCTCGGGAACCGCCAGTTCTTCGCCGAGGGCCCGCAGCTCGGTCTCGAATCGGTCATCGTCCATGTTCGGCCTCCCGTTCCGCGGGCTCCTCCCCGTCCAGGCGGGCCCGCAGCTGCCGCAGCGCTCGATGCAGGCGGGATTTCACGGTGCCTCGCGGCCACCCGAGCACGGTGGCCGACTCCTGCTCATCCAGGTCGAGGATGTATCGGCACACCACCACCTGCCGCTGCGTTTCCGGCAGCTCCCGCAAGGCCGCACGCAACACGGAGCGCGTGTCGTCGTGCACGGCCACGTCGGCGGGGTCGCCGTCGTCGGCAGGAACCCCGCCGAGCCAGGCGAGTCGTTCGGCGGCGGCGCGTCGTCGCCGGTCGGCACGGATGGCGTTCCTGGCTTCATTGACGACGATCCGCAGCAGCCACGGACGGAACGCCGCGCCGTCGCGGAACCGGGTCAGGTTCTGGTACGCCTTGACGAACGCGGCCTGGGTGATGTCCTCGGCGTCCGCGCCGACGCCCGCGACGACGGCGGCGCGGCGGGCGTCAGCGGCGTAGCGGCGCACCAACACGGCGTAGGTGTCGGTGTCGCCGCCCCGCACACGTTCGATGATCGCCTGATCGCTCAGGTCGTTCCGCTCCGTGACGCTCCCTCTTCTCCGTCTCGGCGTCGGCAGGTGTCAGTCTTTCTACACCGCAGCCACCGGTCCGGTTCCCAAGGGTGCCCCGCGACGTCAGCCGGTGCGCAGCCACACCGCCGCGTCGACGGGCAACGTACCGTCGTGGTTCAGCGGTGCGCTGGCGAGGATCACCTCGTCGTGTGCCGGCAGAGCGACCGGCTCGGCGCCGAGATTCGCCACGCAGGTGAAGCCCGGCTCTCGCCGGAAGGCCAGGACGTCGGCGCCCAGGCTGTCGTCCCAGACCATCGTCGGTGAGCGGAACGCCGGATGGTCGCGGCGGGTCCGCAGCGCCGCCCGGTAGAGCTCGAGCATCGAGCCGTCGACGCCGTCCTGTTTCTCGACGGACATCTCGCCCCAGCCGTCCGGCTGTGGCAGCCAGGAACCGTTGGAGCCGAAACCACACGACGGTCCGCCCGCGCTCCACGGCAGCGGCACGCGGCATCCGTCCCGGCCGCGCTCCGTGTGGCCGGACCGTTCCCATACCGGATCCTGCAGCGCCTCCTCCGGCAGGTCGAGCACCTCGGGAAGACCCAGCTCCTGGCCCTGGTAGATATACGCCCCGCCGGGCAGCGAGAGCATGAGCAGCGCTGCCGCCCGTGCCCGCCGGTAGCCGAGCTCCTGGTCATACTCGCGGACCTCCGGGCGGTCGCGCACCGTGCCACCGGTCGAGTCGAGGCGTCCGTACCGGGTGACGACCCGTTCGACGTCGTGGTTCTCGAGCACCCACGTGGCCGGCGCGCCCACGGCTCCGAGCACGGACATCGACTGCTCGATCGACTCCCGCAGCTCGGCCGCGGACCAGGGCGACTTCAGGTAGTCGAAGTTGAAGGCGCTGTGCAACTCGTCGTCGCGGACGTACCGGGCCAGCCGCTCCGGCGGCTCCACCCACGCCTCGGCGACGAAGAGCCGCGGCGGATCGTACGCGTCGGCCACCTCGCGCCAGCCGCGGTAGATCTCGTGCACGCCGTCTCGGTCGAAGAACGGGTGATCGGCGATCTTGGGGGACGCGAGCAGGTTGGACTCGTCGTACGGGAGGTCCGGCTTGGTCATGTCCTTGACCATCCCGTGTGCGACGTCGATGCGGAAGCCGTCGACACCCATGTCGAACCAGAACCGGAGCACGTCCAGGAACTCGTCGCGGACCTCCGGGTTGCTCCAGTCGAGGTCCGGCTGGCTCACGTCGAAGATGTGGAAGTACCACTGGCCGGGGGTGCCGTCGGGTTCGGTGATCCGCTCCCAGGCCGGGCCGCCGAACACGCTGCGCCAGTTGTTCGGCGGGAGGTCGCCGCCGGGACCCTTGCCGTCCCGGAAGATGTAGCGCGCCCGCTCCGGTGAATCTGGGCCTGCTTCGAGCGCCGCCTTGAACCATTCGTGCTGCCAGGAGCTGTGGTTCGGAACGATGTCCAGGATCACCTTGAGCCCGAGGTCGTGTGCCTCCGACACCAGTTCCTTGGCCTGGGTCAGGTCGCCGAACCGCGGATCGATGTCACGATAGTCGGCCACGTCGTAGCCACCGTCGTTGAGCGGCGACGGATACCAGGGGTTGATCCAGATCGCGTCGATCCCGAGGTTGTGCAGGTAGGCCAGTTTGCTCTTCAGGCCGCCGATGTCGCCCTCGCCGTCGCCGTTTCCATCGGCGAAGGAACGGATGTAAACCTGGTAGATAGTGGCGTGCCGCCACCAATCGCTACGAGACTCTGTCACGAGCCGCCAGCCTATGACGGTGACCGCGCCGATGCGATCCCTACCGCAATGTGGACTGCCTCACAGCGAAGACCGCCCCCGGACCCGCTGGGTGAACGGTCTGACCATCGGCCGGCCAGCGCCGCCCGTGAAGACGAGTTTGAGGCGCTGGAACCCACCGAAGTCGTCTTCACACCGGCTTTGCCGAGTCGTGGCGGCTGGTCCGGTGGGGGACGACGCGTGTTCAGTCCTCGAACGTGTTGACCAAGGAGAAGGCCGCCCGCTCGAGATAGTCCCAGAGCGTCTCGCGGTAGGTCGGGGGAAGGTCGAGTTCGTCGACGGCGACCTTCATATGGTGCAACCACCGGTCCCGGGCGGCGGGATTGACCTTGAACGGGGCGTGGCGCATCCGCAACCGCGGGTGACCGCGCTGGTCCGAGTACGTGGTGGGGCCGCCCCAGTACTGCTCGAGGAACATCCGCAGACGCTCTTCCGCCGGGCCGAGATCCTCCTCCGGGTACAGGGCCCGCAACTCGGGGTCTTCGGCCACGCCCTGGTAGAACCGGCGGACCAGGCGGGCGAAGGTGTCCGCCCCGCCCACGGCGTCATAGAAGTTGTCCACTCGCGAAGTCACGCTCCCCATTGTCCCCATCCGCCCGCGTCTGGCGAAATGTGGCCGGGGCATCGGAACGGGCATGCATCTCGGTCGTGATCACGACCGAAGTGTCGTTCGCTTCGGGATGTGGGTGGCCCTGTTGTCGCCGGCGCGCTTCAGCAGGGCAGGATGGGAATCGTTCACCACACGTCAGATTCGCGAAAGGACACGCATGGCCACCACACGCACTGCTTCCACCCGCTGGGAAGGAACCCTGTTCGAGGGCGCCGGCAAGGTGACCTTCCAGTCCTCTGGACTGGGTACGTACGACGTCTCGTGGCCGGCTCGGGCCGAGGAGCCGGGCGGCAAGACGTCTCCGGAGGAGCTGATCGCTGCCGCGCACTCGGCGTGCTTCTCCATGGCGTTCTCCAACGGGCTGGCCAAGGCAGGCACGCCGGCGACGTCGCTGGACACCAGCGCCGACGTGACGTTCCAGCCGGGTGAGGGGATCACCGGCATCAAGATCACGGTCCGTGGTGTGGTGCCGGGCATCTCGGAGGAGGACTTCGTCGCCGCCGCGGAGGCCGCGAAGGAAGGCTGCCCGGTGAGCCAGGCGCTGACCGGTACGACCATCACGCTCGACGCCGCCCTCGCCTGAGATCTCGCCTGACGACAACGGCCTGCAGAGTGTGGCTGACAACCCTCACTCTGCAGGCCGTTGTGGGTGTTCAGCGCTTGTGCTGGTTCATCGCGTTCGCGGTGGCGGGTAGGACGACGACGACCGTCGCCGCCACCCAGAGCACCAGCGCGACGATCACCAGGGCGATGAAGTCCTCCATCGGGAAGTCACTGGTCAACGCGTCGATCAGGGCGAACACGTAGTAGATGCTCAGCAGCGTGCCGATTATGGCCAGAACGAACCTTGCGAACGGCAGCCGAACCATCTGCAACACGGCAAGCAGCAGCGTGGTTCCGGCCACGATCATGGTGGTGACGATCGTGTAGTCGAGGTTGGTCGTCGGATCGGCCAGGTCTGCGAACGCGAAACCGACCAGTGCGATGGTGACTTCGGGTTCTGCCTGGTTGGGGCCGTCCCAGCCGGCGATGGCGAGAATGAACGACAGCACCGAGCAGGCCACGAAGAGTAAGCCCGACACATACAACGCCGCCGGTGACGTTGGCCGTTGCCGTCCGTGGTTCGCTGGTCCGTACGGGGGCGGGTACTGCTGGCCGGGAGGGAAATGCTGGCCTGGCGGGTACTGCGGGCCCGGTGGAAACTGCTGGCCCGGCGGGTACTGCGGGCCCGGTGGTAGCTGATGGCCCGGCGGGTGCTGGGCGCCGGGTGGAAACTGCTGGCCCGGCGGGTGCTGCGGGCCCGGCGGAGGCTGCTGGCCGGGCGGGAACGGCTGCTGCGCCTGCGGATGCGCAAGACCCGGCGGTGGACCGTACTGAGGATTCCCAGCCGGACCGTGGGAGCCGGCGTTGGGGTGCGCTTGCGGTCCGGGCGGATAAGGCGGTTGTTCCGCACCGTAGGGCTGGCCGGGGGCGTGTGGCTGCTGCGGCGCTTGGCCGGGTAGCGGTCCCTGGTGGGGTGGTGGTGCCTGGTGGGGTGGTGGTGCCTGGTGGGGTGGTGGTGCCTGGTGGGGTGGTGGTGCCTGGTGGGGTGGGGGTCCCTGGTGGGGTGGGGGTCCCTGGCGGGGTGGCGGTCCGTGCGGTGGCTGGGGCGGAGAATTCTCCTGATGCGAAGCCCGGCCGTCCGGCTGATACGGTCCAGCGGACTCGCCAGCGGGCGGTGAAGGCGGCTCCAGGCCGGTCGGCGGCTGTGGTGCGTCCGAGCCCATGGGCGGCTGCGAGGGCTCGTCGTACGACGGCGCAGGCGCCATCTGCTGCGGCTCGTCGTACGACAGCGCATTCTCCATACGCTGCGGATAGAGAATATGCGTGTCCTGCGTATCCGAGGGCGGGTCAGGCGCCAGCCCTGGCTCTTCGGGGTGTTCTTCTGGGTGAGATGTCACGGCGGAACGTTAGCCTACAGTCGCTTCGTCAGTCAGCGTGTTCGTCACGATTCTCGGCGACCGCTGGTGCGGCGCAGCGCCGTGGAACGGCTGACATGCTGGTCATCATGGGCCCGAGCATCCTAAGCAGACGTCCCTATACCGCTGCTACATAGACGACTTGTCCGGTTGCGCCCGTTCGGCCGGATCAGACCTCTGGAGCGGGCGGACGCTCCGCCTTCTGCTGCTGTTCCTCCGGAGTGTCCGCGGTCGGCACCGGCTGCTCCTCGTCGGTCTCCGCCTCCCTGACCGTAGGTGTCGACCTGGCGGTGGACGGCGCCGGTGCCGCACCGGCATGCTCCTCGCCGGTGGTCGTCGGGGCGGCGCCGGCCGTCTCGGGCTCGACTGCCTCGCCCTGCCGCACCCACAGCGTCCGCTGCGGGAACGGGATCTCGATACCTTCGGCGTCGAACCGTCGCTTGATCCGTTCCCGCAGTTCCCGAGCGACCTTCCACTGCTCCAACGGCCTGGTCTGCACGACGAGCCGGACGACGATGCTATCGGCACCGAGCGCCTCCACACCCCACACCTCGGGCTCGTCCAGAATCAGGTCGCTCCACACCTCCTCGGTGGCGAGTTCGTGCCCAACCTCCTCCAGGAGCCGACGGACGGTGGCGGTGTCCGAGTCGTAGGAGACGCCGACGTCGATCACCGCACGGGCCCAGTCCTGACTGGAGTTCCCGATCCGGATGACTTCGCCGTTGCGGACATACCAGACCGTGCCGTCCACCGAACGCAGTCGCGTCACCCGTAGCGCGACCGCCTCGACAACGCCGGACGCCTCACCCATGTCGATCACGTCGCCGACACCGTACTGGTCCTCGAGCAGCATCGAGATACCGGCGAGGAAGTCCTTGACCAGGTTCTGCGCGCCGAACCCGAGCGCGACCCCGGCGATACCCGCCGACGCGAGCAACGGCCCGATCGGGTACCCGAGGATGTCCAATGCCATCACGACGGCGATCACGCCGATGACGAAGGTCGTCACGCTCTTCAGCAGCGATCCGAGCGTCTCCACCCGCAACGCACGTCGCTCCGAGTAAGCCCCGGCACTGCCGAAGACGATCCGGGCCGCCGTCTCCGAGCCCAGCACGGACTTCGGCGGCTCCCGATCGACGGTCCGCCTGACCACCCTGGCGATCACCTTGTGCAGCATGTAGCGGAGAATCACCGCGAGCGCGACCAGGACGAGCAGCTGGATCGGCCTGTCCAGCAGGACATCGGTCCACCAGTCGCCGCTGAACCGTTCCGGGTCGTCCTCCTGGTTTTGGGCGAAGTAGGTCATGGTGTCGTCACGTCCTTGCGTTTCTCAGATGAAGCCGTGGACGGCGTTCCTCACTCGATGACGCGCAGCTGCTCGGCCAGGAAGCCGAGCTGATCGGCGGCAAGGTCGACGGTCCGGGAGACCGCGCGTGCACCGTGGCCGACCTCTCGCTCCGCTCGGATCAGAATCGGCCGGTGCTCCGGGCCGGCCGACGTCGCGTCCTGCAATGCGGCGGCCAGCTTCCTGGCGTGCATCGGGTCTACCCGGGTGTCGCCGTCGAACACGGTGAACAGCACCGCCGGGTAGGCGACACCCGGCCGGACATGGTGGTACGGCGAATACCCGAGCAGCCACCGGAACTCCTCGGCATCCTCGACCGTGCCGTATTCGTCGTTCCAGGTCGCACCGAGGCCGAACTGCTCGTACCTGATCATGTCCAGGAGCGGAGCCGAGCAGACGACGGCCCCGAACGACTCCGGATGCTGGGTCAGCGCAGCCCCGACCAGCAGGCCGCCGTTGGATCCGCCGGAGATACCCAGCTGCTGGTGCGTCGTCCAACCGTGCTCGACGAGGTACTCGGCGGCCGCATGGAAGTCGTCGAAGACGTTCTGCTTGTTCGCGCGCATGCCGGCGCGATGCCACTCTTCGCCTTCCTCGGATCCGCCGCGCAGGTTCGCGACCGCCCAGACGCCGCCGGCTTCCACCCACGCGAGCGCGTTGGCGCTGTAAGCCGGCGTGAGGGAGATGTTGAACCCGCCGTACCCGTACAGCACAGCCGGGCGCGGCCGGTCCGGTCCGTCGGAATCGGCGCCGGCACCGGCGGCGGACGACAGGATGATCATCCGGACCTCGGTGCCGTCTTTGGACCGGTAGGTGACCTGCTTGGAGCGGACCTGAGGCAGGTCGACGTCGCCGGGACTGTCCTCCCACACGGATACCTCGTGCGTGCGCGCGTCGTAGTGCAGCACACGTGCAGGCGTGCCGTGATCGGTGTAGACGAACCACGACTCGTGGCCGCCCTCGGGCCGCTCCACCAGCCCGCCGACGCTGCCGAGGCCGGGCAGGGGGAGACTGTTCAGCCGGCGGCCCGTCTCCAGCTCGTGCACGGTGATCTCGGAGATCGCGTGCCGGGTCCACGTCACCAGGAGCAACGGCCGGTCGAGTTCGGCCCCGTCCAGGATCGCGAAGTCTTCCAGCACCGCCGAGGGGTCCTCCGCTACCAGGTCGCGCCAGTGCTCGGGTTCCGGCGTTCGGGGATCCGCGACGGTCAGCCGCCCGCGCGGTGCGTCCAGGTTGGTGAGCGCGTAGAGCCGTCCGTCGCGTGCGACGTGCAGTCCGGCCAGCGCGTCGACACCGACCATGACCGGCCGCAGTTCGGGCACCGCTGGGTCGGCGGCCTCCAGGTCGGCCAGCCACACGTCGTGCCTGGGTGCGGTGCCCTGCCGGGCGGTGACGACGAGCCAACGGCCGTCCCGGCTGACCGAGACGCCGTAGTAGTTGGTCTTGTCCTTGCCGGCGCCGAAGACCTCCACGTCGGTGGACGGATCGGTGCCGAGCCGGTGCAGGTACACCCGCCGGTGGTACTGCTCCTCGCCTTCCGGCACGGCATCCGGCGCGAGCCGGCGCACGTAGTAGTACGCCTTGCCGCCGGGCAGCCAGGCGATCGGCGAGTAGCGGGCCCGGTCGATCGGTCCGTCGACGACGTCGCCGGTGCGCACGTCCAGCACCCGCACCACCGACTCCTCGCGGCCGCCCTCGGAGAGCTGGTAGGCGAGCAGGTCACCCTCCTTCGACGGCTGCCAGGCGTCGAGCGTGGTGGTGCCGGACGGGTCGACGACGACCGGATCGATCAGCGTCCGTTCGGTGCCGTCCGGGTCGGTGGTGAGCAGTACGGCATGCTCCTGGTCCGGCAGCCGCCGGCTGTGGAAGCGTCGCTCGCCGCGCCACACCGGGGCTCCGACGGAGCCGGAGCGCAGCAGCTCGGTCAGCCGCTGCCGGAACCCTTCTCGGGATGTCCACCGTTCACGGTGCCGCTCCAGCAGCCGGTCCTGGGCGTCCGCCCACGCACGCGTGGCGTCGGCGTCCGGGTCTTCCAGCGCACGGAACGGGTCAGGCACGGTGACTCCGTGCAGGACGTCGGCGTCGTCGCCCTTCGGCGCGGCCGGGTACGGCGAGGTCGAGCTGTCATGTGTCACCTGAGTGACTTTACGAGGTCGGCCCCGGTGGCCCGCAATGACGGGTGCGCGTTCCCGCTTCCCGGTGATCATGGAATGTCCGGGTACATACCGGTCACCGCCGGGCAGGCGGGAGGGCGACGACGGGTTGAGCGACGGAGGTGACGGTGCGGCTGCGCCGATGGGATCCGGCCGGGCCGGCGTTGCGACGGCGCCGCCGCGGGCGCGGGTTCAGCTATGAAGACGTCGACGGCCGGCGGCTGATCGACGACGAGACGCTGCGACGCATCCGCGCGCTGGCCATCCCGCCGGCGTGGCGGGACGTGCGGATCTGCCCGTGGCCGAACGGGCACCTGCAGGCGGTGGGGACCGACGACGCCGGACGGCGTCAGTATCTGTACCACCCGCAATGGCGAGCCCGGAAGGATCGAGAGAAGTTCGCCCGGATCCTCGAGTTCGGGTGGCGGCTGCCGGATGCGCGCAAGCAGATCGCCGAGGATCTGCGCAGCCGCGGGCTGAACCGCAGGAGAGTGCTCGGCGCGGCCGCGCGCCTGCTCGACCTCGGGTTCTTCCGGGTGGGCGGCGAGCAGTACGCGGAGGAGAACGGCTCATACGGGTTGGCGACGCTGCTGGCCAGACATGTAGAGGTGCGGCGCGGGCACACGTTGGTCTTCGACTATCCGGCCAAGTCCGGCCAGGAACGTGTGCAGTCGGTGGCGGACGAACAGGTGGTGGCGGTGATCCGGGCCCTGCTGCGCCGCCGCGACCCGGACGACACGCTGCTTGCCTACTACCAGGATCGCGGCTGGCACAACGTGAACTCGGCGGACATCAACGGCTACCTGCACGAGCTGTTCGGCGACGACATCAGCGCCAAGGATTTCCGCACCTGGCACGGCACGGTGCTGGCCGCGGCCGCCCTCGCCGTGGCGGAGCGCACTGACACCCCGACGGCGCGCAAGCGGGCACGTACTCAGGCCATGCGCGAGGTCGGAGCGTGTCTCGGCAATACGCCGGCGGTGTGCCGGTCGTCGTATGTGGATCCCGCGGTGGTGGACGCGTTCGAACGCGGGCAGACCATCAAGGCGGCCGTCGCCGGAGTCGACACGGATGAGATCGGCGGTCTGGCGATGAACCCGTCCATCGAGCGTGCCGTGCTCGAATTGCTGACCGGTGACGAGTGACCACGCAACGGGCACGGCACGGTCATGGCGGTCGGCTCACGCCAGCACGCGCAGCGCCGCGGGCCTCACCCGCACCGTCACCGGCAGCGTGCCGATCAACTCGCCGTCTCCGCCGACGGGCAACGGCCGGTCGGCCTCCACCCGGACGTCGCGGCCGCGGAAGACCAGCACCTCGGGCCGGTTCACGTGTGCACCGGTGTAGAGCTCGCGCATGGCGATGGAGACGAACGTCCGCTTCGGAACGTCCGTCAGCGCGACCACGTCGAGCAGTCCGTCGTCCACCCGTGCGTCCGGCGCGGCGTGCCGTCCGTTGCCGAAGTAGCCGGAGTTCGCTGCGACCACCGTGTAGCCGCGGAGATCATGCGGCGTGCCATCGATGGCCACGCGGTACGAGACCGCTCGCCAGCCGGCCAGCGCTCGCGCCGCCGCGTAGTGATAGGCGACTCCGCCAAGGATTCGTGCCCGGTTGAAGTAGCCGTTCGCCACCGCGTCGATCCCCGCGTACACGCTTCCGACGACGACGCGCCCGTCGACGTCGATGACGTCGACGATCCTCGGTTCAGCGTCGTGGAGGGACCGGGCCAGCGCCGCCGTGTCGGCCGGTATGTTCAGCTGACGAGCGAAATCATTGCCGCGGCCGACCGGAACGATGCCCAGCGTCCCGCCGGTACGGACCATAGCCCCGGCGAGCGCCCCGACCGTCCCGTCGCCGCCGACCGCCAGCACCACGTCGCCGCGCTCCGCCGCGACGGTGGCGAGGTCGACGGCGTGCTGGAGGCTGCTGCTGTGTTCCAGGGTCACCTTGGCGCCGACATCGCTCAGCGCCCGAAGCACCGGATGCAGCCGTGCCGCGACGGTCCGTCGGGACCAGCCCGCGGTACCCGCATGAGGGTTCACGACGGCGGTGAACGTACGCACAGCTCCTCCGATTGCAATCGAGTTCACCCGCTGCATCCAAGCGGCAGCACACGGCGCCTGGATGAGCATCACCCAGTCTCTCGCACGGCACGGCGGGCGCGGGTCTGGACCAGGATCACGGAGTGTTCGTCGACGTGGCGGCAGAAGTTCAACGGCTTTCACGAGCCGTCGCGGCGGAACACCCCGAACTCGACGAGAAGAGCCAAGCCGATGCCCGCAAGCGTCGTCAGCAGATCGTCGATGCCCAAAGCGGTATCGCGCTCGACCAGGGTCGCTGCTACCACGTTGCTGACGATCAGACCTGTCTAGAATCCTTGAATGTGTGGTGTTCATGCGGTTAGATCCAATTGTCGGATTGTAGTTTATTCAGCGGCAGGGATGTGGGGATCCGTGGTGGGTCGCAAGGGGATCTTTCGTGGCATTATTGTGTTTGTGATCATTTGTACGGCACGTCTCGCGTCTTTAATCCCCGGGAATGCTGGGGTGTTTGCAAGAGATGATGGTTATGAGTCCGGCGAGCTAAGAATGCTGTGTCATGGTTAACTCCTTGCTCGATACCTTCGTCGAGCGACTGCGAGAGCATGGTGCCGACGCGACCTATGTCGTGGATGAGTGTCGTGTAATGATTCGAAGCTGGGAAGGGCGAAAGCTCGAGCCAAGTGTGTCCTTGCAACTGAACCCCGACACATTCGATCAAGATGTCCGATTGGATGAAGAGACTCGATCGTCGCTCTGGCCAGATTCCGATCGGTACACCGGTGGCATCAACCTTCTGTTGGTGCATCTTGACGAGATGATTCTTAGTGGAAATGCTCAGGCCGGAGAGTTGATCCTTACGGCTAAGGGTGTGCAACACGCTCGGCAAACCGGCAACAGAGGAGCGTCAGAGGCGGGGGGCACCTACAGGGCGTACTTGCCTGAAACGGACTCGTACTTCGAGCCGGAGGGTGAATAGGCTGCTCTCCACTCCGTTTGAAGATCGGCTACGCGTTGTGGACGATCATCCGGCAAGGGGGCGGTGGCCGACGCGACGAGCGCGCGCGGCGGGCGATTCGTGTTCGGCGAGGTAGAAGATCTCGACCATTCGGGCCAGGTTGAACACCGATGTCCGCGAGTCGATCGTTGCTCCGAGTTCGAACTCCTCGGGTGCCATGAACCGCGTTGAACCCGGTAGCCGACCTTTGTCGTTCAGGTAAGGGCCTTGCCGATAACACTCGAAATCGATCACCCGGATGTCGCCTGAGCGGAAGTCGTACATCAGGCATCCGTCGTAGAAGTCGCCGTTGACCCACCCGGCCGATTCAAGCGCGACATGAAGGTCGATCACCTCGTCTACGGCGCTGGCGATGATCTCGGCGGGCAGGGTCTTGAACCGGTGGTGTGCCTCGGCCGGATTCTGTCGCCGTTCGCGCGGGCAGTGCAAGAGCTCTCCGTCGAACCAGTCATATACCACCGCGATGCCGTCGGATGTCGTGATCACATCATGAAGTGCCACCAGCGCCGGGTGGTCGATGTGGTGGATTTCGGCCGCACGGCGCAGGACGCTGACCCGCTCGTCGCGACTCGTTCCGGCGGCACTGGGCGCGGGGCCGCCGGCAGTCTTGACGAAGTAGCGTGCCGAGCCGGTATCGACGCCGTACGAAACGTGCCCGGAGTCCTGGCTGCGTTCGTCGAAGATCGCGAACAGGCGACCCATTCGGCGAACGAGGTCATGGGTGGACATGGGGGAAAGGCGCGAGGCCGTCATAGATCTCAGCTCGGCTCCATCGATGGCAGACGCCAGCTCAGTTTAGCCCGGGGCGCTTCCAGGCCCGGCGTCCTGTGCGCGCTAGAAGCTGGCCGCCTGCCAGGCATTATGTTATTGACATCATATGCCATACTCGTCATAATCGGAGAGATGGCCTGGGAAATGATCCTCGTTGATGAGGTGGACGAGTGGTTCATGAACCTTGTCCACCATGACAAGGAGGCTGCAGCTCATGTCGAGGCGGCGATCGATCTACTCGCGCAAGGAGGCCCGGCGCTCGGACGTCCCTACGTAGACACGATCCACGGCTCTCGGATCAAGAACCTCAAGGAGTTGAGGCCATCCAACATTCGGATCCTGTTCGTGTTCGATCCGCAGAAGCAAGCCGTACTGCTGATCGCGGGGGACCAGGCCGGACAGTGGAAGCAGTGGTACCGAGAGAACATTCCTGTGGCTGAGCAGCGTTACCAGAAGTGGCTAGATGGCGGCTACGAGATCGAGAGGAAGCAATGACGATGGCGCGGACGTGGAAGCACGTTAAGGAGGCACTGCCGAGCACGCCGGAGCGCAAGGCGCGTGTTCGGGAGATCCGGGAGGAGATGCTGGCGGAGGCCCGGGCACACCGCCTTGCGGAGATCCGTGAGGCATACGGATTGAACCAGACTGAGGTAGCCAGGCGGGTCGGCCTGACGCAGCCGAGGGTTTCCCGGATCGAACGAGGGGATCTGAATAGGTCGGAGATCGGTACGCTGCGTTCCTATGTAGAGGCACTTGGCGGTGAGATCGAGATCGTCGCGAAGTTCGGCGACGAGCGGTTCAGGGTTGCATGACGGACACTCACTGCTTGCTCTCACAGGTTGTCGAGAATCTCTCGGGCACGGCGGTCTACGACCGGCTCTTGGTGGTGCGCGTGTCCAGGAGCAGTGCCTTGCCAATGAAGAGCCACGAGCCTAGTGGCGCAGTTCTATCTCGTCGGATGTGCCTGCGCGGACGACGAACGTGAGGGTCGAGGGGACGTCGATTTCGACGATCTGGGTTCCGCACGCCGGGACGGTGACGTGCGTGAACGCGACCAGCTCGCGTAGCCGCGGCACCGCGACGCCGTCGGGACGGTGGGCGTACACCTGGACCACGTCGTCGGCGTCGTCGCTACCGGTGTTCTCCAGTGTGACCCGGAGACGGACGGACGGGGTGTCACAGCCGGCGTGGTCGCCAGCACCGTCGACGTCGGCGTCCGCTTCGGCCGCGGGAATCACCTCGGCGTCCTGGATGTGGATCGGCCCGGTTGACGTGCCGTATCCGAAGGGGCGCAGCACTGGATCGGTCGCGTCGGCGTAGACACCTGCGGGCTCGTGCCGGTCGTCGTGGTGGATCGGGACGACGCCGGGATGGCCGGGCAACGTCATCGGCAGCCGACCCGTGGCGGCACGCACACCCGTCAGCACATCGAGCACCGCATCGGCGCCGTACGGACCGGGGTAACCGGCCCACAATGTGGCGTCCCCGTGAGCCAGAACCGATGTCAGCACATGCGCCCGCCCGGCCACGACGACGGCGACGACGGGAGCGTCCGTGGCTCCGCGTACGCGTGCGAGCAGCGTGTCCTGGTCGCCCGGAAGTCCCAGGTCGGCCAGGTCGACGCCTTCTCCTGACGTGGCCCTCGCAGGTCCGCCGCCAGCGGTCACGTCGACGGCCCCGACGTCGGTGAACTCGTCGTCGTAGGACCGGTGGCTGGTACCGCCGAGAACGGCGATGACGACGTCCGCCGCAGCGGCGAGCGCATCGAGGTCGACGTCGGGCTGCAGCGACGGTACGTGGTCGAGTCGCGCCCCCGGGGCAAGCCGCTTCCGCAGAGCCTGAAGAACACTGGGCGTTTCCCGGTCGGCGGCCCGGCACGAGCATGCATTGTGGTCGCTATCGTGACCGTAATGTTGTCTCGTTGGTCGGCTGTCTGGCTCGAGCGGTGCGACGTAGTCTCCGAGCAGGGCTGTGACCTGGCCGGCGTGCGGCCCGATGACCAGCACGCGGCGCGCCTGATTCAGGCTCAACGGCAGCACATCGGCGTCGTCACCGAGCAGCACCAGCGAGCGCCGGGCGAGTTCCGCGGACAGTTCCCGCGCCTGCGCGCGCGCCGCCTCCAGTAGGTCTGCCGGGCTCTGAGTCGTGCCGGGGTGACGGTGTGCCACCGGCTCATCGGTCACCGCTGTGTCGCCCTGCGCTGTCGACACGCCGTCGGGCACGAGACCGAGGAGCTGCTTGACGTGGAGCACACGGCGACAGGCGGCGTCGATGGCGTCGCGGACCTTCTCGTCGCCGTCGGCCACCTCCTCCAGCCGGGTGAACGCCTCGTCCCACAGGGATATGTCCACACCGCTGAGCAGTGCCAGCCGAGCCGCCGCCGGCAGCGAACCGGCCACGGATTCCAATCGGTCGATCGCATGCCCGTCGGCCATGACCATCCCGTCGAACCCCCACTCCCTGCGGAGGATGTCCCGCAGCAGCTCCGGGTTGGCGCAACACGGCACGCCGTCGATGTCGTTGTACGCGGCCATCACGCCGACCGCGCCGGCGCGCACTCCGGCCTCGGCCGGCGGCAGGTGGATCTCACGCAGGTCGCGTGGTCCGATCACGGCGGATTGGCCGTTGCGGCCACCCATCGCCTCACCTTGCGCGGCGAAATGCTTGAGCACGACGCCGACGCCGGTGCGGACACCCGATCCGAGGCCGGAGCGGACACCGGTCCCATCGCCGACGCCCGCCTGACCGAGCGCCGAACGTTGTGGCCCCTGCATGCCACGGACCAGCGCCGCCGCCATCTCCGCAGCGAGCATCGGGGACTCGCCGAGACACTCCTCGGAGCGGCCCCAGCGCGGGTCGCGAAGCACGTCCAACGCCGACACCAGCGCGATGTGAACGCCGCTCGCGGCGAGCTCGGCCGCCACCGCCCGGGCGGCCTCCTCGACCAGAGCCGGATCCCACGTGGCGGCCAGGTTGAGCGGCACCGGGAGGATCGTGCCGCCGAGGGCCTGATGGCCGTGCGGGGCCTCCTCCACCAGCAGGGGTGGGATCCCTTGCGAGCTGCCGGCCCGCACCGCATCGGACACCATCGCGGCGACCTCGGCGCGGTCGTCGGGATGGATGCCGTCGGCCCACGACCTGCCGGACCACGGATCGGCCCGGAACATCCCGTAGAGCGCTCCCATCCCGTCCCACCGGTCCAGCTCGGCGCGGAACGTGTCGGTCAGCCGCCAGCGGCCGTCCACCCGGCGCACGCACTCCCAGCCGAAGAGTCGCTGATTGAGCTGGCCGATCTTCTCCCGCAGCGTCATGCGGGTGATGAGCTCGTCGACGGCGGTGCTGGAGGTGTCGGTCATCGTCGGCTCCACTAGGCGCCGATCGCCAGCGACGGGTCCTCGCTCACCGCGGCGTAGACGCTGCGCCCGTCCGCCGCGGGCTGGACCACGGAGGTGATGCCGCGTGCCTCCAGCCGGGCGGCGTCATCGGCGTCTGCCGACGTCACCAGCGCGGGGCGTTCGCCGGCCGCGGCGAGCTCTATCCACCGGGTGAATATGCCGCCGCCCGGAGCCGCGTCGGAGCGCCGCAGCGGCACGTCGTTCTCGTCCACCGGAACGACGACGGCCGTCGTCCGCGGTGGGGGAGCCGACGGAGCCGCCGCCGACGTCAGCTCCGCCGCCACCGACGCGAACCGCTGCGCGATCGGCTTCGGTTTGCCTTCCTCGTCGAACAGCCCGAGCGTGTGCTCGAGCTCCGGGAAGTCGGCGAAGCTGCGCGCTACGTCGTGCGAGCACCACCAGGTCACGCCCCACATGCCCGGGACATCGGCGGCGTGCCGCACCGTCTGCTCACAGAAGTCGGCCACCTCGCTCTCCGCCAGGCAGTTCAGCGGCGCCCCGACCTCTTGCAGCCAGACCGGGCGGCTGTCGTCGACGGCGAACGCCCGGGACAGTTCGGCCAGGTACTCCGCATGCCGGACGCTCTGCTCCGACAACCCGCCGTAGGTCTGCCCGGTGCCGTTGAAGATCCAGGAGTGGATCGCGGTCATGTCACCGGACCGGCTGGCGTGCGTCGGCAGGAAGGGGTGGTCGTCCAGGTACCACGCGGCGTCGTACTCGGCGTGCAGCACCGCTACGCCGGGGCCGGCGGAACCAGGCGAGCCGGCGGAACCACGGGAGCCCGCGGAACCACGGGAGCCGGCGGAACCGCCGGGAACGGTGCCCAGCAGGGTATCCAGCCACGCGGTCACGTCGTCAGGCGTCGCCGTCATGGGCGTGGGGTGCGGCCGGTCGGCGAACTGGTTGAGCTCGTTGCCGATGGTCAGCGCCATATAACCGGGGACGTCGGCGAGCGCTTCGTGCAGCGCTCCCACCAGCCGCGCCTGGGCGTCCACTGCGTCCCGGTCGGTGAACATGCTCCGCCGGTGCCACGTCGTCATCCAGCTCGGCAGGAAATCGAAGCTGGACAGGTGGCCCTGGATGGCGTCGACAGCCGAATCCAGCCCGGCCGCGGTGGCCAGCTCCACCGTGGTGCGCACGTCCTCCAGCGCCTGCTGCCGGATGGTCGACCGGTTCGGCTGGAGCAGCGGCCACAGCGGGAAGATCCGTACGTGATCGAGACCGAGCGCGGCGATCGCGTCGAAATCCCGGCGGACGTCGTCCCAGGACGGCTCCAGCCACGAGTAGAACCAGCCGACGGACGGCGTGTAGTTGACGCCGAAACGCAGTGTGCTCAACCTTTGATTCCTCCTGATTCCAGGCCCCGGAAGAAGAAGCGCTGGAGTGCGACGAAAAAGATGACGATCGGGATGAGCGCGATGATCGTTCCGGCCGCGATCAACCGGGGGTCATCGATGAACGTCCCGCGCAGGTGGTTCAATCCGACCGTCAGGGTGTAGTTGTTCTGATCGGACAGGACGATCAGCGGCCACAGGAAGTCGTTCCACGCTCCCATGAAGGCGAAGATCACGACGACGCTGATCATCCCCTTGACCTGGGGTAGACAGACCCGGACGAAGCGCTGCCAGGCGTTCGCGCCGTCGATGACGGCCGCCTCCTCCAGCTCCTGCGGGATGGCACGGAAGCTGTTGCGCATCAGCAGCACGTTCAACGCGGCGACGAGGCCCGGAAGTGCGACGCCGATCAGGGAGTCGTTCACGCCGATCGAGCGCACCAGCAGGAATTGGGCGACGATGACGGTCTCGATCGGCACCAGCAAGGCTGCGACGAACACCAGGGCCGCCACGCCCCGGCCACGGAACTTCAACCGGGCGAGCGCATAACCGGCGAAGGTGGCACCGATGACATTGCCGCCCACCACCATCGCGGCGACGAGGAACGAGTTGAACACGTACCGCAGCAGCGGCAGCCGGTCGATGACCGCGGTGTAGTGCTCGAAGGTGGGGTCGTTCGGGATGACCTCCGGCGGCGTGGCGTAGATGTCGTCGCCGGCGCCCTTGAGCGACAGCGAGAGTTGCCACACCAGCGGGCCCGCCAGCAGCAGGAACATCAGGATCAGGATCGCGTACCGGGCGATCGAGCCCTTGCGGACGCGGCGCCTCCGGGGTTTGACCGCCGGCTGGTCCTGCGGCGTCGACGTGATGACGGCACTACTCATGCGTCCTCCTCACGGCGCTGGTACCAGAGCTGGGCGAGGAGTAGCGCTCCCATGATCACGAACATCGCCAGGCTGATCGCACCGGCGTAACCCGTCTCGGCCTGCAGACCGGTGCCTTCGCTCTGGATCAGCATCGTCATCGTGACGTTGCGTCCGCCGACGCCGCCGGTGCCGCCGGTGAGGACGTACACCTCGCCGAACACACGGAACGCCGCGATCGATGAGAACATCGCGATCAGCATCATGGTCGAGCGCACGCCGGGCATGGTGACGCTGAGGAACGTGCGCACCGTGCCGGCCCCGTCGACCGAGGCGGCGTCGTAGAGCGACTGGTCGATGTTGGCCAACGCGGCCAGGTAGATCACCATGTAGTAGCCGAGGCCGGACCAGACGGTGACCATCATGGCGCTGAACAGCAGCAGCCAGCGGTCGGTCAGGAACGGGATCGGGCTGTCGATCGCCCCGATCCACTGCAGCAGCGAGTTCACCAGGCCGCGGCTGTCCAGCAGGTTGGTCCAGATCAAGCCGATGATCACCACCGACATGACCACCGGCAGGTAGTACGACGTCCGGAAGAATCCCAGCAGCCGGCCCTTCCCCGCCACCAGTGCCGCCAGAATCAGCGGCAGCACCACCATGAACGGCACCACGCAGATCACGTACAGCGTGGAGTTGAGCAGTGCCGTGGTGAACCGTGGGTCGTCGAACATCCGGCGGAAGTTCTCCAGCCCGGTGAACTGCCCGTCGCGCAGCAGCGTCGCGTCCGTGAAGGCCAGCCCGAGGGTGTTGAAGAACGGGAACAGGATGAACGTGATCGTGATGGTGAGTCCGAAGGCGAGGAACAGCCACGGCACGTACCAGCGCTGATGGGTCCGCAAGCTGCTCTTCCGGGTGTTCCGGGAGCCCTTCGGTGCGCCGGCCATCGGGCTGCCCACAGCCCGATGGCCGGGCTCGGTGCGCACCTCTGGCGCACCGAACCCGGACACCGGACCGCCGTGCGCCGCGCTCACTCGGAGCCGAGCCTCTCGTTCGCGTAGGCGACCGACTCGTCGAGAGCTTCCTGCGGCGACTTGTCGCCCTGAATCGCGAGTGCGATCTGCTCGCGCATGTAGTCGGCCGACTGCGAGGAGAACGCCGGCGGCCAGTACACCTCGGCCTGCTCGACCTGCTGCGCCGCCTCGACCCGGACGCGCGATTCGTCGGTGTCGTCCGCCTCGGTGAAGAACGGATCGTCGAGCGCTCCGTCGGCGGACGGGAAGATCGCCGCCTGCTGCGAGAACGCGAATTGGTTGTCGACGTTGGTGACGAACCGCGCGAACTCGATCGCCAGGTCCTCGTTGTCCGACTGCGCGTTCACCGCGATCGACTGGATGTACATGTTCGGCGCGGCGTTGGCGATGAGCGGACCCATGGCGACGTTCTCGTAGACGTCCGGCGCGGTCTCCTTCAGGTCCTGCAGCGTGTAGGAGCTGCCCGGTAGCCAGCCGAGATGGCCGGACTTGAAGCCCTCCAGTTCACCGGTCTGCTGCTCGTTCAGGCTGTCCTCGGTGAGTCCGCCGGCCTCGTACAGGTCCTTGTACTTCTGCACGAGCTCCACGCCGGCCGGGTTGTTGAAGGTGAACTCGGTGCCGTCGTCGTTCATCAACTCGACGCCGTACATGCCGAACGTCTCGATCGCCGGCATCCGCCCGATCATCGGGGTGTTCGGGCACTCCTCCGCCATCGTGGCGGCCTGGTCGAACAGCTCGTCGAACGTGGTGGGCAGGTTGCTGGAGTCGAGTCCGCACTCGTCGAACAGCTCGGTGTTGAAGAACGACGGCCCGGTGTTCAGGTACCACGGGTAGCCGTAGGTGCCGCCGCCGAGCCCGGCGAACGTCATCGCCTCCCACGACTTGGGCAGGTACTGCTGCTCGGCCTCCGGATCCGCCTGCGACAGGTCCAGCAGCATGTCGGCGCTGGCCAGCGTGTAGGCGGCTTCCGGGCCGATGTCGATCACGTCGGGCAGCGTGCCCGCGGCGGCGTCGGCGGAGAGCTTGTCCTGGTAGCCCTCGGGCGGCTGGTCGATCCAGTTGATCGTGGTGTCCGGGTGCTGCTCCTCGAAGTCGGCGACGAGGCCGTTGAAGTAGTCCTCGTATCCGCCTTGCAGGTTCCAGGTCTGGAACGTGATCTCGCCGGAGAGTTCGGCGTCCTCGCTGTCACCGGCGTCGGTGGTGTCGGTGGACTCATCGTCGTCCCCGCCGCCGATGCCGCAGGCGCCGAGTAGCAGCGCCGTGGCCGCGACGCCGGTCAGCGCCGCGCGGCTGGAATAGCTGCGAGTGGAGGCTCTCATCCTCATCAACTCACTCCTTCGTGTCGGTATTGCCTGAGCTGGTGTGCTGGATCCGGAGGGTGGCCACCTGGAAGGGGCCGAGTGCGACGCTCGTGCGGCCGTGCAGGGCACGCGGCAGGTCGTCGTTTGCGGCAGCGAGGGCGTCGCCGCTGGACCGGGAGCCGCGGGCGTCATGGTCGGACAGTGGACGTTCGAGAAGGTCGGTCTCTACCACGGTGGCGTGTTGCTCGCCGCCGAGTGCGTCGCAGATGCGCAGGTCACCGGTGGCGCGGCCGCCGAGTGCCTCGTAGATGCGGACGATGACATCGCCCGAACCGTCGTCGGCGAGCTTCACCCAGTCGACGACGGCGACCCCGTCGCTCATCTCGAGCGCGACCAGCGGCGGAACCTCCGACAGCGCCGCGAGCTGTGGCGCGTTGAGGTGGTACGCCGCGGCGACGGTCTCGGCCTGATCCGGTGCGCACACCACGGACCACCGCAGCCGATGCCGGCCACGGTCGGTGTCCGGATCGGGGAAGCGCGGCCCGCGCAACAGCGAGAGCCGGACCATGGTGCCTGCGCCTGCGCCGGTGCCGCCTGCGCTGGAGCTGTTGCTGGAGGGGAGCCGCGAGACATCCGCGCCGTAGGTGGAGTCATTGACGACGCCGACACCGAACCCGGGCTCCTCGAGGTGCACGTAGCGGTGTGTGCAGGACTCGAACCGTGCCTCATCCCACGGCGTGTTCCGGTGGATCGCGCGCTCGACGTAGCCGTACTGGGTCTCGAACCGGGCGTCGGTGGTGCGCACAGCGACCGGCAGGCAGACCTTGAGCAGGTGCTCGCGGTGCTGCCAGTCGATGTCGCAGTCCATGTCGAGCCGGCGTGCGCCCGGTTCGAGGCGGTAGGTCAGCCGGATACGGGACGCGCCGACGCCGCGCTCGACAGTCACGTGGGCGGTGCCGTCGTCGTCGGTCCCGGTGGAGAGCGCGTCCACGTCGTCGACGTCGGTACCGAGGCCGAGAACGTGCCGGTCGATGTCCCAGGCGTCCCAGCGCACCGGCTCGTCCCGGAAGAGCTGAAACAGTCCGAGGCGCTCACCGGGCGGCACGATCTCGCGTCCGGACGCGGCGTCGCGCAGTGACGTCACGTGTCCTCTGGTATCGACGACGGCACGGATCACGCCGTTGTCGAGGACGACGGCCTCGTCGGTCTCGGCTTGCCCGGCCACGCTCAGGGCTTCTCCGCGCCGTCGGATGGTGAAGGAGCTGGAGGAGCGAGTGATGGTGGGGACCAGGCGGCCCGGTGCGGGCGGCTCGGCGGTACCGTCCGCTGCGCTAAGCGCCTTGGTGGCGGTGTCGATCAGGGCGCGGAGGCGGGCGTCGACGCGTTGGTACGTCTCGCGCGCCTCGCGGTGCACCCAGGAGATCGACGAGCCGGGGAGTATGTCATGGAACTGGTGCAGAAGGACGGTCTTCCAGATGTCGTCGAGCTCGTCAGCGGGGTAGGGCGCACCGGTCAGGACCGTAGCGGCGGTGGCGAGGTACTCGGCGGTGCGGAGCATCGCCTCGGCCCGGCGGTTGCCCTGCTTCATGGCGATCTGTGAGGTGAGCGTGCCACGGTGCAGCTCGAGGTAGAGCTCGCCGTGCCAGACGGCGGGATCGCCGGCGGCGGCGATCTCGGCCTCGGCCTCACGAAAGAACTCCGCTGGTGGGCGCATGTCCACGCGGGCGGCGCCTTCGAGGTCGGTGAAGCGGCGGACCCGCGCGACCATCTCCCGGGTCGGCCCGCCTCCGCCGTCGCCGTAACCGAAGGGCACGAGGGAATGCGAGGAGACCGCCTTGTCCCGGAAGTTGGCCACGGCATGGTGGAGCTCGCGTGCGGTCACCTCCGCGGCGTAGGTGTCGACCGGGGGGAAGTGGGTGAAGATGCGGGAGCCGTCGATGCCTTCCCAGTAGAACGAGTGATGTGGGAAGGGGTTGGTGTCGTTCCAGGAGATCTTCTGGGTGAGGAACCAGCGGAATCCGGCCCGGCGGGCGAGCTGGGGCAGCGCGCCGGAATAGCCGAAGCTGTCCGGCAGCCACACTCCGTCCGGCTCGATGCCGAATCGGTCACGGAAATAGCGCTGGCCATGCGTGAACTGACGGACGATGGATTCGCCGGCCGGCATCACCGCATCGGACTCGACCCACATGCCGCCGACCGGGACGAACCGCCCCTCCCTGACCCGGGCGCGCAGCCGGTCGAACAGATCGGGATGGTTCTCCTCCAGCCAGGCGTACTGCTGCGCCGACGACATCGCGTACACCAGGTCCGGGTCGCCGTCCATGAGGTGCAGCACGTTGGCAACGGTGCGGGCGACCTTGCGTTCGGTCTCGCGGACCGGCCACAGCCAGGCGGAGTCGATGTGGGCGTGTCCGACGGCGGTGGCGCGATGGGCGGTGGCGTGGGCCGGCTGGGCCAGCACCGGTGCCAGAGCGTGGCGTGCGTTGGCGGCGGTGCCGTCGACGTCGGCGGGGTCGAGGGTGTCGAGCGCCTGTCCGATGGCGCGCACCAGCCGCCAGTAGCGTGGCTCGTCGGTGTCGAGCTCCCGGGCGAGGCCGCCGGCGACCTCGAGGTCGCGCGCGAGTTCCCAGGTCTGCGCCGTGAAGCCGCACAGTTCGGCCCGCTTGAGCCGGTACGGCTCGAAGCTGGCGGCGTCCTTCTCCCCGAGGTCTACGACGACGAACGGCGGCAACCCGAGGACCAGCGGGTTCGCGGCGGCCTCGACGTAGACGGTGAACGAGCCGTCATCGCGGACGATGTCGGGTGACGCCCCGGGTCCGTGCAGCCTGAGCCAGCCGCCGCGCGGATGCAGTCCCTTGATGACCGTGCCGTCGGGCCGGTAGGCGAGCCCTTCGCAGTGTCCGCCGACGGAGTGGTCCTCCCAGCCCAGGTCAAGGACGAGTTCGACGACGTCGGGCGCCTGCGCCGGGAGCGTGCCCTCGATGCGGAACCAGGTGGTCCGCCAGGCCGGAGCCCAGTGCGAGCCGACCTGGAACGGTTGCCAGTCCGGTGCGGGGCGCCCGGGGATCGGGGCGGTGCCGAGCACGTGCCCGGCCGGAACCGGCTCACCGTCGCCGTCGACCTCCCACGCGTGCACGCTCACCGCGGCGAGTGGCGTGTGCACCCGCGGCAGGATGCGGTCGCGCAGCACCCGGTCCAGCCGTTCGAGGGTGATCTCGGGATGGTTGTGCATCGTCGTCCTTCACTCGTGCATGCGCTCGGTCACTCGACACTAATCCGCTTAAGTAACCGCGTCAACCGAGCCCCGGAGTGCGTTGGCTGAGCCGCGGCGTCGCCCGGCGTCGTAGATGAAGACGAGTTTGGGGCGCTGTCTGCCACCAAAGTCGTCTTCATGGGGCAGCTTCAGCCGCGGCCGCTCCCGAGAGTGGGAAACGTCGGAAGGGTTTTGTCGCTATAGCGATAAGGACTCTCCGACGCTTGTCGCCGGGGTGCGTGCGCGAGTGGCTGCTACGTGCTGTCGCGGACGATGAGCTCCGGGACCTGCTCGACGGCGCCGGGGTCGAGGTTGCCCTCGATGAGGTTCAGCAGGTGCTCGGCGATGTCCGCGCCGAACCCCCAGGTGTCGCGGTGCAGGGCCGTCAGCGCGGGCTGGACAGCCTTACAGATTGGCGTGTCTTCGCAGGTCACCACCGCGACATCGGCGGGCACCCGAAGTCCGGCCGCCTGGATCTCGCCCATCCCCGCCACCGCGAGCACCTCATTGTCGTAGATCACCGCCGACGGCCGTCCGTCGGTGGCGAGAAGCCGCTGCGTCGCGCGGGTGGAGGCCTCCGCGGAGAAGTCGGTCTGCAGCACATCCGCCGCATCCAGCTGATACTCCCGGCCGGCGTTCAGGAACGCCTCGGCGCGCCGGTGCACGTGCAGCAGCGACGCGCTGCCGGAGACGTAGGCGACGCGACGGTGCCCGCGTGAGCTCAGGTACTCCATCACGGTCTGCATGGCGGCGGTGTCGTCGATCGACACGGATGGCACGGTGCCGGCCGGGTCGGGTCCGCCGGCGACGATCGCCGGTACGTCGAGTTCGGCCACGGCGCGCGGTCGCGGATCGTCGATTCTGAGGTCGACCAGCACCAGCCCGTCCACCCGCTTCTCGTACGCCCACCGGCGGTAGAGTTCGAGCTCCTCATCGACCGTCCCCACGACCTGGAACAACAGGCCGTAGTGCTGCCGGCTGAGCACGGTATGCATGCCGGAGATGAGGCGCAGGAAGAACAGCTCCGAGCCGACGTCCTGCACGCTGCGCGCCACCGCGAGCCCGATGGTCATCGAGGAGCGCGCGCCGGAGAGGATCTGTGCGGCGTGGTTCGGCGTCCATTGCAGCTCCTCGGCGACGGCGAGGACGCGGCGACGCGTCTCCTCGGAGACGCCGGGCTTGCCGTTCAGGGCGAACGACGCCGCCGTCTCGGAGACGCCCACGCGTGCCGCGATATCGCGCAGGGTGGGACGTTGGCGCTTGAGTGGCATCCGAACCTCGAACTCGTCGAACGACCGGTGCACAGCATGGTATCTCGCTGCTCCGGCGGAACTGGGTCTTGTGAAGCAGACTTTAGCGCTTTAGCCTATGGGATCACGAGCGAGCCGATGTGGTCGTCGCGCCGACGGCGTGCGGATCCGGCCATGGGCGGCTCGCGACGGAGTCGAGAAGGAGGCAGCGGGATGACACACAGACCGGATGCGGCACGCGGTGGACGGCAGCGGGCGGCGTCGCCTGCAGACAGTGCCGCACGGCTGGGCAGGCGCAAGTTTTTGCAGGTGGTGGGCGGCGGCGCGGCCGCCTCACTGCTGCCGTGGGGCGTTGCGGGCACGCTGCCGGCATACGCGGGGAATGCGCCTTCCGGATCGCGCGCGGCGGCGTCCAGCGGAGCCTTCGGGCCGGAGCCGCCACTGATGCACGGCTACTCGGCACCGGACATCAAGTCCTGGAGCCCGGAAACGGATGCTTACGCGCCTTACCTACGGGCGCGTGTCCCGCTCGCCACGCGTATCCCCGCGTTCGAGCCGACCCAGGCGCGGCGCGGATTGGACCCCAGACCCAAGCTGATGTCGCTGGCGAACGACTACGTCCAGCCCGGGAACGCCACCGAGGGATACAAGTACGGCCCCGGCTTCGAGGCGTACGCGCTCCGGTTCTGGCAGTACCCGGACCTGTACGCGTCTTGGCACGGGCTGCCGCTGGAGGGCCAGCACGACGCCGACGAACCGCAGTACGGCATCATCAATCTGCCCAACCCGGGCTATACCGAGGCCGCACACCGCAACGGTGTGTTGAGCCTGGGCTGCTGGTTCTGGCCGCGTCCGGAGGACTTCAGCGAGGTCGTCGAGCAGCGCACCGACGGGTCGTTCCCGATGGTCGACAAGATGATCGAGATGGCCGGGTACTTCGGGTTCGACGGCTACTTCATCAACCAGGAGGCGCAGATCCCCGCTGAGCAGGCCGAGCTGCTCATGGAGTTCTTCACCTACTTCGCCGAGCAGGCGCCGGACGGCTTCCACCTGCAGTGGTACGACTCGCTCACCGTAGACGGACGGATCACCTACGAGAACGAGTTCAACGAGGTGAACTCGCCGTGGATCGTCGACGAGGACGGGAACCGGATATGCGACAGCATCTTCCTCAACTACTGGTGGAACGACCAGCGGGTGCGCAACTCCCGACAGCACGCGCTGGACCTGGGGCTCGACCCGTACGAGGTCGTCTACACCGGGCAGGAGATCGGCAAGGACCGGTTCGCGCAGCCGTACGATCCGCGGCACATCTTCCCGGACGGGGAGGAGCCGCGCACCAGCTGGGCGTACCTGGGTGCGGAGATGGTCTGGTACACCGTCGACGCCGACAAGAGCACCGTCGAGGGGCAGGCAGCTGTCTACCAGCGGGAGCGCCACCTGTGGGCCGGTCCGCGGCAGGATCCCTCGCGCACGGGGCGGATGGGCGATCCGGATCCCGGTGACCCGCTCGACCCGCAGGGCTGGGACGGAACCGCGCACAACATCGTCGAGAAATCGGTGATCGGGGCGGTGCCGTTCGTCACCAGCTTCTGCGCGGGCACCGGAACCGGCTTCTTCATCGACGGTCGCCGGGTCAGCGACGACGGCTGGTTCAACATCGGCATCCAGGACATCTTGCCGACCTGGCAGTGGTGGGTCCGCGACGCCGACGACGAGCCGCTTGACACCGTCACCGTGGACTACGACTACTCGAACGCCTACGACGGCGGCAGCAGCCTGTTGATCTCGGGGGAGCTAGCGGCGCAAGAGACGGCGATCGTCCGGCTGTACAAGACCGCACTGCCGGTGGAGCGTACGACGGCGCTGGAGCTGGTGCACGACATCGGCGAGGGTGTCGACGTCGAGGTCGGCCTGATCTTCGAGGACGCTCCCGAGCAATGGGAGTGGGTCTCGCTGGGCGATTCGCCGCGGCGTCTGAAGGGCAACTGGCTAGGTAGCAGTCGCCCGCTCGCCTCGTACGTGGGCCGCACTGTTGCCGCGGTCGGCGTCGCGGTCCGCGCCGGCGACACGGCAGTGTCCGAGGTGGCGGTCCGGCTGGGTCAGCTGTCGGTCACCGACCGTCGGCGCCGGTCGAAGCCGGGGGCGCCGTCGAGCGTCGAGGTCGACAAGGTAACGCGGGACGGCGACGTGGCCAGCGTCTACCTGCAGTGGTCGGCTGCGAAGAACGCCGAATACTACGACGTCTTCCACGGCGACGGAGCCGACCGCGCGTGGGTCGGGCGTACTCACGGCGAGACCTTCTGCGTCAGCGCGCTCGACGTCCCCGACGTGGACCGCAGCCCGATCGAGGTCGAAGCGGTGACGGTCGACGGCCACCGCAGCTCGCCGACCCGCACCTGGCTCGACTGGTAACGAGACGTCACATCACGCTTCTGGCCTGTCGCCGCGACGAACTCGCGACGGCAGGCCAGAACGGTTCAGGGCAATGTCACTGCCTAGGCTTACGCTCCGAGTATGAACCGTATCGACCGCCTCTACGCCCTGGTCGAGGAACTGAGGGCGGCAGGGCGAAGGGGCCGCACGGCGCGGCAACTGGCGGAGCACTTCGAGGTGAGCATCCGCACGATCGAACGCGACCTGAGCGCACTGGGGCAGGCCGGCGCTCCGATTGCCACAAGACAGGGGCGAGGGGGCGGATACACCCTCGATCGCTCGGCCAGCTTGCCGCCGCTGAATTTCACTCCGGGTGAGGCCGCGGCCGTCGCCGTGGCGTTGAGCCGTAGCGAGCTCGTGCTGTTCAAACGTGATGCGCGTAGCGCCCTGCAGAAGATCATGGCCGCGATGCCTGAGCGAGCCGTCGAGGACGCACGCACCATCGCGGAGAAGGTGCGGCTGCTTGTGCAGTACGCACCCGACCCCGACGCCGAGATCGCCGAGACCGTCTGGCGCGCCGTACGCGACAACCATGTGGTGCGCATCCGCTACATCGACGTCGGCGGCGTCGAGACCGAGCGCGAAATCGAGCCGCAGCGCGTCATCGTCGGGCCCTACGGTTCCTACCTCGCCGCCTGGTGCCACCTGCGGATGGACGATCGAGTATTCCGCATGGATCGCATCACCCGCGCGGAGTGGATACCGTCCCCGCCGCGCCCGCAGCGGGTCGTGCCGGAAACGATCGTCGACGGTCACGAGACGAAACTGCCGGCGTCTTCACTGCGTCCCGAAGATTTCTTCCAAACACCGACATAGGGCTGTCGCTGACGTCCGCGACGGTAGGTATAGCCCGCCGCCCGGCGAGTGATCCGCACCTACGGAGGAGACACCATGACCAACCCCGCTCCCGGCACCCTGGCCTGGTTCGAGGTCGCCACCAGCGACCCCGATGGCGCCCAGAAGTTCTACGGCAGCCTCTTCGACTGGACGTTCGAGGTGGACGGCCCCGCGGCGTCCGGCGGCATGGACTACCGCAACATCAAGGCCTCCGGCGCCGACGGCCCCATGGGTGGCATCTTCGGCACCGGCGGGCAGATGCCCGACCACGCCGTGTTCTACATCCTCGTCGCGGACGTCGAGGCCACCTGTGCCGACGCCGAACAGCTCGGCGGTTCTGTCATCAGCAAGCACCTCGACCCCGGACCCGGCGCCCCGAAGTTCGCCTACCTGCGCGACCCGTCTGGCAACCAGTTCGGCGTCTTCAGCCCGCCGGCGGACTGATGACGCGACACACGCAGGGCACGCCTCCGTCGGAACCATCCGGCGGGGGCCGTGCCTACGAGGCCCGCGAGCTCTACGACGAGCTCACGGACGACCTGCTCTACGACCCGGCCATCGGCAGGGCCACGATGATGGGCTATCCGTGCGTGCGGCTCGCGGGACGGTTCGTCGCGTCCTACGACGACAAGGCCGCATGTTTGGTGGTGAAATTGCGGCGCGAGCGGGTCGCCGAGCTCGTCGAGCAAGGCACCGGCGACTCGTTCGCCCCGGCCGGCAAGGTCTTTCGCGAGTGGGTGTCGATTCCCACGGTCGAGCGCGAGCTGTGGCGCAGCCTGCTCGCTGAAGCGGTCGACTTCGCCCGGGAATCGCTCCGCACATGAGAAGCAGCGTCTCTTGGCTCGCGGCCCCTTCACCTAGCCGCGCGCTGCCTACCTCGACGCTGTAGACATCTCCATGGTTGATGAGGATCGCGAACTGCCCCGCCGTGAGCGCGGCAGGCGCAGGCTGAGAGCGGGACTCCGCGCCGAGCGCCCACCGCCCCCCGGCGCGCCGCCGCTGATCGTTACGCCCGCAGGATCTTGGCCAGCGCCTTGCCCCGGGCCAGTTCATCGACCAACTTGTCTAGGTAGCGAATCTTCTGCATCAACGGATCATCGATGTCTTCGACGCGCACCCCGCACACCACGCCAGTGATGAATGACGCATGCGGATTGAGTCGTGCATCTGCAAAGAATTCCTCGAAGGTCGTGCCTGTGGTCAGGTGGTCATTCAACATTGACTCGTCGAATCCGGTCAGCCACTCGATCACCTGATTCAGCTCGGCCTTCGTGCGCCCCTTCTTCTCAACCTTCGTCACGTAGTGGGGGTATACGGACGCGAAACTGGTTGTGAAGATCCGGCTCATGCTCGTGAGCATAGTGGTTCGCTTCCAGCACATACAGCCCACGATCGCGCTGCGTGGTGACGAAGGGCCGCTACGTCAACACCAGATCAAGATGGACGACCGTATTCGGCCTTGGCCCTTCAAGACGTGGCCCTATCGCCCTGCTCCACGGGCCGCCCGGGCAGGAGAACCAGCTTCCGGGCGAGGGGACGGCTTCGCTGGAGATCGACGTATGTCCACTCGCGGACGGCGAGGCAGAGTCACTCGCTACCACGTGACTGACACGATCCAGCGGCGCTGGGCGTCTGTGCGTTGACCACGCCTCTGCAGTGTGCTCGCCATGCTCCTGGCCGTGCCGGTGGTGCCGATGCCGGACGAGACACTGGACTCTGGAGACCGCCAGCGCGGGCGGACTATGGTCTGAGCCGGGGAAGGGAACCGAAAGCATGCCGAACCACGCCGCGGGATTCGACGCGATCACCATCGAGAGCCTCCGTGAGCGGGGGAGCGTCAAGTGGTCGACGTACCCGGATGCGATCGGTGCGTTCGTCGCGGAGATGGACTTCGGCACCGCCCCGGCGGTCCAGCATGCCCTGCACACTGCCGTCGACGATGCGTCTTTCGGGTATCTTCCGCAGCCATTGGCCGCCGAGGTGGCGGAGGCGTGCGCAAGCTGGCAGGAGCGCCGCTACGGCTGGCCGGTGGACGCCGCGCAGGTCCACCTGATCTCCGACGTCATCAAGGGTCTGCAGATCGCCATCGAGCATTTCTCTCGCCCCGGCAGCCCCGTCGTGCTGCCCACGCCGGCCTACATGCCCTTCCTGGACGTACCGTCGCTGATGGGGCGGGACACCATCGAGGTGCCGATGGCGCAACAGGATGGCCGATGGGTCTATGACCTGGATGCCCTTGACAGCGCGTTCGCCGCCGGCGGTGGGCTGCTGGTGTTGTGCAACCCGTACAACCCGCTGGGACGGGTGATGGAACGCGACGAACTCATCGCCATCAGCGAGGTCGTGCATCGGCACGCCGCGCGCGTGTTCTCCGACGAGATCCACTCGCCGCTGGTGTATCCCGGCCACTGGCATGTCCCGTACGCCTCGATCTCTCCGACCGCCGCTGGTCACACCGTTACTGCGACATCGGCGTCGAAGGCATGGAATCTTCCCGGGCTGAAATGCGCTCAGTTCATCGTCTCGAATGATGAGGACGCCGAAGTCTGGGGGGAGATCGGGAGGATGGCCGGATACGGCACGAGCACCATCGGCGCGGTCGCCAACGCCGCCGCATACGCATCCGGCGAGCCATGGCTGGACGACGTGGTCGGCTACCTCGACGAGAATCGCCGGCTGCTCGCGTCTCTGCTCGCCGACCAGCTGCCGGACGTCGATGGCACCGTGCCGGAAGGCACATACCTGGCCTGGCTGGATTTCCGGAAGGCCGGGTTCGGGGATCGCCCCGCCGCTCTCATCCGGGAACGAGCCGGGGTCGCGCTCGTCGACGGGATCGACTGCGGCGAACCGGGCCGCGGGTTCGCGCGGCTGAACTTCGCCACGCCGAGGCCGATCCTCGAGGAGATCGTCTCCCGTATCGCCGGTGTCGCGACATGACCGGGAACGCGGAGGTCGCCCCTGGTGGGCAGCCGTCGCCGGTGCCGGACGCAGGGATCGATGCGCTGCAGCGGCGCACGCTTCGGCTGCTGGTGGCCGCGCAGGTGGTCGGTGGTCTCGGGATCGGCTCGGCGCTCGCCGTCGGATCCGTCGTGGCGCTGCGTCTGTCCGGATCAGACAGGTGGTCGGGGCTCGCCGGCACGATGATCACACTCGGCGCCGGCCTGGTGGCGATCCCGTTGGCACGGCTTGCCGCGCGCCGCGGGCGGCGTCTGAGTCTCAGCGTGGGATGGATGATCGCCACCGGAGGAGCGCTGATCACGCTGCTCGCCGCCATCATCTCGTCGTTCCCGCTCTTCCTGCTCGGACTGCTCCTCTTCGGCTCGGGTACGGCGACGAACCTGCAGTCCCGTTATGCGGCGACGGACCTCTCGCCGGCGGGGTCACGCGCCCGGCACCTGTCGATCGTGGTCTGGTCGACGACGGTCGGCTCGGTGCTCGGACCGAACCTGACCGGCCCTGGTGCGGCCGTCGGGCGATGGCTCGGCATCCCGGAGATCGCCGGGCCGTTCGTCTTCTCCGCGATCGGATTCGTGGCCGCCACGCTGCTCATCGCGCTCCTGCTGCGTCCTGACCCGCTGCTGGTCGCGCAGCGTATGCAGGATGTGTCGGTCACGGTCGAGCCGGCGCTGCAGCAAGCCCGCGCATCGGCATGGACGACGATCCGCCGTAACCCGGCCGCGCTGCTGGCGCTGGCGGCCGTCGTGGTCGGGCATGGGGTGATGGTCGCGGTCATGACCATGACGCCGGTCCACCTCACCCACCACGGCTCGGAGTTGCGGATCATCGGGTTGACCATCAGTCTGCACATCGCCGGCATGTACGCGCTGTCGCCGGTGTTCGGCTGGTTGGCAGACCGACTCGGTCGCCGCCCCGTGATCGCGATCGGGCAGGCCCTGCTCATCGCGGCGGCTGCCGTCGCCGGCACAGCCGACGGTAGGACGGAACAGATCGTCGCCGGCTTGGTGCTGCTCGGGCTGGGCTGGTCGGCAGGGCTTGTGGCCGGGTCGACGCTGCTGGCCGAGTCGGTCCCTGCCGGCAAACGTCCCGCGGTACAGGGTTTCTCCGACCTGCTGATGAATCTGGCGGCGGCGACTACCGGCGGGCTGTCCGGGGTCGTACTCGGATGGGTCGGATATGGCGGGCTGAACGCCATATCGGCGGTGCTCGTGGCGGGCCCGGCGCTGCTCCTGCTGATCGGGTGGCGGCAGCACCGCCGCTCGCCGGCCCTCAGGTGACCCGGGCGTCCCGCCACATGGGGATCAGCACGGGGCCGCCGGCGAGGCGGATCTCGCCGGTGACGCGGAACCCATAGCGCTCGTAGAAGGCGACGTTCTCCGGCGCCGACGACTCCAGGTATGCGGGTCTCCGGTCGGCGTCGATGCGGGCCAAGCCGTCGCGCAGCAGCAGACCACCGATGCCGTGGCCGGGACGCGCCGCGCCGATCGTCTGCAGGTACCAGTGCGGAGTGCCCTTCGGGCGGGCGTTCTCGATGGTCCGGAAGTGCCGCATCGCGGACGGCAATGACCACCCGAACGCCCGGAAGAGGTCCGGGCTGTGCCGCAGCACGGACCGCAGCGGCGGTGAGGTCCTGCCCGGAAGCTCCCACAGCGCCGCCCCGGCGATCTCGCCGTCGTCGACCGCGACCCACGTCGCCGGCAAGGACAACGCGCCTTCGAACCCGAACAGGGCGGTGAGCCGACGGCGGAAGCCGTCGTCCGGGATGAGGAAGCGCATGACCGGATCCTGGTCGAACGCCTCGGCGAGCGCGCTGGCCAGCGCCCCGACATCGGAGGGGCGCGCCTCCCGCACGGCGATCTCACCCACGACAACGACTGTATTCGCGATGCACCGGCCGACGGGAGAACCGTGACGCACCGGCGGGCGTTCGAACCGCGAGGCGATGCGGCCCGACGCGCCCGCGCTACGACGGGGATCAGGTCATCCTTCCAAACTGGCGGCGCGGCTGGTGTCGTCGTGGCCGGCGGCGCGGCTGGTGTCGTCGTGGCCGGCGGCGCGGCTGGTGTCGTCGTGGCCGGCGGCGCAGCCGGGGTCGGCGTGGCTGGCGTCGTCGTCCGGTCCGGGCGATGTGCGACGGAACATGTACAGCGCCACGACCACACCGAGGGCAGCGAACGCGGCCGCGGCGCCGAACGCCGCGCGGTACCCGTCGGCCAACGCCTCTGCCGACGCGCCGACCTCACCGGCCCCGGACCGGGCCAGCGCGACACTGGTGGCGATCGCGACGCCCAACCCGGTGCCGATGTTGAACGAGGTGTCCACCAGCCCTGCGGCCAGCCCCGAGTTCTCCTCCGCGACGCCGGTGAGCGCCGCGATCTGCGAACTGACGAACGCCGCGCCCATGCCCGCTCCGAAGACGAGCAGCGCCGCGACCATGACCCCGAGCCGCGCGTCGTCGGCCCTGACCAGAGTCAGCAGCAGGCATGCGGCGGCGAGGAGGGCACCGCCGCACGCGCCCACCGGGCGGAACCCGGATCGGCTCACCGCGTGCTGGCCGTACATGACACCCAGTACCGACGTCACGGTCATGACGGCGGCGAGCAGTCCGAACTGCAGGGCCGACCAGCCGAGGACGCGCTGCACGTGTGCGGTGAGGGTGATCAGCATGCCGTCCACCGCCATCCCGGCGGTGAAGATCAGAAGATTGCCGCCGACGAGCACTCTCGACCGCAAGATTCGGAACGGCACCAGTGGGGCGGGCGAGCGGTTCTCCACGGCGACGAACAGCGCACCGAGGATGGCCGCGGCGAGGAACGGGCCGGCGACACGGGCATCGAACCAGCCCCGCTCGGGCACGGTCGTGACCGCGTAGACGACGAGCGCCAGCGCGGCGGTGAGGCCGAAAGCGCCGACCGCGTCGAAACGTCGCCTGCTGCGGGCGGCCAGCGGACCGCGCGGGAGCAGCCTGGGCGACAGGACGAGCACGGCGACGGCCACCGGCACGTTGACGAAGAAGATCCACGGCCAGCCGAGGCCGTCGGTGAGCACACCGCCGAGTAGCAGGCCGGCGGTCGCGCCCACGCCTCCCAAGCCGCCCCAGATGCCGAGTGCCTTGTTGCGTTCCGGACCCTGCGGGAAGGTGATCATGACGATCGACAGCGCGGCGGGCGCGATCACGGCTGCGGCGAGCCCTTGCAGCACACGACCGGCGATGAGCACCTCACCGGAGGGTGCCAGGCCGCACAGCATCGACGACAGCACCCATAACGCGTTCCCGGCGATGAACAGCTGGGTGCGCCCGAGCAGATCCGCCGCCCGGCCGCAGAACAGCAACAGGCCGCCGTAGGCGATGACGTAACCGGTGACGATCCACTGCAATCCGGTTGCGTTCAGCGCAAGGTCGGCGCCGATGCTCGGCAGCGCGGTCACCACGATGGTCGAATCCAGAATGGTCATGAAGAAGGCGGCGGCGAGCAGGAACATCACTCGCCATCGGTGCGGCACTGGTGGAATGGTGTTCACGTTCGCGCTCACGGTCGTACCCTTCGACGAGGCTGGCTGGTGGAGAGTTCTCGTCCAGTGGTCGAAGCCGGAAACCAGAAGCGGACATGTCCGTCGATGGCCGTTCCCACGAGGGCCGTGTCCGGTTCGCCCGCGCGGCTTCGACTACCTGTCGACGACGCCGAACACCTGCCGGGGCGTCATGCGAGAAGGGAACGACATGAAATACATGGTGCTGATCTACAGCTCACCGCGGACCTGGAACGCTCTGTCCCAGGAGGAACGGGAGCGGATCGCGCGGGAGCACTTCGCGCTGGACGATGAGCTCGCCGAATCCGGCGAGTACCTGGGCGGCAACGCGCTGGCGGACCAAGTCCAGTCGAGGGTGGTCCGGGTGAGCGACGGCGCCGCGATGGTCACCGATGGGCCGTATCTCGAGGCGAAAGAGCACCTCGCCGGGTACGACATCATCGAATGCGACAGCATGGAACGCGCGCTGGAGATCGCCGCGCGCAACCCGCATGCCCGGTTGGACGGTGTCGAGGTCCGGCCGATCATGGACCTCGGCGGCACGGAGATGTAGTGAGCGACCCGGCGAGAAGGGCGATCGAGGAGCTGCTGCGCGAGCTGGCGCCGCAGGTCCTCGGCACCCTGGTGCGCCGGTGGGGTGACTTCGACGCCGCCGAGGACGCGCTGCAGGAAGCGATGCTGAGCGCCGCCACGCAGTGGCCGGCCGCAGGCACGCCGCGGAACCCGCGCGGCTGGCTGGTCACGGTCGCCGGCCGACGATTGACCGATGAGCTACGACGGGACGCGGCACGACGACGCCGGGAGGCCACCGCGGCGGCCATGGAACCGTCAGCGAACCTGTCTGCACCGGCGGCGGACGACGAGCAGGCCCCAGCCGCCGATGACACGCTGGAGCTGCTCTTCCTGTGCTGTCATCCGGCGTTGACCCCGGAATCCCAGGTGGCGCTGACCCTGCGCGCGGTGGGCGGGCTGACCACGGCGCAGATCGCCCGGGCGTTCCTCGTCCCGGACGCGACCATGACCCGCCGGATCAGCAGGGCCAAACGCGGCATCGCCGACGCCGGCGCCACCTTCGGGTCGCTGTCCGGACGCGAACGCGCCGAGCGGCTTCGGGCGGTGCTGCATGTGCTGTACCTGATCTTCAATGAGGGATACACCGCCAGCAGCGGCGCGTCGCTGCAGCGTGCCGAGCTGACCGGCGAGGCGATCCGGCTGACTCGTCAGATGCATCGTCTGCTGCCGGACGACGGCGAGGTGACCGGTCTGCTGGCATTGATGCTGCTGATCGATGCGCGGAGTCCGGCCCGCACCGCGCCGGACGGCTCGCTGGTGCCGCTGGCGGAACAGAACCGCGATCTCTGGAAGGCTGATCAGATTCAGGAAGGCGTCGCCCTGGTGACGGAGGCGTTGCCGCGGTCGATGATCGGCCCGTACCAGATCCAGGCCGCTGTCGCCGCCGTCCATGCCGAGGTGTCGCGCGCTGAGGACACCGACTGGCCGCAGATCCTCGAACTGTATCGGCTGCTGGAGCGGACGACACCGGACAACCCCATGGTGACGCTCAACCATGCGGTGGCCAGGGCGATGGTGGAGGGGCCGGAAGCCGGGCTGGAGATGCTCGACGGGCTCGACTCCGACGGCCGGCTGGCCGGGCACCACCGGCTCAGCGCGGTCCGCGCTCACCTGCTGGAGCTGGCCGGCGATGTGGCGGCGGCACGGGAGCACTACCAGCTGGCGGCGAAGCTCACCACGAGCCTGCCGGAGCGGCGTTACCTACAGGCGCGCGTCTCCTGGCTGGCGCACGCCTCGCCGGATGCCGGGCTCGACGTTCAGTCATAGACCGCTTCCACGGACCACCGGCCGTCTTCGATGGCGAGCAGCCAGGCCCGCCCGTCCTCGGTGGTGACCTGGAAGCGGGCACAGCGACGGTGCCGGCTCCGCTCCCACCAGTACTCACGCACCGGCCACGGTCCGGTCCACCCGGTGATGGTGTGCTCCTTCTTGCCGACCGTCAGCCGGGCCGGCGGCGCGGACACGGTGGATCGGCCGCTGACCGCGACCGGCGTGCCGGCGGCGTCGAGCACCCGGGCGGGTGGTGGCTCGGGATGGACCACCGCCGGCGACGGCTGCGGGAGCCGCCCCGGCCAGGGGCGATCCGCCGGCAGCGTCGGGGCGACCGAATCGCCCCACGGCACCCGGACCACCCGCTCACCCGGCCCGCGCCCGCCGGCCAGCTGGGGACGGGTCACCGCCGCATGTCCGAGCATGACCTGGATGCGAGTGGCGGCCCGGGCCACCTGCTCGTCGTTCTCGGCCTGGCCCCACAGCGACAGCTGGCGTCCGGTGTCGATGACCACCTGATCCGGTGCCAGCCGCAGGTGGGTCAGGTGCCCGTTCAGCTGCCCGGCGGTCCGCCAGGCGTCGAGTTGCCAGCGGACGCGCTCGGCTACGGCAAGGCTGGACAGCAGACCGTCGTGCCGCCAGAGCCGGGATCGGGTCTCGCCGTCGGCGGTGCCGGCCTCCACCTCGACCCGTACGCATGCCAGCCCACGTTCGCCGAGCTTGGCGTGCATCTGGTCGGCCAACGCCTTCGCGGCGAAGACGGCCGGCTCGGTCTGCTCCACCGGCTGGTCGAAGTCGATGTGGGCGGACAGGTCCTCGTCCGTGGCCCGGGGCGCCGGCGGACGCGCCTCCTGTCCGGTGGCCAGCCGGTGCGCCACGCCCCCTTCGGCGCCGAATCGGGCCAGCACGTCCCGTGGCGGCAGCGTCGCCAGGTCCCCGAGGGTGCGGATGCCGAGCCGGAACAGGACACCGGTCAGCTCCGGCATCTCCAGCACGGACACCGGGTGCGGGGCCAGGAACCCGGCGGTGGAGGAGGACGGGATGAGGCGGAGCCCGTCGTCGTCGAAGGCGGCCCGGGCCGCGAGATTGGCCGCGAACGTACCGTCGGCCACCCCGACCGCACAGACGAAGTCCCGGCCGAGCACGGCATCACGGATCATGCCGCCCACGACTTCTTCACCGCCGTAGTACCTGCTCGGTCCGCGAGCCGGGATGGCCGCCAGCCCGGGGCGGACCACCTCGACCCGGGGGCAGGTCTCTTCGATGACACTCACGACCTGTTCGAACGCTCGTGCCTCACCTTCCGGATCCTCGTCCAGGACCTCGACGTCCGGGCAGTACCGCTGCGCATCGCGGAGCCGCTGCCCGCGCCGGACCCCTGTGGCGCGGGCAGCGGCGGTACAGGCCGACACTCGGCCGGACGTCAGCACCACGGCTGGGACGGCCGGGTCGGTTCCGGCGGCGGTCAGCGGCCAGTCCGGGCACCAGAGCACCAGTACGCGGGGCGGTGTCATCACGCCACCTCCGCCGGGCTGGTGGCGTCGTCGCCGGTCGGTTCTGTGTCGTCGCCGCCGACGGCCGCGGCCCGGGCGGCGAGCCGCTCCTCCATGCTGGCGACCGAGGCGAGGTCCGCGTTGCTCACCGACCCGTCCGGGCCGGGCAGCCACAGCCAGGCCGTCCGGGGCCGTCCGCCGACCATCCGCCCGCTGGCGACCACCTTGACGCGGCGGCTACGCAGCCGTCCATGCCCCTGGTCGATGCCGGACCACGACGACGACTCCACCTTCAGCCGCAGCGACGAGCCTTCCCAGCCGCCGGCCACCACCAACGCCGAGCCGGACTTGCGGGCCAGCGCCACCAGCCGTCGGACGACGCCGGTGGGTGGCCGGGCAGGCGGCTGGAGCAGCACGACGTCGGCGGACTCCAGTAAGGCGGCCGTGACGTCGACCCACCGCTCGCCCGGCTCGTCGACCAGCAGCAGCCGATCGATGTTGCAGCCCAGCTCGGCGGCCGCGGCGACACCGAGCTCGGGCATCCGCACGACGCCGCACCACGACCCGTCCTGGGACGGAGCCGCGAGCAGCGCCAAGGCGAGCGCGCCGGTGCCGTCGACCTCCACCACCTGCCCCCGCCGCAGTCCAGGAAGCAGCCCATGCAACGCGGGCAGGACCGGTAGACCGGGGTCCTCCCGGACCGGCTCGATTTGTGCGTCGACTACGCTGGCCAATGCCGCTGCCGCCCGCTGGCGTCGTGCTGCCACCATGCCTCGATTATCGAACCTATGTTCGATCGCCGTCAACCTGTCCCCATGAGCGTCAACCGTCGGCTGCACCAAGACCGGCATGAACAGTTGATGATCATCGGGATGTGGGTACGAGTGGGCAGGATGGACGACCCCTCGACACCGTCGGACAAGCTGGACCGCGGCGTGATCGTCACCGGGCTCGTGGTCATCTCCGGGACGATCATGGTCTTGCTCGACACCACCATCGTCAATGTCGCCCTGGACACCTTGCGGCGAGAACTGGATACGCCGCTGGTCACCACCCAGTGGGTGGTGACCGGATACCTGCTCGCCGTCGGCGTCGTCATCCCGGTGACCGGGTGGGCGATCGATCGGTTCGGCGCCAAGACCGTGTGGATCACCGCCATCACCCTCTTCACAACCGGCTCGGTGCTGTGCGCATCGGCGTGGTCGATCCAGAGCTTGATCGCCTTCCGGCTGCTGCAAGGCCTGGGCGGCGGCATGCTGATCCCCGGCGGGCAGACCATCATCGCCCGGGCGGCCGGACCGGAACGGATGGGCCGGGCGATGAGCCTGATCGGCGTGCCGATGCTGCTCGGCCCGGTCCTCGGCCCCGTCCTCGGCGGATTCATCGTCCAGCATGTCAGCTGGCACTGGATCTTCCTGATCAACGTGCCTGTCGGCGCCTTGGCGGTCTGGCTCGCCGTACGCAAGCTGCCTGCGGGCGGAGCGCTTGCCGAGCCGGGGCGTCTCGACTACCGCGGCTTGGTACTGCTCTCCGGCGGCCTGGTCTGCCTGCTCTACGGTCTCTCCGAGGCGAGCGCACGGGCCGGCTTCGCCGAGTGGGGGGTCATCGGGTGGTTGATCGCCGGTGCCGCGCTCGTCGCCGGCTACGTCATGTACAGCCTGAAGATCGGGCCGTCGTCGATCGTCGACGTCCGGCTCTTCGCCAACCGGACCTTCGCCAGCGGATCGGTGGCGATCTTACTGATAGCCGTCGGGATGTTCGGCGCCATGCTGCTGTTGCCGCTGTATTACCAGAACGTCCGCGGTGAAGGCGCCTTCGGTGCTGGTCTGCTGCTGGCTCCACAGGGTCTCGGGGCGATGGTGGCGATGCCGCTGGCCGGCCGGATCACCGACCGGGCCGGCGCCGGTTACGTGGTGCCGGTGGGCGTCGTGCTGGCGCTGCTGGGCACCGCGCCGTACGGTGCGGTCGGCGCGGAGACGTCGTACGTATGGCTGGCGCTGGCGCTGTTCGTCCGCGGCCTCGGCTTCGGCGCGGTGATGATGCCGACGATCGCCACCTCCTACTCGAGGCTGAGCAAGGCGGCCGTCTCCCGTGGTGCGACCACCGTTTCCGCCATCCAGCAGGTGGGCGGCTCGCTCGGGTCGGCGTTGCTCGTGATGGTGTTCACCCGGGCGAGCGCGGCGGAGTTCGAGGAGGCCGGACTGTCCGGAGCCGACGGTGGGATCGACCAGATGGGCTCGATACCGGCCGACGCGCGGGAGGCGGCCGCGCCACTGCTGGCGAATGCGTTCGGGCAGGCGTTCTGGGTCTCGTTCGGGCTGCTGACGCTGATTCTGATACCCGCCTACTTCTTCCCACGGAAACGGAAGGCGAGAAATGCACCGCCGGCTGTCGAATCCGACGCCCGTCGTTCGACGCATGGGTGAAGGCGCGGGTCAGCGCCGGGCCATCCAGAGCGGCTCGGGCTCGCGTCGCATCACAGGACAGGAGTGAACGATGGGCACAGTGGTGGCGACGACGTTCGTCTCGATGGACGGTGTGCTGCAGGCGCCGGGCACACCTGAGGAGGATCCCAGCAGTGGATTCGACGTCGGCGGCTGGCAGGTTCCGCACGTCGACGAGGATATGGGCGCGTTCGTGAACGAGGTGATGTCCCGGGCCGACGCCTTCCTCCTGGGGCGGAAGACCTACGACATCTTCGCCGCGCATTGGCCGCGCGTCACCGACGAGAACGATCCGGTGGCCCGCGCCCTGAACAGCCTGCCGAAGTACGTCGCCTCGACGACGCTGAAGTCGGCCGACTGGAACAACACGACGCTCATCGCCGAGAACGTCGCCGACCGGGTTGCCGCGTTGAAGCAGCAGCACGCGCGGGAGATCCAGGTGTGGGGCAGCGGTGAACTCATCCAGACGCTGCGCGAGCATGACCTCATCGACGAGCACCACGTGCTGACGTTCCCGGTGGTGCTGGGCGCCGGCAAGAAGCTCTTCCCGGACGGCTGCACCCGCTCGGCGTTCACGCTCACCGGCGCCAGGACGACCAAGGCGGGAGCCGTGATCGCGACGTACCACCCTGCCGGAGAGGTGGTCACCGGCTCGTTCGCCCTTGAGGACGAGGTGGCGACCTGACTCTTCCCTCCCCGCACGCCTTCCATGATCATCGAGGATGTCAGGGGTGATAGTCCCGCTCAGCCTCGATGATCATGGAAGCTGCGGTCTCAGCGGAGTTTCTCGATGACCTCGCTGAGCCGGTCCATGGTGTCCTGGGCGCCTTCCGTCATGCCGGACTGCACCGCTCCGTCGCGGTCTTCGACCGACTGGAACAGCGTGCGTGCCACGTATGTGGTCTTGCCATCGGCCTCCTCCAGGGTGAGCGTCTCCAGCGCGACGTGACCCGGCATGCCCTCGAACTCGAAGGTCTGAACGACTCGCTCGGAGGCGGTGACCTCGTGGAATACCCCGCTGAACGCGTACACGTTCCCATCCGCGTCGCGGTTGATGAACCGCCAGCGGCCGCCGGTCCGCGCGTCCATCACATCCACCTCGGTGGAAAGGTCCCGGGGTCCCCACCACTGGGGGACGAGCTCGGGTTCGGTGATGGCGCGGAAGACAAGGTCCCGCGGGGCGTCGAAGGTGTGCTTGTGGATGATGTCCTGCCGGTTCGGCTCGACGATGATCTCGGTCTCACTCATGGTTCTGCCCTTCCTGCTGTTGCTTGAGTTTCTGGATTTCTTTGTCGAGGCGGTCGAGCCGGTCTCGCGCGACGTGCCGGTAACGCTCGATCCACTCCGACGCTGTCTCTAGTGGTGCCGTCTGCAGCCGGCATGGCCGCCACTGCGCATCGCGGCCCCGGGTGATCAGCCGGGCCCGCTCGAGCACCTTGAGGTGTTTGGAGATCGCCTGGAGGCTCATCTCGAACGGCTCGGCCAGCTGATTGACCGTCGCCTCACCGTCCGCCAGGCGCGCCAGGATGGCCCGGCGAGTCGGGTCGGCCAGCGCAGCGAAGGTGGCGCTCAGCTGATCGTCTTCCATCGTATTCAACCTTTCGGTTGATCAACCAATAGGTTGATTATGGATGGGATGCGGCGGAGTGTCAAGGGGGTGCAGGTCCGAGGTCGTATCGGCGTCGCGGGCCGGTCGAGGATCTCGCCGGTGGCTGCCTCCGTGCGACGGGCCGGATTTGTGCCGTCGCCATGGTGTCGTCTAACGTCAGATAAAATGATAATGAGTGTCGTTTGAATGCGAGGATCGATGAGCTCTCCGGCCGTCACCGACGGTGATCGCCTCGGTGGGAGCCCATCCGATCCGTATCATGGGCCTGCTCCACCCGGATCCGGCCGCGACCGGCGGCGTCGGCGCATCCGGGTCGTCCTCGCGTTCGCCGTGTTCGCCGTCCTCCTGGTCATGGCCGTGGTGATCGCGGTCTCGCTGGGGCCGGTGCGGATCCCGTTCGCCGACACGGTCCGCGCGGTGCTCGGCGACGACAGCGGCGAGCACGCGGCGATCATCGACTCGATCCGCCTGCCCCGGGTGCTGGTCGCGCTGTTCGTCGGTGCCGCACTCGGCGTGGCCGGCGCCGTCATGCAGGCACTGTTCCGCAATCCGCTCGCCGAACCGGGCGTCCTCGGGGTATCCAGCGGCGCGGCGGTGGCCGCCGTCGCTGCCATCGTCTCCGGTGCCACGGCGGCCGGTTCGTGGGTGCTGCCCGTCGGCGCCTTCGTCGGTGCGCTCAGCGCCCTCGTCCTCGTCTATGCGGTCGCCGCCGCCCGCCGTGACCGTTCCATTGCGACGTTGTTGCTCATCGGTATCGCCCTCAACGCCCTGTTCGGCGCCGTCGTCAGTGCGATGGTCACGAACGCGCCCGACGACGAGGCGCTGCGCGGCGTCGTCTTCTGGCTCAACGGTGATCTCGTCGCCCGGACCTGGACGCACGTGCAGATGGTGGCGGCGCCGGCCGTCGTCGCCGTCGCCGCCGTGCTCGCCTTCACTCGCGACTTGAACGTCATGCTGCTCGGTGAAGCGCATGCCCAGGCCAGCGGGGTGGACGTGGTGCGGATCAGGCGCATCCTGCTGGTCCTCGCCGCGGTGCTCACCGGAGCGGCCGTCGCCGTCGCCGGCATCATCGGATTCGTCGGGCTGGTGATCCCGCACCTGATCCGGCTCCTGCTCGGCCCGGACCACCGAGTGCTGCTGCCTGGCGCCGCGCTGGTGGGCGGCGCCTTCCTGGTGCTGGCCGATCTGCTGGCTCGGATGCTGTTCTCGCCGGTCACGCTGCAGACCGGGACCGTGACCGCATTCCTCGGCGCGCCGATCTTCCTGCTTCTCGTCCTGCGCAGACGGCGGGTGGTCCGGGCGTGAACGAGACTCAGACCGGCCTGTGCGCGGATCGTGTCGGGGTCGACATCGATGGGCTGACCATCGTCGACGACGTGAGCCTGAGCGTCCCCGGCGGCGAGGTGCTGGGTCTGATCGGTCCCAACGGCGCCGGAAAGACGACGCTCGTCCGGGTGCTCGCCGGCGTCGCGGTGCCATCCCGCGGGTCGGTGACCGTCGGCGGTGCCCCGATCACCCGATTCCGTCCCGCCGAACGCGCCCGCCGGCTGGCGTACGTGCCCCAGGACACCGCCATGGACTTCGACTTCACGGCCCGTGACGTCGTCCTGATGGGCCGGCACGCACACGTCGGGCGGTTCGAACCGCTGCGCCCGGTCGACCATCGCATCACTGACGACGCGTTGGCCGAGGCCGGCGCGGACCGGCTGGCCGAGCAGCTGGTGACCACGCTCTCCGGTGGGGAACGTCAGCTGGTCCAGCTGGCCAAGGCGCTGGCGCAACGGACTGCCGTGCTCGTGCTCGACGAGCCGGTGGCGGCGTTGGATCTGCGGCATCAGCTGCACGTCCTGCAGGTGCTGCGCCGCCAGGCTGCGCGCGGGCTCGCGGTCGTCGCGGTGCTGCATGACCTCGAGCAGGCGGCGCGGTTCTGTGACCGATTGGCACTGATGGACGCCGGCCGCCTGGTGACGACCGGCCCTCCGGCACAGGTCCTGACCGAACAGACACTCGCCGAGATCTACGGCGTCCGGGCGATCGTCGACGACGACGTCACGACCGGCTCGCTGCGCATCACCGCGCTCGACGTCGACGATCTCGCCGTTCCACAGCACAGAAAGTGAGGCATCATGTCTCGGTCCCTCCTCCAGCGGCGTCCGATGGTCGGCGGGTCATCCACGCTCGTGCGTGCCGCGGCCGCGTCCGTCCTCGCGCTCGCCCTGGTGGCGTGCGGCGGCAGCGACGACGGCGGCAGCGACGCGGGGTCGGCTGCCGCGGACGAATCCACGAACGAGTCGGCGGGCGACGCCGCGGACGAACCCGGAGACGACGCCGCGGACGGACCCGGGGACGACGCCGCCGCGGACGGCGACGGCCCGAGCAGCGTCGTCGCACTGTCCAGCGACGCCGCCGAGGCGGTACGCGCGCTTGCCGGTGTCGACCGGCTGGTCGCCGTCCCGGCCAGTACCACCAACGAGACGCTCGGCAATCACCCGGACGAGATGGCGCAGGTGCCGAACATGGTTCCGCCGAGCAGCGGTCTCGACCCCGAGCAGGTGCTCGCCTGGGAGCCGGATCTGGTCGTACTGACCGCCCGGCACGACGGTGAGGAAGACGCGGAGGAGCTCCTGCAGCAGACCGACGTGCCGCTGGTCGCCATCGAGAACAACTGGGGCAGCGTGACACAGGTGCAGGAGAACTATCGCACCATTGCGCGGGCCCTGGGCACGGACGCCGAGCAACGCGCGGATGAGCTGATCACCGAGATGGAGCAGGAGCTGGCCGAGATCGCCGCCGAGGTCGAGCAGGCCGGGGAATCCGCGGACGCGCCGACGGTTCTCGTGCTGACCAACCAGGCCGAGAACCCGTTCATCGCCGGGCCGGAGTCGATGACCGCCGATGTGGTGCGGCGGGCGGGCGGCATACCGGCGGTGGAAGAAGCGGGAATCCGCGGAACCATGCCGGCCGACCCGGAGCAGATCGTCAGCCTGGCGCCGGACGCGATTCTGCTGGTCGACGTGATGGGCAAGGGCGAGGAGTCGTTCGGCTCTCTGCTCGGCAACGACGCCGTGGCCGGGCTGCCCGCCGTCGCCGGAGGGCGGGTGTTGATGCTTCCGAGCCGGTCCGTGCTGGCGGCCGGCGGGGTCGACGTCGTCGATGGGATCCGCGAGGTGGCCGAGTGGCTGCGTTCGGACGCCTTCGCTGAGGCATCGGCCCAATGACGGTGCGCCGTCGGTACGAGCGCGGGTGACATCCACCGGCCGGTGTCAGTGCCGCACGGTAGATATGGGCGCATGCGTTATGGAATCAGTGTGCCCAACGTCGGTGACCCCGGTGCGCTGGTGGAGTTGGCGGTCGTCGCGGAGCGGGCCGGCTGGGATGGATTCTTCCTGTGGGATCACGTCAACGCGATGCCGCGGATGCTTGACCCGTGGGTGGTGCTGGGCGCGGTTGCGGCGCGTACCGAGCGGACGCTACTCGGCACGCTCGTGACGCCGGTGCCGCGGCGGCGACCGTGGAAGCTGGCGAAAGAAGTGGTCACCTTGGATCACCTCAGCGGTGGTCGCGCGGTGCTGGGTGTGGGGCTCGGTGCTCCAGCCGAGGCCGAGTACGGCGCCTTCGGGGAGAGCGTCGATCAGCGCGAACATGGGGCGCGGCTGGACGAGGCGCTGCCTCTGCTGGACGCCTTCATGCGCGGTGAGCGGGTCGACCACGACGGCGAGTTCTATAGCGTCCACGCGCAGCTCGATCCGCCGGCGGTCCAGCGTCCCCGCCCGCCCATCTGGGTGGCGGCGACGATACGGCGAGCACGGACGATGGCCCGGGCTCGCCGGATGGAGGGTGTGTTCCCGTCCGCTGGACCGCGCGTCCCGACGCCGGAGGAGCTGGCGGAGATGGTGGCCGAGCTGGATCGGCCGGATGGGTTCGACGTGGTCGGCGTCCTGACCGATGCGGCGGGGCCGGGGGAGCTGGAGGCGGCCGGAGTGACGTGGGCCCTCGATTTCCCGGAGGGTGAGACGGAGACGCGTGATCAGCGGCGGATGCGCATCGAGGAGGGTCCGCCGAAGTCGGCGTGAGGCATGCCTGGCTGTGGCGTTGCGTCGTGGGCCTCCGGGTACGCGTCCGTGGGCGCGCCCTTCGGTGGCGGTCTGGGTGGTGTTCGGCGGGTGTTCCCTGTGGGTGAACGCGATCGTCTGGGTGGCGGGGTGGATCTTGGTTGCGGGGGTACGGGTGTTCGAATAGCATGGACACATGTTCGATTCGGCTGCTTGTAGCTCTGCCTCGCCGGGTGAGATGCCTGGTGGGGCGGCTGCTGGTGGGCGGGGCCGGTTC
>NZ_JAAGOA010000015.1 GCF_010550675.1 Phytoactinopolyspora halotolerans | reverse complement strand
GGTGTCACGGTACTTGTTCTTCACACATCAAAGACTGCGGCACCTTCGTCCCCGATCCGCACAAGCCACGCAGGACACAAAGAAGGCCGCCCCGAAGGACGGCCTCCCCGCTGAGATCCGAAGACCCGGTAAGACGCCCTCGGAGGATTTCCTTCGAGGGCGTTTTCACGTTATCTGCTCACGGGCTGACGGCGTCTTGGGTTAGCGGCCAACATATGTGCCCGTTCTCGGGCGTGTCATGGGCGTCCAGCCCAGCCTTTGCGTGTCTGGGCTTACGGATCTGAAGCCGTTGTGTGTGTGCTGGATCACCGAAGCATCGATCTCGTCGGCGTAGCTTCGTCGCTGGACTGGAGGGATCAACGAGTGGCTGGAGGTTCAGTGATGGCAGACGCACAGACGACGTCCACCAAGGTCGGCTTACCGATGCGCGTGGGAGCCGGCATCGTCGGTGGCCTGGTAGGCGGTGTGGGATTCGGCATTCTGATGCAGGCGATGGGCATGATGCCGATGGTCGCGGATCTGATCAACAGCAGTTCAGAGGGTGTGGGGTGGCTCGTGCACCTGTTCAACTCGGCGTTGTTCGGAGCGATCTTCGTACTCCTGTTCTTCCGTTGGATCGACAGCCTCGGACCGGCTGCACTGCTGGGACTGCTGTATGGCGTCGCGTGGTGGCTGGTCGGCGCGCTGTGGATCATGCCGGCGTGGCTGGGCATGGACGAGATGATCTTCGAGATCGGCGACCCGCAGTGGCAGAGTTTCGTCGGGCATCTGTTCTATGGCCTGCTGCTGGCCGTGGTGTATGTGCTGCTGGTACCGAAGCTGGCGCGGCGGTAGACCATCGGAGGACGCGCCCCATGAGCAGGTTGGTACAGGGCGGTGACGACGAGGTCCCGATGTCGTATTGTCTGGCTGAAGGGATCGATGCCTTGGACAGGCAGCGATGGGGCGAGCGTCCTCCCCCGTGGGCACCGGGTCGGCGCGAGGAGATGAGCCAGATGGAGCGTGCGGCCGCGCTCGACAAAACCTGGTGCTTGAGCGAGGTCGACATCTTCTGCGATCTGTCGGATGCCGAGATGCAGATCATCGCCGACAACGCGCCGATGCGCACGTACGCGCCGGGCGAGGTGCTGTACTCGCCGCACAACCCGGTCGAGACGCTGTTCATTCTCAAGCGGGGCCGGATCCGCGTGTTCCGTGTCTCGGAGGACGGCCGGGCGTTGACGACGGCGATCATCACGCCGGGAACGATCTTCGGCGAGATGGTGCTGCTCGGCCAGTCGATGTATGACAACTTCGCCGAGGCGATCGACGAGTCCGTCGTGTGTGTGATGAGTAAAGCGGACGTGCATACGTTCTTGCTGGCGGATCAGCGCATCGCCATCCGGATCGCGGAGACGCTCGGCCGGCGGCTGGGGGAGATGGAACGGCGGCTGACCGAGAGCGTGTTCAAGAGCGTTCCGCAGCGTATCGCCTCCACGGTGTGCACGTTGGCGCAGGACAGTCCACGCTCGACCATGTTGTCGCGGGGGCGGCAGATCAGCCTGACCCATGAGCATTTGGCTGCGCTGGTCGGCACGTCGCGAGAGACCGCCACGAAGGTGCTCGGCGAGTTCGCCGAGCGAGGCTTGGTGCGACTCGGCCGGGGGCGGATCACCGTCGTCGACGTGGCGGGGCTGGAGGCCGCTGCAGGCGATTGAACCGTCCCCGATTTCGCGCCCGGCCACCCGAGGGCAGTGGTTGCCGATGTGTGATCGTGGTTACTGAGCGCCGGCGCAAGGCAGCGGAGGATGGTTGATGACCTGGCCGTCACCTCCACCGGAAAGCCCACTCGGCGGCCAGGCCATTCACGTGTCGACATCGGGGCAGGCGATGAGTTGCCCGGGTGGCTACTGGATGTCGGCGGGTCTGGAGAGCGACAGGGCGAAGTCGCCGGCCGGGTCGGTCCACCATGAGGTGAGAGTGAATCCCGCGGTTGCCAATTCGGTGGCGACCTTATCGCGTCGGAACTTGGCGGAGATCTCGGTGCGGATCTCTTCGCCGGCGGCGAGTCGACGACGAGCTCGAGGCCCCGGATGCTCACGGTCTGGTGGCACTTGGCTCTGAGCCGCATCTCGATCCATTGGCCGGTGGCGTTCCAGGCGGCCACGTGGTCGAAGGAATGCGGGCTGAAGTCGGCGCCGAGGGAGCGGTTGATCACGTGCAGGACGTTGCGGTTGAAGGCGACGGTGACGCCGGACGCGTCGTCGTATGCGGCGATGAGTCGTCGCAGGTCCTTGACCACGGTGTCTTCACGTACGAGCTCGACGACGTGCCGGACGGTGACTCCGACGGCAACAAGATCGAGATCCAGGACACCTGGGTCGCCGATCCGGTTCCGGGCGAGGCCAGCGGGGTCGAGCCGGCCGAGGAGCGGCTGACGCTGACCACATGCTGGCCGCGGTGGGGGTCTTCGCACCGCGTGCACGCGACCGGAACGTTGGTCAGTGTGGAGGAACGCTAGATGTACGCCTGGGTGGAGGGTCCTTCTGGAAAGGCACCCGGATGGCCGGGCCAGGACTGCCCTCGTGGTCGGGAAGCCCGACGGCAAGCCGGGAATCGAACAACGCCGGCGTCGGCGGCGCCGTCGGCTCAGAAGGTGATCACCTGGTGCCGGAGTTCACGAGCTGACGGGCGCTGGGTGGTCGTCGTACTCCTTGAGGAGGTCGACGTGCGCGTGTTCGAGACTCTCTTCGGCGTCGAACGCTCGAGCGCAGAAGCCGCACGCTCCGGCGATTCGGTCGGTGGTCGTCTCGTACAGCTTGTGTGAGCGGTGGCCGGTGTCAGGTCCTCCTCACTGAACGGGTCACGGCTTGCGCTTGAGTGCTTGTTCGACACCTAAGAGGTAGCTTTCGGTGTAGGTGGGGAACTGCGCGACGAAGTCGAGCAGGTGGTCGACGCCGAGCCTGGCCCGGATCGCGAGGGAAGCCAGGTGGATCCACTCGCCGGCCAGCGGGGCGACCGCCCACGCGCCGAGGAGTACGTCCTCTCCGGTGTCGACAAGCAGGCCCATCTCGCCGCGGGGTTCGCTTTCGTATGTCCATGGTCGGGCGAGGGTCTTCGGCAGCTCGACGGTGACGTGAGCGACGTGGTGGCCTTGTTCGTTCGCCTGCTGCTCGGTCATTCCCGCAGCGGCGATCTCCGGGTCGGAGAAGATGACGCGGGGGATTCCTGCGTAGTCGATCCGGCGGTTTCCGCCGAGGATGTTGTCGACGGCGATGCGTGCTTGGTATTTGGCCACGTGGGTGAGCTGCATGATGCCGGTGACGTCTCCGATGGCCCAGATACCGTCGCCTGCCCGGCATCGGTCGTCGATAGGAATGCCCTTCTGGTCAGCGTTGATCCCGACTGCGTCCAGGCCGAGCCCGTTGATGCGTGCGGTGCGTCCGGTTGCCACGATCACCTGGTCCACGTCGACGGTGGCGCCGTCGTTGAGCCGAGCGGTGGTGGACGAGCCATTGCGCGTGAACTGGTCCACGCCGGATCCGACGCGGATGTCGATGCCGTCGTCCTGGAGGAATGCTGCGCTCAGCTCGCCGACCTTGGGTTCTTCGCCGGGTACGAGCTGGTCGGCGAGTTCGACCAGAGTGACGTGGGATCCGAACCGAGCGAGCATCTGTGCCAGTTCGACACCGACGGCGCTGCCGCCCAGGACAAGCGAGCGCACTGGTATCTCGGTGAGCGTGGTGGCCTCCCGATTCGTCCAGGCCCCGACGTGATCCAGGCCGTCAATGGGTGGCACCGCGGCATCAGAGCCGGTGGCGACGATGATGCGTTCGGCCTGCAGTGTGCGCCCGTCGGCTTCCACAGTGCCTGGCGCGGTGATGGAACCCGGTCCCTTCACCACCGTGGCACCTTTGTCCTGGTAGCCGGATACCTGCGCGCTGTCGTCGAGGTGACGGATCATGGTGTCGCGATACTCCGCGGCCTGTGGCCAGTCCAGGGCGGGGGTGGCGACGCCGGCGGCCTGTGCCGCTCCGTGCTGGGCCTCGGGTGGGCGTAGCAGAGTCTTCGACGGGATGCATGCCCAGTAGCCGCACTCTCCGCCGATCAGTTCCCGCTCGATGATGGCGACCCGTTGGTCGGCTTTGAGCAGTTCGGAGGCGGCGACCTCGCCTCCTGGCCCCATACCGACAACGATCGCGTCAAACCGTTCCGACATGATCGGCTAACACCAACTCTCCTCTTCTCGATGACAACAGATCGGGTGCTTTGCTGGCCCAAGCCGTACCCAGCGCGCTGAGCCGGTCGAATAGCCGTCCAGCCGACGACTACCCGGGGAGGAATGCGGGAAACGACGTTGATCTTGGAACTGTCAGCGAGATGACAGAGATCAGCTTGACCGACCTTGACCTTCTAGCGACTGGAAGGTTCACCGTGGCACGAGAGCTAGAGGTGGATTGAGCCTGGCCGGAGAGGATGACGATGACTACACCGAGGATCAGCACGCGACCAGTGAACTCACTGCTGATGCGGGCGAGGCGACCTACCGGATGAAGATCGGCGGGATGTCGTGTTCGTTCTGCACGAGCACCATCCGCAAGGCGTATTCGCGGATGGAGGGTGTGCACGATGTCGGGTGTCGTTGGCGCACGAGGAGGGCTGATCCGCTACGACCCGGACGTGGTGAGTGAGGATGAGCTGCGGCGGACGCTGGAGCAGGTCGGCTACACCTACCGTGACCCGGACAAGGTCCGCTCCTTCGAGGAGGAAGAGAGCGAGCTGCACATCGCGCGGAACCGGATGATCGTGGCGGGTGCGCTCGCAGGGATCACCGCGGTGTTGATGTTCCTGGGGATGGAACCGTCCTTCACGGTGCTGGAGCATCCATATCTGACGTGGGTGATGTTCGCTCTCGCGCTGGAGACGATGTTCGTCACCGCGTGGTTCGTCAAGAGGATGGCGTGGGCGTCGTTGCGCCGCGGAATTCTCAACCAGCACGTCCTGCTGGAATTCGGGGTGTTCGCAGGGCTGGCCGGAGGGCTGCTGGGTCTGTTTGTCAGCGATGAGTCCCGGCGGGGCATTTCTTCGCCGTCGCGGTGTTCATCACGACGTACCACCTGCTGTCGGACTACGTCTCGAAGGTCGTGCGGACCAGGTCCTCGCACGCGGTGCGTCAGCTGATGAGCCAGGCTTTGAAGGAGAGCACGTGATGCGCATCGGTGAGCTTGCCGAACATGTTGGGGTCAACACGAGAACCATCCGGTACTACGAGTCCATCGGCCTGTTGCCCGACGTCGACCGCAGCAGCGCCGGATGTCGCATCTACAGCAAGGACGATGTCGAACGCGTCGCATTTATCCGCCGGGCCCAGCGGTTGGATCTCACCCTGGACGAGATCCGCGAAGTCCTCGCCCTTCGCGAACGCGGCGAGCGCCCCTGCGGCTACGTGCTCGACGTCGCCCATGTGCGCCTCGGCGAGCTCGACCGCCGGATCGCGGAGATGCAACATGCCCGCGAGGAACTGCGGGCGCTGCTTCAGCGCGCCGGTGAGCTGCCCGACGACGGTTGCTACGGCCAACTCATCCAACACCAGTAGGGCGCTGCCGCGACCGCTATATCGAAGCTACTTGATCTTGGATGAGCGGCGTGGCGGTAGATGTCCGGTGCAGGCTTCCATCGCTGGATGTCGTGCGTGGCGACGGCTCGGGCAACCGAGGGCGGCCGTACGTGAGCGTCATTACTGATGGCTGTCGGTCAGGCGTGATCACCATGGTGCTACGACAATCGATTGCCGACCGGAGCCCTCGTGAGGGAGTGGTCATCATGGCCCAGGTCATCTGTTCCGGTGCGGTGCTGGCACGTTCTCGCGGGTTCGTTCGGCCGCCGCTCCTGCTGTCGCAGCGTGTGTCGTGCGGGCGCGAGGTCGGCGTCGCCGACGCGTGCCCGCGCCTATCGCGAGGCCATGGGAGGCGTGGCGCACATGGACCGAGGGGTGTCGGAGCGACGCCGGGTCCGCGCCGAGATTCTGGAACAGATCCCGTTGGCGCAGGGCGAGCATGTTCTCAGCATCCTCTGCGATGTCGCCGGGAACTGGCTCGTCCCTACCGAGCGAAGCCTGTATCAGCATGCTGACCACTCGTGGACGCGTATCGGGTGGGAACAGGTCACCCGGGTCCATTGGGACGAGTCGCGGAACGTGCTGGAGTTAGCGGTCCTCACGCCCCAGCGTCCGCGGCCTATTGCGCTGCAGCTGACCGAGAGCAGCCCGTTGGTCGAGCTGGCGCGGGAGCGTGTTGCGTCGACGATCCTGCTCACCACTCACGTATCCCTCGGTGATCGGGGCGGTGCGCGGGTGAGAGCTCGCCGGGCTCCTGGCTCGGAGCAGACGGTGTGGCAGGTCACGCTCGACCGCCACGTCGATCCGTCGGACTCGGCGATCGTGGCCGAAATCGAAACAGCTCTGCGGGAGCTGAGCGGCACCTTGGGCGCCTAACAGCGGCCGAGCACTTGACGTTCCACTGAAATGGAAGCTTTAGCATCCCGGCCATGCGTACGAATGGCGGCCGCGCGATGACCGTGGGGGAGCTGTCCCGGCAGACGGGGGTCCCGATCAAGACATTGCGGCAGTACACGGACTGGGGCCTGGTTTACACGATCGGCCGCAGCGCGACGAACTATCGGCTCTACGATTCCGATGCGTTGTGGTGTGTGCAGTGGATCGGGACTCTGCGCGGCCTGGGGCTGACCGTGGCTGAGATCCGCGAGCTGGCGAGAACCTTCCCGGAACGCAACGGCGGGCCGATAGGGCCACGTCTGGCCGAGCGGCTGCAGGTGTCGCGCGATCGGATTCACGCGCGTATCGCCGAGTTGCAGCAGACCTTGGCCCGGATCGATGAGTTCGAGGCGGCCCACCAGGCTGAGCTGGCGGGCGAGAGCAGATGTTGGGCAGACGATCCCCGGTGCGGCGTGGCGTGAGAGCTTTGCCGGCTTGGCGCGTTGAGGCTTGACCCTCACCCCGGGGTCAGACCGTAGCGTCGACGCCGAAAGCCGAACAGCCAATCTCACGTACGGAGGCGTAGGCGATGACCAGCGCAGACACGACACTCGCTCTGAGCGACCTGACCACACCTGGCGGCGGGCTCGATCTCGGCCCAGGCCCGGCCCGACTACTGGTGGGCACCTTGCGGCTGCTTGCGCAGGAGGGCCCCGTAACCCGCGAGCGGGCTCGTGGGGTGGTCGCCGATCTCGGCGTCGATCGTGTACAGGCCGACGAGCTGCTTGAAGCGTGGACGGAACGCGGCGAGGACGGCGACATCGTCGGCCTGGGGGTGACCTACAACCCGACGGCTCACCAGATGAGCGTCGATGGCGTGCGAATGTGGGCCTGGTGCGCGATGGACACGCTGATCTTTTCCTTCGTGCTCAACCAGCAGATCGCCGTGGAATCCCAGGCGCCCGGCTCGGGCGGAACCGTGCGGCTGAGGGTCAGTCCCTCCGGGATCACTGACCTGGATCCGGTGTATGCGGTCATCAGCTGGCCCGCGCGCGACACGGACCAGGTGGACATGAGCTCCAAGGCGGCGATCTGGGGCACGTTCTGTCACCACAGCTTCTTCTTCCGCTCGCGGGCCGAGGGCGACATGTGGGCGTCCGGGCGGGACGACGTTGTCATGCTGGAGATGGACGACGGTTTCGACGTCGCTCGTGAGCTGGCGACCGCACTGTTGCGCTACGAACCGAGCTAATCCGGTTCGGTGCTGGCGAGCATGAGGCTGAGGCCGAGCTCGAACTCGGCGTCCGGATCGGACTGTCCACAGAAGACCTCGGCCACGCCGGCTAGCTCGTCGGAGGTGCCCGGGCGTAGCAGGTGGCTGATGGACGGTGCGCACCCCGGGCCGCCCAGGCCCCAGCTGAGGAGGGCGAAGGCGTAGCCGAGGGCGTACGAGTTGATCGTGCGCAGCAATGCGTACGCGCGCTCTTCTGCGAGACCGCCGTCGACGGCGGCGGCGATGTGCGCTTGAACGCAGCGCAATGCGGGTTCGGGCATGACCTGTCGCGAACCGATGAGCGCGGCGGCCTTCGGATGGCGGTGCATGGTATCGCGCAGCGCATGAGCAAAGCGCCGATAACCCGCCCGCCAGTCTGCGTCCGGTGGGGCCTCGTTCTCAACCTCCGCCCAGAGCACGTCGACGACGCCGTCGAGGACGTCGTCCTTGTTGGCGACGTGGTTGTACAGCGACATGCCTTTGACGCCGAGCGCGGCGCCGAGCTTGTGCATGCTCAGTGCCTCTAGCCCGTGCTGATCGATGTAGTCGAGGGCAGCGTGGAGAATCCGTTCCCGGCTCAGCGGTGTGCGGGTGTCGGTAGTCGAGGCGGATGTCGTCGTCACTCTTGACAACTTACACCATAAGTTTTAGCGTCGCCACATCGAAACTTATGGCATAAGTCTTGGAGGGATATCGTGCCTACCACAGTGGTTGACGAGCACATGAGGGCTCGTACCAGACCTGATGCGGCGATAGAGCTGGACGGCCTGGGGAAGGTATATGGGCGCGGGGAGAAGGCGTTCGCAGCGGTGAAGCCGACAACGTTGTCGGTGCCGTGGGGCCAGGTGATTGGCTTGCTCGGCCCGAACGGGGCGGGGAAGACCACCACGATCAAGATGCTCGGTGGCCTGGTCACGCCGAGTTCGGGGACGATCCGGCTGGGCGGGCATGACGTGGCGCGAGATCGCAGCAACGCGGTGCGCCAGATCGGAGCCGTGCTCGAAGGGTCTCGCAACGTGTATTGGCCCATGTCGGCGTGGGAGAACCTGATGTACTTCGGCCGGCTAAAGGGTCTGCGCGGTGGCGAGATCAAGCCGCGCGCGCGGCGGCTGCTGACCGAACTGGGCCTGTGGGAGCGGCGCAATGAGACCGTGAGCTCGTTCTCACGTGGCATGCAGCAGAAGGTCGCGGTCTCGGCGGCTCTGATCACCGACCCGCCGATCCTCCTCCTGGACGAGCCGACGCTCGGCCTGGATGTCGAGGCGGCGCGGACGTTCAAGGACTGGATCGCCCACCTGGCCGCGGACGAGGGCAAGACGATCGTGCTCACCACCCATCAGCTGGAGGTGGCTCAGGAGCTGTCGGACCGGATCGCGGTGATCAAGGAAGGGGAGATCATCGCTGACCTGCCCACCGCCGAACTGCTGGCTCGGCATGCCGAGGATCGCTTCGAGGTGCGCGTCGCCACAGGTTCGCTCGATGTTCTCGCGCGCGTTCTGCCTGACGGCGCCACGACGGAGCCGCATGACGACGAGACCCGGGTCACGCTGCGCGACACCGACGAAGACACGTTGTACGCGTTGCTAGCCCAGTTACGGGCGGCTGGAGCGCCGCTGGTGTCAGTGGCGCGGGCACAGCCCAGCCTGGAGGAGGTTTTCCTCCGGCTCATCCACGCCGACGACGACAGCGTAGGCGACGACGACCGTGTGGGTGACGACGGTGCGAACCAGCCGACTCAGGCGAAGGAGACAACGTCATGACCGCTCTCTCCCAGCCGACGCTCATCCGTCCCGGTGCCGGAGCAGGGCTTCAAGTCCGGCTTGCTGCGAACGAGACCGCGAAGGGCCTACTGCTGGCGTGGCGACGGCGATCGATGGTGGTCGTCGGGCTGGTCATGAACGCCGCACTATATCTGGGCATCAACTTCTTCATCGGCGGCGGGCACATCGTCGAGGAGCTGATGCTGCTCACCCTGCCGGCGCTCATGGCGGTTGTCGTCGCGTCGATTGCTGCCGTCGACGGTAGCGGCGGGATCGCCGAGGAGATCAACGGTGGCACGCTGGAACAGGTGCAGCTGAGCCCGGCGTCGGCGCAGGCGCAGGTGCTGGGCCGCGTCGCAGCGCTGGCCGTTCCTGGGCTGGTCGTGGCGGCCGTGCTTGGGACTGTCTTCATCATCGGGTTCGGCCTGGACTATCAGCCGCATCCATCCATGGCGGTACCGGTGGTGCTCACGCTTGTCGACGCGCTCGGCTACGCTCTGCTGATCATCGCCCTGACCGTGCGGATAGCGAGCATCGGCGCTATCACTCACGTGTTCAACATGGCGATCATGTTCTTCGGGGGCATGATCGTACCCATCGCGATGTTCCCCGACGTCCTGGAGAACGTCGTGCGGGTCATCCCCACCGCGCTCGGCGTGCAGGTGCTCAACACCACGTTGGCCGGTGAGCCACTCTCCACCGCCTGGTCGGACGGCACGCTGCCCTGGCTGCTGGTGCACACCGTCGTCCTCACCACGTTGGGCCTGGTTCTCTACGGGGTCAACGTTCGCCGCGCACAACGTGAAGGAGGGCTGAGCCCACGATGAACACCGCATCCCCCGTGAGTACGAGATTCTCGATGATGGCCAGGTTCTTGATCGCCCTAGGGAACGAGGTGCGCAAAGGGCTGCGGTTCGCCTGGTCCGAGCGCCTGCAGATCCTGATCGAGCTACCCATGTTCGGCGTCTTCATCCTCCTGCTCGGCCCGCTGCTCGGCCAAGGAGGCGACATCGCCGCCGGGGAAGTGGAGTGGACGCTGGACAGCGAGACCACATCCATCTTGCTGGTCTGGTTCATCCCCTTCATCTTCTTCTACATGCAGGTCGTGAAGATGTTCTGGCGGCTACTCGCCGAGATCCAGGCCGGCACCATTGAACAGGTCTACCTCTCGCCGTTGCCCTCGTGGCTGGTCGCGGCGGCCGGGCGCGTGGTCGCGGCGTTCTTGGAGACGTTGGTGGTGGCCGCCGGCACGTTCGCCATCGTCGCCCCCTTTGTCCCGATCCGCATCGATTGGAACGCCGCCGCGTTATTGCCTGCGGCGATGGTGATGCTGGCCGGGATCGGCTTCTCCCTCATCATCGCCGGAGCGACCCTGGTGTGGAAGCGGATACAGCTGGTGAACGACACCGTGCTGACGGTGGTGATGCTGTTCAGTGCCAGTGCGATCCCGCTGATCGAGGTACCAGACTGGTGGGCGGATGCCAGCCATGCCCTTCCCCTCACCGACAGTGTCGGCAGCCTCTACACCGCGCTGTTCACCGGCGAGTCCATCACCTCGCTCTGGGGCATCGGCGGGCTGGTGCCGCTGCTCGTGGTGTCGTTCGCGTACTTGGGCGCAGGCATCCTCGCCTTCGGCTTGGGCGAGCGCACCGCCAAGCGCCGGGGCACACTCGGCAGCTACTGAGCGTCAAGCCTGGCTGGTGCCGACCCGCATTTAGCGTCTGCGTGCTGGTCTGCAAGATCGTCGTCGAGGACGCACCGCTGTTCGCGCAGTCCTTCGCCGTGGTGTTCCCCGTGGCCGCCCAGAGTGGATCTGACCCACTGCGGACGCGCGGCCTCAGCCGGTGCGGAGGTTCGGTCATCGGCGTTTGTAGGTTCCCAGCTCGGGAACCTATGGCATCGGATCCCTCAGCGGAAGGTGATGCCTGCATGATGGACGGAGTGGCCGGAGTGGGGCCGTGGATGATGCTGTTGTGGGGGTTGTTCGCCCTGATCATTCTCGCTCTCATCCTCTCCGGCGCGATCTGGCTGATCCGCGAGCTCGCCGATCGGCCTGAACGCTCGCTGACGCGGCGGGACACGCCAGAAGAGGTTCTGAGGCGGCGCTACGCTGCTGGTGAGATCGACGAGGATGAGTTCTACCACAGAATGCGCGATCTCGACGAGAGTTGAGCCGACTGCACACATTCCAGTGTCGCAAGCGGTTCGCCCATCTGTGCCTCCTGGACCGCTCGGCCCGGACATCATCGCCTTGCTGTGCAAGTACGCGTAGTCCGGCGACGATCAAATGTCATGCGCACGCAGGCCCCGAATCTACGATGAAGGCATCGTCGACGAAGCAACGCTCGGTCCTGCCGATTGTGGCCTCGACACGTTGATGGCCGAACCTGCTTAGGTGGGCGTGAGATGGCCGCGTAGGCAGCGACTCCACTGCACCGCCGGGCTTCCGCAGCGACGATATGCGCAAAGACGGCGCCGGCTTCATCGACCTACAGCCTTACCGCTCCGGCGTGATCAACGCCCCGACCATCTCCAGCGACGACGATGACACGACCGAGATCCCCTTCGCGATCAGCGCCGAAAAGCATCTATGTCCGGCAAACGCTCGGTCCGGACGGGCGAATCCTGCGTGAGACACTGGTCTCGCCGAATCACCTGATCGAACGTACGTACACCTACGAATAGGGCAGGTGCGCTGCGACACCGTACGCTGCGAGCGATCCGACGACGACGGGGCGGAGTCATGATTCGTGTTCCTCTCTCGGAAGTTCTCGTCCGCTGGTTGACAAACTATAGGTTTCTGACCACTATGTGGTTAAAAACCTATAGTTTCTTTACTGCTCCTAAGGATGACGGATGGCGACGAAGGTCGGTGCTCTTGCTCAAGCGTTGGCTGCGGCGAATCCTTGGTGGAGAGATGACAGCTGGGACCTGGTAGATCCCGATCTGGTAGAGGTGGCTCGGTCCGGAATCGAATACCGGCCCCAATGCCTCGATGACCTCGCATCCGGCGGTCTCTACGTCTTGCGTGGCCCACGACGCGTCGGCAAGACCGTAGAGACAAAACGAACCGTCGCAGATCTGATCGCCAGCGGTGTCGCGCCACGCCGCATCATCCGTATGGCGGTCGACGGTTGGCGAGCCGATGAACTTCGTACCCTGGTCGGTCGCACGCGTCTGCCACGTTTGCTCGAGGGCGAGAGCCGTTACTGGTTTCTCGACGAGATCACCGGCGTCTCCGAGGGATGGGCAGCGGCGATCAAGTGGCTCCGGGACAACGATCCCGAGTTTCGTGCCGCGACCGTGGTGTTGACCGGCTCCAACGCTAAAGGGCTCACCCACGGGATCGGTCTGCTTGCCGGACGTCGTGGCGCGACCGGGGTCAACCGCAGCCTGCTCCCCATGGGATTCCGAAGCTTCGCCCACGTTTTGAATCCTGAGCTTGCACGCGCCGGAGTCACCAGACAGCCCGTGGCCAAGCTGCGCAGCCATGACCTTGTCGAAGCGTGCGAAGAATTGCTCGTGTGGCTGGATGTGCTCGTGGACGCCTGGGAGACATATCTGCACTACGGCGGTTATCCCCAGGCCGCGGTCGCTGCGAAAGCCGGCCAGGAGGTGCCGGAAGAACTGCTCGACACGCTATTCGACGTCGTATTCAGAGACGCCTTCGACGACACCGGACTCTCCGAGCTCGACACGTCCGCCTTGCTCAGCCGTATGGCCAAAGGGCTAGCCAGCCCAGTCAACATCAGTTCGGTTGCGGCTGACTGCGATCTGGCGATGGAGACCACCAAGCGCCGGCTCGACGATCTGGTCAACAACTACCTCTTGTGGCCATGCCACCAAGTCGACGCCATGTTGCAGCCGCGCCGGCGTGGGCAACGCAAGATGTACTTCACTGACTCGCTTCTCGCGCGACTGGCCCACGCTCGCAACACTGCGTGGACTCCGCCGGATCTGACAGCTCTGGTCGAGCAGCAGATCGGCCTCGCGCTGATACGGGGCTTGGAGGCCGACGACCCCGGTCACCTGCATGAGCACGACCGAATCGCATTCCACCGTACCGAGACCGGCTCTGAGGTGGACTTTGTCGGCGCTGGGCTGGCCGGGGCCGCGCTCGAGGGCAAGTACACCGAAACCGGTAAATGGGTCGGCGATGCCCGCACAGTCAACGCCAGCCCATGGGCTGGCGTGCTGGCGACTCGCAACGTGCTGGACACCTCAGCGAGGGACAACGCAGCGTGGGCGGTACCCGCCGCGATGCTCGCGTACCTGGTCGACACGTGATCACCAGCGAAACGCCGTGCTCGCATGAGGCAACAGGCCAAGTGACAGAGCTGCGGTCAGGTATGCCGGGCGACGATGCGCAAGAGTGGGAGCGGAAGTTCGGCGCGCGGTGCCAGGCGTGTCAGCCTGTCTATGGCGGTGTCGATCCGGCGTGCCAGGTAGCCGAGCGTGTAGAGGGCCTGTACGGCCAGGGCGGCGTCGCCGGTGCTGGGGCATGGTTCCGAGGCCACGCAGAGATGTGGCGAGGGCGAACAGCGGTTGAGCGTCTCGTAGGCGTAGCGGCCATCGCGCCGGTACCAGGGCGGCGACCGTGCCGCCGCGACGTAACACACGGGTGATCTCGTGCAGCGCGTCCGCCAGCGGGGTGACGAGCATCAGGCGCATCGAGGACACCACGGTGTCCACCGAGTCGCTCGGTGTCGGAAGGCGACGGGCGTCGGCGCGGACGACCGGACCTCGCCCCCGTTCCCTGGCCAAGGCGAGCTCGCCTTCGGAGATGTCGACGCCGAGGTAGCTGTCGGCGGCGGCCAGCCTCGGGTGAAGCGGTGCGCTGCCGCACGCGATGTCCAGGGCATGGCCCGGGCGTCGCCCTGGTAGCCCGTCGAGTAGCCAAGTCGTAGGGGGTGCCGCCCTCGGGGTCACGGGCGTGCTCGAAGGCGACCTCGGTGATGCCTGGGCGTTCGTCGTGGTAGCGGGTGAGATAGTCGGTCCAGTTTCGGTCCGTGTTCATGGGTGCCACAGCGGCATGCCGGTGGTCACGTCCAGCCGCCGGACAGAGAGGGGCGGCCGGGCGCTTGGTTCACGGCACCATTCGAGTGTCGGGCTGGAATGTGGCCCAGGTGAACCAGAACGTGTCGATGAACGGCACCGCCTCCAGGCTCTGGCCGGCCAGGCACCGCATCGTCGTCGACGATCGGTTGCGCGCGGGGGAGCGGCTGTGGGCGGTCGGCGACGTCACCGGCCACGGCGCATTCACCCATGTCGCGACCTACCAAGCCGGCATCATCGTCCGCGACATTCTCGGCCAGGACGGCCTGATGGCCGACTATCGCGCGTTGCCCAGGGTGACCTTCACCGATCCGGAGGTCGGCTCGGTCGGGCTCACTCAGGCCCAGGCGCGCGAGGCGGGAGTGGCCGTGCGAGTGGGCGTGGCCGACGTAGCGTCGACGGCGCGTGGCTGGATCCACAAGGCGGGCAACGCCGGTGTGATCAAGCTGATCGCCGACGCCGACCGAGGCGTGCTCGTCGGCGCCACGTCGGCGGGACCCAACGGCGGCGAGGTGCTCGGGGCGCTCGCCGTTGCCGTGCACGGCGAGGTCACTGTCGAGCGGCTGCGTCACATGATCTACGCCTACCCGACGTTCCACCGCGGCATCGAGGATGCCCTGCGCGATCTGTCATGATACGCGGTCGAGGTGCGACATGACGCGGCTGAACACCGGCGGCCTAGCCGGTCAGCGAGACCTGGCGACCATCTACGGCGACCGCGTATTCATCCCGGACGCCGACTGGCTGGTGCACCTGCAGTTCCGCCGGTATGCAGGCTGCCCGGTATGCAATCGGCATCTTCGTTCGATCGCCGCACGGCACGGCGAGATCGCGGCTTCCGGGATCCGGGAGGTTGTCGTGTTCCATTCGCGCGCGCAGACGATGCGAGAGCTTCAGCCAGACCTGCCGTTCGCGCTGATCGCGGACCCGGACAAGAAGCTCTACGCCGAGTTCGGCGTGGAGACGATGTCGCTAGGACGCATCATGGCTCCGCGCTCTGTCCACGCTGTCGCGCGCGGGCTCAGGCACGCTCCGAGCCTGCGCGCGGTCGCCGGGCGAGGCGAGGAACACCTCGGCCTGCCCGCGGACTTTCTCATCGGCACCGACGGCCAGGTGCTCGCGGCCAAATACGGCACATACGTGGACGACCAATGGACCGTGGACGAATTGCTCGAACTCGCCAGGGCGCGCTAGTCGTCGACGACGGAGTGGCCTGCCAGTGCTGAGGTGGCGATTGGTTAGGGGGCCGAGGCAAGCGAACGGGATGACGTGTACGCCGTCGTCACGTATTCCATCAGACAAGATACACGTTTCTCATTGGACAAGATTCACATCAGATGCCATAGTGCGGCGCCGCCGGAGTCTCCAACGCGAAACCGTATGGCGAGGTCGACAGGTCGAAACGTCTCTGTTGCTACGGCGCTATCGGTAGCCCCGTTTGAGCAAATAGTTGGCTCCTGCCTCGAGGTCCTCGGGGCTGAGTAGTTCGAAGCCGAAGGCGTCAGCGAGCCGGTCGGTTACGTTGAACGCCGCGCATACCGCCAGCGCGTCCTCGACCTGCTCAGGTGTGACACCGGCGGCGAGCACGTCGCGCATGTCCTCGGCGCCGATCGTTCCCTGCCGGGTGAGCTTGCCGAGCATGTGTAGCGTGGCTCGGAGCGGTTCCCCGATGGGGGCCGAGTCGAGGTCGGTCAGCGCGGCCTGTACCTTCGCGCTGTCCGGGTACGCCTGCTCCGCGGTTGCCGTGTGTGCGGCGACGCAGAACGCGGACTCGTTGACCTTCGACACGTAAGCCGCCATCAACTCCCGGTCACCTATAGACCAGGCGGACGGCCCGCGCATCGCCTCGTGGGTGAACGTCTTCGCCCGGGCGCCGTAGAAGCCGGGCCGGTAGAAGACGAGCTTGGCGGCGTCTGGCAACGGGTGCCCTGAGAAGGCCCGGATGAGCGCGAACAGCAGCTTGGTCCCGGGGCGGTAGCCATGGTTGAGGAGGTCAAGTCGCACTGTCCGGCCTCCCGTCGATGGTGGCTTGGGTCAGGGCCGCCAGCCCCGTTTCATACAGCCGGTCGGACTGACCGAGCGCGGCGCATATCACCAGTTCAAAGAGTTCGTCCTCGGTGTAGCCCGACTCTTGTGCCGCTGCGACGTCGGCATCGGTGACCTGCGCCGGTCTGGCGACGACCTTGCTGATCAGTGTGTGCAGCGGCGGTGGGAGCGCGTCGTTGTTGAAGGCACGTGCTCGTTGCTGCGCCGATGTGGTGCTCTCTGCGTTCAGTACGTGATCCACGAGCGCTCGATGCGCTGCCCGCTTCTTGTCATCTCCCGGCACGGCGCTCTCCTTCTGCTCTCCGGCTCGGCCATTTTGCTCTCATCTACAAGACGATCGGCACATAGCCGAACACGACACCAGCCGCAGATGTGGCGTGCATGTCCGGCAGCGCCGGCCGAAGCCCGAAGATGGTGCCGCCTTGGAGGCCCGCGGCGACAACGGCGAGCAGGGCCAACGGACGGATGACATACTGAGGTATGTGAATGTGGCCGGTAGTTCGCGCATTGGCGATCCCGGCGATAGCCGCGATGTACCGGCGAAGGCTGCGTGGGTGGACGCTATTCGGCACCTGCTGGACGCCTCCCGCCACGCCCTGGACGGGGCACTGGTTGGTGTGTACCTGCACGGGTCGGTCGCGCTCGGTGACTGGGTGCCTGACGCCAGTGACCTTGATGTGCTGGTGGTCGTCGAAGATGGGGCTGCCCAGGCCGCAATCGACGTCCTGGCCGTTGCCGCAGACGAGGCGACAACGCTGGCGCCGACCTCGGGAGTGGAGCTTTCGGTCATCACCCGCGATCTGGCCGAGCGACCCCGCACGCCGTGGCCGTATAGGTTGCACGTCGCCACCGCACCCGCCGCTGCGCCACGGATCGTGCACGACACCGGCGACGGCGACCCCGACCTCCTCATGCACATCGCCGTGACCAGGTCGGCCGGGATAGCCGTTGAAGGACCCGCGCCTCGTGACCTGTTCGGAGAGATCCAGCGTGCGCAGGTGCTGGGCTATCTGATCAGCGAACTGGAGTGGGGACTGAACCACGGCAGCGAGAAGTACGTCGTCCTGAACGCCTGCCGCGCGCTGGCCTACGTGCGCAGCGGTGCGATCCTCGCGAAGACCGCCGGCGGGGAGTGGGCTTGTGCCCACCTGCCGGGCCACGCCGCAGTCATCTCCCGGGCACTGGACGAGCAACGCCGAGGGCTCACCTCCGGGACCAGGATCAGCGCCGGGGCGCGTGACCTGGTCACCGAGGTGACCCAGAAGCTGGCACAGGCTGCAAACTGACCCGTCGGCCTCCCTGGGTTGATCGTTCTCCGCCGAGGCGGGTGTCCGCTCAGGCTCTACTCCTCTCCTGGGACGAACGGTCCGCGTGGTGGGATCTCATCAGCGCGGGAAGGGTCGACCTCGCTGAGGGTTCCGTCGGCGGCCGCCTGAGCGACGGCCATCATCGCCACGTATGCCTGGCGGATGAGGTATCCACTGCTCTTTTGGCCGATTCCGCCGCGAAGCTCGACCAACAGGCTGGCGCTTCCTTGCAGGCCGAATGAGTTACGTGCGATGCCGGCCAGATCACTGCCGGGGTAGAGGCTGACCTCGCCGTGGCCGTAGGCGGATACGGTGTCGAAGACGGTGACCGCCACCTGCTTGGATGCTGTCACGACAGCCGGGTCGACGTCCGTATGGGTGGGCCAGAGGATCGAGGTGGTGATCAGGCTGCCGTCATCGGCGACGTAGGAGCCCTGATGGTGATAGTCGACCGTGATGTCCGGCTGCCATTCGCGCACGTGGGCCTGGATGGCAGCAGCCTCGGGCACCGGGTTGTCCGCCGGATCGAGGGCCGGATCGTGGAACCGATTGATGTCATAGCCGACGCCGGGCGCGCAGAAGTTGCCGGTGCAGTCCGGGTCGACGTTCTGCCGCTGGAACCGTTCGGTCCCGTCCGGGTTGGCCCGTACCACGACGCCGACGGTGATGTCGTCGAGCATGTCGCGCACCCAGGCTGCATTCGAGGTGCCCAGCTGCTGGAGTACCTGCAGCGCCGCCTCGGTACCGAGGGGTTCGTTGCCGTGTTGCTGGGTGACGTAGAGCAGTCTGGTCGGTCCGGAGCCCACCTCGGCGTACCAGATGTCGCGGCCCTCGTGGGTGGTGCCGAGGCTGGACAGGTCGACGCGGCCCTGGCTGCGGCTTTCCAGTCGGTGCAGAGCGTCGGTGAGCTCGTCGTAGGTGTGCAGGCGCTCCAGCGAGACGTGCTGGGCGTCGTTCACCCATGGCCCGTTGGGAACGGTGGTCGGGTCCGCGGCGGCGACGCCGCCGACGTTCAGGCCGATGGCAGTCGCGACGGCGGTTACTGCAGCCAGCGCGGTGTGGTGTCGTCGCATGGCGGTTGCTCCTTCGGTCGTCGGCTGACCGGCATCAGCCGCGGTCTGGGATGTCGTCGTATCGGCCGGGGTCGATCTCCCGAGCCGAACCGTCGGCGACGGCCTGAATGATGCCCATCACGCCGCGTTCGACAGCGGTGATGAGCTGCCCGCGTTGCTTGGCGCCCCAGCTGTGGGTCTGCCCGCGGACCTCGAACAGGACCGTTCCGGAGCCGTTGAGTGCGAACGATCCGAGCGCGGTCCCCGGCAGGTCGATGCCTTGGGGGTACAGGGTGATGTTGCTGAACGGCGAATTCGCTTGCTGTAGCTCGTCATAGGCGGCAAGAGTCAGCTGCTTGGACAGGTCGAGGTCGTACCCGTTGTTGTACTCCTGATGATTCTCGATATCGACGAACTTGCCGGACAGCGACATGGTGACCCGGTCGTCGCCACCGTCGACGACGTAACACGGCGCTTGGTGATGCAGGTCGAGGAAAGCGTCGACGGTGCCGAACTCGGCTTGCAGTCCGACGTAAAGGTCGCGGATCGCCTGCGATTCCGGATGGATATACCACCCTGGGGCTGCGGAAAAGCCGGGGAAGTCCTCCGGAGCGGGGACGTAGTCGAGGTCCGGATGGAAGTCCCGGTTCACGTCGAAGCCGGGACGCTCGCGGTAGTCATCGCCCTGGAGAATCCCGGTGTAGTAGTTCCACGCTGGTTCGGCGGTCGCGAGCTGTGGAAAGTCGGCCACCACGTCGGCCCAGCTACGGTCGTTGCCGCGGCGGTCGATCTCGGATGCGTCCGGATTCATCTTCGGCACCACGACGACGGTGACCTGCTCGCGGAGTTGCTCGGCCCGCGGTGTCGGAGCCGCGAGGGTGCGCAGAAGCGAGAGGAGCGACTCGGTGCCGGTCTTCTCGTTTCCGTGGATCTCGCTCTGTGCCAGCACCACTCGTTCACCTGCGCCGACCCGGGCGGCCCAGATCTCGCGTCCCTGATTGGAACGCCCGATCTCCTCGACCGACACGAGACCGTCCGACCGCTCCGCCAGGCCGGCCAGCTTCGCGCCGAGCTCGGCGTGATCGGTCCACGACGGACGTCCTGCATCGCCGGTCTGCGAACCACAGTGCGCGTGGTCCGGCTCGGCGCCGGCCGGGCCCGCGGCCAGCGTGGACGCGGCGATGGCAGTTGCCAGGCCTGCGGAGAAGAGGACGTTACGAGTCGGACGCAGACGTGAGAGGAACATCACGGCTCCGTGGAGGTCGCGCCGTCCCCCGTCGGACCACGTGATCGCACGGCTCTGTCATTGAAAGTAACGGAACACCGTAGCGCTTTGTCAAGACGGATGCGAAAGTAGTCAGCACCCACTGTCTTTCTCTCCGGCCCGTTCGCGGAACGGTCGCCGTCTGGCAAACCGCCACCGATTCGCCGCCGGATCGCGATGTGCCGCAGCGCTTTTCAGGCGACCAGGTGCCGATGGCGGAGGCGGCGACTCAGCGGACGTGCAACACGGTGGATGCCTGGCTCGGGCCGACTTCGGCGCGCAGTACGACCTCGGGGTTCGGTAGCTGGGCGAGAGCAGCGAAGCCTTCTGCGCTCGCCGCGTCGTCGGCCGGGAGCGGCCTGTGATTGGCGCAGCTCGATCAGCAGACTTGCCTTACGCGCGAGATCGAGTACCCGATGACCCGCCGACAGCGCCATGTGCGGACGAGCGGCCGCTACCCATCGATGTGGTGTGCATGTGCCTGGGCCTCGGCGCTCAACCGGCGGTTGTGTTCGACGAGCGCGGGATAGTCGGTGGCGATGCCGCACAACATGTTCTCCACGGCCCGTTCGATCTCCGCGTCCGTGGTCTGCGCGTGGCGGAACAACGCGCGGTAGTGCACGAGCGAGCCGAGTTGGTCGAGGGTGAGGTCCAGGTCCAGATCGGATCGGAGATCACCACGTCTGATGGCGCGGAGCAGGGTTTGCTCGACCGCGCGTCGTGGCGGATCGAACAGGCTGTTCATGAACTCGGCGCGAAGGTCGGGGTTGTCCGCGCAGTCGGACAGCAGCGAGCCGAGCACGTCGGGTGGCAACCGCTGGAACGCCGCCGCGAAGACGCTCAGGCATTCAGCGAGGTCGCAGATCGTACAGGAGGTATCGGGCACGGGCAGCTGACCCAGCCGGCCGGCCAGGGCGGCGAGGACGAGGTGCTGACGGGTCGGCCAGCGCCGGTAGATGGTCGGTTTGGTGGTTCCTGCGCGCCGGGCGACCTGTTCGAGGGCGAATCGGTGATAGCCGGTCTCTTCGAGCACCTCGATCGTCGCGCACAGCACTGCCTCGTCGATCTGGGAGTTTCGGGGTCGGCCGACCGGCGCCGGTCGGGCGGACTCTGACGCGCCTTGCATGGTCTCCAGTATAGCTAATACATTACGTTACGTATCGGAATATATATAGTCTCGTGCCGATCGGAGGTCGGCTCATGCAGCTCACCAAGGTCAACCCGTGGACGCATCCCGCATTCTTCGACGCAGGTGTGATGGTCGAAGGCCACCGCCGGATCTTGTTCCTCAACGGCCAGGCCGCCGTGTCCTCCGAGGCCGAGACCATGCACGTCGGTGACATCCGTGCGCAGGCGGGACTGACCCTGGACAACATCGAACGAGTACTCGACGACGCCGGCATGACGCTGGCCAACATCGTGCGCATGAACACCTACGTCGTCGACGTCGACGATTACTTCCGCTACGCCGACGAGCTCGTCTCGGAACGCCTTGCCCGGTTCGACGTTCGGCCGCCGGGAGTGCTCGCGCAGGTGAGCCAGTTGGCGCGGCCGGAGATTCTCATCGAACTCGAGGCCACGGCGGTCGATTGATCCGTACCGAGCCGTGGCCGTATGGCTGACACCCTCGACCGACCATGAAGGGAGAGCACGATGAACACTGGCGTTTTGGCCACCGACGAAATCCGTCGTCGGCTCGAGGAGGCGAAGATCATCTGGCTCACCACCGTCGCGCGCTCGGGGCAGCCTCAATCGTCGCCCGTGGGATTCATCTGGGATGGGGCGCGCTTCCTCATCATCAGCCAGCCCGAGGCCGCTAAGGTCGCGAATCTGGCCGAGAATCCCAAGGCCGCTCTCCACCTCGACATCGATGAGAACGCCGCGGACGGAGGCGTCATCACCGTCGAGGGAACGGCCGAACTCGATCCCGCACCCTTGACCCAACGTGAGGCGTCGACCTACGTCGAGAGGTACGCTGACGAGATCAGGGCCAGCGGCTTCACACCTGAGACGGCGCTCGAAGAGTTCTCCCAGGTGATCCGCGTGACCCCGACCCGCGTGCGGAAATACTGAGGATCACGGTGCACTGCTCGCTCGGTGTCCCGTGGGGGCGTTCGGGCCGGCGAGTATCCACTCACGAGGGTGTGAAGGGGGCGCATGGCACGCATGAAAGTGCTCGTCACCGGTGGTACGGGAGTATTGGGGCGTGAGCTGACGCACCGCCTGCGGGACCACGCCGAGGTGCGTGTACTGAGCCGGCGGCCCGCACAGGACACCGGTTCTGTGCAGGGTGATCTTGAGACTGGCGAGGGTTTGGTCGCGGCGGTAGAAGGTGTGGATGCGATCGCGCATTGCGCGAGTGCGGCCGACTATCGGCGACCACAGCGCGATGTCGCTCAGACCCAGCGACTATTGGATGCGGTAGGTGGTGAACGCCCGCATATCGTCTACATCTCGATTGTCGGTGCGGACAGGGTCCCATTCGGTTTCTTGCGAGCCAAGCTGGAGGCTGAGCGGCTCGTCGAGGAATCCGGATTGCCGTGGACGACACTGCGGGCCACCCAGTTCCACGATCTGATGTTGATGTTCGTGATGCGACTGTGCAAGGCACCAGTCGCCGTCGTGCCGCGCGGATCGCTGTTCCAGCCCGTCGACGTCGGTGACGTGGCCGAACGGATGGTGGAACTGATCATGGGGCAGCCGGCCGGCCATGTACGTGAGCTCGGAGGACCGAAGGTGGAGTCGATGACAGATCTGATCCGCACCTACCTGACCGCGACGCATCGGCGTCGCTCGATGGTCGCGATCCCAGTGCCCGGCAGACTCCGAACGGCATTCGGTGTGGGCGGCCAGCTGCTCACCGACGGTGACCAAGGGACGGTGACTTTCGAGAACTACCTCCGCTCACGCGGCACCGCGGACGGCATCATCAAGCACCCGTACGGGCACTGACCGTCGGTGACGGCGGAGCTCATGGTTTGCGACGTCTATTCGGGAAACGCGGCACCCAGGCCCGACACGTCATTATCGGCTGTGCCAGGTCGTTCCGGTGCCGCGCCCAGCGGCCATGGGGTCTGGAACATCACGTGCCCACTCGCACCGCTGGAGGATGATCTAGCTGCGCTCGGCAGCCGTGGCCAGCGCGACGTACGCTCACCGACACCCGGTCCCGCCTTTGCGGAGGCGCGAGATGCTGTTGATGTGGCTTGACGATCTGTCCGCCGAGCTCGCCGGCGAAGATTGACGAGTCATCAGGAGTCGACGAATCGTTGTCGTCGGCTCGTGCCGGTCGCGAAACGCCGCGGCTAGGGGCGCCCGTGCGGGTGTGCGCACCGCATTTCGCAGGCCCGTCTGGGCGGATCCGTCAGTCATCGACCTCGCCGTCGAACACATGGAACACAGCGCCCACCGGGTCGTTGATCATGGCACTGTTTCCCGTGCCGGCTATGCGGGCCCAGCTAGCATCCCGCCGCCCAGCGCCTCCGCGGCTTCGATCGCGGTGGCGGCGGAGTCGACGGTGAAGTACGGAATCCAAGACGTCGGTTGCCTCTTCGGCGGACCCCCCCGTGACACTGAGAGGTCACCGGCCTTGATCAGCCGGATGCACGTCGTCATGCTTGCGCGTCGCGCGGCACGAGTCCCACGGCGCCACGATGACGTCGATGGGATCGATGCGAGGCTTTCATGAAGGGCCGATGCCGTGACAGCGAGGGCTTCCAGTCGCCCGGTCATAGGGGTTGGCTCGCCGATTTCCGCGGACACGTCTCCGCCGATTCGCCGGCATCCGCCTGGGGTCCACGCTGCGGTGATGGTGCTCGAGGAGGCGCGCCGACGGATTAACTCGGCGGTTAGGCATTCCGAGTCGGTTCGACCCGGCCCGAGGGATGCGGTAACCTCGACACTGAGCTGCCAGGTTGGATCGGAAAGATTTCTTCTGACCAGGAGTTCTGTGTCGGTGGCCCGGCGACGGGACACCAGCGACGCGGGGTGGAGCAGCTCGGTAGCTCGCTGGGCTCATAACCCAGAGGCCGCAGGTTCAAATCCTGCCCCCGCTACCAGGCGAGACGCCCTCGGAGGAATCCTTCCGGGGGCGTCTTCGCGTTGCTTGCCAGCTGAGGGCTCACGACGTCTTCTTCGCTGCGGTCATTGGCTGTGCTGGAACGAGGGCATCATGGAACTGCCGTCGCGGCGCGACAGACTGGATGTCTAGCCCGTCCCGATGTTCGGTGAACGCGGCGGCCGGGGAAGGAACCGGCCAGTGCGGGACGCATACATGCGGTACTCCGCACCGAGTTGCGCATCAGAAGCCAACAACCGCTCCTCGGCGGTGGCCCACCATAGGTGTAGCGCGATGGACAATGCAGCCATGGCGGCGAGCAGCCAGCTGGCGAACACCAGTGATGTGCCCACTGCTACTGCGATCATCGCGGTGTAGATCGGATGGCGCATGAGCCGATAGGGACCGGCAGTCACCAGCCGGTGGCCGACCGTAGCCCCACTCACCGCCGCGTACCCGCGCATCACGGATTCCGCCCACACGAGCAGGCTGATTCCCGCAGCCCATACGAGCGCACCGGCACCCGTCACGATCGGAACCGGTGGCCAGTTCAGAGGTCCGGTGAACGTCCACGATGGTGCGATGGCCACGAGGGCGGGAAAGGCCAGCGGGATGACCTGCAGCGGTCCACTGCACCATCGAATGACACCCGGGATGCGCACTGTGGCCCGCATGTCCATCGTGCGACCGGGGCGTTCCCAGCGGGTGGCCACCACCGCGACGAGGGCATTGGCAGCGGTCATGACCGTCGCGATCACCCGAATGAAGTCTTCCATCCGTCCCTCGACGACTCATTGGCGTAGTGCGGTCGGTACGGGTGGCGACGTGGTCGAATGCCGTCGCTGATTCCAGCAGCATGGGTCTCGCGAGTTCACCAGGGTAGGCCGCCATCTGGATCGTTCTTGAAACGAGACCCGGGGTTGACTTGGCGGACACCCCGCGCGATTCCTGCCTCAACCGGACGAGGCGGCTCGACACAGCCGAGGGCCCGCCAGACCAGATCGGCGTTACGGCGTCATGGAGAACGGGCCGCCGTCATCGAACGCGAGCTTGGCGAAGCGTTCGCCGATGCGCCTGTGCGTGACGGCGTCTGGGTGCAGCTGGTCGGGCAACGGCAGGTCGGCGAAGTCCGCCTCACCGTAGAGGTCGCGACCGTCGAGGTAGGTGAGATGGGGGTCGTCGGCGGCTCGTTCCCGCACGATGCGGTTCAGCTCGTCTCGGATGCTGCTGAGGGTCAGCTTTCCGGCAGCACCCTCGGCGGGGTCGCCGGTGGCGCGGAACTGTAGCTTCCCCGTGCGAAGCGCGTCGACGTCGAAGGCGCCGGGCCCCGGTGTGTCCTCATGGATGGGGCAGTAGAGCGGTGAGACCACCAGTAGCGGCGTGGCGGGTTGTCCTTCGCGGATGGTGTCGAGGAACCCGTGTACCGCCGTGGTGAAAGCACGCATCCGCATCAGGTCTGCATTCACCAGGTTGATGCCGATCTTGAGGCTGATCACATCGGCGGCGGTGTCGCGCATGGCGCGCGCGATGCCCGGATCGAGCAGGGCGCTGCCGCTGAGGCCGAGGTTGATCAGTTCCACCCCGCCGAGCGATGCAGCGAGAGCCGGCCAGGTGGTTGTGGGGCTGGCGGCGTTGGAGCCCTGGCTGATCGAACTGCCGTGGTGCAACCAGACTGGGCGGCTCCGCTCCGGCGCGGGCTCGATCCGGGAGTCGGCTCGCAGCCCGACGAGCTCGGTGGTCTCGTAGTGTGGCAGCCAGATCTCGACATCCTTCGGCCGGTCGGACAGGCCGGCGAAGCGGAGCGTGGCGACCGGACCGGGCTGTTTCTGCACGCTGCCAGTGGCCATGTCGACGATGACGCTGTTGCCGCCGGCCGCGACGGCCTGGTCAGCGAGGTGACCGTCGACGAGAAGATCGTAGACACCTTCAGGTCGTGGCGGTACGCCGACGTAGATCCGCTTGGTGGGCAGCGTGTCGAGCTCCACCACAGTGGCGCGGGTGCGTAAGGCGAGGCGAACCCCGGAAGGCTGCGACTCAGCCATGGCCAGCTGCGGGTCGGCGGCTTGGGCGCGGGCACGGGCAGGCAGTCGGTGCGGTAGCACGCCCTGCGGGGTGGGCTCGAGGGTCAGCGCGCCGCGGATCAGGTCGGGCGTGATGGGCACGGTGATCAAGGCCTGTTCGGTGTGCATCGTCTCATCCTGTTGTCGTCGAGGGCGCAGGCCAGCTCCGCAGGAGGGCGTCGAGAGCGTCCATCGTCCGGGACCAGGTCTCCTCGCTGTCCGGTGCGCTGTGGCTGAAGCCACCGCCCATCTCCAGAGTCACGTAGCCGTGGAACACGCTGCCCAGGAGCCGCACGGCGTGTGTCTGGTCGGGTTCGGTCAGGTTGTAGCCCCGCAAGATCGCCCGGGTCATCTGGGCATGCTTGACGCCGGCGCTAGCGGCCGCCGTCTCCGGGTCGAGCCGGAACTGGGCTGCGGCGTACCGGCCGGGATGCGCGCGGGCGTAGTCTCGGTAGACGTTGGCCAAGGCGATGAGGGCGTCCTTTCCTGCACGGCCCGCGAGCGCGTCGGCTGCCCGGTCGGCAAGTTCTTCTAGAGCGAGCAGGGCGATCCTGGTCTTGAGGTCCCGGGAGTTCTTCAGGTGTGAGTACAGGCTCGCCACCTTGACGTCGAACCGTCTGGCCAGCTCCGAGACCGTCACGTGCTCGAAGCCGACCTCATCCGCCAGTTCTGCGCCGGCCCGAGCCAATCGATCGACCGTCAGGCCCACCCGTGCCATATCCACCCCCATGCTTAGCTAGCGTGACTCTACATTTTCCTAAAAGTGTTAGGCAAATTGCTTAGGTTCTCGCCAAACAGGTGCCCAGCGGCACGACAGGGGCGTTGCACCGCCACGTGCGCGTTGCCGCCGAATCGTTCGAGCGCTAGCGTCGTCGGATGATGGTGGTGATCGTCAACGGAATCCCCGGCTCAGGTAAGACGACGCTGGCCAAAGGCTTGGCGCAGACGATGAACCTGCCGCTGTTCAGCAAGGACAGCGTCAAGGAAACCCTGGCGGACATGCTCGGCCCGGCTCCGGACGGGCTCACCGCGAGGGAGTGGAGCCAGAGACTCGGTGCCGCGGCGGCAGAGATGCTGTGGACGCTCCTCGCCGACTCGTGCCCTGGGGCTGTTCTCGAGAGTCCATGGCTTGCCCATCTCCGGCCGATCGTCCTAGCAGGGCTGGACCGCGCTCAGGTTGACGTCGATCGCGTACACGAGATCTGGTGCGAGGTTCCGTTGGACTTCGCGCGCCGCAGGTTCGCGGAGAGGGCGGCCGGCCGGCATCCGGTGCACGTCAACGATCAGAACGACGATGCTGGTTGGGGCGAGTGGTCCACGCAGGCGGAGCCGCTGGCACTTGGGCATGTGCACGTGGTTGACACGACGTCTCCGGTGGACCTCACACAGCTGGTCGCCAGAATCCGGCGCGCGCATTCCCGCTCTGCCCTCGGGACCCCACGGGCTCAGGCGGATCCGGTCCTGTGATCCGTCACCTGGCGTCCCCAGATCGCGGGCACCCCAGGCGCTCTACCAGAGTCTTTGGTCCCTATTGTGCGTGCCGCCCCTCCGATAAGGTGCACGATCAGTGCTCGTGAGCGGCGTGTGACGTCGCCGGGCCAAAGGGGTGGGCCGGTGCTGGGTGGAGAGGGAACGAGGGGATTCGTGGTGTTCGCTGATGCGCGGCTGGTTGGGTGCGTTCGTCGTCTATGCGCATTGATCGTGACGTCGGCGCTCGTCGTCGGGATAGGGGCGACGGCGTCCACGGCCGCTGAGGAGCCCACTGAAGCGGATCCCAGCGTGGTGGAGCTGAGGGACGAGTGTGTGTACACGCCCGTCAATCAGCACAACACGAACCTGCTGCGCCTTGTCCTCGCTCCTGGTTATGCCTACGACGTCACGGTCAACGGCGCAGCTGTCCAGCCGGACGACGATGTCGCGTTCGACACCACCGAAGCGAGCGGAGACACCGAGTTTCTGCACAGCATCGCCGTCACGGCGCCGACGCAGTCGGACACGGTCGTCGTCAGCCAGGGCGGCTCGTCGTTGCTCGAGACCGTCGTCGACAGCGGCGCGTGTGAGCAACAGCCGACGACGCTGACGATCCAACGCAGCGCGAGCCTGATCGACCACGGAGACACGGTCGCCCTCACCGGAGAGCTGCGGACCACCGACGGATCAACCGTGGCCGGAGAATCCGTGGTGCTCGAGCGGCGCTTCGTCGGTGTGACGTCATGGACGACGCACGGTACCCAGAGCACGGACGGCGCAGGGCGGGTGAGCTTCACCGCCAAGCCGAGCAAGCACACGCAGTACCGGCTGCGCTATGAGGCCACTGGCCGGTATGGCGGTCAGATCAGCGATATCACCAGGGTCGACGTCCGGCAGCCGACCACGCTCTCCATCGCCGTCGACGACGGCACCATCAAGCGTGGGCAGACGGTCACCGTGAGCGGCAAGCTGACCTCGTCGTCCAGTGCGGTGCCGGGCCGCCCGGTGTCACTGCAGTACCGGTATCCCGGGACGACGACCTGGAAGACGGTGACGACGAAAGACACCGGCAGCACCGGGCGGGTGAGTTTCGCCCGCACGCCGTCCAAGCACGTCGAGTATCGGCTGCGCCATGCTCAGTCGGATGCGTATGCCGGGTCCACCAGCGCTTCGAAGACGGTCCTGGTACAGCAGCCCACCACGCTGTCCATCGCCCGCTCCAACTCCACCATCACCGCGGGGAAGTCCGTGACGATATCCGGGCGGCTGCGCACCGGTGACGGGGTCAACGTCAGCGGCGAGAAGGTGACATTCCAGCGGCGCTTTGTCGGTGCGACGTCGTGGACCACGGTGAGCTCGAAGAACACCAGTAGCACCGGGCGGGTGAGTTTCACGGCCAAGCCGTCCCGGCACACCGAATACCGCCTGGTGCATTCATCCAACACGTCCTACGGGTATTCCAAGAGCCCGGTCACCCGGGTGAGTGTGCGCGCGGCGCTGACTCTGACGACGTCGCGGCTTTCCGGACTGCTCGGGCGCACGACGACGTTCAAGGGCACGGTCAGCCCGTACTACTCGAAGCAGACTGTGCAACTGCAGCGCCGCGTCTCGGGAACGTGGCGCACCGTGTCGACCAAGAAGCCGTCGTCGAGTGGTGCCTACAGCTTCAGCGTGAAGCCGAGCAGCACCGGCAAGTACACCTACCGGGTGCGTGTGCCCGCAACCGATCGGCGTTACTCGGCCGCGTCGAGCAGTAAGACGGTGGTCCGTTACGCGGCCAAGATCACCAGTATCCACTATGACGCGGCGGGCAACGACTGGCACAACCTCAACGACGAGTACGCCGTGGTGAAGAACACCGGGTCGGTCACCATCAACCTGAAGGACTGGACGCTCGACGCGACACCTCAGCGCAAGTCGCTGCCGAGTTATACGCTGAGCCCAGGCAAGTCCGTGCGGATCCACACGGGCTCCGGTTCCCAGCGCACCGGGCACATCTACCTCGGGTACAACTCGCCGATCTGGAACAACGACGGCGATGTCGGGCGTCTCTATGACCGCTACGGGAACCGCGCCTCGACCTACCGGTACTGAGCCGTTGGCGTCCTGCCGGACATGGCCCGGGGCGGCACGTGCAGGACACCACGGACGACGACGCTGGCCTCCGCCCGAACGATCGGCCTCGTCAGCGGAGGTAGATGGTGTTCCCCGTGATCAGCGACGCCGCGTCCGAGCACAGGTAGGCGATGACCTCGGCGACCTCGGCCGGTTCGGCGACGTTGAACAGCACCGGGCTGGACTCGACGAAGTCGACGACGTCGGGCGTCACCCACCCGGTGTCGGTGACGGGCGGATGGACGACGTTGGCCGTCACGCCGAACGTGCCCAGTTCGGACGCCGCCGACATGGTGTAGTTCGCCTGCGCGGCCTTCGCGGCTCCGTAGGAGACCTCGCCGGGAAAGCCCATGTCGCCGCCGGACGTCAGGCCGACGATCCGTCCCCACGTGCCGCCGCGGTCGATGTGTCTGCGCGCGAACTCGGCGATGAGCAGCGCCGCGCCTCGCGCGTCCACGTTGAGGACGCGGTCGGCGGTGGTTGCGGACACCGCTTGAAGGGTCCTGCCGAAACCGTCGGTGGACGTGGCCGTGAACGTGTCCGCCATCCACCCGCTGGCGTTGTTGACCAGGATGTCGACGGGTCCGAAGGCGCGCTCCGCGGCGTCGAACAGCATCGCCGGGGTGCTGACGTCCGACAGGTCGGCTTCGACCGCCTCAGCCTGCCCGCCTGCGTTCCGGATCTCCTCGACGACGTGCTCGGCATGACGGGCACGGCCTTGGTTGTAAGCGTCCGGTGTGCCGGGATCCGGCTTGTTGTCGACGCGCAGATAGCTGATCAGTACGGCGGCGCCCTGACGCGCGAGGGCGCTCGCTGTGGCGGCACCGATGCCGTGGTTCGCTCCGGTGACGATGGCGACTCGGCCGGCGAGAGCCGGCTGTACGGAGTTGGCGACGGCCACAGAACCTCCCATGTGTGATCACAAACACCGAGAGCGTACGTAGCCGCACGAGCAGCGCGCCAGCGAATTCTACGCGGATCAGGCCGAACACCAGACCGCTAGTTGAGTGTCCGTTGCGTCAACGACCGTCGTAGTGGCCTCTGCGCGCAACTGACACTCAACAAGCTCGCTGCGAGTCGATGGTGATGGTGGCGGATCCGCTGTCCCCGGTGCAGCGGTTCCGCCACCACGTCTCCTTGCCGGTGGCGAGTACCCGTCAGCGCCGGGCCCAACCTCGCTCACCTTCGGTGAGACCGCCCCAGATGCCGAATCTCTCCGGCTGTTGGGAGGCGGCATCCCGGCACTGCGCCGCGACTGGGCAGGAGGCGCAGACGTTCTTGGCGACGGCTTCGCGCTTGCGGAGTGTGCTCCCGCGCCCTTCGGGATAGAACAGGTCGGTGTCCATGCCGCGACAGGCAGCGAACGCACGCCAGCTCTCCTGCTGCCCGAACCAGTCGCGGGCATGCATCTCACTGATGTCGATCATGGCGGTCATGTGGCCGTGTCCCCCTAACCGAGACGATCAAGACCCTCATACCCGACATGACGCTGACGCAGAACCGTCATGACGCCAGATCTGAGATTTTCTCTGGATTTTTCTGAAGTCGGCTCTGACCAGGAACGACGTATGGGCCCGAGCCTGCCCGACAGAGGCGGACCGGACCGGGCCCAGGACGCGTCAATGCCGCCCGACCAGTCAGGCCGCGCGGCGGGTATGGGTGTTCGGTTGTGAGGAGCCCTAGCGGAACTTGAACTTCTGATTGGCGCCGCCGTGGCAGGCGTATGCGATCAGCCGGGAGCCGCTGGTGATGGTGCCACCCTCCACGTCGAGACAGACCTCGGTGCCCAGCCCGGGAAATGTCGTGAGGAACCGCTGTGCACCATTGGCGTACGGATCGAACTGCCAGAGCTGGTCAGAGGACGGCACTGGGGTGCTGCACGGCCGCAACTCCACGGGGAAGTTGCGCGCGCCATCTTGGTCGGGTGTAGGTGAGACGCTCAGACAACGGCCATCGGCCCAACGGACGGCGTGTCCGTTGGGCCCGGCATCTTCATACTCGGTATAGACATCCCAATCAGGCGGATCCGAGCAGCTCTCCAGTTGAATGGAATCGCTGCTTCCGGTGGGTTGGACGCATAGATTGTGGTGCCCGCCCGATGCGGTGGTACTGATCGAACCGCTGGTATTGGCCTCGACGTTGAGCGTGGCCGGGCTGCTTTCCGCGCCGCCGATCGAGTTCTCGAAGACGACGCGATACTGATTGTCATCCTGGCTCGCGCTCGTGACATCCACCGTCAACGTAGCCGTGGTGCCTTGGGAAGTGACGCCGAGGTCTTTCCAGCCGTTGCCCTCGTTGATCTGCCACCGGGCCTTGGTCGTGCTGGGATTGCCCGCCTCCGCTTTCGCTTCGAAGGTGGCTTTGCTGCCTGTGGAGGCGTGTGCGCTTGACGGGTTCCGCTCGATCGCGGGCGCCCAGTTCACGGTCAGTTGGGCTGCACCGGTGCTGGCCTCGCCGATGTCGTTCTTGAAGACCGCGCGGTACTCGTACTTGTGCTGGTCCCGATCGACCCCGGACACCTCCAGCGTGGTCTTCGTTCCGCGCTGGCTGGTGCTGCCGGCACCGGTGTTCTGCCACGAACCGCCGGGTGCCTTCCGCTGCCAGGTGACACTGCTCGGCGCGGGGTTGGCCTCGGCCGAGGCGGTGAAGGTCACCCTGCCGCCCTCGTTCACGTTGGCGCTGTCCGGTCCGGAGACCTTGTGCGGTGCGTAGTGCACGGTCAGGACGGCCGGATCGGTGGTCACGGTGCCATGCGCGTTCTTCGCGACAACCCGGTACTGGCGTCCGTCGTGCTCGGGCTTGGGCGTGACAGTGAGCTTCGACGAGGTGGCACCGGAGATGTCGCTCCAGCCGCCGCTGGCCGGCGACATCGTCACCGAGCTGCCGCTCGCGCTGGACGCCGACGACGGATCCCGGTACTGCCAGGTCAACGATGGTGCCGGGCTGCCGGCGACGTCGACGGTGAGCGTCGTCGGCTGGCCGGCTCGGGCTGTCGTGTTCTGCGGGCCGCTGCGCACCGTCGGGGCCGACGTCTCTTCGTCGTTGTCCGGAGGCGGACTGGTGTCCGGATCATCCGGGGTTTCATCCGGAGTCTCATCGGGTGTCTCGTCCGGCTCGTCGTCCGGGGTCTGCGTCGGATCGTCCGGGTCGCTCGGCGTCTCCGGGTCGGCCGAGGGCGACTCCGGATCCTGTGTCGTCGGGCGCGGGAAACTGATCGGCAGGTTGCCACCGTCGCTCGGCGGCACCGCGTCCGGAGAGTACGGCGGCGGTGTGTCGGCGGGGTCGGTCGGTGGCGACGTCGGATCAGTCTCGGATTCGGAGTCCTGGGTCGGGCCACCGGTCGAACCGGTGGAATCGGAAGCAGGCGCGTCGCCGCCGCCGTCCGGACCGCCCATCTCGGACGTCGGCGGACCCGCGACGTTCGGCGGATCGTCCGATGAGCCGCTGAGCATCATGTACGCGCCTGCCGCGATGATGCCGGCCGCTACCACACCGGCCGCACCGGCAAGTGTCTTGCTGCCCATCCGGGCCAGCCGGCCGGGCGAGAGCACCGACAGTGCTCCTCCGCCCGATCCGGACGAGGCGCCGCTCGCGGCGCCCGCACCCGCGGCCGCCCCCGTTCCGGCCGCGGCACCGCCGCCAGAACCCGTGGTGGCAGTGCCGGCGGCGGCCGCCCCGGTGCCGGCCAGCACGGCCGTGGAAGTGGGATCCGCCGCGGCGCCGCCTCCTGCGGAAGCCCCGGCACCAGCCGCTCCCGCCCCGGCGACCGCCGCTCCAGTGGCGGCGGCTCCGGCGATGACCGCGGTGCCGGCCGTGGCGGGCAGCAGCAGCGCGGGCCACAATGTGCCACGCAGGTCGGAGACCAGCAGCAGCAGTTCGTCGCGACGTTCCCGGCAGTGTTCGCACTCGCCGAGGTGTGTGGTGACGGCGCGGGTGTGCTGCGCGGAGAGCGTGCCCCGGACGTACGCGGCGACCTTCGGAGCGTAGGGCCGGCATTCGGGCCGCACGTCCGACGACAGGTTGACGGCCAGATACGCCTGACGCAGCCCTTCCCTGGCTCGGTATGCCAGCGCAGCCACCGCGTTCGGCGTGCTGCCCAGCGTCGCCGCGAGCGACGCGGGCGAGCGGCCCTCGATCTCGGTGTGCCAGAGCACCTGCTGCCAGCGGTCCGGCAGCGTCTCGAACGCCTGACGGACGAGCTCGCGGTCGGTGGCGCGGGCCATCGGGTCGTCGGTGCGCGGCAGGATCTCGAGGATGGCCTGGTCCGTCGGCTGGCCGTCGCGCTGTGCACTCCGGTGCCGGTCCACTGCGAGCCGTCGCACCACCGTGCGCAGGTACGGGGTCAGCTCGGCCTCCGGTCCGCCGCCTTCGCGGATCCGGGTCAGTACGCGGGTGAAGGCTTCGGCGACGACGTCCTGAGCCTCGTCGCTGTTGTTGGTCACGATCCGGGCAACGCGCGACGCGTCGTCGTAATGACGGCGGTACAGCTCGTCATAGGCGTTCATATCGCCGTCGCGAGTGCGCGCGATGAGTTCGGCGTCGCTCGGCGCTTCAGCTGGTGTGGTCAACGGTTCAGTCCCTACCTCTTCCGGTCTTCCGTCAGTCTAGGGAGTTCCAGTCGTGAGGGAACCGGCCAATCGGACCAGATTTGTCGCCGACCATTGATCCGTCCTGAAGTCGTACGATTAGTTCAGTTACATGAGACCGATTTTCTGGTAGTGGGATCAGGTCGACGTCGAAGCCAAACGTGCTGAGTTCTCCAGTATTGAGCCTTTTTGTCAAGCTGCCCCTCTCGAGTCGAGCGCGGTTATCGTCCGGAACTAAGGCTACTGCGCAGTGTGTCCCGAATTGACTCAATGTGGCTTCCGCGCGCACCCGATCCTGGAGTGCCGAGGCCACCTGGAGGATGCACGAGATCCGCTCCCACGGGCTTGCGGGCTCATGCCAGGTCACCACTAGAACTACCAGAGGTGCCGCCTCGTCGTCAGTCAAACGGTCGAGTTCGGATATGCGGCCAAGCAAGTACCCCATCGTGTGGAGCCCGGAAAGGGCGTCGATTCCGGGAGAGGCTCGATTCGCCGCAACCGCGTCGACCCACGCGTCGGTGACGATATGTCGCGCCCGGTTCCGGGATATGGGTGGATGGCCGTTGGATTCCAGAATGCTCCATAGCGCATCGACATCGTCCAATGCGCACGTTAAATCCGAATTGTCGGATATGGAGTCCCAGGCGTACGTCGTCAGGGCCTCGGCGATCCGTTCCGGCGACGGACTCGCTTCGGCCAGGGTTTCGAGTACGGCGTCCACGCCGGGCGGTGGGATCAGGTCGTCCAGTTGTGTGTAGTCGCCGTGGAGGTGGGCCAGCCAAGACGCCGCAAGCGTCCCCGCCGGCCCACGCTGCCGGCTGCACCCCGACACGTGGCGCACTACTCACCCCCTCCTCAGGCGTGCGTCCGCATTCCCCAGTCACCCGTCATGACGGAACTGTGTGCCGGGTATGACGTGATCTTGGAAGATTCTTTCGAAAAGTCGGTCTGCTGTGCTCTGGGCAGATACTTTGCGCCAACAAGAGGTGAATCTCAAACCGAAACGGACGGGATGGCGTCACGACTCCGCGGAGGAGTCCTTGTCTGTGTCGTGTTCCGACCGGTTGGCGGCACGTGCCACGGCCCGCAGTGCGGTCGCCACGTCCCGTCCGCTCGGCGCCCGTCCGGGATCGATCAGCCACTGCAGGACGAGGCCGTCGGCCAGTGCGGTGATGACGGCGGAAACCGCCCAGGCGGTGCGGTCGTCCGGCGTGTCGTAGTACTGCCGGGTCAGGGTGGCGCCGTGTGTGATCTCCTGCTGGTAGTGCTCGGCGAGTTGCGTCCGTAGCTCCTCCGAGCGCTCGGCTTGGGCCCACGCCTCGATCTGCGACACCAAGAGGGGGCGGTACTCGTCGAACCTGCCGACGACACGCGTCCATCCCGTCGCCATGTCCTCCCAGCCGAGATCGCTGAGATCCTCTGCGCTGAGCCTGGTGAACTCGCGGGCCATATCTCGCATGGCCTCGATCAAGGCCGTGTTGAGCAGCGCTTCCTTGGAGCCGAAATGGTAGCCGATGGAGCCGAGGTTGGTGCCCGAAGCGGCGACGATGTCGCGCGCCGTCGTGCGTGCGTAGCCCTTCTCATACAGACAGCGCTTGGCGCCTTCGAGCAGGTCTTCACGGTGCCCCATGGCTCCGTACCCTACCTTATACAGCCGTGCTAGACGTACGTATAAGACGAACGTATAATTCCGGCCATGACACACGAGATCACCTACCGTGCGGGCCGACGGGAGTGGCTTGGGCTCGCCGTCCTGGTCCTGCCGGCTTTGCTGGCATCGATGGACCTCTCCGTGCTGTTCATGGCGGTGCCCTGGCTCAGTGCGGACCTGGAGCCCAGCGGGACGCAGCTGCTGTGGATCATGGACATCTACGGGTTCTTCATCGCCGGCCTGCTGCTCACTATGGGCACTCTCGGCGACCGGATCGGGCGGCGGAAGCTGCTGATGTTCGGTGCCGTGGCCTTCGGCGCGGCCTCATTGCTGGCCGCCTACTCGACGAGTGCGGATATGCTGATCATCGCCCGCGCGCTGCTCGGCGTCGGTGGTGCCACCTTGGCGCCGTCGACCTTGGCGTTGATCCGCAACATGTTTCACGACGACGCCGAACGCCGTCGTGCCGTCGCGATCTGGACCGGCTCGTTCAGCGCCGGATTCCCCCTCGGCTCGATCATCGGCGGACTGCTGGTCGAGCGGTTCTGGTGGGGATCGGTCTTCCTGATCAACATCCCGGTGATGGTGGCGCTGCTGGTGCTCGCGCCGGTGCTGCTGCCGGAGTACAAGGACCCACGACCGGGACGGTTCGACCTGTCCGGCGCCGCGCTGGCCATGGGCGCCGTGCTGGCGGCCATCTGGGGTTTGAAGGAACTGGCCGAGTACGGTTGGGAACCGGTGCCGGCGCTGGCGATCGTCGTCGGCGTGCTCCTCGGCTATCTGTTCGTGCGACGGCAGCGATCGCGTCCCGACCCGCTGCTCGATGTCGGCCTGTTCCGGTTCCCCGCGTTCTCCGCCTCGATCGGGGTGAACCTCATCCTGGTGCTGGCCAGCGCCGGTGTCGGCATGCTCGTGGTGCAGCACATGCAGCTGGTGATGGGTTATCGGCCGGTGGTCGCCGCGCTGTGGATGCTGCCGATGGTGGCGGTGATGATGGTGGGGATCTCGCTCGGCACCGTGGCCGTGCGGTGGATCCGGCCCGGCCTGGTGGTGGGCGCCGGCCTGGCGGTGGCGGCCGTCGGCTTCGGCTCGCTCACCCAGCTGAGCGCGGGCGACTCGATCGCCACACTGATCACCGGGTACAGCGTGCTGGGGTTCGGCATGGGCACCGCCCTGTCGATGGCGTACAACATGGTCATCGCCACCGCACCGGCGGAGAACGCGGGCGCCGCGGCAGCCGTGAACGAGACCGGCTCCGAGCTCGGCGGAGCGCTGGGCATCGCGACGCTCGGCAGCATCGCCTCGGCGGTGTACAGCAACGAGATCCGCGACGCGCTCCCGCAGAACCTGTCACCCGAGGCGGCCGACACGGCGGGTGGAACGCTCGGCGGCGCGGTGGCCATCGCGGAAGAGCTGCCGTCCTCATCGGCGACGGTGCTGGTTCAGCAGGCGCAGGACGCCTTCGTCCACGGCATCAACACCACCGCGCTCGTCGGCGCCGCCACACTGGCCGTCGCCGCCGTCGTCGTGACCGTCCTGCTCCGCAGGACACCGCTGCCAGAGGCTCAGCCGGCGGAGAGGTAGGCGAGCACCTCGTCGTGGAATCGGCCGTTGGTCGCCACCGCCCCGGCGCCGTACGCGGCGGGTTTGCCGGCCAGATCGGTGAACGTGCCGCCGGCCTCCTCGACGATCGGGATCAGCGCGGCGACATCGTGCAGCGCCAGCTCGGGCTCGGTCGCGATGTCCACGGCACCGTCGGCCAGCAGCATGTAGGACCAGAAGTCGCCGTACGCGCGGGTGCGCCGGCAGGCCCGGGTCAGATCGAGGAATCGCGGCAGCGCACCGCGCGACTCCCATTCCTCCAGGTCGGAGTAGGAGAGCGAGGCCTCGGCCAGCGACGCGACGTCGGAGACGCGACACCGGCTCGCGGCCGAGAGCGAGCGCCCCGTCCACGCCCCGGAGCCCCGCGCCGCCCACCAGCGCCGATTCAGAGCCGGAGCCGACACCACGCCGGCCATCACCTTGTCCTCGACCATCAGCGCGATCAGCGTTGCCCACACCGGGACGCCGCGCACGTAGTTCTTGGTCCCGTCGATCGGATCGATCACCCACCGGCGCGCGCTGTACCCGTCGGTGCCGAACTCCTCGCCGACGATGCTGTCCCGTGGACGGGCCCGGGACAGCGTCCGGCGGATCGCCTCCTCGGTCTCACGATCGGCATCGGTGACCGGTGTGTCGTCGTCCTTCGTCTCTATCCGCAGGTCTTCGGCGCGGAACCGGGACAGCGTCTGTGCGTCGGCGTCATCCGCGAGAACATGCGCGAACCTCAGGTCGTCATCGTGGGCCACCCGCAGAATGTAGCGCGTTCCGCGCCGACGGTGGGCGTGGCGTCCGGTCAGTGTCCGGTGCGGGCGTTCAGTCAGTGTCCGGTGCGGGCGTTCAGTCGCCGGCCTGCCGCTCCCGGCTGGACAGCAGCCGGCGGAAGGACTCCACGCGCTCGGGTGCGAGCCGGCCGGCGGCGACGGCGTCGTCGAGCGCACATTCCGGCTCCTGGTAGCCGTGCGTGCAACCGCGCGGGCATGCGTCCGTCTCCTCGGCCAGGTCCGAGAAGGCATCGATGAACGTGTCCGGATCGACATGCGCGAGCCCGAACGAACGGATCCCGGGGGTGTCGATCACCCAGCCCTCGCCGGGGAGCCGCAGCGCGACCGCGCTGGTCGAGGTGTGCCGGCCCCGGCCGGTGACCACGTTGACCGCGCCGGTCGCCCGGTCCGACCCGGGGACCAGCGCATTCACCAGTGTCGACTTCCCGACGCCGGAGTGGCCGACCAGCACGCTGGTGCGGCCGTGCAGCTCACCGTGGAGCTCGTCCAGCGAGCGCGGCGGGACATCGCTGTCGCTCAGTGAGGTGACCACCGCCGGGGTATCGAGCGGCGCGTACCTGTCCAGCAGCGGCGCCGGATCGCCGAGATCGGCCTTGGTCACGCACAGTAGCGGGTCCATCCCGGCGTCGAAGGCGGCCACCAGACAGCGGTCGATCAGCCGCGGCCGCGGTTCCGGATCGGTCACCGAGGTGACGATCACCATCTGATCAGCGTTGGCGACCACGATCCGCTCGATCGGATCGTCGTCGTCCGCGGTGCGGCGCAGCACCGACTCCCTGGGCTCCACCCGCACGATGCGCGCCAGCGACCCTTCCTGGCCGGAGACATCGCCCACCAGACCGACCCGGTCGCCCACCACCACGGCGCCCCGGCCAAGCTCGCGTGCGGTCATCGCGACCACGATGCGGCCCTCCCCGGTGACGCAGGTGTAGCGCCCTCGGTCCACCGCGATCACCATCCCGGCGACCGCGTTGCGATGGGCGGGGCGGATCTTGCTGCGTGGCCGCGAGCCGCGGCCGGGGCGGACCCTGACGTCGCTCTCGTCGTACGACGGGCGCCGCCGGGGACTCACGCTGCGCGCTCCAGCTCGAGCAGCTCGGCCCACATGCTCGGAAACTCGGGGAGGGTCTTGGCGGTGGTCGCGATGTTCTCCACCTGGACGCCGGGGACGGCGAGTCCCAGGACGGCGCCGGCCTGGGCCATCCGATGATCGTCGTAGCTGGCGAACACGCCGCCGTGCAGCGGCCGCGGGTGGATGGTCAGGCCGTCGTCGGTCTCGGTGACGTCGCCGCCCAGGCCGTTGATCTCGGCCGCCAGCCCTGCCAGCCGGTCGGTCTCGTGGCCCCGTAGGTGCGCGATGCCACGCAGGTGCGACGGCGAGTCGGCCAGCGCGGCGATGGCGGCGATGACCGGGGTCAGCTCACCCACGTCGTGCAGGTCCGCGTCGATGCCGTGGATGGCGGAGCCGGTCACGGTGAGCACTCCGTCGGCGAGCTCACACCGCGCGCCCATCCGGTTCAGCAGGTCACGCAGCTGATCCCCGGGCTGGGCGGTCGCCGACGGCCAACCGGAGACGCGTACCACGCCGCCGGTCACCATCGCGGCCGCCAGGAACGGCGCCGCGTTGGACAGATCCGGTTCGGCGACGGTGTCCAAGCCGGCGATCGGTCCAGGCAGGACCCGCCAGGTGTCCGGCTCGGTGTCGTCCACCTCGACGCCACGCTCGCGGAGCATGCCCACCGTCATCTGGATGTGCGGCGTCGACGGGATCGGCTTGCCGTCGTGCAGGACCGTCAGACCACGCTCGTAGCGGGCGCCGGCAAGCAGCAAACCGCTGACGAACTGCGACGACGCCGAGGCATCGATGGTGACCTTGCCGCCGGGCAGCGCGCCGGAACCGCGGACGGTCAGCGGCAGGAAACCCGGCTGCCCGTCGGCGTCGTCGATGTCCGCACCGAGCGTCTTCAGTGCGGAGATGATGACCTCCATCGGCCGGACCCGGGCATGCTCGTCGCCGTCGAGGTGGACGTCGCCGTCGGCCAAGACGGCAACCGGCGGGACGAACCGCATGACGGTGCCGGCCAGGCCACAGTCGACGGTGCCGCCGGAGGCGAACGTCGCCGGTGTCACCCGCCAGCCGTCGGCCTCCTCGGCGACCTCGGCTCCGAGGACGCGCAGAGCCGCGGCCATCAGCCGGGTGTCGCGTGCGTCCAGCGGACGACGGATCAACGACGGCGCCGTGCCCAGCGCCGCGAGGATCAGCGCCCGGTTGGTGACCGATTTCGAGCCGGGCAGGCGGACGGTCGCATCGACCGGCCCGGCTGCTGTCGGTGCAGGCCAGAGAGGCGTGGAAGAGAGTGTCATCGGCCCTTAGCATACCGTGCGTCGCACCGCGGTGACGGCACGCGAAGAGCGGGCCCGGGCGGCGGCTCGCGCGGCGTGCTCAAGAGCGAGCCACCGTCCCGGGTCCGTGCTAGGTCCGTACGGGCCGTGCCGGAGTCGCCCGGATCGCCCGGGTCGCCCGGAGTGGCCCGGGATGGCCTGGGTCGCCCGGAGTGGCCCGGGATGGCCTGGGTCGCCCGGGGACGCCCGGGGTCGCCGAAGCGTCGGCGCAGGATGGCTGCCTAGTCGGTGTCCTCGTCTACCCAATCGAAGGTCTTGGTTACGGCCTTCTTCCACTTGCGGTACTGCTTCTCGCGCTCAGCTTCGTCCATCTGCGGGTCCCACTGCTTGTCCTGGGCCCAGTTGGTGCGGATATCGTCCTCGCTCTGCCAGAACCCGACGGCCAACCCCGCGGCGTACGCGGCACCCAATGCGGTGGTCTCGGCGACGACGGGACGGATCACCGGCACCCCGAGGATGTCCGCCTGGAACTGCATGAGCAGCTCGTTGCCGACCATGCCGCCGTCCACCTTCAGCGATTTCAGCGGTACTCCGGAGTCCGCGTTCATCGCGTCGATGACCTCCTTGGACTGGAACGCCGTCGCCTGGAGTACAGCGTGGGCGAGGTGGCCCTTGGTCACGTACCGGGTGAGCCCGACGATGGCCCCGCGGGCGTCGGAGCGCCAGTAGGGTGCGAACAGGCCGGAGAACGCCGGCACGAAGTACACCCCGCCGTTGTCATCGACACTCGCGGCGAGCTGCTCGATCTCCGGCGCGCTGCCGATCATGCCGAGGTTGTCGCGCAACCACTGCACGAGCGAGCCGGTGACCGCGATCGACCCCTCCAGCGCGTAGACCGTCTGGTTCTCCCCGATCTTGTAGCAGACCGTGGTCAGCAGCCCGTTCTCGCTCATCACCTTCTCGTTGCCGGTGTTGAGCAGGACGAAGTTGCCGGTGCCGTAGGTGTTCTTCGCTTCTCCGACGGACAGGCAGGCCTGGCCGAACGTGGCCGCCTGCTGGTCGCCCAGGCTCCCGGCCAGCGGCAGTCCGGCGAACGCTCCACGCTGGCGGATGTTGCCGTACACCTCTGAGCAGGATCGGATCTCCGGGAGCATGGACATCGGGATGCCCATGTCCGCCGCGTTCTGCTCGTTCCAGGTCAGGGTGTCCAGATCCATCAGCAGGGTGCGGGAGGCGTTGGTGGCGTCGGTGATGTGCAGTCCACCGTCCGGCCCTCCGGTGGCGTTCCACAACAGCCAGCTGTCGATCGTGCCGAAGAGCAGGTCGCCGGCGTCCGCCTTGGCGCGGGCACCGTCCACGTTGTCCAGGATCCACTTCACCTTCGGACCGGCGAAGTACGTGGCCAGCGGCAGCCCGGTGGAGGCGTGGTAGCGGTTCTGGCCGCCGCCCAGGTTGCCGAGTTCCTCGATGATCCGGTCGGTGCGGGTGTCCTGCCAGACGATCGCGTTGTAGACGGGCTTGCCGGTGGTGCGGTCCCAGACGACCGTGGTTTCGCGCTGATTCGTGATGCCGACGGCGACGATGTCCTGGTCGACGAGGTCGGCCTTGGCCAGCGCGCCGGCGCAGACCTCCCGCGTGTTCCGCCAGATCTCCTCCGGATCATGCTCGACCCAGCCGGCGCGGGGGAAGATCTGCTGGTGTTCGCGCTGGTCGGCTGCGACCACGTTCCCGGAGTGGTCGAAGATCATGCACCTGGTGGAGGTGGTGCCTTGATCGATGGCTGCTACGTACTGAGGCATGGGTGCACTCCTCGGGTCGGGACTTCTAATGCCGTGCGTTCAGGTTCGGATGTGGGTGCGCAGCGACGGTCGGCTCGATCAGAACACGGCGGCCCCGAGCAGGCCCGCCAGCACACCGCCGACGATCGGCCCGGCGATCGGCACCCACGAGTAGCCCCAGTCGCTGGAGCCCTTGCCCTTGATCGGCAGTAGCGCATGGGCGATACGCGGTCCGAGGTCACGGGCGGGGTTGATGGCGTAGCCGGTCGGACCACCGAGCGAGGCGCCGATCCCGACAACCAGCAGCGCCACGGCGAGGGGACCGATGTCGATCGGATGCGGGCCGAAGGAGAGGACGACGAAGACGAGGACGAAGGTGCCGACGACCTCGGTGATGAAGTTCCACGGGTAGCTGCGCACCTCCGGTCCGGTGGAGAAGACGCCGAGCTTCAGGTCGGGCTCCTCGCCGGCGTCGAACTGGAGCTTGTAGGCCAGGAACATCACAACCGCGCCGAGGAAGGCGCCGGTCATCTGACCGAGCAGGTATGCCGGAACGTCGCTCCACTCCGTCGTGCCCTCCACCGCGAGACCGAAGGTGACGGCCGGGTTGATGTGGGCACCGGACTCGGCTGCGACATAGACACCGGCGAACACGCCGAGCCCCCAGCCGAAGTTGATCAGCAACCAATTGCCCTGGAGCGGGCCGCGCATGTAGCCCTTGTTCCGGGGAAGGATGACATTGGCGACGACACCGCAACCGAGCAGGACCAGCATGCCGGTGCCGAGCAGCTCCCAGTAGAAGATCTCGCCGAAGTTCAGGTCCATGGAGGCCTCCGTTTCGTTGAACGGGGCAACGACCGTCCGGACCCCCGGACATCGCGTCGTTGCGATCTGTAACTGGACGGTAACCGCTGGATACGCTCGGCGTCACCGCCTTTGGTTCGACAATGTCGACCGCTATGCCGACTTGGCGCGGTTTGTCGGGAAAACTTGCGCTCTCGGGACGAGAACTCGATACGAGAACTCGATACGACACTGAGGCACCTTGCTGTCGCTGCGGCGACAGCAAGGTGCCTCAGCGCACGCGGAGGGCGAGTCCAGATCGCGGCGTGAACATCTATCGTGCCGCGCACGGTAGACGGCTAGCTCTTGATCCAGCCGAAGGTGAGCTCGACAGCGCGCTGCCAGTTCTCGTACTCGGCTTGCCGATGCTCGGCGGCCATGTTCGGCAGCCACTGGCCGGCGCGGTGCCAGTTCGCCCGCAGGCCGTGCAGATCGGGCCATACTCCGGCGGCCAAGCCGGCGGCGTAGGCCGCACCCAGCGAGACGGTCTCGGAGACCATCGGCCTGACCACCGGCACGTCGAGCACGTCGGCGAGGAACTGCATCAACAGGTGGTTCGCGGTCATGCCGCCGTCCACCCGGAGCATGTTGAGCTCCAGGCCGGAGTCGGCGTTCATCGCCTCCACCACGTCCTTCGTCTGCCAGGCGGTCGCCTCCAGCACCGCGCGGGCCAGGTGCCCGCGGTTGATGTACGACGTGAGCCCGGCGATGACGCCGCGTGCCTCGCCGCGCCAATGCGGCGCGAGCAGACCGGAGAACGCCGGGACGATGTAACAACCGCCGTTGTCGGAGACGGTGCGCGCGAGTGTCTCGATCTCCGGCGCACTGCCGATGATGCCGAGCTGGTCCCGGAGCCACTGCACCAGGGAGCCGGTGACCGCGATCGACCCCTCCAACGCGTAGACCGCGGGCTCGTCACCGATCTGGAAACCGACCGTGGTCAACAGGCCGTGCGTCGACCGCACCGGCTCCGCGCCGGTGTTCAGCAACAGGAAGCTGCCGGTTCCGTAGGTGCACTTCGCCTCGCCGGCGGCGAAGCACGTCTGGCCGAACAGCGCGGCGTGCTGATCCCCGAGCACGGCGGTGATCGGGATGCCCGGGACCGCCGTCGTCGTCCGCCCGTAGTCGCCCGTGGAGGAGCGGATCTGCGGGAGCATGGCCTTGGGGACGTCGAAGAAGCTCAGCAGCTCGTCGTCCCAGGACAGCGTCCGCAGGTCCATCAGCAGGGTGCGGCTGGCGTTGCTCACGTCGGTGACGTGGACGCCGCCGTCCGGTCCGCCGGTCAGCTGCCACACCAGCCAGCTGTCCATGGTGCCGAAGAGGATGTCGCCGGTCTCTGCTCGCTCGCGCAGCCCGGGCACGTGATCGAGCATCCAGCGGATCTTCGGCGCGGAGAAGTAGCTCGAGATCGGCAGTCCGCATCGCGTGTTGACCTGCTCGGCGCCGGGCACTGCGGCCAGTTCGTCGACCAGGGCCTGGGTCCGGGTGTCTTCCCAGCCGATCGCACGGCCGACGGTGGCCCCGGTGTGCCGGTCCCACAGGACGGTGGTTTCGCGTTGATTCGCGATCCCGAGTGCGGAGACCTGGTCCACCGCGATGCCGGCCTGGTTCAGCGTCTCGGGCACGATCCGCTGGACGTCGCGCCAGATCGCCTCGGCGTCGTGCTCGACCCAGCCGGGCCGGGGGAAGTGGTGCCGGTGCTCACGCTGGACGACGGCGTTGAGCCGGCCGCGGAAATCGAACACGATACAACGGGTCGAGGTCGTCCCCTGATCGATCGCCATCACGTAGCGCTGCACTGTCTGGCCCCCTTCTCGTCAGCCGCCGAGGTCACGGGAGATCGCGCGTGCCGCGCGGAGGACGTGATCGACCATGGCCGCGTCGTGGCGGCCCTTGGCGTCGCAGATCCGCTCGCGCGCACCGGCCACGCCGATCGCGCCGACGACAAGCCCGCCACTACCCCGGATGGGAGCGGCGATGCTCGCCCGCCCCAGCTCGCGTTCCTCCGTCTCGCCCGCCCAGCCGATCTCACGCACGGTCGAGACGGCCCGCTTGAGTGTCTTCGGATCAGTGATCGTGCGCCAGGTGAACGGCTCCAGGCTCCCGGTGCGCACCACTGCGGAGAGCAGGCCGGCATCGTAGGCGAGCAACACCTTGCCGAGCGCGGTCGCGTGCGGTGGAAGCAGCGAGCCGATCTCCAGGGCCTGGGCGGTGTCGTCGGGGCGGAAGACGTGGTGCACGACCAGCACCTGACCTTGCAGCGGTGCGCCGATCCACACCGCCTCGTTGCACCGGGACGCCAGCGAGTCCGCCCAGTTCGACGCGCGCGAGCGAAGCTCGTTCACGTCCAGGTAGCTGGTGCCGAGATGGAGCAGCGCGCTGCCGAGCTGGTACTTGCCGGTCGTCTTGTCCTGCTCGACGAAGCCGACGCCCTGCAGGGTGCGCAGGATTCCGTGGGCCGTGCCCTTGGCGAGGCCGAGTGAGCCGGCGATCTCTCCGACGCCGAGTGGCCCGGAGCCGTGCGCCAGCAGGCGAAGGATGGCGGCTGCGCGTTCTATCGACTGAACCGCTCCTGGCACGTCGCCACGGTATAACCTCGCAGGGCGTTCGACAATGTCATACGAGTGGCGTATCCAGGCGGGTACGAGCCGGTAGCGTGGTGTGCGTTGGAGACGAAAGACCCGCAAGGAGGCGAGGTCCCCGTGGCCGAGCGTAACCCAGAGTCAGTGTCCGGCGGCCGGATCGGTCGCCTCAGCCCGGAAGAGCGGGAACGTAGCTGGCAGCGTCTGGGCGAGGAGCACTTCGACGTCGTCGTCATCGGCGGCGGAGTCACCGGAGCGGGTGCGGCACTCGATGCCGCCACCAGAGGCCTCAAGGTGGCGCTGGTCGAGGCGCGCGATCTGGCCGCGGGGACGTCGAGCCGGTCCAGCAAGCTGTTCCATGGCGGTCTCCGGTATCTCGAGCAGTTCGAGTTCGGCCTGGTGCGTGAAGCGCTGCGGGAGCGGGAGCTGATGCTCACCCGCCTTGCGCCACATCTGGTCAAGCCGGTGAGCTTCCTGTATCCGCTGACGCGCCGGGTGTGGGAGCGCCCGTACACCGCCGCCGGTCTGCTGATGTACGACACAATGGGCGGTGCCCGCTCGGTGCCCGGGCAGAAGCATCTGACGCGATCCGGCGCGCTGCGGCTGTTCCCGGCGTTGCGTCACGACGCGCTCGTCGGCGGCATCCGTTACTTCGATGCGCAGGCCGACGACGCCCGGCATACCCTCTTCGTGGCCCGCACGGCCGCGCACTACGGCGCCGCGGTCCGTACCTCGACTCAGGTCATCGGGTTCCTCCGTGAAGCCGACCGGATCACCGGAGTTCGTGTGCGCGATGTCGAGACCGGCGACGAGCGAGACGTCAGCTGCGACGTGGTGGTGAACTGCACGGGCGTCTGGACCGACGAGATGCAACGGCTGGCGGGAGCACGCGGCCGGTTCCGGGTGCGCGCCAGCAAGGGTGTGCACATCGTCGTCCCGCGCGACCGGATCGCGGCGGACTCCGGGCTGATTCTGCGTACCGAGAAGTCGGTGTTGTTCGTCATCCCGTGGCGCAGCCACTGGATCATCGGCACCACGGACACCGACTGGACGTTCGATCTGGCGCACCCCGCCGCTACTCAGTCCGACATCGACTACATCCTCGACCATGTCAACGCCGTCCTGGCCACGCCGCTCACGCATGACGACATCGAGGGCGTGTACGCGGGGTTGCGGCCGCTGCTGGCGGGGGAGAGCGACCAGTCGTCCAAGCTCTCCCGGGAGCATGCCGTGGCGCACGTGGCTCCCGGCATGGTGGCGATCGCGGGCGGCAAGTACACGACGTATCGCGTGATGGCCGCCGACGCGATCGATGCGGCAGAGAGCGACCTGCGTGGGCGCATCGCACCGTCGATCACCGATCGGGTGCCGTTGCTCGGTGCGGACGGCTACCACGCGCTGGTCAACCAGATCGATCGGCTGGCCGAGGAGTACGGCCTGCATCCGTACCGGGTCCGTCACCTGCTCGATCGGTACGGGTCGCTGGTGTATGACCTGCTGGACCTCACGGCGGCTCAGCCGGACCTGTTGGAGCCGATTCCCGGGGCTCCGGACTACCTGAAGGTGGAGGTGGTCTACGGCGTGCGGGACGAGGGTGCGTTGCACCTGGACGATCTGCTGACCCGTCGCACCCGGATCTCGATCGAGTATCCGCACCGAGGGCTGGAATGTGCCGAGGCGGTGGCGGCGTTGATGGGAGAGGTTCTCGGCTGGGACGACGCCCGGCGCGCGCACGAGGTTCAGGTCTACACCGAGCGGGTGACGGCGGAGCGGAACTCGCAGACGAAGCCGGACGACCAGGCCGCGGATGAGGTCAGGTCGGCGGCGGCCGAGCCGCGGCCGTTGATCTCCGCGCCGGTCAGCTGAACGTGGTTGTTCGGGGCGCTTGTTGAACGTCAGTGTTGTTTGAGGGCTCCATAGAGGGGCCTGTGCGCAACACAGACTCAACAAGCCCGAGACCGTAGCGTGGCCGAGGCATTATACCGGTCGGTATACTGTGCACGTATCGGTCACGCAAGGAGTGGATGATGGCGGAGATGTCGAGCGTTCCCCCGGTGATCATCAAGGGGCGGCGTCCGAGGCCGGCCCCGGATCTGACCCGGCTCACGCCGGCTGGTGAGAAGCTGCTCAACGCGGCGAGTGACCTGTTCTACGCGCGCGGGATCCACGCGGTCGGGGTGGACACCATCGCCGAGATGGCCGGCACCACCAAGAAGACGCTGTATGACCGGTTCGGCTCCAAAGATGTGTTGGTCTCGCTTTACCTGCAGCGTCGGGCGGAGCGGTGGCGACGATTCGTCGAGGAGCACCTGATCGCTGTGCGGACGACCGGCGGTGCGGACGGCGATGATCGATCGAAGAACGACGACGCCGCACCAGCCGACCGTACCGCGGCCAAGATCGGGAGAAGCCCGGTCGGGCCCAGCGCTGGCGACGCTCCAGCGGCCGACGGTGCCGCGGCCGTGGGCATCGCCGGGGTCAGCGCAGGTGACGACGGTCACGGGGCTGTGTACGAAGCGGCGGTCCAGCGGGTGTGCGCCGTGCTGGACGCCCTGGAGGAGTGGAACTCGACACTCAGCCGCGGTTGCGCCTTCATCAACGCGTTCGCGGAGATCGGCGGTGGCGACCATCCGGGCGTCGCCGTGATCCGTGCCGAGAAGGACTGGACGCGCGCTCTCTACGCCGAATTGCTCCGCGAGTCCGGGCTGGAGGGAACGGTCACCGATCGTCTCTCCGCGCAGCTGGCGATGGTGCAGGAGGGGGCGCTGATGATGTGGACCGCGGGCGGCATGCCCGACGCGATGGACTATGCGCGAGACGCGGCGCGCCGGCTGTTGCGCACGGCGCTGGGTGACGGCGACGGCGAGGCCTTGTCCGGACGCTCCGTGTCCCAGAGCACTGCTGCCGCCTCCGGGACACCCGGCGATGCCGACGGACGGGCAGCGCGGGACTGAACGTCCGTCCCGCACCCGAGAGTTGCCGGCTCAACGCGCCATGGCTGGGATCAGCGAGTGACCGTGGCGCTTCGCGGCCGCGCTGGGGAGGACGGCCGTTCGCGCGTGGCGCGTCAAGAGGGCTTGGCGCTCTTCGCGGCCTTCTTCGCCTTGCGGCCGGCCGTCTTCGAGCTCTTCCGCGCTCTGCCGGCGGCGTGCTTGGCCCGCCACGCCAGGCCGGGCTTTCCTTCGGTGTCCACGCTGGCCAGGAGCAGGCCGCCGGCCAGACCGGCGTTCTTCAACGCCTGGGCGCGATGATGGCTGCGCTCCTCGGGATCGTCGGACTCCCAGAACGGATGCCCGGCCACGGTCGTCGGGACGAGTGACACGGCGAGCACCGCGGCGGCCAGCCGCGGGAATCTCCCCGTGGCCAGCGCCAGGCCGGCACCGAGCTGAGTCGCGGCGTTGATCCGCACCAGCTGTTTCGGATCGGTGGGGAGGTTGGGCGCGTTCTTCTCCAGTGCCGGGCCGACCTTGTCGGTGAAAGACTTCGCGGCCGGCATCTGCTGCTCCGGGTCGCGGAAGTTCTTCCACCCCTGGACGACGAAGACGGACGCCAGCATCGGGCGCGCGATCATTCGGACGAGGCTCATACCTCCTGCCTACCACGAAACCACCGCGGATGTGGACCATAGAGGTATGTGTGGACGCTACGTGGTGAGCCAGGACCCGGATGACCTTGCGGAGGAATTCGGCGTCGATCGGGTGGACGTCCGGGAGCGGCTGGAGCCGGACTGGAACGTCGCACCCAGCAAGGACGTCTACGCGGTCCTGACCCGCCGGGACCGGGACACCGGCGACCAGGAGCGGCGGCTCGCCACCGTCCGCTGGGGCTTGATTCCGTCTTGGGCGAAGGATCCGTCCATCGGGAACCGGCTGATCAACGCCCGCGTGGAGACGGCTGCCGAGAAACCGTCCTTCCGGCGCGCCTTCGCCGCCCGCCGCTGCCTGCTGCCGGCGGACGGATTCTACGAATGGCGCGGCGAGAAGAAGGGCAAGCGGCAACCGTTCTACATCCATCCGCGCGACGGCATGCTCGCCATGGCCGGGCTGTATGAGATCTGGCGCGATCCCACCCGCAGCGACGACGACCCGCACCGCTTCCGGTGGAGCATGGTGATCTTGACCACAGACGCCGTCGACGAGATCGGTGAGATCCACGACCGTATGCCGATGCTGGTGGGGCGGGAGCACTGGGCCGAGTGGCTCGACCCGGCCAACGGCGATGTCCGGGGCCTGACGTCGCTACTGGCCCCCGCGGTGCCGGGGGTGCTGGACGCCTACCCGGTCTCCACCGAAGTGAACAAGGCGGACAACAACGGGCCGCAGCTGATCGAGCCGGCCACGCTGTGACCGTTTTCGCGGTGATGAGGAGGCGGAGTTGAGCCGGCAACGCGTGGTGGAGACGCCCAACGGTCCGGCCCGGCTGTGGTTCGACGAACCCGCCGAGCCGAGGTTGCGGCTGGTCCTGGGGCATGGCGCCGGCGGCGGCGTGGAGGCACGAGACCTCGCGGCGCTGGCCGAGCGGTTGCCGGAGTCCGGTATCGAGGTGGTCCGGGTCGAGCAACCGTGGCGAGTCGCCGGCAAGAAGGTCGCTCCGCGGCCCGCCGTCCTGGATGACGCGTGGCGCTCGGTGGTCGACGGGCTGCCGCGGGACGTGCCGCTTGTGGTGGGTGGCCGCAGCGCCGGCGCCCGCGTCGCCTGCCGGACGCATACGGACGTCGCCGCGGTAGCCGTCGTCGCGCTGGCCTTTCCGCTGCATCCGCCGGGCAAGCCGGAGCGGTCGCGGCTGGACGAGCTGACCGGCGTCACCGTGCCGGTGCTGGTCGTGCAAGGCGACCGCGACACGTTCGGAACGCCTGCGGAGTTCCCGGACGGCGCCTGGTACGTGACGCCGGTGCCCCACGCGGACCACGGCATGGCTGTGCCGAAGGCATATGACCAGCAGGAAGCGCTGACGACCGCGGTCGAGGCGGTGCGGGAATTCCTGCAGCCGTTGCGTGGTTGACGAGCGTGACGGTCGCGTCGAGACGATGTGACCGCCGGATGATCGGCAACCACAGCCCCGGGAGGGACGAATACTCGTGAGTACACCCGGCACGGCCTGCCTTGAAGCGCCCCGATCCAACGATTCCGCGTCCGTGGATTGGCAAGCCTGGAACGTGGCGACGAAGGACTGGAAGGCGGCGACGCCGGCGGTCTCGGTAGCATCGGATGCGATGGCCACAGTAGAGAGTGCCGAGCAGCGCGCACAGCGGTTCGAACGCGATGCGCTGCCGTTCCTTGATCAGCTCTACTCGGCGGCGCTGCGGATGACCCGCAACGCCAGCGACGCGGAGGACCTGGTCCAGGAGACGTTCACCAAGGCGTACGCGTCGTTCCACCAGTTCAAGGAAGGTACGAACCTCAAGGCGTGGCTGTACCGCATCTTGACCAACACGTTCATCAACTCGTATCGGAAGAAGCAGCGCGAGCCACAGCAGAGCGCCGCCGAGGAGATCGAAGACTGGCAGATGGCGCGTGCCGAGGCGCACACCTCGACCGGGCTGCTGTCGGCGGAGGCCGAAGCGCTTGCGCATCTGCCTGACTCGGACGTCAAGAACGCGCTGCAGCAGATCCCGGAGGAATTCCGGATCGCGGTGTATCTGGCCGACGTCGAGGGCTTCCCCTACAAGGAGATCGCGGAGATCATGGGAACCCCGATCGGTACCGTGATGTCCCGGCTGCACCGGGGCCGTCGCCAGCTCCGGGAGCTGTTGGAGGACTACGCGCGTGAGCGGGGACTCGTGCCTGCAGGTGAAGGCGGACCAGGGGGTGCGCGACTGTCATGAGCTGTGACGACGACGACGTTGACTGCGGCGAAGTGCTCGACAAGGTGTACGCGTTTCTCGATCGCGAGCTGGATGAGGATCGCACACTGACCTACGCGGAGATCGAGGCTCACCTGCACGACTGTGGCGGATGCCTGTCCAAGTACGACCTGGAGCGGGCCGTGCGGGCGGTGCTCGCTCGCTCGTGCGCCTGTGAGCACGCTCCGGAGGAACTGCGGATGAAGGTGCTGGCACGTATCCGCGAGGTGCGGGTTCAGGTTACCGACCACTTGTGACGGCGGGACCGCGCGGGCTGAGGCGCCTGCGGCGATGCCCACCGCAGTGCGATAGCCATGCGGGCGGCGATCACCCTATGATCGGTCCATGTCCGAGCGAGCGGTGGCCCCGTCGGAGCGCGTGCTCTCCCCGTCCGGGCAGAACTACCGCCGGCTACTGAAGAGCACCCCGGTACTGCTGGGAGCGCTCGCTCCGCTCCTGGTGGTGCGCAACGGTCCGGTCAGCGTGCTCGCCGCGGCGCTGGTGGCATTGACGTTGGCGGCCGTCGTGCAGGTGATGCGCCGGGAGCAGCGCGTCATCGTGACCGGTTCGCACCTGAAGATGGAGCGGCCGATCATGCTGGCCCGGACCCGAGAACGCGCCGACATCGCCAAGGCCGTCAGTGTGCGGGTCTCGGCCTCCTCAGGAACGCGGGCGAACCGCAATCTGCTCCTGCTCGACCGCCGGGAACGGCTGATTCTGAGGCTGAAGAGCCCGCAATGGAGCCCGGAGGACATGCGGCAACTGGTCCGCTGGCTCGGCGTGAGCCCAGAGGAGCTGGACCAAGCGGTCACCGCGCGGCAACTCGGCCGCAGGTTCCCGCACGCGGTACCGCTCTCCGAGCGCTTCCCGTTCCTCTCCGGCGTGGCCGTCGTAGCCGTGATCGCCACACTGCTGGTATCCGCCTCGATGCTGCTCGACTAGGCTTTGCGGACATGTCCTCCGAATCGTACGAGCCGCCGTTGCCGGCGACGCGTGCCAGCGACGCGGACCGCGATGCGGTGGCCGAGCTGCTGCGCGGTGCCGTGGCGGACGGGCAGCTCGAGTTGTCCGAGCTGGATGAACGGCTGGCCGCGATCTACGCCGCGAAGACCCGGGCAGAGCTGGAGGCCGTGACCGCCGACCTGGACCGGGAGCCGGCGCCGAGATCCGCGGCGCGTCCGGTGCTGACGTTGCAGACGAAGAGCGGTTCGTTGAAGAAGGACGGTTATTGGACCGTCCCCGCGCGGATCATCGCCGAGTGCAGCTCCGGCTCCATCCGGCTTGATTTCACCGCCGCGGACTGCCCGCACCGCGAGATCAGCGTCGAGGCCACCGCGGCGTCAGGCTCCGTGCTGATCATCGTGCCGCACGGTTGGGCGGTGGACGTGGACGACGTCTCCTGCACCAGCGGGAGCGCCAGCAACCGCGTCAACCAGCGCCGCGACCCCGATGCTCCGCTGGTGCGGGTATCCGGCCAGGTGAAGTCCGGATCCATCATCGCGCGTTACCCCCGTCGTTCGTTCTCCGAGTGGCTGCGGTCGGTCTTCGGGCGCGGCGGCGACGGTCGAGATCGGCCGTAGACCGCGGAGAGATCATCAACGGTCTCCGGGGATCGGAAAATCGCCCGGAGGAAGCTGTCGATTTCTGGCGGTGCCGTCCGTCAAGGGTGTAGAAACCACCCACACGGAGAGGGGAACCACCGTGAAGTACATGCTCATGCTCTTCGAGCCGGACACGGACTGGCTGTCGGTGCCGAAGGACGAACTCGACGCCGCGCTGGCCGAACACTCCACCTTCATCGCGTACCTGGAGCAGCAGGGCATTCCGTTCAGCGGCGCCGCGCTCCGGCCATCGTCCGCGGCGACCACGTTGCGCCCGGACGGCGACGGCGCGCTGGTGACCGACGGCCCGTACGTGGAGCTCAAGGAGAACCTCGGCGGCTACTACGTCATCGATGTGCGAGACCTCGACGAGGCGATCGAGGTGGCCCGGAAATGCCCGATGGGCTCGGGAATCGAAGTGCGCCCGATATGGGACGCCGCCGGTTGAGCGACCGGGTCGAGGCCGCGCTCGCGGACGCGCACCGCCACGGCTGGGCCCGGGTGCTCAGCTCGGTGGTGCGCGTCACCCGCGACTTCGACGCCGCTGAGGACGCCACTCAGGAGGCCTTCGCCGCGGCCGTGCGCGACTGGCCCCGGCAGGGGGTGCCGGATAGCCCGGTGGCCTGGTTGACGACGGTGGCCAAGCGGAAGGCGCTGGACGGTCTCCGCCGTGATGAGGCCCTGGCGCGCAGGCTTCCGTTGCTGATCGTGCCGGACGAGGACGACGAGCCGGCGCCCGCGAGTTCCGTCGCGGACGACCGGCTGCAGCTGATCTTCACGTGTTGCCATCCGGCGCTCGCCCTCACCGCACGGGTGGCCCTGACCCTGCGGCTGGTGTGCGGGCTGACCACACCGGAGATCGCGCGTTTGTTCCTGGTCAGCCAACCCACCATGGCGGCCCGGCTGACCAGGGCGAAGAAGCGGATCCGGGCGGCCGGCATTCCGTACCGGATGCCTACCGACCACGAGCTGCCGGATCGGCTGCCGGCCGTCCTGGCCGTGGTGTGGCTCGTCTACACCAACGGGCACACCGCATCCGTGGGCGCCGGACCGGGGCGGGCGGAGCTGGTACGGCTCGCCGGTGATCTGGCGGCGACGCTGTCCGAGCTGATGCCCGACGAACCCGAGGTGCTCGGGATGCTGGCGACGATCCGGCTCGGTGAAGCCCGCGGCATCACCCGCGTCGACGCGGCCGGTGATCTGGTGCCGCTGGAGGAACAGGACCGGACCCGGTGGGATCAGGAGGCCATCCGGGACGGTGTGGCTCTGGCACACGCGGCGATGCGGCGCACGGCGGGCCGCGCCCCGGGGGTGTACACCCTGCACGCGGCGATCGCTGCGGTGCATGCCGAGGCGTCGTCGTACGCCGAGACGGATTGGGAACAGATCGTCGCGCTGTACGACGTGCTGCTTACGGTCCAGCCGTCGCCGGTCACGGGGCTGGCCCGGGCGGCGGCGCGGTCGATGATCGACGGCCCGGCGGCGGCGCTGGAGGACGTGGAACGGCTCGCCGCGGATCCACGCCTGCAGGACTACTACGGTCTGCCCGCCACCCGGGCGGATCTGCTGCGCCGAGTAGGACGGAACCGGGAGGCCGCGGCCGCCTACCGCACGGCCGCGACGCTGACCGAGAACGAGGCTGAACGACGTTACCTGTCCCGGCGTGCGGCTGACATGGACGCGGCCGCGTCGTGAACGCGCGTGAACCGGGCCAGCGTGGCAGCGCGCTCACCGGTGTCGCGTGGTTTTGCCGGGAGGGACGCCGGCTCACCGCTCGCGAGGCGTACGGGCCAGAATAGGCACGATGAAAATCACGGAGATCGAATCGCTGCCGGTGGCTGCCGGCGCCGGCACCTACCTCCTCATCGCGGTACATACCGCTGACGGCGCCCACGGCCTGGGTGAGGTCGGCATGCGTTCCAGACCGGGCACGGTCCTAGGGGCGCTGCGCGATCTGGCCGACATCGTGATCGGCCAGGACGCCAATCGGATCGAGCACGTGTGGCAGACGATGTATCGCGGTGGGTTCTTCCCGGCCGACCGCGACGCCGGAGCCGCGATGGCAGCGATCGACATGGCGCTGTGGGATCTGCGCGGCAAGACCCTGGGAGTGCCCCTGTACGAGCTTCTCGGCGGGCCATGCCGGGATCAGGTGCCGGCGTATGTCCACCTGCGGGGAACCGACGTCGAGGCGTATGTCGACAACGCCCGGCGGCTGGTGGAGCTGGGCTGGTCCCACCTGCGCTTCAGCCTCGACGGCCGGACCGACCCGATCTTCGAACCGCGGCAGGCGGTTCGGGACACGCTCGGCGTGCTCGGCGCCTTACGGGACGCGCTGGGCGACGGCGTCGAGCTGCTGATCGACGTGCACACGCGACTCGATCCCGCCGACGCGGTCACGTTCTGCCGGGAGGCGGAGCCGTTCCGGCCGTACTTCGTCGAGGATCCGCTGCGCTCTGAGGATCCGGGCCTGTACCGCACGCTGCGGGAACGGACCGGGGTGCCGCTCGCGGCCGGCGAGCAGTACACCACGAAGTGGGCGTTCCGGCCGCTGCTGGAGGGCGACCTGATCGATCACGCGCGCATCGATCTGGCCAACACCGGGATCACCGAGGGGCGCAAGATCGCGGCGATGGCGGAGGCGCACCACATCCAGGTTGCCACGCACAATCCGCTTGGGCCGGTCTGCTCCGCCGCGTCGGCGCACCTGAACACCGCGTTACCGAACGTGAGCGTGCAGGAACAGTTGCGACCGCACGGCTGGGACGACGATCCGCTCGTCGAGGTCGGCCCCGTCATCGCAGCCGGATCGGTCCGGCCGGCCGATCTGGCAGGCCTCGGGGTCCAGATCGACCTCGACTATGCGCGGAAGAACTCTGCTGCTGACCGGCTTGGTCCGCCACCACAGTACCGGCGTGCCGATGGCTCTTTCACCAATTGGTAACGACGCGACGTAGAGCGAGTGACACCGTGGACAAACCCCGCACGATGTTCGACTCGTGACTTCGAGTGGTCCGAACTGACTCGGTTCGCGTCGGACAACAGGCCGGGGGCCACGCTAGGCGTCGCCTCGGGACGGCGTCGGCAAGGCAAGAGGTTCTTGCTCGACGCGTTGGCGCATGCCTCCGGTGGCTTCATGTTCACCGCGACGGAGGCTCATGAAGATCGGCGCCGACGGGCCGATCACGGCTGTCATCGATGAGTTTCCCTTTCTGGCCAGGGCATCTCCGGCCCTTCCGTCTGTGATTCAGCGTGCGCTCGATCCGACCGCGCAGCGGACCAACAGCGCCGTCCGCCTCCTGCTGTGCGGATCAGCCTTTGTCCTTCATGGGGAGTCTGCTGGCCGGAAACGCGCCGTTGCGTGGGCGTGCGGGGCTAGCGCTCGTGGTCCCGACGCTGGACTTCCGGCTCGCCGCTGAGTTCTGGGGAATCGACGACGCGCATACAGCCGTGTTGACGAATGCGATTGTGGGAGGGACACCGGCGTACCGGCGAGAGTTCGTCCAGGACGACGTACCTGCCGGTCCGGGCGATTTCGATGCCTGGGCGGTGCGTGCCGTGTTGAACGCGGCACGTCCGCTGTTCCGGGAAGCTCGCTATCTCTTGGCGGAAGAACCCGATCTGCGGGACACGGCGCTCTATCATTGGGTTCTCGGCGCCATCGCGGACGGCAACGCCACGCGTGGTGGCATCGCCAACTATCTGGGTAGGAGATCCACGGATCTTGCGCACTCTCTCGGCGTGCTCGAGGACATCGGCATGGTGATCCATGAAGTCGATGCCTTTCGCAAGAACCGTGCGACGTTCCACATCGCCGAGCCGCTGATCACCTTCTACCACGCGATCATGCGTCCGGTATGGGGTGACCTTGAACGGCCGAGCCGTGCGCCGGCGGTGTGGCAGCGGGCGAAGCACGTCTTCCTGGCCCAGGTCGTCGGTCCGCACTTAGAACGGCTGTGCAGGGAATGGGTCCGCTGGTATGCCTCGGCCGAGACGTGCGGCGGTTATGTGTCGCGAGTGGCGAGCGGCACCGTCAACGATCCGTCGGCCCACACGACCCACGACGTCGATGTAGCCGCGTTCGGGCGGGACGACGACGGGCGTGAGGTGCTGCAGGCGATCGGAGAAGCCACGTGGCACGAGACCATGGGTGCCGAGCATCTCCAGCGGCTGGAACATCTCCGAGATCTGCTGCGTACCAGGCATGGTGCTGCTGCGACCATGCGCCTGCTCTGCTTCAGCGGCCACGGCTTCACCGGGGATCTTCACCGCCGCGCTGCTGCGGACGAGTCCGTACAGCTCATCGATCTGAATCGCCTGTACCGGGGCGAATGATGCGCTTGGTTCGACGACGGCGCACGACGAGTTCGTCGTCGTGTCACCGGTTGCCCTCTCCTGGGCGAACCGCGGCTAGGAGGTGTCGCCGTTCCACGCCCGGGTCGTCCGGTACTTCGGCGTCGCGGTCCGTAACAGTCACACGCCTCGAGGCTGGCCGCGTAGCCGAACACATCGTCGTACCCGTCGACCGTGCGATCGGTGTTAACGAACGCTCACATTCGATATGTACGTGTTGGTTGACATCTCCTGAATGTCGGCGCGGCGATGACTCCATGATCAAATCAGGTAGCTGACTAGCGCAACTTGTCGAGGTCCAGGCGCACGTTGAAGGGTTCGGTGGCCTCGAACACCCCGGTCACGTCGGGAGCGTTCTGGTAGCCGAACTCACCGGCGAGGTGGCAGGCGACGACCGATACCGGGTCGCGGAGATCGACGATCCAGTAGTGTCGAATACCTGCGTCGGCGTACTCTCCGTGCTTATCCCGGTAATCGATGCGACGGGAGCCAGGGGAAGCGATCTCGATCACGACGGCAACCTCGGACGCCCGAAGCATGCCACCCTCACGCGCCACGCGATCGACTGCTTCTCGTTCGATGACGACGAGATCTGGTCGCCGAGAGAAACCCGGATGATCAGATGCAACAAATTCGAGGTCGAGGTCGACGTCCTGAACCACACGCAGGTGGCTCGGCAGCTGGCGCTTCAGCTGTGCAGCCAACTCGAATGATGCGATGTTGTGCATCGGCGTGGGGCTAGGCGACATCATGATCCGGCCCTCGATCAACTCCGTGTAGCCAGACTCGACCTCGCCCAGAGCGGCATACTCGTCGACAGTGAGCAACCGATCGGGTCCCACCAGCCCCGGCGAGTCCTGCGGCGCGGGAAGAGCACTCACTACATAACCTCCTCGTTCACCGACACTATCCCATGTACGGCAACGAGTACACGGAACAAATCCGGTGCGTACGGTTCTCGGCCCAGTCGACCAGGGGTCTTTGCTATGGACGGATCACACGTGGGGACAGGCATCGCAGGCGCAACGCTGGAGATGGAGGGCGTCGCGCAGGGTGTGATGATGGGGGCGTGATCTCTCGTCTTCTCGTCACCGGGGCGGCCGGCGGCGTCGCCCGTATGCTCGCGCCCGGCCTGGATGGATATGACGTTCGCGCCGTCGACGTGCGCGAGGTTTCCGGATGGCAGGGTGCACAGACGGCAGTCGGTGACCTCACGGATCCCGATTTCGTCCGTTCGGCCGTGGAGGGTGTCGATGCCGTCGTCCACCTGGCGGCGAATCCGAACCCGCGGGCCGAGTGGTCCGCGCTGCGCGGACCCAATCTGGACGGCGCTGTGCAGGTACTTGACGCGGCGCGCGACGTGGGCGCGCATAAGGTCGTTCTGGCCAGCTCGGTGCACGCGATGGGTGGCTATGTACGCGGTGACGACGGTCTCGACGTCGGCGGGCTGGGGGATCGTGGGTTCATCGACGCCGATCTCGTCGACCCGTCGTGGCCGGCGCGTCCGTGCTGTGCCTACGGCGCGACGAAGGCCTTCGCGGAGGCGTACGGATACGTGACCGCCGGGACGAGCGATGTCAGCGTCGTGGCGCTCCGGCTCGGTGCGTGTCAGCCGAGCCCGAAGGACACTGGTGCTCTGCCCGGCTGGCTAGCGCCGGATGATCTTCAGCGGCTCGTCCGTTCCGCGCTCACGGCGAACGTCGCATACGGCACGTACTTCGGGGTTTCGGCCAACACTCGGGCGAGGTACAGCATCGACAACGCGAGGCGAGAACTCGGGTACGAGCCGGCGTGCGATTCGGAGGAGTATGCAGCGGAGCTGCCGGATGGGGCCGGTGGCATGTGCCTCGGCCCGCGATCCGGCGTAGCTCGCTAGCTGCGATGTGTCACGCGTTGGGGCGCTTGCCGTGGTTGGCGGCGTTCTTCTTGCGGCCCTTGCGCTTGCGCGCCCGCTTACCCATGACCACTCCTTAGGTCGTTTCCACTGCGTTCAGAATGCTGGGTGGGGGCGATATCGCCCTTCTCCCGGCGCCTCATTGTCGCATGGATGTGCTGGACTCGCCCATGTGTGCTGCTGGCGCGGGTGGCCTGGCCGGTGGCGGCGTCGTGGGCCGTGGTGTGGACGGGCCCGTCCGTGTCCGTGGTGTCCGCTGGTTGATCATCGATCGGTTCCGGCTCGTCCGCCTGATCCTCCGGGTACCGGGCGCGGCGCCGGTCGGGTAGCGCGTTGCTGAGCGGGCGGTGTCCGAGCATCCCGGTGGCGAGGAAGGTGGCGAGCCCTGCGGCGATGGCGAGGTCGCCTGGGCTGGCCACCTCGGGGCGCGGCGGAAACGCGATCGGGATGTTCTTGCCCAGCCAGCTCAGGCGGGTGGAATCGTCGGCCGGTTCGGCATTCTCGGTGTCGGCCGTCGCGGTCTCGGCTCCGGCCCGGGCGGCCGCCGTCTCGGCGACCGGCACAGCACCGTTGACGATGAGGACCAATGCGTTGGCGCAGATGCCGAGCGCGATCAGTCTGGCGCCGGGAGCCCATCGGTTCACCCATGCGTAGAACGCCACCACCAGCCACGCCAGGCCGGACAGCAGGGCCAGGGCCGTCTCCCAGGCCCAGCTCGCGAAGACCGCGATGACGTAGAGGCCGAGCGCGGTCAGGAGCAAACGGTTGCGCGCCGGCGGCGGCTCGGCCAACCGGCGCAGGCGCCCGCCCTTGACGTAGCCGACGGTGAGGCCGGCTGCCAGTGCGAGCACAATGAGGACCACGTTATTCATACTGGCCGCAATAGGTGGCATCTTGTGGTTGCCACGCCCGTACGGCGACGACGTCGAGGCGCGAGAGGCGCAGCGTAGGGTGAACATCGCCGCTCGGATCAACGTAAGGAGAACGTCACGTGGTTGAGCAGGTGGCCGCCGAGATGGTGGCGAACGTGCATTCCGTGGTGGTGTCCGAGGGCGACCGTATCGACGCCGGCGGCACTCTGCTCATCCTGGAATCGATGAAGATGGAGATTCCGGTTCTGGCCGAGAGCGGCGGTGTGGTGACCGACGTGAAGGTGGCCGCAGGGGACGTCGTCCAGGAGGGGGACATTCTCGTCGTACTCTCCTCGTGATCACCGACCGGTGGCCCGCCATGGTCGCGGCCGGCGGTTGATGATCTCTTCGGATCAGGGCTGGATCTTGTGGGTGTAGGGGTGGCTGGGAAGGTCGGAGGACCACTCATCCTGGTGCCGCCGCGGTGCGGGACGAGGCCCGCCGTCGTTGCGCGCCTGGCGGATCAGCCAGGCGAGGGCAACGATCAGTAGTGCGAGAAGGACGACGAGTTGAGGCATGGCAGTAAGTCTTCTCTCATCATGATCCTGCCAACAGTGGCAGGACAGTCATCAGGCATCGACTTCCTGCCAACTTCCTGACAGAATGGGCGAATGCTGCGAAAAGTCGCGGTCGTGGCCTTCGATGGCGTCGCGCCGTTCGAGCTGGGTGTGCTCTGTGAGAGTTTCGGTATCGACCGATCCGCACAGGGCCTGCCGTCTTTCGACTTCAAGGTCTGCGCCGCCGAGCCTGGTCCGGTGCGGACCTCGATGGGGTTCGACCTGATGGTGCCGCATGACTTGAGCCCGTTGCGGGAAGCCGATCTGATCGGCATTCCGGCCGTGCCGAGAAACCTCATGGACGTCTACCCGGAAGTGTTCGCGGAAAGGGTGCTGTCCGCCTTACGGGACGCGGTCGATCGCGGAGCGCGGGTGCTCTCGGTCTGCTCCGGCGCGTTCGTGCTGGGGCATGCCGGCCTGTTGGACGGCCGGCGGTGCACGACGCATTGGCTGTACGCCGATGAACTGGCCGAGCGCTTCCCCGCCGCCAAAGTCGATCCCGACGTGCTCTACGTGGACGAGGACCCGGTGATCACCAGTGCGGGCACGGCGGCCGGCCTGGACGCATGCCTGCACCTGTGGCGCAAGGAGTTCGGCGCCGAGGCAGCCAGCACGGTGGCCCGCCGGATGGTCGTGCCACCGCACCGCGACGGGGGACAGGCTCAGTTCGTGGAGGCTCCGGTACGTCCGACGCCTGCGCAGACGCTCGCTGGTGTACTCGACTACATGGAAGTGCACCTGGCGGAGGAGATGACCATCGACGGTCTGGCGGCGATGGCGGCCATGTCGCCGCGGACCTTCGCCCGCCGCTTCCGCGCCGAGACCGGCACCACCCCGTACGACTGGCTGCTCGGACGCCGGGTGGCCGCTGCCCAACGGATGCTGGAACGCGGCGACGACACCATCGACGCGATCGCCTCCGCCACCGGATTCGGCACCGCAGCTGCGCTACGGCACCACTTCGGACGCCGTCTCGGCACCACTCCGCATGCCTATCGGGCGACATTCCGGTATCGAACCGGCTGAGCCATGCTGCCCGGGCAGCTCAGCGCGTCGGTCGCGGAGGGGGTGGGGAGAGCGGAACGGCCTGCCGGTACAGCCAGGGGGAGCCGGCCCGCAGTGCGTTCTGCAGCGCGATCAGCAGATCTGAGCGAGCCGCCGGCGGCGTGTGGGGCGTGGCCGAGGCATCTTGGGCCGGTGTTCCGTGCACCCCGAGGAGCAGCTGAAGATGCAGGGCCCGCAGATACGCCGTGATGTTGGCCCGGTTCGGCGACTCCGGGCTGGTCGGCGGCTCGGAATCGGCGATGCGCTCGGCCAGCCGTTCCAGCCACGCCTCCAGGGTCTCGGTCGGCACCAGGTCGCGGTGGAGCAGGGACATCGTCGCGAACGCCAGCCGCTGATCCTCCAGGCCGTCGAAGCGGCGATCAGCGGGCTTCAGCAGACGCTCGGCGATCACATCCAGCAGCACGGTGAGTTCGTCGGTGCCGAGATGGCGGGAAGCGGTCAACGTCGCGATCAGATCCGCGCCATGGGTGATGGCGTGCACCCACCCCACCTCCGGAACCCAGCCGCGCAGGTCCTTCTCGGAAAGAAACCATGCGACGGCGTAATCCGCCCAGGTGAGCACGACGGTGGGGGACAGGCTGTAGATCAGGTTGTCACGAGCGACGACGGCGCCCAGGGTCAGCGCGGAATAGGACCGCCGCAGCACGGCCTGGAGATCGTCGGCGCCTCCGCTGTCCCGCAGCCCATAGGCGAGCCCATCGCCCAGTCCGCCGAGCAGGTGATCATAGACGCCCTCGGAGATCCAGGTGTGCAGTACCGAATACGCGATGTCCTCCCGGACATGCGGGTCTCGTTCACCCAGCATGGCGACGAGTTCGGTGGTCAATTCATCGAGCGCTTCGCCCTGGGGTACGCGGTAGCCCTCGGCGACGACCCGTTCCCAGTACGACGACCTCTGCACGGACAGAATCTTCCCAGATCCACCCTCATCTTGACGAGGGGAGGTCCGGCTTCAGATCGATAACGCCGGTCCGCGGGGACTTGACGCCCGCCCGGCCGGGGGACGCGAGGAAGGGTCGGCGCACGCGTGGGAGGTACGCTCGTGGCGTGCCGTCGTTGAACGATGTCGTCCATAGCCATACCGATCTGACCGAAGCCGAGCTGGAGTGGTTGCACTCGCTGGTTGCAGACTGGCAGATGATGGCGGATCTGTCGTTCGCCGATCTGGTGCTGTGGGTGCCCGATCGCGAGGACACCGGGTACTGGGCGGTCGCGCAGATGCGCCCGACCACTGGCCCCACGGCATACGTCGAAGATCTGGTCGGCACGTTCCTGCCCAAGGGGCGAAAGCCGTTGATCGACGCCGCCTACGCCGAGGGCGCGATCAAGCGTGAGGGCGACCCGGAATGGTGGGACGACGTGCCCGTGCGGGTGGAGCTGATCCCGGTGCGGCGACGCGATCGGATCATCGCCGTGATCGGCCGGCACACCAACCTGGTCTCGGTCCGGACTCCGAGCCGGCTCGAACTTGCGTACCTGGAGTCCGCCGGCGATCTGGCCAAGCTGATCGTGGAGGGCCGGTTTCCGCATGCCCGCCGGACCGATATGGGCCGGCGGGGCGCGCCGCGCGTCGGCGATGGGTTCGTCCGGGTCGACGCCGACGGGATCGTCCGTTATGCGAGCCCGAACGCGATGTCGGTGTACCGGCGGCTGGGGCTGACGGCCGACCTGGTCGGACAGCACTTCGGTAAGGCGACGGCGGCACTGGCGCCGCGGGAGGGTGCGGTCGACGAGTCGCTGGACGCGCTGATCGCGGGGCGGCAACACGTCCGCACCGAGATCGAGGGCAACGGCACCGTGATGACGGTGCGGACCATCCCGCTCGATCCGGGTGGGCGATACACGGGTGCGCTCATCCTCTGCCGGGACGTCACCGAGGTGCGGCGGCGCGAGCGTGAACTGCTGACGAAGGACGCCACCATCCGGGAGATCCACCACCGGGTGAAGAACAACCTGCAGACCGTCGCTGCGCTGTTGCGGCTGCAGGCCCGCCGGATCGATGCCCCCGAGGGGCGTGCGGCGCTGGTGGAGGCGGTGCGCCGGGTCGGCACGATCGCCGTCGTACACGAGACACTCTCGCAGACCGTCGACGACACGGTCGACTTCGACGACGTCGCGGACCGACTGCTGGCCATGGTCGGCGAGGTCGCGACGGCGGAACCCACGGCGCGCGGCAAGCGCAGCGGCTCGTTCGGCGTGCTGTCGGCCAACATCGCGACGCCGCTGGCGATGGCGCTGACCGAGATCTTGCAGAATGCCGTCGAGCACGGTCTCGAGGGCCGCCCGGGGCTGGTCGAACTGGCCGCCAGCCGGCTGGCCGGGCGGCTGAGGATCGTTGTCGAGGACGACGGCGTGGGGCTGCCGGCCGGATTCGTGCCCGACACGTCCGGCAATCTGGGGCTGCAGATCGTTCGGACGCTGGTTGTGGGTGAGCTAGGCGGGACGATCGAGATCAGCGACCGGCCGGGTGGCGGGACGCGGGTCACACTAGACCTGCCCGCGCCGGATCAGCGCGGGCAGATGAACGTCAGTGGCTAGCGTTCTCGGTGGTCGTGGTCAGTACGCGCGGGCACGGGCGCGGGCGTTGCGACGCTTCAGAGCGCGACGCTCATCTTCGGACAGCCCGCCCCATACGCCGGCATCCTGTCCGCTCTCGAGCGCCCAGCGCAGGCACTCCTCGCGGACGTTGCACCGTCGGCAGACCGCCTTGGCTTCCTCGATCTGCAGCAACGCAGGCCCGGTGTTCCCGATCGGGAAGAACAGCTCCGGGTCCTCGTCGCGACAGGCGGCACGGTGGCGCCAGTCCATGGGTCTCACAGCTCCTCGTATGATGGCATCTGACAGCGTTTCTGTCCGATGCGTGGCATTACGTGAATTCATTCACGAACTGTCGACAACCTCCGCCCGGCTGTCAGCCAGGGGGGAGTCTCAGTTCACCACAATGACTACCCGGCCCACGTCTTTCGCATGCCGGTAACCATGTGGCAGTACAAGGGTGACAAGTTCGTGACGCGTGTACAAGGGCTTTGTGTGTTCCGTCTCATCAAAGTTCATGTAGCGTCCGTCACAATAACCGCACGAATCATGGCAAAAGCGGACATAAGCCTACGCTCTCGCTCGTGCCTCGGGAGCGCCTCAGCGCCAGACGTTGCGCGCTCAAAATGCCACGCGGACGGCGTCCGGGATCGATGTCAGCGTGATGGTCTCGCGTTCGCCGATGTAGTCCCCGTCGACCTGGGCAGGCAACGGAACCGGTGATCGCAGTGTGAGTGTGGCCTGGTTGTGCAGCGTGACCACCCGTCGGCCGCGGGTGCCGTTGTGCCGGGTCGCCATCTGTGCAACCGACGACAGTGTCGGCAGGAGGCCGAGACTGGTCAGCCCGAAGACGTCCAGGCCGGCATTGAAATCGGCCTGCGGCGTCGGCCGCAACGGCAGGTTGCCCAGGTAGGTCCAGGGCGAGCAGTTGCTGATGATGGCCACGGCCACGCCGGTGACCGGGTCGATGCCGGGAGCCTCCAAGGTGATGCTGCCGTGACGGCGGTTCCGCTGCGCGAAATACCGGCGCAGTGCTGTGCGCACGTACAGCGCGGGGGTGGCTTTGCGTCCCGCCGTGCGCGCCTCCTCGACCGCGCGGATAACGTCGGCGTCCAGCCCGAAGCCGGCGGCGAAAGTGAAGTAGCGCTGGTCCAGGCGACCGAGTCCGAGCGGATGCCGCCGGCCGGTGCGGAGTGCGTCCAGCAACAGGCCGGTCGCCTCCACCGGATTCTCTGGTATGCCCAGATTGCGGGCGAGAACGTTGGTGCTGCCGCCCGGCACGATGGCGAGGTCCGGCAAGTCGCCGTCGCCGCCGCCGTCCAGCACGCCGTTGACCAGTTCGTTGATGGTGCCGTCACCGCCGACGGCGACGACGAGCTCGAACCGCTTCTCCCGCGCCTGGCGGCCGAGGTCCGTCGCATGGTCTCGGTGAGTGGTCGCGACCACGTCGAGGTCCATGTCGTTGCCCAGGGCTGACAGCAGCACATCGCGAGTGCGCTCCGACGTGGTCGTAGCGTTGGGGTTGACCACGACAAGTGCTCGCATATGCACCACTTTAAGGCGGACTACTGCGACGGCTCGCCGGGGTCTGCGGTGAGGGTGCGGCGCAGATGCGCCAGCGTGCGTGATAGGAGCCGCGAGACGTGCATCTGGGAGATCCCGAGTTCGTCGGCGATCTGCGACTGGGTCATGCCCCGGAAGAAGCGGAGCACGATGATCCGGCGCTCCCGGTCGGGCAGCCCGGCCAGGATCCGGCTGACCGCCTCCCGGTTCTCCACGCCCTCCAGGGCCTTGTCTTCGTGGCCGATCGCCTCCAGCGGCGCGGCACCGTCCTGATCCAGCCCCGGTTCGGGGGCGTCCAGGGACACCGCGCTGTACGCCGTCGCCGACTCCAACGCCTCCAAGACCGCGTCCTCGCCGATGTTCAGCGCCGCCGCCAGCTCGCTGACCGTCGGCGATCTGCCGAGCGCGTGGGTGAGCTCCGTGGTGACGGAGCTGATCGACAGGCGTAGCTCCTGCAGCCGCCGCGGCACGCGCACGGCCCAGCCCTTGTCCCGGAACCACCGTTTGATCTCGCCGAGGATCGTCGGCGTGGCGTAGGTGGAGAACTCGACGCCGCGCCGCGGATCATAGCGGTCGAGCGACTTGATCAGACCGATCGTCGCCACCTGGACCAGATCCTCGTACGGTTCCCCGCGCCCGGAGAATCGCCGGGCCAGGTGCTCGGCGAGCGGCAGATGCAAGGTGGTGAGCCGATTCCGCGTCTGCAGGCGCTCCGGGTCGTCTGGACCGAGGCCGGCGAGCTTGAACAGCAGCTCCCGGCTCTCGTCGCGGTCGATGGTGGTCTGCTCCACCGCCGGTCAGCCCCGCTCCTTGCGCAGCATGATGACGACTCCGTCGCCGGTCGCCGACGAGCGCACGTCTCCGGCCAGCGCCGACAGGACCGTCCAGGCGAAGCTGTCCGGGCCGGGTAGCTCTGAGCGGGAGGCGGCGACCGACACGTGCACCTCGAGCGCATCGTTCTGCAGCTCGAAGCGGCATTGCAGGTTGGCGCCGGGTTCGGCGATGGGAAGCAGCATCGCGCAGGCCTCGTCCACAGCGATCCGGAGATCCTCGATATCGTCCAGCGTAAGCCCAAGGCGCGCACCTAGGCCCGCCGACGTGGTGCGCAACACCGCAAGGTACGCGCTCGACGCGGGCACGCTCAGCTCCACAAGATCTCCTGTGGCGGCTTGCGGTTCGCTCACCTGGCCTCCTGACGCGAAAGATCCATCCGCCCGACAGCCTGTCACATCCACATGAAGGCGCAACTTCAACGCGGTGGGCCTCAGGCTACCTCGCCCGGAGTCCGTTCCCGTCAACGACCTATGCCGGTGCTCACAGCACCTTGGAGAGGAACGACTGGGTGCGCGTGTGGCGGGGGTTGGCGAGCACGTCGCGCGGGTTGCCCTCCTCGACGATCATGCCGTCGTCCATGAACACCAGGTCGTCGCCGACCTCACGGGCGAAGCCCATCTCATGGGTGACCACCATCATGGTCATGCCGCTGCCGGCAAGGTTGCGCATGACGTCGAGCACGTCGCCGACGAGCTCGGGATCCAGCGCCGACGTCGGCTCATCGAACAGCATCATGTCCGGATTCATCGAAAGCGACCGAGCGATGGCGGCGCGTTGTTGCTGCCCGCCGGACAGATGCGCCGGATATGCGTCGGCCTTGTCCAGCAGGCCCACCCGCTCCAGGTTCTGCCGGGCGACCTCGGCGGCTTCCTCCTTTCCGCGTCCCAGTACGCGCCGCTGCGCGAGGGTGAGGTTGCGCAGGACGGACAGGTGCGGGAACAGGTTGAACTGCTGGAACACCATGCCGATCCGGGTGCGCACCTTATCCACGTCGATCTCGGGGTCGAGGATGTCGATCCCCTCCACCCGCAACTGACCCGCCGTCGGCTCCTCGAGCCGGTTCACACAGCGCAGCAGCGTCGACTTGCCGGAACCGCTGGGCCCGATCACGCACACCACCTGGCCGGCCTTGACGGTGAGGCTCACGCCCTTGAGCACCTCGAGCTCGCCGAACCTCTTGTACAGGTCGACCACCTCGATGGCGGGGACGTCCGTCGGAGGGGTAGGGAACTCGGTCATCGTGACCTCGCCATCCGTCGCTCGAGCACAGCCACGAGCCGGGTGAGCGGGATCGTGATAAACAGGTAGAGCATCGCGGCCATCAACAACGGAGTGCCGTTGAAGTACACCGACTGGGCATCGCGAGTGAACGTCGTCAGCTCCTTGGTCTGAATCGTCGAGCCGGCGATGAACAGCAGCGACGTATCCTTGATCAGCAGGACGAATTCGTTCGTCAAGGGAGGCACGATGATCCGGAACGCCTGCGGAAGGATGACGGATACCATCGTCCACGACGGGGACATGCCAAGCGAGCGTGCGGCCTCGGCCTGTCCCTTGGGAACGCCTTGGATCCCCGCTCTGATCGTCTCGGCCATGTAGGCGCCGGCGACCAAGATGAGTCCGACGAGTCCGGCGCCGACCTGACCGAAAGGTACCCGTATCTCCAGCGCGATGGGCAGCACGTAGGCCATCGCGAAGATGGTCAGCAGCGCCGGCAGGCCTCGGAATAGCTCGATATAGCCGGTGGCCAACCAGCGATAGGGACCGATCGTCGACAGCTTCATCAGGGCCAGCACGATGCCGAGTATCAGGCCGCCGATGAAGGCGACCACGGTGAACAACAGAGTGTTCTTCGCCGCGATCGTGATGATCTCCGGGAACTGCTCGCGCGCGATATCGATCTGGAGGAACTGCTGGCGCAGCCGGCCCCAGTCCGCTGCCAGAGCGACCAGGGCCACGAAAGCGACGAAAATCGCGTAGAGGATGCCCCTACGGAGCCTTCTACGTGTGGTTCTGCGCACTGTGAAGGTGTCCCCGAGCCTTAGGAGTCGGTCGAGAAGTACGTGTTGTAGATCTCGTCATACGTACCGTTGTCGCGGAGCTCCTGAAGTTGCTCGTTGACCGCTGCCAGCAGCGCGGGCTTCTCGTCCTTGGGGAAGGCGAAGCCGTACTGCTCGTCGGTCTCGTACGTCTCGACGATGTGGTATCCCTCGTCCGCTGTGGCGTGCTCATCGTTGACCGGGAAGTCCTGCAGGATGCCTGCGATGGTGCCTGCCTGCAAGGCCGGCCAGAGTTCTCCGTCGCTCGGGAAGTCGGTGATCTCGGTGTCTTCCGGCGCGTTCTCCTCGGCGTAGGCCTTGCCTGTGGTGCCTTGCTGGACGCCGAGTGCCTGACCGGCAAGATCGTCAAGTGAATCGATGTCGGAATCCACCGGGACGAGGAGTGACTGCAGCGAGTCGTAGTAGGGATCGGAGAAGTCCAGGTTCTCCTTGCGCTCCTCGGTGATCGTCATGGCTGACGCTCCGAGATCGCATTGGCCGGCCGCGAGTACGGTGCCACTCTGCAGCGCGTCGAAGCCGACGTCCTGCACAACCAGCTCCAAACCGAGGCCGTCGGCGATGGCTTGGACGATGTCGATATCGAATCCGCTGTAGCCGCTCGGTGCGTCCGAGTCCTCGATCTCGAAAGGCGGGTACGGGACGTCCGAGCACACGGTGAGCGTGCCGTCGGAGACGAGCTCGAGATCCTCGCTTGCCGGTGCGCCCTCGCCATCGGCGGCAGGCGTGTCTTCACCGTTCGACGTGGTGGTCGGCTCATCGTCGTCGCCACAGGCGGAGAGGAGCAACAGGCCGGCGGCAGCGGCGCCGAGGATCGCCCGGCGCATGAATGGCGTGGACATAAGGTCTCCCAGGGTGCGGTTGTTCTACTGCTCAGTAGCGTCGCAGGAATTTTGCCACTTTTGTGCGGCAATCCTGTCATCTTCCGGCCACGATCAGGTAAAGATGCAGGCGGATTTCCGGTTTCACTATCGGACGCGACATGACAGAATGCAACTCTCGCGGGTGACCCCCGTCGCCGGTCATGCCTGTGCCGCGGCATCACGTATCGCCAGGTTCGCCGGCTTTCCAGCTCTCTACTCTGCTCATCTGCCCGAAGAAGGGGTCATCCATGGTCGCCGAACTCATCCCGCACCAACCTGATGCCGATACGCTGACCGACCGCGCGGTCGAGTTGCACCGAGGCGGCAAGCTCGAGGTCCGGTCCACTGTCCCCGTCCGGGACGCCGGGGACCTGTCTCTCGCGTATACGCCCGGCGTGGCCCGGGTGTGCACAGCGATCGCCGACGCGCCGGCGTTGGTGAATGAGCTGACCTGGAAGGGCAACACGGTCGCCGTGGTGACCGACGGGTCTGCCGTGCTCGGGTTGGGAGACATCGGCCCCGAAGCCGCGCTTCCCGTCATGGAGGGCAAAGCGCTGCTGTTCAAGGAGTTCGCCAAGGTCGACGCGGTTCCGGTTTGCCTGGACTGCCGGGACGTCGACGAGCTGGTGGAGACCGTCGCCCGGATGGCGCCGACGTTCGGCGGGATCAATCTGGAGGACATCTCCGCGCCCCGCTGCTTCGAGGTCGAGCGCCGGCTGCAGGAGCGGCTCGATATCCCGGTCTTCCACGACGACCAGCACGGGACCGCCGTCGTCGTGGCCGCCGCGCTGGTGAACGCGCTGCGGTTGACCGGCCGTGTGCTCTCCGACACCCGCGTCGTCGTCTCCGGCGCGGGCGCCGCCGGCGTCGCCGTGGCGAGGATCCTGCTGTCGATGGGAGCGCGCGACCTGGTGGTCGCCGATCGGCAGGGCGCGATCCACCCCGGCCGGGAGGGGCTGAGCCCGATCAAGCGCGAGATGGCCGAGGCGACCAATCCGGAGCGGCGTCGTGGGAGCGTGCACGACGTCCTGGACGGCGCGGACGTCTTCATCGGCGTGTCGGGCGGCACGGTGGACGAGAGTTCGGTCGCCCGGATGGCGCCGGAGGCGATCGTCTTCGCGCTGGCGAATCCGGACCCCGAGGTGCATCCGACACTCGCACGCCGGCACGCAGCGGTCGTCGCGACGGGGCGGAGCGACTTTCCGAACCAGATCAACAATGTGCTGGCGTTCCCGGGCATCTTCCGGGGCGCTCTGGACGTGCGGGCAAGCCGGATCTCCGAGGGAATGAAACAGGCCGCGGCGGAGGCGCTGGCGGAGATCGTCGGCGACGAGCTCACCGCGGACTACGTCGTTCCCGGCCCGTTCGACCCGCGCGTGGCGCCCGCGGTCGCCGACGCCGTCGCCGGGGCGGCGCGCGCCGAGAACGTGGCCCGTATCTGACCTCGCACGTCCGAAGTCTCGACATTGTCCATGCGTGCGCAGGGACGATGTCGAGACGTTCGGGCGTCGATCACGTGGCCGGTAGGGTCGGAGCATGTTCGCCGCATACGCTGAACGCTTCGATGCCGACGAGCCGCTCAACGGGCTCGCCCTGGGAGAACGGCCGGAGCCCGCGGTTCCGGACGGCTGGACCGTGGTCGACGTGCGAGCCTCGTCGCTGAACCACCACGACGTGTGGTCGCTGCGCGGCGTGGGGCTGGACGAGAGCCGGCTTCCGATGATCCTCGGGTGCGACGCCGCCGGGGTCGACCAGGACGGCAACGACGTCGTGGTGCACGCGGTCGTCTCCGACCCGGCCTGGCTGGGCGACGAGACACTGGATCCGCGACGTTCGCTGCTCTCCGAGCGCCATCCGGGCACGTTCGCCGCACAGGTGGCGGTGCCACGGCGGAACCTGGTGCCGAAGCCGGCCGGGCTGTCCTACGAGGAGGCCGCGTGCCTGCCGACCGCCTGGCTGACGGCGTATCGCATGCTGTTCACCCAGGCGCAGGTCACGCCGGGACAGACGGTCCTTGTTCAAGGCGCCGGCGGAGGGGTGGCGACGGCCCTGATCCGGCTGGCGTCGGCGGCCGGGATCCGGGTCTGGGTAACCTCACGCGACCCGGAGAAGGCGGAGCGCACCCGGGACTTCGGAGCGGACCGCGTATTTCCCACAGGCGAACGGCTACCGGAGCGGGTCGACGCGGTCATGGAGACGGTCGGCGCCGCCACGTGGAAGCATTCATTGCGCTCCCTGCGGCCCGGTGGCGCCGTGGTCATCTGCGGGGCGACGTCCGGTCTGACCGGGGAGACGGAGCTGAACCGGGTGTTCTTCCTTCAGCTGCGGGTGCTCGGCTCCACCATGGGCACCCGCGACGAGCTGGGCCGGCTGCTCGCCTTCTGCGAGCGCACCGGTGTCCGCCCGTTGATCGACCGGTCGCTGCCGCTCTCCGAGGCGCGTGACGGCTTCGCCGCGATGGCGCGTGGCGACGTCTTCGGCAAGATCGTCTTCACGCACTAGCCTCGTCGACGACGTGGCGAAGGTAGCGTTCGGGGGCATCGAGGAACGAGCGCCAGTTGCGCACCAGGTCCAGGTCCTCCCACGCGGTCTCCCGTAATCCCCAGTCTCCGACCTCCAGGATGGTGGCTCCCGGGATGGAGGCCACGATGGGCGAGTGCGTCGCGACGACGACCTGGCCGCCTGCCGTCGCGATCTGATGCAGCACGCCGACCAGGGCCAGGCATCCGCTGAAGGACAGCGCCGACTCCGGTTCGTCCAGGCAGTAGAAGCCCGGCGAATCGAACCGGGTATTCAGCACCTCCAGGAAGGATTCGCCGTGGCTCATCTCGTGGAAGGCCGGTTCGCGCCGGCGCGCATAGGGGTTGGGATTCTCCTCCAGGTAGCTGAAGAAGCCGTGCATCGTTTCGGCGCGGAGAAAGAAGCCCCAGCGTGGAGCCCCGATGCCGCGGTCGATGTGGATGGCTCGATGCAGCTCGGACTCGGACGGCCGGGTCGAGTGCGATGCGTGCGCGGAGCCGCCCTCGGGTGAGAAACCGAACGCGAGCCCGACGCCCTCGACCAGTGTCGACTTGCCGCTGCCGTTCTCACCCACCAGCACGGTGACGGACGGGAGTTCCCACCCGTGGTCGATCAGGTGCCGGACCGCCGGCAGACTCCACGGCCACACGCGCGTGTCGACCTCCAGGTCAGGTGGCGGCCGGAACTCGATCCGTCGTACCGGCCGGCGATCGACCGGGCTCACGACGCGTCGTCGGCCGCGCCCCGCCGCTTCTTCACCGGCTCCGGAGGCGGCTCCACGCCGAGCCATCGATACCAGCCTTCGTGCAGGATCACGTAGGCGAGCAGCCCGTAGCCGGCCTGGTTCGGGTGGATGCCGTCCTCGGCGCGAGCCTCGTCCCAAGCGTGGTGCTCGGCGAGCGGGTGGTACGTCGAGATGTACGGCACGTCGCGGCTCTGGCAGAGCGCGGCGAAGGCGGCGTCCAGGTCATGAATGCGGGCGCGCAACTCGGCGTCACCGAGCGGCGGGGGGCCGATCACCAGAGCCGGCACATCCATCGACGCAAGCCCGAACTGCAGGGCCGCGGCTGACCGTGCCGGATCGACGCCGAGGTTCGCATCGTTCACGCCGGTCGCGACGACGATCCGATGCTCGTCGCCGTGTGCGAAGCGGGGCGCACACTCCATCGGGATCCGGAGCACCACCTCCTCGGTGGTCTGCCGGCGGACGCCCAGCTGGTACGTGGTCAGCTCGAGCCCGGTGGACGGCGGAGTGCGCGCGGCCACTCGCCCGACCCAGCCGAGCGCCTTGGGGTCGCCGAAGCCGGCCACGAGAGAGTCTCCGAACACGCACACCCTGACGTCACGCACCGCCCCATCCTCCCACGTGTGATCCGTCGCCGCCGGGGGCGTGGCGGTGATGCCCGCCGCGCCCGTGGCGGACGGCACGTCGACCGCCCCGGGCCGGGGGCGACGGAGGCGGCGACCGCTCAGTCGTCCGTCTCGTCGTCGTCCAGCCGGGCCAGATAGGTGGCCAGCCGCTCCACGGCGGTCTCGAACTCCGGATTCTCGTCGACGAAGTCACGCAACTGCTCGGCGAGCCAGCCGAGGGTGACCTGCTCGTCACCCCGGCGCTGCTCGAGCTCCTCGATTCCGCGGTCGGTGAAGTACACGCAATGCTCCCGAGGGACCGTACGTACGTAGCCGCGACGCCGTTGTCTGCGGCGATCCTGCTCACTCTGACATAATCCTGCCGCGTCCGGTGCCGGTATCGGCGCCCGCGCCAACCATGAACCCTGCCACGCGCCCCACTGCCATGTCACGCGAGCACCGCCGAGCCGCGTGACGGGAGCCGTCATGATGAGATGCGAGTTCAGTGCGTCATAGCGCCCTGAACTCGCATCCCATGCGTCACATTCCGGCGGTGCCGGATGACGATGTCAGGCGAACGCCGCGTCGTGCAGCTCGTTCTGCTCCTCGATGTGCCGGTTCGGCGATCCGACCGCCGGCGACGTGCTGGCCGGCCGGGTGACATGGTGCAACGGCAGGCCGTCCGGCAGCCGCGACGGCAGATGCAGGGCCAGGAACGGCCAGGGACCCATGTTCTCCGGCTCATCCTGCACCCAGCGGACCTCGCGCAGGTTCGGGTACGCCGCGAGCTCCGCGTTGATCTGCTCGGTCGCCAGCGGGTAGAGCTGCTCCAGCCGGACGATGGCTGTGCGGTCGTCCGAGCGCTTCTCCCGCGTGTTCAACAACTCCCAGGTGATCTTGCCGCTGCACAGCAGCACCCGTTCCACCTTGTTCGGATCGATGTCGCCGGGGTCGCCCAGAACCGGTCGGAAGGTGGTGGACCCGGTGAAGTCATCGGGCTCGGAGATCGCCCGCTTGCTGCGCAACATCGACTTCGGGGTGAAGACGATCAGCGGCTTGTGGTGCGCCGCCAGCGTGTGTAGCCGGAGCAGGTGGAAGTACGACGCCGGCGTGGACGGCTGCGCCACCCGGAACGCCTCCTCGGCGGCCATCAGCATGAAGCGCTCGATCCGGGCCGACGAGTGGTCCGCGCCCTGCCCCTCGTAGCCGTGCGGGAGCAGCAACACGACACCGGAGCGCTGGCCCCACTTGGCCTCACCGGATGTGAGGAATTCGTCGATGATCGTCTGGGCGCCGTTGACGAAGTCCCCGAACTGCGCCTCCCACAGCACCAGCGATTCCGGCCGGGCCACCGAATACCCGTACTCGAAGCCCATCGCGGCGAACTCGGAGAGCAACGAGTCATAGACGTAGAACTTGGCCTGCTGCTCGTCCAGATTCTGGAGCGGTATCCAGGGCTCACCGGTATGCCGGTCCACGACGGCGGCGAACCGCTGCACGAACGTGCCGCGCCGGCTGTCCTGTCCCGCCAACCGGACCGGACGCCCGTCCAATAGCAGCGAGCCGAACGCGGTGATCTCGGCGGTGGCCCAGTCGATGCCGCCGTCCGTCAGCATCGCCGCTCGTCGCTGGATCTGTGGCAGCACCTTCGGGTGGACCGTGAACCCGTCCGGCACGTTGAGGTGTGCGTCGGCGATCCGCTTGAGCACCTCAGACGTAACGGCCGTGACGACCTCACCCTCGGGCTCGGGCTTCTCCGGGTAACTGGGCACCCGCGCCGCGGCGGCGATCTCCGCCTGCCGGGTCTCGGCGAACACCCGCTCCAGCTGCTGCTGGTAGTCGGCCATCGCCTGCTCGGCCTCTTCGATGGTGATGTCCCCGCGGCCGACCAGCGCCTCGGTGTACAGCTTGCGCACCGGGCGCTTGGCCTTGATCAGGTCGTACATCAGCGGCTGCGTGTAGCTCGGGTCGTCGCCTTCGTTGTGGCCGCGCAGCCGGTAGCAGACCATGTCGATGACGACGTCCTTGTTGAACGCCTGCCGGAAGTCGAAGGCCATCCGGGCGACCCGGGCGCAGGCCTCGGGATCGTCGCCGTTGACGTGGAAGATCGGCGCCTGCACCGTGCGCGCGACGTCCGTGCAGTATGTGGACGAGCGCGACTGTTCGGGCGAGGTGGTGTAGCCCACCTGGTTGTTCACGACGACGTGCACCGTGCCTCCGGTGCGGTAGCCGCGCAACTGGGACAGGTTGAGGGTCTCGGCGACGACGCCTTGACCGGCGAACGCCGCGTCCCCGTGCACGAGGATCGGCAGCACCGGGAACTCCTCGCCCCGGTCCAGGATGTCCTGCTTGGCGCGGGCGATGCCCTCCAGGACGGGGTTGACCGCCTCCAGGTGGCTCGGGTTGGCGCTCAGCGAGACCTTGATCTTCGACCCGTCCAGCGCCGTGTACTCGCCGTCCGCGCCGAGGTGGTACTTGACGTCGCCGGAGCCCTGGACACTTCGCGGGTTGATGTTGCCCTGGAACTCGCCGAAGATCTGGGCGTAGCTCTTGCCGACGATGTTCGCCAGCACGTTCAGCCGGCCCCGGTGCGCCATGCCGATGGTGACCTCGTCCAGGCCGGACTCGGCCGATGCGGCGACCACCTCGTCCAGGATCGGGATCAGCGACTCGCCGCCCTCCAGCGAGAACCGTTTCTGGCCGACGTACTTGGTCTGCAGGAATGACTCGAAGGCCTCGGCCTGGTTCAGCTTGAGCAGGATGCGCAGCTGCTCCTCGCGCGGCGTCAGGTCCACCGGCTTCTCGACCCGGGCCTGGATCCAGCGCCGCTGCTCCGGCTCCTGGATGTGCATGTACTCGATACCGACGGTGCGACAGTACGCGTTGCGCAGCACGCCGAGGATGTCCCGGAGCAGCATGAACCGCTTGCTGCCGCCGAACGAGCCGGTGGCGAACTCCCGATCCAGGTCCCACAGCGTCAGGCCGTGCGTGGTGACATCCAGGTCGGGGTGGCTGCGCTGCTTGTACTCCAGCGGGTCCGTGTCGGCCATGAGGTGCCCGCGCACCCGGTAGGCGTGGATGAGCTCCAGCACCCGGGCCTGCTTGCTGACCTCGTCCTCGTGGCTGGAGGTGACGTCCGTCGCCCAGCGGATCGGTTCGTACGGGATCCGCAACGCGCGGAAGATCTCGTCGTAGAAGTCGTGCTCGCCGAGCAGCAGCTGATGGATCAGCCGCAGGAACTCCCCGCTCTGCGCACCCTGGATGATCCGGTGATCATAGGTGCTGGTGAGCGTCATGGTCTTGGAGACACCGATGCGGGCAAGCGTCTCCGGCGCGGCCCCTTGGTACTCGGCCGGGTACTCCATGGCGCCGACGCCGATGATGGTGCCCTGACCCTTCATCAGCCGCGGTACCGAGTGCACGGTCCCGATCGTTCCGGGGTTGGTCAGGCTGATCGTGGTGCCCACGAAGTCGTCGATGGCGAGCTTGCCGTCGCGGGCGCGACGGATCAGGTCTTCATAGGCGGACCAGAACTCGGCGAAGTTGAGCGTCTCCGCCTTCTTGATGCTCGGCACCAGCAGCTGCCGGGTCCCGTCCGACTTCTTCATGTCGATGGCGAGGCCCAGGTTGACGTGCGGTGGCTTGACCAAGGCGGGCTTGCCGGCTTCCGTCTCGGTGTAGGAGTAGTTCATGTCCGGCATCTGATTCAGCGCCTTGACCAGCGCGAAACCGATGATGTGGGTGAACGAGACCTTGCCGCCCCGGGACCGGGCCAGATGATTGTTGATGACGATCCGGTTGTCCACCAGCAGCTTGGCCGGCACCGCTCGCACGCTGGTCGCGGTCGGCAGCTCCAGGCTGGACTCCATGTTCGTCGCGGTGCGCGCCGGTGCCCCGCGCAGCTGGACGACCTCTTCCGTCGCCGCGTCCTCTGCGCCCGATTCGTCCTGCGGCGCGCTGCGCACCGGCGCCTGCGGCCGGTCATGCGCGGACTGCGGCGGGGGTGCCGGGCTGGCAGAGGTGGCGCGGGCGGTTTCCTTGGGCTGGGGTGCGGGACGGGAGCCGGCTGGCGCGGCCTGTGGGGTCACGGTGGTCCTCGTGGTGGAGCGAGTGGACGTGGTTGTGGAGGTGGAGTTGTTGCCGGACGGGCCGCCGCCGGAATCGTCGGCACGGCCGGCCTCACCGGCATGGGACGCGAAATAGTCCGCCCATTGTTGATCGACACTCGAAGGATCCTTGAGCCAGCTCGCGTACAGCTCTTCAACGAGCCAGTCGTTCGGTCCGAACCCCGTCGGCGGGCCGGTGGGAGCCACGGTCGCGATCGCCTACTTTCGGTCTGAAGAATCCGCCGCTGCTCCCATACAGGTTAGTCCCCGTTCGTGACGCTCGCATGGCGGCTCCTGTGGTCTAGGTCACGTCCCGGCGTATCCGGGACTTCCCTGAGCCGGCCCCGATCTCGGCGCCGACACCTGGAACCGTCGTTGGTCAGGCGTTAACCTGCGAAGACACCTGCCGTCGCCCGGAGGTCGCCTGCCGTGATCGATCGATACGTCGCCGCGCTCCGTCGCGAGCTGCGCGGACCCGTGCTGCTGCGTATGAGCATGGTGCGGGAGGTGCGCGACGGTCTCCGGGACGCCGCCGACGCCCATCGTGACGCCGGCGCGTCGCCGCGTGCGGCGGAACGTCTGGCGGTGCAGGAGTTCGGCCCGGTGGAGATCGTCGCGGCCGGATTGCGCGAGGAGCTCGCGGCGTCCACCGGCCGATACCTGCTGACCGTCCTGGCGACGCTCGGGGTCGCTCAGATCATGCTCGAGCAGCACACCTGGGGTGCGGCGGCGGCAGCCCAGGACTGGCCGCGGCCGAGCGCCGGTTACCTGACGTTCGCACAGGCCGTGGACATCATGAACATCGTCGTCCTGCTCGCGGCCGGGCTAGGCGTGCTCGTGCTGGGGCGCGGGTCGCGGGTGGTGCAGACCCGTATGGCGGTGCGGGTGGTGGCGATCGGGGTGGTGATCGACGCGGTCCTGGGGTTGGGATCCGGCGGGGCGCTCACCCTGCTCGCTCCGCAATCGCCCACCGCCTGGCAGGGGCCGGAGATCGCCGCCATGACCGGGCTGACGGTGGTGTCCACGTCCTGGTGCGTGTGGCTGGCCTACCGTTGCCTGCGGCTGACGTCACGACGCCGGGTGGACCCCGAGAATCCTGCCGACCACGCCGCTGAGTTCCCGCCACTCCCGCTGCCGCGCGGCTAACTCGGCCCGCCCGGATCCGGTGAGCTCGTACGTGCGGCGTCTGCGCCCGCCGACGACCGCCCAACTGCTGCGCAGGTAGCCGAACCGTTCGAGGCGCCGCAGCGCCGGATAGAGCGTTCCGGTCGGGACGTCCAGCGCTCCGTCGCTCTGCTGGTGCAGTACTTCGCAGATGCCGTAGCCGTGCAGCGGTGCGTCCTCGACGACGGCCAGGATCATCCCGTCCAGATGTCCGCGGAGCGCGTCGGCCTGCATGTAGGCAGTCTACAGGTCGCATATGTAGACTGCCTACACGTAGATCGCCGACATATCGAGGAGAGTGATGAGCGCGCTCGACCTGTCGCGGCTCCAGTTCGCGCTGACCGCGATCTTTCACTTCCTGTTCCTCGCGCTGACGCTCGGGCTGGCGCCGATCGTCGCCGTCATGCAGACCCGATGGGCAGTCACCGGGCGGGCGGTCCATGAGCGGCTGACCCGGTTCTGGGGACAGATCTACGTGGTCAATTACGCGATGGGGATCGTCATCGGGCTTGTGCTCGAGTTCCAGTTCGGTTTGCATTGGTCCGGCCTGATGGAGTTCGCCGGCGGTGTCGTCGGGGCGCCGCTGGCCACCGAGACCCTGGTGGCGTTCTTCTTGGAGTCCACCTTCCTGGGCATGTGGATCTTCGGCTGGAACCAGGTGCACCGATGGGTGCACACCGCATTGATCTGGCTGGTTGTCGTCACCGCGTACCTGTCGGCGTACTGGGTCATGGTCGCCAACGGATTCCTGCAGGAGCCCGTCGGGTATGTGCTGGAGAACGGGGTCGCGCGGATCGAGGACTTCGGCGCTCTGCTCACCAATCAGCAGGCGATCGGCGCGCTGTTGCACCTCATCCCCGCGTGCCTGCTGCTGGCGAGTGTCGTCATGGTCGGCGTGTGTTCCTGGCATTTCCTGCACGGCACCCCTGAGGTCGACTTCTTCCGGCGTTCGCTGCGCATCGGCGTCGTCGTGGGCGCGGTCGCGTCGTCGCTCGTCGTCGGTTTCGGATTCGGCCAGTTCGAATACCTGACCGAAGGCAAGGAGCTCGCGTTCGGCGCGAGCGCCGAGGAGCGGGCGGCGTTCCAGGCGGAGATGGAAGCGCGGCACGGCCCCGGCGACTGGACGCCACCGACGTGGGTCTCCGCCGCCTGGCCGGTGATGGAGAACATCGGGCACCTGTATTCCGCGATCTTCCTCGGTCTGCTGTTCTTCCTGATCAAGAACGCCTTCGACCGGACCCGGCCGGCATTTCTGCGGCGGTTCTGGCATCGGTTCTACGTGTGGACGATCCCGCTGCCGTTCATCGCGGTGACCTGCGGCTGGCTGCTGCGTGAGGTGGGTCGGCAGCCGTGGGCGGTCTACGGCGAACTCACCGTGGCCGACGCGGTGTCACCGCGCGGCGCCGGGGCGGTGCTGGCCAGCCTGCTGGTTCTGGGCACGGTCATCGCGGTGCTGGCGGCGCTGGACTGGTGGTTGATCGCGCGCCTCGCCAGGCGCGGCCCGGAACACGCCGTGCTGGGATCGCCGTTCGGCGGCTCCGTCGAGCGCACGCCCGAGGCGGCGGCCACGGCGCTGGAGACGTCGCCGGCAGCAGCGGCGGCGAGAGACGACGACGTCGCGGCGGTGCCGGGGCGGCGCGCCGGGGCGTGCACCGGCGCGGAGAGGTGACGCGATGACGGACGTGGTGTGGCTCTGCATTCTGGGATTCCTGCTGAGTGGCTGGTTTGTGCTGGACGGCGCCAACCTGGGCCTCGGGATGGCGCTTCGGCACGTGGGGCGGTCCGGCCCGGAGCGTCGGCTGATTCTCACCGGCCTCGGGCCGTTCCTGCTCGGCGGCGAGGTATGGCTGGTCGCGGCGGCGGGGCTGCTCCTCGGCGTCTTCCCGGCGCTGGAGAAGGACCTGCTGTACGCGTACTACCCGGTGATCGTGGCGTTCGTCACGGCTTGGCTGGTACGCGACATGGGGGTGTGGTTCCGCAGCCGGCGGTCGTCCGCGGTGTGGCAGCGTGGGTGGGAACGGTCGATCGGTGCGGCCAGCGGGGTCTTCGCCTTCGCCTGGGGCATGCTGCTCGGCAACGTCGTCCACGGTGTGCCGGACGAGGGCATGCCGGGGGTCGGCACGCTGTTCGGTCCGTACTCGCTCCTCTGGGGAGTCACCGTCGTCGCGGCGCTGCTGATGCACGGCGCGGTCTTCACCGCGTTGCGGATGCCGCGGGCACGACGTGCGCGCGCGGTCCGGACGGCCCGGCGGGCCGGCGGCGCGGTGCTGGCGCTGTTCGGCCTGATCTCCCTGACCACGGTGGCGTTCGGTATCGACCTGGCGCAACGGGCGCCGGTGCTGATCGTGCAGGCCATGGCGATCATCGCGGCGATCGGCGCCGAGCGGCTGCTGACGGCCGGGCGGCTCGGCTGGAGTTACGCCTGCACCGCCCTCGTGGCGGTGGCGCCGGTGCTGATGGCCGGTATCGCGTCGGCGCCGCGGCTGTTGGAGGGCATCGCGGACGACAGTACTCTGGACGTGCTGGCCGGCATCGTCGTCCCTGCCCTTCCGGTCCTGATCGCGGTTCAGGCCTGGATGTGGCACACCTTCAGAGAGCCTGTGACGTCGCGGTCCGCGACGTTCTTCTAGGCGTCGAAGACCGGGGGCCGGTGTACTACACCGTGTCGGAGATTGCGACACTGGCACCAGACGGTTTCAACTATCGGAGCAATTGTCCTGAATACGCTAGCTCGTCGAGTACTGCGCGCCCTGCCGGACGGGCGCGTCGTCGGCATGGGCTTCGTCGTGCTGGCCGTCGTCCTTGCTGCTCTGATCATCGGTCAGGCCGAGGTTCTCGCCGGCCTGCTCGCCGATGCCGTGCTCGAGCAGCCGTCGCCGTCCGAGCTGGCCGGTCCGCTCCTCGCGTTCGGTGCGATTCTCGCCGCCCGAGCAGCCGTGGCGTGGGCACAACAGGTTCTGGCACACCGGGCCGCCGCGTCGGTCAAGGCGTCCTTGCGACGGCAGACACAGCATCACGTGCAGCGACTCGGACCTGGATGGGTAGGCGGGCAGCACACCGGTGGGCTGGCCACCACGCTCGGGCGAGGGCTCGACGCGCTGGACCCGTACTTCACCGGGTACTTTCCGCAGCTGTTCACCACCGCCGTCGTGCCGTTGGCGGTGCTGGTCTACGTGGCCACGGCGGATCTCGCATCGGCGCTGATCATCTGCGTCACGCTGCCCCTGATCCCGATCTTCGGCATTCTCGTTGGGCTGCAGACCAAGAAGGCCACCGATCGCCAGTGGAAGGCGCTCGAACGGCTCGGCGGACGTTTCCTCGATCTGGTCGCGGGTCTGCCCACACTGCGTGCGTTCGGCCGGGCGAAGGCGCAGGCACTCGCGGTGCGCCGGTCGGCGGAAGAGCACCGATCGGCGACGATGGCGACGCTGCGGATCGCTTTCCTGTCGGCGCTGGTGCTAGAGCTGGTGGCGACGCTGTCCGTGGCCCTGATCGCCGTACCAGTCGGCCTGCGGCTGCTGGACGGGGACCTGGGCCTGCACACCGCGCTGCTGATTCTGTTGCTCGCCCCCGAGGCGTACCTGCCGCTGCGGGTACTCGGATCGCAGTTCCACGCCAGCACCGAGGGCCTCGCGGTTGCGGAGCGCGTCTTCGCCGTCCTCGACGAGGATCCCCCGGAACCCGCCGCGTCCGCCCTGCCCGACGCGCGGGCCGCAACCGCGTCGACGGCACCCGGCCTCCGGGCCGGCGTCGGCCGGATCGAGCTGGTGGACGTCACCGTGCGGTACCCCGGACGGGATACGCCGGCCCTGGACCGGGTCTCGCTCTCGGTCCGGTCGGGAGAACGGGTCGCCCTGGTCGGCCCGAGCGGGGCCGGGAAGAGCACGTTCCTGTCCGTTGTGCTCGGCCTGGTCCGGCCCGACGTCGGCCGGATGCTCGTCTCGTTCGGCGCGCGATCCGGCACAGCGGACGACATGGTCGATCTCGGCGATATCAACCTCGCGGAGTGGCGGCGACACGTCGGGTGGGTTCCGCAGCGCCCGCACCTGTTCGCCCGGACGGTGGCGGACAACATCCGGCTCGGGCGGCCGGACGCGGACGACGACGAGGTACGACGCGCCGCCGAACTGGCCCACGCGGATGAGTTCATCGACCGGCTACCGTGGCGGTTCGACACCGAGTTGGGTGAGCGTGGCGTCGGGCTGTCTGCGGGCCAGCGGCAACGGATCGCGCTGGCCCGGGCCTTCTTGCGGGACGCTCCGCTGCTCGTGCTGGACGAACCCACAGCCGGTCTGGACGCCGCGAGCGAGTCCGTGGTGATCGAGGCCACCGCCAGGCTGATGGCCGGGCGGACGGTGCTGGTGGTCGCGCACCGGCCGGCGGTCGTCGCCGACGCCGACCGGGTCATCCGGCTGGAACGCGGCCGCCTGGCTGGCGACGAGCCGCCGGATCCGGACCCGGATCAGGGCACCGCCACCACCCCGATCGCGGGGGTGAGTTGATGGCGGTGGACACCGCGCGGACCACGGAACGCTCGGCGGCGGCGGACGCCGGCGAGCCGCTGCGGCGGCTCCTGCGGTTGCTGCGCCCGCATCTGTCCCGGCTGATGCTCGCCGCCGGGGCCAGTGTCCTGGCCGAGCTGGCGGCGCTGGGCCTGATGGGGACGGCGGCCTGGTTGATCGCCCGGGCCGCCCAGCAGCCTCCGATAGCGGCGCTGTCGCTGGCGATCGTGGGTGTACGCGGGTTCGCGGTCTCCCGGGGTGCGTTCCGTTATGTCGAGCGGCTGGCCAGCCACGACGCGGCGCTGCGGGCGCTGGCCACCATGCGTGGCCGGGTGTACGACGCGCTCGTGCCGCTGGCCCCCTCCGGACTCCCGGCGTTCCGCAGCTCGGATCTGCTGAGCAGGATGGTCGCCGACGTCGAGGCGGTGCAGGACGTCGTCGTACGCGTCCTGGTTCCGGCGCTGACCGCCGGTGCCGTTGGCGCTCTGGCGATCGCCTTCGGCGTCGTCGTGCTCCCGGAAGCCGGTCTGGTGCTCGCGGCCGGACTGCTGGTGGCGGGCGTTCTGGTGCCGAAGCTGGCGGGAGCACTCTCACGGCGCGCCGCCGAGCAGCTTGCCCCGGCACGCGCGGAACTGGCCGCTCGGAACGTGGACCTGCTGCACGGCAGCGCGGACCTGGCCGTCTTCGGTGCCACCGGTGCGGCGCTCGCCGACGCGGAGCGAGCGGCGGACGATCTGGCCAGAGCGGAGCGCAGAGCCGCGCTGACCACGGCGGGCACGCGAGCGGTAGCCATGCTCGTGCAGGCGGCCGGCACCGTGGGCGTCACGGTGCTCGCCCTCACCGCGGCGACGGACGGTCGGCTGTCGGCGGTGATGGTTCCGGTGCTCGCACTGCTCACGCTCATCTCCTTCGAGCCGGTGCTGCCGCTGGTCGCGGCGGCGCGGCACGTGCAGGAGGCGCGTACCTCAGCGCGACGCGTCATGGCGGTGCTGGATGCGCGCCCTCCGGTGGCCGAGCCGGCCGAGCCGCTGCCGGCCCCGGGCGCGGACGCCGTGATCGAGGTGCGCGACCTGCGCGTGCGGTACACGCATGATCGCGAGCCCGCACTGGACGGCGTCGATCTCCGGCTGGAGCCGGGCCGCCGGGTCGCGGTGGTCGGGGTGAGCGGTTCGGGCAAGAGCACGTTGCTGGCGGCGCTGATGCGATTCGTCGAACCGTCGTCGGGTTCGATCCTGATCGACGGCCGGGACCAGGCGGAGTACGCCGGAGACGACATACGTGCCCTGATCACCGGGGTCACCCAGGACACGCATCTGTTCCACACCACGGTGCGGGAGAACCTCAGGCTGGCCGCGCCGTCGGCGGACGAGGAAGAGATGCGCTCCGCGCTCGCCTCGGCTCGCCTGCTGGAGTGGGTGGACTCATTGCCGAGAGGGCTCGACACCGTGGTGGGCGAGGCGGGATCACAGGTCTCCGGTGGCCAGCGGCAACGAGTGGCGCTGGCGCGGGCGCTGCTGGCCGACCCACCGGTCATCGTGCTGGACGAGCCCACCGAGGGGTTGGAGCCCGACACCGCCGACGAGCTCGTCGCGGATCTCCTCGCGTCGACCCGCGGCCGGACGACGTTGCTGGTCACCCACAGACTGGCCGGGCTGGAACAGGTGGACGAGATCGTGGTGCTGGATGCGGGCCGGGTGGTGCAGCGCGGGCGACATGACGTGTTGCTCGCGGTCGCCGGCCCCTATCGCGACCTGTACTGGGCGGGCCGCGGCGGTACGACGCCTGAACGGGGATAGCCCTCTTCTGAGATGAGCCGGTCGTCCACAGGGATGACGCGAGGGTTCGGCTTCCGGGATGAGCCCCGGGAGGTTGACGGTGGGTACCGTTTTGTCCGTGTCCACATTGATCGACGCGCACCTCGCCCAGGCGTCCGGCTTGCACAAGCGCTTCGGCGACATTCATGCGGTCAACGACGTCTCGCTGCATATCGACCCCGGTGAGACCTACGGCCTGCTCGGGCCGAACGGCGCCGGGAAGACCACCACGATCTCCATCCTGGCCGGCCTGCTGGAGGCCGATGGTGGCACCGTCGAGGTCGCCGGAGCGCAGATCCGGCCCGGCTCCACCCGTGGCCGGGAGGCGATCGGTCTGGTGCCGCAGGACCTGGCGATCTACCCGGACCTGACCGCCGACGAGAATCTGAAGTTCTTCGCCTCCCTGTACGGGATGCCGAAGAACGATGCGAAGACGCGTATCGACGAGGTGCTGGACGTCATCGGTCTGAGCGACCGCCGCAAGGACCGCGTGAGTACCTACTCCGGTGGTATGAAGCGCCGGTTGAACATCGGTATCGGCTTGCTGCACTCTCCGCGGCTGTTGATCCTGGACGAGCCGACCGTCGGCGTCGACCCGCAGTCTCGCAACGCCATTCTGGAGTCCGTCGAGACGCTGTCCGAGGAAGGGATGGCGGTTCTCTACACCACCCACTACATGGAGGAAGCCGAGCGGCTCTGCGACCGGATCGGGATCATCGACTCCGGCACGGTCATCGCCGAGGGCACCGCCGCAGAACTGACGTCCAGCATCGGTGAGCAGGAGCGGATGCGGATCGAGATCAGCGGATCCGTGGACGAGGCGGCGCATCGGATGGAGTCCGCCGAGGGGATCAGCGACGTCGCGGTAGAGGACCGGGCGATCGTTCTCCTGACCGACGACGGCTCGCGGCGCCTGCCGGACGTCATCCGGCGGTTGAGCGACACGGACATCCAGATCGGCTCGATCGACATCTCCCGGCCCGACCTGGAGGCCGTATTCCTGCACCTGACCGGCAAGGCGTTGCGCGAATGATCGGCGCGATCAGCACCCTCGTCGGCAAGGACCTGAAGGAGCGGCTCCGCGACAAGTCGTTCTTCCTGCTGGGGATCCTCACACCCTTGATGCTGGCGTTCATCATGGACCTCGTCTTCGGCGACCTCGGCGAGGGTGAGCTGGAGGTGCGGCTCGGCGTGGTCGATGCGGACTCCAGCGAGATCGCCGGGCACCTGCGGGAAGGTCTGGCCGCGCTGGACGGGGAGGGCGGCGTCGAGGTCGATGTGCTCGATCCGGGCACCGACCCGGACGATGCCGTGCTCGACGACGACCTGGACGCCGTCATGGTGATCCCGGACGGTTTCGGCAGCGGTGTCGCCTCGCCCACAGGTGACGCCCCCGGGCTGGAGATCGTGGAGAACCCGGAGCGGCCGGTACAGGCGGGCGTGGCGGAGTCGATTCTGGACGGTTTCGTCGCCGACCTGGAGCGGACCCGGCTGATCAACGCGGCCGGCGCGGAGCTGGGTCTGTCGGAGCGGGTCGAGCTCTCCGACTCCGGAGTCGCCCCGGAGCGGGAGACCCCGGGCGGCGAAGGCCTGGACATGGGCGCACGCATGATGGCCGGCATGGCCGTGATGTTCGTCTTCTTCACCGTCCAGTTCGGGGTCACCACGCTGCTGAACGAGAAGGAGAACGGCACGCTGACCAGACTGCTCGCGGCGCCGATCCCGCGCGACTCCATCGTGGCGGCGAAGGGTGTGGTCAGCTACGTGCTCGGCGTGCTGGCCACGATGATCCTGATGGTGGCGGCGACGCTGCTGATCGGAGCCTCGTGGGGATCGTGGCTCGGGGTCACGCTGCTGGTGCTCGGCGCTGTGCTGACCGCCGTCGCACTCATGGCCGTGGTCGCCGGCGTGGCGAAGACGGCGGAGGGCGCGGGAGCGGCGCAGGCGATCATCGCCGTCGGTCTGGCGATGCTGGGCGGCTCATGGTTCGAGGTGTCCGGCGAGGGCTTGGTCGGGTCGCTGGCGAGGCTCACGCCGCACTACTGGTTCCTCGGCGGGCTGGAGGACCTCGCCGACGCGGACTCGTGGACCGTGGTGGGTACTCCGGTGGCCGTCATGGCACTGATATCCGTGGTGGCGGGCGTGCCCGCGGCCGTGTTGCTGAGGCGGAGGCTGACGCCGTGATCACCAAGATCGTCACGATCGCGCGGTACAACCTGGTACGGATGTTCCGGGAGCGAGCCAACCTCTTCTTCGTGCTCGTCTTCCCGATCGCCATCATCGCGGTGATCGGCACGCAGTTCGCCGGGGAGGACACGCCCGAAGTCGGTCTGGTCGGCACGGGTGATCTCGCCGAGCGGACGGCCGACCGGCTGGAGGACACGGGCGCCGCGGATGTCCGGCGGGTGGACACCGCGGCGGATCTGCGCGACCTTGTGGTCGACGAGACACTGCCGGCCGGGATCGTCGTGCCCGACGACGCGGAGGCGGTCCTGCGGGACGGCCGGACGCTCGAACCGGTCGTCATGCTGGGATCGGGAGAGGATGCCGCGCAGCTCGAAGGGGTGCTGACGCGGGCCGTCGAAGCGGAGGCCGTGGTTCCGCGAGCCACCGGCGAGTTGGTGAGCCGGATGGATGCGTCCCCGGAGGAGGCGTCTAGCGTCGTCGCCGGGATGGCGGAGGCGCTGCCCGCGGTCGAGATCGAGCGGGTACTGGCCGGGGGTGGTGATCCCGACGAGGAGGAGTACGGCATCGACCAGGTCGCGGTCGGCATGCTGCTCTTGATGACCTTCCTCAACGCGTTGACCGGCGCGGCGTCGCTGATCCAGAGCCGCAAGCACGGCGTCAGCCGCCGGATGATGGGCACGCCCACCAGCCTGCGCACCATCGTGATCGGCGAGGGAGCCGGCCGGTGGAGTGTCGGGATGTTCCAGGCGCTTTACATCATGGTGGCGTCGGCTCTGATCTTCGGCGTCACGTGGGGTGACATACCGGCTGCCGTGGTGGTGCTCGTCCTGTTCGCCGCCGTGGCCGCCGGCGCCGCGATGCTCGTCGGTGCCGTGATGCACAATGACGAGCAGGCCGCCGGTGTGACGGTCATGGTCGGCCTGGGGCTGGGAGCGTTGGGCGGGACGATGCTGCCGCTGGAGCTGTTCGGGTCGACGATGAACACGGTCGCGCACTTCACGCCGCATGCGTGGGCGATCGACGCGTTCACGGAGCTGACCCGGCGCGGCGGCACGGTGGCGGACATCCTGCCCGAGCTGGGCGTACTGGCGGCGTTCGCCGTCGTCCTGTTCGCCTTGGCCGCATGGCGCCTACGCCTGACACTCACCCGCCTGTGAGAGCGCGCGGCTCAAGCATCAGCACGAACAACGGCGTGGCCGGGCCGCGTATTTCGGCACGACAGACTACACAGTCTGCCGTGGACCGGTTCACAGTCGCACGACAGACCACACGGTCTGCCGTGAACGCGGCCGTCTCCCACACGTCTCCTCACACAACCGGCTCGTGAGGGTGGTCGTGTGAATGTCTGCCGGTCGAGACACGGTTGTGTGCACCGTCGTGTGAACTCTGACCGCCGTAGGCCGGGTTTCCACGGCCGTGCGGCCCGCCGTGCGCGTTCTGGCCGCGTATAGCGGTCAGACCCCGCACGACCGGTAACACGGGGCGATGAATCGGCAGCGATTCCCACGACGGCCTACACAACTGCGCGCAGCCGACCGTTCTGGCTCCGCGTCGACCGACGAGAACGATCCGGTTCACAGCGGGATACCCACCGCTCATCGCGGCGCGGAAGGGCGACGGCGGTCGTGCAGCAGTCCCCCCGGGCCCCGGGCGGCACCGGCCCGGCCCAAACCCAGCCGCGCACATGTGGGCAGGCGTGAGGTAAAACGCTCGGACGAGTCGTGGTCGAGCACCGTGTCGTCAAGATCGAACAACGCCCAGGTCATGCCTGACGCCGGCTGGCGGTTCCGTACGTGACGCGAGGCGTCACCGCGTGTCTGATGCGTGTTCCTCCTCCGCGGTGGTAACCCGCGCATAGGCCCTCGGCGCGTGGCATCTGTCGACATCATCGGACCTATAGCCGAGACGATGTCAAGAGCTATCAGGACCATCCAACTGCGATATCCACAGGCAAACGCAATGTGTAGACACTGAACATCCGATTACGCAGGATATAAGGATGCATGACGAGGATGACGACATCCACCGGCTACTCGCCAGAATCCTGCGGGAACAGGACGGCGTGTTCCGATTGAGCCAGATCGCCCCTCCGCTGACCTGGGCGGCCGTGAACCACGCGGTGCGGAGTGGGCGATGGTCGCGACCGCATCGTGGTGTGTACGCGTTGCATAACGGCGAGCTCACCGAACGGCAAGAGTTATGGGTCTGCCTGCTGGCTGGGCCGCCAGGTTCGGTGCTGGGCGGCCTGACCGCGGCTGGTCTCGACGGGTTGCAGGGCTTCGAGGTGCCCGAGCGATACCTGATCGTGCCGGACGGCGCACGGGCGCCCACACGCGCGCGGCTGGTCGTGAAGATGTCGAGCCGGCTCGGCGAGGAGGACGTCCATCCGTCGCGTACGCCGTTGCGAACCCGGATGCCACGCAGTCTGGTGGACGGCGCGTCATGGGAGGCGGCGAAGTCACGGGCACGGGCGGTCATCCTGGCGGGCGTGCAGCAGCGTCTGGTGCGGCCCGACGACCTGCGTGATGCGCTGAGCCGCCGCGGGCCGTGCCGGCACCGGCGGGTGATCGCGGAGTCCATCGACGACGCCGAGGGAGGCATCACGTCAGTCCCGGAGCGGCAGTTCGAACAGATCCGGCGGCGGTTCCAGCTGCCCGAACCCGAGCGCCAGGCTGTGGTTAGAGGCCCCGACGGACGGTTCTACCTGGACGCGTACTGGCGCCGGTACAACGTCAGCGCCGAGATACACGGCACGCAGCACATGGAGATCGTGAACTGGGACGCTGACCTAAACCGGCAGGCGATGCTTGTGGCAGGTGGCAAGACGGTCCTCCCATTCACCTCCTACGCCGTCCGGCACCGGCCGGAACATGTCGGCGCGATCCTGGTGGAGGCGCTCCGCAACGCGGGATGGCCGGGCTAGGCCCGAAGCTCCCGACAACGTCGGACGTATAGCCCAGACGGCGTCAAGAGATTGCGGCGAGGGCAGGGCAAACGCCGGTCACGACGTGGGACCTTGGTCCGGTCGCGGGGCTACGCCGTGTCCAGGGCTCGGGCGAGGTCGCGCCAGAGGTCGTCGACATCCTCGATGCCGACGGACATGCGGATCAGCGACTCGTCGACCGTCTCGCTCTCGGCCGGCCACCGCCGTCGCCGCTCCAGGGTGGACTCCACCCCGCCGAGGCTGGTCGTGTTGACCCAGAGCCGGACGGCGTCCACCACCCGGTCAGCGCCGGCGGCCCCGCCGTCGACCTCGATCGAGCAGATGGTCCCGAACCCGGGATAGCGCACGACGTCGACGGCAGGATGGTCACGCAGACGGCGTACCAGCTCGGCGGTGGTCGCCTGGGCGCGTTCCAGCCGGACACCGAGTGTGCGCATGCCGCGCAGCGCCAGGTACGCCTCCATCGGGCCGGGGATCGCGCCGTGCAGGCGACGGTGCCGATCCAACCGAGCGAACAGATCATCGTCGCGTACCACGGTGGCACCGAGGAGGACGTCCGAGTGGCCGCTGAGCAGCTTGGTGACACTGTGCACGACGACGTCGGCGCCTTGTTCGAGCGGGCGCTGCAGGAGCGGCGTGGCGAAGGTGTTGTCGACCACCGTCAGCGCCCCGCTGTCGCGGGCGGCGGCACTGATCGCGTCGATCTCCGCCACCTCCAACGTGGGATTGGCGGGGGACTCGAGCCAGATCATCGCCGCGCCGACGGCGGCCTTGCGGACGGCGTCGGTGTCGCTGACATCCACCTGGCGCAGCTCGATCCGGCCCGCGTCGCGTCGTTCCCGAAGCTGGTCGAGCACGCCCAGGTATGCGGTCTGCGGGGCGACGACGACGGCGTCGGCGTCGGCAGCGGCGTCGGGCAACAGCGCCAGCACGGCACTGCTGGCGGCCAGGCCCGACGCGAACGTCAGCGCACGTCCCTGTTCCAGGCCGCCGAGCACCTCCTCGAACGCCTCCCAGGTGGGGTTGCCGTAGCGGCCATACCCGCGCTCACCGCCGGCATGGTAGGTGGAGGCGAAGGCCACGGGTTCGTTGAGCGGCGCGTCAGGAGCCGGATCCGGCCGGCCGTCGGCCACCAACCGGGTCTGCGCGGACAGGGCCGGATCGCGGGAAATCGCCATGGTGCCAGTATCCGTGACGCGTCCTGGACGTGAGCCGGCGGCCGGCGACATACCGGGCCGATGGTCCCGGAGGTCGCCGAAGGGACGGCGGCTGGGCGCCAGGGGTCCCGACGGTACGGTGGGGAAATGACCAGTGCTCTCGTCAAGGACGATGCTGCCCTCGCCGAACTCCGTACGGTGGCCGGTGCTGACGCGGTACGGACGACCGTGACCGACCTCGCCGCGATGGCCCACGACGCGTCGCACTATCTGCTGCATCCCCGTGGAGTGTTCGTGGCGAGGCACACCTCCGACGTCGCCGATGCGCTGCGGACGGCGGGACGCCACTCCCTGCCGGTCACCTTCCGCTCGGCGGGCACCAGCCTCTCCGGGCAGGCGTCGTCGTCGGGGTTGCTGGTCGACACCAGGAGGCATTTCTCCGGCATCGAGATCCTGGACGACGGCGCGCGTGTCCGCGTCCAGCCCGGCCTGACGCTGCGCCAGGTCAACGCCCGGCTGGCCCCGTACGGGCGCCGCCTGGGCCCGGATCCGGCGAGCGAGTCCGCCTGCACCATCGGTGGCGTCGTCGCGAACAACTCCAGCGGAATGTCCTGCGGAACCACCGACACGGCATACCGGACCGTCGAGTCGATGGTGGTGGTCCTGGCCAGCGGCACCGTCCTGGATACCGGTGCGTCCGACGCCGACGATCGGCTGCGAGCGCTCGAGCCGGACCTGTATGGCGGGCTGGTCCGGCTCCGGGATCGCGTCCGCGCCGACGCCGGGATGCGTGCGGTCATCGAGCACCAGTTCTCGATGAAGAACACCATGGGGTACGGGGTCAATGCGCTGCTCGACTTCACCGAGCCCGTCGACATCCTGACGCACCTGATGGTGGGCAGCGAAGGGACGTTGGGTTTCGTCGCGGAGGTCACCCTGCGTACAGTGCCGCTGCTGCCGCAGGCGGCGACGACGCTGCTGGTCTTCGACTCCCTGCCGCGGGCGACCGATGCGCTGGAGGCGCTGATCTCCTCCGGCGCGCGAGCGGTCGAGCTCCTGGACGCGGCGTCGCTGCGAGTGGCTCAGACGGATCCGCAGGCGCCGCAGGCCATCCGGGGGATCGACGTCCGCGGGCACACCGCACTGCTGGTGGAATATCAGGCGCAGACGGCGGCGGAGCTGGACGACGCGGTGCAGGTGGCACGGCACACCCTGGACAGGCTGACGTTCGGCGCCGCCGATGACCCCGCTCCCGCCGCGCTGAGCCGGGACCCGGCCACTCGGGCGCAGCTGTGGCGCGTACGCAAAGGCCTGTACACGGCGGTGGCCGGCGCGCGACCGGTGGGCTCCACCGCGCTGCTGGAGGACGTCGTCGTGCCGGTGCCGGTGTTGACCGACACGGCGAACACGCTCATCCGCCTGTTCGACGCCCACGGTTACTCCGACGCCGTCATCTTCGGGCACGCCAAGGACGGCAACCTGCATTTCATGATCAACCCGATGCTCGCCGACCCGCAGGAGCTGGCGCGGTACGAGGCGTTCACCGATGATCTGGTCGGCCTGATCCTGGGCCACGACGGCTCGCTGAAGGCGGAGCACGGCACCGGCCGGATCATGGCTCCGTTCGTCCGGCGGCAGTTCGGCGACGACGTGTATGAGGTCATGCGCGAGATCAAGCGCTTGTTCGATCCGGCCGGGCTGGTCAATCCCGGGGTGGTGATCGACGACGATCCGCAGGCGCACGTGCGCAACCTCAAGGTCGTCCCGGCCGTCGACGTGGACGTGGACGCCTGCGTCGAGTGCGGGTACTGCGAGCCGGTCTGCCCGTCCCGGAACACCACGACGACGCCGCGGCAGCGGATCGTGCTGATGCGCGAGATCGCGGCGGCGACCGGTGAACGGCGACGCCGGTTGGAGGAGGAATACCGCTACGCCGCCGTGGACACCTGCGCGGCCGACTCGCTCTGCGTCACCGCCTGCCCGGTCAACATCGACACCGGCAAGGTGATGAAGGGCATGCGCGCGGAGCGGCATGGTCCGGCCGCCCAGCGCGCCGGCGTGACGGCGGCCAGGCACTGGGCGGGCGCGGTGCGTGGGCTCCGCACGGGTCTGAAGGTAGCCGAGGGTGTACCGGATCCGGTGTTGCGCGGTGTCACGACGGCGGGCCGCCGGGTGCTGGGCACAGGTGTGGTCCCGGACGCGAGCGCCGGCCTGCCGAACGCCGGAGCCGCACGTCCCGCGCCGCGGGCACCGGCCGACGCATCGGCGGTCTTCTTCCCGGCCTGCATCGGATCCCTGTTCGGCCCGGCCGGCGGCGAGCTCGCCGGAATCGGGGCCACGGCGGCGTTCCTGGCGTTGTGCGAGCGGGCCGGGGTGACGGTGGCGATCCCCGACGGCATCGCGGGCTTGTGCTGCGGGACACCATGGGCGTCGAAGGGATTCACGGACGGGGCGGCCGAGATGGCCGGCCGGGTGTTCACCGCCGTGTGGGACGCCTCCCGGGGAGGTGAGCTACCCGTCGCGTGCGACGCGTCGTCGTGCGCGCACGGCCTCGAGGGCCTCGGCGCGGAGCTCGACGGCGTGGCGCGGGAACGGTTCGAGCGGCTGCGGGTGCTGGACGCGGTGACGTTCGTGCGGGAGACGCTGCTGCCGCGGCTGCGGGTTCGCCGGCGGTTGCCGTCGCTGGCCGTCCATCCCACCTGTTCGACCGTGCACATGGACACCGGCGGCGACCTGCGCGTGGTAGCCGAGGCGGTGGCCGAGCGCGTCGTCGAGCCGAAGGCGTGGGGATGCTGCGGCTACGCAGGAGACCGCGGCATGTTCTACCCGGAGCTGACGGCCGGCGCCACCGAGGCGGAGGCTGCGGAGCTGGCCGGTGCGGACGTCGTCGGATACGCCTCCACCAACCGCACCTGCGAGCTGGGCATGAGCCAGGCGACCGGCCAGGAGTACCACCACATCCTGGAGCTCCTCGAGCTCGCGACCCGCGAGGCCCGGTAGCTGCTCGGCCGGGCGTCCGTCGTCACGGCGAGAGTGGCGGTGCCGAGTCCCGCCGTGACGAGGTCGACGCCGAGGATGTGGCGTGGTCGTGTGCGTCGACGAACGCGCGGGCCGCGTGCAGCATGTCCGCGCGGAGCTCAGGGGGATCCAGCACGACGACGTCGCCGGCGAGGCCGAGCAGGTACACGCGCGCCTCGTATCTCTTCTCGAACGTCATCGCCACCTCCCACCAGCCGTCGTCGCGCTGCGTGGCCTCGTCGATGACGGCGTTCGGCGCCCACCGCAGCCGGTGCCCGGCCGCGTCCCGCACGCGCAGTCGTACCGGCGTGTCGCGGAGGCCGGCGAAGTACTGCTCGTTGGTCTGTGTCCAGTGTTCGGCGAGATCGAATCCCGGCGGGCGCTGGAACCGCTCATCGGTGAGCTCGACGTGACGGATCCGGGACACCCGGTACGTCCGCAACGCGCCGTCGTCGCGTTGGGCGACGAGATACCAGGCACGCTTCTTGGCGACGAGGCCGAGCGGAGCGACGACGAAACCGGTGCCGGACCCGGCGTCCTGATCCGTACCGTGCTCGGCGGCGTCACGGTGATCGGCCGCGCCGTAGACCATACGGACCAGCAACTCGTCCCACAGACCTTGCTGAAGCACCGGTAGCCAAGTCCCGGACTCGCGGCCGCCGGTCCAGTCCGCGTGGTCGACCAGGATGCGTTCCCGGGCGAAATCGGCGGCACGGCGTGCGCTCGCCGGAACGGTGGAGAGCAGCTTCGCGGCCGCGCTGCGCGCGGCGGTGCCGAATCCCAGGTCGGTCAGTATGTGCTCGGTGGTGGAGACGAACAGCGAGGCCGCCTCGGCAGGCGTGAGCCCGTTGAGCCGGGTGCGATAGTCCGCCGCCAGGGACCAACCCCCGGCATGGCCGCGATCGGCGTAGACCGGGACGCCGGCCGAGCTCAGCGCGTCGAGGTCCCGTTGGATGGTGCGGGCGGAGACCTCGAGGCGTCGCGCCATCTCCGCTGCGGTGAGCCGGCCATGGGCCTGTAGCAGGAGCACGATCTCGACGAGGCGGTCCGCACGCATGAACCTAATATGACACGACGTGTCCTATTAGGCCCCTACCGTCGTCTCTATGAACGACACATGGCGAACCGATCTGCTCGATCAGCTCGAGTTCTACTGGGCGGCTCACCTGATGCCGCGCCTAGCCGGTCTCACCGACGACGAGTACTTCTGGGAGCCGGTGAGCGGGTGCTGGAGCGTGCGGCCCGGCACCGACGGCGAATATCACCTCGAACAGTTCTCACCGGATCCGCCGACGCCGCCGCTGACCACCATCGCCTGGCGCGTGGTCCATGTCGGCCGGGACATCTTCGGCACCCGTGCCCGGGCCTTCTTCGGTCCGACGCCCGGCCCGGACGACGCCGATATGTATGACACACGTCACTGGCCGGAACCGCTGCCGCACACCGGAGCCGATGCGATCGCGTTTCTGGAACAGGCGTACACGCTCTGGCACGACGGCGTAGCGGCCCTCTCCGACGAGGAGCTCCGGCAGCCGCTGGGGCCCAAGGGCGCGGCGTTCGCGGAGGAGCCGATGGCCAAGCTGGTGCTGCACATCAACCGCGAGGTGATGGCGCACGGCGCCGAGATCTGCCTGCTGCGCGACCTCTACCAGGCCCATCGCGATCGTGAGGACCCGTTGGTGGCGGCGTGCCTGGCCGGGGACGCGGCGACGGTCGCAGCGGTGCTGGCCGGGTGGCACGGTGACGTCGACGTCGCCGGTGTCCGGGCGGCACGGCCGGAGCTGGTGGCGGAGGCAGCCGGTCTACGTCATTGGAGCGTCGTCCGCGAGTTGGTGACCGCAGGGTTCGAGGTGAACGGCGGCCGGATCTCGGCGCTGCATTCCGCCGCGGCGGCGGGCGCTCTGGACGAGGTCCGATTCTTGGTGGAGCATGGCGCGGACCTCGCTGCCACGGACGCGGAGTTCGGCCTTCCGCCGGCCGGCTGGGCGGATCACTTCGGCCACACCGCCACCGCCGACTACCTCCGCCACCCCAGCTAACCCCCGCCCTAAATGATCACGTGAAGTGGGTTTTCTCGTGCCGTACCAGGTCTGCAGGCATGGTAGTGCTGGAGAAAACCCACTTCACATGATCATTTAGGGGCGCCGGCGGGCATGAAGAAGCCCGCCCCGGAACAGTTTCCCGGGGCGGGCTTCGTGGTGTTACTTCAGGCGTTGCCTGTCAAGCGTTGACCTCTCAGGCGTTGCTCGCGGCGTTGCGGCGAGCGCGCAGCGCCACCGCTCCACCGCCCGCGGCCAGCAGGCCGACGCCGATCAGGATCATCGGCATGCTGCTGGAACCGGTGTCGGGAAGGTCGTCGCCCTCCTCGTCACCACCGTTCTCGTCGCCGCCGTCCTCATCGCCGTTCTCGTCGCCGCCGTTCTCGTCACCACCGTCTTCATCGCCGCCCTCGTCGTTCTGGACGGTGAAGTCGACGCTGGCCTCGGAGTCGGTCAGCTCGGGGTCGCCATCCTCCATGGTGGCCATGGCGGTCAGCGTGTACTCGCCGTTCTCCAGGTCCTCGTCCGGGTCGAACGTCCAGTTGCCCTGGTCGTCGATCTCGAACTCACCCGGCCAGTTGCCCGGCTCGTCCTCCTGAGCCGGCGCGACCTCGCCGGCCGCGGCGCTGAACTCGGAGGCGGACTCGGCGTCGTTGCTGCTCTCGATGGTGCCCTCGATCTGCAGGCTCACAGTGGCGCCCGCGAACGACGTGCCCTCGAAGACCACGTCACCGGTGACCTCAGCGCCGTCCTCCGGGACGGTGATGGTCACGTCGTCGGCCTCGATGCCGAGGTCGGAGACGGTGGCCTCCTGGACGTCCTCGCCGGCCGTCTGGGTGACGGTGGCGTCGAACCGCTGGCCGACCGGAAGGTCGCTGTCCGGCTCGATGGTCCACGATCCGTCGTCCCCGACCGTGGCCGAGCCGTACTCGTTGTCACCGATGCTCAGCACGACTTCAGCCCCGGGCTCGCCGGTGCCGTTGAACGGCGGGCGGGTGTTGCCGGTGGTCTGACCGTCGGAGGGGGACTCCACCTGCAGCTCGGCGACCTCAGGCTCCTCCTCCACCGTGAACGTTCCCGCGGCCTGCTCCGACTCGGAGTACTGGCCGTAGTAGGCGGTGGCGGTGTAGGAGTACTCGGCGCCGGCCTCGAGGGTCTCGTCGACCTCCACGGTGAACTCACCGTCGGCGTTGACGTCGGCCTCGTAGTCGCCCACGCCCTCGATCGAGACCAGCACGCGGTGGTTGGCGCCCGCGTTCTCGACCGTGCCGCTCAGCGTCGCGCCGGACTCGGTTGCAGTGGCGTTCTCCACGACGGGCGTGTTGACCTCGACGTTGAGCTCCCACTCGTCGCCGTAGAAGTCGAACGCGTTGTTGGTTCCACCGGAGACGGCGTAGCCGAGGCTGAAGTCGGAGCCGCCGCCGTCCCAGCTGTCGCACTCGGTGCGGCCACCGTGGGTGGAAGCGGAGTTCACGCCCAGCGCGTAGTTGCCGACGATGATCGAACCGCCGCTGTCACCGCCCAACAGGCATGCCGTGAAGGTGAAGCCGTCGACGTCACGGCCGTCCACGTCGATCGTGGTCTCGGTCTCGGTGATCTCGCCGCACTTCCAGCCGGAGGTGGCACCGGACTTGCAAGCCTGAGCACCCTCGACCGCGTCGACCGAGTCGTAGATGGTGACGGCGCCGTCGGTCGGGTCACCCTCACCGTCGCCCCACTCGGAGACCTGGGGCACGTTGTCCCAGTTGGAACCGGTCACATCGACCAGGCCGGCGTCGTGGTTGTCGCCGAACTGGCTGGCGCCCGGGACGAATGCACCGATCGGCTCGCCGATCTGCTCGACCCAGCTCTCGTCGTCCCAGATCGGACCGTCGACGTCGATGTGGTCGACGTCACTCATCTCCTCGTCGTTGCCGTCGAAGGCGCAGTGGCCGGCGGTGAGAAGCCGGTCGTTGCCGCCCGCGTCGTAGCCGTTGAAGCCGACCGAGCAGCGCCACAGGTAGTCATCCGAGCCGTAGCCGGTGTACCCGTAGCCTCCGCGCAGGTCCTCCGCGGGCTGGAAATCGTAGTCCGAGTAGTCCTTGGCCTCGGGCTTGCCGACCTCCACGTTCGCGGCGCCGGTTGCCTCAGCTGCGGCGACGTCCGCCTCGGAGGAGACGTAGATGGTGACGGCCTGGCCGTCGATCGCGGTGCCCTCGATGCCGACGCCGTCGGCCTTCAGATTCGCGCTCACCTCGGCGGCGACCTTGGTCGCTTCCGCGTTGGCCAGGTAATCCGCGGCAGAGATGCCGAGATCCCGCTCGATGGCCTTCTGAAGACCGGCGGGGAGTTCGGCCGCCTTCGCGGCGAAGTCCGCCGGATCGAAGGTCTCCAGAACAGTTTGCAGTGTGGATTCGTCTTCCTCTGCGTACGCGACGCCGGTTGTGGCGACCGCGCCCGCGCCGACGACGGCGGTGGCGGCTAGTACGCCCGTCAGCCGTCTCGCACCGCGCCGGTAGCGGTACTTGGAGTTACTCACGCACATCTCCAGTTCTTTGTCATGAACATCGTGTCCCGGTTGCCCGCTGCTGTTCGCAGAAGGCGGCCTGCTGGCCCTGAGAACCAGCAGACCGGAACCGGGGTCACGGTACCGGAGGAAGTGCGCCGTTCGCATCCACCCCGCCGTGCTGCCAGAAATAACCGTTCGGTAACGATCGCTCTACCAGCGGAACCAGGTGCGGAGTGTGATGGAAGTGACAGAAGTTTTTTAAGAGGCGCACGTGACGAGAGTGAATCTATGTCCGCACTTGTAGGTATTTGTCGCTACAAACGTGCTTGCGCTTTCCGGATGCGCCGCCGCGGTGTCGCCGGATCACGAAAAGTCCAGCACAGTACGGCTGAAAGGCACCCGCGGCCCGGGCGGTGACGGACGACAAAGAAGTCCGGCCCCGGGGAAAGCTCCCCGGGGCCGGACCTCGTCGTGTTACTTCAGGCGTTGCCTGTCAGGTGGTGATCACCTCAGGCGTTGCTCGCGGCGTTGCGGCGAGCGCGCAGCGCCACCGCTCCACCGCCGGCAGCCAGCAGGCCGACACCGATGAGGATCATCGGCATGCTGCTGGAACCGGTGTCGGGCAGGTCGCCACCGTCCTCGTCGCCACCCTCGTCGCCGCCGTTCTCGTCGCCGCCGTCTTCATCGCCGCCCTGGTCGTTATTGACGGTGAAGTCGACGCTGGCCTCAGAGTCGGTCAGCTCGGGGTCGCCACCCTCCATGGTCGCCATGGCGGTGAGGGTGTAGGACCCGTTCTCCAGGTCCTCGTCCGGGTCGAACGTCCAGTTGCCCTGGTCGTCGATCTCGAACTCACCCGGCCAGTCGTCCAGGTGGTCGTCCGCGGCGGCAAGCTCGCCGGCGCTGACCTCGATCTCGCCCTCGATCTGCAGACCGATCGACGCACCCGGGAAGGAGGTGCCCTCGAAGACCACGTCGCCGGAGACCTCAGCGCCGTCCTCGGGGACGGTGATGGTCACCTCGTCGGCCTCGATGCCGAGGTCGGAGACGGTGGCCTCCTGGACGTCCTCGCCGGCAACCTGGGTCACCGTGGCGTCGAACCGCTGGCCGACCGGAAGGTCGCTGTCCGGCTCGAGGGTCCAGTCACCCTCGTCACCCACGGTCGCGGCGCCGAACTCGTTGTCGCCGACGGTCAGGGTGAGCTCGGCACCGGGCTCACCGGTGCCCTCGAACGGCGGGCGGGTGTTGCTCGTGGTCTGCCCATCGCTCGGGGAGTCGATCACCAGCTCGGCGACGTCCGGCTCCGGCTCGCCTTCCTCGACGGTGAAGGTGCCGGTGGCAGCCTCCGACTGCGAGTACGCGCCGTAGGAAGCGGTGGCGGTGTAGGAGTACTCCGCGCCGACCTCCAGCGCCTCGTCGATCTCGACGGTGAACTCACCGTCGGCGTTGACGTCAGCCTCGAAGTCGCCGAGGCCGTCGACCGTCACCGACACGCTGTGGTTGGCGGCGGCGTTCGCCACCGTGCCGTCCAGCGTCGCGCCCGACTCGTTCGCCGTGGCGTCCACCTCCGGGGTGGCGACCTCGACGTTCAGCTCCCAGTCGGAGCCGAACAGCTCGAACGCGTTGTACTCGGTGCCGGTCAGCGCGTAGCCGATGCCGATGTGGTCGCCGGGCACCCAGTCGGCGCACGTCGAACCGTCGGGCAGCACCGAACCGCCGGAGTTCACGCCCAGCGCGTAGTTGCCGACGACGATCGAGCCGCCGCTGTCGCCGCCGAACATGCAGGCGCCGAAGATGAAGCCCTGAACGTGGGCCTCGTCGCCGTAGTTGACCTGCTCGTCCTCAGCGAAGACCTCGCCGCAGGTCCAGCCCGTGGTGGCGCCAGAGCTGCAGGCTTCCTGGCCGACCATCGGAGCGATGTGGTCGTAGACCGTCACCGCGCCGTCCTGCGGGCTGCCCGCGCCGCCGCCCCACTGGGAGACCTGGGGAACGTTGCCCCAGTCACCGGTGGCGTCGATCAGGCCGCCGTCATGCCAGACCTCGAAGCCGAAGTGGTTCGAACCCGGCACGTGCGCGCCGATGAACTCGCCGAGATCGTCCAGGCTGGCCACGCCGTCCGGCCCAACCGGCTCGTCGAGATCCAGGTGGTAGACGTCGCCCAGGTCGTTCCCGTCCGGGCCGTCGACGCCACAGTGGCCGGCCGTCAGGACGCGGTCGCTGCCGCCGCCGTCGTAGCCGTTGAAGCCGATCGAGCACCGGGAGTTGGGCTCCTCGCCTACGAACGACACGTAGCCGTAGCCGCCCTTGAGGTCGTCCTTCGGCTCGACCTCGTAGTCGGAGTAGTCCTTCTCCGGCGGCTCGCCGACCTCAATGGTGGCGCCGATCGACGCCAGCAGCTCCACCTCGGCCTCGGCCGAGACGTAGATGGTGACGTCCTGGCCGTCGATGGAGGCGCCGTTGATGCCGACGCCGTCGGCCTCGAGCTGGGCGACGACCTCGGCGGCGACCTTAGCGGCCTCCGCGTTGGCCAGGTACTGCTCGGCCGACAGGCCGAGGTCCCGCTCGATCGCGTCGACCATGCCCGTCGGCAGCTCGGCTGCCTGGGAGGCGAAGTCCGCCGCGTCGAACGTCTCTAGGGTGGGAAGGGATTCGTTCTCGTCCGCGTACGCGACGCCGGTTGTGGCGACTGCGCCCGCGCCGACGACGGCGGTAGCGGCCAGCACGCCGGCCAGCCGTCTCGCACCGCGCCGGTAGCGGTACTTGGAGTTACTCACGCACATCTCCAGTTCTGTGTCATGAACATCACGTTCCGGTAGGCCCCCCAAAGAAATCCGGAGAAAGCACACTGTTGACGCATTCGCCAACAGACCGGAACCGGCGTCACGCTACCGGAGGAGATGTCGTTTTTGTACCCACCCCCAATGTGCTGAGTAAGGCGGACATATGGTATAGAGCCTAAAATTATGGTGATTTGTCCTAATTTGTCATGTAAGTGGGCGTATAGCGACGCGCGCGCGTGCGTATAACGCAGCCGATCGGGGGGGATCTGGCAACACGTCGTGGGCTTGCGGGCGGGGAGGGCGTGACGTCGCCCAGACGGCCGGAGCGTGCACAGCCGGAACCGGAACGGTCGGCGCCGGAACGGCCGGGGCCGGAACAGCCAGGGCCGGAACCTGCCGGATCCGGCCCGCTGTGACCGTTCAGGAGCGGGTGAGAGGCGCGCGGCGGCTCCGGGTCCAGAGCAGCGCTCCGCCGCCCAGCACAGCGAGCGTGAGGCCGGTCAGCAGCATCAGCGTGGAGCCGCTGCCGGTGTCGACGAGATCGTCGTCCGGGGCTGCACGCATGCCTTGCCTGGACGGGTGCGCGATCTCCAGGGTGGTCGCCGCGGACCGTGGCGACGTCAGGTCGTCGACGGCTTGCACGGCCGTGATCGAGTACGTGCCGGGGGGCAGGTCGCCGATATCGGCCTGCCAGCTGCCGGTGTCATCGGTCTGCGCGAGGTAGTCGGCGGGGGCGAGTTCCGCCTCACCGGAATCGTGCCCATCGGTTGCGGGCTCCGTCTCGGTGACGGCGGCATCGTCGCCGGCCTCCGGCTCGATCCGGAGTGCCACGGTGCTGCCCGGGATCCCGGTTCCGGTGACGACGTAGCCGTCGTCGATGTCCTCCTCGGGTGCACTGACCAGAGGCGCGCCGGGCGTGATCCCGACGTCCTCCACCTCCACGTTGTCGATAGTGCCGGCGACGTCCTGGGTCACCGTGGCGTCGAAGCGCCCGGCCCGGATCCCGTCGGGTGGCTCCACGCTCCAGGTGCCGTCGTCGTTCACCTCCGTCGACACCTTCTGGTCGTCGAAGGTCAGCGTGATCTGCGCACCAGGGTCGCCGGTGCCGGCGAATCGAGGCTTAGCGTTGCTGGTCTGTTCGCCTGCCGAGGGCGTCAGCACCACCAGGGAGGCCACCTCCGCGACCGTGAAGCTGCCGTTCACCGTATCGGAGATCAGCGGTTCTTCAGCGCCGGCCGGGGTGTGCGTGATGGTCGCGCTGTAGCTGTGCCTGCCTGGAGCGAGCGGGTCCCGCACGGCGGCACGCCACCGTCCGTCGGCGCCCACCTCGGCTTCGACCGGATCCGAGCCGCCGATCGTCACGACGACGGTGGACCCGGGTGCGGCGTCGGCGCGTCCGCGGATGGTGGGGTGCCGGCCCGTGACGTCGTCGTCGGTCGGTGCCGTGACGGTCGGGGCGCCGACGTGGACGGCCAGGCGCCAGTCGTCGCCATACAGCGACTGGAGGCTCTGCTCGCCTCCGGAGACGGCGAAACCGGCGGCGACGTCCAGGCCGTTCTCCGCACCGCCGTCCGTGCAGTCAGTGCCGTTCCAGGTCGTGCCGGAGCCGATCCCGACCGCATAGTGGCCGGTCATGATCGGGCCACCGCCGTCGCCGGGCAACACGCAGGCATCGATCAGGAAGCCGTTCACGCGGTCGCTGCCGCCGACGGGTATGTCGCTGCCGGCGTCCAGCACTCTGCCGCACGTCCAGCCGGACGAGGCGCCCGCCGCGCAGACGGGTGCGCCGGCGATCGGTTTGATCGAGTCGTAGACCGGCATGGCGGCCTGATCGCCGTCGCGGGGCGCGCCGGCCGAAACCGTCGGCTGCAGATCCCACGCCGAGGACGTCACGTCCAGCAGGGCCGCGTCCGCTCCGTCGCCGACGTGTGCGGTGTCGGTCAAGAACCGGCCGAGCGGTCCCGGAGCGGTGTCCTCGTCGTGCTCGTCCTCGCCGGCCTCGTGGCCTTCGTCGTCCTCGTCGGACGTCAGGTCGAGGAGATCGTCCGGGAGCAGGCCTTCCTCGTCTTCCTCGCTGTCTTCCTCGTCCGAATCGGGATCGCCGGCCAGCGGGAAGCCTCGAAGGGCGACCGGACCGTCCAGCGGGCCCGACTCTCCCTGGGTGCAGCGGCCCGCTGTAGCGGTCAGCGTATCGCCGTCATCGGTCACGCCGGTGAAACCGGCCGTGCAGTCGTAGGCCGTCTCCTCGTCGCGGGTCCAGTAGCCGTAACCGCCGCTCAGCTCCGACTCACCGGTTTCGCCGGAGGACCCGGCTTCACCTCTGCGGCCGTCGAGGTCGGATCCCCGCCGCACGGCGCTGATCAGCTCGGACTCCACCGGGACGACCCGGCTTTCCGTTCGGTCGATATAGGCGACTCTGCCCTGCTCATGCGCGGCACGCTGGGCGTCGGTGAGGGCGTCGCCGACGTGCACACGGGCGCCGGTGGCCGCTACCGCGGCTTGGTCGGAACGGCTCTCGACCACCACGTGCAGCGTCTGATGATCGAGCCACGCGGCCACCACCAGGTCGCCGAGCGAATCGATCACGTCGTCGGCGACGTGCGCCGTTGCCGCCTGCGCCAGGTACCGTTCGGCGGTGGTGTCCAGGTCACGCTCGATCGCTTCCATGAGGCCGCCCGGAAGTTCGGCGGCCTGATCGGCGAAGTCATCCGGCTCGAACTCGGCCATCGTGACGTCCGCCTCCGGCGCCTGAGCTACCTCCTCTGCGGCGTTCACGGTGGCAGCCGCCAGCGGGGCGCCGGCGACGGAGACACACACAGCGAGCATGCAGCGGCTTACGGCCACTCCGCTCATGCGACTCTCCTCATCCCCGTATGGATCCTGACCCGCGCGAGTCGTGAGACTAGCGGACACTGCATCACGCGCGTGTACGGGATCCTGCAAACCCGAGCAAGGTTACCCGCGATAGGGGCTCTTTGCGACCGGATCGTTTGGTTGGGGCCGTCTCCGGCCCTTTCTGTCAAGCACCGACGCGCCGCGGAACGGTTAAGACACGGTAGGATCGGTGATGCCTGGGTTTTCTCCCGGGTGCCGCGAGTGTCTGCGAAGCCGGTCCGCAAATCCGGCGCTGTCCCGCAACTGTGAAGCCCGCCGCGCCGACGGTGGGACGAGCCAGGTCGCCAGCCTCGCGGCCCGGATTCGTCCTCGGTTGAAGGGCGGTTCGCGGGGCGGGACATCGCCCACGCGCCCTTTCGCCGTGGTGAAGGAGGCGTGAGATGAAGTACTTCCCCCGGCTTGCCGTGCTCGCGGCCGTGCCGATGGTGCTGGTGGCGTGCGGTGGCGACGACGAAGCATCGGACGACGCGGGCGCAGGCGGCGAGACGCCTGCCGCGGACGAGGCGTCGTTCCCGGTGACGGTGGGGGAGGGCGAGACCGCGGTGGAGATCCCAGCGGAGCCGGACCGGATCGTGTCGCTGTCCCCGACCGCGACGGAGATGCTGTTCGCCATCGACGCGGGTGATGCCGTGGTGGCCGCGGACGAGTACTCGGATTACCCGGAGGACGCGCCGACGACGGACCTGTCCGGCTTCGAGCCGAACGTGGAGGCGATCGTCGGGTACGACCCCGACCTGGTGGTGGCGTCCGCCGACCCGGGTGATCTCGTTGCCGGACTGTCCGAGCTGGAGGTGCCGACCCTGATCTTGCCACCGGCGAGGTCGCTCGAGGATACGTACGCCCAGATCGAGCAACTCGGCGTCGCCACCGGCAACGTGGGTCCGGCGGCTGAGCTGGTAGCCGGGATGCGCTCCGACATCGAGGAGATCACCGCGGAGGTGCCCGACGACGCCGAGGAGGCCACGTACTTCCACGAGCTGGATGCGAACCTCTACACCGTGACCGGCTCGACGTTCGTCGGGGAGCTGTACACGTTGGCCGGCATGACCAACATCGCCGACGACGCGCCCGGCTCCGGGGGCGACTACCCGCAGCTGTCTCCCGAGTTCATCGTCAGCGCCGACCCGGACATGATCTTCTTCGCCGACGGTGCCGAGGGCGGCGTCACCGTCCAGGACATCGCCTCGCGCCCGGGGTGGGACGCGCTGACCGCCGTCCAGCAGGACCGCGTGTTCGAGGTCGACAGCGACATCGCGAGCCGCTGGGGGCCGCGCGTGGTCGACTACGTCCGGTTCCTGGTGGACCAGCGCGTGGCGTTGCTCGAACCGGTCGGATGAGAACCGTCGTCACCCCTTCCGTCGACACTCCGGAGCCTCAGCCAGGGCTGAGGCCGGTACGGTTGCCGCGCCGGTGGCTGCTGCTCGCCACCGGCGTGCTCGGACTCGTGGTGCTGTTGGCCATGGTGACCGGTCCGGCCGGTCTGCCGCTGCGCTCGGTACTGGTCGAGATGGTGAATCAGCTTCCGGGGGTGGAACTCGACGGCGGGCTGGACGAGCGGGAAGCGGCCGTGCTGTGGAAGCTGCGCGCACCGAGAATCGTGCTCGGCATGCTGGTCGGCGGGATGCTGGCGATGGCGGGGGCCGGGTATCAGGGCGTGTTCCGCAATCCGTTGGCCGATCCGTACCTGCTGGGTGTGGCCGCCGGGGCGGGGCTCGGCGCGACGTTCGCCATCGTCTCCGGCGGCGGTCGCCTGCTGGTACCGCTCGCGGCGTTCGCCGGCGGCATCGCCGGGGTGGCGGCGACCTACGCGCTCGGGCGGAGCGTGGGCGGCCGCAGCACGACATCGCTGATCCTTGCCGGGGTCGCGGTGGCCGCCTTCCTCACGGCGCTGCAGACCTACATCAACCAGCGCAATGTGGAATCGCTGCGCGAGGTGTACGGCTGGATACTGGGCCGGCTGCTCACCGCCGGATGGGGCGAGGTGCTCACGGTGCTCCCGTACATCGCCGTCTCGACGGTGGTACTGCTCGCCCATCGTCGCCTGCTGGACGTCCTCAGCGTCGGCCAGGACGAGGCGGGCACACTCGGGGTGCCGGCCGGACGGGTGCGGCTCTTCGTGGTGCTGGCCGCGACGCTCGGCACCGCGGCCGCGGTTGCGGTGAGCGGCCTGATCGGGTTCGTGGGGATCGTCGTGCCGCACATCGTGCGGATGCTGGCCGGTACCTCGTATCGGATCGTGCTGCCGCTCTCCGCGGTGTTCGGTGCGGCATTCCTGGTCAGCGCCGATCTCGCGGCGCGGACGCTGATCTCGCCGGGCGAACTTCCGGTCGGTGTGGTGACGGCGTTCATCGGCGCGCCGTTCTTCACGCTCGTCTTGCGGACCTCGCGGAGGGTGTGGTGAGCGGACTCCATCTTCATCAGGTCGGCGTCTCGCTGCTGGAGAACCGGGTGGTCGACGACGTCTCCCTGTCCATCCCGGCGGGCAGCTGGATGACGCTGGTCGGCCCGAACGGTGGCGGGAAGTCGACGCTGCTGCGCGCCGTGGCGGGTTCGGTGGACTACGACGGCGATATCGAGTTCGCCGGCACACAGCTACGTGGGATGCGGTCGCGGGGACGTGCCCGGACGGTGGCCGTCGTCCCGCAGGAGCCGGCACGGCCGGCCGGGATGACGGTGCTCGACTACGTTCTGCTCGGCCGGACTCCGTACGTGTCCTATCTGGGCGTGGAATCCGCGGAAGACCTCACGGTCGTCGGTGAGTTGCTGGAGACGTTGGAGTTGAGCGCCCTCGCATACCGCGCGGTCACGTCGTTGTCCGGTGGCGAGTTCCAACGCGCCGTGCTCGCCCGTGCCCTGGCGCAGCAGGCGCCGCTGCTGTTACTCGACGAGCCGACCAGCTCGCTTGATCTCGGGCACGCGCAACAGGTGCTGGAGCTGGTCGACGAGTTGCGCGGGGAACGCGGCCTGACCGTGGTCAGCGCGCTGCATGATCTGACGATGGCGGGCCAATTCGCCGACCACCTGGTTCTGCTCGCGGGCGGTCGTGTCGCGGCCCAGGGTGCCGCGCACGACGTACTCACCGAGGAGCTGCTCGGCGCGCATTACGGTGCTCGCGTGCGGATTCTCGCCGACCCGCAGGGCGGCGTCGTGGTGGTGCCGTTGCGCGAGGCGCGTTCGCAGTCCGACGGGAAGATCCACGACGGCCGGGCCGGAGTGGCCTAGACACGGAACCGCCTCGCTCGCAAAGGCGGGCGAGGCGGTATCCACGGTGCGGGGTGGGTAGGGCGTGAGCCGCACCGCTGTTACGAGGATGCGCCCTGGCGTAGTCCCAGCGCAATCCCTGGAACCAAGTCGTTGCCAAATCTCTGCCTGGCACGCGATCAGCCGGGTACGGCGCCGACCCCGCCGGTGCGGTTCTGATGTCTGGCGGTCGCCCGCTGGACGTCCTGCTCCAGCAGGTAGCCGTTGAGCGCGATCGCGGCCGCTGAGCCGGCACCGGCAGCGGTGACGACCTGGGCGCGTGGGTCGACGACGTTTCCTGCCGCCCAGACCCCGGGCACACTCGTCCGGCCGCCGGGATCGGTGACCACCCAGCCGTTCTCTCCGACGGCGCAGCCCAAGCCGGTCAGCAACACGTCATTGGGGATGAAACGGGGAGCGACGAAGACCGCAGCCCGCGGTACGGTACGGCAGCCGTCGACCTCCACGCCGCGCAGCCGGCCGTCCTGCACCACCAGGCCGGTCACGACGCCGTCGGCGATCCGCACATCGTTGGCGATGAGTCGCGTGCGCTCGTCGTCGCTGAGCTCGATGCGATGCGGGAAGAACGTCACGTCGGTGGAGAACCGCCGGAGCAGGAAGGCTTGATGCAGGGAGAACTCCCGGACGTCACCGCCCAGCACGCCGAGCGCCGTGTCGCGCACTTCGTAACCGTGACAGTACGGGCAGTGCAGCACATCGGATCCCCATCGCTCCCGCACTCCAGGGATCTCAGGCAGCTCGTCTCGTAGCCCTGTGGCGACCAGAACGGCGCGCGCATGCAGCACGCTGTCCGTAGCCAACCGCACGGCGAACCGTCCGTCCCCGGACCTTTCGATGTCGCGGACCTGGTCGGCGAGGATCCGCCCGCCGTAGCGGTGCACCTCCTCCCGGCCGATGCTGAGCATGTCGGACGGCGACGATCCGTCCCGGGACAGGAAACCGTGCATGTGCTCGGCCGGAGCGTTGCGCGGCTCGCCCGCATCCACCACTGCCACCGCGCGTTGTGCCCGGGCCAGCACCAGCGCGGCGTTCAACCCCGCTGCTCCGCCGCCGATCACGGTCACGTCATAGTCCATCGCGTTCATCGGGAACCACCTCCGTGGCCGACCCTGCTCCGGCGGATGCTGAGCCGACAACTTGTGTTGCTGTTTCCGGGACAGCTGCGATGGAATGTACGGGTGGATCAGATGCCTGCCATCGCCAGCGTGCTGGCTGACGTGGGGCCGCGCCTGAAGCGTCTGCGTACGCAGCGCGGCGTGACTCTGGCGGAACTCGCCGAACGAACTGGGATCTCCAAGAGCACGCTGTCACGACTGGAGTCCGGGCAGCGACGGCCGAGCCTGGAGCTGCTGCTCCCGATCTCGATGGCGCACCAGGTTCCGCTGGATGAGTTGATCGCGGCGCCGCGGGGGGAGGACCCGCGCATCCGGCCGCGGCCCCGGAACACTGACGGGCGCACCATCCTTCCGCTCACCCGACAGCCGGCGGCGGTGCAGGCATACAAGATCACGATTCCGCCGGGGCAGAGCGAGCCGGATCTCCGCGTGCACGATGGGTACGAGTGGATGTATGTCCTGTCGGGCCGGTTACGCCTGCGCTTGGCGGAGCATGACCTGATCATGGGCGCAGGCGAGGCGGCCGAGTTCGACACGCGCGTCCCGCACTGGTTCGGCAGCACGGGCGCCGGCCCGGTGGAGATTCTGAGCCTGTTCGGTCAGCAAGGTGAGCGGATGCATGTCAGGGCCAAGCCGCGCGCACCAGGTCGGCGCAGCGTGACCTGACCGCGGTCAGCAGCACATTCCGGGCCACGCGGAAGCAGCCGGTGCAGCCAACAGCCCGACGGTGAGCGCGGCCATCAGTGTGGCCGCGACGGCGAGTGCACGTCGCATGAGTCACCCCCTCTCGTCGTGCCGGCAGCGCACCTGAGCGGCTACCGGTGAAGACCAATCGTTACCACAGTCCCCGCCGGCGCGCATCACGAACGGCCGTGCGGAACGATGATCCCAACCCACATGCAACAACGCCTCGACAGGCCTGTCAATGGTGCACGGCGCATTACACCCCGCGAAGTCCGCGCCGGGTTCCACCCCCGGACCTGACCGAACGGACCAGGCTCGCCGACGCTCTCGCCGACGGACGCGACGTGGGATATCTCTACGCTCAGCGCCTAAGCGTCGTCGGATTGGTCGTGGTCGGTGAGTGCAAGCCGAACGAGTTCGGTGCGGGAGCTGATGCCGGTCTTCTGGAAGATCTTGCGTAGGTGGTAATCGACCGTCCGCGGGCTGAGGAACAGCTGCGCGGCGACCTCACGGTTGGTTGAGCCCTCGCTGACGGCGAGCGCGATCCGGCGTTCCTGGGGAGTAAGTGTCGCCATGAGAGACGGTCGGCGTCGAGGGCCGGAACCGCCGGCTGCGCGCAGCTCATTTCGCGCACGATCGGCCCACGACGACGCACCGAGCCGACGGAATGTGTCCAATGCGGCCTTCAGATGGGTTTGGGCTTCGGCCCGCCGCCGTTCTCGCCGCAGGTGCTCGCCGAAAAGCAGTTCGGTCCTGGCCAGCTCGAAAGGTGTGGCGGACTCGTCCATCATTCTCAGTGCATGTTCGAACTCGCCGTCCACGTCGACGCCGGATGCCACGAGAGCGCGGCATCGGGCGGTCATGGCCTGCAGAAACGGCGAGGAGATCCGCATGGTCCAATCCTCGAATCGCTGCAAGTACTCGGATGCTCGCTCAGTCTGATCGGATCGGGCGAGCGCTTCGATGAGTTCAGGCACGCTGTGCATGGCCAGCCCCGACTGCACGGGCGACAGGCCGCGCGATTGCATCGTCTCGTAGTGCCGGACGGCTTCATTGTTGTTGCCGCCGACCAGTTCGAGGTGGCCAAGACTCAGATGTGCGTAACCAAGGCTGTCGGCCAGCCGTCGCCGGCTGGCCTCGGCGAGAACGTCCTCCGCCAGCTTGCGTGCTGTGTCCTGGCCCTGCAGGACACCCAGCCACGCAAGCATCGTCCGGTGCCGGCACGCTGTGTTCTCCTGCCCGGTCTCGGTCGCGAGGCGGAAGCCTTCCTCAGCGAACGCCTCGGCGATGGTGAATCGACCGTTCGCCAGTTCATCCAAGACCACGAACTCCAGTGACCAGGCCAGCGTGCCGGCGGCACCGACTGCACGGGCGCGCTTCACCGCCTTCCGCAGCAGCCGACCCCTCAGACCGTGCTCGCCCAGTGCCCAGCTCATGCCGGCTGCTCTGGTCAGCTTGATCGGGTCGCTGAGGTCGACGATCGCCTCAAGATCACCAGGACGCAGGTATGGGTCCTGCGCCGTGCGTGCGTGGATGCTTGCACGCAACAGTCGGAGCAGGGCGTCCTCGGCACTGTTGCCGCCGAGATCGACTGAATCGAGCCATTCGCCGATCTGGGCCCAGACGTCAGGACTGTTCGTCCGGTATCCCACTTCGCCGTAGAGGAGCAGCAATGGCAATGCGCAGCGGACGTCGCGCCGGAGGGCGTGGGGAATGACGGGCCGCAGAACATCGAGGGCGTCAGCGGGGAAACCGACGCTGGACTCCAACAGCGCACGCAACTCTGCCCGCCCGAACTGCGCGACGTCGGGCAGCTCGTCGAGTTCCTCTGCCTGGCTCAATAGCTCCCGGGCTTGCGCGATGTCACCGCCATGCCAGTACGCGACCGCTGCATCCAGGAGGCGGCGACCACGTTCCTGGTCTGACTCACTGAGTTCGGCTGCTCGTGCTAAGGCGGCAGCGCTGGCTGCCTGTCCACCGCGCTGCACGGCCTGCGACGCGGAGCGCTCCAGCTCGCGTGCGGCCGCCTCATTCCGGCCGTGGGCAGCCTGTCCCAGGTGCCACGCATAGCGGTGGAGCTCGCTCTGATGGTCGCGCAGTGCCATGGCGAGCGCGCGGTGTACGGCGATGCGCTCGGACGCGGGTGCTGCGTGATAGATCGCGGCACGCATCAGCGGATGGTGAAACCGGATGTGTGCAGCGTCGTAGTGCACGAGGTCGCTCAGCTGACTGATCGTGGCGTCATTAGCTCTGATTCCCAGCTGCTCCGCCGCGGCGGAGATCGTCTCGAGATGGCCGGACCCGTCGGCGGCGAGGAGGAGAAGCAGGCGCTGCGCGTGCTCATCGTGCTGGCGGGCTCGCGCCAGGAATGCGTCTCGGAGCCGTGCTGTCAGTGGAATCGGCTCGTTGAGCCCAACTTGTCGCACGGCATGCGGAAGCTCTTGGAGGGCCAGCGGGTTGCCGTTCGCCACCGCGAGAATCTTGCGACGCTGGGCTTGGGTGAGGCGGCCACGATCATGCTCGGCGAGCAGTTCTGCTGCGGCGTCAAGGTCCAAGCCGGCCAGTGGTAGCTCGACGGCACCCTGGAAGTCTTGGTGGTCACCTTCTCCTGAGCGCATGGCCAGCAACACACCGATCGGTTCGTTCTGGAGCCGACGTACGGTAAACGACAAGGCGCTCAGACTCGCCTTGTCTGCCCACTGCGCATCGTCCACCAGGCAGAGGACAGGGCTGTCGACGGCGGCCTCCGATAGTAATGACAAGGTGGCCAGGGCGACGAGGAACCGATCAGGTGCTGGTCCATCGGACCGGCCAAGGGCGACGCCGAGAGCGCGAGCCTGGTGTGGCGGTAGCTTGTCGAGCCGGCCTGCGACAGGTAGTAGCAACCGGTGCAACGTGGCGTAGCCGAGGTCAGACTCCGGCGGAACACCATCGGTGGTCAGCACCTGCATGCCGACTGCGTGATCGGCGGCGTCTCGCAGCAGCGCGCTCTTACCGATTCCGGCCTCTCCCGTCACACACATGCCGCCACCGCGACCGGCGCGCACCTTGTCGAGTAGCTCACGAACGAGAGCCTGTTCATGCGATCGACCGAGCAACACGCTTCCCAGCTTACGGAGCTGAGGGAGGTCATCACGTCGATGATCTCTTCACCATGCCGCCTGGTACTCCAGCGGAAATGTCGGATTCGCGAACTCAGGCCGCCGTGACCGAGGACTGTTCAAGACCGGCGATTTCGCTGATCCAACGTGTCCCTGCGGCACATAGTGTCGAGCGATGACATGCACGCTCTCCAGACCGCCTGGACCGGTCGACGGTAGCTCGTTGGTCTGACAACGAACGTCTCGGCCCTGAGTGAATCGCTTCCTCCCGCTCAGGGCTCCCTACCCACCTTCAACCTGCCCACGTGAGGCCGGTGGTTCCACCACCGGTTCAGGAGTTCATGCGTCAGCGAACCAAAGCAAAGGAGCCTTTTATGGCCAAGGTCGTCAACTCTACCTTCGTCAGTCTCGACGGCGTCGTGAACCACATGGACAAGTGGCACTTCGACTATCTCAGCGACGAGTCCGACCAGCTGGCGATGCGGCAGCTGAGTGCTGCGGATGCGCTTCTGATGGGCCGAAGGTCCTACGAGGTCTACGCCGGCGCGTGGCCGGGACGAGACGGTGAGTATCCGGACCGGATCAACGCGATGCGGAAATACGTCGCCTCGACAACGCTCACCGACCCGGAGTGGAACAACACCCAGGTCCTGTCCGGCGACCTCGTGGAGTCCGTGGCCCGGCTCAAGGACGAGCACAGCGGCGACATCCTCATGCATGGTTACGGCCCGGTAGCACAGGCAATGATCCGCGCCGGGCTGCTCGACGAGCTGCACCTGTGGTACCACCCGGTGCTGGCGGGGGTGGGCGGACCCGACGACGTTTTACTGACCGAGGGCCTACATGCCGTCTTCCGAACCACAGGCGCCGAGGTGTTCGACAACGGCATCGTCGTGATGTCGATGGTCAAGCGCGATGACTGATTACAGCCAGTTCGTCAAGAAGCTGCCCCTGCCTGACGGCTTCGAGGCGCCCCACGAGCTCAGGTATGACGACCTGGTCGCGCGAGCGATCACCCGCGACGACGTGGCTGAGGATGTGCGCGGTATCAACGCCAGCATGGACCTGATCCGCCGCACCAGGGGCGGAAGGTGGCCCACCGAGCCGGTGACCGAGAGCGAGATCATCGTCGACGAGTATTGGCACGAGTGTGAATTCCGGGACAACAAGTCGTTCACCTACGTGCTGCGCGACGACGCAGGTGGCTACCTGGGCTGCGCGTATCTGTACCCGATGGGTCTGCGGCGCCCGCTGACCGAGGACCTCGCCGTATACGACGTCGACGTCAGCTGGTGGGTCACTCCCGACGCGTACGCGACCGGCTACTACGAGAAGGCCTACCGCGGCCTGCGGCGGTGGGTGGTGAAGGACTATCCGTTCACCCGCCCCTTCTACTCCAACGTCGAGAGACCGCCGGAGGATCGAGGTGCCCACTGAGGGGTTCGTCAAGCAGCCCGCGGCGGCAACGAGAACCGCGGTTCTGATCCTCGCTACCATGACGACCGGACTCACCGCGGGCGTCTTCGCGGACTGGTCGAATGCGATCATGCCGGGCCTACGTGAGGTCGACGACCGCACGTTCGTCACCGCCTTCCGTTCGCTTGATTCTGCGATCACCAACCCGTTGTTCCTCGGTGTGGGATTCATGGGCGCCCTGATTCTCACCGGCCTCGCCCTCGTGTTGCATCTTGTCGGCGGACATCGACGCGCGTCGACCTGGATCGGGCTGGCGCTGATCCTGTATCTCGCGGTGCTGGTGATCACCTTCGGCGTCCATGAGCCGCTCAACGCGAGCTTGCGGGAGGTTGCAGAGCCCACTAGCGCCGCCGATTTCACAGCCGCACGCGCCCGCCTCGAGGAGGCGAGCTGGACGGCATGGAACACAGTGCGGGCAGCTGCCTCGATATTCGCCTTCGGATGCCTGGCCTGGGCGGTGGCGATCCATCGGCAGCAGGTCTGCGGGCCACGCTCGGCCTCGTGGGATCGAGGGCGGCCCGATGCGGCCACGAGAACACCCCGCCCACAATCGTGAAGGTTGGAGATGCGATGCCAGAAGAACGTCAGTACACGAGTGAGGACCGGACGGGCCCGGGCGCCGGAGTGATCACCCGTCGGGGCGTGTTGCGCGCTGCCTCGGCCGGCGCGGCGCTCGGCGCGATGGGTTCAGTGGCTCCGGGTTTCGCAGTCCCGGCTCCGGCCGCGGAGGACCGGGCGGCGAGCGTGGTCCGGAGCTGGCTGGATCGGACGGCGCGTCCGCTTGCGGGCACGGACCCAGCTCTGCCAACGCGCGATTTGCGCGCGCTGGACAGGCTCGTGCGGCGGGCGGCGGTGATCGGGCTCGGGGAATCCGCTCACGGCACCCACGATCAGTTCGTTCTCAAGCACCGGTTGATCCGCCACCTGGTACGGGAGCACGGCGTCCGGACGGTCGCCTGGGAGGACGCCTGGGGAGCGTGCGTACCCGTTGATCGCTACATCACCGGAGGAGTAGGGGACCCCCGGGCAGTCCTTGCGCAGGCAGGCTACAACCTGCAGAACACGGCGATGCTGGACCTGATGGCCTGGCTGCGCGCTTTCAATACCCGCAGGCGGCCGGCCGACCAGGTGCGGTTCGTCGGAGCCGACGTCGTTCAGCTGCGGCCGGTCCAGTTCGACGAGCTCCAGCGTTACGTGGACCATGCCGCCCCGGACCAGGGTCAGGCACTCGCCCGCCACCTCTGGGAACTTCGGATCCGCGACAACCACGTCCGGTGGTACCGGGAGCAGCCTGCGGCCGAGCAGCAGCGGCTGATCACACATGCCCGAGCTGTGCAGGACCTCGTCCGGAGAGTTCCCATCGAAGCGGCGGCACCGGTATCGCGGTTAGACGTCGATCTGCACGCCCTTGCGCTGCTGGGGTTCTATGAGTCGAGCACCGAGAACGGCGACATGCAGGACCTGCGGGATCTCTACATCACCCTGATCATCGAACGCTGGCGCGCGAACGATCCGCGGCCCATGATCTACAGCGCCGCGCACGTGCACACCGTGGCCGCGGAGAAGCAGATCATCTCGTTCCCGCCCGTGCCCGCGTTGCCGCGGAAGATGGCCGGGGGCCGGCTGCGCGCCGCACTCGGTGAGCGATATGTGAGCATTGCGCTCACGTTCAACCACGGAGAGATCCTGGCAGGGTGGCACACGGGCCAGCCGGACGTGTTCTCCGTGCCCGTCCCACCGGCCGGCTTCGTGGACCACGAACTCGGGATGTGCCGTTACCCCGACTACATCCTCCCGCTCGGGCGCCCAGCACCAGCCCGGGTCCGTTCGTGGCTTCATCAGGACGGAACACTGCGTGTCATCGGAGGCGCCATGTACGACCCCGACCGTGATGCGGAGTACTACACGATCGTCCCGGACTGGAGCACCGGGTTCGACGCAATCCTCCACCTCAGAAGCGTGTCCGCCAGTCGCATGCTTTGACACACAACACCTTCCGCACTACGCGGTATCGCGCGCAGCGGTGCGAGAGGTCAGAGACCGAGCAGGATGCCACGAGACGATGTGAAGAAACCGGAGAAATCATGCCGAGGAAGTCCAAGCGGCCCGAGACGGCTGCGACGATTGAGCTCCCGCACGGCACCGTGGCCTACCGGTCGGCCGGCCCTGAGGACTCGGCCGCGCCGCCGGTTGTCTTCGTCCACGCCTTTCTCGTGGACGGCTCAGTCTGGTCGGAGGTCGCCGACCTGCTCGCGGCACGCGGAATCCGGTCATACGCACCCGATTGTCCGCTCGGGGCCCATCGCACACCCCTTCGTCGTGATGCAGATCAGTCGCCTCGCGGCATCGCGAAGCAGATCCTCGCGTTCCTGGAGGCGCTCGACCTGCGCGATGTCACTCTGGTGGGCAACGACACCGGGGGCGCGCTGTGCCAGTTTCTGATCGATACCGATCCCAGCCGGATCGGGCGTCTTGTGCTCACCAACTGCGACGCATTTGACACGTTCCCGCCCTTCCCGTTCAGCATCATCTTCCGCCTCCTCAGCGGTTCCCGGCGGATGTGGTTCAACCTGCAACCGATGCGTGCCCGCGCTTTCCGGCACTCACCCCTCGGGTTCGGCCTGCTGGCCAACCGGATCGATCCCGACCAGGCCCGGGCGTGGGTCGAGCCGTGTCTGACCGATAAGGAAATCCGCGAGGACGCCGTGCGGTTCCTTCGTGCTGCCGACCCGCAGGATCTGCTCGACGTGTCGACCAGGCTGCACCGGTTCGACGGCCCCGCCCGGATCGTGTGGGGGATGGCCGACCGCGCGTTCCGCCCCAGCCTCGGCAGGCGTCTGCAGCGAGTGTTCAAGGACGCTGAGTTCGTTGAGGTTCCGGGGGCGAAGACGTTCGTCCAGCTCGACGCACCAGGCATGCTGGCCGACCAGATCGACGCCATCTCGATGAGCTCGCGACTTGGGCCGATCGAGGAAGCCGACTGATTCACGCAACCACGTCCAAGTCGGCGGCGTGCTCGACGTCAACGCCAAAGCCACGTACAAGAAGGGCCATGGCGCCGTTCTCGAGGAGCGACCCAAGACCGCTGCCGGTTGGCGTGTCATCGCCCTTCCGGACCACATTGTCGAGCCGTGCCGCCGACGCATGGCCATGACCTGGCGCGCCAATGAACACGACCTGCTCTTCCCGACCCGTACCTGCGGAGTGCGTCTGCCGACCAACGCCGATCGCGCTCTGCGCATAGCCCTCGACCGCATCGGCGGCTACGACTGGGTCACTTCTCACACATTCCGCAAGACCGTCGCCACCCGCCTCGACCAGGCCGGTCTCACCGCCCGCGAGATCGCCCACCACCTCGGCCACGAAGACCCCAGCATGACCCAAAACGTCCATATGGGACGGGGTGTGGCTTCCACACGCGCCGCTACCGTGCTCAGCGCGACAAAATGAACCACTGTCAGAAGGTGCTGGCGGGCCATGGTCAAGTCCAGAGTGAGCAGATCGGTGCCGCTACGATGCGGTCGGCCAGCGGATAGAGACGCGGTCCTGAGTGCAGGATGGCACCCCCGATGAAGCGGTCGCCGAGTTCGTCTCGGAGCCATTGGAGGTGCTTGGTGTCTTTCAAACCAGGGCCGCTGCTGGCCTTGATCTCGAAACCGAAGACGTTGCCACCGGCGTACTCGACAATGATGTCGACCTCGTGTCTTCCCTGCTCGGTGCGCAGGTGGTAAAGGCTGGGTTCGGTTTGGCATACGGTCGCCTCAACGCGTAGTTGCGCCATGACGAATGTGTCGAGCACCCGTCCCAGCAGGTCGCCGTCTCTACGCACTCCAGGCACATCCACTCGCAGCACGGCACCGACGACGCCTGGGTCGATGATGTACCTCTTCGGCATCTGTATCAGACGCTTGAGCCGGTTCGTCCACCAGGCAGGCACTTCGTCCGCGACCAGTAAGTTCGCGAGCAGCCGGTCGTAGGCGAGTGCGGTCTTCCGGTTGACGCCGGCATTCTCATACAGCGTCCTGGCTTCGGCAACGCCCGCCGTGTTCAGGCACAAAGCATGCAGATAGCGGCGCAGGCGTACAGGATCACGCCCACCGTGCCGAGCGCGCATCTCCGCCGATCTCACGCTCAGTCAGGCCATACATCTGCACTCGAAGTGCGCGGCCTGTCATAGGCCAACCCTCGCCTTCGAGCTCCGATCGCACCGACCCGGTGATCAAGAAGTTATTTGGGCCAGGCCGCGAATCGACTGCCCGCTTGACCGCGGTCATGACCTCGGGCACCAGCTGCCATTCGTCTAGCAGCACCGGTCTTGCGAGCTCCAGCGCGCCATCGGGATCGGCGCGAACGGCCGCGGCTTCAGCTGTCCAGCCGGACGATTGTGCGAGCATGACGAGCAGCAGTGGTTGTTTCCCGCACGCACGAGGTCCCACGACCAATACTGCAGGGAATCCGGCCAGCAGCTCCTCGATTAGCGGATCGACAAGCGAGCGACATAAGACGTAGCCATGCGGCGATGCTACCGCTCTCCCGCAGGGTTCAGTACCTCTCTCCCGCACTTGCCGATACCGCTCGAACGCATTGCCTCATACTCATCCCACGCAGAAGTAGGAGCTTCGCGTTGGTCGCATCAACCGGCGGGGCAAGGCGTGATGCCGACCACTCAATGTCGTGTTTGCGGGGTGAAGTGATTCATGGTCGTAACGTGGTTGGCAAAAACTGAATAATGGCTGGCCACAAGCCGCTGACCAGCCATTTTCGATGTGTGCCCTCGGCAGGATTCGAACCTGCGACTTTCTGCTCCGGAGGCAGACGCTCTATCCCCTGAGCTACGAGGGCCGGGAACCGCAGCTAGGCTATCAGGACATCGGGCCAGATCCCCAATCAGGCCGTGGTGAGGATCCTCGGGCCGTCCGCCGTGATGGCCACGGTGTGCTCCACGTGCGCTCCACGGCTGCCGTCCATGGTGCGTATGGACCAGCCGTCGTCGTCGACGTAGTAGCCGTCGTCGCCGCCAGCCATCAGGCTCGGTTCGATGGCGATGACCAGCCCGGGCTTGAGCGGCCAGCCGCGACCGGGCCGCCCTTCGTTGGGCACGAAGGGGGCCTCGTGCATCGCCCGGCCCACCCCGTGGCCGCCGAAGTCGTTCTGGATGCCGTAACCCGCGCCGCGGCCGATGAGCGACATCGCGTGGCCGATGTCGCCCATCTTGCCGCCGGGTTGTGCGGCCGCGATGCCGGCGGCGAGCATGCGCTCCGTCGTCTCCAGGAGCTTCTCGTCCGCCGGATCCGGGGTGCCGACGATGAAGCTCACGGCGGCGTCGGCGTGCCAGCCGTCGATGTGCGCGCCGAAGTCCACGCCGAGAAGGTCGCCGTCCCGCAGCCGATATCCGGTCGGGATCCCATGCAGCATGACGTCGTTGACCGATGTGTTCAGCACGGCGGGGTAGGGGGTCGAGGCGAAACCCGGACGGTAGCCGAGAAAGGACGACGCCGCGCCGGCACTCTCCATCACGTCGCGCGCGACGTCATCGAGCTCCAGCAGGGACACTCCGACCGCCGCATGTGCCCGGACGGCCGCGTGTACCGCCGCGACGACCCGCCCGGATGCGGCGATGGCGTCGATCTCGCCTGGTGTCTTCAGCTCAACCATGAGGTGTCCTTCGGTGGTATTGAGATCAGGTAGTCGCCCTGACGTGCAGTATCCAATAACTATACCGCCCGACGCCAGGCGCGCCGCCGTGACACCTTGCACGCCCGCGACACGACGAATGAGATGCTGACCCGATGGCGCGCAACAGCAATGACCGGATGCCCCACCGGTCACATGCACGCTCCTCACATCCGGGCGGCGGACGCCGCGCGGCCGCCGCCTCCCGCTCGCGGCTCGAGCGGCGCCGACGGCAACGCAACAGCCGGTACGGCCGCTTTCTCGGCTTCGCGTTTCTGGGCAGTCTGGTCCCGGGTGTCGGGCTCGTGGCCGCGGGTCGACGTCGCTCGGGCGTAGCGCTGCTGGTTCTCGTCGGACTGCTGGCCTGCTCGGCCGGCGCCGTCCTCGTGCTGGTGCCCCTCAACGAACTCGCGTCCTACGGTGGCGACCGGGAGAAACTGCTCTACATCGGCGTGGGCACGGCCGCGCTGGCCGTACTGTGGCTCCTGGCGGCGCTCGTCTCGCACCGCTCGCTGGAGCCGGACGGGCTCCCGGCGCCGAAACGTCTGACCGGTGCCGTCGTCGTCGTACTGGCTGTCTCCTGCGTCATCGCCCCGATGTCGCTCGCCTCCCGCAACGCCTTCACTCAGCGGGATCTCATCTCTTCCATCGCGGCCGACGACGACGAGGAAAGCCAGACCACGCCCAAGGACATCGACAAGAAGGACCCGTGGGCCAACAAGCCGACGCTGAACTTCCTCTTGCTCGGCGCCGACGTGGGCTTGGGCCGCGAAGCCGAGGAATACGGCGTGCGCGTCGACACGCAGATCATGGCCAGTATCGACACGGCCACCGGCGATACCACCCTGATCTCACTGCCGCGGAACCTCAGCCAGATGCCCTTTCCTGAGGAGAGCCCGCTGGCTGAGTACTACCCCTACGGGTACATCGACCAGACCACGGCCGACCCGCTGAACGGCAACTCCATGCTCAACTCCGTGTACAACAACATCCCCGCGTTGTACCCGGACCTGGAGGTCTCCGCCTCTGATGCGAACAAGTGGGCCGTCGAGGGCGCGCTCGGACTCGACATCGACTATTACATGATGGTCAACCTCGACGGGTTCTCCGCCATCATCGACGCGCTGGGCGGGATCACCGTCGACGTCTCCGAGCCGGTGCCCATCCACTACGGCGAGCCGGATGCGTACTGTCAGTCCCGCGCCAGCTACATCGAGGCCGGTGCCCAGCACCTCGACGGCAGCCACGCGCTGATGTACGCGCGGTCCCGATGCGGCAGCAGCAACTACAAGCGGATGGAGCGACAGCAGTGCGTCATCCGGGCCATCATCGACGAGGCCCAGCCGCAGAAGCTGCTGACGCAGTATCAGAGCCTCGCCTCCGCGACGAAGAACATGGTCAAGACCGACATCCCGGCCGACCTGTTCCCGGACGTCATCGATCTCACCATGAAGATCCAGGGCGCCGAGATCGAGAACCTGAGTATCAATGACGACTTCTTCGCCGAGCACGGCGGCGAGGCCGCGAATCCGGATTACGAGGGGCTACATGCTGCCGTGGCGGAGGTGCTCGAAGATCCGGTCGACGAGCCCGACGCGGAGTCTCCCGAGGACGCCGGCGATCCGCCGTCCGATGACGGATCCGGGACCGACGGCGAGGCCGGCGAGGACTCGTCTGGAGACGACGGGCTCGCGGGAGAATCGGATGACGGCCCGCCCGGGGGGACGGACGTCGAGCATGGGGATGCCGACGGCGACGCGACGGGAACCTCGGACACGGACGACGGCACGGACGACGGCACAGGCTCGTCCGAGTCGGAGTCCGAGGCGGACGGCGACGACGGCGACGACGGCAGCGGCGATGACGACGGGGACGAGGGTTCCGGCTGCTGACCCTGAGACGCAGGAACGACTTCGCGTTATCGACATCCGGTGAACCACCTCACCACGGCCCACGTGCGACATGAGCCCATCAGGCGTCGGATGCAGCGGTATTAGTATCGCCTCTATGGTTCGAGTGCCGTTGAGCGTATCCGAGCGCGACCGTGGCGAGCGGCTCGGGCAGGCGCTGCGTGCCGCGCGTGGCGAGCGGAGCATCGTCGACGTCGCGAGCGAGGCGGGCATTTCTGCCGAGACGCTGCGCAAGATCGAGCGTGGCCGGATCCCGACCCCGGCGTTCTTCACCGTCGCCGCGGTTGCGGACGCGCTCGGCCTGTCGCTCGACAGCGTCCTGTCTCAGGTGATGGACCAGGTGGCCCACGGGGGCGACAAGGAGCCCACGGTAGTGACTACCCTTGCGGGGTGACCCCAGAACAGCTTTCCCAAGCGGTGCGTGACGTCCTCGCGGCCGCGACCGACGAAGGAGACATCACCCTTCCCGGCGGTGTGCCGGACGAGATCACGATCGAGCGGCCCCGCAACCGCGAGCACGGCGACTACGCGACCAATGTCGCCATGCAGCTGGCCAAGAGGGCCGGCACCAACCCGCGCGCGCTGGCGGAGCTGCTCGCCGGGAGGTTGCGCGAGGTCGCCGGGATCGACCGGGTCGACGTGGCCGGGCCGGGCTTTCTCAACATCACCGTCTCCGCCGCCGCCCAAGGTGAGCTGGCGCGCTCCATCGTGGCCGCGGGCGCGACGTACGGACGCGGCGACGTGCTCACCGGCACCCGGATCAACGTGGAGTTCATCTCCGCGAACCCGACCGGGCCGCTGCACCTGGGGCATGTCCGCTGGGCCGCCGTCGGTGATGCGATCGCCCGGGTGCTGGAAGCCGCGGGCGCTGAGGTCACCCGCGAGTTCTACATCAACGATCGCGGCGTGCAGATGGACCATTTCGGCGCCTCGATCATGGCCCGCGCGCACGGCCAGGCTGTGCCGGAGCAGGGTTATCACGGCGAGTACATCACCGACCTGGCGCAGGCGATCCTCGCCGCGCGGCCGGACGTGATCACGTTGCCGGACGACGAGCAGCTGGTCGTCTTCCGGGAGGAAGGGTACAAGCTGCAGCTCGCCGAGCAGCAGCGCCAGCTCGAGGAGTTCCGGACACATTTCGACGTCTGGTTCTCCGAGCGGACACTGCACGACTCCGGCCAGGTGGAACACGGGCTGGACGTGCTGCGCAAGCACGGCCACCTGTTCGAGGCCGACGGCGCGCTGTGGATGCGGACCACGGACTACGGGGACGACAAGGACCGCGTGCTGATCAAGCAGGACGGGTCTTACACCTACTTCGCCTCGGACACCGCGTACTACGTGGACAAGCGTGAGCGCGGCTTCGACATCTGCCTGTATCTGCTCGGTGCCGACCACCACGGCTACGTGGGCCGGCTGAAGGCGATGGCGGCGTGTGCGGGCGACGACCCGGACTACAACATCGAGATCCCGATCGGGCAGCTGGTGAAGATCATGCGGGAGGGCCAGGAGCTGCGGCTGTCCAAGCGGGCCGGATCCATGCTCACTCTCGGTGAGGTGGTCGACGCGGCCGGTGTCGACGCGCTGCGGTACTCGTTGTGCCGGTACCCGGCGGACTCCCCGCTGACGCTGGACGTCGCGCAGATCACCAAGCAGACCTCGGACAATCCGGTGTTCTACGTGCAGTACGCGCACGCGCGGCTGTCCTCGATCCTGCGTAACGCCGACGAACTCGGCGTCGACCGCGGCGAGCTGCGGCCGGAGCTGCTCGAGCACGAGCGAGAGTCGCTGCTGCTGGCCGCGCTGGGCGAGTTCCCGCGCGTGGTCGCGACGGCGGCGGAGTATCGCGAGCCGCACCGGATCGCCCGGTATCTGGAGGAGACCGCGTCGACCTTTCACAAGTTCTACGACGTCTGCCGGGTGCTGCCGATGGGTGACGAGGAACCCAATGACGTGCACCGGGCCCGGCTCTGGCTGGTCGAGGCCACCCGGGTCGTGGTCGCGAACGGTCTGGCGATGCTCGGCGTCGCGGCTCCGGAGCGGATGTGATGCACACACATGAGGCGGGCGCGCTGCACGCCGAGGCCGGGCAGCGGCGGCACCCGTCCTGGCTGCGGATCCCCGAGGATGTCAACGCGCTGTATCCCGGGCTGTGGTCGGCGACCGTCATGCGCGGCGACGACGGCGCCCTGCGCGTGGCCGGGATCGACGTCCGGGCGCTGGCGGCCGAGCACGGCACGCCGGTCTACGTACTCGACGAGCTCGACTTCCGTTCCCGCGCCCGAGCATTCCGGGACGCGTTCTCCGGTGCGTTCGCGGCCATCGACGGCGGGGCCGACGTCTACTACGCCGGTAAGGCGTTCCTCTGCACCGCGGTGGCGCGGTGGATCGCCGAAGAGGGCCTGAATCTGGACGTCTGCTCCGGTGGTGAGCTTGCGGTCGCGCTGCGTGCGGGCTTCCCTGTAGAGCGCATCGGTCTGCACGGCAACAACAAGTCGGTCGCCGAGCTGTCTCGTGCGGTCGACGCCGGAATCGGCCGGATCATCGTCGACTCCTTCGACGAGATCTCCCGGCTCGGCTCGATCGCGGAGGAGCGCGGCGTGCGCGTTCCGGTGATGCTCCGGACGACGGTCGGGGTGGAGGCGCACACGCACGAGTACATCGCCACCGCCCACGAGGATCAGAAGTTCGGATTCTCCATCGCCGGCGGAGCGGCCGCGCAGGCGGTGCGGCGCATTCTCGCCGAGCCGTCGCTGGAGCTGATCGGGCTGCACTCGCATATCGGGTCGCAGATCTATGACACCTCCGGATTCGAAGTGGCCGCCCGCCGCGTCCTGGGACTGCATGCCGAGATCCGCGACGAGCACGGCGTCGAACTCGCCGAGCTGGACCTCGGCGGTGGTTTCGGCATCGCCTACACCAGCCAGGACGATCCCCAGCCCGCCGAGGACCTGGCCGCCGGTATGGCCGCGATCGTTCAGCACGAATGCGCCGGATACGGTCTGGCCGTCCCGCGCATCAGCATCGAGCCGGGCCGCGCCATCGCCGGGCCGAGCACGTTCACGCTGTACGAGGTGGGCACGATCAAGGCGGTCGAGCTGGACGGTGGTGCGGTACGCCGCTACGTCTCGGTCGACGGCGGCATGAGCGACAACATCCGCACCGCGCTCTACGACGCCGACTACTCCTGTACCTTGGCCTCGCGCCGTTCGGAGGCGGAGCCGGTGCTGGCCCGCGTCGTCGGCAAACACTGCGAGAGTGGCGACATCGTCGTGCGGGACGAGTTCCTGCCGGCGGACGTCGAGCCAGGTGATCTGATCGCGGTGCCGGGAACCGGCGCCTACACCCGGAGCATGGCCAACACCTACAACCACGTTCCGCGTCCGCCGGTCGTCGCGGTCCACGCCGGCGAGTCGCGGGTGATCGTCCGGCGTGAGACCGAGGACGACCTGCTCACCCTCGACGTCGGCTGACCCGGCCCACCCGTACATGCGTCCTGCACCGGGTGCGTCACGGCACGCACTCCGCCGCCGGGCGCTAGCCGACCCGCTCGGCTGCGGACAGGTCGCGCAGTAGCCGGCCGATGTGAGAACGGCCGGCGGCCTCGGCGAGGACGGGGTCGCCGGACTCCAGGGCGTCGACGATTCGGCGGTGTTCCGTCACCGCCTGTGGCATGCCGCCAGGCGAGCGATGTGTCGTGTACATCGCCAGCCTGATCTGCCGCTGGAGCAGCTCGAGCTGCGTGGTCAGCCGGGTGTTCCCGGCGAGCTCCCGGATGCGGGCATGGAAGCGCATGTCCAGCTTGTAATGGGTTTCGACGTCGCCTGCCTCCACTGCGGCCGCGTGCTGCGCCAGCAGGTCGCGGAGCCCGTCGACGTCCTGGGGGCTCATCCGTCGGCTGGCGAGCCGGCAGGCCAGTCCCTCGAGCGCCTCCCGGACCTCGTAGATCTCGACGAGCGAGGCAGCGTCCACATCGGCGACGACGGCGCCCTTGTTCGGCTCGAAATGCGCGAGCCCTTCGTACGTGATGCGGGCGATGGCCTCGCGCGCGGGGCTCCGGCTCACCCCGAGCCGCTCCGCGACGTTGGGTACCGACAGTCGCGTCCCCGGTGCGAGCTCGTGCTCGAGGATGGCCGCGCGCAGCGTGAGATAGGCCCGTTCGGCTAGGCCACGCTCCTGATTGCTCGTCTCGGTCGTCATCACACCTCCGCGAAATTACATGTAATTAGGCAGCATACCGTGGTTTCGTGATGACGTAGTAGCAGGATCGGGCTTGAAATTGCATGCAATCTCTCGTAGCGTCCCGACACAACGTCGATCGAAAGGGCGCTTGAGATGACAACGACCACCGTGGCTCGTTCCGCCCCACGGCGCCGGTCACCGGCGTCCGGCTCGCTGAGCGGTACCACCCGCCGAGTCGGGCTCGGCATTCTCGGTGCCGCGCTGGCGATCGGAGTCTGGTACCTCGTGTCCGTCTCCGGGATCGTCTCCGGGCGCGGCATTCCTCGTCCCGACGAGGTGGTGTCGGCGGGCCGAATCCTGTTCACCGAGCAGGATCTGCTGTTCGACGTCCGGGTCAGCATGACCCGGGTCTGCATCGGCGTCACCGTCGGCTCGCTGCTCGCGTTGCCGATCGGGTTCCTGCTCGCTTGGTATCCGACCCTGCGTGCGATGGCCGAGCCGCTGGTCAACTTCTTCCGGGCGTTGCCGCCTATCGCACTTGTGCCGCTCGCGATCGTCTACATCGGCATCGGTGAGGACGCCCGGATCTCGATCCTCGTCTATGCCTCGTTCTTCGCGGCGGTGATCGTGCTGTTCGAGGGCATCTCCAGCATCGACCCGCTGCTGGTGCGGGCGGCCAGAGTGCTCGGCGCCAATCGGTGGGAGGTGTTCGCCCGCACCGTGGTGCCGGCGTCCATCCCGCACCTGTTCACCGCCGTGCGGGTGGCTCTCGGCGTCTCCTGGGCCACGGTCGTCGCCGCCGAGCTCGTCGCCGCGCAGCGCGGCCTCGGCGCGGCCGTCCAAGACGCGGCGACCTTCTACCGGATCCCTGACATGTTCGTCGGCATCGCCATGATCGGCTTCGCCGCCCTCTTCATGGACCTGGTCCTCAAGCTCGTCCAGTCTCGGCTCACTACCTGGCAGGAGAAGACGCGATGACCCTCACCGCAGAGGCGAACCACGCGACCGCATCCGACCGCATCGTCTTCGACGGGATAGGCAAGCACTACACGCGCGATGGCGACCACCTTCAGGTGCTGGACGACTGCTCGTTCACCGTCGAGCCCGGCGAGTTCGTCTCCGTGATCGGCCCGTCCGGCTGCGGCAAGACGACGCTGCTGAACATGGCGGCGGGCTTCACCAGCCCAGACGACGGATCGGTCCGGGTGGGCAGTGCCGTCGTCGACGGCCCGCATCCATCCCGCGGCGTCGTCTTTCAGCAGTACGCGATCTTCGGATGGCTCACGGTGGCGAAGAACATCGAATACGGTCTGACCCTGCGCGCCAACCGCCGGCCCAAGGCCGAACGGAAGGACGTGGTGCAGCGGTATCTGGACCTGATGGGCCTCGAACGGTTCGCCTCGGCGTATCCGAAGGAATTGTCCGGCGGGATGCGCCAGCGCGTCGCCATCGCCCGCGCCTACGCCACGGATCCACGGGTGCTGCTGATGGACGAGCCGTTCGCCGCGCTGGACGCACAGACCCGCGAGCGCATGCAGGAGCTGCTGCATGAGACGCAGCTGTCCGAGCGGCGCACGGCGCTGTTCATCACCCACAGCGTCGAGGAGGCGATCTTCCTGTCCAACCGGGTGGTGGTGCTGAGCGCGCGCCCGACGGACGTGCGCGAGGTCGTCGACGTCGCCATACCGGCGCCTCGGTCGGCCGAGACGCGGTTGTCTCCGCAGTTCGTCGAGCTGAGGAGACATCTCGAGGAGCTGCTGCGCTCGGAGTCCGTGGAGCGTGTGCGATGAGGGTATGGAGAGCGCCGCACGGGTCGAGACGGCTCGCGGGTATGATAGCCGGGCTGGCCGGAGCCGCATTGATATCCTCGTGTGCCTTGGAGAGCAGCGCACCGGCCACGAGTGACGACGGGCTGACCGTGGTCAAGGTCGGATACCTGCACACCGTAGCCGTCGACTCGCACATGTGGCTCGGCATCGAGGAGGAGATCTTCGAAGAGCACGGGGTGGAGCTGGAACCGATCGAGTTCGACACCGGCACGGCGCTCAGCCAAGCACTGTCCGGCGGCTCCGTCGACGTCGCGATCATGGGGGCGGTGTTGTCGAACTTCCCGGCGCAGGGGACCGGGAAGGTCTTCCTCGCCAACGACGTGGAGTTCGACACCGCGCAGCTGTGGGCCGCGCCCGGTTCCGGGATCAGCTCCGTCGAGGATCTCGCCGGCAAGCAGGTGATCACCGCCGCCGGTACCACCGCACATGTGTACCTGCACAACGCGCTGAAGCAGGAAGGCGTGGACCCGAGCGAGGTCAGGGTGGCCAATGCGGACATGCCGTCCGCCGTCACGGCGTTCGTCTCCGGGCAGGTCCCGGCGGTCGTGCTGTGGGTGCCGTTCGACAAGACGGTGATGAACGAGATGCCCGAAGCCGAGCTGGTCAGCTCGGCGAAGGACTACTACCCGGAGTCCTCGATCATCGGTGGCTGGGTGGCCAACAACGATTACTACGACGCCGAGCGCGAGACCCTGGTCAAGCTCACCCGGGCATGGCTCGACATCAACGACGAGCTGCTGGCCGACACCCGCGCGGCGATGACCACGGTGCACGAGGCCGCCTACGCCGAGAGCCAGGAACTGGAGGACACGCTGCGACAGTTCGAGTTCGCCCGCTTATACGACAACGACACCTGGGCGCAGCAGTACGAGTCGGGGGACCTCGAAGCCAGCATCGGCGATGTGGAGCAGATCTTCGTCGAGCTCGGTGGAATCGACGAGTTCGTCGAGCCCAGCGAATTCGTCGACACACGCATCTACATGGACGCCTACGCCGACTGGAAAGAACAGTGAAGGGACAGTGATGGCAGCACAGATACGAGTGCTCGGACTCGGCACCATGGGCGGACGCTCCGCAGCGAGGGCCGCGTCCGCGGGGTATGACGTGCGCGGCTTCGATCCGTCGCCGGCGGCGCGCGAGGCTGCCGAGGCCGCCGGCGTTCCGGTGAGCGACGACGCCGCGTCGGTGGTCGCCGACGCCGGCCTCATCCTGGTCTCGGTGCCGAAACCCGAGCATGTCCGCGCGCTGGCGGCGGAGGTTCTGGTCAAGGCGCCGGCGGGGGCCGTCGTCATCGACCTGTCCACGATCGATCCGGGTACGGCACGTACGGCCGCCGCCGAGCTGGCCGAGCACGGCGTCACCTACGTCGATGCTCCGGTGCTCGGCCGCCCGGCGACCTGCGGGTCGTGGACGCTGGTATGCGGCGGGCCGGCCGGCGTCATCGATACAGTCCGTCCGGCCCTGACGTCCACCGTCGCCGCCAGAGTCGTCCGGGTGGGCGAGACGGGCGCGGGTTCGGTGGTGAAGATCGCCAACAACCTGATGTTCGGTGCGATCAACGCGATCACCGCCGAGGCGATCACGTTGTGCGAACGCAACGGCGTGGACGGGCGGACCTTCGTGGAGACGGTCGCCGAGTCCGGCGCCGCCACCGTGTCGAACCTGTTCAAGGAGATCGCGCCGAAGATGGTCAGCGGCGACGACGATCCGGCGTTCGCGCTGGAACTGCTGGCGAAGGACAACCGCTTGGCGCTGGAACTGGCCGAGTCCTCAGGATCGCCCGCGCCGCTCGCCCGAGCGATCGTCGACGTGAACGAGATCGGCCTCGATCACGGCCTGGGCACCCGGGACAGCGGTGCGCTGGCCCGGGCCTACGCCGAGTTCGGCGGCGGCCGGTGACCGCGGGCGACCCGCTCCCGATCGAGAGGCTGCGGATCACCATCGTCGCCGCGCCGATCACCGGTGTGGTGGACATGGCGTTCGGCCAGCTCAAGGATCGGCGCGTGTGCCTGGTGGAGGTCGAGGCGGGTGGCGTGACCGGGCTCGGTGAGAGCTGGATCAACTATCCCTCCTGGGCACACAGCGAACGCGTCGCGACGTTCAGCGAAGGCGTCGCGCCGCTCCTGCTGGGCGGCGACGCGTCGGATCCGGGCGCGGTGCTCAGACTCCTGACCGAGCGGTTGCTCCCGGTGGGTCGGCAGGCGGGCGGCATCGGACCGATCTGGCAGGCGATCAGCGGCATCGACATCGCCCTGTGGGACCTCGCCGGTAAGGTCGCCGGGCAGCCGGTCCACCGATTGCTCGGCGGGACGGCCGCGGCGCCGACGGTGCCCGCCTACGCCAGCGGCATCGGCCCCACCGACGTCGAACAGCTGTGCGCCGTGGCGATGGCGGACGGCTACCGTGCGGTGAAGACCAAGCTCGGGTTCGGCACGGAGCGGGACGAGCGGACGCTGTCCACCACCCGTTCCTGCATCGGGGCCGACGTGGAGCTGTTCGCCGACGCCAATCAGGCCTGGGACGTGCGGGCGGCGCTGGAGACGATGCCGATGCTGGCCGCACACGACGTGCGGTGGCTCGAGGAGCCGCTGTCCGGAGACCGGATCGAGGATCTGCAGAAATTGGCGGCCGACGGTGTGCTGCCGCTGGCGACAGGGGAGAACATCTACGGCATCGACGCGTTCGAAGCGTGCGTGGACTCGTCGGCGGTCGCCCTGGTTCAGCCCGATCTGGCCAAGTCCGGTGGCTTCACCGTCGGCCGGGCGGTGGCCGAGTACGCCGCGTCGGCCGGCTTGCGCGTGGCGCCGCACTGTTACTCGAGTGCGGTAGGGGTCGCGGCCAGTGCGCACTTGGCCGCGGCCTATGACCACGTGGATTGGGTCGAGATCGACGTCCGGCCCAATCCGTTGCGTACGGACCTGCTGACGACGCCGCTCGGATGGGGCGGCGGCGCGCTCAGCGTGCCCGAGGCGCCGGGCCTGGGGGTCGAGCTCGACCCCGAGACCGTCGCCCGATTCCGTGTCTACCAGGAGGAGCGAAGCATCCATGACCGCTGACACCCGAACCTTCATCCCCGAGGCGGGCAGCGTGGCGTACGGCGCTCGGGTCGCCGGCGCGGGCGTCGCCGGTGAGCCGCACGACCTCCCTGACCCCGCCACCGGCGAGCGGCTGGCTCGGGTCGGCTGGGTCGATCCGGTGACGGCGGACGACGCCGCCCGCGCCGCCTATGCAGCGCTGCCCGGATGGAGCGCGACACCCGCCCGCGAGCGGGCCGCGGCGCTGCGTGCCATCGCGGCCGACCTGCGCGCGAACACGGCTGCGCTCGCCGCCGTGATCAGCGCGGAGTCCGGAAAGCGGCTGAGCGAGGCGACGGCCGAGGTCGGTTTCTCGGCGCTGTATCTCGAATGGTTCGCCGACGCGGCCACGGTGCCTCGCGATGAGGGTGTGGTCACGGCGCTGCGACGCTTCACCGTGACGCGCAAGCCGGTCGGTGTGGTGGCCGCGGTGAGCCCGTGGAACTTCCCGCTGTCGATCCCGGCGCGCAAGGTCGCGCCCGCGCTGGCGGCGGGGTGCACCGTCGTACAGAAGGCCTCCGAGCTGACGCCGCTGACCAGCCTGGCTTTCACCGAGATCTGCGAGCGGCACCTGCCGGCCGGGGCGGTCAACGTGGTGGTGGGCGACGGCGAGAAGCTCACCACCGCCCTGGTGGACTCCGACCTCGTGGCCGCGGTGACCTTCACCGGCTCGACCGCGGTCGGCGCGTCCGTGGCGGCGCGAGCGGCGCGGACGATGACCCGAGTCACGATGGAGCTCGGCGGCAAGGGCCCGTTCATCGTCACCGAGCATGCCGACCCGGACGCCTCGCTGGAGGCGCTGCTCGTGGCGAAGTTCCGGAACAACGGGGCCTCCTGCATCGCGGCCAACAACGTGTTCGTGCACGAGTCGATGTACGACGGGTTCGTAGGCGCCCTGCGCTCGCGGATCGAGGCGCTGGTGACCGGGGCGCCGTCGGACGCCGCCGTCGACGTCGGGCCGATGCTGCGTCCCGCCCACGTGGAGCGGCTGGAGCGGCTGGTGGCGGAGGCGGAGGCCGCCGGATGCCCGGTGTCGCGGGCGCCGCTGACGCCGCAGCCGAGCGGCCGTGGCTACTTCGTGGCTCCCACGCTCGTCGAGGCGACCTCGGAGATCAGGTTGTGGAACGAGGAGGTCTTCGGGCCGGTGTGTGTCGTGCGCCCGTACACGGCGGAAGACGACATCGTCGCCGAGATCAACGGCTGGCGCAGCGGGCTGGGCGGCTACGTCATGTCGGACGACGCCGAGCACGCCGCGCGGCTCGCCGGGCGGTTGGAGATCGGGATCGTGGGGATCAACAACGGCGCACCGAACACCCCGGAGGTCCCGTTCGGCGGGTTCGGCTACGCGGGTATGGGCCGGGAGGGCGGGCTGTCCGGCCTGTACGAGTTCACCGAGGAGCAGACGCTCTCTTTCGCGCGCTGATCCTTCGCCCGCCTCCGCGTCCGGCAGAGCACGCGTTCCGGGGTTCGAGCCGCAGAACGCCGTGACGGTGCGGACGGGGCTGCTCCCGTGTTGCGCTGTGAGCGTACACGGGAGTAGCCGCCGCGGCCTCGCGCGTTATCCCGGCATTTCGGACGCGGGGAGGTGCGCACGATGGTGCCGGACGAGACAGGATGGAGTCCCTCCGAGGAGGCCGGCCGGGAAGCGGCCGAGGTCGGTGGGGAAGCGCTCGACGCATACTCGCGCGTGGTGAGCGGGGTGGCGCGGCGCGTGTTGCCGTCGGTGGCGAGCCTGGCGGTGACGACCGAACGCGGTGGCCGCCGAGGTGGCGGTGGGACGGGATCCGGCGTGGTGTTCACCGACGACGGGTTCATCCTGACCAACGCGCACGTCGTCGGTTCGGCGACGAGCGGGACCGCGTCGTACTCGGATGGATCCGAGACCCGGTTCTCCGTCGTCGGCCGGGATCGGCTCTCCGACCTGGCCGTCGTGCGGGCGGACGGCCCGACGCCTGCGCCGGCCACGCTGGGACGCGCCGACGATCTCACCGTGGGGCAGCTGGTGGTGGCGGTGGGCAGCCCGCTCGGGCTGTCCGGGTCGGTCACGGCGGGTGTGGTCAGCGCGCTCGGCCGGTCGTTGCCGGCGCAGAGCGGCCGCACGGTACGCATCATCGAGAACGTCATCCAGACCGATGCGGCGCTCAACCCGGGCAATTCCGGTGGTGCGCTGGCCGACGCGTCCGCCCGCATCGTGGGGATCAACACGGCGGTGGCCGGCGTCGGTCTCGGTCTCGCGGTCCCGATGAACGCCACCAGCGACCGGATCGTGTCCACCCTGATGAGAGAAGGTCGCGTGCGTCGGGCCTTCCTCGGCGTGGCCACGTCGCCGGCGCCGCTGCCGCCCAAGCTGGCGCAGCGGATCGGCCGGAGCAGAGGGGTGCGCATCGCCCATGTGGAGCCCGGCAGTCCGGCTGCGGTGGCCGGACTGCGCGCCGGCGACCTCATCGTGACCATCGCGCAGGAGCCGGTGGTGGATGCGCAGGCCCTGCAACGCCGCATGTTCGCCGAGGCCATCGACGTACCGTTGCCGATCACGACGTTCCGTAACGGGGCGATGGTGGACGTGGTGGCGCATCCGGTGGAGCTGATCGATCAGTAGCACGCCGCAGGCGAGCATGATCATCTCGGGTGCCGGGTATGTCTGTTTCTACGGTCCCGAGGCCGGCGACTGTTATCACGTCGGGGAGGCATGTCATATGGACCTTCGGCCCTACGCGTCCACGTCAGCTCTCATTACTGTTACAGCAGCACTATGGCCCTGTTGATCTTGTAATGGCGACCCCTATGATCATTTAGCGATGGATCTTATGCCCGGCCCAGATGAGCGCGTCAGCCCCGAACAGCTCGAGGCATGGCGGGCGTTCGACCGTGCCCACTCACACGTCGCTCGTCAGCTGGAGGCGGATCTGACCGAATTGCATCGGCTGCCGCTCGCCTGGTATGAGGTGCTGGCCCGGCTCGCCGAGGCAGAAGGGCATCGTCTGCGCATGTCACAGCTGGCAGACAAGGTCATGCTGTCTCCCAGCGGGTTGACCCGGCTGGTGGACCGGATGATCAGCGAAGGTCTCGTCCGCCGGGTGCCGGCGGAGAAAGACGGTCGCGGGTTCTACGCGGCGCTCGCCGACGAAGGTCAGCGGCGACTGGACGAGGCGGCCGAGACGCACGAGCGCGGCGTACGGGACTACATGGTCGAACGGTTCACCGGCGATGAACTCGCGCAGCTGACGTCGTACCTCCGGCGCATCATCGAGTGACATCGTCGTCAGGGCCGCGGACGGCGACCATGCGGGTGGCGGTAGAGTCGCCGCGTGCGTGATCTCGGTGCCATCGTCAAGGCGTACGACGTCCGTGGCCTCGTTCCGGATGAGTGGGACGTCGACGTCGCCCGCGCCTTCGGTTCCGCCACTGCGGATGTCCTCGCCGCGGAGGCCACGGCGATGGTGGTCGGCCACGACATGCGCCCGACGTCGCTGAGCCTGGTGGCGGCGTTCTCCGACGGTGTCACCGCGCGTGGGGTCGACGTCGTCAACATCGGCCTCGCGTCGACCGATCAGCTCTATTTCGCCAGCGGCGCGCTGAGTCTGCCCGGTGCCATGTTCACCGCGAGCCACAATCCGGCCGAGTACAACGGCATCAAGTTCTGCCGGGCCGGCGCGGCTCCGGTCGGCCGGGACACCGGGCTGGCGGACGTGCGCGAGATCGCTGAGCGGATCCTCAACGACGACGGTCCCCGCCGCGACACGTGGGTGTCGCGGTTGCAGACGCCCGCCGAGCGAAGCCTGCATAGCCAGGCGGCGGCGCCGGGCCGGATCGACCGCCGGGACATGCTCGCCGAGTACGCGGCATACTTGCATGGCCTGGTCGACCTCTCCACCATCCGGCCGCTGACCGTGGTGGTCGACGCCGGCAACGGCATGGCGGGACACACCGTGCCGGCCGTCCTCGACGTGCCCGGGTTGACCGTGATCCCGCTCTACTTCGAGCTGGACGGGACGTTCCCGAACCATGAGGCCAACCCGATCGAACCGGCCAACCTCGTCGACCTGCAGCACGCGGTGCTCGAGCGCGGCGCGGATCTCGGGCTGGCGTTCGACGGCGACGCGGACCGGTGTTTCGTCGTCGACGAGCGCGGCGAGATCGTGTCGCCGTCGACGCTCACGGCGCTGATCGCCGTGCGGGAGTTGCGGCGCGCGCCCGGATCCGCCGTGGTGCACAACCTCATCACGTCGCATGCCGTGCCGGAGATCATCAGCGAGAACGGCGGCACGCCGGTGCGGACGCCGGTGGGCCACTCGCTGATCAAGGCGCGGATGGCCGAGACCGACGCGGTCTTCGGCGGCGAGCACTCGGCGCACTTCTACTTCCGGGACTTCTGGCGCGCGGATTCGGGCATGCTGGCGGCGCTGCACACGCTCGCCGCACTCGGATCGGTGGAGGAAGAACTGTCCTCGATGCTCGCCCCGTACGCGCGTTACGTCCTCTCCGGCGAGTTGAACAGCCGGGTCGAGGACGTCGACGGCACGCTGCGGGCGGTGGAGTCGGCGTACGCGGGCGAGCCGGATATCGCGATCGACTACCTGGACGGCCTGACCGTCGAGCACACTGGAAGTCCGATGTGGTGGTTCAACCTGCGTCCGTCGAACACCGAGCCCTTGCTCAGGTTGAACGTCGAAGGCGTCGACCGCATCACCATGGAGACAGTGCGCGACGACGTTCTCGCGCTGGTGCGCGAGGCGGCGAAGGGAGAGTAGATGAGACTCGATCCGGTGCTACGGGACGTGATCGTGTGCCCGGCCTGCCACGGTTCGCTGGACGAGCGCATCGACTCGGACGAGCTGGTGTGCCAGAGCTGCGGCCTGGCGTACCCGGTCCGGGACGACATCCCGGTCCTGCTGGTCGACCACGCACGGCAGGTCTGATACCGATGTTCGACGACGCTTCGCTCGATGATCCACAGGCGCTGAACACGATCGATGACGAGCTGCGGCGGATCGCCGGCTGGGGTGCCGAGGTCCGGCGCGCGCATACGGCCGCGGCCGACGTTCTGGCGCAGGTCGACCAGATGGACCGGCCGCGCGCCATCATCGCCAGCGGCCCGCACGGTCGGCTGTTCCGGGCGGTGCTCGAGCCGGTCTGCCCGGTGCCGTTCGTGGTGTGGCCGTACGGCGGTCTGCCGGCGTGGGCGGGTCCGCTCGACCTGGTGGTTGTGGTCTGCCCCGAAGGTGACCGCGAGGAGGAGGTCGTGGCGGCAGCGGAAGCGCGACGCCGTGGCTGTTCGCTGCTGGTCGCCGCGCCGGAGGGGTCGCAGCTGCACACCGCGGCGGCCGGGCGGGAGACGTGTTTCCTGCCGGCGGGCAGTGCGGACACCACCGCGCTGGCCGTGCCGGTGCTCTGCGCACTGCACCTGCTCGGGCTCGGGCCGGAGGTGGAGGCGGAGCCGGTCGCGGAGGCGTTGGACCAGGTCGCGAAGGACTGCTCACCGAGCGTCGAGAGCGACGCCAATCCGGCGAAGAACGTGGCGCTGGCGCTGGCCGACAGCACCCCGGTCGTGTGGGGCGGCTCGGTGCTGGCCGCACGGGCCGCCCGGCGGGTCGCGGAGAGCCTGCGTGCGGCCAGCGGCCGCCCAGCTGTCGCCGGCGACGACGCGCAACTCGTCCCTCTGCTGGCCGGGGCGCCGGAGGCGGACATCTTCGCCGATCCGTTCGAGGACGGCGCCAGTGAGTTGAGGCCCGCGCTGGTGATCCTGGACGACGGGACGGAGCCGGCGATCGCGGCTGCGGCGCGCCGCCGCCTGGAGGAGGCCGCCGAGCGGGCTTCCGTACGGGTGCAGCCGGTGCTGGCCGTCGAAGGTTCGCAGATGGCGCGGTTCGCCACCCTGCTGGCCACGGGCCGTTATGCGGCCGCCTACCTCGGGCTGGGCCTGGGCCGCCAGGACTGACACGCCGCCCGGCACGAATGCCGCCGGGGCCGCCCGTCTGCGCGGTACGGCGACGGTGATCAGGTACCGGTTTGTGCCCTGATAAGGGCCACAACCGGTACCTGACGCTCGCCGAGCGTTGGGTGTCTCGGTTCCACGCTGCCCCGGTGCCTCGGTTCACGTGGCCGATGTTTCGGATTGGTCACGGTTCGTTTCGCTCTGCCATGTACGTGTTGACGGCACATCATTCGCGTGTTTATTTATAGCTAAATTTAGTGTGAATGGAGCGATGCGACGTGCCTTCCGGTTCGGCAGCCCGCGGTGATCTGGTGCCGTCGGCCATTCTGGGGCTCCTCGGCACCAGAGGCCCGGTATCCCGAGCGGATATCGCGCGGATCCTGCAGGTCAGCCCGGCCACGGTGACACAGGCGATCAAGGGCCTGCTCAGCCGCGGACTGGTGCACGAGCTCGACCATGTGCCCTCGCACGGGGGACGGCCGGCGCGCCTGCTCGGGCTCGTCCGGTCTGCCGGCGGAGCGATCGGCGCGAAGGTCACCGCGGACCACGTCGCCGTCGTCGACGTCGAGCTGGACGGCGTGGTGCGCTCGTCGCAGACGTACCCCTTCGACCCGGCATCCCCGGCGGCGCTGGACCGGCTCGCCGACATCCTCCGGCAGGCGATGGCCGACCAGACCGACCGGCACCTGCTCGGCATCGGCGTCGGCATCCCGGGGGCGGTCGACTCGCAGGCCACCGGCGTCGTCTCGGCGCCCACACTGGGCTGGGCGGAGACCCGCGTCGGGCAGATGCTCCGCTCCGCCCTCGGCGTCCCGGTGCTGGTGGAGAACGACGTCAACACCCTTGCGGTAGCCGAACGGCTCTACGGGATCGGCCAGTCGCACTCCTCGTACCTCGTGGTGACCATCGGGCGCGGCGTCGGATGCGGCATCGTCGTGGACGGCGCCGTCTACCGGGGCGCCGGCGGCGGCGCCGGTGAGATCGGGCACATCCCCGTCACCCCCGACGGACCGGTCTGCGAGTGCGGATCGCACGGCTGCCTGGAGGCACACGTCGGCGCCGGCGCGCTCGTCCGGGCGGCGGTGGATCGCGGCGTCATCGACCCCGCCGCCGGCATGGACGGCCTGCTGCGGGCCGCGGCCGCCGGTGACAAGGACGCGCGGACCATCTACGCCGACGCCGGTGCGATGCTCGGCCGCGCGCTGGCCGGCGTCGTGCACACCGTCGACCCGGAGATCGTGGTGGTCCTCGGTGAAGGCGTGGACGCCTGGACCTACTGGGCCGCCGGGTTCGAGCAGACGTTCCGGCGTTATCTCATGCCCGCCCGCCGCGACCTGACCTACGTCGTCGAGCCGTGGGCGGAGGACAAATGGGCGCTCGGGGCGGCCGCGTTGGTCTTCGCGTCGCCGTTCGACATCGCCGGCGCCGCCGGCGACCAGGGCCGGCTCGTCCGCGAACGGCTGCACGCCGGTCAGGCGGCGAGGTGAGCATGGCCTCCGACCAGATCGTGCGCGACCGCCCGGCGGCGACCCCGCCGCGGCCACAGGACGGCAGGCGATCCGCCCGCCGCCGGTCCAGGCTGCGCACCGCCGGTTGGGCGATGTTCTTCCTGCTGCCGAGCGGGGTCCCGCTGCTGCTGTTCACGTTCGTGCCGATGGTCTCGTCGGCGTGGGTGAGCCTGCACGAGTGGAACCTGATCTCTGAGATGCAATGGGTCGGGTTCGCCAACTATGCCCACCTGCTGACCGACCCCACGACGCGCGAGGTGTTCGGCCACACCGTCCTCTACATCGTCGGCTACTTCCCGCTGGTGTACGCCGGGGGCCTCGCGCTGGCCGTCGTGCTCAACCGTCGGCTGGCCGGGCGGACCTTCTTCCGGGCCGCCTACTTCCTGCCGGTGGTGACGAGCTGGGTGGTGGTCGCCCTGGTCTGGCAGTGGCTGCTGAACCCGTCCAACGGTCTGGTCAACCAGATCCTCGGCTTCTTGAACCTGCCGCAGCCCGGCTGGTGGACGGATCCGAGCTGGGCGATGGCGTCGGTGATCCTCGCCTCGGCCTGGAAGGACCTGGGCTTCGTCATGGTGATCCTGCTGGCGGGGTTGCAGACCATCCCGCAGGAGCTGTACGAAGCGGCGCGGATCGACGGCGCCTCGGCCTGGCAGCAGTTCCGGCGGGTCACGCTTCCGCTGCTCTCCCCGTCGACGTTCTTCGTCGTCGTGATCTCGCTGATCAACGGCTTCCAGGTGTTCGACCAGGTGTACGTGATGACCGGCGGCGGCCCGGCCGGGTCGAGCCAGGTGGTCGTCGGGCAGATCTATGAGCTGACCTTCCGCTATGGACGGGCCGGCGAGGCGTCGGCGCTGTCCTGGCTGCTCTTCGCCGTCATCTTGGCCGTCACCGCCGTCCAGATCCGCGGCCAGCGTAAGTGGGTGCACTATGCCTGAGACCACGACGCCGGGCACCACCACGCCGGGCACCACGCCGGGCACGACCGCCGGGACTGCGGCGGGTCAGCCGCCGACGGTGCGGCGCCGATGGTCTGCCCGCGGCGGCGGAGACGGCGCGCCGCCCCGGGCCGACGTCGGCCGTGTGCTGCTCTACCTCGGTGTGGGGCTCGGCGGGCTGATCATGCTCTTCCCGTTCCTCTGGACCGTGGTCACCTCGATCACGCCGGGTGGGAACCTCTCCGGCGGGCCGTCGCTCATCGTCGAGGACCCGACGATGGACGCCTACCGGACGCTGTTCGACACGCTGCCGATGTGGCGGATCGTGCTCAACTCGTTCGGCATCGCGGTCGCGTCCACCCTGTGCCAGCTGGTGACCGGCTCGATGGCCGCCTACGGTTTCGCCCGGCTGCAGTTCCGGGGCAAGAACGTCATCTTCGCGCTCTACCTGGCGACGCTGATGGTGCCGCTGCAGGTGCTGGTGGTGCCGCTGTTCATCCAGATGACCCGGCTCAACCTGAACGACACCTACTTCGCGCTGCTGGCGCCGTCGGTGGCGTCCGCGTTCGGCATCTTCCTGCTCAAGCAGGCGATGGAGAGCGTACCTCGGGAACTGGACGAGGCGGCGACCATCGACGGCGCCAGCCACCTGCGCATCTACGCCACCGTCATCTTGCCCCTGGTCCGTCCGGCGTTGGCGACACTCACCGTCTTCGCCTTCATGAGCAGCTGGAACAGCTTCCTCTGGCCGCTGGTCGTGGTCCGCTCGCCGGAGCTGATGACGCTGCCGCTGGGGCTGTCCACGCTGCACGGGCAGTTCACCACGGAGTGGAACGTGGTGATGGCCGGGTCGGTGGTGTCGATCCTGCCGATCGCGATCGTCTACATGTTCGCGCAGCGCCACATCATCGCGGGGATGGCGCACACCGGTTTCAAATGACCCCCCGAACTCTCTCCATCAGCAGAAAGGACACGATCATGGTGCGACGACGCTCCATTAGATTCACCGCCCTGGCCGGCACGGCCGTGCTCGCGCTCGGCCTGGCCGCGTGCTCGCAGGGTTCGGCGAGCAGCAGTTCGGACTCGGACAGTGCCGAGGGAACCACCACCATCCGGTACATGAACTTCTCCGCCAACGACGGCCACGAGGAGGATCTGGACGCCATCGTCGAGGCCTTCGAGGAAGCCAACGAGGGCATCGAGGTAGAGGTGGAGACCGTCCCGTACGACGACTACTTCACCAAGCTGCAGACCGCGGTCGCGGGTGGGACGGTCGCGGACACCTTCGAGCTGAACTACGAGAACTTCGTGACCTACGCGGAGAACGGCTCGCTGGCCGCACTGGACGAGATCAACGGCGACGCCTACCAGGATTCGCTGCTGGAGGCGTTCAACCGCGACGGCACCCAGTACGGCGTGCCGACGTCGTTCTCCAACGTCGTGCTGTTCTACAACAAGACCCTCTTCGACGAGGCGGGCGTCGACCTGCCCACCGGCGAGTGGACGTGGGCGGACGAGAAGGCGGCCGCGGAGGCGTTGACCGACGCCGACGCGGGCGTCTGGGGCGACTACCAGCCGATCAGCTTCCACGAGTTCTACAAGACGCTCGCGCAGTCCGGCGGCGAGTTCCTCAACGAGGACGGTACCGCGGCGGCATTCAACTCCGAGGCCGGTGTCGAGGCGGCCACCTGGCTGGTGGAGAAGTCCGGTACCACCATGCCGACCGAGGCCGACGGTGCGGGCACCCCGGACTTCGACTCCAACCTGTTCGCTGAGGGCAAGCTCGCCATGTGGCACACCGGCATCTGGATGTTCGGCGGGCTGGCCGACACGTCGTTCGAATGGGACATCGTCGTCGAGCCGGGGAACACGCAGAACGCGTCGGCGATGTTCGCCAACGGCGCCGTGGTATCGGCGGACAGCGAGCACCCAGAGGCGGCGCAGCAGTGGATCGACTTCCTGGCCGCGTCGGACACGACGGCTGACATCCGGCTGGAGACGTCATGGGAGCTGCCGCCGGTGGCGGACGAGTCGAAGCTGACCGGCTACCTGGAGGTCACCCCGCCGGAGAACCGGCAGGCGGTGCTGGACTCGCTGGACGCGGTGGTGCTGCCGCCCGTCATCGAACGGCAGCAGGAGATGCAGGACGCCGTCAGCGAGGAGCTCGGCAACGCCGCGGCCGGCCGCAAGAGCGTCGAGGACGCGCTGGCCGACGCCGAGCAACGCGTCAACGACCTGCTCTGACATGCATGCGGAATGGGCGACGGGGAAGCTCGTCGAGCGATCTTCGATCGGCGGCACGAGAACGCAACCAGACTCACCAGGCCGTCCGCCGATCGCGTGAGAGCGAGACGAATTCGCCGTCGCCCATTTCCAGGCTCGGGTTTGATCATGACACACCGTTGTAAAGGAACTGCTCGCGCATGACTCATCAGCAACGCCCGTCGCCGTACCCTGACCGGTCCGGGGTCGTCGGCCAGGCCGGATTCGCCGGTAGGAGCGCTTTCGTGGATCTCGCCCACCGGAGCCACCGGGTGATCGTCGAGCACCAGCATCCATCGGGGGCGTACCCGGCGTCGCCGACGTTCTCCGCCTATCAGGGGTTCGCCTGGTTCCGGGACGGGTCGTTCACCGCGGAGGGGATCTCCCGGTACGGCGACGTGGCGTCCGCGGACCGGTTCCATGACTGGGTGAACGGGGTGCTGACGTCGCGGCAGGCCCAGATCGAGGCGCTGGTCGCCGCGGCGGCCGCCGGGCAGGAGGTTCCGGTCGAGCGGATGCTGCCGACCCGGTTCACCCTCTCCGGCGGGGAAGGCTCCGTCGAATGGTGGGACTTCCAGACCGACGGCTACGGCATGTGGCTGTGGGCGGTCACCACCCACGCCCGACGTCACGGGCTGAATCTCGAGCGGTGGCGCGCCGGCATGGAGTTGTGCGTGGACTACGTCGCCGCCTTCTGGGACCGGCCCTGTTACGACTGGTGGGAGGAACATCTCGAGCAGCGTCACGTCTCCACGCTCGGCGCCCTGTACGGCGGCCTGACCGCCGTCGTCGCGAGCGGGGCGCTGGACGACGTCCGGACGGCGCGCGCGAGCCAGATCGCGGCCGAGATCCGCAAGCTCACCCTGGACGAAGGGGTGCGTGGCGGTCACCTGACCAAGTGGCTCGGCACCGACGCGGTGGACGCCTCGCTCGCCGCCTGCGTCGTCCCGTTCGGACTGGTCGACGTCGACGACCCGATCGCGGCGGCGACGCTGGACGCGATCGCGGCGGACCTCGACGTCGACGGCGGAGTGCACCGCTTCTCCGCGGACGTGTTCTACGGCGGCGGCCAGTGGCTGCTCCTCTCCGCCCTGCAGGGCTGGAACCGCGCCGTGGCGGGGGATCATGCGGCGGCCCGGCGATACCTGACCTGGATCGCGGAGCGCGCCACCGACCGCGGGGAGCTGCCCGAACAGGTCCCGGATCACCTGCTGGCACCCGAGCATCGCGCCGAATGGATCGAGCGGTGGGGGCCGGTGGCCACGCCGCTGCTCTGGTCACACGGGATGTACCTGATCCTCGCCGACGAGCTCGGCCTGCTGGACACCGCCCACCACGGAGGCGTGCGATGACGACGACGATCAACGACTCGGAGCAGCTGCTGCGACACCGGCCGCATGGGGTGGAGCATCCGTACGCGGTCTCGCCCGATCAGCGGAACCCGGTGTTGCCGGAGGCGGGACAGCCGGTGCGGCTCGGCGTCGTCGCCGATCCCGGCGTCACCGACGTGACCTGCGAGTGGGTGAGATGGCACGGACCGGACGAGGCTTCCTCGACGGTGCTCACGTTGAGCCGGGCGGTCACGGACGGCGCGGACGCCGCCGCCCTGGCGGGTGGGGAGGGCCATCTGGCCGAGGCGCAGGCGGAGGCGAGCACCGCGGACGGCGGCGGCTGGGAGGTGGTCACCGAGCCGGTCGTCGCCGGTGCTTCCTACCGGTATCGCTTCCACGCGGTCGCCGACGACGGCCGGAAGGACAGCACCGGGTGGTTCGAGTTCGTCCCGGCGCGATGGGTGCAAGGCGCAGGGATGCTGACCCTGGATGCGGCCCAGCCGCACACGGCCCGGGAGGATGGGAACGGGCCGAGTACGGACGGGCCGCATCCAGCAGGCGGGGCAGCGGAGAGGCTGATCGACGGCAGCGTGGAATGGCTCGTGGCGGACGGAACGGTGCACCGCGCGCGGTTCGCGTTGCGGCTGAAGCCGGATGAACACGTCGTCGGGTTCGGTGAGCGGTTCGACGCCGTGGACCAGCGTGGCCGCACCTTGGATGCCGTCGTCTTCGAGCAGTACAAGGCGCAGGGGCGGCACGGCCGCACGTACCTGCCGATGCCGTTCGCACACGTGGTGTCCGAGTCAGGCTCCGGCTGGGGTTTCCACGTGCGCACGTCGCGCCGGACCTGGTTCGACGTCGGTGCCGCCACGCCGGAGCGGCTCGTCGTCGAGGTGGCCCTGGGCGGTACCGCCGACGAGTCGGTCGAGGTCGGCATGTACCACGGCTCGCCGAGTGAGGTGCTGGCGGCGTTCACCGACGAGGTGGGGCGCGCCGAGGAGCTCCCGTCCTGGGTGTTCCGGCTGTGGGCGTCCGGCAACGAGTGGAACACGCAGCGGATCGTCATGGAGCGGATGGACAGCCACCGCGACCTGGACATCCCGGTCGGCGTCGTCGTCATCGAGGCATGGAGCGACGAGCAGACGTTCGCCGTCTTCGGCGAGGACGTCTGGCCGGATCCGAAGGCCATGGTCGACGAACTGCACGACCGCGGCATCAAGGTGATCCTGTGGCAGATCCCGCTGCTGAAGACCCGCCACGAGCTCGGCGCCGACGTTCCCGACGACGCGCCGGTGATCGCGTACGGCGAGGAGCTCGTGCGCGACGGGCACGCCGTCCTCGAAGCGGACGGCACGCCGTACCACAACCGGGGCTGGTGGTTCCCGCAGTCGCTCATGCCGGACCTCTCCGTACAGCGCACCCGGGACTGGTGGACGGATAAGCGCCGCTACCTGGTGCGCGACCTGGGCGTCGACGGATTCAAGACCGACGGCGGGGAGCACGCCTGGGGACACGACCTGCGCTACGCCGACGGGCGCCGCGGCGACGAAGGCAACAACCTGTACCCGGTGCACTACGCCCGGGCCTACGGTGACCTGCTGCGCTCCGAAGGGAAGGCGCCGGTGACGTTCTCCCGCGCCGGCTTCACCGGGTCGCAGGCGCACGGGGTGTTCTGGGCCGGCGACGAGGACTCCACCTGGGAGGCGTTCCGATCGTCCGTGATCGCCGGGATCACCGCGTCCGCGTGCGGCATCGTCTACTGGGGCTGGGACCTCGCGGGCTTCTCCGGCGACGTGCCGGACCCCGAGCTGTACCTGCGGGCGGCCGGCGCGGCGTGCTTCATGCCGATCATGCAGTACCACTCCGAGTTCCACCATCACGAGCCGCCGCTGCGCGACCGCACACCGTGGAACGTCGCCGAGCGCACCGGCGACCAGCGGGTCGTGCCGGTCTTCCGGCGTTTCGCCCACCTGCGCGAGCGGATGGTGGACTACCTGGCCGAGCAGGCGCGCATCGCGATCGACGACGGGCGCCCGCTGATGCGCGGTCTGTTCGTCGACCATCCGCGTGATCCGGCGGTCTGGCGGTACCCGCTGCAGTTCCAGCTCGGTGACTCCCTGCTGGTGGTGCCCGTGGTCGAGCCGGGCGTCGAGGACGTCGTCGCGTACCTGCCGGAAGGGGAGTGGGTCGACGTGTGGCGCGACGTCCGTCATACGGGCGCCGCGGAGGTCACGCTGCCGGCGCCGATCGATCAGCCGCCGGTGCTGTGCCGCGCCGAGCACTGGCCCGCACTGAAGGAGGTCTTCGCGCCGGAGTGACCCGGCCGCCTGAGTCCGGAGTGACCCGGTCGACGGCACATCGAGTCTCACGGGGGAGATCCGAGTAACGACGCCGAAAGGGGCAGCGTTGTGAACCGAAGAAGGTCCCGCCGTACCGTCCTCGATCTCGTCCGCCTAGTGCTCGTCTCCACACTGCTGGCCGCGGCCGCCTTGTTTGTCCCGGCGACGTCGGCGCATGCGCTGGACGGCATCTACCACCACCCGACCGGGATCGACGAGCTGTACTCGGTCGAATCCACCGAGCGCTCCCCGCGCGACCCCATGGCCGGGGACAACGTGCTCATCAACGCCACGACCTGGCCCGTCGAACCGGGCCAGAGCGTATGGGTCACATGGACCAAGAACGGCGTCGACCAGACGCCGGTCGGGGCGAGCTGGGAGTACAACAGCGGCAACAACAGCTACTGGCAGGTGGACCTCGGCAGCTTCGCCCGCGGCGACGACATCACCTACACGGTGCATGCGGACGTCAACGGCTCCGGCCAGAAGAGCACCGGCCCGTTCTCGTTCACCGTGACCTCGTGGAGCACCGTCACCGACGTCATTGGCTACACCGACAACGGCACGTCGGTGGATGTGCATGCCGGCGACAGCGCGGGCGACTTCACGCCTGCCATCCGGTTCGCCTTTCCCAGCGACGACGACGTCCGGACCCAGATCTCACCGACCGGCAACGGCCTGAACATCTCCGGGCAGAGCGGCTACACGGTCGCCGACTCGGCGAACGAGCTGCGTATCTCCACCAGTGAGTTGGTGCTGAGCATCCAGAAGAGCCCGTATCGCCTGTCGGTGTACGACGGCGACGGGACGACGCTGATCACCCGGCAGTACGACCCGGCGACGTTCCGCAACATCGGCTGGGCGAGCGACGGCAGCACCACGATCACCAAGATCGAGGACCACTACCTGACTCCGGCCGGGGAACGGTTCGAGGGCTTCGGCGAGCGCTACGACCGGCTCGACCAGCGCGGCCACGACGTGCACACCTACGTCTACAACCAGTACCAGGACCAGGGCAGCACCGGCCGCACGTACCTGTCGGTGCCGTTCTTCACCAACTCCGCCGGCTACGGCGTCTACCTCCCGAGTACGCGGTACTCCGTGTTCAACCTCGGCACGCACCTCAGCGATATGGCCGGGTTCACGCTGGACACGGGCGGCGCGCTGGATTCCACGCTGGAGTACTACATGTTCACCGGCTCGCCGGACGAGATCGTCGACGACTACACGTCCGTGTCCGGGAGGCCGGAACTGCCGCCCAAGTGGGCGTTCGGGTTGTGGATGTCCGCCAACGAGTGGAACACCCAGGCCGAGGTGGAGGCTGAGCTCGACAACGTCGACATCCACGACATCCCGCACACCGCGATGGTGCTGGAGCAGTGGAGCGACGAGGCCACGTTCTACGTCTGGCACGGCGCCACCTACACGCCGACGAGCGGAGCCGGCAGTCTCAGCTACTCCGACCTGACCTTCCCGCCCGGCACGGCGTGGAGCGACCCGGCCGCCATGGTGGACGACGCGCACGCGCAGGGCATCAAGGTCCTGCTCTGGCAGATCCCGGTGCTGAAGGAGAACTTCGACACCAACCCGTCGTCACCCCCGCAGCAGCACCTCAACGACAAGAGCCACGCGCAGAGCCAGGGCTACGTCGTCGAGGACGGCGACGGCGGCGACTACCGGGTGCCGAGCGGGCAGTGGTTCGGGGACAGCCTGGTGCCGGACTTCACCGACAGCACCGCCACGGACTGGTGGATGAGCAAGCGGGACTATCTGCTGGACGACGTCGGCATCGACGGCTTCAAGACCGACGGCGGCGAACTGATCTTCGGCCGGGATGTCGCGTTCGCCGACGGCCGGGACGGCGCCGAGATGCACAACGCCTACCCGAACTCCTACACCGGCGCCTACGACGACTACGTCGAGACCAAGACCGGTGGCGACGGCACGATCTTCAGCCGGGCCGGCACGGCTGGGGCCCAGTCGAACTCGATCTTCTGGGCCGGCGACCAGTCGTCCACGTTCACCTCGTTCCGCGAGGCCGTGCGGGCCGGCATCAGCGCGGGCCAGTCCGGCGTGCCGTTCTGGGCGTGGGACATGGCCGGATTCACCGGCGGTTTCCCCAGTGCCGAGCTGTACTTGCGCTCCGCCGCCCAGGCGACGTTCTCGCCGATCATGCAGTACCACTCGGAGAAGGCGAGCCCAAGCCCGTCGGAGGCGCGCACACCGTGGAACGTGCAGGCCCGCACCGGGGACAACTCGGTGGTGCCGACCTTCCGCAAGTTCGCCAACGTGCGGATGAACCTGCTGCCGTACGTCTACACCGAGGCGGTGGACAGCGCCGACACGGGCGTAGCCATGATGCGCGCGATGAGCCACGAGTTCCCGGACGATCCGGACGCCGCAGGGCTGGACGAGCAGTACATGTTCGGCGAGCAGTTGCTCGTCGCGCCGATCATGGAACAGGGCGCCACCAGCACGGACGTCTACATCCCGGATGGGGAGTGGTACGACTTCTTCAACGGCGGCCGGTTCGTCGGCGGCGGCACCAAGACCTACGGCGCCGGCCTGGACAGCATCCCGGTGTATGCGCGCCCGGGTGCGATCGTCCCGCTCAACCTCAACGCCGACTACGAACTGGGCGGCAGCATCGGCAACGACGTCGACGCGCACACCAACCTGGTCTTCCGTGTCTATCCGGACGGCGCGTCGTCGTATGACTACTACGACGACGCGACCGACACCCATCGCACCGTGAGCGCGTCCGAGGACTGGGCGGACCACGAGGTCAGTGTGGAGGTGCCGGCGCTGGGCGAGACGTCGACCCTGCAGGTGGCATCGACGGAGCCGAGTTCGGTGACGGTGGGTGGTTCGCCGCTGACGGGGTACGCGGATCTGGCCGGGCTGAAGGCGGCCACCCAGGGCTGGTACTGGGATCCCGTGCAGCACCTGACCTACGTCAAGCTGCCCAGCGCCGCGGGTGCTCGCGCCGTCCTGCTCTCCGGGGTGGACAAGGCCGGCTACGAGGCGGAGTTCGGTCAGCACACCAACGTGTCCACCAACACCGATCACGCCGGGTACACGGGTACCGGCTTCGTCGACCAGTTCGCGTCGTCCGGCGATGCGGTGGAGTTCGGCGTCGGCGCCGGCTCGTCGGGCACACACGAGCTGCGGTTCCGGTACGCCAACGCCACCGGGAGCACCGCCACCCGGACGGTCTATGTGGACGGCAGCCCGGTCGGCACGGTCTCGATGCCGAGCCGGTCCGGCTGGGACGACTGGGGTGAGGCCTCGATCAGCGTCGGCCTCAGCGGCGGCGCCCATACGGTGCGGATCGCCTATGACGGTTCCGACACCGGCGCCGTCAACCTGGACCGTCTCGTCGTCGCGCGGCCGTAGGGGGTGGCTGAGATGCGAACTGTGCTGCGAAGGTTGCGCTGGCCCGTCCTGCCCGCGGCGGCTGCGGCCGGTGGATTGATGGCGGCGATCCTGGTCTCGTCGGCGGGGCCGGAGGCTGAGGCGTCGCTGGGCGTGCAGCGGGTGGAGTTCACGTCGTCGGGCGGCTACCTGATCGTGGAGGTGCTCGACGACGACCTCGTGCACTTCGAGGTGTCCGCGGTGAGTTCCAGCCCGGGGACCGGAGCGCCGCTGTTCACGACGGATCAGGTGGCGAAGACCGACTACCCGGGGCCGGACACGTTCCAGCAGAACGGGAGCACACTCACCACAGGGGACCTGCGAGTGGAGGTGAACAGCAGCTCGTTGTGCTCCACGGTGTACGACACCACGCGCACGCCGGAGGTGCTGCTGCACACCGTGTGCCCGCAGGACCTGACCCAGGGGTGGAAGGGCCTGGACATCACCCAGGAGTCCGTGCAGCACGCCTACGGGCTGGGCCAGCAGTTCTTCACCGGTGGCAGCTCGGACGGCGATTGGGTCGGCCGGGTCCGCTCGCCGGGCGGGAACTACGGCAACGCCATGGTGTACGACGCGGACAACGGTCCGGTGGGGAACACCCAGATCCCGGTGATGTTCGCCGTCGGCCCGGACACCACCGGGTACGGCTTCTTCCTGGACCACGTCTACAAGACGGAGTGGAACCTGACCGGCGACCCGTGGACGATGCGGACCTGGGGCGACGAGATCCGCTGGTACACGATGAGCGGCCCGGACCTGCCCGACCTGCGGCAGGACTACATGGAGCTGACCGGCCGCCCGCCGGTACCGCCGAAGAAGGCGTTCGGGATGTGGATGTCCGAGTTCGGCTACGACAACTGGGGCGAGATCGACACCACCCTGGCCGGACTGCGCTCGGCGGACTTCCCCGTCGACGGCTTCATGCTGGACCTGGACTGGTTCGGCGGCGTCACGGCCGGCTCCGACAGCACGGCGATGGGGTCGCTGACCTGGGACACCAGTGCGTTCCCGAGTCCGGCGAGCAGGATCGCGTCGTACGAGAACGACGACGGCGTCGGGCTGATGACCATCGAGGAGTCCTACATCGGGGCGGCGCTGCCGGAGCACACCGACATGGCCGGTCGGGGGTATCTCGTGCGGGAAGGCTGCTCGACGTGTTCGCCGGTGTACCTGACCCAGAACGACTGGTGGGGCCGCGGCGGCATGATCGACTGGACCCAGGACGCCGCCGGCGACTACTGGCATCAGACCAAGCGCGAGCCGCTGATCGACGACGGCATCATCGGGCATTGGCTGGATCTGGGTGAGCCGGAGATGTACAGCCCGTCGGACTGGACGGCCGGGGTGCTGCCCGGCAAGCACGCACACGCCGACTACCACAACATGTACAACCTGACCTGGGCGGACAGCATTGCGCGCGGGTACGACGACGCGAACGAGGACCAGCGCCCGTTCCTGCTCGCCCGGTCCGGGGCGGCGGGCATCCAGCGGCATGGCACGGCGATGTGGTCCGCGGACATCGGCTCGAAGCTGACCGCGCTGGCGGCGCAGCAGAACGCCCAGATGCACATGTCCATGTCCGGCATCGACTATTACGGTTCGGACATCGGCGGGTTCCGGCGCGAGATGCTCGACTCGGACCTGGACGAGCTGTATACGCAGTGGTTCGCCAACGGAGCGTGGTTCGACGTGCCGGTCCGGCCGCACACCGAGGACCTGTGCGAATGCAACCCGACATCGCCGGTGGACGTCGGAGACGCGGCGAGCAACCTGGCGAACATCCGGCAACGCTACGAACTGACGCCGTACTACTACTCGCTGGCGCACCGCGCGTACCAGGAGGGCGAGCCGGTGGTGCCGCCGCTGGTGTACCACTACCAGGACGATCCCGAGGTCCGCGAGATGGGCCACCAGAAGCTGGTCGGCCGTGACCTGCTGGTGGGCATCGTCGCCGGCGAGGGCGAGCGGCAACGGGACATGTACCTGCCGGAAGGCGACTGGATCAACTTCCACACCAATGAGCGAGTCTCCAGCAGCGGGCAGTGGCTCGACGACGTGCCGCTGTGGGTGAACGGGACGTTCCGGCTGCCGGCCTTCGCCCGGGCGGGTGCGATCATCCCGAAGATGCACGTCGACGAGGAGACGATGAACGTCACCGGGCGGCGGCTGGACTCCAGCGTGCACGACGAACTGATCGCCCGGGTCTACGCCGACGACGCGGCGAGCGGCTTCACGTTGTACGAGGACGACGGCACGACGGTCGACTACCGGAGCGGCGCTGTGCGCACCACCGAGCTGAGCCAGCAGCTGGTGGGGTCGACGGCGACGGTCACCATCGGCGCCGCCAACGGCACGTATGACGGCGCTGCATCAAGTCGGGACAACGTCGTCGAGCTGGTTGTCGACGACACCCAGGCGTCGGCCGTGACGTTGAATGGGGCGCCGCTGACTCAGCACGCCACCGAGGCGGCGTTCGACGCGGCCGGCAGCGGCTGGTACAACGCCGGCGGCAACCTCGTCGTCGCGAAGTCCGGCGACATCGGCGTCGGAAGTGCGAAGACGTTCCAGTTCACGCTCGGGCAGGCCCCGGTGACGCTGGACTTCGTCTGCGAGAACGGCACCACCGTGCCGGGACAGTCGGTGTACGCGGTCGGAAACGTGCCTCAGCTGGGCGAGTGGTCCCCGGCGAGCGCGGTGAAGCTGGATCCGGCCGGCTACCCGACCTGGACGGGGACCATCGGCAACCTGCCGCCCAGCACGAGCATCGAATGGAAATGCATCAAACGCCAGGAGGCCGGCTATCCGGACTCGGCCGATGCATGGGAGCCAGGCTCGAATAACACCGTGACCACGCCGTCGTCCGGCAGCGGTGGAGTGACCACAGGCGAGTTCTGAGCTGAGGATTCCGGTCACCTCCCCGGGGGTCGTGGCCTTGCGTAACGTGGAGAAGCCGCTGGCTGCCGATCCGCGTGACGTGAGGCCACGACCTTGTGGCCACGAGGCCGAACGCCGTGTCAGCGGGCGTGTCAGCTCGGTGGCGGGTCCGTGTCAGGCCCGGCGCCGATGGTGGTCACATGAGGAATTCGGCGATTGCAGTCACAGGACTGCGGAAGACATTCGGGGACAAGGTCGTGCTCGATGGCATCGATCTGGATGTCCGTGCGGGCACGGTCTTCTCCCTGCTCGGCCCGAACGGGGCGGGCAAGACGACGACGGTGAACGTGCTGACCACGTTGATGAAGGCCGACGGCGGGACCGTGCGCGTCGCCGGCCACGACGTCGCGACCGAGGCCAAGGCGGTGCGTGCGTCGATCGGAGTCACCGGTCAGTTCGCGGCCGTGGACGAGCTGCTGACCGGTCAAGAGAACCTGCAGCTGATGGTGGACCTCAGCCCGATCCGCGCCGCCGACGGCACACGGATCGTCACCGAGCTGCTGGAACGGTTCGACCTGGTCGAGTCGGCCCAGAAGCCGGCGTCGACGTACTCCGGGGGCATGCGCCGGAAGCTCGACCTGGCGATGACGCTCGTCGGTGATCCGCGGATCATCTTCCTGGATGAACCGACGACGGGCCTGGACCCGCGCAGCCGTCGCACGATGTGGGGAATCATCCGGGAGCTGGTGGCCGATGGTGTGACCATCTTCCTCACCACCCAATACCTCGAGGAGGCGGATCAGCTCGCCGACCAGGTCGCGGTGCTCGACCAGGGCCACATAGTCGCCCAGGGCACACCTGACGAGCTCAAGCGCCTGATTCCCGGAACTCACGTCCGGCTTCGGTTCGCCACCGCCGCGGAACTCGACGCGGCCGCGCGGGTCTTCACCGACTCCACCCGGGACGACGAGGCGCTCGCCCTGCGGGTGCCCGGCGACGGCAGCTCGGATTCGTTGCGGGCTCTGCTGGACAAGCTCGATGAGCACTCACTCGCCGCTGAAGAGTTCTCCGTGCACACACCTGACCTTGATGACGTTTTCCTCGCCCTGACGGGCCACACCACAGAGGCGGTCGCGCAGTGAACACCCAGAGAATGAGGACCAAGTCCCACGCGTTGGTGATGTTGCGTCGCAACTCCAAGCACATCACCCGTAATCCCACCTCCGTCTTCAACGCGGTTCTGATGCCGATCATCATCCTGCTGATGTTCGTGTACATGTTCGGAGACGCCTTCGACGTGGGGGTCGACTACATCGACTACGTCACACCGGGACTGCTGCTGCTGGCCGTCTGTTACGGGTTGAGCGGCGCCGCGGTCGCGGTGAACTCCGACATGACCAAGGGCATCATCAACCGGTTCAAGGTCATGGACGTCTCTCGGGGCGCGGTGTTGACCGGTCACGTCATCGCCAGTCTGGTGACCAACCTGGTAGCCATCGCGGCGCTGATCGGCGTGGCGCTCCTGCTGGGATTCGATCCGTCGGCGAGTCTGCTCGATTGGCTCGGCGTGGTCGGCATGGTGGTGCTGCTCGGCTTCGCGGCCGGATGGCTCACCGTCGCGCTGGGGTTGGCGGCGAAGTCGCCGGAGACCGCGGGTATGGCCGCGGTGCCGCTGGTCATGTTGCCGTTCTTCAGCAGTGCGATCGTGCCGGCCGAGATGATGGGCCAGGGCCTGCGGCAGTTCGCCGAGTACCAGCCGTTCACACCGATCATCGAGACGATGCGCGGGTTGCTGGAGGGCGCGCCGGACTCCGGCGACGCGATCGTCGCCGTCGCCTGGTGCGTCGGTATCGCCCTGGTCGGCTATGTGTGGTCACTCTCGACCTTCCAGAAGCGAGCCTGACCCTGCATGGGGCGGCGAGGGTCGCCCCACCCCCACAGATCGACCACCACCACGCTACGAGGAGCTGTCATGACGACATTCACCACGCCGGAGTCCATCGCCGCCACCCTGGAAGTCGCCGGCGCCCAGGTACAGATCAACGCCGGCGACCGCACCGACACGGTGGTGCGGGTCGAACCCATCGACCCCGCGAGCCGCAAGGACCTCAAGGTCGCCGAGAACACCAAGGTCGACTTCGCCGACGGCCGGCTATCGATCAAGACCAAGACCGCCGGGGACAAGAAGGGCTCGGTCGCCATCAGCATCGACCTTCCCGCCGGCTCCAGCCTGGCCGCATACGTGGCGTACTCGACCGTTCAGGCCGACGGCGTATTCGGCGCGAGCGAACTGCATGTGGCCTCCGGGCAGGTCAAGCTGGACCAGATCGGCGCGCTGACGGCGAACATCGCCTCCGGTGATGTCACGATCGGTCAGATCGGCGGGCGCGCCGACGTCGAGGGCGCATCGTTCACGATGCGGATCGGTGAGGCCACCGGCCCGGTTGACTTCTCCAGCGCGGGAGGCCACACCTGGATCGGCCACGCCGCCGCCGACCTGACGCTCGGCGGTGCCAACGCCGACTTCGACATCGATCGTGCCGATGGCGACGTCACCGTCGAGACGGCCGGGGGCGCCATCCGGATCGGCCGGATGACCAGCGGCCGGGCGAGGCTGAAGAACGCCTCCGGCGACATCGAGGTGGGCATCGGCGAGGGCGTCGCTGCTTCCCTCGACGTCGACAGCGAGCGTGGGGCGGTGCACAACTTCGTCTCTTCGGCGGGAGAACCGGGCCGCCCGTCCGACGCCAAGGTCTCGGTGCACGCCCGCAGCCGGCACGGCGACATCACGATCCAGCGTGCGGCAAGCTGAGCCTCAGGAAGCGAGCGTGGCCTCGACCAGCTCGGACCAGTCCTGTTGAGTTCCCTCCCGCGTCACCTCGGCGAACCGTGTCTCGCCGAGGTGACGTCGCGCGTCCTGCTCGATCCTGGCCGCATCCGGGTGGGAGCGGTCCGGCGATCCGCGTACGACGACGCTGGCGCCCAGCAGCCGGGCCGCCTGTTCGTACTCGTCCAGGCGGATCGCCAGGTCCGCGATCCCGATGAGTGTGTTGGCGATGATCGGTGGGGCTCCCGTCTCGGACGCCGCCTGCCAGGCTGCCACGCGATGGGTGCGGGACTCGCGGAGATCATCAGCCAGGTAGCCGAGCAGGTCATGGACCTGTGCGCGGACGTTAGGCTGCTCCGCGACATCGCCCAAGAGAGTGGTCGCGACGCCGAGTTCGTGGCGGGCCGCGCCGGCGTCGCCGCGTCGTCGTGCGATGCCCGCCTTGGCGAGCGCCAGGGAGGCCAGGGCGTACGGCCAGGTGACACCCTCAGCACAGCGCTCGGCCTCGGCCAGGGCCGCGGCACTGGCGTCGTGATCGCCGTTGAGCCAGTACAGCGGGGCTTGCTGGGTCCGTACCTCGATGACGTCCTCGACGGCGCCGAGTTCGGTCAGGACCGTGATCGCCTGCTCGTAATAGTCGCACGCACCGGCGTACTCGCCCCGCTGCGCGAGCTGCGTCGCCAGCGTGGACAGGGCCACATACATGCCGAACCGTTCGCCCAGCGCTCGGAACTCCGCGAGTGCCTGCTCCAGCTGTGCCTCGACCTCCCGGCCGCCCTGGCCGAACATGGTGCGCATCTTGGCGGCCTGCCATCGACCCATCGCGCGCACCCAGGGATCGGCGCTCTCCAGCAACGACTCGAACGCGGACACGGCTTCCTCGGGTGCCTGTAACAGCCGTTCCAGCGGTTGCGCGAATTCCAGCAGCGGGTTGGTGCTGTGGCTTCGCCGGCTGAACCGATGCGCCTTGTGGATCCATTCCGCGCCCAGGCGTTCGTCGCCTTGCCCTGAGGTCACGAAGAGCACGACCATCCCGTACGCCACCGCCCGGACGTCGTCGGTGGCCTCGCCGGGAAGGTCGGCGGCCGCGATCAGCAGTTCAAGGCCCTCGGCCCGCCGCCCACCGAGCCACCAGTACCACCCGGTGGCGGCGGCGAGCCGCGTCGCGGCCTGTGCGTCGCCGTCCGCGATCACCCCGCGCAATGCGGCACTGATGTTGTGATGGTCGGCTTCGAGTGTGGCGAGCCACTGCAGCTGTTCGGCCCGGCGCAGATGTGGCTCCGCGGTCTCGGCCAGCTCGGTGAAGTAGGCGAGATGCGCCTGCCGGGCCTGGGCCGCCTCTCCCGCTTCGGCGAGCCGTTCCGCGGCATACTCCTTGATGGTGGTAAGCATCCGGTAGCGCGGGGTGTCGTCTCCCTCGGCGATCACCAGCGACTTCTCGACCAACGAGGTGAGCAACTCCAACACCTGATCGTGCGTGACGGCCTGGCCGGGCTGGTGCTCAAGGTACGGGCCGGCACAGACCCGCTCGGCCGCGTCCAGGCTCGCGCCACCGGAGAAGACCGACAGCCGGCGCAGCACCATCCGCTCGGCGTCGGTGAGCAATTCCCAGCTCCAGTCGACCACCGCGCGCAACGTCTTGTGCCGGGGCAACGCCGTACGGCTCCCGCTGGTGAGCAGCCGGAATCGGTCGTCGAGACGGTTGGCGAGCTGCTCGATGGTCATGGTGCGCAGCCGGGCGGCGGCGAGTTCGATCGCCAACGGCATACCGTCCAGAGCCCGGCAGATCCGCACCATCAACGCCGTGGTGTGTTCGTCGAATCCGAGATCCTTGCGTAGCGCGTCGGCCCGGTCACGCAGGAGCCGGACCGCCGGCGAGGCCGCGATCTCCTCGAGCCCGGCTCCGTCGGTTTCCACTGCCAGTGGTTCGACCTGCCACAGCGCCTCACCGGTGATGCCGAGCGGTTCCCGGCTGGTCGCGAGGATCCGCAGCCTGCGGCATTCCCCGAGCACCTGTTCGGCCAGCGCCGCGACCGAGTCGATGACGTGCTCGCAGTTGTCGAGGATCAGCAGCATCTCGCGATCGCGGAGCGCGGCGACCAGGCCGTCCACCGGGTCCGCGCTGGGCGTCGCACCGAGCAGGGCATCGCGGAGTCCCAGCCCGGCGAGCGCCGTCTGCGCGACCTTCTTCCCGCCCCCCTGCCCTTCGGGCCCACCCCCCGTATCACCGGCGGCGTCGATGGGGGCGAACTCGACCATCCAGACCCCGTCCGGCAGGTCGCCGCTGAGCGTGCGCGCGGTCTCCGTGGCCAGCCTGGTCTTGCCCGCGCCGCCCGGGCCGATCAGGGTGGTCAGCCGGTGCTTGGCGATGAGCCCGCGGACCGCGGCGACATCGCCGTCCCTACCGATGAAACTCGTGAGCTCGGCACGGACGTTGGTCTTCCGGCCCTGTTCTCGCTCGCCCACCTCTCCTCGCAGCAACGCGAGGTGCAAAGCGGATAACTCCGGCGATGGGTCGACGCCCAGCGTGTCAGCCAGGGCCTCCTTGGTGCGCTCGTAGGCCAGCAGGGCCTCCGAGCTCCGGCCGGCGGCCACCAGGGCACGCATCAGCGCGGCGGCCAGCCGTTCGCGCAGCGGATATGCGGCCACCGCGTCGGTCAGCTCCGTGATCACCTCGGCACCGTGTCCGAGGCCGACCTCCGCGTCGAACCGGTCCTCCATCGTCGTCAGGCGGAGCCCTTCGAGCCGCGTCGCCGCTGCGTCGAACGCCTCGCTGCCCTCCAACCCGACGTCCTGCATCGCCGCACCGCGCCAGAGGGCCATGGCGTCGCGCAGGAGCTGTATCCGACTGGGGCCCTCCGCCTGCCGGCTCAGAGCGACGAGGCGTTCGAACGCACACGCGTCGACGTCGTCCGGTTCGACCGTCAAGCGGTAACCGCCCGCCTGCCCGTCGATCACGCCTGCCGGCAGTGCCTTGCGCAGCCGGGACACCAGGCGTTGCAGAGCATTGGCGGCGTCGGCGGGCGGGTTCTCCCCCCAGATCCAGTCGACGAGCATGGACTTTCCGACGCTACGTCCTGGTTGGAGCGCGAGCGCGATCAACAGCGCGCGCAGCCGGGCGCCCGGCACGTCGGCGAGAGCGCCGTCGTCGGTGCGAACCTCGAAGGGGCCAAGCATCCCGATCTGCACATCGCCGATTCTGTCAGTTCTCCCTCAGGCGGGCGGCCCGGCCGTGCAGGTAGCGCTGCCTGGGCGGGCTGGTGGTGCGCTCGGCCGCCTCCAGGTAGGCCTTGCACGCCTCGCCGTCGTCGCCTCGCATCTCCAGCAGGTGTGCGCGGACGGCGTGGAACCGGTGGTCGTCGGAGATCCGCCGGTCGGGCCGGAGCCGTTCGAGCAGGCGCAGGCCCGCGGGTGCGCCGTGGACCATCGCCACCGCCACGGCATGGTTCAGTGCGACGACGGGGTTGTCGGACAGCCCCATGAGCACCTGGTAGAGGGCGAGGATCTGTGGCCAGTCGGTGGCGTCGGCCGTCGGGGCCTCATCGTGCAGCGCGGCGATGGCCGCCTGAAGCTGGTACGGTCCCGCCTCGCCACGGGGCAACGTCCGGCTGATGAGCTCCACACCTTCGGCGATGTATGCGGAGTTCCACCGGCTCCGATCCTGCTCGGCCATCGGGATCAGCTCGCCTCCCGGGCCGGTCCGGGAGGCCCGCCGTGCGTCGGTGAGCAGCATCAGCGCCAGCAGCCCGGCCACCTCGCCCGCGTCGGGAAGCGTGCGATGCAGCAGCCGGGTGAGCCGGATGGCCTCGGCCGACAGGTCGGCCCGTGTGAGTTCCGGTCCGGACGTCGTCGCGTACCCCTCGGTGAAGATCAGGTAGAGCACGTGCAGCACGGCGCTCAGCCGTTCCCCGCGTTCGCTGTCCCGAGGCAAGGCGAACGGGATGCCGCTGTCCTTGATGCTCTGCTTGGCCCGGGTGATGCGTCGCGTCATGGTCGCCTCCGGGACCAGGAACGCGCGAGCGATCTCCGTCGTGGTCAGGCCGCCGACGGCGCGCAGGGTCAGCGCTATCTGCGACGGCGGCCGCAGCGCGGGGTGGCAGCACATGAACAACAGGACGAGGGTGTCGTCGGCCTCGTGCGGCGGCCGATCAGCGGCCGGCGCCAGCCACTCGTCGGGGAGTCTCCATTGCGCGATCGAGTCCTCGCGCCGGCGCCGCGCCTGTTCGCTGCGGAGCAGATCGGTGAGCCGGCGTGCCGCGACGGTGATCAGCCACGCCTTCGGCCTATCGGGGAGGCCCTCGTCCGGCCATTGGGTGGCGGCGGCGAGCAGCGCTTCCTGCGTGGCGTCCTCGGCGGCGTCGAAGTTCCCGTACCTGCGCACGAGCGCACCGAGGACCTGCGGCGCGAGCTCGCGCAACAGGTCCTCGACGGCGTGGCCGGTCATGAGATCACTGGACGTCGAAGTCCTCGAAGCCCTCGACGATCGGACGAACGTCGATGTACTCGCTTCCGGTCGGTTCGCCGGCCGGGTGCGGGCTGTTGGTGATCCTTGCGGCGATCTCGGTGGCCCGATCGAAGCTGTCGCATTCGACGATCGTGTACCCGGCCAGGACCTCCTCGGTCTCCGCGTACGGTCCGTCGGTGACGACGGGAACGCCGTCCTTGACGCCGTGGATCCGGCGGGTGTGCACGGGTGCGGTCAGGCCGCGAGCCTCCACGAACTCGCCGGACTCCACCAGCTCCTGATTCCACTTCGCCATGAACTCGTGCATCGCCGCGACGTCCTCCTGAGTCCAGGCGGGCTGGTCGGTCGGCTTGCCCGTCATCAGGTCGTACTCGCGTTGCGACGCGTACAGCATGATCATGTACTTCATCTCTGGCCTCCCTGGCCGGCCGGCACCCGGTCGGTGCCTCTCATTGGTGACGTCGGTGCCGTTCGTCCGTTCCGGACATTGTCCGCTTCTGCCATCGGCGCGAAACCGTCATGGTGCGCTGAGTGACCGTTGGGAAGCGCATTCCGCCCCGTTCCAACGTGTATTGAGCGCACCACGCAGATGCACTCAGCGCACCACGGACGCCCGGTCCGCCGAATCTCACCGTTTTCGAACTATGTTGTTCGAAGTCGGCTGCGTTAGTGTTCTGACCGTGGCCGTACTTCTCGAGAATCCGGTGCGTTCGTACGCGTGGGGGTCGCCTACCGTGATCCCCGCATTGCTTGGACAGGAGCCCACGGGCGAGCCGCAGGCGGAGCTCTGGGTGGGCGCTCATCCAGGCTCGCCGTCGACGGTCGCGGGCGACGGGCGCACGCTGGACCGCTACATCGCCGACGACCCGGAGACCACACTCGGAGCCGGCGTGGCGGAGCGGTTCGGCGGCGTGCTCCCGTACCTGCTGAAGATCCTCGCCATCGAGCGCCCCCTGTCCATCCAGGTGCATCCGACCATCGAGCAGGCCCAGCAGGGATACGCGGCCGACGACGCCGCCGGGATCCCTCTCGATTCGCCGAAGCGCTCCTACCGGGACCGCAACCACAAGCCCGAGATGGTGGTCGCGCTCACCGACTTCGAGGCACTGATGGGCTTCCGCGAGCCGCGCGAACTGGTGTGGCTGTTCGAGGAGATCGCCCCCGATGAGTTCGCGGACGCCATCGCGATGCTCAAACGCCACGACGGGCTCCGCGACCTGGTCACGGCGTGGCTCAACCTCCCCGAGACGGAGGCGGGCCGCCTCGTCCGGGTGCTGACGGAGATCGCTGCCGCGCGTCAGGACCGGGAGGCGCTGCGCATCGTTGCCCGGTTGGCCGACGTGTACCCCGGCGACCGTGGCATTCTGCTGGCCTCGCTGATGATCCGCGTGCCGCTGCGGCCCGGCGATGCGGCGTTCGTCGGCGCCGGAGTACCGCACGCGTACCTGTCCGGCGTCGCCGTGGAGCCGCAGGCAAGCTCGGACAACACGCTGCGGGCCGGCCTCACGCCCAAACATGTCGACACCACCGAGGTGGAGCGGATCTTGCGCTACGAGCCGCACGGCGGCCAGCGGATCCTGCCACGCGAGTGCGGACCGCAGGAACACGTCTACCCGATCATGGACCTCGACGAATTCCGGATCTGCCGGCTCGAACTCAGCGGCGAGGAGATTCGCCCGAGCGGGTACGGCCCGCGCGTGGTGCTCGTCGTCGACGGGGAGGCGGAACTGCGCACCGGCGCGAACATCGTTCACAGCGGTCAGGCGGAGCCGATGCGGCTGGAGCAGGGTCGCGCCGCGTTCATCCCGAGCTCCGAGCCGTCGGCGGTGATCACCGGCCGCGGTACAGCCTTCACCGTCACCCCCGCCCTCCCATGATCATGAACAGTAACCGTTCATATGGCACGGTAAATGCTCATGATCATGGTCGAGGTTAGGCGGGCGGGGCGAAGCCGCTGCCGTTGCGGCGCTGTTCTGCCTGGTCCCGGTGCTCGTCGCCAGCGGTGCCGTCGGCAGCCGCGGTTCCACGGGGGGACGGGGCGGCTTCCTGCGTAGGCGGTGCCGGCGGCGCAGGCGGACGCTGCTGGGGTTGGCCGGGTGCGTCCTGTTGCTGGGCCGGATGCTGCGCCGCGAGCCGGACGGATTCGCGCCGCCCGCGTTCGTTGAGCACGGCAGCGAGGTACGCCCACGCCGGCACCCCGTCCGGCGGCGGTGGCGAGACCACAGCGGCCACCTGATCGGCCAGCTGTGCCCCGAGAGGGTCGCGGACGCCCGGCGCCAACTGATGATAGCGACTGAGATAGCTGCGGGCAGACAGCGCCAACTCGTTCGGCAGCCGGGACAACTCCAGGCCCGCGGCCCACTCTGCCAGCTGCGGCGGCGTGGCAGGAATGCCAGAGGGAGCGGGGATGCGCTCTCGGATGACGACGGTGCCGGCCAGGACGTCGCCGATGCGCTTGCCGCGCTCGTTCAGTAGCGAACAGAAGACGGCGCCGACACCGGATGTGATGACGAAGTCGGCGAACACACCGCTCAATGCCCGGACAAGGGCATGGCGCGTGCGGATCGGGCCGCCGTCGTCGCGGACGACGCGGAGCCCGAGCGCCAGCTTGCCGAGCGACTTGCCCCGGCTGAGCGACTCGATCGTCGTCGGCAATGCGACCAGCAGCACAATCACGGCCAGCAGGCCCAGAGCCGTGGCCAGGGCTTGATCCACGTCCGGAATCACCGCGCTGACGAGGCCGAACAGTGCCAGCCCGCACAGGAAGTACACCGCGAGATCGATCACGATCGCGATGGTGCGAGACGGGAACTTGGCCAGCCGCAGCTCCAGCGGGACGGCCTCTCCGGTCACGACGTCGCTCATACCGCCCAGTCTGCCGCACGGTCCCTGTGTCCTGCCGCTCACTACCTCTCGTCGGCGGCAGTAGGTGTGATACGGCCGCACGCGTCCTGACGTCGCGACGACGTGACGGTTCCCGACGGCGCGACACTTCCCGACGGCGCGACACTTCGCGACGGCGCGACACTTCGCGACGACGCGACGCCGTCAGTCGCCCGGAAGCGCATTCCAGCCTGCAATCCCGCACCTGTCGGGATCGAAGTCGCGGTTTAGGCTCGAGGCGGGTTCGATCTGCTCGACCCGGAAGGGAGCCGCGTGGACGTCGACGCGTTTGTGGCCGCGCACCAGAAGGAGTGGGATCGGCTCGCCGATCTGGTGCGGCGGCGTGGACGGCTGTCCGGGCCGGAGGCCGACGAGCTCGTCCAGCTGTATCGAACCGTGTCGACGCATCTGGCGATGGTCCGTTCCGCCGCTCCCGATCCGGTCCTGCTCGGCAAGCTGTCCAGCCTTGTGGCCCGGGCGCGCGCAGCGGTGGCCGGCTCCCGGGACCCGGGGTGGAACGACGTCGTCCGATTCCTGACCGTGCGTTTCCCGGCGGCCGTGTATCTGAACCGGTACTGGTGGGTCACCGCCGCGGCTGTCTCGGTTCTGATCGGAACCGTGATCGCGTGGTGGGTGGCGGCAAACCCGGATGTCCAGGCGACCATCGCCGCCCCGGAGGAGATCCGGCAGCTCGTCGAGCGTGACTTCGAGAACTACTACTCGGCCAATCCGGCCGGCTCGTTCGCCACACAGGTGTGGATCAACAATGCCTGGGTCGCGGCGGGCGCGCTCATCTTCGGTGTGTTCCTCGGCCTACCGGTGATCTACATCCTCTGGATGAACGTCTTGAATGTGGCGGTCTCGGCGGGGCTGATGGCATCCGCGGGCCGGCTGGACGTCTTCTTCGGGTTGATCACGCCGCACGGGCTGCTCGAGCTCACGGCGGTCTTCGTCGCCGCGGGAGCAGGCCTGCGCCTGGGCTGGACGGTGATCGACCCGGGACCGATGAGACGGACCGACGCGCTGGCGCAACGCGGCCGTGCGGCCGTCGGGCTGGCGGTCGGTCTGGCCGGTGTGCTGCTGATCTCCGGGATCATCGAGGGGTTCGTGACCCCGTCCGGGCTGCCGACGTGGGCCAGGGTGGGCATCGGAGTCGTCGCTGAACTCGCGTTCCTCGCCTATATCTGGGTGTTCGGTCGGCGAGCGGTGGCCGCCGGCGAGGTGGGGGACCTGGACGAGACGGTCCGCGGGGACGCGCTGCCGGTGTCCGCCTAGCCCCCGGCCTAGAGCCGGCCCGCGAGCTTGAGATCCAGATAGGCGTCTGCGACGGCCGGCGGGAGATCATCCGGTGTGGCATCGACGACGTGTGCCCCGCGCCGCTGGAGCAGCTCGGTGACCTGGTCTCGGCCGCGCCGGTCGTACTCGGCAGCGGCCGCGGCGTAGACGGTGGCCGCATCGCCTCGCGACCGTGCCATCTCCTCGATCCTCGGGTCCGCGACGGAAGCGACGAGCACGGTGTGCCGGTCGGTCAGCGCGGCCACGACGGGCAACAGCCCATGCTCCACGGTCCCCGAATCGATGCTGGTGATGATCACCACCAACGCGTGTTGCCCGGCGCGTGAGCGCACCTGGGCGGCGAGTCCCCGGTAATCCGTCTCCAGCAGCTCCGGTTCGACGGTGGACAACGCGTTGACCATCCTCGGCAGCACCTCGGTCGCCGGAGGGCGTTCGACCGAGGCACGTACCCGGCGGTCATATGCGAGCAGGTCGACCCGGTCGCCTGCGCGCGCCGCCAGGGTGGCCAGCAGGAGGGCGGCGTCCATGGCCGCATCGATGCGGGGCGCGTGCTCCGCCGACGCGTCTGCCGCCTGGCCGAGCCCGCCGACCCGTCCCGCGGAGGTCCGTCCGGTGTCCAGCACGATCAGGACATGGCGGTCACGTTCCGGCCGCCAGGTGCGGACGACGACGTCCCCGCGCCGCGCCGTGGCCCGCCAGTCGATCGACCGGGTGTCGTCACCGACCACGTACTCGCGAAGCGAATCGAACTCGGTCCCCGCGCCCCGGGTCAGCACCGCGGAGCGACCGTCCAGCTCGCGTAACCGGGCCAGCCGGGAGGGCAGATGCCGCCGCGCGTGGAACGGAGGCAGCACACGCAGAGACCAGTCCACACGATGGGCCCCCTGGCGTCCGGCCAGCCCCAGCGGGCCGAAGGAACGTACCACCACGCGGTCGGCCGACCGGTCGCCGCGCCGCGTCGGACGCATGCGCACCTGCAGGGTGCGGCGTTCGCCGGCCGGGATGTCGACGTCGAACCTGTCGGTGGCCATACCGGCCGACGGCGGCCACGCGTCCCGGAGCACACCCCGCACCCGGCGCGATCCGTCGTTCTGCACGGTGAGCGTGAGAGCGGCCTCCTCGCCGAGCCGGACCATGGTGTCGCCGCCCCGGGCGAACGCGAGCGGCCGGACCGCCCCGGCCAGCACCGTGTCCGCAGCGGCGAGCATCAGCAGCACGCCGGTGGCCGCGAGCACACCGGCCGCCGAAGGCGCAGCCACGCCGACCACCACCACGGCCAGCAGGGCGAGCAGTGCCAGCCGCCCGGTCACCACCATCAGACATTCGCCCCCGTCCGCACCTGCCCGGGCGCCGAGCTCGCGGTACCGCCGATCATCAGCGCGGTACCGCGACGGTCGAGAGGATGGACTCCAGCACCGAATCGGTGCCGACGCCCTCCATCTCCGCTTCCGGACGTAGCCGCATACGGTGCCGCAGCGTCGGGCCGGCCAGCGCTTTGACGTCATCCGGCGTCACGTAGTCCCGGCCGGACAACCATGCCCAGGTGCGGGCGGTGTTCATCAGCGCGGTCGCGCCACGCGGGGAGACGCCGAGCTGCACCGACGGCGACGTGCGGGTCGCCTGGCACACATCGACGATGTATCCGAGCACCTCTGGGGCCAACCGGACCGACTTCACCGCGGCTCGACCGGCCTCGAGATCGGCCGGCGACGCGACGGTACGCACGCCGGCGGATGCGAGGTCGCGCGGGTCGAAGCCCTCGGCGTGCCGCCGCAGAATGGACACCTCGTCGTCCCGGCCGGGCAGCGACACCGTCAGCTTCAGCAGGAAGCGATCCAGCTGCGCCTCGGGCAGCGGGTATGTCCCCTCGTACTCGATCGGGTTCTGCGTCGCGGCGACGACGAACGGATCCGGCAGCGCCCGTGGCGCACCGTCGACGGATACCTGACGTTCCTCCATCGCCTCCAGCAGTGCCGACTGGGTCTTCGGTGGTGTGCGGTTGATCTCGTCGGCGAGCAGCAGATTGGTGAACACCGGGCCGGCGGAGAACGAGAACTGCGCCGTCCGCGCGTCGTAGACCAGCGATCCGGTGATATCCCCCGGCATCAGATCTGGGGTGAACTGCACCCGTTTGGTGTCCACCTCCAAGGCCGCGGCGAACGCGCGGATCAGCAGCGTCTTCGCGACACCGGGGACTCCCTCGAGCAGCACGTGACCGCGGCAGAGCAGCGCGATCACCAGGCCGCTCACCACGGAATCCTGTCCGACGACGGCCTTCGCCACCTCCTCGCGGAGGGCGCTGAGCGATGCCCTGGCCTGTTCGGAAGGGTCCGGGGAGTCTCGCGGGGCGGTGGGGGCGTCGGTCACGACGTGTGGACCTCCTTTTCGAGTGCGTCGAGCGAGTCCGCAAGGCGGACCAGGCCGGCGTCGTCGGTGGGTGCGGAGCCGTTGAGGATTTCGGTGAGCGCATCGGTGGACAGGGCGGAGCGGGTGGAGACCGCGTCGACGACGGTTGAGACAGGAGCCCCCGCAGGCAGGCCGAGCCGTCGGCGCAGCCGGCGCACCGCGGCATCACGCAACATCGCCGCCGCGTGTGCCCGCGCCCGGCCTCGCCGGTACAGCCGCGCCCGGCCCTCGGTCGCCTCGGCCGCGCGGACGACGACGGGCAACGGCTCGGTGACGACCGGGCCCAACCGCCGCGAGCGCCACCAGGCGGCGACGACGGCGGCGATCGCGAGCTGCGCCAGTGCGGGGACCACCCAGTCCGGCATCAGGTCGGCCATGCTCCGCTGGTCCTCGGGCGGCGTCTCGTGGCTGGGCCGGTACCAGGTGAGCCGCTCGTTCTGGCCGAGCAGGCCCGTCGCCAGCGCGGCATTGCCGTCCTGGTCCAGGTAGCGGTTGGTCAACGGTGCGCCGGTGCCGATCAGCACCAATCGATGCTCCGCGTCGTCGGCGTCCAGAACCACGAGCGTGGCGGCGCCGCCCGCCGGATAACACAGGGCGGCCCCGTCTGGGCCGTGGTACTGGTATCCGCCGAGCCGAACGGCTCCGGCGCGACCCGCGGTGGGCAGCTCGCACTGTGGATCGACGACCTCGTCGGGTGTGCTTCCCGCGGCCGAGACATCCGGAGCGAATGGTCCGACGTTGCTGGATCCGACCAGGACGATGTCGGCCCCGATCGCGGTCAGCCGCTCGATCTGCTGGTCGAGGAGCCGATCCGGCTCGGTGACCAGCAGGGTGTCGCCGGCGGTGGTGGCGTTGACCGCCTCGTCCGTGGTGCGGACGTCGGTCACCGTGACGCCTTGGTCTTCGAGCAGCCGGACCAGCGCTCGGGCGCCGCTCGCGTTCACACCGTCGGGATCGAGGTAACCGCGGCTGGTCTGGTCTTGCAGGATGGTCAGCAGGACGGCGAACAGGAGCACGGCGGCGGTCATGCCGAGCGGGAACCGCCAGCGCCGCCACCGCTGAGTGGCGGTCGGGGTGAGGACGGCGCTGGACGTTTCCTCGCCGGACGTGCCGACGCCCTGGTCGGCCCCGCGCGTTCCCGGGCCGGGCCTGCCGGTATCTGCTGCGGCACGGGTCTCTGTCGGCGTCGGCGCGGTCATCGCGGCACCGCCATCTGCGGACTCGTCTCCGCCGTGGTCCGTGGACGGGCGTTGCGGGCGGCGTCGTCCAAGGAGCGCATGGTCGTGTCGTCGTCGGCGGTGGCGATGCGCCCGCCGTAGCGGACGTGGTCGAACAGATGCGCCCCCGTCGCGAGCTGCCGCGCGGTGTCCGGGAGCCGCTCACCGGCGTGCCGGGCCAGCTCCGAGGCGGTCCAGCCGGAGCGGCGATCGACGACGCCGCGTTCCTCCAGTCCGGTCACCACAGCCCGGAACCGTTCCAGCACGGCCGTCGACCACTCCTGTGTCGCTGCCGCTTCGTCGGCAGCGGCCCGGTGCTCAGCTGAGGTGCGCCGTGCCTCGGTGAAGACGGCGCCGGCCCGTTCCCGCCGACGACGGGCCAGTGGGCCGGTGCGCAGCACGACGACGATGGCGACCGCCACGGCGGCGGCGAGGATCAGGGCGGTTCCGAGGCCGCCGGGGATCGCGCCGGCGGCACCGCTCACCAGGCGGTTGAACTGCTCCAGAAGCCATTCCAGAACGCGCGCCGGCAGCGAGACGTCACGCTCGTATCCCGGCCGCGAGAGCTCCTCCCGGGCCAGGTCGCGTGCCTCGTCGCGATCGAGATCGATCGGGACGCCGAAGAGAACGGTGATCACTGCCCTGGCGACATCCCCCCGGGGCCCAGGCCCTGACCTGGACCCGGATCGTGACCCGGGCGCCCGGGCAGCTCCACGTTCGCCGCTCGGGCGAGTTCCAGGTCCAGGGCCTCGCGCCGGATGCGCAGATCCACGTAGAGCAAGGCGGTGGCGCCGGCATTGAACGGCGCCGTGATCATGGCGCTGATGACCGAGCCGAGTGTGCTCAGCACGAGTGCGCCGAAGGACATGCCGACGACGGTGAACATGTCGCCGTCACCGAGCAGCGCGGGGATGCTGAACGGGATGCTGACGACTTGGGTGATGAGCGCGATGATGAGGAACACCAGCAGCAGGATCCCGAAGACGCGCCACCACGAGCGCGACACCAGCTGGCTGGACCGGCTCAGCGCCTTGCGGATACCGATGGGCGTGGCCGGGCCGTGCCCGCTGGTCTGCGTCTCCAGCATGAGCGCCGGTGCGGCGAGCGAGTAGCGCACGTAGAGCCAGATGCTCAGCAGAACGGCGACGAGGCCGCCCAGGAAGAGCATGGCGAGCGCCGCCTCCGGACTGTCCGCGGCCAGCACGATGGTGAGGATCACCACGGCCCAGAGCGCACCGCTCCAGATCAGGGTGTAGAGCAGGGTCAGGCCGAACAGCCGCGGCAGCCGCGGCCTGGCGTGCGCCCAGGTCTCGCCGAGCGTGAGATGTTCGCCGATGACGGCACGGCCGACCACCACGGTCAGCATGCCCGTGAGGAAGACGGTGCCGATCCAGGTGACGAAGAGCAGCACGCCGAGACCGCCGAGTGTGCTGGCCAGCACCTCCAGCACCTCGTCCGTGGTGACCTGGGTCTCGTCGAGTTCCTCGAGGGTGGCGACGTCATCCAGCATGATCCATGTGACCAGCATGCCGATCAGCTGGGTCACGATCGCCACCGCGGCGGAGAGTCCGAGCATGACCCGCGGGTTGCGCCGGATGGTGGTGACCGCTCCGTCCAGGATCTCGCCTACGCCGAGCGGTCGCAACGGGACCACACCTGGCTTCACATCCGGCGGACGCCAGGTCCATCCAGGGGGCGTGGCCCAACCGCCCGGTTGGCCGGGCATGCCGCCCGGAGGGGGTTGGTAGCCGCCGGGTTGTTGCCAGCCGGCTTGGCCGCCCGGCTGGTTCCAGCCGCCTTGACCGCCCGGCTGGTTCCAGCCGCCTTGGGCACCTGGCTGGCTCCAGCCGGCTTCGCCGCCGCCGGGCTGGCTCGGGCCGCCTGGTTGTTGCCAGCCGCCTTGACCGCTGGACTGGTCCCAGCCGTTCCGGCGTTCTGGTTCCGACTGGCCGCCTGGCTCCGGTTGGTCACCATGGGCGGGCTGACCATCGGCCTCGTCACGAGACTCGCCGCCGTCCGGTGGCCCCCAACCGTGGGGATTGTCGGTTCCCGACATCGTCGCTCTTCTCCCTCGATCAGGGTGAGAATTTACAGCCCGGCAGTGGCCATCATGGCATTTCGGGCCTGGCTTATTAGCAGTTGGGCGCTGGGAGTGTCACCATATGGACTATGAAAGGACGTGTGCTCATCGTCGACGACGACACCGCGTTGGCGGAGATGCTAGGGATAGTGCTGCGCGGGGAGGGATATGAGCACGCCATCGTCACCAATGGCGACGACGTCATGCCCACCTTCTGGGAGTTCCGGCCCGACCTCGTTCTGCTCGACGTGATGCTCCCTGGCCGCGACGGCATCGAGATCTGCAAGGAGATCCGTGCGGAGTCTGGTGTGCCGATCGTCATGCTCACCGCCAAGACGGACACCGTCGACGTCGTCGTGGGTTTGGAATCCGGTGCGGACGACTACGTCGTCAAGCCGTTCAAGCCCAAAGAACTGGTGGCTCGGGTGCGCGCCAGGCTGCGCCGCACCGAAGAGCCGAAGCCCGAGACGCTGCAGGTCGGGGACGTCACCATCGACGTCGCCGGGCACTCGGTCAAGCGCGATGGCAAGACCATCTCCCTGACTCCGCTGGAGTTCGATCTGCTGGCGTGCCTCGCGCGGCGTCCGTGGCAGGTGTTCACCCGGGAGGAGCTGCTGGAGAAGGTCTGGGGGTACCGGCACGCAACCGATACCCGGCTGGTGAACGTCCACGTGCAGCGGCTGCGATCGAAGATCGAACACGATCCGGAGCGGCCGGAGATCGTGGTGACGGTGCGCGGAGTCGGATACCGGGCAGGGGCAGGGTAGGCGCATGGCCCAGGCGCTCACGCGTCCATGGCATGCGGTGCGTGGAGCGTGGCAGCGTTCCATTCAGGTCCGAGTCATCACAGCGACGCTGGCGCTGTCGCTGATCGTGGTGATCCTGTTGGGCACCACGCTCATGCGACAGATCAGCGACGGACTGCTGGAGACCAAGGCCGACTCGGCCGTCGCGGACGCCTCGGCCGGTGTCGACTACGCCCAGCGCAACCTCGACGCCGCGGCGGACACGGCGTCGGGGTCCTGGAGCCCGTTGCTGTCCGACATCACCCAGAGCTTGACCAACCGCGGGAACCAGCCCGGCTCGGACGCCCTGTACGAGGTGGTCATGCTGGGGTCCGAGGACAACGCGGTGCAGCTGGCCTCGCCGGGCATACCGCTGGAGTGGGTGCCCGGCGTCATTCCGGAGACGCTGCGCGAGCACGTCCGCGGCGAGGAGCGGGTCTTCCACACCTACACCGCGATCCCGGACACGAGCAGCGGGGCTCCCACGGGAGAGATTCCGGCGCTTGCGGTGGGTGGTCAGGTGACGGCGCCCACCGGCGACGAATACGAGCTCTACTACCTGTTTCCGTTGACCGAGCAGCAGGCTGCCATCGATCTGGTACGCACGGCCCTGGTGACCGCGGGACTGCTGCTGTTGTTGCTGCTCGGTGCGCTGGCATGGCTGGTCACACGGCAGGTGGTCACCCCGGTGCGGCTCGCCGCGCGGATCGCGGAGCGGTTCTCCGCAGGAAACCTGTCCGAGCGGATGGCGGTGCGCGGACGCGACGACCTGGCCCGGCTGGCCGCGAGCTTCAACCAGATGGCCGCCAGCCTGCAGCATCAGATCGGCCAGCTCGAAGAGCTGTCGCGGATGCAGCAGCAGTTCGTCTCGGACGTTTCACACGAGCTTCGCACGCCGCTGACCACGGTGCGGATGGCAGCCGACGTCCTGCACGAGTCGCGGGAGACCTTCGACCCGGTGGTGCACCGTTCCGCGGAGCTGCTGCAGGCGCAGCTGGACCGGTTCGAGGCGCTGCTCAACGATCTGCTGGAGATCAGCCGGTTCGACGCGGGCGCCGCAGTGCTCAACGCGGAGCGACACGACCTGCGCGATCTGGTGCAGTCCGTGATCGACGCCGCGGAGCCGCTGGCGGAGCGGAAGGGCAGCCAGATCGTCCAGGAGATGCCGAACCATCAATGCGTGGCCGAGATCGACTCTCGTCGCATCGAGCGGGTGCTGCGTAACCTGGTGGTCAACGCGGTGGAGCACGGGGAAGGCAACGACGTGATAGTCCGGGTGGCGGCGGACGACAACGCCGTCGCGGTCTCCGTCCGGGATTACGGCGTCGGCCTCAAGCCGGGCGAGTCGTCGTTGGTGTTCCATCGGTTCTGGCGCGCGGACCGGGCGCGAGCGCGTACGACCGGCGGGACCGGACTGGGTCTGTCGATCTCTCTTGAGGACGCGCGGTTGCATGGTGGCTGGTTGCAGGCCTGGGGGGAGCCGGGCGCCGGCTCGCAGTTCCGACTGACGCTGCCGCGGCGGGCCGGGGAGGACATCACGACGTCACCACTCACGCTCGTGCCGGCGGACGCCAACGACCTGGGGAATGGCCGGCTTGGCGTGGGAGGTCCGTACCAGTCCGTGACGCGCACCGAAGCCGAGACTCCCGGTCCCGGTGCGCCGGAGGGAACGGGCAGGACAGGCGCGTCGGATGGAGCGGGCACCACGGGCACGACGGATGCACCCCACGCGACGGGTGCGACGGATCCCCAGGGTTCGGGTTCGGCGGATGCGGAGGTGACACGGGGTGGTTGATGGCAACCGGAAGCACGGACGCGCGACGGCGGTCCTCGCCATCGCGGTGCTGATGCTCGCCGCGTGCGCGGACGTACCGACGTCCGGGCCGGTGGTGGCGGGCAACCCGGTCCGCGATCCGGGACCGCCGCCGTATGTGGCGTTCGCCGCCGCATCACCGAGCCCCGGGGACGAGCCGGCGGGCATCGTGGACGGCTTCCTCGACGCGATGCGCGCGTACCAGCCCGGTTATGAGACGGCCACCATGTTCCTGACCCCGGACGCTCAGGCGTCATGGGAACCCATGGCCGGGATCACGGTGCACCGTGGCGCCCGGCCGAGCATCGAGGAGTTGGACGACAACGTCATCCGGATGACGATCGCGGTGGCGGGCACCGTTGACGAGAACGGTTCATTCGAGGTTGCCGAGCCTGGTACGACGCGTGAGATCGACCTGCAGATGGCGCAGATCGACGGTGAATGGCGCATCGCCAACCCACCTGAGGGCACGCTCATCTCGGAGGACATCTTCGCCCGCGAGTTCGAGTCGCACAATCTGTGCTTCTTCTCGCCGGATTTGGAGGTGTTCGTCCTCGACCCGGTGTATGTGCCGATCAATGCGCAGACCGCGACCCTGCTGACGCAGATGCTGCTCGACGGCCCCTCGGAGTGGCTGGATCCGGCGGTGCACACGGCGTTTCCGGAGCGCGTCGCGCTCGGCGTCTCCAGCGTGCCGGTCGAAGCCGGGGTGGCGACGGTCGACCTGTCGGTGGCAGCTCAAGATGCCGAGCCGGCGCAGCGGGAGTGGATGGCGGCCCAGCTGGCGTGCACGCTGTCCGGTTTGCCCGAGGTGACCAACATCGCCCTCGATTCGGATGGCGTGCCGTTGCTCAGCCAGGACCAGCCCACCATCCCCGCCACCATCGACGAACGTTACGACCTGCAGCGACCCGGTACGGTCAGCGTGCTGACAGCGGTGCAGGACGGTGCCGTCGTCCAGCGGCAGGACAACGAGTATGAGCCGGTGCCCGGTGCTCTCGGTGACCCCGCCGACGTCCTCGATATCGCGGTTCGCCCGGTCGGCGACGACGTGGCAGTGATCGGCGACGGCGGATTCACGGTCCGGGTGGGAACGCTGAGTGATGGGGCGCAGCCGGATGTGATCTACGAGGGCGCCGGACTGACGTCTCCGTCGTGGGACCGCAACGATGTGATCTGGGCGGTCGACCGGATCGATGACGAAGGTGATCTGGTGGCGCTGCGACCGGACGGCACCGAGCTCGAGGTCCGCTCGGAATGGCTGAAGGATGCCGACGTCAGCAACGTCTCGGTCTCGCCGGACGGCGTCCGGATGGTTGTAGTGGCCGACGGCGCCGCATACCTGGCGCTGGTGGTGCACGATACCGAGAACCGGGAGCGCGTATCGGTCGAGCGCCCGCGGCGCATCGGACCAGCCGGTACGGCCGTCGATGTGGACTTCAGCGGCGCCGAGCACATCGCGCTGCTGTCGGAGGAGAAGAGCGACGAGCCGGACGCGGAAGAGGCCGAGCACCGCGAGGTCGACGTATACCTCCTGGATATCTTCGGCTCCGTGGTGGCGAACCGGGGTTCGGTGTTGGACGCGACCTCGGTAGCGGCGGACGCCACCGGTGGGACCGTGGTGGCGACCGAGGAAGGGCTGCTCCTCGAGCACGAGACACGGAACCGGTGGGCGGATGCGGGCGAGGGCACCGCGCCGGTGTTCGTCCGCGAAACGGTGTCCTGACCTGGCGGAGACGACGACGAAATCCGGTCGGAGACAGGTTGCCGGCACTCGGGTTCGGCGTAGGGTGGAGTTATCGGAAGCCTGCCAGCCAGGTAGGCGCTGCGTACCGGGTGGAGTGCGGGTATGCGGATACATGAACGGCTGTCGGAGCTGGTCGTCGCCGGAGAGGATCTGGTGTTCGGCAGCGTCTGCAGCGGATGTGGCCAGGAACCCGGCCTGCTCTGTGCCGGCTGTCGCGAGGAGCTGATCGGGCCGGCGGCGCCGGTGTACGACCTTCCGGGTGCGACGGAGCTCAGGGTGGCCGGCGCGGCGGCCTACGCCGGCGTCGCGGGAGCCGTGATCGTCGACCACAAGGAGCACGGCCGACTGGGCCTGAGCCGACCGCTCGGGGACGCCCTGGCCGTGGCGGTCACGGCGTTGTCCCCGTTCGACGCGGGATGCGGTGAATGCGGGCGGCGACCCACGGCGCTCGTACCCGTTCCCTCTCGCCGTTCCACCGTCCGGTCGCGCGGTCACGACCCCGTGCTGCGTATCACCTTCAGAGCGGCGTCGGTGTTACGACGTGCGGGTGAGCGGACGACGGTGGTACCCGCCCTGCGGCATGCTCGCAAGGTCGCGGATCAGGCCGGTCTCGGCAGGACGGCGCGTGCGGAGAACCTGCGCGGTTCGATGGTGTTGCGGCGTGCGGCCGGTCGGCTGCTGAGGCCGCGATGTACCGTCCTCGTCGACGACGTGGTGACCACCGGCGCCACCTTGCGAGAGGCGGCTCGTGCGCTCGAAGCGGGCGGGTACCGGCCGTGCGGGGCAGCGGTGGTGGCCGTCGCCGGCGGGTAGGGATGCGCGGCTGTGAAAAGAGTAAGAAGTTTGCGAACATCCGAGATCAACGTGTACAGCGAGCGACGAACAGCTAACGTTTGTGCATGGCACCCGTTGTCCGTTCGATAGCACCGCGGTCCATCCGGTATCGCGGGCCGTCGCCAGGACCAGGGGTGCTCCCCTGGTATTCGGGTGTGATCTCGACCGTCTAGCCCAACCGGGAGGTTACGAGTGGATATTGTCGTCAAGGGCCGTCGTACGGACGTGCCGGAGCGGTTCCGCGAACACGTAGCCGAGAAGCTCACCAAGCTGTCGAAGTTCGATCACAAGGTCATCCGGGTCGAGGTCGAGGTTGCGAAAGAGCGCAATCCCAGGCGCTCCGACGAGTCGGAACGCGTGGAGTTGACCGTGCACTCCAAGGGTCCGGTGATCCGGGCCGAGGCCGCCGCGGCGGACAAGCGTGCCGCCCTGGATCTCGCGATGGACAAACTCATCGCCAGAATGCGCAAAGCGGCCGACCGTCGCCGGGTCCATCACGGCAACCGGACACCGATGTCGGTCGCGGCCGCGACGGCGCCGCTCGGTTCGAGCGCCGGCGCCGGCTTGGACGCGGCCGTGCCGCAGCAACCCGCCGCACCCATGAGTTCGCCCGCGCCGGAGCCGGAGATGGTTCCCGGTGCGCCGTTGGCAGTGGAGACGGAGGACCCCGACGTGTACATCGAGCGGAACGGGCCGATGGTGGTACGCGAGAAGACCCACAAGGCAGCTCCGATGACGCGCGATCAGGCTCTCTACGAGATGGAGCTTGTCGGCCACGACTTCTATCTGTTCGTTGACTCCGACACGAAGATGCCGAGCGTTGTGTACCGGCGGCAGGGCTACGACTACGGCGTGATCCGGCTCGACGTGTGATGGCGGTGGTGAGGGCGGTGGACGCCCGGGGCTGACTGCGTTCATGCTGACGGCGATCACGGTGTGCGCCGAGATCAAGCTGTGGTCGCCTTGGTGAGGCCGGGGAAGTTCTTCTCCCTCTGACGCGGGCGGCGGAGTGATGGTGCGTGCTGGTTGCGCGGATCTGCCGCCGCCCGAACATCGGTCGAAGAATTCCCCGGCCTTCCCGGCGTTCGGCCTGGTCTCGGGGCTGCGTCGCTGATGGTGTGCGCCCTGGCGCCCGGCGCCCCAAGCGATCCAGCGGCCCAGCGATCCAGCGGCCCAGCGATCCAGCGATCCAGCGGCCCAGCGATCCAGCGATCCAGCGGCCGGGCGGCGTGGCCGGCTGCCTTGCCTGCCGCGTGTTGTCGGGCGGCACCGGGCGCGTCGTCTGGCGATCGGCTCTGTGCGTCGCGGAGCCGATCAGGGTCGGTGGGCGGGCCGGTGGTGGTCAAGTCCACCGGGCGACGGTCGGCGGCATCACGGCACCGGTCGAGGGTTGTCGGTGGGGGTTGGTAGCGTCCGCGACATGGGGAAACGAGAGAGGCTGTCGCGGGCTGCCGCCCGGCGGGTCGCGTTGGCCGCGCAGGGTTTCGCGGATCCGCGCCCCGCTCGGCCGGACCGGCGGGCGTTGCGGCGGGTGTTCGATCGCGTCGGCGTCATCCAGATCGACTCGGTCAACGTGTTCTCGCGTTCCCAGTACATGCCTGTGTACAGCAGGATCGGCGCGTATCCGCGGGAGCTGCTGGACAAGGCGTCCGGGAAGGCGCCCAGGATGTTGTTCGAGTACTGGGCGCACGAGGCGTCGCTGGTTCCGGTGCATATGCAGCCGTTGTTCCGGCATCGGATGGACACGGCGGACGAGGCGGCGTGGGGCGGTATGCGACGCGTTGCCCAGGAGCAGCCGGAGTTCATGAGTTGGGTGCTCGACGAGGTCAAACGGCTGGGACCGGTGACGGCCGGTGAGATCGAGCACGACGCTCCGCGACGGAAGGACAACTGGGGCTGGAACTGGTCGGACGTGAAAGCGGCGCTGGAGTACCTGTTCTGGGCAGGCGAGGTGACATCCGCCGGACGTAACGGCTCGTTCGCGCGCCTCTATGACCTGCCGGAGCGTGTGCTTCCGAAGGAGGTCTTCGACGCCCCGACGCCATCAGTGGAGGAGGCCGGCAGAGAACTGATCCGGATCGCGGCTCGGTCGCACGGTGTCGGGAGCGAGCAGTGTTTGCGGGACTACTTCCGTCTGCCGGTGGCGAACGCGCGGCAGGCGATCGCGGAGCTGGTGGAGAGCGGCGAGTTGCTTCCGGTCAATGTCGAGGGATGGAGCCGGCAGGCGTACCTGTACCGGGATGCCCGGGTGCCGCGGCGGGTGCAGGCGCGTGCCCTGCTGAGCCCGTTCGACTCGCTGGTGTGGGAGCGGGCGCGCACCGAGGCGCTGTTCGACTTCGCCTACCGGTTGGAGATCTACGTCCCTAAGGAGAAACGGGTGTACGGGTACTACGTGCTCCCGTTCTTGCTGGGGGAGCGGCTCGTCGCGCGAGTCGACCTCAAGTCGGATCGGCAGCACGGCGTGCTGCGGGTGCAGGCGGCGTGGCGTGAAGCGGATGCTCCCGATGAGACGGCCGAGGAGCTGGCGGCGGAGTTGAGGTCGGTTGCCGGGTGGTTGGGGCTCGACGAGGTCCTCGTCGCAGGAGCGGGCGACCTCGCTCCCGAGCTGGACCGAGCTCTTCGGCATGTGTAGTCACCATTCGAACGACATCGCGGTTGTCCCGACGACCGCGATGTCGTTCGGTTCACCGGCACGCTTAGATGAGGTCCTCCGGAAGGAGGTCGTACCAGTGCTGGTCGGCGAGGGTTCCGTCGGGAAGCCGGACGGCCGAGCGTTGACGGCCGCTGTACCGGAATCCGGTTCGTTCGATCACGGCGCGGGAGGCGTCGTTGCCTTCGGTGTGCGTCACTTGAACGCGGCGTAGCCCGAGCCCTCCATCGTCGGCGGCGATGAACGCGTGCCGGGTCAGCAACCGCACAGCCTCGGTCGCGATGCCGACTCCGCGAGCCGTCGGATGGACCCAGTACCCGAGCGACGCTTGGTCGTGCCGGACGCCCGCCAAGGTCAGCGTGAAGGCGCCGAGCGCCGGCCCGCCGGCCGGGTGCGCGGCGGCCCAGGTCACGCCTCGCCCGGACGCCGCATCGTGTGCGTGACGGTCGATGTAGCCGCGCGCGTCGGCGAGCGTGTAAGGCGTCGGAAGTGTGAGCCAACGCCGCGTCATCGGATCTTCGCATGCCTCCTTGACCGCAGCGGCATCGGAGTCGACGAACGGCCGCAGCCGCAGGCGGGAACCGTGAATGGTCGGTATGTCCAGCCAGGGCGTTCTGGGCTGCAACGGATCGCCCGGCAGCAGGGTCGCCACCCACGCGTCGCGTCGGCGCCCGCGCTGGACCAGATGTGAACGGATGGTCCCCTCGAACGCGAACCCCAGCCGCCACACGACCCTGCGCGACGACCAGTTGCCCACATACGCCCGCCACACCATGCTCTGCAGGCCGAGCCCTTCGGGTGCGAAGGCGCGCTCGATCACCAGGCGGATCGCTGCGGCCACCAGGCCTTGCCCCCGGTATTCGGGCGCCATCCAGAAGCCGATCTCAGCCGCTCCATGACCGTCCAGGTTGAGCCCGACCATGCCGAGCGGCCGCTGATCCCGCGGGTCGCGCAGCGCCCAGTTCAACGCTGTTCCGGCCGCCCACGCCTCGGCGACCTGGGCGATGAACTCTTCACCGTGCATGCGGGTATACGGCGACGGAACCGTCGTCCAGTCCCGGATGTCGGGATCCTGGCACAGCTCGGTGATGCGGTCGACGTCGGCAGTGGTCGGTGCGGACAACAGGACGCGATCGCCCCGAAGCTCGAACGGTTCCATACGGGGTATCCTGCCCAGGTGCGGTAGTCGTACGGCAATCGGTATTCCATGACAGCTCGGCGCGCACGACGAGGGGTTCGGGTGTGGGCACAGTCCTGCGTCATCGAGCCGTTACCCTTCCGTGGCCGCGACGTACCATGGAATGTCGAAGCCCATGAGGCTGGCGCCGCTTTGCAGACAACGTTGGCTAGGAGTTGACCCGCGTGCCCGTATTGCTCGACAGAATCCTCCGCGCTGGAGAGGGCAAAGTCCTCAAGCGCCTGGAGGGGATCGTCAAACAGGTCAACAGCATCGAAGACGAGTTCTCCGCCCTGTCGGACGACGAGCTGCGCGGTATGACCGATGAGTTCCGCAAGCGGCTCGAAGAGGGCGAAACCCTCGATGATCTGCTGCCGGAGGCGTTCGCCACCGTGCGTGAGGCGGCGAAGCGGACACTCGGACAGCGTCACTTCGACGTCCAGATCATGGGTGGCGCCGCGATGCATCTGGGCAACATCGCCGAGATGAAGACCGGTGAAGGTAAGACGCTGGTGGCGACGCTGCCCGCGTATCTCAATGCGCTCAGCGGCAAGGGCGTCCACATCGTCACGGTCAACGACTATCTGGTGCGTCGTGACGCGGAGTGGATGGGGCGCGTGCACCGGTTCCTCGGCCTCGAGGTCGGCATCATCGTCAACGGGCTCAACTCGAGCCAGCGCCGTGCGGCCTACGCCGCGGACATCACCTACGGCACCAACAACGAGGTCGGCTTCGACTACCTCCGCGACAACATGGCGCAGCGGGTCGAGGACATGGTCCAGCGCGGACACAACTTCGCCATCGTCGACGAGGTGGACTCCATCCTGATCGACGAGGCCCGTACCCCGTTGATCATCTCCGGGCCGGCAGATCAGCCGACCAAGTGGTACGGCGAGTTCGCCAAGCTGGCCGAGCGGCTGCGCCGCGACACCGATTACGAGGTCGACGAGAAGAAGCGCACCGTCGGCGTCCTCGAGCCGGGCATCGAGCGTGTCGAGGACTGGCTGGGGATCGAGAACCTCTACGAGAGCGCCAATACGCCGCTGATCCAGTACCTCAACAACGCGATCAAGGCCAAGGAACTGTACCGGCGGGACAAGGAATACGTCGTCGTGGACGGCAGTGTCCTCATCGTCGACGAGCACACCGGGCGTGTTCTCGGTGGTCGCCGCTACAACGAGGGCATGCACCAGGCGATCGAGGCGAAGGAAGGCGTGGAGATCAAGCAGGAGAACCAGACGCTCGCGTCGGTGACCTTGCAGAACTACTTCCGCCTCTACGACAAGCTCGCCGGCATGACCGGTACCGCCATGACGGAGGCCAGCGAGTTCGACAAGATCTACGGCCTCGGCGTGGTGCCGATCCCGCCGAACCGGCCACTGGCCCGGATGGATCGGGACGACCAGATCTACCGGACGGAGGAGGCCAAGAACTCCGCCGTCGTCGAGGACATCGCCGAGCGGCACAAGAAGGGCCAGCCGGTGCTGGTCGGCACGACCAGCGTCGAGAAGTCCGAGCGGCTGTCTCAGCTGTTGCGTAAGCGAGGCATCCCGCACGAGGTACTCAACGCCAAGCAGCACGACCGCGAGGCCGCGATCATCGCGCAGGCAGGGCGTCGCGGTGCGGTCACCGTCGCCACGAACATGGCCGGTCGCGGAACCGACATCATGCTCGGCGGCAACCACGAGTTCATGGCCGCCGCGGAGCTGAAACAGCGTGGTCTCGATCCGGTGGAGAACCCGGAGGAGTACGCGGCGGCGGAGCCCGCGGCGCTGGAGAAGTACGAGGCGCAGGTGGCGTCCGAGCGCGAGGAGGTGCGCGAGCTGGGCGGCCTGTACGTGCTGGGCACCGAACGACACGAGTCCCGGCGGATCGACAACCAGCTGCGCGGCCGGTCGGGACGGCAGGGCGACCCCGGTGAGTCGCGGTTCTACCTGTCGCTCCAGGACGACCTGATGCGGCTGTTCAAGGCCGACTGGGTCGAAATGATCATGCGGACGCTCAACCAGCCGGATGACGTGCCGATCGAGCACAAGCGGGTGAGCAACGCCGTCAAGGGCGCCCAGGCACAGCGCGAGGCGCAGAGCTTCGAAATGCGCAAGGACGTGCTGAAGTACGACGACGTCCTGAACAACCAGCGCAAGGTCATCTACGACGAGCGGCGGCGAGTGCTCGGCGGTGAGGACCTGCACGGGCAGGTCCTGAGCATGATCGACGACGCCGTGAGCGGCTACGTGCACGGCGCCACCAGCGGGGGCTACCCGGAGACGTGGGACCTGGACGAGCTGTGGACGGCGCTCCGGTCGCTCTACCCGGTATCGGTGGAGCCGGAAGAGGTGGTCGAGCAGGCCGGCGGTCGGGAACGGTTGTCGGCTGGCCTCCTCGCCGAGAAACTCACCGAGGACGCCCGCCGGGCCTACGCCGAGCGCGAGGAGACGCTGGGTAGCGAGGTGATGCGCGAGCTGGAGCGGCGTGTCCTGCTGACGGTGATCGACCGCAAGTGGCGCGAGCACCTGTACGAGATGGACTACCTCCGCGAAGGCATCGGGTTGCGGGCGTTCGCCCAGAAGCAGCCGCTCGTCGAGTATCAGCGTGAAGGCTTCGATCTGTTCGCCGCCATGATGGACGGGATCAAGGAAGAGTCGGTCAGGTTGGTGTTCAACCTCGAGGTCCAGGTCAAGCAGCAGGAACCGGACGAGGCGGAGGGCGCCGGGGAGAAGGCGGCGCCGGTGGTGGAGGCGCAGGGCCTCACCCCCGCTCGTCGTCCGGCACAGCTTCAGTACACGGCTCCGTCGGTCGACGGCGACGCGCAGGTGCAGCGACGTGTCGAGCGCGCCTCCGCCTCCGGTGGCGGCGCTGCAGTGGCCTCCGGTGCCGGCGGCGCGCGAGGCTCGCATGCCGCCTCGTCGGACGGCGAGGAGCCCGATTTCGAGGGCGTGGCCCGGAATGCGTTGTGTCCGTGTGGCTCCGGGAAGAAGTTCAAGCGTTGCCACGGCGATCCGAAGCAGCGCGCCGCCATGGAGGCGTGAGAACGAGCGGCGTGCCGATGCGGTAGCCGGCTCGGTCCCGTGCCGAGCCGTGCTGGCTCAACTCCGGGTTGGCACCGATCCGTTCACTCGAAGTGTTCCCTCCAGTCACGGTTCTCCGTTACCTTCGTTGTCAAGTCAGCGGCGAGGAGAAGGTCCAGGCGGAGGGATCCAACGTGGCAGCAGGAACGTTCGGCCGGGTACGTCGTCAGGGAAAGGCAGTGGCCGTCGTGGGTATCGCGGCGGCCACTGCTGCTGTCTCGGTAGCGCCCGCGGTGGCGTCGCCGGCAGCGTACGGGAATGTGAGTGAGCGGCCGACCGCGGTGGTCTCGCGTGCGGTTCCGGCGGGTGTCGTCGCCATGGGCGACTCGTACTCGTCCGGGCTCGGCACGGACGACTACGAGGACGACTGCGACCGCACCCAGCAGGCGTGGGCGTGGCTGATCTTTAGTGACGAGGTGCCGGCCACCGAGCGGACATTGCTGGCCTGCTCGGGCGCGGTCATCGATGATGTCTACGAGCAGATCGACGAGCTGGAGGCTCTGCAGGGTGCCGGTGGCCGCCTGATCACGCTGACCGTCGGCGGCAACGACGTCGGGTTCGCCGACGAACTGGTCAACTGTTACGTCTCCTTCGTCAGTTGCACCAGGCGCGAAGACGCGATCAGGGCGGAGATCGACGCGCTGGTCGACCCGCTCACCGAGTTGTACCGGGCCGTCCAGGCGGCCGCACCCGACGACGAGTTGATCGTCGGTGGTTATCCGCTGCTGGTCCCTGATCCGGAGGTGCGCGACAACTGCATCGCGCTCACACCGTTGTTGTCAGCGGCAGAGAGGCAGATGATTCGACGGCTCGGCGGAGCGTTGAACAGCGTCATCGAGCGTGCCGCCGACGAGGCCGGGGTGCGTTCCGCCGGGACGCGGCTCGAGGAGACCTTCGACGGGCACGAAGCCTGTGCCAACGGCCCGGATGACTGGTTGAACGGGCTCAAATTCGGTCGGACCGCGGATGCGACGGCGGTACCGGAGCCGGCGGGCGCGCAGACCGCCGCGACGCCCGAGCCGGATGACCCGGAACTGGGCCCGCAGTGGGACATCATCAGCAGTTTCGTCCGGGACTCCTTCCACCCGAACGCGTCCGGGCAGACTGGATACGCTGACGCGTTCGAGCACATGTGGATGTCGTCCTGAGGCCGGCCCGCGGTATGGGTGCGCATCGTGCGGCGAGCCTCAGATCACGTCGAACACGGTGCAGACCCAGCGACCCCGGTGGGCTTCGCAACGCATCGCCAGTGCCCGGACCCGGTCACCGATCTGCAAGACGGCGGCGGCCTCGAAGGTGCTGTCGTCGATCTCGCTGACCCGTACCGAGCGCACCGAGGGCCGGGGTCCGGGTGGCCGGCCCCGGCGCGCGGCGACCTGGCTGCCGAGCCATTCGTAGACCTCATCGTTGGTCCACCGGAGGAGCTGTTGAAACGGTCGCCTGCCTTGGATCGATTCCACCGCAGCCTGGGCCAGCCGCGCCGACCATCGGCGCGGATCCGGTAGCTCTGCCGGCCGTTCCGGCGTCCGCGGCGATTCGCCGAGGCGGCGTGGTGGACGGTCGGCGAGAAGGTTGGACGGACTGCTGCTGGATGTCGCGACCGAGAGCGCCAGTGTGCCCTGGACCGCGGTCGCTGACGCGGTACGGGAGACGCGGCGCTTGCGCGGCCGGGGCGTGGCGATGGTGCCGAGCTCGTCGTCGAATGGCGGATCGGTCACCGGAACCGGTAGTGGCCGGGCGCGGGGGCGGGCGTGTCCGGTAGGGGTGCGTGGCGTCATCTCATCCTCGATTGGAGCGCTGTCGACCTGCCAGATCAGGGACGCATCGGAACGTTCAGCCGGGTGCCCGGCTGAATGATGTCGGGATCGGGGCCGATCACGCTCCGATTCGCCTCGTACCAGCGGGGCCATTCGGCGGCGACGTCGGCGGACGTCGCGCCTGGGCCGAGGTGCTCGGCGGCGAGACTCCACAGCGTGTCGCCGGGCTTCACGGTGACCGTGCCAGTGGTCTGTGCTTCGTCGCGGTCCGCCTCGTTTCGGGCCGCTCCGTCTCGGTTCGGCCCTTCATGAGCCGGTGGGTGCTCGGCATCGGGCGGCTCGGCCTCCGGCGGCCGGCCGTCCGTGCGGTGGTCTTCAGGGCTGGGGTCCATGGCTTGCCGATCACCGAGCTCCGGTTCCGCCACCGGCGGCCGGCCGATCTCCGGAAGCGAGTCGACATCGACCGTGAGAGAACCGGCCGCCGCGGCTGCCGACACGGCAGGTGCGGGATGCGGCCCGGCCCCATACGCCGCGGCACCGGTGAGCGGGACGGTGGCCACTGCCATGCCGAGGGTGGCCCGGACCAGGTGCCGGGCGGCCAGCGGCGCCATCCGGTGCGCGCACCGTACGGCCGCACGGCCGACACGGCCCGGCACGGTGGTCAGGGCGGTCGCCACCGCGACCAGGAAGAGCCAGGCCAGCAGCGCCCACGCGACCAGCGCCGCGGCGGCCGATATGAGCTGATCAAAGCCGGCCGTGCCTGCCACCACCTCGGTCAGTGGGTCAGCGGTGCCCCACCACAGTGCGGCCACGAGCGCCCCGAACCCAGCAGCGGAGACCAGGGCGCGAAGCAGGCTGAGCCTGCTCGCGCCGGCCGTTTCCGCGCCCGTCGCAGGATGTCCGGAAATGGTATTTTTGCGAGTATCCACCTGTGACTCCGCCCTTTACTCATCGTTTGCCTCTGTTCGACGGCGATGATCTATGCAATCCCTTGAATGAGTACTGCGTCAAGGGTTAGCGCGTCATTCGCATATCGCGTTGCGCGAACCCGTACTGATCGTCCGGTCTTCCACCCTGGGCCCTGCGGTGCCGCGGCCCCCGGTTACCGTCGTCCGATGCGGTGGGAACGTCTCTTCTCCGACATCGAAGCGCAACTGGATGAGAGTGAGCGTCTCGAGCTGGACGACGAGATAGCGGTGCGCACTCGTTCCGTGCGCAAGGAGATCTACCTGGTGGACCGGCTACGCTCGGCGCGTGGCCGGGGGATCGAGGTGCGGGTGCGTGGAGCCGGCATCGTCCGGGGCAGGCTTGCCTCCGTCGTGCCGTCCTGGCTACTGATCGACGACCCGGCCGGAAGCGAGATTCTGGTGCCCCGAGCCGCCGTTCTGACCGTGTCCGGTGCCGGGATGCGTGCAGCGTTGCACGGAACGGACGCACCGGTCGTCGAGCCGTTGCTTGGCCAGGCGCTCAGTGCCGTCTCGCAGGATCGGGCGTCGGTGGTCGCGACATTGGTCGACGGCTCCATGATGACCGGCACGGTCGACCGCGTCGGCGGCGACTTCTTCGACGTGGTCGGCAGGCTGCCGGGCGAGGTCAGGGCCACTGCCGATCCCCGGGTGGCGGTTCCCTTCAGCGCCCTGGCGACGCTGCGGCGCACTTGAGAGGAAGAATCTAGGATTTCACCCGGCATGCGGCCCGCGACGCCGCTACGCTTTCGCGGGTGAAGATCAACAGCGACGTCGATTCGCCCACGCACGGCTCCGTGGGACTTGACGCACCGGCTGCCCACCGAGTGCGTCAGATGAGGTGGCGTAACCCGCAGCTCATCATCGGTGTGCTGCTGGTGCTGGTGTCCACCGTGGTAGGTGCGCGTGTCGTCTCGGCTGCCGGGGACACGGTGCCGGTGCTCGCCGCCGCCGAGGACCTCGCCCCTGGCCAGCCGCTCTCGGCCGAACTGGTCCAGACGCGGCACGTTGCGCTCGACGGCGACGACGGACGGTACTTCACCGGTGACCTCGGTGCGGGGCACGTCGTGGCGCGGGAGGTGCGCGCCGGCGAGTTGGTGCCCGCGTCGGCCGTCATGGACGCGGACGAGGTCGCGTCCGGCGGTGCCGCGGTGCGCTTCGTCACCGTGTCGCTTCCGGCGACCGAGATGCCGGCACGGCTGTCCTCTGGCGACATGGTCGACGTCTGGTTGACTCCCGCCGCCGACGGCGCGGCCGAACGGCTGGCAGCCGGGGTCACCGTGACGGAGGCGGACACCGGTGGGGCGCTCGGAGTGAGCGGAAGCTCGGCGACCGTGACCCTGGCCGTCCGTGGCGACGGTGGCGAGAACGGCGATGAGGGCGACGAGGAGTCGAGCCGAAGCGTCGACGAACTGGTCGGTGAGTTGATCGCCGCGAGCCGTGCGGAGCGGATCTACCTGTCGCAGCTGCCGTAGCGGAGATCGGTAGAGGAAGGAACGCAGCGAGTTGGAGACGGCAGAGCAGGTCCAGGTGCTGACCGCGGTGACCGAGGCGGGCCGGGACACGCATCTGATCACGGCGCTGCGGTCGGCGCCGGGACGATTCGCCGTGGTGCGACGGTGCGTCGACCTCGCGGATCTGTTGGGCGCAGTCGGTGCGGGGCTCGGCCAGGTGGCACTGGTTTCGTCCGGCCTGCGTCGCCTCGACCGGGATGCCGTGGACGCCATGCGACGCGCCCGGGTGGGCGTGATCGGAGTGGTATCCGCCGGTGATGCGGCAGGCCGGGAACGGCTGGCCGCGCTCGGCGTGGACCATTGCATCCCGGTCGACGCCGAGCCGTCGGAGCTCGCCGCCGCGGTGCTGGACGCGATCACGGCGGCGCAATCCTCTGCGCCCGGGGATGGCCGCGGCAGCCACCGCGTCGTGCCGGACGGCGGCCGGAGCGCGTTCCATCCGGAGATTCGGCAGCGCAGCGCGGAGGACGACGCCGACCCGCTCGAATTCGTCGAACGAGGCGGACAGCGCGGGCAACTGATCGCGGTCTGGGGTCCGTACGGAGCGCCGGGGCGGACGACGATCGCGACCAATGTCGCCATGGAGCTGGCCATGCTCGGCACGTCCACGATGCTGGTGGACGCCGACACGTACGGAGCGTCGATCGCGGAGACGTTGGGCCTGCTCGACGACGCCCCGGGACTCGCGGGCGCCGCCCGGATGGCCAACCAGGGCCAGCTCGACGCCATCGCGCTGGCCCGATACGCGCGCAAGGTCACCCCGGAGTTGCACGTGCTGACCGGAGTGACCCGGCCCGCGCGGTGGACGGAGCTACGCCCGGCCGCATTGGAGGCGGTCTGGTCGCAGACCCGTTCGGTGGCCACGGCCACCGTCGTGGACTGCGGGTTCTGCCTGGAGGAGGACGAGGCCATGGTCTTCGACACGGATGCACCGCGCAGGAACGGTGCCACCGTGACGACCCTGGCCTCTGCCGACGTGGTGCTGGCCGTCGGCGCGGCGGATCCGATCAGCCTGGGACGGTTCGTGCGGGGCCTGGCTGATCTGCGTGAGATCGTGTCTGATCTTTCCGCGACGCACGTGGTGGTGAACAAGGTGCGGCGATCCGTCGCCGGCGCCGGCCCGGAGAAACAGATCGGAGCGGCCCTGGAGCGTTTCGTCGGCGTGCAGCCGGCCGCCTTCGTCCCTGATGACCCGGCCGCTCTGGACCTTGCGCTGGTGTCGGGACGGACGCTGGCCGAGATCGCTCCCCGTTCCGCGGCGCGGCACGCGATCCTGGCCTTGAGCCGGCGACTGGCAGGCCTGCAGCCGCCACCGCCTCGGCGGCGTCCGACGCTTCTTCCGACGCGCCGGTCGTGACATCCGCGAACGCCGACATCAGCGGTGGCTCGAGCCGGAATCGGTGACCCATGCACGCCACGAGATCGTCATGCACAATGAAGAGATGAAACCTCTGCGTAACGTGGGTGAAGGCCCCCGTAGAGGATTGGTCCTCGGCGGGGGCGGCTTGCTGGGTGCGGCATGGACAGTCGGCGCGCTGACCGCCATCGAGGACGCCACCGGCGTCGACATGCGCACCGTGGATCACATCCTGGGAACGTCGGCCGGAGCCGTGACCGCGGCCATGCTGGGCGCGGGTGTCAGCGTGCGGCAGCTGTACGGGCACCAACTCGGCCGGCCGGTCGATGGTCCGCTCGCCGGCTATCTGTGGGATTACGACCATGCCACGGGCGGGTCGCGTCCGATGCGTCCGCGGCTGGGCGTCGGCTCGCCCCGGCTGGTCACCCGGAACATCACGCGACTGCGGAAGTTGCCCCCGACGGCGGTGCTGGCGGCGTTCCTGCCGGAGGGCCGGGGCGATCTGCGCAGCATCGGTGACCTGGTGGCTGCGGTGTCGCCGGATGGCGCATGGTCACCGCACCCGGGTCTGTGGATCGTCGCGATGGATTACGAGTCCGGGCGGCGGGTCCCGTTCGGCAGGGAGGGCACGCCCGAGGCGCCGCTGTCCGAAGCAGTGATGGCGTCCTGTGCCATTCCAGGCTGGTTCGCGCCCGTCGTGATCGACGGGCGCCGGTATGTGGACGGTGGCGCCTGCTCGGCGACGTCCGTCGATCTTCTCGCCGGACTGGGCTTGGACGAGGTGTTCGTCGTGGCGCCGGCGGTCTCGTTCTCCAGTGATCGGCCGCGCGCTCTGCTGTCCCGGGTGGAACGGAAATGGCGAGTTCGGGTGACCCGGCGGTGCCTGCGTGAGACGGACAAATTGCGCGCCGAGGGGACGAAGGTGACGATTCTGTGTCCCGGGCCGGATGATCTGGCCGAGATCGGTGGGAATGTCATGGACACGACCCGGCGGCTGCGCGTCCTGGAGACGTCGGTGCGCACGTCGGCGGAGCTTTTGGCGAGCTATTCGGAGTCGGCTGCCTGAGCAGGTAGCCGGTCTCTTCGGCCGTCGCCCGCCGAATGACACTGATGTGTTTATCACCCAGTATCGCGAGCCGCGGTCACGAAGGTGGATACTGGCCAAGGACCGCAAAAGCTCGATGAAGAAACGGGATGGTGCGCTATGTGTGCCACGTTCGCCCCGCGTGGTCTGGACGCGGTGACGAAGGTACCCCCGCCCGCCAATGAGCCGGTTCTCTCCTACGCTCCCGGTTCCGAAGAACGCGACGACGTCCAAACGGCCCTGACCCAGCTGTCCTCCCGGCGGACCGAGCTGACCTGTGCCATCGGTGGTGACCGCAAGCTGGCCGGCGGTGAGGAGATCGACGTCGTCCAACCGCACGCTCGGCACCATGTCCTGGGTACGATGCGGAACGCCACGGCCGAGGACGCACGGGCGGCGATCGCCGCGGCGCAGGAAGCGGCCCCGGCCTGGCAGGCGTTATCGTTTGACGACCGGGCGGCCATCTTCCTCAAGGCCGCGGAGCTGGCATCCGGCCCCTACCGCGCGCAGCTGAACGCCGCGACCATGCTCGGTCAGTCGAAGACCATCCAGCAGGCTGAGATCGACGCGGTGTGTGAGCTGGTCGACTTCTGGCGGTTCAATGTGGCGTTCGGTCGCGAGGTCCTCGCCGAGCAACCGGTCGCGCAGGCGCGCGGGGTCTGGAACCGGGTCGACCATCGCCCGCTGGACGGATTCGTCTACGCGATCACGCCGTTCAACTTCACCGCGATCGCCGGCAACCTGCCCAGCGCGCCGGCGCTGATGGGCAACACGGTGATCTGGAAACCCAGCCCCACCCAGCAGCTGGCCGCGGAGATCACGATGCGGGTGCTCGAGGACGCCGGCCTGCCACCGGGCGTGATCAACATGCTGACCGGGGACGGTTTGGCCGTATCCGAGGTCGCTCTGGCAGACCCGAATCTTGCGGGGGTCCACTTCACCGGCTCCCCGGCGACGTTCCAGACGCTCTGGCGCACGGTCGGAGAGAACATCTCCGGCTACCGCAGCTACCCGCGCATCGTCGGCGAGACCGGAGGCAAGGACTTCGTCGTCGCACACCCCAGCGCCGATCCGGAGGTGCTGCAGACTGCCCTGGTCAGAGGCGCCTACGAGTACCAGGGGCAGAAATGCTCGGCGGCTTCGCGGGCCTACATCCCGCGCAGCATGTGGAACCGGATGCGGGACGACTTCCTGTCGTTGGCGGAGTCATTGCCGATGGGGCCGGTGACCGATTTCCGGAACTTCTTGGGCGCCGTCATCGACGAGCGCGCGTTCGCCAAGCACTCGGCCGCCCTGGATCGGGCAAAGGAAGACCCGTCGGTGCAGGTAGTCGCGGGTGGCCGAGTGGACGACTCGGAAGGCTGGTTCGTCCAGCCGACGGTGCTGGAGAGCAGCGATCCGGAGAACGAGATCTTCACCACGGAGTACTTCGGGCCTATTCTCGGTGTCCACGTCTACGACGACGCTGACTATGATCGGGTGTTGAACCAGATGGAGGGGGTGGCTGCCTACGCACTGACCGGAGCGATCATCGCTCAGGATCGCGCGGCTATCGCGGCCGCCACCGATGCCCTAAGGTTTGCTGCAGGCAACTTCTATATCAATGACAAGCCGACCGGATCCATCGTGGGGCAACAGCCATTCGGGGGAAGCAGGGCCAGTGGAACGAATGATAAAGCGGGCTCAGTGCAGAATCTCCTGCGATGGACCAGCACACGTGCTATTAAGGAGACGTTCGTTCCTCCGCGTGGGCACGAATATCCGCACATGGGTTGAAAACCCGGTAACGACTGACGAACTTGAGGTGTCACCGTGATGGATGATCGGCTGCCGACCCGGCCGTATGTTGCACGAGCCGTCCGGCTCCTTTCGCAGCCTCGGCGCAGCCCGGCCGACAGTGCTCTGGTCACTGCAGTCGCGCTTCGTCTCGCGGCGCTGGACAGCGACAGTGAGACGGCGGAGAAGCTGATCGCCGCCGCGGACCGGGTCATCTCGGGCGTCGCCGGTCTGGTCGGCGAGCAAGTTCCGGAGTCGGACTGGAGCGACACGGCGGATGCGCTCGCGCAGATGATCGCCGGACGGCCGCTGCAGCGTGGTCACCTCACGGCGGCGCGTTCGGCGCTGGGCTCTGCGGACAAGGTGATAGACCTGTCCGACAGGCTGCGCCGGACCGCTGAAGAGCCTCTCGACCGGGACGACCTCGGCCGGGCCCTGGCCATGATGGTGGCCGGGCCGGCCGAGCTGGCTCAGGCGCTCGTCGATCGAGACAGTGGCGAGACGACGAGCGCTGGGCAACACACGGATTCCTCGATGCCGAGCGCGCCGTCCACGCCACGGCAGGGTGCGCGACGGCCGAGCCCGCAGGAACGCAGCGTGCCGTTACGGGCGGTCGACGGCGGTATCCCCGGACGCTGAGCGGTCGGGGCCGGCGTCCGCCGGGGCCGGACGGGTCGCGGGCGACGCCGCCCCAGGCGCGCCCGAAGGCTGGGCTACCGCTCGCCGGCCAGCCAAGCGCGCCCGACCTGCTCCTCGATCTTGGCGGCTTCGGTCAGGCCTTGATGCACGGCACCCTCGATCTTGCCGCCGAAGAGCGGTACCGCGGCCTTGATGTCTCCGCGGATGGTGACCGTCGTCGTCGTACCCGATCCTTGCAGTTGCATGGTTCCGTTGCACGTGACCGGCATGCCGACCATCTCCAGGGTGATCCTGCCGTTCCGGGACCCGTCCGGTGCGGCCGGTTCCCAGACGTCGGTCTGCTTGATGTCGATCGTTTCGCCGACGAATCGGCGGACGAAATCAGGTACATCGGGTGGCATGATCCGGACCAGTTCGATGGTGACGCGGTCCCCGTCCCGGCTGACCGACACCTGATGCCGTAGCGCCTTGGCGGCGACGGTCTTCTTGGCGATGTAGGCCTCGTCGGTCAGCATGCCGAACACGGCGTAGGGATCGGCGTCGAACCGGAGTTCGCTGTGCAGTTCCATGACACCTAATCCTGACGTATACCCCCCACATTTTCCGCACGCCCCCACCACCCCACCTAAATGATCATGTGAAGTGGGTTTTCTCCAGCACTACCATGCCTGCAGACCTGGTACGGCACGAGAAGACCCACTTCACATGATCATTTAGGGTCCGCGGGCGGGACGCATGGATGGGCATTAGGGTGGTAGTGACCGTGGACAACGAGGTCCATGGCGCGAACGTCGCGGGGGTAGACCACCATGCGTAACAGGCTGGAAGAGGCCAAGTCGGAGCTACTCGCGAAGGCGGCAGCGGTCGCCGAACGCGACCGTCACGACCGGCACGCCGACGAGTGGTTCCTCCGCCGTTACTACCGGCACGTGGCCTCGGAAGACCTGGTCGACCGGGATCCCGTCGACATCTTCGGCGCCGCGGCATCGCACCGGCGCGCGGCCGAATACCGGCCGCAGGGCACCGCCGTGGTGGACGTCTTCACGCCGACCGTCGACGAGCACGGATGGTCGACCGGGCACACCGTGGTCGAGATCGTCATCGACGACATGCCGTTCCTGGTCGACTCGATCACCATGGCGCTGCACAACAACGACAGCCTCATCCGGCTGATCGTGCACCCGCAGATCATCGTCCGCCGCGACGTCGCGGGCAACCTGCTGGAGATCATCGACCTGGACGACAACGACGCCCGGCTGGGCGAGATCCCGGACGCGGTGGTCGAATCGTGGATGCACGTGGAGATCGACCGGCGCGACGACCCGGAGGAGCAGCAGCGCATCGAGGAGTTGCTGCGCCACGCGCTGCGTGACGTGCGGGACGCGGTCGAGGATTGGCAGCGCATGCGACAGCGAGCCATCGACCTGGCCGAGTCGCTCACGCCGGACACGCTGCCAGTGCCGGAGGAGGAGGTCGAGGAATCGCGTGAGCTGCTTCGGTGGCTCGCCGACGATCACTTCACCTTCCTCGGTTACCGCGAGTATCTGTTGGAAGAGATCGACGGCGACGACGCGCTGCGGGCCGCAACCGGTTCCGGTCTCGGCATTCTCCGCGCGGACCAAGACCTGTCCGGTTCGTTCGCCAAGCTGCCGCCGGAGGTCCGTGCCAAGGCCCGGGAGAAGCGGCTGCTGGTGCTCACCAAGGCCAATTCCAAGGCGACCGTGCACCGGGACGCGTACCTGGACTACATCGGGGTCAAGATCTTCGACGACGACGGCGAGGTCATCGGCGAACGACGTTTCCTCGGTTTGCTGAGCTCCGCCGCCTACATCGAGAGTGTCCAGCGCATACCGGTGGTGCGGCGCCGGGTGCGCGAGGTCCTCGAGCGCAGCGGGTTCGCGCCTGGTAGTCACTCCGGCAAGGATCTGCTCCAGGTACTGGAGACCTACCCTCGCGACGAGCTGTTCCAGACCCCGGTCGACCAACTGCTGCCGATCGCGCTGGCGGTCGTCAACCTGCACGAGCGTCGGCAGCTGAGGATGTTCGTCCGCCGCGACGACTACGGCCGGTACCTCTCCTTCCTGGTCTATCTGCCGCGCGACCGTTACAACACGGACGTGCGGGAACGCATTCAGCGGTTGCTGCTTGCCGCAACCGGCGGGGAGTCGATCGACTTCACTGCGCGGCTGGGCGAGTCGATGCTGGCGCGGCTGCACTTCGTGGTACGACGGGTACCGGACCGCCCGTTGCCCGACATCGACGCCGAAGAGCTGGAGAGGCAGCTGACCGCGGCGACGCGGGCGTGGACGGACGATTTCTCCGACGCGCTCGCCGAGCAGCTGGGCGAAGAGTCGGCCGCGCGCCTGCTACGGCGGTACAAGGACGGGTTCCCCGAGGGGTACAAGGAGGACTTCCCGGCGCGGACGGCGGCGGCCGACGTGCGACGGCTCGAGGAGCTGCCAGAGGCCGACGGGCTGAGCCTCAACCTGTACCGGCCGGTGGGGGCCTCGTCCACCGACCGGCGGCTGAAGGTCTACCGTACCGGGACGCCGATCTCCCTGACGCGGATGTTGCCGCTGCTGTCCCGGATGGGCGTCGAGGTCGTCGACGAGCGTCCCTACGAGATCGTGCGCCGGGAAGCGGAAGCGCCGGTGTACATCTACGACTTCGGTCTGCGATTCACCAGTCTGCACAGCGGCGACGGGGATCGGCTGAAGAGCCTCTTCCAGGATGCGTTCGTCGCCGCCTGGCGGGGTGACGCGGAGAGCGACGGCTTCAACGCGCTGGTGGCTCTGGCCGGGTTGTCGTGGCGCCAGGCGTCGGTGCTCCGCGCTTACGCTAAATACCTGCGGCAGGCCGGTTCGACATTCAGCCAGACCTATCTGGAGGAGAGCCTCTCGGCGCATGTCGACATCTCCCGGATGCTGGTCGAGCTGTTCGAGGTCCGTTTCGATCCGGACCGGACCGGAGGACCGGAGGCCCGGGAGGCGGCGATCGGACGGGTCGCCGAACGCATCGAGGACGCGCTGGATCAGGTGGCCAGCCTCGACCAGGACCGCATCCTGCGCTCGTTCCTCAGGCTGATCCAGGCGACGCTGCGGACCAGCTTCTTCCGGTCGAACGGCAGCTCGACGGCGATCAGCTTCAAGTTGGATTCACAGGCGATCCAGGAGTTGCCGCAACCCCGTCCGAAGTTCGAGATCTGGGTCTATTCGCCCCGGATGGAGGGTGTCCACCTGCGTTTCGGCGCCGTCGCTCGGGGCGGTCTGCGCTGGTCGGACCGTCGGGAAGACTTCCGGACGGAGATTCTCGGCCTGGTCAAGGCCCAGGCCGTGAAGAACTCGGTCATCGTTCCGGTCGGGGCCAAGGGCGGCTTCGTGGGCAAACGGCTACCGGATCCGTCGGCGGACCGGGAGGCGTGGCTGACCGAGGGTATCGAGTGCTACAAGACGTTCATCCGCGGCATGTTGGACATCACGGATAATCGCGCCGACGACGGCACGGTGCTGCCGCCGTCGCGCGTCGTCCGGCATGACAGCGACGACCCGTACCTGGTGGTGGCCGCGGACAAGGGCACCGCGGCGTTCTCGGACATCGCGAACGAGGTGTCCAAGGAGTACGACTTCTGGCTCGGCGACGCGTTCGCCTCCGGCGGATCGGCCGGGTACGACCACAAGGCGATGGGCATCACGGCGCGCGGTGCGTGGGAATCGGTGAAGCGCTACTTCCGCGAGATGGGCCGGGACTGCCAGAACGAGGACTTCACCGTGGTGGGCATCGGTGACATGTCCGGTGACGTGTTCGGCAACGGCATGCTGCTCTCCCGGCACATCCGGCTGGTGGCCGCGTTCGACCATCGGCACATCTTCCTCGACCCGAACCCGGACGCCGCAACGTCCTACCAGGAGCGCCGACGCCTCTTCGAGCTCCCGCGCTCGACGTGGAACGATTACTCGGCCGACTTGATCAGCGAGGGCGGCGGCGTGTATCCGCGCTCGGCCAAGAGCATCCCGATCTCCGCGCAGGTGGCCGAGCGGCTCGACCTCGGATCGTCAGTGTCGGCGCTGACGCCCGCGGAGCTGATGCGGGCCATCCTCGCCGCACCCGTCGACCTGCTGTGGAACGGCGGCATCGGGACGTACGTGAAGGCCAGTACCGAGACTCATGCGGACGTCGGCGACAAGGCGAACGACGCGATCCGCATCGATGCGACCGAGCTGCGCTGCGCATGCGTCGGCGAGGGCGGGAACCTGGGGTTCACTCAGCGTGGCCGGGTCGAGTACGCGCTGCGCTCCACCGAAGAACGGCCGCACTACATCAACACCGACGCGATCGACAACTCGGCCGGCGTCGACGCCTCGGACCACGAGGTCAACATCAAGATCCTCCTGGACGGCGTGGTGCGTTCCGGCGACCTGACGGAGAAGCAGCGCAACAGCTTGTTGACCGAGATGACGGACGAGGTCGCGGAACTGGTGCTGGCGACCAACTACGGGCAGAACGTGGCGCTGGCGATGGCCGTGCGCAACTCGCACAACCTGGCCCACGTGCATCGCGCGTACATGAGCAAACTGGAGGCGGACGGGCAGCTGGACCGGGCGATCGAGGCGTTGCCCACGGAGCGGCAGATGAACGAGCGGATGAACGCCAACCGTGGCTTGACCTCCCCGGAGATGGCGGTTCTGCTCGCGTACACGAAGAATACGATGTACTCCGAGCTTCTCGAGACGAAGCTGCCGGACGACCCGCACCTCGGCGAGCTGTTGCACGCGTACTTCCCGAGTGCGCTCCGGGAGCGTTACCCGGACCGGATCGACGCGCATCCGCTGCGGCGAGAGATCATCACCAACACGCTCGTCAACGAGTTGGTCAATCAGGCGGGGACCACGTTCGCGTTCCGGTTGGCGATGGAGACCGGGGGCTCGCTGGAGGATCTGGCACGGGCGCACACGGTGGCCGGGACGGTCTTCCAGATGCCCGAGCTCTACGCCGCGGTCTCCGCCTTGGACAATGTGGTCTCCGCGGACGTGCAGACCCGGATGAGGCTGGCGGGCCGGACGATCAGCGAGCGGGTCACCCGCTGGTTGGTGGTCAACCGCCGTCCACCCATCGACATCGCCTGGCAGATCGGCTTTTTCGAGTCGCCGATCGCCCGGTTGCTGGACGCGCTGCCGGACGTGCTGGCCGGTCGCGAGTTGGATCTGTACACGGCGCGGCGGGACGATCTACTCAAGGCGGGCGTTCCGGATGACCTGGCGGTGCGCGTGGCGGTCTTGCCGCCGGCGTACTCCGGGCTCGGCATGGTGGAGAACTCGCTGGCGACCGGGACGGACCTGGTTCAAGTGGCCAAGGTGCACTTCGCTCTGGGCGAGCATCTGGGTCTCGGCCGGCTGCTGGAGCGGATCATCGCCCTCCCGCGTACCGATCGCTGGAAGACGATGGCGCGTGCCGCGTTGCGGGACGACCTGCATGGCGTCCACGCGTCGTTGACCATGCAGGTGCTGCAGCACACGGATGAGAACGCCGAGCCAGAAGAACGGGTGCAGACCTGGTCCGACGAAGAAGAGGCCGTGGTCGCCCGCGCGCGCCGCACGCTCGCCGAGATCATCGAGGGGGAATCGTTCGACCTCGCCCGGCTCTCGGTCGGCGTGCGCGTGGTCCGGTCCCTGTTGCATGCGGCGCCGGGCTGACCGCCGTACGTGAAAGTCGCCGCAGCGGACTAGCACTCTGGGGTGGAGAGTGCTAAATTATGTACTGCAACCGCCTGTCATCCTGGGTTCATCCGGGATGCCCAGGGTTAGACGGCGGCATCACACCAGTGAATGCTCCGCACTTGGGCGAAGCAGTGAGAGTCAGGAGGTGGTTGGTGTGGTAACTCGTTTCGATCCGTTCCGCGAGATGGACCGTCTCGCCGAGCACCTGCTGGGCGCGGCCCGCAATGCGGCGACCATGCCGATGGATCTCTACCGGACCGAGGATCACTACGTCCTTCACTTCGATCTCCCGGGCATCGATCCCGGTTCGATCGACGTGAGCGTCGAGAACAGCACGCTGACCGTCCGCGCCGAGCGGACCGGCCGCTCGCGGGAGAACGTGCAGTGGCTGGCGCGGGAACGTGCCGTCGGCACCTACGCGCGGCAGTTGAACCTGGGCGACGGCCTGTCGCTCGACAAGATCGATGCAACCTACGCCGACGGTGTGCTGACCCTGACCATTCCCGTGGCTGAACAGGCGAAGCCGCGCCGTATCGAGGTCACACGAGCCGATGTCGGTCAGGCTGTCGAGACGCATAGTTCGTCGGCACAGGAGATCCAGTCCTAGTTCTGGCTCAGGCGGGGGCCGGTGGCCCGGCCCCCCGCCGACTCACCAATGGAGGTGACGCTGGATGGTCATTCGTTCGCGCGAAGAGTGGCTGCGACGGGTACCTCGCCGCGTCCGCAGTGAGTGCTACCGAGCATGGGTCCGCGTCGATCGAATGCGGCGCCGCGCCCTCCCTCGGACGCCCAGCTGACGCGAGCCGAGAATAGTCAGAACCCCGCGTGCTGATTCGCTGCGCAGACGCCTCTTCTATGGCAAGGGTGACGGTCGCGGTGTCCACGCAGTCTTCACCCGCCTATCCACGGGGGATGACGCTCCGTTCCCTGCCCCCCATTCTCGGGAGCGGAGCGTCCACCGTGGACAGCGCAGCGCGAATCTTCGCTGATCATTGTTGCCATGCTTCGACGAGGTCCGTCGGGCCGATCTGCCGCACCGGCAAGCTGGGTGCGAATCCGCCGCGGCTTACTGCCACGAGGTCGGTGTTCTCGTCGAAACCGGGGACGGCTGTGGCCTCGCGGACGAGCATATGGTGGTCGTGATCGTCGAATCGCTTCGTCTCGTGCCACTTGATGCTCCCGGCAAAAACGACTCGGCGGGCAACCTCCGGACGATCTGCCCCAATGAGGTCGACCTCCGGATTGTTCTGGCGGTTCCACCAGCCACCGACCTGTTCGACGTCGGGCCAGCCCAATTCAGGGGCGATACGCAGAACCGCGTCCCGGACGACGGGCTCGATCGCCCGCCCCCTCCAAGACTCCCAGCTGCGTTGAATCCTTCGTATTAGCAGATCCGGTCAGCTACGTTCGACGGCGGGAAGGCCCGTCTGAAGAAATGCCAGGTAGAAGCGGAGATATGGGTCGGCCACGCGGTCTTTCTCTTGAGATCGGGTCGAAAGCGGGCGATCGACGGCGATGACGCGCTCCGTCTAAGTTCAGTTCACTGTAGTTCAGTCAAGTGAAGTTCACCCAGCTGAAGTCTCACGTGGATCCCGCGCGGGCCGGATCGACAGAATTTCTCGGGGACCCGCGTGCTGATTCGTCTCCCCGCCGTCTCCTGATAGGCAAGGGTGATCCGTCGCAGAAGGCTGGCGTGTCTCACCTGTCTCCAGGGAAGGTGATGCTCCGCTCCGCGCCCCCCAAACCATGGGAGCGGAGTATCACCGCCGGGACACGGGCTCGGGCGAGTCGCCGGTTTCCCGGCCGACGGATCAACCGACGGTCACCGTCGCGTGTCGTCCATCCGGTTCACAAGAGCGGCCGTTCGGCGGCCGTCGTACGTTGGGCCTGGGCCTCGCTGACATCGTCGTGCCGGCTGGACATACCCGCCTGTCGATGTGCCCGGCCGTCGGCGCGGGCGGTTTCCCGGCGCCCGGCCGCAAGCCGCCCGGCCGGAGACGGAGATGCGGATCGGCGCCGTGGTCCGCGGTCTCGACGCTGTACCGCCGCCGCAGGACGTGGCCGTCGATCTGCTGTCATTGTTCGGCAGGGCTCAGAGCCCGGTGCTTGCCGTGGATACACTGCCGGCTCTGACGCTGGGCGAGCCCGAACGCGATGACGCTGCGGACTTGCTGCAAACGTCCAACCGGACGCAGCCGAACCGTCGCCGACGAATTCGTCCGTCCCGCCGGCGGAGACACGCGGACGCCGCTGGGAGTGGCTGATCGGCTACTGCCGGAACAGCGCAGCGTCCACCGTGTTCGTCACTAATGCGTGAGCAAACCTGCGCCAGAGCGCAATATGCGTCACATGCACGATTCATGGGTCGATTGCCGAACATGTCCCGACAACTGGGCCTTTTGCGTTGCAACTAGAAACCGGTACCCTCAGAAACCGGGTTCGTTCCCGGGATGGTGGGCAGAGGGGACGCTGATGAGGGGTCACAGCACGGCTGGAATCGTTCTCGGACGAGAACGGGAACTCGATAAGCTGCGCGTTGTCGTCGACGGGCTACACAGCGGGCATGGTGGCGCAAGCATCGTCGTCGGCCCTGCCGGCGTCGGCAAAACCGCGCTCCTGCGAGCCGTCGCCGACATGGTTCGCGACGCACCCGGCGTTCACGATCCGCCCGGTGCCGGAGACAAATCCCGAGGCGCGGCTCAGCCTGTGGTCTCACGCGTCACCGCGGTCGAGGCGGAACGCGGGTGGCCGTACTCCGGCCTGCACCTGATCCTGTCCGGCCTCTTCGGCTCCTTGGCGGGCGAGCGTCTGCGTGCCGACGACGGCGGGACGACGTTCGAGTCCGAAGCGGCACAATTCCTCGAGCGCCTCGACGACCAGGCGGCGAGCACGTATCAGGCTGCCATGGGGCTGCTGGCGTTGCTGAGATCGATCCAGGTGCCGGTGCTGATCGCGGTGGACGACGCGCACCTGCTCGACTCCGGGTCGCAGGAAGCCCTGGGCTTTGTGGCCAGGCGGCTGCGGTCGGTACCGGTCGCGCTGGTGCTGGCGGCCGACCCGCACCGGACGGGTTCGGTCTCGCTGCTCGACGGCCTGCCGACGCTCCATCTGGGCGGCCTGACCCGGGACAGCGCCATCGACGTGCTGCTCTCGGCCTACGACGACATGGCGGAGAGTGTCGCCGCCGTACTCTACGAGCGCACGGGCGGCAACCCGCGAGCGCTGCTCGACGTGGCGGGACGGCTGCGGACCGAGCAGCGGACCGGTCAGGCCATGCTCGACCGGTTCCTGCCGTCGTCGCCCGTCGTCCGGGAGATCGTGTGCCCGGAGTTCGACAAGATCGACGACGAGCGTCGTCTCGCCCTGCTGGTGGCGGCGGTCAGCGCCGACGGGCGGCTCGCGCCGGTGCTGTCGGCTCTGGCCGGCGCGTCGCAGGCGGCGACGGACTGGATGATTCGGGAGCATCTGACCGTGTCAGACGGCACGTTCCGGCTGCGCGAGCCCGCGCTGGCATCGATCGTGTGGCACGCCTCCGGCATGCAGGACCGGGTCCGGGCACATCAACTCCTGGCGAAGGCGTACGACGAGCGCGACGCGGACCAGGTGCTGTGGCATCGCGCGCTGGCGGAACTGGAGTACGACGACGTGCTCGCCGCCGACCTGCAGCGACGGTCGGCCGACTTGGTGTCGCGCGGTGAGTACGAGCGGTCGGTGGCTTTCGCGCGGGAGGCGTTCCGGCTCACATCCGACCCGGAACGGCGATGCGAACGGCTCGTGCTGAGCGCGACGCTGGCCTTGCAGACCGGACGCACCGACGAGGCGATTGCCATCGCCCGCGAACGCGTCCAGGTGGAGATGCCGGCGCGGCAGAGTGCACGGCTGGCGCTGCTCGAGGCGCGGGCGCGTGTGCTGGGTGAGCGGCAGGTGCCCGCCGATCTGGTGGACAGCCAGGCGGACCTGCTGGCGCGGACGGATCCCGACGCTGCGGCTCAGTTCTGGCTGGTCGGTGCGGCCGGGTTCGCGGACCGGTTCGAGCCGCTGCAGGCGCGGCGATACCTGCACCTGGTGGAGCAGAACGAGGCCGCGCTGTCCGAGGAGACCCAGGGCCTGTATCGGCGAACGGCGGCGTGGGTGGCATCGTTGTGCGGCGAGCTCGACCGCGCCCGGGAATTGATCGAGGTCGATTCGCGGATGGTGGACGTCCTCGCGAATCCCGCGCGATCCATCCGGCACGCGTTGGTGCTGACACGCGTGGAGCGGTTCACCGAGGCACGTGAGCTGCTCCGTGCGGTCGTCGAGAGAGGTCGTTTCGGCACCTCCCCGGTGGTGGCCGGGCACGTCCATGCGGTGTCGACCGCTTTGGAGATGCGGGCCGGACGGCTGCTGGCCGCTCGCGACGCGGCGCGGGCATGGCGCCGCGTTCTCGGCGCGGCCAGGACCCGGCGTGGCGAGGTCCCGGCTCTGATGATCAGAGTTTACACCCTCATGGGCGACGTCGAGGCCGCCGAGCGGTCGCGTGCCGATGCGGTGGAGATCGCGCACCGGTTCGGTGACTGGTGGACGACGGCCCTGGTGCAGTCCGAGAGCGGCGCCATGCATCTGTACCTGAATCGGCCGGAGGAGGCGGTGGCGTCGTTGGAACGGGCGCAATCGTACGCCCTCGCGTATGACGATCCGTCGCTGCTGGCGGCGGAGCCGGACTTCATCGAGGCGTGCGTCCGGGTCGGAGAGATCGAGCGGGCGCGTTCGGCGCTGGTGACGTTCGAGTCGCGGGTGGCGCGAGTGCCGACGGTGTGGGGACGGCATGCGCTTGCCCGGTGCCGTGCGCTGGTGGCGGAGGCAGAGGAGTCCGTGGAGTTGTTCGCCGCCGCCGTGGAGCCGGGCTCCGATGCGGTGTCACTGGTGGAACTGGCACACACGCGGCTGTGTTACGGCGAGCGGCTGCGCAGGCTGGGACAGCGAACCGAGGCCGCGGAGTGGTTGCAGCGCGCCGCGTTGCTGGCCCGGGAGAGCGGCGCCTTGGGTCTGGCCGAGCGGGCCGAGTCGGAGAATGGCTCAGGCATCCGCGGGGCCTCGGGCGTCCGCACGGGTTCGGGCGTGCGCACCGGCCCCGGTATCACGGAACTGCCGGCCGGTGGCTTCGGTGGGCTCACCGAGACCGAGCAGCGGGTCGCCGGCCTCGTCGCTTTGGGTCGGCGCAACCGTGAGATCGCGAGTGAGCTGTACCTGTCGGTGCGCACCATCGAAGGCCATCTGGTGAAGATCTACCGCAAGCTTGGTGTCCGGTCACGCTCGGAGCTGGTGAGCATGGCGGTCGGCGCCGGTTCCGGTCCCTGCGGCCACGGCTCCGCCGGTGTGTGACAGAGTCCGAATTGACCCTCGTCGTAACGCTGGCAGTGATATGGGCAAATTCAGCAACGCATTAATCAGTCTGATCACGCAATTTGTATAGAATTCCAAGTTGGAGCGATCCGGGCGATCTCGCAGGCTTTCGCGATCTGACATTGACGGTGGAAGTTCGTAGTCTGTGATCATGTCCCTACACGCGTTCGTTGACGAGTCTTGCCGCCGTGACTATGTCTTGGTGGCGGCGGTAACGGCGGCTGGGGACTTACATCGTGGGCGGCGGTTGATGCGCGAGCTCTCGGAAGGCTCGCGGGTGCACATGACCAAGGAGAGCCCGCGGAGACGCCGATTGATTGTCTCTCGAATGGCGGATTCCGGAATCTTTGTGACGCATCTGGCCAAGTCAGTTGTCGGCGCGCGGAGTCACCGTCAAGCTCGCGATGACTGCTTCGCCACTCTAGTGCCGAGACTTGTAGATGAAGGGGTGACGCGAATTCTGGTGGAGAGTTGTGATCAGGATCGACGTGACCGGGCAGTGATCGGTGAGTCTTTGGTCAAAGCTGGCGCGATGCATAGAGTGACGTTCGCGATGGTGCCCGCTACCAGTGAGCCGCTTCTATCGGCAGCTGATGTGGTTGCGTGGGCCTATGGCGCGGGTGGGGAGTGGCAGCGTCGCGTAGAGCCTATGGCAAAAACCGTGCTCGAGTGCCGCCAATAGCAGCGCAAAGCCGGGCCGACTCACCGTCCGGAGAGCTGCCCGGCTCACTTCCACGAACCATCGTCCGTGGCACTTGTCATGTTATGACGTGGGTGCTCGTTCTGTCCACCGCACGACGAGACTCACGAAAAATGCCCGCGACACGCTCTCCGTGCCTCACGTAGGAATGCCCGCGTAACGGCGACGCTGCTGGGGCATGGGAAGTGAGTTGTCGATGGCATCTCGTGCCGACGTCACC
>NZ_JAAGOA010000014.1 GCF_010550675.1 Phytoactinopolyspora halotolerans | reverse complement strand
TGACAACCCCTACCTCGCCCCTCTTCTCGACACGTTGAACCAGGCCGGCAACCGGCCTGAGCACCTGCTGGCCGACAAGGCGTACTCGCACCCTTCCACCCGCCGTGAGCTTCGCCGCCGCCGCGTTGGCCACACCATTCCCGAACGCCGTGACCAGGTCGAGCGTCGTAAGGCCAAGGGATCGGCCGGTGGGCGGCCACCATCGTTTGATCCCGAGCGCTACAAGCTGCGCAACACGGTTGAGCGCGGCTTCGGCAGGTTCAAGCAATGGCGCGGGATCGCCACCAGATACGACAAGTACGCCCGCACCTACCACGGCGGCGTCCTCCTGGCCGCCACCATCATCCTCGCCCGGCCATGAATTAGGAGACACGCCCTAGACCGGCTCTTCACCAGATGAAGGTGTAGCTGGCGAGGCGGCCCCCGGGATGGACGTCGGGGTCTCCCGAGGAAAAGGGCTCCTCCACACTCATCCTGAAAGACCCCACGTGCCCGACGCCACCGTGGCGAGCGCTCGGATGCGTTCGCCCAGCCCGATCTGACTGCGTTCTACCGACTTCTCCCTTCTCAACACCACAGGGCCTGAGAGAGCGACCGCGGCTGCAGCGCTCGACCGGTGGGATCTTTCAGCATTCTCAGTTCGCCACCTATTGAGGACCTATTGTGACCGCAATTCGCCCTACGGTGGTAGCAATCGATCAGGCCGCACCCAAAAGACCGGCATCACGCCGAAAGGAACGTCGATACGCCCAGCCGTCAGCCAAGCTCGCCGATCTCTGCGCGAGGACTCACCCGCGCCGTCGATTCCAGCGATTGCCTGATCACCCTGAAACGATGAGGAGGAAATGCAATGCTCAATCCAACCGATTTCCCCAAGCCCACCCTTATTTCCGTCAACGGTGTGGAACTCGAAGTCTTTGAAGCAGGCCGAGAAAACATCGGAGAACCTATCGTGCTCTGTCACGGCTGGCCAGAGCATGCTTTTTCGTGGCGGCACCAGGTGCCCGCGCTTGCCGCAGCGGGCTACCATGTCATCGTCCCAAACCAGCGGGGTTACGGCAACTCGTCCCACCCGACCGAAATAGCAGACTATGACATTGAACATTTGTCGGGTGATCTTATCGCACTTCTCGATCACTACGGGTACGACGATGCCACCTTTGTCGGTCATGATTGGGGCGCAATGGTCGTTTGGGGACTGACCCTCTTGCATCCACACCGCGTCAATAGAGTGATAAACCTCAGCCTGCCTTACCAGGAGCGTGGGGAAAAGCCCTGGATCGAGTTCATGGAAGAAATATTTGGCGGCGACTTCTATTTCGTCCACTTCAATCGACGGCCAGGTGTCGCGGACGCCGTACTGGACGAGAATACATTCCGATTCCTTCGCAACATGTACCGGAAAAACCAGCCACCTGCCGAGCCAGAACCAGGAATGGCGATGATCAATCTCGCCAAGGCAGAAACACCACTGGGTGAGCCCTTGATGAGCGACAGCGAACTGGCTGTCTTCGTCTCCGCCTTCGAGACATCAGGGTTCACGGGCAGCATAAATTGGTACCGGAACCTTGACCGCAACTGGCACCTGTTGGCGGACGTGGACCCAATCATCCACCAGCCCACCCTCATGATCTACGGCGACCGGGATGCGGTCGCGAAGTCTGAAAACCTGACCGAGTTCGTGCCCAATGTGGAAGTGGTCAATGTGGATTGCGGTCATTGGATCCAGCAGGAAAAGCCGGAAGAAACAAACCAAGCGATTCTGAAATGGCTGGAACAGCAGGATGCCGATGCCGCCTAGACCCAAGAGCGTTTCAAGGGTAAGCGGTCCTTCACGATGTAGCGTGGTGCAGGCTGGCCAGCTGGTGGCGCAGGTGCGGGGTCCGCTATATCGCGTTAGTGGGCCCCTGCAGCGTCTCGGCACGTCCGCATCGGCCTCCCTATGACACGCGTCGCGTCCGCCGCGCGTCGCGGGTCTGGTTCGCGTCAGAGGCGCACCTTGTCCCCCGGCTTCCGGGAGCCCGACTCGCTGTGGGAGCGCGTGCCATGCCTATCGGCGTCGCGGCGGCCGGCCTCGGACAGCTCCGGAGTCAGGTCGGTAGCGACAACCTCGGCGCCGGTCATCGCGGCCGGGATGGCGGCGTTTCCTGAGCCGGCGGCGACAGAGGACGCGCTGGCCGGCACGGACACCGGCAGCCTCGACGAGGACGGCTCCTAGCTCGGGTATCACCTCCGACGCGACAGCCGGATAGTCCCCTGATGCTCACATCGTGCGGTGCTTGCTCTTGAGAACCTGGTCGGCCGCGATGGCCGTCGTGTCGGTGCTCACGATTCCTCCTGAAGGAGTGTGGAAACGGTTGACCCATTCAGCGTCGGCGCTGCATCGCGTTCGCACATCCGTGCAGAGCACGGAAGGTTTTTTGGGAATAGCATGGCCATGTGGTGGCCCTGGGGGGACTCACGCGACGCGAACGGGCGACACTGGCCGCCGTCGAGCGGCAGCTGAACAATGCCGAGATTGCCGAGGAGTTCGGTGTGTCGGTGCGCACGGTCGAGTCCCATATCGCCGCCTTACGGCGCAAGCTCAACGCCGCCAGCCGGGCCGAGCTGATCCACCGCGACGCCACCGGTGCCGCGGGCTGACCGTGCCGGCCACGTGTGTGAGTCGACGCCGATGAGTTTCCGCCGGCCGATCGGTCTATCCAGGCACAAGCATGTGGAACAGTGCCTGGACGAGATGGCGGCACCGCTCGATCAGGGACCGCACGGCCAAGTGAACCGGCTGCGTGAATGGGAGATGCGATGAGCACCGTGGTGATGCACAACGTCGTATCGGTGGACGGCTTCATCGCCGACGCGAACGACCAGGTCGGCCCGTTGTTCGACTGGTATTTCAACGGCGACGTCCCACTGACCCCAGGCGAGATGGACGAGCCGTCGATGGGCGCATTCAAGGTCTCACAGGCCTCGTACGACTACGTCCGAGCCGCTTGGGACAGCATCGGGGCGATGGTGATCGGACGTCACCTGTTCGACATCACCAACGGCTGGGAGGGCAAACCTCCGGCCGGCGAGCACGTCGTCGTCGTGACACATCGCCCCAAACCCGATGGGTGGCACCCTGAGGCGTCGTATCACTTCGTCGACGATGTGACCCAAGCCATCGCCAAGGCCAAAGAACTCGCCGGCGAACGCACCGTCGCCGTGGCCGCGGGCGACGTAGGCGGTCAGGCATTCGCGCTCGGCCTCGTGGACGAGGTAGCTATGGACGTCGCCCCCGTTGTCCTCGGCTCGGGCAAACCGTACTTCGGGCCGGTCGACGCCCAACACCTGCTCGACGACCCGCACACAGTTATCCAGGGCACACGAGTGCTCCACCTGCGCTACCGAGTGCGCCGCCCCGGGGCTCCGCACGCCGACACATCGGTCCCTGAATCCCTGTAGCCGGTCCGACCGTGGTCCACCCGCCTCCACGGCCACTCAGCGGCCAGCCATGCAGCGACAGCGTCGGCGAGCGGCCCGTCGAGGGTCAGCCCGGTCGGCACGCACCCAGGACTGGACGGTGATGTCGTAGTCCGCAGACGACGCCGGGTACAGGTAGACGCAACCGATGACGTCGCCGTCGCCCGGGTCGAGGACGGTGAAGGTGAACCCCCGGCCGGCCGCGAAATCGGCCGCATGGCGGCGAAGGTCGGCCGGGTTGGCCTCCAGGGACATCCCGTCCAGCGGTGGCCAGTCACCGTCCGGGTAGCCAGGCGTCGCCCGAACATGCTCGATGCTCGAGGTCCACGCCGCGTGGTCCGCTTCATTGTGCTGCGGCCCCAACGGTTCGAGCCGGAACCGCTCGGTGACCAGCGACGTCGGCGGCTCGAAACCAGCCCTCACAAACGCATCCGAAATCGCGGCCCGATGTTACCGGGCACCACGAGGCGGGGCACCCGAGTCCGGGCTAACGCCGTCCATGTGTTCACGCGGTGATGAGTTTCCGTTCCCGCATCCGTCACATCTACGACAGGGCTCAACGAGACGGAAGGATGACGCGATGAACGCGAATACGCAGCCGGAGAAGCTGGGCGTGAACGGTCTGGGAGAGGTCGACGAGCCGGCGTTCTCGGGGCTGGCGGAGCGGCACCGGCGGGAGTTGCACGTGCATTGCTACCGGATGCTCGGCTCGTTCGAGGACGCCGAGGATGCAGTGCAGGAGACGTTCCTGCGTGCCTGGCGGCGGCGGGAGACCTTCGAAGGGCGGTCGACGTTGCGGGCCTGGCTGTACCGGATCGCCACCAACGCCTGTCTGGACCTGCTCGCCAAGCGCCGCCCGAAGCCCGCCACCGGCGGCGAGGTGCCGTGGCTGCAGCCGTACCCGGACCGGCTGCTCGACGAGTTGCCCGCAAGCGACGCAGACCAGCCGGAGACCTTCGCGGTGGCGCGGGAGACGATCGAGCTGGCGTACCTGGTCGCGGTCCAGCACCTGGCGCCGCGCCCGCGGGCCGTACTGATCCTGCGGGACGTGCTCGGCTGGCCGGCGAAGGAAGTCGCGCAGCTCCTCGGGGACTCCGTCAACTCCGTCAACAGCGCGCTGCAGCGGGCCCGCGCCGGCATGCGGGAGCACCTGCCCGCCGAGCGGCAGGACTGGACCGGGGGCGAAGAGGAGGACTCAGGGACGCGCGAGCTGGTGCGCCGCTATACGGACGCCAGCGTGGCCACGGATGTCCACGGGCTCGCCACCCTGCTGCGGGACGATGTCCGCTGCTCGATGCCACCAACGCCGGGCCTGCACGTCGGTCGCGACGCGGTGGTGAACAGCTGGGTCGAGGACGGCTTCGAGAGCTTGGGGCGTTTGCGCGGCGTCTTCACCTCCGTGAATCGGCAGCCCGCCGTCGCCTTCTATCTCTGGCGGAAGCGTCAGGACGCGTACCTGCCGTTGACGATCGACGTGCTGCGCGTCACCGGCGGGGAGATCACCGAGATCGTGACATTCCACGACGACCGGTTCCCGCAGCTCGGGCTGCCAGAGCGCCTGCCGATCGACAGCACGTCGTAGTAGGTGCGGACGCTCGCGCCGCGGAACCCGGGCCATCACACGGCGAGGGTGCACATCGTCACCCCAAGGCCGAGACCTTCGCAAACCAGTCAGCACCCGGTACGCCGGCTACCGAATGTGGAGGAACGACATGAACAGTACGGACGACGCCGGAGTCGTCGCAGGCCCGGCATCGGGCCGCACCAGGCAGGGCCGCCGACTCCGCGGCCTCGTCCGCACCGGCTGGATCGCCACGCTCGCGGCGATGGCGGCCACCACCCTCGCCGCTGCTCTTGCGCAGGCCCTGGGCGTCGACTTCCAGATCCCCGATGACGGCGAGACGATCCCGTTGCCCGGGTTCGCCGTGGTGACCGGCCTCTTCTCGGTCGTGGGCATGGTCTTCGCCGTCGCTCTTCTTCGTTGGAGCGTTCACCCCGCCGAGCGATTCATGTGGACGACAGTGTCGCTGACCACGATTTCGATGGCCCCGCCCCTCCTCTCCGGGGCAAACACAGCCACCACCAGCGCCCTCGTGGGGCTGCACCTGATCACAGCGACGATCATGATCCCAACACTGACGCGGGCCCTCCGTGCCCGACCCCCGATGGCGAGACCCGGCGCCGACGCTCCCCGCTACACGTAATCACACACCGGTGGTGACCGTCGTGCTCGTCCCGATCGTCGTCCAAGACGGGCCCGGCGGAGTCATCCTGGTCGGGCTGTTGGCCGGAGTGCTGCTGGTCGTCCTCGCGATCGCCCGGGCCAGCCGATACATGCGATACATCTCGACGCTGGCATCAAGACACGCGGAGTTCATCACGTCGGTAGAGACTCTTCGCCATGAACGAGCCGTCTCGTCAATCCGTATCCACCCGTTCCGTCAGCCGCCGCACCGTACTCGCCGCAGGTGTCGGCGCAGCCGCCGCGGTGACGATGCCCTCGGTCCCCTCCTGGGCAGACACCTCTGGATGGAGGCCGCACGCCAAGCACGTAGTACTCATCGGATGGGACGGTTTCGACCCCGACTACCTGGACCTGGTCGACACTCCGAACCTCGATGCGCTAGCCCGCCGCGGGAACCGCGGCACGACCAGCGGCTCTTTTCCGACCATCTCCAATCCGTCCTGGGCGACCGTCGCCACCGGCGCCTGGCCGCAGACCCACCTGAACACGCCGTACTTCATCGACCCGTCGACCGGGCAGGCTGTGAGCCAGACCCGAACCATGCAGGCGCAGAGCATCGCCGATGCCGTCGTCGCCGCCGGCGGCACGGTCGCATCGGTGCAGTTCTACATCGTGCAGAACCACGGAGCCGTGTACGGAGATCCGCACGCGCTCTATGTGCAGCCGGGCGGCACCAACTCCAGACGAGTCGACGTCGCGATCGACATCCTGCACGGGCGCCCAGTCCAGTCGGGTTCGACGACGGTCACGGTCGATCAGCCTCCGACACTGTTGGCCGTGTACGGCAGCGATCTCGACGGACTCGGCCACAGTGAGGGTGCCGAGTCGCCCAACATGGGCGCGACGCTCGCCGCCATGGACGCTGACCTGGGCAGGCTCGTACAGGCGACGAAGGACGTCGGAATCTATGGCGAGACCGCGTTCGTACTGCTCGGCGACCACGGCATGACGACGTTCACCCGCGGATGCGGAGAGCTGGTGCTCGCCACGCTGACCGACGCCGGATTCACCCCGGAGTTCGTCTCCCCTGGCCAGACGCCGTCCCCGCAGACTGACATCGCCATGGTCATTGGCGGAGTCGCCAACGTCTACCTTCTCGGCGACGCCCGGACCGACGCGGGCGTCGCGCGTGCCCGATCGGCGCTGGAATCGGTTGAGCAGGTACAAGACGTCTATGACCGCGCCGACCTCGAGGCGCTGCACGCCAGCCCACTTCTCGGCAACTTGGTGGCGGAGCCCGCCGCCGGATGGTCGTTCTCCATCACCGACCCAGACGGTCCGCGTGGATACCACGGCCGAACCGGCGAGCTCGAGGCGGTGCTGCTACTCTCCGGTCGCGGCGTCAACAAGCGCACCGGGAGGGTAAACGCACGACACGTCGACATCGCCCCGACGATCGCCGCGATACTCGGCATCCCTGCACCAGCGCAGGCCGAAGGCCGAGTGCTCACCGAGGCGCTACATCACCGTTTGGGCGCATAACCGACCTCGCTGACGCCGGATGCGAGCATGTGCCCTCACCGCCGCACGCCGCACGCAACGAGGAAGTCCGTACCCCTCAGGCGCCGGCGGCATCCTTGCGCGCAAGCAGGCGCCGCGCAGCGCCGGAAACGTGTTCGTCAAGAAGCTTATGGATCTCCGGCAGCGCCCACGTCTTGAGCGCGTCGAGGAGCTGCGTGTGTTCGTCGACGATGTCGGATGGACTCGAGTGGTATCCGCCGAGGCGCATGAACTGTGCCCTGACCCTGGGCAGGATGCTGTGCCACAGCTGAATCGTGTGAGGCTGCTCGGACGTACCGACAGCGACGACGGCCTCCCGGGGTTGAGCCGCTCCAGCTGCCACCTCGTCTCAGGCTCGAAGTCCACGGTCACAACACGTGGTGGTTCGGACTCCAGCGTCCAGCCGTCGTGATCGAATGCCCAAGCACCGGCGGTGGCGACGACGTGGCTGGCATACTTCTTGTGGATCAGTGCGTGTCGCGGTGTTCCGAGTCGGGAGCCTGTCCTGGTGAAAGAGATACGAGAACGCGCGGTGACCGTCGACGACAACGCACAACTGTGGACGATGAGTTCCGGCCCCACCGACGGGCCGCCTGTAGTCCTCTGCCACGGTGGGCCCGGTCTGTGGGACGACCTCGGCCCGGTTGCCGCCATGATCGACTCGACCTATCACGCCCATCGCTACGACCAGCGCGGCTGCGGACGCTCGACCGGACCGCACAACTACCGGCTGGACCGAGCGATCGCCGACCTCGATGGACTACGCCGACACTGGGGTTATGACCGATGGACACTCTTCGGCCACTCATGGGGAGCTACCCTCGTTCTCGCCTACGCCTGGACCCATCCCGAACACGCGCACGCGGTGATCTACTGCAGCGGGACCGGACCGGGGACGGAATGGTGGGCACCTCATAACGCGGAAGTCGCCAAGCGCCTCAGCACCGAGCAACAGCAGCGGCGCGACGAACTGGAACGGCAGAGACGTACCTGGGAGGAGGAAGTCGAGTTCCGCACGCTGTGCTGGCTGCCCGGCTACGCCGACCCTTCGCAGGCTGAAGCCTGGGCACGCGCGGCAGCCTCCGTCCCCTTCGAGATCAACTGGCGGGCTAACCGAGAACTCTGGGGAGCCAAACCCGACGAGCTCGCGCTCGCAAAGGAGGTAACCGCACCAACGCTGGTCATCCACGGTGAGGAAGATCCCCGGCCGCTGGCCAACAGCCGAAGGCTCCTCGATGTTCTGCCAAACGCTACGCTCGCGGCCATCCCCAATGCGGGGCATTCACCGTGGACGGAAGAATCTGCGGCCTTCTCGGCGCGGCTCAACGCGTTTCTTTCGGCACATCGGTGACTGCCTCCTCGCACGTAAGCTCGCCGACGAGCCGCTGTGTGATGAGGCTTCCGCGCTGACTCATAGCTGTCCGGAGATTGGCGGCCCGCCGGGAGCATCTGAGCCGTTCTCCTCGCAGCGGCCATCCGTAGGCCGAAGCGAAGCGGGACAACAGTGATTGAAGATCAACACGAAGTGACGCGGGCCTTGTCGCTGTACTGCTCGCAGATGGTGATGAGGATACACGCCTCGCTCTCGTGCCCGCGGGCGGCCAGGCCGCGCCCCGCCAGCGCGATCGACACGCGTCGGGTGCCGCACCTACCACGGCGGTCCCAGCCGCGGCAGCCGTGGCGCCAGTGCGGACAGGATGTCACCCGGGTAGACCGCACTCCAGCTCTGATACGCGTACTCCACGGGGACGCCATCGCAGCAAGGCCGCCGATGATGCGCACGGGCGGCAGCGGCGGTCGGCTAGAAATCACCCCGGAGTCGTTCGACAGGCTGGCCCGTGAGATCCGCGATGAGATCGAAGTCTTTGTCGACGTGCAGGACAGTAAGCCCAGCCAGTTCGCCCGCAGCGGCGATCAGCAGGTCAGGGATCTTCACGTCGCGATGGTGTCCTTGTGCTGCGAGCAGTCGCTGCACTTCGACTGCACGTGTCTCCATACGCGGTGTAAGGTTTTCGATCGGCAGGTTCGCGGCCGGCGGCTCCTCGATCCCGCGCCGCCAGTCTCGACCAGAACGGGCAGAAAACCCCATCTCCAACAGCGTCACCGTGGTCACCCGGACCAACCCCCGATTGATCCGATCCAGCCATTCATCGGCGTCCGGCGACGCATGCAGACGAACGTAGGCAGACTTGTCAATGATCCACAGATCGGTCACGACCACGCCTGTTCCATCACCGACTCGTCCGCCAGATCCGCGAACAACTCCGCCGAACGCGCCAGGTCAGCACGGGTGGCTGGCCGGGCGCCGATCTCGGCCAGCCGCGACACCTCTCGCCGCAAGTACTCGCTCCGCGACAGTCCCTGCCGCTCGGCGTGGGCATCGATCCGCCGCACAACCTCTTCATCTATGTTGCGTATAAGCAAGTCGGTCATGGCCACCACCTCCGATATCGCATGATATCACCCTTGGTCACAACAACCGGGCCTGCCTACTCACGGACAGCAACGACTATCGGCCGAGCACCTCAACGACAACCGTGGAGCCGGGCTCCGGAACACAAGATCTCCCAGTCGTCCCAGCAGAGGGCGCGGCGGACCTAGGAGAGGAAAGAGCGTGAAGACGTACATACTCTTCGACCACGATGGTGTTCTCGTGGATACCGAGTTCTGGTATTACAAGGCTGGGGAACGTGCCCTGGCCGACGTGGGACTGACCCTGGACATGGATCGGTACCTCCGGGACATGAACCAGGGATTGGGCACCTGGGCCCAAGCTAGGGCGGCGGGCATCGACGAGCAGACCATCGACAGACAGCGCAAGGCGCGTAATGACTACTACCAGGAATACCTGAGAACAGAGAGCATCGAGATCGAAGGCGTCATCGAGGCACTCGCCGAGTTGTCACAGCACACCCGCATGGCCATTGTGACGACTGCCAAACGTGCGGACTTCGAGCTCATCCACGAGAAGCGACACATCAGACAGTTCATGGACTTCGTTCTCGTTCGCGAAGACTACAGGCGCGCCAAGCCGCACCCCGAGCCATACCTGACCGGCTTAAAACGCTTCGGAGCCACCAAGGAAGAGACACTCGTCGTGGAGGACTCCCCCCGAGGGCTGACGTCAGCCGTGGCGGCCGGCATCGACTGTGCCATCGTCCACAACGACTTCACTCATTCATCCGACTTCTCCGAGGCCAGCTATCGAATCGAGGCCCTCATCGAGCTCAGGGACATCGTCGTCGGCGAGACCTAGCTGTCCGGCCAGAATCTGCTCGCGAGGGATGACCCCGTAGCGTTGGGCCCGCTCCTCGTAGGCGGCGGCCATGCGGGTCACGATCTCCGGATGTTCGGCCGCGACATCGTTCAGCTCGGTGCGGTCGATGCTCATGTCGTACAACTCCCACGGCTGCGCATGCTTGCGCACCAGCTTCCAGCGACCACGGCGTAGACCGGCGTTCCCCTCGTGCTCCCAGAACAACTCATGATCCTGCGTCGGCTCACCGCGCAGCAACGGCACCAAGCTTGCTCCCTCGAGCGGCGGCACCGGTTCTCCGCCACGTTGCGCCGGGTACTCCGCCCGCGCGACGTCGAGAAACGTCGGCATCACGTCGACAATATGACGCGGACTCGTACACAGCGACCCGGGCGTGCCCAACCCGGCCGGCCAGTACACGATCATCGGCGTGGCCACGCCACCCTCGTGCACCCAGTGTTTGTATTCCCGGAACGGTGTATTCGACAGATTCGCCCAATGCCGGCCGTAACTGCTGAACGTGTCCTCAGTTCCGGGCTCGACGTTCGCTGCATTCCCGACCTTGATCGACGCGCCCTGCCGCGTCCGCTCAGGCACCATACGTGGCCCACGCCGGGGTGAACCCGGCTCCGGCACCGCGAGTTCTTCGGCACAGCCGCCGTTGTCGGACAAGAACAGGAACAGGGTGTTCTCCAACCGGCCGCGCCGCTCCAACGTCTCAAGCACCCGCCCGATTCCGGCGTCCATCTGGGTGACCTGCGCGGCGTAGACCTCCATCCGCCGTGCCTCCCACTCCTTGTCCGCGACGTCGTCCCACGCCGGCACCTCCGAGTCGCGCTCGCTCATCGTGAACGACACGTCGATGATCCCCTGCGCCATCAGCCGCTTCATCCGCTCCGTTCGAAGCTCGTCCCAGCCCGCATCGAACCGCCCTCGATAGCGAGCGACCTCCCCTTCGGGTGCATGCAGCGGCCAATGCGGCGCCGTGTAGGGAAGGTAGAGGAACAACGGATCGGACCCGCGGTCGAGATCATGATCCTCAATGAACCGAACGGCATTCTCGGTGATCGCGTCGGTGTAGAAGAAATCCGGATCGGCCACCTCCGCGTCGTGAACATCCGTCTCCCCGCGGGTGAGAGTCTTCGGGTCGTAGAACGAGCCCGCGCCCGCCAAGGTCCCATAGAAGCGGTCGAATCCCCGACGAGTCGGCCACGCGGATGTCGGATTCTCCACGTCCGCCGCCAGATGCCACTTGCCACTCATGTACGTGCCGTATCCAGCCGCACCCAGAGCCTCGGCCGCCGTGACACAACGCTCGGACAGGTTCCCCGCATAGCCGCCGAACGGCCGCTCATCACCGGTGAGGATCCCGATCCCGACCTGGTGTGGGTGCAGTCCGGTCAACAACGCCGCCCGCGAAGGACTGCACCGCGGCGTACTGTAGAACTGCGTGAACCGCACGCCCGCCCGGCCGACCCGGTCCAGGTTCGGCGTCTCGATCTCTCCCCCATAGCAACCAATGTCCGAGAACCCCAGATCATCGGCCAAGACGACAACGATGTCGGGCCGAGCTGCTGTGGACATCAGTTCTCCCGCCTTCGCGTAGACCATCGTGCGCTAAACCGTCATATCGTTCAGTGACGAACTGGGCCCGGTACGGCATGCCTCACAGGGCTACGTGGCGCACTGTTCAACTAGGCCACAAGAACAGTGGCGAGCCTACGCATTCACCAACAGTTGTGGTCCGATTCCAGAGGAATCTTCGCGAGCATCCACCATCACGACCTCATTATTGGCACTCGGGCACAGGATCGCGAGGCTGACGACGGTGCGACCGCTCTCTAGTTCGGCAAGCACCCAGTCGGTTACATCCCATTCGAACTCTGCGGCCGGGCCCGCGACCGGGCGTGAACTCTGCACATGCGAGTCCAGGGCGGGCTTATTCGCCCACGTGATGCCCGTTTCTATCCAGCTCGTGTTCGGAACACCGTAGGCACTGACCCAGATCGAATGGTCGCCGGATTTCACGGCAGCATTGAGCCGCAGCCGAACAGCGGTTATCTCGTTGTGGTTCTCCCCCGCCAGGTCGAACTTCATATACGCCCACCGACGATAGTCGGCGCTGGCCTCCTTGATGAGAAGTTTGTTTGAATCGCCATAGTTCAGCGCGCTGTAATCGCCGCCACGCACATAAGCATCGGCGATCGCCCAGTGGTGCCGGTACGACCTCTGCAGGCGTTGCTGCCGCTGGGCGCGATACAGCGAGGCGGGAGTGAGGCCTGGTTGATTGGCGCCCTCGATCTTGCCAGGGGGATGGTCGAACGCTCCGACTCCGGTAACCGTGCCGGCGCAGCCGATTGCCCAGTTCTGCGCAGTCGGCGGCTGTTGCACGACGATGTGATTGTCGGTCGGCACCGTGCAGTTCCAGGCAACCGAGTGTGCCGAAGCCCATCCGTGGTTGTTTCCGTAGTGCCCACGGTTGAGTAGTCCGAGTACTCGCTCACTCTCGGGTGACTGTCCTCTGAAGCCGTCGAAAAGCAGACCTTGGGTCCATTTCCGGTGGCCCTCACTCATGAGAAGGCTATGCTGAGAGACACAGTCGAGGAACACCACACCAGAACACGTGCTCTTCCCATTCGAAATATAGGCGTGCCTGGCATGCGTGGCCACACAGTCTTTGAAGATGATCAACTGGGAATGAGATGAGACACAGAAGTTGTACCTCCGCGATCCGGTCACGAGCGATTTCGGATCAAGCGCCTGACAGCTTTCTATCGTGCACCGCACAGCGCCATTCGTCACGACGCCAGAGCCCCAGAAATGCAAAGCCGTGCAATCTCTCACCCATCCGTCCTGCAGGATTTCCCAACCGGATGGCGTGCCGTGGGTGTGTCTCGTCCTCGCCGTTCCCGCTGAAGACGATATCGACGCGAAGTGATTCAACCCCGGACTCGGCAATCAGACCCGCCCGGTTCCACTTGTAAAGATAGCTCTGCGCGTGCTGCCGATTCAGGTGATTGAAGACGGGCGCGTCGATCGTGACCAGATCTCCGTCGACGGCCATGATGAACCGGTTATACCGGATCGGCAACTCCCCCACAGCCCACGCAGGACCACTTCCGGTGCCGCCGCCATCGACCGCGTTGAGCCACTGTTGCGTGCACGGATGCTCGATGATGATGTTGTCGCCGACCGCCAGCCCGCTTGCGTTGCTGACTCGGAACGTACGGGCGCCGACCGGAACGAAATCGCTGACGATGTCGACCGCGTTTCCGTCCCTCCCGGCCCACGGGGTGGGGTCGTGCACGCCGACGTCTATGACGGCGGGCCCAGCCAGGTCGGCACCCGTCGCTCGGATCACCGTGTTCGACGCCGGATCGGATCCATCGCCGGCACCACGCAGTACCACGCCGCTGGCATTGATGGTGAGTCCGCCACGCACGTCGTAGGTGCCGGGTGCCAGCAACAACGCGCCCCGGTGCCCGTTCGCATCCTGATCGAGATTGCTCACTGTGTTGATGGCGCTCTGGATATGGTTCGTGTTGTCTCCGGCAACCGGACCGATGGACATAGCGACCGGAACGTCCGGCAACCCGGCGCCATTGCGGTATCCCGCATAGCTGAAGTCGGGAATCCGGTTTCCCTTCATGTCTGCCCTGTAGACCAGCACCCCGCTCGCATCCTCGCGGGCCCAGAGCGATTTCCACGAAGCATTCGGGGCAGCACGGGGGCCCCAGCCCGCCGGCGGCCAGGCTGCCACCGCGGCCAGGCCTCCCCCAGTTCCCAGCAGGAAATCCCGCCGGCCTACTCTCCGCTCTACCGCCACTTTTCCTCCCGCCATCGACAAGGGGGCGTTCAATTTTGCAGGGATGATGCTTCGGCTGTAGGCCGTGTCAGTGCCAGGTACGCCCCCAGCTGACGATCGGCTGAGTCGAGATAGCGGGTCCAGTCATGAACGGTGATGCCGTGCCCGCCAGGGCGAAGGTGGTACGCGATTCGGCTCGTCACGGCTTCGCCGGGATCGGGCATGTCCGTGCCGGAGAAGCCCTCGACGCCGAGTAGGCGATAGACCGGATCGGCGTATCGGGCGCTCAAGAACTCCCCGGCGGGATCGGCCCACTCGTCGCCTACCGCGCTGCCGATGCATACCGGTCGCGGCGCGATCAGTGCGATGAGTTCGTGCTGGTCGACCGGAAGTGCGTCCTCACGATCGACGTAATCGTTGAATGCGGTGCAGAACCAGTGCGGGAATCGTCTGGTGATCGCCTCGACGGTTTCGCCGACCCGGCGCCGCGACAGGGCGGCGCCGCCACACCCGGAGTTGTTGCTGGCCGCCATCGCGAAGCGCGTGTCCTGTGCGGCGGCCCAGAGAGCGGCTTTCCCCAGCCGTGAATGCCCGAATGCGATCACCTGCCCGGCGTCGATGCGCGAATCGGTTTCGAGGTAGTCCAGGGCGCGGCTGAGTCCCCACGCCCACGCGCCGAGCGTCCCCCACTCGTCGCGAGCCGGCCGGGTCTGACCGGGACCATAAAACAGCGGATGGATGCCGTTGGCGAAGCCGTCGTCGTAATCGGGATCGAGATCACCGCAATACATCGTGGCCAAGGCATATCCCCGGTCCAGGATCTGGGCCAGCGGCCACCGGTCCGCCTCGCATCCTCTTGACGCCTCGGTGGCACGATTGCCGACGACACCGACACCGTGCCCGCGCATCCATTGTTGAGACAACACGATCTCTGGGTCGGACTCGAGTTCGTGATTACCCCAGAAGTTCAGACCGAGAAAGGCGGGGCACCTCTCCGTGACCGCGTTCGGCACATACAGCAGCAGATTCGCAGTTGGGCCGCCGGCGAAACGTAGCTGGATTTCGGTCCGGGTGGCGCGACCCTCGACGGCACCGGGGTTGGAGGCGATCACCTCCGAATCCATCGTGACCCTCTTCGAGGGAGTGCGTCCGTACACATGCCGCTCGAACAGGTCGATCAGCTCGGCACGTCGTCTCGTCCAATCATCTGCCGATGTGACCGGTGTTCCGTCCGCCGCCACGAGCGGATCCGGTAGCCCACCCGGGACGGACAGCTCCGCCTCAGGAACGGACAAGCGTCCGGTGCGGTCGGCGGCCGAAGGCGCCATTGAATTGCCCCTCTCGTTGCGATCCGACATTGATGCGACGCCGTAGAACGGCTCGCGGCGACGCTCATGGGGGTCGGCGTAACTGTGCTTCTCCTGATCGATGTCGAATACCATTCGTTCGCCGACGTAGCGGGTCGCGGCAAGTTGGACCGGAGTTCCGCTCGCCTCTCGCACGATCTGCTGCTGGACCAGCAGCGCTGCTCCGGTCGGCACCTCGAGCAGGCGGGCGACATCTTGTGCTGCCGACGCGGCGGTGAGTGTGCCCTGAGCCCGGACCGGTTCGTGACCGATGGCGGCGAGCGCGGGATGGAGCGATCCTGAACTGAGATCGGTGTCGAGCACCTCGGCGCATACGGCCGGCAGCAGCACCTCCTCCAGTGCGATCGGAATGTCGTCACCCAGCAAGACCCAGGTCAGGTAGTAGATCTGCCCGTTGACGCCCTGGTCCAGATCGTGATTTTCCTGCCGAGTGCCGACCCGGCTTCCCGTCTCGAGGACGCGAGCCGATGGGCGCCGGCCATGCCGGTGCATGTGCTCGGTGAACGACAGGAACCGGGTCACGCGCCGATGCACCGCGTCATTGGCGACGTAGGTGCCACTGCCACGGATGCGATAGACGCGGCCCTCGCCCACGAGATTCGATACGGCCTGTCGCGCGGTCATCCGGCTGACGCCGAACTGTTCACTCAGGTCCTTGTCGCCGGGCAAGCGATCGCCAGGGGACGCAGCGGCGATGAGCTCACGAAGGTGCAGCTCGATCGTCTGATGGGCGGATGTCGTGTGGCGTGTCATGGTCAGACTTTCTATCCGGCAGGAACCGTCCACCGATGCTGGGCCGTAGGCCGCCTCCTGTGTAGCAGTCACTGGACAGCCCCAGCCGATCGTCGTACGAGTCTACAGGATAACTCTAGATAACCTCGCATAAAAGTCTAGACAACTGCTTCGTTCTGAGGCTAATGTGCGGCATGACGCCGTTCGCCACGGCCGGATAGCGCTTACTGCTCCGGCCGGCGACTGGGAGAGGAGTCCGATATGAAGCAACTCGTCGTGATCAACCGACGGGACACTGTGGCCGACGTGACCGATTCACTCGCGACTGCGTACACGGGCGGTTGCGGCTCTTCTCTACCGACCGTGCCGAGTATTCGGTCGACCTCGGCGCGTAGATCCGCCCATGAAGTCTGACCAGGAGGCGGCGGCAGGCACGCATATGGCCTCCAGCCGCTCAGCATCCGCCGGACCGCGCGCCGTAGCCGCTGATCCGCCCGGTCAGCGGCAAGGAACCGGATCGGTGACGGGCTCCACCCGTCCCCCTGGGAATCACCGCCGGTTGTGGCGGCATCGGTTGCGCAGAGACCGAGCACTGCTGCTGATGACCGTGCCCGGACTATTACTCCTGATCCTGTTCCAGTACCTGCCGCTCCTGGGCAATGTGATCGCCTTCCAGGATTACGTGCCGTTCCTGGGATTCCGGAACGCCGAGTTCGTCGGTCTGGCGAATTTCCGGGCCTTGTTCGCCGACCCGGCGTTCTGGAACGCCGTTGCCAACACGCTGATCATCACGCTGCTCAACCTGCTGCTGTTCTTCCCTGTGCCCATCGCTCTGGCCCTGTTGCTCGACAGCCTTTTTCACGAGCGCATCAAGAAGTTCGTCCAGGGCGTGATGTTCCTGCCGCACTTCATCTCCTGGGTCGTCATCGTCGCCCTGTTCACTCAGGTGCTGGGCGGAGCGGGAGTCATCAACCAGTTCCTGCTGCGCCACGACATGGAACCGGTGCACATCATCGGAAACGCGTCGGTGTTCAAGTTGCTACTGGTGGCGGAGGTGATCTGGAAGGACGCCGGCTGGGCCTGCATCATCTTCCTTGCCGCTCTGTCCGCGATCGATTCCCAACTCTACGAGTCGTCCGCAGTGGACGGTGCCGGGTACTGGCGGCGCATGTTTCACATCACCCTGCCGGGGATCCGGCCGGTGATCATCATCTTGATACTCCTGCGCCTGGGCGACGCGCTCTCGATCGGGTTCGAACAGGTACTCCTGCAGCGCGACAGCGTCGGGCCCGATGCCGCCGAGGTTCTGGACACCTACGTCTACTACTTCGGGGTGCAGGGCGGGAACTGGTCGATCGCCGCCGCGGCGGGCCTGTTCAAGGCGGTCGTCGGGCTGATCCTCGTGCTTTCGGCCAACAAGGTCGCACACATGCTCGGTGAGGACGGAGTGTACAGACGCCCATGAGATATGCCGCGAACCGACCAGTCTGGATGGAGAAGCCGTCACCGCTTCTCACCGTAGTCAAGGCGGCCACCCTGGCAACCATCGTCGCGCTGGTGCTGTTTCCGTTCCTCGTCGTCGTGTCCACCAGCCTGTCCACGGAATACGCGATCGCACAGGCCGGCGGGGTTGTCGTCATCCCGACCGAAATCTCCTTCGCCGCCTACGAGCAGGTCTTGTTCGGCGGCGTCGTCGCTCGAGCGTTGCTGGTCAGCATCGGCGTGACGGGGATCGGTGTCGTCCTCAGCGTCAGTGCCACCGTGCTCGCCGCCTATGGACTGTCACGGCCGGACTCGTTCGCGCACCGTCCCCTGCTCTTCACCGCGCTCTTCACCCTGCTGTTCGCGCCCGGGATCATTCCCCTCTATCTGACGGTCAAGCAGCTGGGACTCCTGGACAGCTACTGGTCGCTGATCCTGCCGACTGCGATGAATGCGTTCAACTTCGTTATCGTCCGCACCTTCTTCTCCCGCCTGCCTCAAGAGCTGTTCGACGCGGCCCGTGTTGACGGCGCAAGTGAGTTGCGGATCCTGCTTCGCATCGTGCTGCCGATATCCAAGGCCGTGGTGTCGGTGATCGCACTGTTCTACGGCGTCGCCTACTGGAACGCATTCTTCAACGCGATGCTGTTCATCACGGATGAATCGAAGTGGCCTCTGCAGGTCATCCTGCGGCTCTACGGGTTGCAGGGCCAGCAGCTGGAAGTGGATCCCAACCAGATTCCACCCCCACAACAGGCGACTCAGATGGCCATTGTCGTCTTGGCGATCATTCCCATCCTCATCGTTTTCCCGTTCGTCCAGCGCCACTTCACCAAGGGCGTGGTGATCGGCGCCGTCAAAGGATAGCCGCTGCGACGCAGCCGCCGTCCTACCCGACCATCACGCGTTCAAGGAGGAATCGTGAAAGGCTCCCGCACCCTCGCCATCTCCCGCACCCCCACGATCACGCGACGGACCCTGCTGCGTGCCGCGGTGGCGTCCGGCGCGGCCATAGCCGCAGGACCGGCGCTGGCGTCCTGCGGCGACGGCGGTCCCGGTTCCCGTTCGAGCAGCGGCGGAACGGACTCCGAAACCGTTTCGCTGCCCAGTTATGTTCCCGTCAGCAACGTTCCCGAACCGGACCTGCCCGGCTCCGAGCTCGGTGTCCAGCCCGGGTACTTCACCGCGCCGACGAATCTCGTCAAGTCTGTCCCCTCTGCACCGGGATCAGGTGAACCACTGAAAGCCATGGTGATCACCTACAACCCGCCGGCGCCGAACTCGCAATACATCGCCGCGGTCAACGAAGAGCTCAACGCTGAAATCGACTTCGATTTCGTACCCGACGCCGAATACGAGACTCGATTCGCCGCGGTGAGCGCCGGTGGCGACCTACCCGAACTGATCCAGCTGCCAGTATGGGCCAATCTGCCCCGGCTGGCCGACTTCTTGGACGCCGCGTGTGTCGACCTGTCGGACAAGCTATCCGGCGACAACGTCAAGAAGTACCCGAACCTCGCCGCCATTCCGGAACTGAGCTGGCGTAACGCCCGCATCAACGGGCGCATTTACGGCGTGCCGAAGGCCAGCAACCCGTTCGGTCGCGCGACGTTCTACCGCAAAGACCTCTTCGAACAGCGCAGCATCCCCATGCCGACCAACGCCGATGAGTTTCTGGAAATCTGCCAGGAACTCACCGATCGGAAGGAGGGCCGGTACGCGATCGGCGACACCAACACCGGCGCCTACGGCCCGTTCTCGCTCTTCCTGATCAGGGCCATGTTCAACGTCCCGAACCTATGGCGCCACGACGACAGCGGCCTCACCTACTACATCGAGACCGACGAGTTCAAGGAATCGATCGCCTACACCCGCACACTGTGGGAGGCAGGCGTTTTCCATCCGGACAGCCCCACCATGGACGGCCCCACCGTCAACGATCACTACAGCACGGGACGCATCTTCATCCATGAGGGTGGCAACGGCGGTTGGCTCCCCCAGATCAAGAACAACATCGATCACAACCCGGACTTCCAGACCGCCGCCATATTCCCATTCGGACACGACGGCGGCGAACCGACGTACTGGCTGAGCGAGGGGACGTTCAGCTTCGCCGCGGTCACCAAGACCGCGGAAGACCGGGTCGACGAGATGCTCGGCATCATGAACTACTGCGCCGCACCATTCGGCTCCACCGAGGATCAGCTGCTCAACTACGGCGTCGAGGGCGTGCATCACACGATGACCGACCAGGGGCCGTCGTTGACCGATCTCGGCAACAAGGAGGTCTACAACAGCTACCGGTATCTCACCGCGTCGGTGCAGGCCCTCTATTACGCCGGCCACGAAGACGACTACACGAAGCCGTTCCACGCGTGGCAGCAGAGAATCGCGGAGATCGGCCTGCCGAATCCAACCATCGGCTACTACTCACTGAGCGCTTCGGAGAAGAAAGCGACCCTCAACCAACTCGTGACCGACGAGGTGACCAATATCGTCCTCGGGCGCAAGGACGTGACCGCGCTCGACGATCTGCCCAAGACCTGGGCGAGTGAGGGTGGCGACCAGGTGCGCCGCGAGTACGAAGAAGCAATCGAACAGGCCTGATGGCCGCATTCGACAGTGCAACCTTCGACCAGGGGAGAATTGATGTCTGAACATCATGACGTTGGCGTGTCCCGTCGCCAGGTGCTCGCCGGCGCCGCCGGCCTCACGGTCGCCGGTTTTGTGGGTTGGCCTTCACCGGCGGCGGTCGCGGCGCCTGGTGATGACGAGACGTTCGCCGCGATGCGCGCGACGTGGAACGACTTCGTCACCGGAGGCGACTTCGACCCGACCGATCCCGCGCTCGCCCAGGCCGTCGCGGCGCTCGACGAGCGGGTACGGCCCTATGTCGCCGGAATCGAGCGATCGCCCGACCGGACCCGGGTCTTCACCGACCTGCCGATGACGGAGCAGGAGAGCAACGGCGACTCGCGAACGATGAAGGAGACCGTACTCTGGCTGCAGTACATGGCGATCGCCTACCGCACGCCCGGTTCGCAGTTCGAAGGGGACGCCAATGTGCTCACCGATATTCTGGCCGGCCTGGAGCTATGGAACCGGCTGGCCTACAACGAAGATCAACACGAATTCGATCACCGGTGGTGGCAGTGGGAGATCGGCGCGACGCGACCCCTGGCCACCACGTGTTCCCTGCTGCATGAGCATATTCCGGCCGAGGCACGCGAGCGTTACCTGGCCGCGATTGATCATTTCGTCCCCGATCCGCGATACAACTACCCGCCCGATAGCCCGCGGCGCGTGGTCTCCGACGGTGCGAACCGCATTGATCTGTGTCAGGCCGTGATGGTGCGCGGCGTCGCCGGCAACAACGCCGAGCGGGTCACTACCGCGCGGGACGCGTTGGCCGAGGCCTTTGTCTACGCCGACCACGGAAGCGGGATCTACCGCGACGGATCGTTCATTCAACACAAGTGGATCGCCTACAACGGAGGCTACGGCCTGGTCTTCCTGGGCGGCAACGTCCGGCTGCTGAACCTGCTCGCGGGATCGCCGTGGGACCTGGTCGGGGCTGAGAAGGAGTTCCTCTTCGATGTCGTGGACCGCGCCTACATCCCGATGATGATCGACGGACAGATACCCAGCATGGTGGCCGGACGCACGATCACACGCTGGGAGAGGTCGGAGCACACCGGCGGCCACGGGGTCGAAGGCAACGTACTTCTGCTCTCGCAGGCCGCGGACTCGGCAACGGCCGCGCGGTGGCGGTCGATCGTCAAGGGATGGCTGCAACGCGACACCTGGGATGATCCTCTGGAAGGCGCCGACGTGGCCAAGACCGCCGCGGTCACTCAGCTGCTCGCCGACGACTCGGTGCAACCCGCGCCGGAGCCGACCGGGCACACCATGTTCGCCAACATGGCCCGGGCAATCCACCGCGGCCGGGGCTGGGCCCTGGCCATCGCGATGTCCAACAATCGGATCGGGTCCTACGAGACCCTCAACGGGGAGAACCGAAAGGGCTGGCACATGGGCGCCGGAGCGGCATACCTCTACAACTACTCCGACGGCGGGCAATACAGCGATTCCTACTGGCCGACGGTGGATCCGTACCGCATCGTCGGCACCACCGTCGACACCCAGGAGTTGCCGCACCGGCCGGATGGTTCCTATGCGCACAGCATGCGAACCAGCTTCACCGGCGGCGCCGTGCTGGACGGCGCGTTCGCGGCCGTGGGCATGGATCTTGAGGGAATCGTCGACCGACGCGACAGCGTGCCCGAGGTCCTGCCGCCGGTGCGGGCGAAGAAGTCGTGGTTCTGCTTCGACGACTTCGTGGTCGCCCTCGGCGCCGGCATCACCGGCGGCAGCGGCAACCGCGTGGAGACGATCATCGAGAACCGTTGCCTGCACACCGACGGGGACAACGCGCTGATCATCGACGGCACGAGGCAGCCGGCCCGCCAGGGCTGGAACGAGCGGTTCGCCAACCCTCAGTGGGCCCATCTGGAGGGGGTGGGCGGTTACGTCTTCCTCGGCGACGGGGCCGTCGACGCGATCCGCGAGGAACGCACCGGCAGCTGGGCCGACGTCACCACCAACAACAATCCGCCCACCGATCCGATCACTCGTCGCTACCTCACACTCTGGTACGACCACGGCATCGACCCGACCGAGGGCACGTACGCCTATCTGCTGGCCCCCACAGCGACGGCGGCCCGGACCGCCGAGCTGGCCGACGACCCCGGAAACGTGCAGATCCTGGCGAACGACCCCCGCGTCCAGGCGGTGCGGGTGCCCAGGCTCGGCATCACCGCCGCCAGCTTCTTCGACACCGGCTCGGTAGATGGCATCTCCATTGGTGAGCCGGGCAGTCCGTACCTGCCGACGATCATCGTCGACGACGATGATCCCGGATTCGAGATCGTCAGCGGCAGCTGGGCACGCAGCAACGGATTCCTGCGCTACTTGGAGAATCAAACCTTCACTGGACCAGGTGACGGATCTGCCGTCGCCCGGTTCCGGCTCGACGTGCCGACCAGTGGCCGGTACTCGGTCCAGGCATGGTGGTTCGCCTTCGACAACAGGGCCACGAACACCCCGTTCGTCATCAGGCATGCGGACGGCGAGACCACGGTGCGGGTCAACCAGCGCGTCGACGGATCCGCCTGGAACGAGCTCGGTACGTTCGACTTCACCGCCGGTGGTGACCACTACATCGAGGTGACCAACGACGCCGACGACGGGTACGTGGTCGCCGACGCCATGCGGCTCGCCCCGGTCAGCGCTGCGCCATGCTCAGTGGTCATGCAGGAACGGGCTGGTGAACTGGAAGTGGCGGTGGCCGACCCGACACACGAGGCAGCGTCCTTCACTGTCAGCGTCGACCGCGCCGGATACCGGTCCTGGACCGCAGACGACACGATCACCGTCCACGGGATCCGGCCACTCATCACATTCTCCGTGAACACCCGAGGCGCCGCCGGCGCCACCCACACCGTCACATTCCACAGAACGCCGCGGACCCGAGCAGATGGGACGTGACACTGATTGGCCTGGGCCATCGGATGTTGTCGAAGGATTTGGTGATGGCGCCCTATTCTGACGGCTTCGGCGAGGTGTTGTATCGGAATGCACTTGCCAAAGAGTCCGACGTCGGCGGGTTCACGCTCGAGGGCTACGGCGCAGTCAGTTTCCCGCTGGGCCGGATGAGGTTGGAAAGCACCAGACACGTCGACGATGGCCAGGCAGCCAACATCGTCTTGTGGTGCCCGCTGGATTTTCCGGACGACATCGCGATCAGCTGGAATTTCTGGCCTATCCGCGAGCCGGGGCTGGCGATACTCTTCTTCGCTGCCCTGGGCGTGGACGGTAGAGATATATTCGATCCAGAATTGGCCCGGCGAACTGGCCCGTATCAGCAATACCACAGTGGCGATATCAACGCTTATCACATCTCCTACTTTCGGCGAAAACAACCCACCGAGCGCGCATTCCACACGTGCAATCTGCGGAAAAGCCGCGGTTTCCACCTGGTCGCCCAGGGCGCAGATCCGATTCCTTCAGTGATAGACGCCGACCCGCCTTACCGGATGCTCGTCGTGAAACGAGGCCCTTCGATCACCCTGGTGATCAACGACCTGACCTGCTTCACATGGCTTGACGACGGTACGGTCGGAGGGCCGCCGCACACGTACGGAAAGATCGGCTTCCGCCAGATGGCTCCCCTGATCGGGGAATACTCCGACCTACTCATCCGGCGGATCGGCCGCGGGCCCGCGACGCAAGACGTCCACGGCGAGGGGACGGCATGAGTCCGATCACCGACCGAACGTCCTCGTGATCATGACCGACGACGCCCTCTTCGGCGAGCACCTGAACGACGACGACCTTCTCACCCGCCGATCAGCCCATTCAATGCCGATTGATCAGTAATCACCCATAGGAGGAGATGCTGCCCGGAAGTCCCGGCGGCATTGGCGCCTGTCGAATGGGCGACCTCGGACCTGCCCGGGCGGAACTCGAGTCAGCGGCGGCGCAACCGGTCGAGCAGGTCAGGCGCTAGCGCCCCGTAACCTGTCGACGCCCACGGTTCGGCGTCGGAGTCCATATAGTGCACCACGGTGTCCTCGGTCGGGAGGTCGAGGATCTCCGGTTCGCGGCGCTTGCCGATGTCGCGGCGGCAGGCGCGACAGCAGGGCACCTCGCGGATCCCGGCGGCCGTCGTCCACGGCGCCTGCGTCGTCGCCGGGCCGTGCAAGGGGTTGAAGAAACAGGCCACCGTCGGCGTCCATGACTTCCCAGCCACCGCATGGTCGAGGGCGTCGTCGCCGCGGCGGGTGAGCACCGTCGCCCCGACCGAGTCGGCAGCGTCCTGGGAACGGTCCAGGATGGCGGTCGCGGCCTGGTAATGGTCGAGCGCCGCCCGCCACGCGTCGCTGTCGGAGCGCTGGTCGATCTCCAGCTCCCGGATCCGCTCACCGAGCGCGGCGCTCTCGGCCTCGGCACGCCGCCGCCATTCCTGGGTCTGCGCAGAGGAGATCCGCCGCAGCGCCCGACGCTTCAGAGCGACTTCCCCACGACGGACGCGGCGACGGCTCAGGCCCGCGAGTACGGCCACCACCACGATCCCGGCAGCCACGCCGATAGCGACGGACGGATCCATGCCCAGGATCTGGGTCGGCTCGCTCGTTCCCGTGTTCTCAGCGCTGCCGGATTCCGAACGCTCCGGGAAATGCTCGGCGTAGATCGCCTCCGCGTCTCCGCTGGTGAAGATCGCCAGGGCATCGGTCACCTGCCGCCCGAGATCGCTCGGGTAACGGTCAGCGGCGACGCCGGTGGCGAACATGTCCTCGTTGCCGGATCGCTCGCCGTAACTGGTGCTGTCCAGCCGCCAGCCGTAGTCGAGCGATCCGCGTGAGACGAAGAAGATCCCGTCCTCGGAAAGCTCCCGGTTGACCAGCGTGACGAGCTGGTTGGAGGACAGATCCGCCCCGTGATCCAGCGGCACCGCGATGACGTACACCGCCGGATCCGCATCGGCGGCCAGGGCGGTGATCTCGTTCAGCTGCTCGTCGGTGAAAGCACCTTCGAGTGCCGGGTCCACGTGCACCCCGTCGTCGGCCAGGTCGGCCGCGATCGCCTCCGGATCCGGCTCGTAAGACTCCGTCTCGCTCACACGCCCGCCCTTCGCCGTCGCATGATGAACCAGCCCACCAGCGCGATAGTGCCGACTAGCCCACCGCCGAACGAACCGATCAGCGCGCCGGCGCCGATGGTGCCGGCGGTACCGCCCCAGTAGTCGCTACCGGTGTCCTCCCCCAGCTCATACTCGCGCCCGTCGTTCTCCGCGATCTTGTCAAGCAGGAGTGTGGTCTCCCGGCTGCTGGACCATTCCTCAGCCGGCGACTCGTAGATGGAGAAGTACTCCCCGTCGATGCCCACGTCCACACTGTCCAGCGCGTCACCCGGGCTGACCTGGACGTACACACCGGGCCGGTCCAGAAGCCGGCCGATTTGGCGCAGCACATCGCTGCTGGGCCCGTATCCGGCCTGTCTGCTTTCCGGCCAGACGACCACAAAAACCTCCGGGTCCGACGTATTCGCCGCCTCGTCGATCCGGGCGATTTGCTCGTCGCTGAACATGCCTTCGACACTGGGGTCGACGTAGACGTGCGATTCGCTCAGGCCGTCGGCGGCCAGCCGAGCCCGCTCCGTCGTCGTATCAACCTCGGCCGGAAGGCCCGACGAGGCGACCCACCAGGCCGCGGCACCGCCGATGCCCGCGCACACCAAGGTGACGATCAAGCCTATGATCAGCCTTTTCATCGACGCACGCCCCGATCCGCCAAGACCTGATCGGCGAGATCGCCGACGAGCGCGCCATAGCCCGTCCACGCCCAGACGGTGTCGGTCTCAACGTAGGGCGCCCACCCCCGGATGCCCTTGCGGACCGACAGAAACGCGCCCTGCTGCCGGCCGCACGTCGAACACACAGGCGCGTCGATCGACGATCCACCCACACGCACGGTGTCATGCGACTCTCCGTGCAGCGGGTTGATGAAACATGGCCGGAAGGCGGGACGCTCAGGCCTTTTCACACGGTCCACTTCACGGTCGGCGATCAACGCCAGCACATAGGCACCGACCGCGTCGAGCTCGTCGCCAGTGTCCAGGACGCGCTCGGCGGCGTCGATCGCCCTTGCCGCCTTCTCGCCCGGGTCCGCGGTCAGCTCCGTACCCGGCAGCGCCTCGAAACGTCGACGCGCGCTGGCCAGGCGCTTCCTCGCCCGGTCCGCCATCTGTTCCGGCACCGTCTCGTGGGCGGACCGGCGAGCCGGAACCCCGGCCTTCGTCTTCAGCGGCTTCGCTCGCACCACACCCAGCGTGACGATGATCCCGGCGATCAATACGCCGATGACGGTGGCCAGGGTGGCGACCCAGCGGGTGGCCTTGGCGTCGGCCATGGACGTGGTCGACTCGGGAATGAACGCCCACGGCCGGCTCGCATAGTCGTCGACCACAGACTGTGGCAGCTCCTGACCGGGGCTGGCGGCGGCATGCGCCACGACGGCCGCCTCGAACAGTGCCGAGGCCCGTGGGTACTCGCCCGGTCCGTTCTCTTCCGCGTTCCGCAATGCGATATACGCGTCGCGGAAATCGTATTCATCCGGAGCGCCCCAGACTCCCGTGTACGACGACTCTCCCAGGAACTCTACGTGGTAGACACCGTCGCCAAGCTCGTCCCGGAGGAGCACGGCCACCTGCTCGCCGGGCCGTTCGCCATCCGCCAGTTCCTCCGGCATCTGGGCCAACACCACGTAGACCGGCAACTCCGCGCCCGAAGCGGCCTCGGTGAGCACATCATGGGCCAGCGCCGAATCTCCCATACCCATCGACGGCTGCACGAGAATCGGATCATCACGCAATCGGTCGATCATCTCATCGACCGTCGCGACGCGCACCGGCCCGTCGTCGGCCGCCTCTGCCGCAGCGGCTGTCGCCCCGACGGTCAAACCACCGACAGCCAGCACGACGGCGCCCATGAGGCGACGGCGGGACAGGGCGAATGCTGGCAAGGCTAGAGACACCCGGGTGATTTTACGGTCACGTCCGTGCACCGTGGATGTCCGACCCGCCGCGGATCGACGACGTAAGCCCGCCATGTGGTCGGACCTGCCCGAATATCCTGCCAGCAAGCAGGACCCGCCGATGGCCGGCAACAAGTCAGCGAAGCTTGACACGTCATTGATACGAAGATCACATGGATCACCGAAGCTGTGGCGCATGGTGAGCGTGCAATCGACCGTTGTCGCCAGAGGTCAGGCTCGTGTTGCCAGCGGCGCCGGTGAAGCTGGTCAGCTGCCCGGCATCGTCATACGTGAAGCTCTTCGACGACTCCACCGAACGCGTCGTCACCACCCCTGGCCAGATCTCTTTCGTCGTACTCGGTGCTGATCGTCCAGCCGGCCTCGTCGGCCGACGCTCGTCGCCCCGCGCCAGCAGCTTCAACGCGATGAGGTCCCATGCCCAATCGGATGTCAGCATGCGGCTGGACGGCCGGACGCCACAGCTCGACGCACGCGCGGAACGGAACTCAGGGCGTTCATGGCATTGCTCGGCCAGAGTGGACTACATTCCCCGGCATGCGGGTGTTCGTGACGGGCGGGACCGGTGCGATCGGTGGACATACAGTCCCGGCACTGCTGCACGCCGGTCACACCGTGACCGCGCTGGCCCGCACACCAGAGAAGGCCGCCGTGCTGGCAGCCCAAGGTGCCACCCCAGTCACGGTGTCGCTGTTCGACTCGTCGGCGCTCGCGGCGGCGTTCGCTGGGCATGACGCCGTGCTCAATCTGGCCACGGCGATGCCGTCGATGACCCGCTTCATGATCCGGCGAGCGTGGCGGGCCACCGAGCGGGTACGCATCGACGGATCCACAGCGGTGGTCGATGCCGCGCTGGCCGCCGGCGTCGAGCGGGTGGTACAAGAATCGGTGGCCATGCTCTACCGCGACAACGGGTCCGCCTGGATCGATGAGGACGCCCCCGTCGACCACTATCCGGCCGCAACCGGCAACCACGCCGCCGAGGCCAATGCCCATCGATTCGCCGAAACAGGCGGAACCGCGATCGTATTACGCTTCGGGCTGTTCTATGGCCCGGGTGCCCGCCATAGTGAGCACATGTTCGCCCAGGCGCGCCGACACGTCGGGCTAGTCTTGGGCCCGCCAGAGAGCTTCCTTTCCTCGATCCATCTCACCGACGCGGCCACCGCCGTCACCGCAGCCTTGCGCGCCCCCACCGGCGTCTTCAATGTCGTCGATGACGAACCACTGACCAAACGCGAATATGCCGACGCGCTCGCCCAGGCTGCATATGCGACCCCGTGGGTACGGATACCGGGACGGGCCGGCCTGTTGTTCGGTGACCGGCTCACTTCTCTCACTCGGTCCCTACGCGTGAGCAATGCCCGGTTCCGCACCGCCACCGGCTGGTCAGCCCGCTATCCCAGTGCCCGCGAAGGCTGGGTCGCGACTGCCGCCGAACTCAGCCAAGGGACCTTGTGAACTCCTAATGGTGCAGGCGAGCATCCGCGACCACGATATCGGCACGACAAAACCGTGTGGACGCCTCCGGCTGACCGTCAGCCACATGTGCAATATTGGCTGATCATGTCCGTGCCCGACCAGCCCACCGCGACACGGTCCGACGCAGGCGTGTTCATGGCCGTCGCCGTGATATTAACGGCCATGAACCTGCGCCCGGCCATCACCAGCGTCGGCCCCGTTCTGGACCGCGTTCAGTCGACCCTTGGCACGTCCGATTCGTGGGCCGGTCTACTGACCACGATCCCCGTACTGTGTTTCGCCTTCGGTGGTCTGTTGGCCCCCGCGCTGGCGCGGCGGGCGGGGATGCGCGCGGTGATCTGGCTGGGGCTGGGGCTGGTGGCAGTGGGCCTCGTGCTGCGCGCGATGGGCGGCCCGTTCGTCGTGCTGGGTGCGACATTGCTGGCAGCCGCGGGCATCTCGCTCATCGCCGTGCTGATGCCAGCGGTGGTCAAGGGCGCGTACCCGTCCCGCGTGGGAACGATGACGGGCGCCTACACGGCGGCCCTGCAGTTCGGTGCGGTCCTGGGCTTCGCCTTGACCTCGCCCTTGGCCGATGCCTTCGCCGGCTGGCGCCCCGCCCTGGCATTCTGGGCGGTCCTTGCCCTCATCGCCCTGACCGTATGGCTTCCCGCTTCCCGCAACACCCTCGTCCTCCAGGCCGAAGCGGCCAGCGCCACCTCCTTGCTTTCCGGGCCAACGAGCCCGGCTCCGCCAAATCGACCGACCTCGCCGTCTTCGCCGCAGTCACCTCAACGTCTAGCGCCGAAGCCGCCCCACTGCACGGCAAACCCGCCCGGATCCCACTCCGAGCAACCTGCAACAGCCGATTCCCTGTTCCGCAGTCGGCTGGCGTGGACTATTACTGTCTTCTTCGGCCTCCAAGCCATGATCGCCTTCGTCATCATCGGCTGGCTGCCCCAGGTCCTTATGGACGCGGGCGTCTCCCGCGGCGAGTCCGGCCTACTCCTGGCCCTCTTGTCGCTCATCGCCGTCCCCATCAGCCTTCTGATTCCACCCATGGCCGTCCGCCAGAGCAGCCAAAGCGGCTGGATCATCGCCCTCGGCGCCTCCGGCCTCGCAGGCCTCACCGGCCTCATCACCGCCCCAGGCGCCGCGCCCCTCCTCTGGTCAATCCTCCTCGGCCTGGGGATGAGCGTCTTCTCCCTTGCCCTGGTCGTCATCGCACTGCGCACCCGCACCACCGAGGTGACCGCGAAGCTCTCCGGCATGGCCCAAGGCGTCGGTTACCTCATCGCCGCGACAGGTCCCTTCTTCTTCGGTTTCCTCCACGAGTCCACAGGGGACTGGAATACCCCCCTGACCCTCCTGACGGCGGTCCTGGTCATCCAGATCATCGCTGGCGCTCTGGCGGGCCGCCCCCGTACCGTCTGACCGAAACCGCTTAGCATGTCACGACCAGACGTAGCGGTGCCCGGCTGGCGCTGACGGCCAGCACGAGAAGACAACAGGCTGCAACACCGTGGCACGGCGCTCAACCTGCATCGCCTACTCACCCTGCGCCCAACCATCGAGAACGGAACCTGGGCCTGGCCCGAAGCCCGCTCACGCTGACCTCGCCGCCGACCATTGCACGGCTCGCGACGAGTGCCACACGATGGACTACAGGCGGGGCGCAACAACCCCCATCGCACCCAGAGCGCTGACCCAAACTCGCCGCTCGACGACCTTGACGGCGTCCCGTCGGCGGCGGAGCGTTCATCATCAGGGCCATGAGATGCGACACGCGCGTACGGCGTTCATGGGCTGCCGAACATAGGCTCGTTCGTCAGGCGTCCTTGCAGGTGCGCCAGCACCGCAGGATGGCGTGGGCGGCGGTCTCGATGTCGGTGCTGGTGGTGGCGGAGTCGCAGATGCTGATGCGCATGGCGCGGTGGCCGTGCCAGCGGGTTCCTCCGGCCCAGCAGGTGCGGTCGGCTTGCACGGCGGCGATCACGGCGTCGGTGGTCTGATCGTTATCGAATTGCACCAGGACTTGGTTGAGTGCTGTTGGGATGAGAATTCGTGCTCCTGCAGCGTCGAGCAAATCAGCCATCCGCTTGGCGTGTGCGCACAGTCGGTCGACAAGTTCGGCGATGCCTCGACGTCCGTGACTGGCCAAGATCGCCCAGATTTCAGCGCCGCGAGCGCGTTGCGACATCTGCAGGCCGAGGTGGGCAGCCGCGCGTTCGGCATCGGTAGCGAAGTACGCGGCGTCAAATGCCATGGCCCGCCGCAAGTCCGCGGGGTCACGGCAGATCGCGATACCAGAGTCGTATGGCGCGTTCAGCCATTTGTGGCCGTCGGTGGCCCACGAGTCTGCCAGGTCCACGCCATCGACACGGTGTCGCTGCGTGTCCGACGCGGCGGCCCATAATCCGAAGGCTCCGTCGACGTGTACCCAGCCACCGTTGTCGTGCACGGACGGGATGATCTGGCGGAACGGGTCGCTGTGACCGGTGTTGACGTTGCCGGCCTGCAGCAGCACGAGGGTGCGGTCGTCGACGGACGGAAACTCCTCCACGAGCACTCGGCCGCAGTCATCGGTCGGCGCCGACGTGACGTCGTCGGTGCCGAAACCGGCCGCGCGCAGCGCCTTCTCGACCGAAGCGTGGATCTCCGCTGAAGCGACCACCCGCAGCCGTGGTGCCCCTGCCAGGCCGCGCCGTTCGACACTCCACCCGGCGCGGCGCAGCAACGCGTCCCTGGCGGCCAGGATGCAGGTCAGATTGGCGATCGACGCGCCGGAACAGAACGCGGCGATCGCCGTGCCTGGTAGCCCGAGCAGTTGGCACGACCAGCGCCCGGCCAGCTCGTCCAACAGCGCCGCGACCGGCGACATGACCGGCAGCGCGACATTCTGGTCCCAGGCGGACACCAGCACGGCCGCCGCCGACGCGGCGGGATCAGCCCCGCCGTTGACGAACCCGAAGTATCGGCCTCCAGTTGAGACTACCGTGGCCGGCGAACCGAGCTCGTCGAGCATCGCCAAGACCTCACTTGCGGGAACCGGTTCGTCGGCGAGCTCTCGCGGAAACCCAGCAAGATCGCGCAAAGCCTGTTCTGTCGGAAACACATCACGCTCCCGACTCTCCGCGACGTAAGAAGCAGCTCGCTGCGCGGCGTCGAGCACGAGCCGGGCCCTGAAAGTGTGCTGGTCGACAACGTCCGATCTCGATGGCATCCCCTCAGTCTCCTGAACTGGCTCTCGAAAACAAGAGCCAGTTCGGGACAACTGGCACCATGCCTGTGACGCCGCAGCACGTGACTCCGGAACATCTGAAGGCCAGGCTGCATGGATGGCGGGGCCGCCCGGGCCCGCTGTACCTACGGCTCGCGGAAGCAATCCGTGCCCTGGCCGAGGCCGGTGCAGTCGACACCGGTTCCCGGCTGCCGTCCGAGCGAGCCCTAGCCGCCACGCTGACTGTCTCGCGCAACACCGTCACAGCGGCTTACGGCCAACTCCGCGACGACGGCTGGCTGATAGGGCGCCGGGGTGCTGCGCCACATGTCGGGGCCACCACGCGAGCACGGGACGGCATTGACGCGCTCACCAATCCGCTCGCTAACCTGTTCACCACAGGAACACGCCCTCATCTCGACCTGACGATCGCCAGCCCCGGCGTCGCGCCGCCGTTCTCGACGCCCTCGCCCGCCCTGATGTGTTACTGCCTCAGTCCGCCAGACAGGACGCCGGCTACTACCCGGCTGGACACCCCGTCCTGCTCGAGGCCATCGCGCACAAGCTCCGCAGAGATGGCATCGACGCTAGCCCCGACGAGATCATCGTCACCAACGGCGGTCAACAGGCGCTGGCCTGGTCGCCGAGGCACTGCACCGGACACGCCGACCGTTTGCGCTCGAGGCGGTGACCTATCCCGGAATCATCGACGCGGTACGCCGACGAGGCCGCAGCCAACTTGTCGCCCTGCCCGTCGATGCCTCCGGCCTACTCGTTGACGTGGCAACTCGCGTGATCCACGCGACAGCCCCGGGCGCGATGTACCTGACAACGTTCCAAATCCCACCGGTGCCGCGCTCAGCGACGCGCAGGCCGCCGTGACCCTGTCGGCCGCCGAGGCGAGCCGAACAACGATCCTGTAAGACCGCGTTCTCGCTGATCCTCCACTCGACCGCCAGGACCGGCCGACACCGCTCGCCACGCTCAGCTCCAGCGCGGCCGTAGTCACGATCGGAAGTCTGTCCAAAGTGTTCTGGGGTGGGCTCCGGATCGGGTGGATCCACACCAACCGGTCAAGTCCCAGGTAGTGGTGTAGCTCCCGATGATCCTCGGTAGGTTAGGCGCTGAGTTCGAGGACTGGGTCGGTGGTCACCTCCGTCGTGGGGTCGGTGACGGGGGCGAGGCGGCATCGGGCGAGGACTTCGAGGCCGAGGTAGCGGCGGCCTTCGGCCCACTCATCGGTCTGCTCGGCCAGGACAGCGCCGACGAGGCGGACGATCACGTCGCGGTTCGGGAAGATGCCGACGGCGTCGGTGCGGCGGCGGATCTGGTTTGTTGAGCCGTTCGGCGGGCTTGTTGGACCAGACCTGGGACCAGACGTCCTTGGGGAAGGTGGTGAACGCAAGGATGTCCGCCCGTGCCTCGGCCAGATGCTCTGCCACCGCGGGCAGCTTGCCGCCGACGTATTCGAGCAGCCGGTCGAACTGGGCACGCACCGCGGCGGTGTCGGGCTGGTCGTAGACGCCAGTGCAGCATCGCCTTGACCGCAGGCCACATGCTCTTCGGGCAGATCGCCATGAGGTTCGCCGCGTAGTGGGTGCGGCAGCGCTGCCAGGTGGCGCCGGGCAGGTTCGCCGCGATCGCCTCGACCAGGCCCGCGTGCGCATCGGAGGTGACGAGCTTGACGCCGGTGAGGCCGCGGGCGACGAGGTCGGCGAAGAACTCGCTTGCACGCCGGCCCGGTCTCGCTGGTGGCCACCCGCATGCCCAGGACCTCACGGTGCCCGTCCCCGTTGACCCCGGTGGCGATCAGGACCACGGCGTTCACGACCCGTCCACCCTCGCGCACTTTCATCGTCAGCGCGTCCGCAGCTACGAACGTGAACGCCCCCCCGCGGCATCCAGTGGGCGGTGGCGGAACTGCTCGACGTGCTCGTCCAGGTCGGCGGCCATCCGGGACACCTGCGACTTGGACACGGAGTTGATGCCGAGGGTCTTGACCAGCTTGTCCATCCGGCGTGTCGAGACTCCGGCGAGGTAAGGAGTCAGCGACAACCGTGATCAACGCGGACTCGGCTCGCTTGCGCCGCTCGAGCAGCCATGTGCGGGAAATAGGTGCCGGTGCGCAGCTTCGGGACTGCGACGTCGACGGTCCCGACCCGGGTGTCCAGATCGCGGTGCCGGTAGCCGTTGCGCTGCGCCGTGCGCCCCTGGCGAGCGCCGGCCCCACTCCGCCCCGACGACCGCGGCGGCATCCGCGCTGAGCAGGGCATTGATCACCGTCTGCAACAACTGCCGCATCAAATCAGGCGAGGCTTCGGACAGTGCCTGGCCAAGCAGACCGGCAGGGTCGACAATATGAGGTGCGGTCATCGTGATGCTGGAGCTCGAGAGTGCTGTGGAAGGTTCACTCGAAAGGATCACGCGGTGGCCGCACTTCGTCACGTCAACACGACGAACAGCGACCGCGCTACACCACTATGAGGGACTCAACTTCCCGAGAAACGACCGAACCCGTCTCCCCTGCTCACGAATCGACATCCCGTCCGGGGTCTGCGTCCCCACACCTTGCGCCACCGCAATCCGAATCACTGCCATGTCACGTGATCATCACACCCACAACCGACAACATGGGGCATGCCGCAACCCTTACCGCCTCCGACACGACCTCGCGAGCGCCCACAATGTGTGGGACAACGAGCAAAGTAAAGGGGGAACCAGCCGCGATGCAGCGACCTATCAGTATCGTCGGCTCCACCAAATATCTCTCTTCACGGCGCCCGCGGCGCGTCACCGCGTTGTGAAGCTACGCATCGCCATGGCCAGATGTCAGTCAGTTACGCATCTCCATAGACGTGGGCATCGTCATCGAACCATGGGCGGCCTTCTTCCTCCCATTCGCGCCGATACTCCTCGAACGACATCGGACGAGCCGTACCGCCAGGGTGGTCGTCGTTCCCAATTTCGAAGCCACACCTGGGACAGACTTCGTACGACGGCCTGCCCAATAGATCTTCATACGGAGGTGTTAGCTCAAGTTCCTGCGGAGGCGGCCACGTCCCGTATGGACGAGCCACCAGACCGGCATGGCGACAGACAGGACATTCATACATGGCTACTGCCTTGTAAGGATCGTGACGAGGTCGTATATGCCATCCGGGTTCGGCGCTACCCGGATTACCAGTTGGAACGTCCCGGAGCCGTCAGCCTTTCGGAATGTCCCCGCAATGTCCTCAACGCCGGTCGGCCTCATGCTCCTTGTGCCCGAGGCCATGACCGCTGTTAACGCACCACGTTCGCAGGTTGGCATAGACGTCAACCAGTTCCGGACCGGGCCACACGATCTGACAACGCGTGATCTCGTAGTCCAACCGCTGGAGCTGCTTCCCTCCCCATCCCGCCCGTTTGGCGCCGTAGCGAAGCTCGGCCACGGTCACCAACGACAGAATGCGCGCTCGCCCCTCGACCAGCGGCAGATACCCCGAGGCCAACGGCTCTTGGATGCGGGCCAGTCGCGCGCTGCACGCCGGTATCGATCACCACCAGCCCTCGACCGCGTGCGCTCATGCGTTCTTGATGGCATCGAGGAAGTCCCGCTGCTCGTCCTCGGTCAGCTCCTCGATGATCATCTCGTCGCCGAACGGCAGCAGGCGCGCTCCGGCCAGGATCTCGTCCACGCTCTTCTCCAGCATCTCGCCATGCATCGGCGGGTGAGCTGTGGGTTCACTCATGGGATACGCACCTCCTTCGTACCGTTCCTCGTCTGGCGTACCCGTAACCCACCGGGCCGGTCCCATTCTGAGCCGTTCCCCTCGCAGCGGCCATCCGTGGGCAGAAGCGAAGCGGGTCAAGGGTGATTGAAGATCAACACGAAGCGACGCAAGCCTGCGAGCGCCCTTGACCCGCGCAGCGCAGGCCGCAGAATGACCGCGACGAGGGGAACGGCGGAATGCGAACGCGAGGCATCCTTTGATGATCACACGTCGTGGGTCGGTATTGTCAGCGCATCTGACGGAAGCACTGGCCGTGGCCAATGTGGATCACGACGCCACGTCGTCCAGTGTTCATGGAAAGCGCCCTCTCGGCCCGATAGCAAGCTGATGACCTGCTCTTGCGCGTCTGACACTCTCTTGTGGTCATCATCGGTGATGATCCCCAGGCGGCGTCCTTGGTCGTATTCGTCCTTGTCCTTCCAGCGATACGTTCCATCAAGTTCGATGACGAGGTCCAGCATCAAGTCGAAGGTGTCGTATCCGATCAGTGTCCGCCGGTACGGGCGTTCGAAGTCGACGTACCAGATCCATTGTGAGCCGTTATCATCGAAGAACAGAGACACGGTGAAGTACGAGTCAGGGGACGAGAGCATGAGCCGGGTCGTGTCACGCCACGCCCAAGGACCCAGCTCCCATTCCCCCGAGGCGAGATGGCCAACCCCTCGATTCCGGACCGCTTCGCTACCCGTTCGTTGAGACTCGGTCCAGGTCGTCGCGGCAAGCAACTCGATGCCAGGCCACAGTGCGAGTGCTATCAAGTCGGCGCCGTCCTCCACGACCCAGCATGGTGTGGCCGACCACACCTTCCCCCGATAGACGTCACGTCGAACCGCAGTACTCGCCGATTCGAAATAACGCACCGCCTGACCTGTCATGATGGCCCCTACACTACGAGGCGCGATCGAAAACGACCTTGGCACCTCAAGACCCAGATAGGACGCGAACTCGCTGCCCGGCCGCGCCCGGAACGGCCGCCAAGCCGCATGCCCGGCGCCAGGCCGGGCATGCGGCGAGAGCAGCGAGCCGCCTTGATCCAGTAGAGGTCAACTCGGCAATGAGGCCACCCGCGCACAAAGAGCCGACAAAGTGTCGCGGATCAACCGGCGGATCACAGTGGCTGGAGCCGGGGAGCCTCTAGCCGTCGTCTGCGAGCCGGAGCTCCCAGCAGTCGTCGCCCCTATCTGACAACGTCTCCCATGACCACGTCGGGGCGCACGTTGGTGTAGTTGGCAACATCAGCCCTGACCTCGGCGCCCTTTTCGGTCATCGCTGCGCCGAACGCTTCGGCGCTCGACACGAGCGCCCAACCAATCGCCTCGTACGGGCCGCTGGTGATCTTGTCCGCGCCCCAGCTCTGACAGTCGTCGCCGAGCGCGGCGGCGAGCATCGGCATGTGCGTCGACGTGTAGTAGTCCATGTCAAACGTCGACTCGTCGGTCTTCGGATAGAGGAACGTCACGCGGATCATTCGCAGAGTGTCGCATGCTGATCGGGATGGTCCGTTACCCAGACCGCCTTCTGGCCCAAGACGTGCCAAGCCCCAACCTGTCCGCAGCTCTGGGAGCGGAGCAGATAGGCCTGAGGAAGTAGTGGTGAGCTCACCGCGCAGGCGTCCGATCCCTGGACTGAGCCCCAGCCCGGCGCCAACATCAGCCCCGCAGACGTCGGTGGGCGTCGATCCCGCCGTCGAGTTGGTGCCCTTGGGCCCGATCCCGGTGAAGGTGATTCCGGTTGGTGTGGTGCGTGTCCCCGGTTCTGATGAGGCAATCGAACTGGATCGCGTCGTGCCGACGTCGGGAAAATATCGCCGTGCGGGATGTGATCGGCACTGCCCACGAGGCCGATTCCACGGGGAGAACACCCCATCGCCGGTACCGACGCAAACGCGTGGACCCGACCACCTACCCGCGGGCGATCTTCAATGAGGCCAGGGGCCAGTTGATCTTGCGATGCCGAGGTCGCCGAATTCGACTTCACCACGTTCGCGCCCAAGACGTAGCACAAGGTCAGGGCCCAGTTGATCGTGCGCCGCGTGCGTGATCTCAACGTCGCGCTAGGGTGACGATCACGTCGAGTGTTTGGCGCACGAGAATGACCCGTTCCGGGCTGTTTTGGAGCTTGTCTGGAACGGATTCGGCGCTGGCGGCGACAAGTTGCCGCCCTTGGCCCATCACCTCGCGGCGTAGCGTTCCCCACCGACGGCCCCACAGCCTGACGCCTGCCCTGCACCGCGACGGCACCACGAACACTTCGGAATGCGAATGTGGTCAAGATCGGGTGCTCCCAATTTGCTCCCACTTCGCACGAACGGCCCGTCGATGATGTTGATCGACAGGCCGTCTAGCTGGGAAAATACGAGTGGGCGATACTGGGATCGAACCAGTGACCTCTTCGGTGTGAACGAAGCGCTCTCCCGCTGAGCTAATCGCCCCCTGCGCGAACAGAACCATACCTCACCCTGACCCCAAACGACGAACCGGCACCCCGACCAGCCAGACGTCGTCCGCGTCTCGCCCGTTCGACCTATTGACACCTCCCAATACCGTTATCTTTTCGTTATAAAACCCGCGTCACAGCTCATGTGACCCTCCGTCTTGGGGGGTATGGAACACATGGTCTCCCACCACATCACGCTCCGGCTGATCACCGACTCGCCGGACCCTAGCCCGCTACCCGCGGACTTCGAGTACCACCGGGAAGACCCCCTGGCCGTGACGGTGATCTTCGGAACGAACTCCGAGGCGCCCGTCCGCTGGGTCTTCGCCCGCGACCTGCTCAGTGAAGGGCTGGACAAGCGGACCGGTGTCGGCGACGTCACGATCTGGCCGGTCAACAGCCCCAACGCGTTGCCCACGATCCAGATCCAACTCTCCTCCCCCGACGGCGACGCGTACTTGCGCGCACCCGCCGAGGCGATCGAGGCGTTCCTGGCCGAGACGTGGCGCCTGGTACCGCCCGGCACGGAGGGCCAGCACCTGGACATCGACCTGACACTCGACGCGCTGCTCGACGGAGCGTAGCCACCAGGTTACCGTTATGTCCCTATTTGGGACCTGGTGTTGTGCGATCACCGCTGCTCGGTCTACGGTCGGCCAACCTGGTACCTGTCCCCCACGAGGTAGGCCGTGACTTTCAGCCACGACGTACAACACTCGCTCGGCGTCGTCGTCGATCTGGTCAACACTGCTCCGGAGAGTGGTGGCCAGGAACTCCTGCCCGACGTCGACGCGCTCCGCGCGTTCGTCGCCGACAACACGATCAGCGACGTCGGCCCACTGACCCGCACCGACCTGAGCAACGTCCAGGCGCTGCGGCCCAAGTTCCGCGACATCTTCTTGGCCGAGAGGACAGACGAAGCATCGCCGCTGGTCAACGATCTTCTCGCCAAAGCCCGGCTCTGCCCGCGCCTCACCGACCACGACGGCTACGACTGGCACATCCACTACTTCGCGCCAGGCGCATCCCTGGCCGAGCATCTGCTCACCGACGGCGGCATGGCTCTGGCCTTCGTCGTCGTCGCGGGCGAGCAGGAACGGCTGCGTGTGTGCGACGCCCCGGACTGCGAACGCGTCCTGGTGGACCTGTCCCGCAACCGGTCGAAACGCTACTGCGACAGCCGGACGTGCGGTAACCGGCTCCACGTTGCCGCCTATCGCGAACGACGACGCGCCGCCGGCTAGCGCCACACGCCGACGGCCGGCACCTGCAGCCAGGGCCCGGCTCTACGGCTCGGACGTCTCCGCGCCACGGCGAGCGAACTCCGCCGCGGCTCGTATCGTCACCGGCCCCGGCGCCGTCAACTCCCGACGGCGCCCGTCGTCGTGGATCACGGCATGGACGGCCTGCACGTCCCGCACCGATGACGTGAGGAAGATCTCTTCGGCCTCGTCGAGGACCTCCAACCCGAGGTCCGCCTCCTCCGCATCGGTCCACTCCAGCACCAGCTGCCGCGTGATCCCGGCCAGGCAACCGGACTCCAGCGGCGGTGTCAACAGCCGCCCGCCCACCACCACGAAAACGTTGCTGCCGGTGCCTTCACACAGCCGATCCCGGGTGTTGGCCACCAGGGCCTCGCTTGCCCCCAGCTCGTTGGCCCGGGCCAGCGCGATCACGTTCTCCGCGTACGACGTGCTCTTCAGGCCCGTGGTGGCACCCCGCTCGTTGCGTCGCCACGGTACCGTCGCGACGGCCGTCGTCGGCGCATACGGCTCCACGGGTGTGCACGCAATGATGACAGTGGGAGCGGCGTCGCCACGTCCGGAGCCCAGCGGTGCGACCCCGCCGGTATAGGTGATTCGCATCCGCGCCAGCGGCGGCGCGCCCAACTCTGCCAACACGTCACCGACCGCCTTGCGGATCAGCTCGTCGTCGGGTTCCGGCAGCCCCATCCCGGACGCCGAGCGTCCCAGCCGGTCCAGGTGCCGCTGGAGCGCGAACGGAACCCCGTGGACCACCTTCAACGTCTCGAATACGCCGTCACCCACGGTGAGGCCGTGGTCCAGCACGTTCACTCTCGCCTCGGAAGCCGGAACCAGCTCCCCGTTCACCCAGATCAGCACGTTGCCAAGCTTACGAGACGCTCCGCCTTCAGCTCCGTCTCCGCCCACTCCCGCGCCGGGTCCGAGCCCCAGGTGATCCCCGCCCCCGTACCGAAACGCAACGTGGCGTCGTCGGCCCAGAACGTACGGATGCCGACGGCCAGCTCCCCCTCCCCCGTGTCCGCGTCCACCCAGCCGATCGCGCCGCAATACGGGCCACGCGGCACCGGCTCCAGGTCGGCGATGGCCTGCAGCGCACTGGACTTGGGCGCACCACTCACCGAACCGGGCGGGAAGGTCGCGTCGAACAGGTCCGCCCAGCCCGCGGCGTCGTCGAGGATCCCGGAGACGGTCGAGACCAGGTGCACCAGCCCCGGGTGCTTCTCCACGGACAGCAGCTCCTCCACCGCGATGGATCCGGTCCGACTGACCCGGGACAGGTCGTTGCGGACCAGATCGACGATCATCACGTTCTCCGCCTCGTCCTTGGGTGTGAGATCCGCCTCGGTCCGGCCGGTGCCTTTGATCGGAGACGACCAGACCTTCCCGCCACGACGCCGCAGGTACAGCTCCGGCGACGCCGTCACCACGCGCATGCCGGGTACCTGGATCAGGCCGCCGAACGGCGCGTCGTGACGCTCGGCGAGCCGGACGGCCAGCGGCACGAGACCACTCCGTCCCAGCGACGGCAGCGGCGCACTCATCACCCGGCAGACGTTGACCTGGTACACCGTGCCGGCGGCGATCCGCTGACGCACCTCCTCCACCGCGGCCATGTACTGGTCACGGTCGAGCGACGTGGTCCAGCTGTCGCTGCTGGGCCCATGCCACGGCTCGTCGGCGCGCAGGGGCGTCCGCTCCCAGTGTTCGAACCTGGCGCAGGTGACCGCACCCTCGAACGTCACGACGACGGCCCACCGACCGGACCGGTCCAGTACGGCCGGATCGTGGGCGAGCTCGGCCAGCCCGGTGGCCAGGTAGCCGCCCAGATGCGCCACCGGCTCCACGGCGTCCGATGTGTCGTCCACGTCCTGCGACGCTACCCGATTCGGACCGACGCGTGCCCGAGACGCATGTCGCATCTCCGACCCCCTGCCGACCTGCGGTTCCGTAAAAGATCAACACTGGCCCGCCCCCGTGTTTGGAATCCGGGCCCCAGATGGGCTAATGTTCTATCCGCACCCGGGTTCACCGGAACAACACGGTGAGCCACCGGGAGCGGTGCGGACGTAGCGCAGCTGGTAGCGCATCACCTTGCCAAGGTGAGGGTCGCGGGTTCGAATCCCGTCGTCCGCTCGGAGCGAGGCCCCGCCAGGCCTCACCTCGGTGGAGTGGCCGAGAGGCGAGGCAACGGCCTGCAAAGCCGTCTACACGGGTTCAAATCCCGTCTCCACCTCGCTGTTTGCAAGCGCCGTTCTATCGGCAAGGGCGATTAGCTCAGTGGGAGAGCGCTACCTTGACACGGTAGAGGTCACTGGTTCAATCCCAGTATCGCCCACCATCCCATCCATGCAGGCATATGATGCACCTGCGCTGGAAAGAACGGCTACCCGATACGCCCTCCTGGATCGCTGATCGGTGCCGCCCGTCTTTTCCGGGACGGAAATCCGACGACGTACCTACCGCGGTAAACGAGTTCGTCGCATCGACATGACGGCGCGCCCCTCCCCGATACAGGGTGAGGGGCGCCACGACGTTCGCCGATCAACGGTGCCGACCACGCACGAGCGGGTTGAACACCTCCAGAGTCCGGACCACCTCGTTGACCTCGTTGTGCCCGTCTGCATCCGGAATTCCGAAGTCGCGTGCTTCGATGACGACGCGGTCGTGGTAGACGTCCAGAGTCAGGCCGCGGTTGATGTCGCGGGTCACCACCTCACGGATCGATGCGGTGTTCTCGCCCCGCGCATCCCACTCCACGTGCATGGCTCCCGTGTTGACCGCCACGAAGCCGTCCGGGTGCCCACCGGGCATGCGTCGGCGCACCGCCCAGTCCCCGAGTTCGAACGGGTAATGCGTATGGCCGGTGAGCAGGATCGCGTTCGGATGCTCGCCGAGTATGGAGAGCAACTCGTCGTTGCGCTCATGATGGTCGTGGTACCAGGGGATCCACGACGCGGACACGGTGTCGCCCAGCGGGAAGTGCGTGATGACCACCACCTGCTTACGCTGCCGCGTCCAGTGATCAAGCCGCTCGTCGAACCACGCGACCTGCTCATCGGACATCCCGACCTCCGGCGGCCGCGGATACTCCTGGCCCAGCACGAGCACGGGCACGTCACCGCCGGCGCCCTCGACGACGTACTCGCCCCACACTTTGTCCCGGTCGGCGAACTCCAGGAACCGGTCTCGCAGCGACTCCCACGTCTCTCCGGCGTAACTCTCGTGGTTGCCGATGGCAGCCACCACAGGCTCCGGCGTGAACTCGGCCGCCCCGGCCATCACGTCGTAGATCTCCTGCCATTCCCATTCGGCGCCGGTGTTCACCAGGTCACCGACCATCAGCAGTCCCGACGCGTCCGGGCGTACCTCGGCCAGGTCGCCGAGCCCGTGGGCAAGATCCTGCGGATGTCCCTGCACATCGCTGACCACCCACAGCGACGTCCGCCGGCTGGGATCGACCGGACCGAGCGCCTTTCGCAACGCAACGCTGTCGATCGCCCAGTACCACGAGTTGCGCGGGGCCTGCAGCCGCCAGCGGAACACCGCGTGCCGGGCGTTGGGCGGCACGTCGAACACCGCCGTCTCGTTGTTGTTGGCCAGGGCACCGTCGTAGTTGTGCACGGTGTTCGTCCCGTCGTATCGCAGCAGTGTCTGTTCCTCCCCACTGCCGTCGAACTCGACGGTCACCGTGGCCGTCTGACCCGTCCACGGGCGGTAATGCGAGTCGAACGACAGCTCGAGCCGCCGGTTCCCAGCCACACGAACCGGGGCGGAGACCAGCGTGGTGTCGAACCGGTCGGGCGAGTCGGCACGGTCGTCGTACTCGTCCGAGTCGGCGACCGCTATGACCTGATCGGAGCGACCGAAGCGGGCACGCATCTGGTCCTCGGCAGCGACCCAGAAGTCACGTGTCGTGAAACTCCAACCCCGCCAGTCGTCAACGCCGACGCCTTCCATGACCGGGTCGATCTCCACCGACCAGCCGTCAGGACCGTCGTGGGTGAAACCTTCGCCGCCCTCGATGTCGTCCGCAAGACTGTTGAAGCTCTCTCGCCACAGCGTGTGACCGCCTGGGCGGGAATGGACTGCGTGGGCGTGGGCGTCGGCGTCTGCCGTCGACGGCACGGCGGCCATGACCGGCGCCGCTACGACGACAGCCATGAACGTGGCGACCGCGCCGACACCGGCGCGTCGATGAAATCGTGGACTCATGGCCCGTACGCTAAGCAGCCAACACAGCCATTCCAGGCGTACGCGGTGAACCCGAGGTAATCATCGCGATAACCGGTCAGTGGCCGAAGGCACGAGCGATCCCGCAGCCGCCCACCGTACGCGTCCCGTCAGCGGAATGCTGCCCGTCGCCGTCGCAGAAGCGTGCGGGATCCTGCCGTCGGATCCACCGCGACGGACCGACTCAGGCGAGCGTCACCGGGATGCGGTGATCCGGCTGTCCGTCCTTCGCAAGGATCCAGTGCGAGTCGGCGACGGCACGATAGAGGCGCAGGTCGCCGCCCGGTCGCACGTCGTCGCTCGTCCATTCACGTCCACCGTGCGCGACGGAACGACGAGAGTACGCGTCTATGCCCTCTCGCACGTCATCACCCTCGAGCAACTCGCCGACGGCGGACATGTAGACACCCTGTCCAGTGCCGATCTCCGCCCGCGAATCGAAGATCACGATGCCCACCTCTGGACGGCCCGCGATGTTACGGGAATGCGTCACGTCCGGGTTCGACACCCATAGGAACTCGGTGAAACCGATGTGCGCGAAATAGACCGGCGAGCTCCATGGTCGACCAGTCGCGTCGGCGGTGGCGAGAACGAGGTAAAGGTTACCCTCGACGATGTCCTTTACGGCCCGAACGGCAAGGTCGGCGGCCATCATCTCAGCCGGCCCTCCGGTAGATCAGGTCGAAGTCGAGCTCCCAGTCCGCGCCGTCGGAGCCGATCTCCCACGCACCGCTGATCACTCGACCGTCGTCGCTGAACGTGCCGGCGAAGCGCTGCCGGAAGTCCAGCGGCGAGAAGTCGGGCGTCTCCCGGAGCAGAGTCCACACCCCAGCCGCAAATTCCATCGCATACACCCGTACAACGCCGCGGGTGTCGTAGTAATGCTGCGTGTACGCGCCGGTGTTCGGGTCGACGCTGATGATCGTCAAGCTGTCAGGTGCCTCGGGTATCGTGATCTCGGTGTGTTGGAGCAGAAACTGCCCGTTCAGGGCCCATTCGAACCGACTGCGCGCTTTCGCGTCATCCGTCACGGTGGCCGCTGCAGGGTGGCCCGGCGGGAATCGGACCTCCAACTCCCATTCACCGACGAATGCGTCCAGGCGCGACAACGCTTCCGATCTGTTCTCGACCACGGCCTTCACGTCCATTCCAGTAGGTTCCGGGCGTCGTTCTCACCAGGTAGACCGCCGGCATCCGCTGAACTCATCGCGGCTCATGACGCCGTCGTTCTCTCGCCACCCGTCGTCGTGTTCCATCGGCCGACCCGAGGGCGCGTGAGGGATTAATGAACCCGCAGGTCAAGGGGATCTCCTACGTGGTCGGCGACATCAGCACAGACGACGTACGCCGCGACCTGAGCGCCATCAGGAACGACCTGCACTGCACCACGGTGATGCTGATCGGCACCGACACGGCGCGGCAAATGGAAGCGGCCCAGCTCGCTCTCGAGGCTGGCCTCGATGTCTACATCCGGCCCTACCTGGAGGACCGCCCGCGCCGCGAGCTGCTCGCTCACCTGGCCACAACGGCGACCGAAGCCGAGAAGCTGCGCGAATCGCAACCGGACCGCGTCACCCTCGTGCTGGGCGCCGAGTTCTCCCTCACCTCGCCCGGCATGATCCCGGGGCCGAAGCTCTTCATCCGCCTGCAGGTCCTGTTGCGGTGGCGACGATTCTTCGATCGACGGATCACCCGCAAGCTGAATGCCCTGCTGACAGACGGTGTCGCTACCGCGCGCCGACATTTCCGCGGGCCGATCACCTACGCCGCCGGACATTGGGAGAACGTCGACTGGTCCCGCTTCGACCTCGTCGGCGTCAATCTCTATCGGATCGGCGCCGACCTCGACACATACGAGCAGCGCCTGCGCGATCTACTCAACACGACCGACAAGCCCGTCGTCATCACGGAGTTCGGCTGCGGCGCGCACATCGGTGCAGAACTGCGCGGACCCGGATCGTTCCGGATCGTGAACTGGTTCGCCGATCCGCCGCATGTCAAGGACGGGCATGTGCGAGACGAGCAGACGCAGGCCACGTACCTGAGTGAGCTGATCGAACTCTATGCCCGGCACAACGTTCACGGCTGCTTCGTCTACACCTTCTCCATGCACGACTTTCCGCACACCGAGGACCCCCGCCACGACCTGGACATGGCGGGCTTCGGCGTGGTGAAGACGTCCGCCGACGACCCGTCACACTGGGAGCCGAAGGAAGCGTTCCACGAGGTCGCGCGGCGCTACTCCAGCGGCTGAGTCCGAGCCGATGTGCATTCATGGAGTGCTGATCTAAGGTATCGGGATGGCGAGGATTGCAGGACGACATGAGTAGCGGCGCCGACGGGCAAACGTCGGCCGCCCGCCACCTGCGTGACGCGATTCCAGCGACCGCACGCGATCTCCCAGGGATCGTCGAGATCATCAACGATGTCGCGGCGCACTCGATGGCCACCTTCACTACGACGCCGATCGCCGTGCGCGACCGAATCCCCTGGTTCGAGCAGTTCGCATCGACCGGGCCGCACCGTATTCTCGTCGCGCGCCGCGGCGAACACGTGCTGGGTTATGCATGTAGTCAGCCGTATAGGCAGCTTGAAGCCTTCCGCGAGACCGTCGAAGTGAGCATCGCGCTCAACCCCGCGTTTCGCGGCAAGGGCGTCGGCACCGCCCTATACCGTGCGCTGTTCGACAGTCTCTCCGCCGAACGCGTGCACGTCATGCTTGCCGGCATTGCCTTGCCCAACGATGCCTCGGTCGCGCTGCACCGCAAGTTCGGATTCTCCGACGTCGGTGTCTTCCGCGAGTACGCCGTCAAGAACGGCCAGTACATCAGCTCGTTGTGGATGCAGCGCCTCAATCGCCCCTGAACAGCCCGCCACGCGTCGGCATCGCGCCTACTGGTTCGCTGGTCCACCTCCCCGATGACACCGCGCGCATTCTCGCGACATGTACGACGCCATACCGATGAATTTCTCGGTGTCGAAGGGTCAAGACATGCAGGACCCTGGCCGCCGATATCTGTGCGGCCACACATGTAGACACGGATCGAAAAGAAGACTCGGCGCGGCGTCGAGACGGCAGTGCTCTGCTTCGACCTCTGCTGTGACAGGCCCGGACGGGCGCACCTGAACGCAGACGCCGGTGCACCGGCGCAGGGAGGAGTCACATGGGACATGCAGTCGTGCACTTCGAGATCGTCGGCAGCGACCCGCCGGCGCTCCGCCGCTACTACGCCGACCTGTTCGGCTGGGAATACGACCTCGGCGACGCGGCGACGACGGACATCTCCGCACCCGGCCAGTACGGGTTCGTGGACGGGAGCACGACCGGCGACGGGACCGGCATCAACGGCGGCGTGTGCGGCGGCGACGGCCACCGGCCTCGCGTGCTGTTCTACGTCGGCGTGCCGGACGTCGAGGCCGCGCTGCAGCAGGCCGAGGCCCTGGGCGGCCGGCGCGTCATGGGACCGGTGCGCTCCGCCGACGGGCCGCTCGTCGTCGGACATATCACCGATCCCGAAGGCAACCTCATCGGCGTCGCCGGCACCGCTTGACCATCCGGCACTCCCCCCACATCGAGAAAGAAGACGAGATGAAGTACGTGATCTTGATTTACACCAACGCCAAGAACTGGGAGCATCCGATCTTCGCCCAGACGCCCGAGTTCCTCGCCCTCCCCGACGACGAGCGCGAACGGCTTCTCCGCGAGGACGACGAGGTGATCCGGGAGATCCACGAGTCCGGCGAGCTGGTCACCGCCGGCGCGCTGGCGGACCCGATGAACACCATGACCGTCCAGCGCCGCGACGGCGCACCGATGACCACCGACGGACCCTACATGGAGGCCAAAGAGCAACTCGCGGGGTTCTTCGTCGTCGACTGCGAAACGCCGGAACGGGCGGCCGAGATCGCGGGGCGCTTCCCCGACACCCGGTTCTCACCGATCGAGGTACGCCCGATCATGGAGATGTCCGGCCAGGAGATGTGAGGTGGACCTCCATCTCCTGGACCTGCACGTCGAGGATCTGCACGCCGAGGACCTGCTGCGCCGGGCGGCGCCGCAGGTCCTCGCGGCGCTCGTGCGTCGCTACGGCAACTTCGAGACCGCGGAGGACGCCGTCCAGGAAGCACTGCTGGCAGCCGCGACACAGTGGCCCGAGCAGGGCCTGCCGGACGACCCGCCTGCCTGGCTGGTGACGGTCGCGTCCCGTCGCATGACCGATCTGCTCCGCAAGGAGGCGGCCGACCGCCGCCGGGACGAGCGCTCCGTCACGCTGGTGCCGGACGACGCGCTCGTCGCCCCGGCCGCCGAAACCGAGATGCTCGACGGCGGCGACGACACCCTGACATTGCTGCTCCTCTGTTGCCATCCGTGCTTGACCGCACCATCCCAGGTCGCCCTGACGTTGCGCGCCGTCGGCGGTCTGACCACCGCCGAGATCGCCCACGCCTTCCTCGTCCCCGAGGCGACCATGGCGCAGCGCATCAGCCGGGCCAAGCAGCGCATCAGGGCCGGCGGCGCCCGGTTCACCATGCCGGCCACGCCGGACCCCGAACGTCTCCGGTCCGTGCTGCACGTGCTGTATCTGATCTTCAACGAGGGTTACACGTCCAGTTCCGGTCCGCACCTACAGCGCACGGACCTCACCCAGGAGGCGATCCGGATCACGCGGACCGTCCACCACCTGTTGCCGCACGACGGCGAGGCCGCCGGCCTACTGGCGCTGATGCTGCTCATCGACGCGCGGCGCGGCGCTCGCACCGGCCCGGACGGCGGCCTGGTCCCTCTCGCCGAGCAGGACCGTTCCCGTTGGGACCAGCGTTCCATCAAGGAGGGCGTCGACCTGATCACCGACGCACTCGCCCGTTCGCCGATCGGCCCGTACCAGGTGCAAGCCTCGATCGCTGCGCTGCATGCCGAGGCGGAACGCGCCCAGGACACCGACTGGCCGCAGATTCTCCACCTCTACCGGATGCTTCAAGATCTGGCGCCCGGCCCGATGGTCACCTTGAATCACGCCGTAGCGCTGGCCATGGCACACGGCCCGCGTGCCGGCCTGATGTTCCTGGAACCGCTCGAGCACGACGCACGGCTCTCCCGGCATCACCGGCTGCACGCGGTCCGTGCGCACCTGTTGGAGATGGCCGGCCAGACCGACGACGCACGTGCCTGTTACACGCTGGCGGCGCGGCTGACCACCAGCGTCCCGGAGCAGGCTTACCTACGCGGACGTGCGTCGCGGCTGGACATGAACACATTGTGATCACGCGGTCTACTCGTGGTGCCGGGCGGCGTCGCGACGACGCTTGAGCTCCTCCCATTCGTGCCGCAGGCGAAGGTGGGACCGGTCGAGGAAAGCGTGATAGTCGCGCATGTTCGCTAGGCGCTTCAACGGCTTGGTCTCATCGGGGTCGAGAATGCCCATCAGCTCTTCGGCGAACGCGACGTTGACATGGTGCCGTCGCTGCTCAGCCACCAGGAAGGCACCACACACGTCGTCCGCAGACCGGAAGTAGTGACCGCGCGAGCCCGGAACTGCGATCTGCCGGATACAACCAGCCTCGGCCAGCTCACGCGTCGCGGTGGAGACGGAGCCCGCACTGACCCGCAAGGCGCGGGCGATGTCGCCGCTCGACACCTGGCTTGCGGTGCTGAGCATGAGGAACGCGAGGACCCGTCCCGCCATACGACTCCAGCCGCTTCTTGCCAGCAACATGCCCAATTCTTCGATGTATCGAGCCCGTACATCGTCGCGCGGATGGCTGTCATCGTCATTCCCTGGTGGACCGTCGCTCATCTGGCCCTCCCATACTGTGGTCCGTGGCACCTTCGCCTGCCGCGACGGCTTTCGTGTCCCACGGAATCGTCCATGCGACGACGCGGACGGGTCGCGCATCCGGCGGCCGCCGCTCTGGATCGCGGCGCTGAGCGGTAGTCCGGAAGAGGTGCCGATCCATCAGCGCCAGGAACTCGGCTCGGAACTGTTCCAGCTCCTCCGCGGTCAACCAGGCCCAGCTCTGCACAATCCCCATGCTCGCGTCTTGCCACTCGGGCGGTTCCCCCTCCCGCATGGCCCACCATGCCCGCAACCCGGCCAGGTCTCGGTCGAGCCGCATGGCGTTGGCGGCCACGGCCGCACGAGCGAGCTCCGTTGACTGTTCTTTCGCTTTCGGGGTCAACGTGACCTCGGGAACCATCCGCCATCGCCGCTGCCGTCCCGGGCCTATGCCCGCTTCCTCGATAATCCCGTGCTTGGCGAGCTGTCGCAGATGCCATGAGCAGTTGGCCGGCGATTCATGGATCAGTTCAGCCAACTCGGTCGCAGTGGCGGACGCGCGCAGATAGAGCTGTTCGGTCAATGCCACACGTACCGGGTGGCTGTAGGCGCGCAACTCGTTCGGATCGTCCACGACCCGCGACGGCAACGAGTACTGCCGATGTGGCGCCGCCGCGATGGACTCGGGCCCTTCACGCGACGGGTCGCCGTTCTTTGTGCTCACACTGAAGGGTATACCTCTCGAAAGGGCCTTTCGCAATTCTCTTTCGAGAAGTCGTTCGATGCTACCTCCGGTATGCGACGCGGATGCCGGGTGCGGGGCCGGTCACGAGTCGGTGCCGAGCTCCCGGGACATCCGCTCGAGCTGGGCGAGTCGCGCCTTCATCGACGGATGCGGCTCGAACATCCGGGCCGCCCCACCCTGCTTCTGCGGCGTGCCGTCGATCTCGACAGAAGCATCGAACGGGACGATCGCCAGCGCGGACGCCAGTCGCCTGGCGCGGAGGTCTTCATCCGGGACGCGCTGCTGGGCGCCCGACATCTCCACGAGCGCGGCGGCGAGGGTCGCCGGTGCTCCCGTGATCCGGGCAGCCGTCCGATCAGCAGCGAGCTCCCGACGACGAGCCAGCGGCGTGGACAGCACGAACGCCGGCGCCGCGACCAGCACACCCAGGACGATCGCCGGGATGATCACGAACATCGCGGCGACCGCGTTCGCCGCGCGGCCGAATCCCAGAGCGACGAGGCGCCTGGTCGCCGCACCGCCGGTGACCTCGGCCACCGGTGCCGTCGTCGGCAGGCCGGACTTTTCCATCTCGACGAAGGACGGCCGCCACGACCTGCCACACGCTCGCGCAGCCGCGCACATGCGCACATCCAACCGGCCCATCAGCATGAAGATCGCACCCGGCAGCAGCACCGCCCATCCCGCCATCCCCTCCGCGAACGCCATCACCCGGGTGTCACGGTGTGCGATGTGGGCGATCTCATGGGCCAGCACCGCCTCGAGACGGTCATTGTCGAGCGTCTCCACCAAGCCCTTGGTGACGCACAGGGTCGGCCGCTTGCCCGGCTCGACGTACACAAGACTGTTGGGTGCGTCGATGTCGATGATCCGGACCTCGGGCTTATCTTGACCGGCGACGGCGCACAGCCGGTCGAGGATCGCATGCAGCGTCGGCTGATCCTCCGGCCCGCACCGCACCGGATCCACGCCCAACGGTCCGCCCTTGACCATCCACCGGATGCTCTCCGCCCCGACGAGCGTGATCGCCGGCAACAGAAGCCCCAGCCACCACGGCAGACCCATCGCCCAGGCCACCCAGCACGCGAGAACGGCGTATCCGGTCGAGACGACCAGTATGACCAGCCACGCGAGCAGCACCGGCCACAGCCACCGGATCGCGACATCCTCGTCCACCTGCTGTTGCTCCCCACGCTCCGCGCTCGATCGTCGGACCGCGGCAGCGTACCGATCCGCGGTACAGCCGCGCTTGCAGCCGGCCAACGCTTTCGACCCATGATCATGAACACTTACCGTTCACATAGCACGGTTAGTGTTCATGATCATCGTCCGGGTCATCGTCCGGGTCATGGTCCGGGACGAATCGGGGGGTCACGCCCGACGAGTCATGACGCGCGAGGTGACGCCCAGGCCAAGCACCGTCCACGCGGTGATGATGACAAAGGGAAGCATCGCGACGCCGGTGTCGGGTGCGTCGATCGTCTCCCGCACGGCCTGGGCCATGTACTGGAACGGCAGCCATTCGTGCACCGCCGCGGCCCAATCCGGCAGCCGCTCCGCCGGGTAGTTGATCGGTGCGAACATTAGCGCGACGATGATGACGAGGTTGGTGACCAGGCCGACCAGCACCGGCCGCACCACGTACGCGATGCAGTATCCGACACCCGCCGCTCCCGCACTGACCAGCAGAACCGCCGGCAACAGCCACGGACTGATCGACAGCTCAAGGTCGAACCGCACGACGGCGACAAGCAGCGTCACGGCCAGCCCGGGCAGCGCCACCACCACCCAGATCACCGCGTCGGCGGCCATCATGGCCAGCCGGGAAACCGGCATCGAGCGCTGGTAGTCCAGCAGACCCTTCTCCTTGCGCTGGGCCACGATCTGCGGCGCCACGACCATACCCACGGTGATCAGCGACACCGTCATCGCGCCAGAGGTCAGATACAGCGCCGCCTCGGCATCGATCTCCGGGATGAGCAGGGAGAATCCCACGACGATCCCCGCTGAGATCAGCGTCTGGATGGCCAGGAAGGTCGGCAGCTCCGTCCGCACCCGCAACATGTTCCACTTCAGCAGCAGCGCGAAGCTACGCAACCAATGCCGCATCCCGATCTCCCTCATTGTTGCCGCCGTCGGAACCGACGAGTCGCACATAGATGTCTTCCAGGCTCACCGGGTTGAACGAGAACTCATCCACCCGTCCCGCAGTGCGCTCGTTCTGCGCCCATGCCAGCGCGGAGGCGCATTCGGCGGCGTTCACCGTCGCCATCATCCGCCGCCCGACGACGACGGCATCCTCTCGTCCGCCCCCCGCTCCGTTCTCCCCTCTGTCCTGACCGCCGAACTGTGCGGCCAGATCCCGCGCGACCGCGCTGTCCACCGCCGTGACCTCGAGCCGGAGCCGGTCCGCGTTCTCGCCGCGCAAGTCGGCCGGCGATCCCTGCGCGACGACGCGGCCCCGGTCTAGGATAGCCAGCCGGTCCACCGCCCGCTCGGCCTCGATCACGTTGTGGGTGACCAGGAGCACCGCGCATCCGTTCTCCGCCAGGGCACGGACCTCTGCCCACAACAGCCGACGACGTACCGGGTCGACGTCGTTGGTGGGCTCGTCGAACATCACCAGCCGACCCGGCTCGGCCGCCGCCATCGCGAAGGCCGTCAACCTGCGCACTCCGCCGGAGAGCCGCTCTCCGGTGGTCTTCGCCCATTCACCGATGTCGAGCGCGTCGACCAGCTCCGCCGTACGCTGCTTCGCCCGGCGACGGTTCGCCCCACGGATCCGCGCCATCAACTCGATCGCCTCCGCCGGCGATACCCCGTCCAGTGGCGCTTGCGCCTGTGGCTGCATCGAGCACATCCGCCGCGCCATCGCCGGGTCGGCGACCGCGTCCCGGCCGGTGACACGGATCGTTCCGGCGGTCGGTTTGGCGATGCCTACAACCTGGTTGAGCAGCGTGGTCTTGCCGGCTCCGTTGTGCCCGAGCAGCCCGTAGACCTCGCCGGCCGACACGCTCAGCGAGACGTCGTCGTTCGCCCGGACGCCCTTGCGGTATTCCTTGATCACCCGCTCGACCTCGAGCACCGCAGGCTCACCGCCCATTGCTCTCCTCCTCGCCGTCGCCATCGCGCGCGTCGCCATCGCCCGCGTCGTCGTCCGCCGCGTCGTCGTCGGCCGCGTCGTCGTCCGGTCCGGTCGGGATGAGCCAGGTGACCAATCGCACCGGTCGCGCTCCACGCGGCCGCCGCGCCGGGTCGGCTCGCTGTTCCAGGCGGGGCATGATGTGCCGCTCGATCAGCGCCCGGAAGTCGTCCTTGAACGCGGCCAGCTCCTCCGCGGTCATCCACGCCCACGCGTACGCCTCAACCGAGCCGTCCCGCCATCGATCCGTCTCGTCTCTCCTGGCCCGCCGCCACGCCTGCATCCGTTCCACTTCGCGGTCCAGGATCACCTCGTCTACCGCGTCGACGGCGCGGGCCAGCGCTGGCGTCTCGTCGCTGCCGCCGAACGTGGTGCTCTCGATCACCGGCTTCCACCGTCGCTGGCGCCCCGGGCCGGTACCGGCGACCTCGACGAACCCGTATCGGGCCAGCTGCCGCAGATGCCATGAGCAGTTCGCCGGCGATTCGCCTTCCAAGAGCTCGGCCAGCTCCGTCGCGGTCCCGGATCCGAGCTGCATCAACTGTTCCAGGATCGACAGCCGCACCGGATGCGCCAGCGCGCGCAGCGCGGCCGGATCGCGCAGGTCACGATGCGGCACGCCATGCTCGCGCACCGCCTCGTCGCCGGTCGTCTCGTCTCCCGTCGCCGCATCACGGACCGGCGCGGCACTGGACTGTGCATCACCGACTGGTGCGCTGGTGGCGCGCTTGTCCGCGCTGGCACCGCCGTCCACGATCTCATCGCTCGACACGCTTGAAAAGCTATCTTTCGAGCGACCTCTTTCGCAAGACCCCTTTCGAGAAATCCCCATGATCATGAACACTTACCGTTCACATAGCACGGGAAGTGTTCATGATCATGGGGAGTGGCGAGGGGTGAAGCCGAGGACGCGCGTGGCTGCAGCAGTGTCGATCGTCCCGGTCCGTCCTGGCAGCGGCCGCCGCAGCTCCGCCGACGGGTGGTACCTGCGCAGCAGCTCCTCGGTCGGTCCAGGCGCGAGGATCTCCGATGCGGCCACATAGAGCCTGTGCATACCCGTGCACGACGCCCGGACCCCGTCCAGAGCAGCGCGAGCCGCATCCCGAACATCCAAGTAGGACCACAGGTCTCCAGCGCCTCCGCTGGGGTCGCCCGCCAGCTGCTCGGCACGCTCCCGCAGCTGCTCCGCAGATGCGACGTACGGGTAGCGCAACGCGACGATGGTCATGCCGTGCCGACGCGCCATCATCGCCGCCGTGGCCTCGTCCACCTGCTTGGACAGCGCATAGGCATCCGCGGCCTGGTCCGGATGGTCCTCATCGAGGGGCAGGTAGAGCGGATGCAGTTCGTGCGGGGCGAACGGCAGCCCGGTAGCCGACAGGCTGCTGGCGAACACCGCCCGGCGGACTCCAGCGTGCGCAGCCTCCTCCAAGACCGCGAACGTCGCCTGGGTGTTCACCGCGAACACCCGCTCCGGCGGATCGTGCAGCGGGTTCGGGATCGCCGCCAGGTGAATGACGGCGTCCACCTCCTGCACCGCAGCGGCCACGGTTGCCCGTTCGGTGGCGTCACCGACTGTGATCCGGTCCGCCGGCAAGTCGTCCGCGTCCGCCTTGTTCATGACCAGCGCGCTGGCCTCGATCCCCTCATCCGCGAGCAGCTGCAGAACAGCACGTCCGATCCGCCCGGCAGCTCCGGTCACCAGTATCCGCATGGTCGCGAGCGTAGACCGCGTCGGCATCACCCACGCACCCGGACGCGCCGTCGAGGTGATGCAGATACAGCCGGGCTCGCTGTTCAGGTCATCGCGTTCGCCGCCGGACGGCGCCGCTGATTACGCTCGCTGGTGTGGACGGATCGGACACCGCGCCCGCACCCCTCTACACCCTCGGGCACGGCGCGCGCACGATAGAGGCCTTCGTCGCCGTGCTCACCGAGCCTGGCATCGACGTGCTGGTGGACGTGCGACGGTTTCCGGGTTCGCGCAGGCACCCGCAGTTCGGCCGCGACGCGCTCGCCGCCGAGCTCACCGGGCACGGAATCCGCTATGAATGGCACGGCGACGAGCTCGGCGGCCGACGCGGCCGACGCCCGGACACTCGGCACACCGCCCTGGTCAACGCCTCATTCGGCGGGTACGCCGATCACATGGACACGCCCGGGTTCCGGACCGCGGTCGCGGAGCTGATCACCCGCACCGGCGAGGGCGAGCAGCTGGCGGTTCTGTGCGCCGAAACGCTGTGGTGGCGCTGTCATCGTTCGTTCATCGCCGATGCGGTCGCCTGCCACGGACGAGACGTCGTCCACCTGCTCGATGTCGGCCGCCGCGAGTCGCACCGGGCCCGGCCCACCCTGCGCTGTTCCGACGACGACGGCTGGCCGGTGTACGACGTGCCGGACACGCTCCCCCTGGACGAGGCGTAGTCCGGCGAGCGGCTGAGACCCGGCCGGGCCGACAGACGAATCGGATAAGGTCAGGGCGTGGAGCTCGTCACCATCGCCGACGTCCGGGCAGCGCAGGATCGCGTCGCCGGCGTCGCTGTCCGGACCCCGCTCATCCCCGCGCCGTGGGCACCCGGTCCCGGCGAGCTCTTCGTCAAACCGGAGATGCTGCAGCCCATCGGCGCGTTCAAGATCCGCGGCGCGTACAACAAGATCGCCGGCCTGACCGCGGACGAACGTGCCCGCGGACTCGTCGCCTCGTCCAGCGGCAATCACGCCCAGGCGGTGGCGTACGCGGCACGCATGTTCGATGCCAAGGCCACCATCGTCATCCCGGACACCGCACCGGATCACAAGGTCGCCGCCACCAGGGCGCTGGGCGCCGAGGTCCTGCTGGTGCCGCCGGCCGAGCGCGACATCCTCCCCCGCCAGCTCGTCGAGGAGCGCGGATACATCCTCGTCCCACCGTTCGACGACGGCGCCATCATCGCCGGCCAGGGCACCATCGGAGCGGAGATCGCCGACGACCTGCCAGACGTCGATCTCGTCCTGGTGCCGGTGAGCGGCGGCGGACTCATCTCCGGGATCGCGGCAGCCGTCAAGGCGCTGCGGCCCGAGGCGCGCGTCGTCGGCGTGGAGCCACAGCTCGCCGCCGACGCCAGCGAGAGTTTTCGCACCGGACGACGCATCGCCTGGCATCCGGAGCAGACCCACCGCACGATCGCCGACGGGCTGCGCACGGTCTCGGTCGGGGTGCTGCCCTGGGAACACATCCGCGCCCACGTGGACGACATCGTGACCGTAACGGAGGACGAGATCCGGGCGGCTATGCGCGCACTCGTGGTCCAGGGCCGGCTCGTCGTCGAGCCCAGCGGCGCCGCGGCGACGGCCGCGTACCTGTCGATCCGCGATCAGCTGCCCGAGTCGGCCCGGACGGTCGCCATCGCCAGCGGCGGCAACGCCGACCCCGCCATGCTCGCCGAGATCCTGTCCGCCGGTTGATCATTGAATCTGTGCAAGGAACCGGCATCACAGACCACCGGCCGCCATCGCCCACGCGGAGGTCCCCATGACGTCGAACACGCCCACAGCCGCGGAACTCGTTGACGAGGTCCGTGCCGAACTGGCCCCGATCGAGGAGCGGCTCTCCGGCCATCCGTTCGTCGCCACGCTGGCCGCCGGCCATGTTCCGCGCAGCACGCTGGAGCGTTTCGCCGGCGAACAGCATTGGATCATCACCAGCGACCGGCGAAGCTTCGCCCACCTGGCGGCCCGGTATGGCGACTCGGACGCGGCCGGCTTCTTTCTCGACCTCGCCCAGGGCGAGAGTGTCGCCCTGGGGCATCTCGACGGTTTCGCCCGATGGACCGGCCTCGACCCGCGCAGCCTGGGCGACTACCAGCCCACACCGGGCGCGCACGCCTACACCGCCTATGTCGCGTGGCTGGCGTTGAACGGCTCGGCGGCCGACGTGGCGGTGGCGTTCCTGGCGAATCTCGCCGCGTGGGGCGCCAACTGCGGCGGAGTCGCCGATGCGCTGCGGACCGCCTACGGTGCCGACGACGCGGCCGTCGCGTTCTTCGACTTCTTCGCCACGCCCGCGCCAGGTTTCGACGACCACGCGCTGCGCGTCATCGACGCCGACCTGCGCGCCGGCGCCTCCCCGGCCAGGGCGAAGTCCGCCGCCCGGCTCCTGCAGGCCTACGAGCTGATGTTCTGGGACACCATGGCCCGCAGCTTGGAGGGCGACGCCGCCGCGCGCTAGCCGGTATAGATCTCGGCCAGTGAGGTCAGCACCGGCGAGCAGCCCCCGTCCACTTTCAGCGTGGCCAGGTCGTCACCCCTGGTCTCGCCGCGGTTGAGGATGACCACCGGTGTGCCGGTCTTGGCGGCGTGCCGCACGAACCGCAGTCCGGACATGACAGTCAGCGACGAACCCGCCACCAGGAGTGCCTCGGCCTGGTCGACATAGGCGTAGGCCTCCAGCACGCGGTCCTTGGGCACGTTCTCCCCGAAGTAGACGATGTCCGGTTTGAGCATGCCGCCGCAGTACTCGCAGTCCGCCACCTGGAACCCTTCGGTGGCGGCGATCACCGCGTCGGCGTCCGGCGCGATCTCGATGTCCGAGACCTCGGCGGCGTAGTCCGGGTTGAGTGCCGTCAGGCGCTCGGCGAGATGCTCCCGGGTGATCGCCCGACGGCAGGACAGGCAGATCACCCGGTCATACCGGCCGTGCAGGTCGATCACCCGCCGGCTTCCCGCGACCTCGTGGAGGATGTCGACGTTCTGGGTGATCAGCCCGGTCACCAACCCCTCGGCCTCCAGCTTCGCCAGGGCGCGGTGCCCGTCGTTGGGTTCGGTGCGCGCGATGTGCCGCCAGCCGACGTGGTTGCGCGCCCAATAGTGACGGCGAAACGCGAAATCGCCGACGAACTGCTGATACGTCATCGGATTGCGCGGCGGAGAGTCCGGCCCGCGATAGTCCGGGATGCCCGAGTCCGTGGAGATCCCGGCCCCGGTGAGCACCGCCACCGGCCCGGCACCGAGCACGTCCACCATCTCCATCGCCGCGGTCGCCGCGTCGTCGACCTCCACCATGCTGATCGTCACACCTCGAGGGTATGCGGTCTCGTCCAGGAGAAGGAGCATGCGTCGCGGTCGTGATCGCGACCACAATGCATGCTCCTTCCCACGCAGCGGCACCGAAGTTCAGCGGCGGCGGCCCTTGTGTTGGTAATGCTGGCGAAGCGCCTTCTCGCGTTGCTTCCACAGGTTCCGTTCCTGCTGCCGCAGCCGCGCGTCGGCGCGTCGGGCCTGATAGGCGGCCTCCCGGCCGAGCTTGCGCCAGCGCAGCAACCGATCCTCGCCGAGTTCGCCGTCGTCGATCGCCTCCAGCACGGCGCAGCCCGGCTCGGACATGTGCGAGCAGTCGCGGAACCGGCACTCGGCGGCGAGTTCCTCGATGTCCTGGAACACCTCGGCTATCGCCTCGTCGTCGGCGACGAGGCCCACGGCTCGCACGCCGGGTGTATCGATGACGACACCGCCGCCGGGGAGCGTGATCAGCTCCCGGTGGGTGGTGGTGTGCCTGCCTTTGCCGTCGCGCTCGCGGACGTCGCCGATGGGCATCACCTCGGCTCCGGCCAATGTATTCACCAGCGTGGACTTGCCCGCACCGGACGGGCCGACCAGCGTCATCGTCATCTCCGGTGTCAGTCGTCGGCTCAGCTCGTCCATCCCGTCGCCCTCGGTCACGCTGACCGCGAGGACGTCCACCCCGAAGACGTTCCGTGCGACCTCCGCACGCATGCCTTCCGCATCGGGCACCAGGTCCGCCTTGGTCAGCACGACGAGCGGAGTGGCGCCGCTCCCCCAGGCCAGCACCAGCAGCCGCTCGATCCGACCCACGTCCGGTTCCGGGTCGAGATGTTCGACGATGACGACCAGGTCGATGTTCGCCGCCACCACCTGGCCGTGCGATGTCCGGTCGACACCGTCTCGGACCAGGGCGGTTCGCCTCGGCAGCACGGCGTCGAGCGTGATGCGTCCATCCGGCCACCGCCGCACCGCGGCCCAGTCGCCGGCGGCCGGGAAGCGGGACCGGTCAGTGGCGGCCGCCGCCAGCACATCGCCGCCGTAGGTCGCCAGCAGCTCGCCATCGGCGGTCAGCACCTCGGCGCCGCCGCGCTCGACCCGGCTGACCCGGCCCAGGGCGTGCGATCCGGCGTAGGGACGGAACGCCTCAGCGGCCTCGGTCGCCGGGACATGACCGGTAGGGAACGGGATGATCTGGGCACCGTTGTGCGGGTTGCCATCGTGTGATTGGGCGTGCGAGTTGTTTTCGCGTGGATGAGACATCATGGGGACCTTCCTGGTGATCGAGGCCCCACCCGACGTGATCGGAGGATCGATCAGCGTGGAGGCGCCTCGAGGTGAACGGGCATCAGGCATGCGAATCTCACAGTCATGGCCCTCACCTCCTCACTTGTCGCAGTAGCCGGTCGGCGACCGCGCCACTGCCTTCCCTCCACGGCCCGTGCTTGACCGACACGCTATCCGCACGGTCCGAATCGGCGCCACCGATTAACGCGCGAGCACGGCAAGACCCGACTTTCTGAGGGTAGGTAACGCTTAGCGTTGCTCAGGAGCGTCCAAGCGTTACCTCCCCTCAGGAAGTCGGCTCGTCATGAGCGGAACTCACAAAAAGAGTACCCTTTTGGTACTGTTTTTACATGCCAGGCAAGTATTGGAACGCGGTGATGGACGTCGCTGTCGAGCAAGGCGGATACGTCACACCTGCGCTGGTACCGGACGTACCGCCGGTTGAACTTCGCAAGATGGCGTCACGGGGCACGCTAGAGCGAGTCGGGCACGGCGTGTACCGGGTACCCGCCTTACCACGAGAGCCGTTCGACGAGTTCATCCTGGCACGCTTGTTCACCCGAGGACGTGGTGTCATCTCGCACGATTCGGCGCTTCTGATTCACCAGCTCTGTGACATCAACCCCGCCCACGTGCATCTCACCGTACCGCGCGCGTACCGGATCAACCGATCTGGCGGAGAGATGTACGTCGTGCACCGCGCCGATCTCCGCCGCGATGAGGTGACCCAGATCGAGGCCGTGGTGGTGACAACAATCAGGCGGACATTGACAGATGCGCTCAGTACAGTTCCTATTGCCCTGGTCCGGCAGGCCATCACCACAGCCGCTGAACGCGGGGCGATCCGTGTCGATGAACGCGAAGCGCTGCTCGCACAACTGACCACGTAAGGGGCTCGAGATGGGTCGACCCGCTGGCGCCAAACAGTTCCAACGCCTGTTGCAGCGTCATTCTGCTCAGATCGGACAACTACCACAACGAGTCATGCATCTGGTACGGGTCGCCGTTGTATGCGCCATGCTGGATGCGGTCCGCCACGACGACGGCGGGCATCTGTTCATCGTCAAGGGCGGCACTGCGATGCAGCTACGTCTGGGCATCCGTGCACGCGCCACAACTGATCTTGACGTGATCTTTCGAGGTCACATGGACACGTGGCTACATCGGTTCGATGAGGCGATCGCTGAGCGCACGTGGAACGGCTTCACAGTCGAGCGTAAGGCCCCACCTTTGGAAATCGATGTGCCGGGGCTTGGGTATCGGCCATGGCGGGTGGCGCTCCAAATACGCTATGAGGGCCGGGATTTCGGCTCCACAAGCCTCGAGGTTGCCATCGACGAGCGCACAGGAAAGCGGCATACGCTCGTACAACCGCAAGGAATTGTGCTCGCCGAGTTCGACATTGACCCGCCTCGCCTAGTGCCATGTCTGGACGTGCCGTATCAGATCGCTCAGAAGCTGCATGCCTGCACCGAGCCACACCCGGACGGCAATGACAGGGTCCGCGATCTGATCGACATCTGGCTGTTGGAAGGGTTGCTTGCTGCCGACGATCTGCAGGCTGTGCGTGACGCGGCGATCGAGACCTTCAGCCGTCGAGCGAGCCACGCCTGGCCGCCGATAGTCAAACCGTCGCCCTCGTGGGCGCACGACTATCCACTACTCGTGCGTGAACACCCGGAGGCTCCGGCCGATCTGGACGAAGCCATCCGGTACCTCACCGACTTCATTCACCGTATCGACAATGTCCCCACCCGATAGACGAACATGACATCACCGCCAATCGTCGTTCACACTGTGAGGTCCATCGGCCATGCGCCCTCGATGCCCTGCGGAGCCAGACTGACTACCTGAGGGACCGAACCTGCACGCATATGACGGGCCTTAACACGCGAGCACGGCAAGACCCGACTTCGTCAAGCCATCCACTACGGCGCGCGCGTCACTGATCGGTCTCGAGCACGAACCAGATGCCGACAGCAGGTTCGATGCCGTCGTTGCGGTAGCCGTGCGGCGTCGTGGAGTCGAAGGACACCGCGTCGCCGACGCCCAGCCGGTACTCGTCGAACCCGAGAGTCAGGATCAGCTCGCCGCCCACGACGTAGCCGTACTCGAACCCGGGGTGGCGCATCAACCGGCCGTTGCTGGCCGACGTGCTACCCGGTTCGTAGGTGATGCGCAAGAAATCGACATGGGTGCCGGGCACCTGGCCGAGGCGTTCCCAGGTGACGCCGGAGTCCAGCGTCAGCACCTCGCGTTCGGCCGGCTGCACGACAGGGCCGACTTCGCGTTCCCGATCCGGCCCGAGGATCCGCAGCCCTGGTCCGGACGACGTGGGCTCCTCCGCGTCGCCGGCCGTCTCCGGCCGCTCCGTCCCGCCGTGGATGGCCGCCGCCAGCGCGGCCAGCTCCGCGTCGTGCGGACGTGCGACCTGGTCGACGACGTTCACCGCCGACGGCACGTGATCGGCGCGGTCGAACAGGGTCTCGATCGGCACACCCAGGGCGTTGGTGATCGCGTAGAGCGTGCTCACCGACGGCCGGCTCTTGCCGGTCTCGATCTGCGAGATCAGGCTCGGCGACACGCCGATCTCGCGTGCCAGCGCTCGGGCGCTGATCCCCCGCCTCGACCGCTCGGATCGGAGCCGAGCACCGATATCGAGCACCGAATGACCAGCCACCACGGCACTCCTCCTTCGCCAGTCAACATAACTTAACACGCCCGACCAGCGCCCACCGGAATCTCGATGAAGCAGCAGGTAACACGGTATTGACGCGTGACGGCATGTGTTCAATGATGATTAGCAATACTGAACAGTCGCCTTGACGTGTTCGTGTGAGGAGTGACGGCCCATGACGGTCCGCACCTTTGGCCCCAACGCCGTGGACTGGGAGAAGCGCGTCGACCTGGACCGGCTGCGGGCCGAGCGCTTCGCCCGGTTGAACACCGCCCTCGACCGCTCGGAGCTCGGCGCGGTGCTCTCATTCGACTTCTCCAACATCCGCTACATGTCCTCCACCCACATCGGCACCTGGGCGATGGACAAACTCATCCGGTTCGCGCTGCTCCCCCGCGGCGGCGAACCGATCGTCTGGGACTTCGGCTCGGCCGCCAAACACCACCAGCTGTACAACCCCTGGCTGGACGGCGAGAACCGCGCCCGGGCCGGCATCTCGACGCTGCGCGGCGCGTTCCACCCGGCCGCCGGCATCGCCGCCGACGTCGCCGGAAAGGTCGCCACCGTCCTCCGCGAACACGGCCTGGACGCCGAACCGCTCGGCGTCGACGTCGTCGAGATGCCCATCCTGGCCGCGCTGCAGGCGGAAGGGATCGACGTCGTCGACGGGCAGCAGGTCTTCCTGGAAGCGCGACGGATCAAGACCCCGGACGAGATCGCGCTGCTCACACAAGCCTGCTCCATGGTCGACGCCGCCTACGAAGAGCTGTACATGTTCCTGCGCCCCGGCGTGAAGGAGAACGAGTGCGTCGGCGTCGTCAGCAAGACGCTCTACGACCTCGGCAGCGAGTACGTCGAAGGGGTCAACGCGATCTCCGGCGAACGCTGTTCCCCGCACCCGCACGTGTACAGCGACCGCCTCATCCGCCCCGGCGACCCGGCGTTCTTCGACATCCTGCACAGCCACCTCGGCTACCGCACCTGTTACTACCGCACGTTCGCCGTCGGCAGCGCGTCGGTGGCCCAGCGCGACGCCTACACCCGCTGCCGCGAGTACATGGATCGCGCGATCGCGCTGGTCAAGCCCGGGGCGACGACGGCCGACATCGTCTCGGTCTGGCCGCGGGCCGAAGAGTTCGGCTTCGCGGACGAGATGGCGGCGTTCGCACTGCAGTACGGGCACGGCGTGGGCCTGTCCATCTGGGAGAAGCCGATCTTCAGCCGGCTGGTCTCCCTCGACCAACCGGAGACGCTCGAGGAAGGCATGGTGTTCGCCCTGGAGACCTACTGGCCCGCCGCCGACGGATGGTCCGCCGCCCGGATCGAGGAGGAGGTGGTGGTGACCGCCGACGGATGCGAGGTCATCACCAAGTTCCCGGCCGAGGAGCTGCTCGTCGCCGGCCGCAAGTACTGGACCGCCGGCGGGGCGCTGAACACCGCCAGGGAGTCCCAATCCCACCTGAACACCGGCAACGCCACGCCCTCCGGCGACGGCGGTGGTGCCCGATGACCGAACCCGACCTGCTCGCGATGTACGAACAGATGCACGTGATCCGCAAGACCGAGAAGGCCGCGCATGACCTGTTCATGGCCGGCCTGGTCAAGGGGACGACGCATCTCGCCTCCGGGCACGAGGCGGTCGCCGTCGGTGCCAGTGCGGCGTTGCGTCCCGACGACTACGTCTTCGCCACCTACCGCGGCCACCACCACGCCATCGCCCGCGGGGCCGCGCCCGAAGAATGCCTCGCCGAGCTGATGAGCAAGGCCACCGGACTGTGCCAGGGCAAGGGCGGCTCGATGCACCTGACCAAGGCATCGTCCGGCATGCTCGGCTCGTACGCCATCGTCGGATCGCACCTGCCGATGGCCGCCGGCGCCGCCTGGTCCGCCCAGCTGCGCGGTACCGGTCAGGTGGCCGTGGCGTTCTTCGGCGACGGGGCGACCAACATCGGCGCCTTCCACGAGACACTCAACCTGGCGGCGGTGTGGAAGCTGCCGGTGCTCTTCGTCTGCGAGAACAACCTCTACATGGAGTACACGCCGATCGGCACCGTCACGTCGGTACCGAACCCGGCCGCGGACCGGGCCGGTGCCTACGGCCTCCCCGGACACGTCATCGACGGCAACGACGTGCTGGCCGTCCACGACGCCGTCGCCGGCGCGGCGGATCGGGCCCGTGCCGGCGACGGCCCCACCGTGATCGAGGCGCAGACCTACCGGCACTACGGACACAGCCGATCCGATCCCGCCACGTACCGGCCGGCCGAAGAAGTGGAGCACTGGCTCGCACGCGACCCGCTTCCGCTCGCCCACAGCCGGTTCACCGAGCTCGGCGTCGACGCCGCCGACCTGGACGCCGCCGAGCAGCGCGCCGAGCAGACCGTGGCCGCCGCCGTCGACGCGGCCAAGAACGCGCCGGATGCAGACCCGGCTGAGGCGTTCACCGACGTATGGGCCGATGGAGGCAGCGCATGGCGGACGTAGTCACCTACCGGGAAGCCGTCGCGGAGGGTATCGCCCGCGAGATGCGCCGCGACGACACCGTGGTCTGCCTCGGCGAAGACATCGCCGAGGCCGGTGGGGTCTTCAAGACCACCGTCGGGTTGCTCGACGAGTTCGGACCGGAACGGATCTGGAACACACCGATCTCCGAGCAGGCCATCGTCGGCGCCGCCATGGGTGCGGCGATGACCGGTATCCGTCCGGTCGCGGAGATCATGTTCAGCGACTTCCTGGCCTGCTGCTGGGATTACCTCGCCAACGAGATCCCCAAGGTCAGGTACATGACCGGCGGCCAGGTCACCGTCCCGCTCGTCGTCCGCACCGCGAACGGCGGCGGACTCGGCTTCGGCGCCCAGCACTCGCAGGCGGTGGAGAACTGGGCGTTCGCCGTGCCCGGGCTCAAGATCGCCGCGCCGTCGACGCCGGCCGACGTCGTCGGGTTGATGGCGGCCGCGATCCGCAGCGACGATCCCGTCGTCGTCTTCGAACACAAAGGCCTGTTCGCCAGCAAGGGCGATCCCGCACCGGCGGACCACGTGGTCGAACTCGGCCGCGCCGCCACCGTCCGCGACGGCACCGACGTGACGATCGTCGCGCTCGCCTCCACCGTGCCGACGGCGCTGGCGGCGGCGGAGCGGCTGGCCGCCGACGACATCTCCTGCGAGGTGATCGACCTGCGCTGCCTGGTCCCGCTCGACGTGGCCACGGTGCTCGCGTCGCTGGAACGCACGTCGCGGCTCGTCGTCGTCGAGGAGAACCCCTACCAGGGCGGATGGGGAGGCACGCTGGTCTCGATCGTCGCCGACGAGGGGTTCGACCTGCTCGACGCGCCGATCAAACGGATCGCCGCCGCCTGCGTGCCGCTGCCGTTCGCCGATGCCCTCGAGGATCAGGTGATCCCGAACGCCGACGCCGTCGCCGACACCGTCCGCACCCTCGCCGCCTACTGACGACCCGCACCCCACAAAAGAACATGCGTTGTGGTCGCCGCAGCAGCCGCATTGTCGTTCCTTTCGGCGGCGACCGACCACTCACATCCGATTCCCAGTCAACGACGACGTCAGGAAGAGGGAGACCGCAGATGACGCACCGGATGCTTCTCCGTGGCGGGCACACACTCACTATGGACCCGCAGCTCGGCGACTTGCCGACCGCAGACGTCCTCATCGAGGACGACAAGATCACCGCCGTCGAGCCGCACATCGAGGCGGACGTCGACGCGGAGATCATCGACGCCACCGGGCAGATCGTCATCCCGGGCTTCGTCGACACCCACCGGCACACCTGGGAGGCCGCCATCCGCGGCTGCGCGCCCAACGCGACGCTGGACGACTACTTCGTCGAGGTGCTCGACACGTTCGCACCGGTGTACCGGCCCGACGACGTCTACGCCAGCAACCTCGCCGGCTCCCTGGAGTGCCTGAACGCCGGAATCACCACCCTGGTGGACTGGTCGCACATCAACAACACACCCGAGCACCCGGACGCGGCCATCGCCGGCCTGCGCGAGGCCGGCATCCGGGCGCAGTACGCGTACGGCTCCGCCAACACGTCGCTGGCCAAGTACTGGTTCAACAGCGCCGAGGTGATCCCCGGCGACGACGTCCGGCGGGTACGCGAGACCTACTTCCCCGGCGACGACGGCCTGCTCACGCTGGCGCTGGCGACCCGCGGCCCCGGGTTCTGCCAGGACGAGGTGGTGACCGCCGAATGGCAGCTCGCCCGTGAGCTGCAGATCCCGATCACCGTGCACGTCGCGATGGGACGGCTGGCCGGCCGGTTCGCCATGGTCGAACAGCTGGACCGGCTCGGGCTGCTCGGGCCGGACACCACCTACATCCACTCCTGCTACTTCAGCGACCACGAGTGGCAGCGGGTGGCGGACACCGGCGGCACCATCTCGATCGCCGCGCAGGTGGAGATGCAGATGGGGCACGGCTGGCCGCCGGTGAACAAGTCCTACCAGTTCGGGCTGCGGCCGAGCCTGTCCGTCGACGTGGTCACCACGGTGCCGGGCGACATGTTCACCCAGATGCGGGCGGCGTTCGGTGGCGAGCGCGCCCGGGTCAACGCCACCTGCTGGGAGGCGAACACGGGTGTGCCGGAGACTATGCTGACAGCGCGGCAGATGCTGGAGATGGCCACCATCAACGGTGCACACGTCGCCGGCCTGGAGGACCGCACCGGCTCGCTCATACCGGGCAAGCAGGCCGACGTCGTCGTCATCGACGGGCGTTCGATCAACGTCGCCCCGATCATCGATCCGGTGGCCGCCGTGGTGCTGTGCGCGGACGTCAGCAACGTCGACACCGTCATCGTCGGCGGGCAGGTCCGGAAGCGCGAGGGCAAGCTGGTCGGCGACGTGGCGCGGGCCCGGGATCTGGTCGAGGCCTCCCGTCACCACCTGGTCGGCGCCGCCGCGAAGTCCGAGGCGGCCGCATGACCGGCTCGCGTCACCTGGTTCGCTGGGCGTCGGAGGCGACGTTCACCCCTCCGTCGTCCGGCTGGGCGGCGGCGGCCAAGGGGCTGCGGCGCTGGACCGTGGTCGGTGAGGACGCGGGCGCCGTGCACACCGGGTTCTTCATCGGCGAGCTCGACCCCGGCGGCTACCTGCCCACCCACGTGCACTCGTACGAGTCGAGCTTCTTCGTCGTGGACGGGGAAGCCGTCGTCGACACGCCCGACGGCGCGTTCCGGCTGGTGCCCGGCGACTACGGGCTCGTTCCGGTGGGTGTTCCGCACCGGTGGCGGAACGACGGGGCGACGGCCGTGCGGTGGGCGGAGATGCAGGCTCCCACGCCGCGGGCGGCGCACAGCGGCGACACGCTCGTCGTGCCGGAACTGCCCACCGCCGAGCCGGTGCGGGTCGACGCACGCGACCCGCGCACCCGGCGGTTCGGCACGATCACACCCGCGCACATGGACCCGTCCAAGCAGAGCCAGGACCTGCTGGCCGTCTCGGCGAGCATGCGCACGGCCCTGCTGGTCTACAGCGGCATCACCGTCAAGATGATGGTCGACTCCGACCTCGGCGCCCAACTGGCGACCATGTTCATGGTGCAATACGAGCCGGACGGGGTGGCCGGCGCACACGACCATCCCTTCGAGGAAACGTACTACTTCCTCGAGGGCCAGACGGAGGCGACGTTCGACGGTGAGCGGTACGAGCTCGGCCCGGGCGACGTCGCCTGGGCGGGCGTCGGTTGCGTGCACAGCTTCCGCAACATCGGCGGCGGTCCGCTGCGCTGGCTGGAGACGCAGGCGCCGCAGCCGCCGCCCCGGCACTCGTACCGGTTCGCCCGAGACTGGGAGTACCTGCGAGAACGGCTCGACCAAGACGAGCAAGGGAGGACGTAGATGGCACCGCGCACCGTGCTCGTCGTCGGCGGGACGTCCGGCATCGGGCTGGAGGTGGCCCGGCACTTCGCCGCCGCCGGCGACGACGTTGTCCTGACCGGCCGTGACCCGGAGCGGGCAGAAGCGGTCGCGAAGGACGTGGTCCGCGACGCCGGTGGGTCGGCCCGCGGCATCGCGCTCGAGCTGACCGACGTCGGCGGGATCCCGTCCGCGCTGGCCGGCATCGACCACGTCGACGACGTGGTGCTGTCGGCCGTCGACCGGGACCAGAACACCGCCGCCGAATACGACACCGCCGGCGCGCTGAGCCTGGTGACGCTCAAGCTGGTCGGTTACACCGAGGTCATCCACGCCCTGCTCCCCCGGATGGGCCACGACGCTTCCGTCGTCGTCTTCGGCGGGCTGGCCAAGGACCGGCCTTATCCCGGTTCCACCACGGTGTCGACGGTGAACGGCGGCGTGGTCGGCATGGTGCACACGCTCGCGACCGAGCTGGCACCGATCCGGGTCAACGGCATCCACCCCGGCATCGTCGGCGACAGCCCGTTCTGGAGCGGCAAGCCCGACGAGGTGCTGGACGGGTACCGGTCCCGGACGCCGATCGGCCGGCTGGCATCGATGACCGAGGTGGTCGACGCGGTGGCGTTCTTGCTGCGCAACGGTGCGGTCAACGGCGTGAACCTGAACGTCGACGGCGGCTGGCTGCTGCGATGACCGGCGCAGTGTCGCGCGTCGCCGTCGTCGGGACCGGCCGGATGGGCGCGGCCATGGCGGTGCGGCTCAGCGAACGGGGCCACGACGTCGTCGCCCTCTTCAACCGCACCCGCGCCAAGGCCGACGCCGTCGCCGAAACCACCGGCAGCACCGTCGTCGACACGCCACGTGAAGCGGCCGAGCGGGCCGACGTCGTCGTGGTCTCGTTGGGCGACGACGACGCCGTCACCCACACATACGACGGAACGGACGGCCTCGTCGCCGGGCTGCGCAGCGCGGCCGTCATCGTCGAGACCAGCACCATCGACCCGCAGACCGTGCGCGACATGCGGCCGGCGGTGGAGGCGACCGGCGCGGCCCTGCTCGACGCTCCGGTGTCGGGCAGCGTGGCACTGGTCGAGAAGGGCGAGCTGACCTTCATGGTCGGCGGAGACGCCGAGCCCCTGGGCCGCGCACAACCAGTTCTGGAGGCGCTGGCCAAACGGGTCCTGCACGTCGGTGCCTCCGGTGCCGGCGCGGCGATGAAGCTCGCCGTCAACGCCGTCGTCATGGGCGTCAACCAGGTGCTGTCCGAGGCGCTCGTCCTCGCCGAGGCGTCCGGTGTCCAACGGAGCGACGCCTACGAAGTGTTCGCATCCAGCGCGATCGCGTCGCCGTTCGTGCAGTACAAGCGGGCCGCGTTCGAGCGTCCGGAGGAGACGCCGGTGGCGTTCAGCCTCGACCTGGTACTCAAGGACCTCACCCTGATCACCACGCTCGCGCAGCGGCTGGGCGTCGCGATGGACCAGACCGCGACGAACCGGATCGTCGCCCAGGGCGCCGTCGACGCCGGGCTCGGCGAGCGGGACATGAGCGCCATCGCCGGTTTCCTGCGGAAAGAATGACCGGGCACCCACCGGTCCGTCATCGAGCACTCGCTGTCGTCACCCGCGGCGCCTCCTGGCCCTGTGTTGCGCTTGACCACCCGTCGGCGGCATTAAACGAAACATGGAGCCAGGAAGCGTGACCACGACGCGTGCCACTGCCCTGCCGACGGCCACGACGCGACGGCGGCGAGCTGACCGAGTCAGTTGCGGTACTGCGACGCGAGGGGGCAACGGAAGGGATCGATGGCGGAGAACTCGACGGTGTTGAGGTAACGAACAATGGTGCGATATGCCTCGAACAAGCCGGTTTCTGTATAGCTGATCTTGTGCTTGGCGCAATGGTCTTTCACCATGCGTTGTGCTTTACGCAAGCTGGGGCGCGGCATGCTCGGGAACAGGTGGTGCTCAATCTGGTAATTGAGGCCGCCCATGGCCAGGCTGGTCAGCCATCCACCTCGGATGTTGCGGGACATCAGCACCTGTCGCTGCAGGAAGTCGATCTTCATCGTCCCTGGGACGATGGGCATGCCGATGTGGTTAGGCGCGAACGCGGCGCCGAGGATCAATCCGAACAAACCCATCTGGACGCCGAAGAACGCAGCCGCTTTACCCGGAGGCAAGACGATCAGGAGCACCGCGACGTACCCGCCAAGACGGCCGGTCAGCATTGCAGCTTCCCACCACCGATGCTTCAGATCCCGCCGTTGTATGAGGGTCTGGACACTCGCCACATGTAAGGCGAGACCCTCCAGCAGCAGAAGCGGGAAGAAGTAGTAGCCCTGCCGTGGTGTGAGGCGGGCCGGCAGCCCGCGCCTGGCTCGTGCGGCAGAGGGGGTGAAGGCGAAGACGCCGGCGCCGACGTCGGGATCTCGCCCCTCCTTGTTGGGATTGGCGTGGTGGCGGCTGTGCTTGCTCGTCCACCATCCGTGGCTGAGACCCATGAACACGCCTGAGACCACCCGAGAGGTCCAGTCGTTCCAGCGGTGCGAGGCGAAGATCTGCCGGTGTGCGCTGTCATGGCCGAGGAACCCGAACTGGGTGAGCACGATGCCGAGGGCAGCGGCCAGGAGCAGCTGGAACCATGAATTGCCGACGAACGCGAATATCACCCAGATACCGGCGAACATGGCGACCAGCGTGATGATCTTGGTCCAGTAGTAGGCGTAGCGCCTCCGGAGCAATCCGGCAGCCTGGACCTTGCGCGACAGCTCGGTGTACGTGCTGACGTACCGCACACGCTCCGGTACAGGCTCCTGTTTGGTGTCAGCTGCCAAGCTGGGCGAGGTTGGGTTCATGCAAATCTCCGTTGTTCATGTTTGGGCGGGGGTATGAGCCACCCTCGGACTCCCACGCGTTTTCGGCCACTCTGCCTGCGTGGACCCCGGACAACGCCGAGGACGGCCGAGAAGCCGTGTCTGCGTCGGTCAGGAATGCGGTGGCTCGCCCGTCGTGATGTCCGTCCTGGATCCACGCGAATGCCTGCTCGGCGAGCAGCGGGTCGCTCGTGGGAGGGATCACCAGAAGGTCCAGTCGGTCGGCGCTGCGGAGCTCGGTGAGGCTCAAAAGGTGTGCGTCGATGGTGCGGAACCACCCCAACCGGACTACCCTGCCCGCGATGGGCAGCTTCCCGGACACGCTATCCCATGAGTCCCGGTGGTAGGCGACACGGGCCACAGTGAAGCCGCGCTGGGACAGCGTGGCGATCAGCTCCGGCAGCTCGGCGGCCAGATCGCGCGAACGCGGCCACCACGCGCCGTCCAGCGTGGCCATATGGTTGGTACTTGGTGCCCTGAATACCGCGCGGATGGCGCGGGGGTGGCGTGTTGTGACTTCGGGCAGTCGCATAACCGTGCCCATCTTCGGCCTTTACGGCCGACATTCTCTTGCCGGTGTGGCTGGAACCAACAGCGATTCCATGTCCTACACCGCTACCCCGAATCTACATCATTTAACAACGAAACCGAGTGGCCCGCCCTCGCCGGCACGGCCGACCCGGCGCCGCCCGAACCGCGTTCCGCAGGCTACTTCGCCAGGCAGCCGCCGGGTATGCCCGCCGCGCCACCGAGGGCTCAGGTGTTGCCGGGTGTAAACTTGAGACTGGTGCGCTGATGCGTAGACACAGACAGCTACGGCGGCGCCGATTTCATCCAGGCCGGCCGCAGAGGCCGGAGACAAGGCGCACATATGCGCGAGTTCACGAATTATCACATCGCAGACGTTTCCACGACTCGGGTCGCGTACCGAATCATCCGTCCGGGTCAACACCCACGCTTGCGCGGCGTGTGGTGGCCCCGATCCCTCGACCTGAGCGCCGAGCTCCCCGCCCTGATCGACGCCCTGGACAGCCGAGGTTTCATGACTGAACAGGTTTCCTTCAGCCCGGCATCGTGGATCAAGGCCTCACGTCAGGTTCCCGTAGCCGGCCGGATCATTCGACTTGACCCATCCCCGCTGGCCGACTCGGGCATGGTCACTCTCAGCGGTCGACAGGGCCGGACCCATATCGTCCTCGCCGTCCTGCCACCGAGGAGTCGGCGCATGACCGTGGCACGAGCGTTCGAACGGGTACTCGACTGGGACGGCAGCATCACGGCAAGCGACGTGTCGGCCGGCACGACGAGCGACGTGTTGGTCGGCACGGCAACCGTCCGATAGCCGCGCCGCCTGGGATCTGTCTTCACACGGTCTGGCTCGCATCGGCTGATCATCTCTGCGGAGGAGATGGGCCGACGAACGTCAGCACCCTTCATCTCGCCGCTACCGAGCGCCAACGTGACCGACAGCCTCCGCCCCGAGCGCGCAACCCACCGCGAGCGCCGTCTCGGGCCTGGTGCGCGTACGCGTCCAAGACTCGAGGAACGCCGCCGCGAACGCGTCGCCGGCACCTGTCGCGTCGATGACGCGCACCGGAACAGCGTCATGCCTGATCACCTGGACGCCGTCCGACCACAGCGCTCCGGCGTCGCCGAGCTTGACCACCACTTCGCCGCCCGTCCGCCGCGCCAGGCCGGACGCCTGACGGGCCGGATCAACCGACTGCGCCGGATCAGCCGGTCGGCCGCCATCCGGGAGCACCATGTAGCTCGCCAGCACCTCCGCCTCGGCGGTATTCGCGAACAGGATGTCCACGCCACGCATCCACTCGATGAACGCCGGACCGGCGGCCCGCAGCGGCTCCGCCGACGCCGCGTCCACGCTCGTCGTGAGACCGGCGTCGCGAGCCAGCTCCAGTGCCCGCAGCCCGGCTGCTCGCGAGGCCGGATCCAGCAAGGTATAGCCCGATAGGTGCAGGTGCCGGACGTCCGTCTCGCCGCCGCCGGCCGGCTCTGGTCCGATCTCCCCGATCGCGGCCGCCACGTGGTCGGCGTCGAGCAGCGCGTTCGCGCCTCGATCGCTGATCATCGTCCGCTCGTCGCCGTGCGCCAGGACGATCACGCAACCGGTCGCCATGCCGTCCCGCCTACTCACCCGCACGCGGACACCGGCATCCCGCAGCTCGGCAACGCGGTCCTCCCCCGCTCGGTCATTGCCGACGGCACCCACGAAGGTGACGTCCACACCGAGAGACGCCAGCCATGCTGCTGTGTTCGCTGCCTGCCCACCACCGCTCATCCGGATCCCGGCAGGCGTGTCCGACCCGATGGCGAGCTCGCCGCCGTCGCCACCGACCTGAGCGAGGACATCCGTGACGACATCCCCGACGACGACGATCACAGCGGGTTCGCCAACACCGGCCGACCGGAGGCCAGCGCGTCGCTCACCTCACCGCCGGCGCGAATCCTCCGTTGACTCACACCCTGGACGCTACCTTCCCGCGTGCGCTCACCGCCGCCCCACTTCCTGGGCCTAAGTTACGCTTGGCGACCGTCCAGCGGCTGCCAACGTAACCTAAGGTCAGGAAGTCAAAGGCGGCCACCGGTCCCCCCAGCGCCCCGGCCTTATCGTTCGTCCCGGACGCCCGAGTCCAGCCGAACGACTGCTGGCCGAAGACCGCGCCGGTCGGCTTGTCGTTGGCCTGAAATTCGCCGGCCGCGAACCGCAGCTTCGCGCCTATCTCTGCTCGTACTGGTGCAAGGCGTTGCCGAGCCCGAACAGGGTCGGCGCCCATGTCCCGACGAAGATTCCCCAGCGGTCCGCGCAGGCCGAGCCGGATTTCTCGCCCTTCTTCGATGTCAACCACGCAATGACCGACAGCCCAATAGAGCCCACAGCGGCGTTGTAGACGTGGTCACTTCTGACGCCCATCTCGTGCATTTTCTTGACTAGCATGCGCTTCTCCTACTCACACCGATCTCTGTCGACCGCAGTTCGACTGTTCTCGACGTGTGGGTTGCACCTGCGCCCGAGCGCTGATCCACTCCCCGCTGACCGGAGCTTGCTTCTGCGGTCAGCGGGAATGACCTGGTCCGCCGGGTCCATCGTTTAGTTCTGCGCGGTGCCCGCCGCGCCGCGCGGCGTCCTACCGAGAAATACACCCAGCAGGACCATGCCGAGGGCCAACACCAGATGCAACCAATCGTCGGCGCTGTTCAACGGTACGAAGTTCGCCGAACTCTCCTCGTCGACAAACAGTCCGTACAGCCACAGCACGGCGTAGACCGCACCTCCCCAGATGAGGAAGTTCCGCGCTCCGGCAAAGCTGCGTCCCAGGAATAATCCGACGACTCCGAACAGGAGATGCACGATGTTGTGCAGGATCGAAACTTGGAAAACTCCCAGCAGCATCGCCTCGGATTCATGACCCGCGAACTGCATCTCATCGAAGTCGGTAGTAATTCCGGGGATGAACCCCATCACGCCGATCACCAAGAACACCGCGGCGACCACGGTGGCAGCCGCCTGCACCGGTGTAGCGGTCATGCCTCTTCTTACGTCGTCAGACATGTCATGGTCCTCCCTACGGGCCTACCGGCCCGCCCACGCAGTTGTCGTTCGAATGGTGCAGCCCTACCCATTCACGGCGCGGTCACTCCGCCGCCGTACAAATTCGTCACTACCCAACCTCGTCACTACCCAACTTGTGCGGGCGTGCAGCGCGCGGCCGCATAGGCGGGCTCCCGAAGCCCCTGCAGCGCAATCGGCCATTGCAGGCCCGGCAGCGGATACAAGACAGGATCGAACCGCAACGGTTCGTCTGCCAGCCCGTCCTCCGGGGAGGTCAACCTGAGTGTGCCGAACGTGTGCCACGGCCCTGCCACTGCCGCCACCTGAAGGCGAAATGACACCGCCACCAACGCATCCGGCGCGCTGACGGCCGAGAACGGTGAAGCCGCTACAAGGACCAGCCCGCGGGGCGATCGGTACGGGAACAATGAGCCGTATGTGCACCCGTACGGCTCGGATCTGGGAACGAGGACGAACCTGCCCGCCCTGCTCGCCCCTGTCGTGGCGAGCAGGGCATCGTGGCGTTCGCCGTCATCGCCGATAAACGTGACCGCCAAGCCATGGATATCCGGGACCGGTGTGGGGAGGCCGACTGATCTGGACAGTCGAGCCGTTCCACCATGCTCTCCGCGCTCGTCCAGCCAGGGGCACCCCCATGCGACCTGCGAGCCGGTACGTCGGATGGCGGCGTTGAAGATGACACCCTTCGGGTGTATGGGTTTACCACCTCGAAGAACCCCAGCCGCCCTGAATATGGCTCCGAACAACGAGCCGGCCGCCCTGACCCCGAGCGCCGCACGCTCCTGAGCAGCTTGAGTCTGCTCGCTCACGGTTCAGCCCATGAGGCGGTTGAGCAGGCCCTTGTGCACCTCGGTGGCTCGTTGCTGTTCGTCCGCGTAGGCGCTGATTACCTCGATCCCGCCGGTCAGCGCGGGAATAGCCCACTGGAGCATGGACAGCTGGCGCTGGGCGGCGGCTGCTTCAGAATGCGTCGATTCGGCCGGCTCAGTGCCGCTTTCCGCTGGCATGTCCTGTCGCTTCGACACCTTGGCACCCAGGGCTCGGCCATAGGCGGTGGCCCCCAGCGCCGCTGCCGTCAGCACCGTCTTCGCCACAGACATGGCGAGGACACCTTGCTGCGCCTTGAGCCGAGGCGCGTTCGCAGCCAGTAGTCCCGCGCTCCCGACGAGGTGGACCCCGATCGCCGCGGCATTGACCGGCGTCCAACGGTTCCAGCCGACGTTCGCGACCGTACCCGTGCTTTCGGGATCATCCACCGCACTGGCGGCCTGGTTCAGCGAGACCGCATTAGCCAGCGTTCCGCCGAACCATGCGGCAAGCCCGACGTCGTGCAGTGCGTGTAAGACCGTGTTACGTGCCATGACAGCCCCCTACCGGAATCGGATGGCCAGGCCATACCCGCAATCACGGGCTCGAAACGCCGAAGGCGCACACATCGTCGAGCCATCGACGACGACGATCACAGCGACTCGGGCGCCGCCGTGGCAGGGGCCGCTCCCGAGGCGGCGATCTGCGCGGCCAGGGCGGCGTTGGCGAGGATGATCCGGATGTTCGTCGCCAGGCTCGCCCCGCCGGTGGCGCTGTGGAAGTGCGCCAGCAGCACGGGCGTCACCTCTTTGCCGGTCACCGCGTCGCGTTCTACGATCGCCAGCCCTTCGGCCAGCACCCGGTCGTGCAGCTCCCGGTCGAGTTGCTGGTCTTCCGGCAGCGGGTTCGCCACCACCAGCGCACCCGGGCTCACACCGAACGCCCGGTGCGCCCGCCAGGCAGCCGCCACCTCCTCGGCCGAGTCGAGCCGCCAATCCAGGTCGAACCCGCTGTCGGTGACGAAGAACCCCGGAAAGCGGGCGGTGCGGTAGCCGACGACGCCGACCCCGAGCGTCTCCAGCCGCTCCAGTGTGGCGCCCACGTCCAGGATCGACTTCACCCCGGCGCACACGACCACGATCGGGATCCGCGCCAGCGTGACCAGGTCGGCGGACTCGTCGAACGTCTCCCCTGCCTGCCGGTGCACGCCGCCGAGCCCGCCGGTGGCGAAGACCTCGATCCCCACCGACGCGGCGATAGCGCTGGTGCTGGCGACCGTCGTCGCACCGTCGGCACCGCGCGCCGCCGCGATCGGCACGTCCCGCACGGACAGCTTCGCCACCTCGTCGCCGGTGGCCAGCCGGGTGAGCGCGTCGTCGTCCAGCCCGACCAGGATCTCCCCGGCCACCATGCCGACGGTGGCCGGGACCGCACCGTGCGCCCGCACGACCTGCTCGATCTCCCGCGCCACCCGGAGGTTGTCCGGCTGCGGGAGACCGTGCGAGATGATCGTGCTCTCCAGCGCGACGACGGGCCGTCCGGCGGCCAGCGCATCGTTCACCTCGCCGCTGACGCGAATCCTTGGTTCACTCACGCTCACCGACGCTACCTCTTCGGGCCACGGCCCCCGTCGCACTGGCGCCGCCGCGCGGCCCCACGCGCACCTCGTTGTCTCACGTAACGCTTAGCCGCGGCGTAGGCCGCGCAAACGTTACGTGAGACAACGACGTCGAGCAGACGCGGGTCAGCGGTGCGTCGTCGGCGGCACGAACGTCTCCTTGATCGCCCGGGTGGAGGTCCAGCGCTGCAGGTTCTGTGGCGCGCCGGCCTTGTCGTTGGTCCCGGACGCCCGGGCGCCGCCGAACGGCTGCTGCCCGACGACGGCCCCGGTCGGCTTGTCGTTGATGTAGAAGTTGCCCGCGGCGAACCGCAGTACCTCGGTGGCGTACGCGATGACGGAGCGGTCCTGCGCGATCACCGCGCCGGTGAGCCCGTACGGCGCGACCCGCTCCATCTGGTCCACGACGCGCTCGAAGTCCTCGTCGTCATAGACGTACACGGCCAGGAACGGCCCGAAGTATTCGGTGCGGAACACCTCGTCGTCGGCGTCGTCGCACTCCACGATGGTGGGCCGGACGAAGTAGCCCGCCTCGTCGTCGTACCTGCCGCCCGCGATGACGCGGATCGACGGCTCGGCGTGTGCACGGTCGATGGCGCCCTTCAGCCGGGTGAACGAGCGTGCGTCGATCACCGCACCCAGGTAGTTCCCGAAGTCGCGTACATCGCCGACGGGCAGCGCATCGACGGTGGCGACCAGGTCGTCGCGGATCCGTCGCCAGAGGCTGCGCGGCACGTACGCCCGCGACGCCGCCGAGCATTTCTGCCCCTGGAACTCGAACGCGCCCCGGATCAGCGCCGCCTGGAGCACGGCCGGATCCGCCGACGGGTGCGCGAGGATGAAGTCCTTGCCGCCGGTCTCACCGACGACACGCGGGTAGGAGCGGTACGTCGTCAGGTTCTCCCCGACCGTGCGCCACAGATGCTGGAAGGTGGCCGTCGAGCCGGTGAAATGGATCCCGGCCAGCGACGGGTCGGCCAGCGCGACGTCGGAGACCGCGACACCGTCGCCGGGGAGCATGTTGATCACGCCCGGCGGCATCCCCGCCTCCTCCAGCAGCCGCATCGTCCAGTAGGCGGCGAACTGCTGGGTGGGCGCGGGCTTCCACAGCACCGTGTTGCCCATCAGGGCCGGCGCGGTCGGCAGGTTCCCGGCGATGGCGGTGAAGTTGAACGGCGTGACCGCGTAGACGAACCCCTCCAGCGGCCGGTGGTCGAGCCGGTTCCACACGCCGGGTGCGTTGGCCGCCGGCTGCTCGGCCAGGATCTGCCGGCCGAAGTGCACGTTGAACCGCCAGAAGTCGATCAACTCGCACGCCGAGTCGATCTCCGCCTGCACGAACGTCTTGCTCTGCCCGAGCATGGTGGCGGCGTTGAGCATGTCCCGCCACGGGCCGGAGAGCAGCTCGGCCGCCTTGAGCAGGACGGCGGCGCGGTCGTCGAAGCTCATCGCCCGCCACGTCGGCGCCGCCTCGGCGGCCGCGGCGATCGCCGACCGCGCATCGTCGTGGGTGGCCGACCGGTAGGTTCCCAATACGTGCGTATGGTCGTGCGGCTGGACGACGGACTGTTCCGGGCCGCCGCCGGGGCGCCACTCGCCGCCGATCGACGCGGGCAGCTCCAGCTGCTCGGAGGCCAGTTCCTTCAGCTTCGCCTCCAGCCGGGTGCGTTCGGCGCTTCCCGGTGCGTAGGTTTTCACCGGCTCGTTCACCGGCATCGGCGGATGCGTGACGGCGTCCATCTGGCGTTCCTTTCGTCGGCGGATGTGGATGGTGCGAGGGAGACTCGGACGGTCCCGGCGGGCTCCAGGTCCAGCGGTTTCCAGGTCCGCGTGAGCTCCGGGCATGCGGCGCTAGCGGCTAAGCGCCGAACGGGCGAAGAAGGCGACGTTGGCCGGCCGCTCCGCCAGCCGGCGCATCAGGTACCCATACCAATCGGCGCCGTAGGGCAGGTAGATCCGGACCCGCGCACCGGATGCGGCCAGCTTTCGTTGCTCGCGCGGGCGGACGCCGTACAACATCTGGTACTCGAAGTTCTCCGGCCCGCGCCCGTACCGGCTGGCCAGCGCATCCGCCAGCCGCAACATGCGCGGGTCGTGCGTGGCGACCATCGGGTAGGCCGGCGAAGCCATCAGGATGCGCAGGCACCGCGCGTAGGCCCGGTCGACGTCGTGTTTGGCCGGGTACGCCACCGACGACGGCTCGGCGTACGCGCCCTTGACCAGCCGTACCCGCGAGCCCGCCACCGCAAGCGCACGGCAGTCCGCCTCGGTGCGACGCAGGCAGGACTGCAGCACCGCACCGACCCACGGGAAGTCCGCGCGCAGCTCGCCGACGATGCTCAGGGTGGAGTCCACCGTGGTGTGGTCCTCCATGTCCACGGTGACGGTCGTCCCGGCACGCTGCGCCGTGGCGCAGATCGCCCGCGCATGGTCCAGCGCCACCCGCTCGCCGTCGCCCGGCAGCGCCTGCCCGACGGCGGAGAGCTTCAGCGACACCTCCGCGCCGGCGGCGAGCCCGTCTTCGGCGAGCCGGTTCAGGAGCCGGACGTAGGCGGCCTGTGTCTCCTGCGCATGGCCGGCGTCCAGGACGTCCTCACCGAGACGGTCGATCGTGACGGCCAGGCCGGAGCCGATCAGCCGGCGCGTCGCGTCCGCCGCGGCGTCGTCGGCCTCCCCCGCCACGAACCGAGCGACCAGCTGTCGCGCTACCGGCGCGCTGGTGACCAGGCGTTTCACGCGTGCGCTGCGCGATGCCGCCAGCAGCGTGGGACCGAGCACATGACCTCCTTCTACGACGCTAGAGGGCGAACGTACGCAGCCGTCGCGCGTGCGCACAGCGGACAGCTGCCACGGCGTTGCGGCGCCGGGTTGTACAGATGTACAACTGGTCTGGACGTCGGGGCGCTGGCCAGCGCGGATCCCGGCACGATGGCGCACTGGAGGACGGCGATGAGACCCGAACTGCAGGACATCGTCGACGAGGTATCCCGGGTGCTGCGGAAGCCGGCCACGCTGGAGGACCGGCGCTTCAACCTGGTGGCGTTCGGCTCGCACGACGACGGCATCGACGAGGTCCGCCAGCACACCATCCTGCGCCGTCAGTCCACCGCCGAGGTGCGCAGCTGGTTCGAGCAGTTCGGCATCGCCGACTCGGACGTGCCGGTCCGCATCCCGTCGTCGCCGGAGCACGGCGTGCTCGGCCGCCTGTGCCTGCCGGCGCGCTGGCACGGCGTGACCTACGGATACCTCTGGCTGCTCGACCCGGACGAAGAGATCGACGACGACGCCCTGCCCGAGCTGCTCGACCTGGCCGGCCGGGCCGGTGCCATGCTGGCGCAGCAGGCCCGGGTCCGCGACGATCTGGGCTACAAGCTGCGAGACCTGCTCTCCGCGGACCCGGAGATCGCCGACCGCGCCGCCGGTGAGATCGACGACGACGGCCTGATCACCCGCGGCACGCCGGTGGCGGTCGTCGAGCTCCGAGTGGCCGCCGCCGGCCCGTTCCCGGTCAACCTCTCCCAGCTGCCCCGGTCGGTGCTGGTGTCGACGGCCGACGACCACGCGACGCTGCTGGTCCCGGTCGGCTCCCCCGGATCCTCGCCGCAGGACACGGGCACCACGCCCGCCCGCGACGTCGCCGAGCGGCTCCTCGTCTCGACAGTGGAGTCGCATGCGACCGCTCGCAGCGCCGAGCTGGTGGCCGGCATCGGTGCGCCCAGGCCCGACCTGGCCCACGCGCGCGGCTCCTGGCAGGAAGCCCGGCTGGCGGCCCGGGTGGCGCAGGCCGTTCCGGCGCTGCGGCCGGTGGCGGGCTGGCCGGAGCTCGGGGTCTATCGATTGCTGGGCTGCGGCTCCGACTCCACGCTGGCCGGAGCGGTGCTGGACCATGCCGTGCTGCGCCTGCTCGACCACGGCGACGGCGACCTGATCGCCACCGCCCGCGCGTACCTCGACCATGCGGGCAACGTGCAACAGACGGCCGCCGCGCTGAACGTGCACCGGCAGACCGTCTACTACCGGCTGGAACGCATCGAGCAGGTCACCGGGCTGGACCTGGCCCGAGGCGATCAGCAGCTGCTGCTGCACCTCGGGCTGACCCTCGCCCCGCTGCTGACGAGCCGATGATCATCGAGGATCCGCGGGGCTATGACCCCGCACATCCTCGATGATCATGGCGAGGCGCGCCGGCTCGTCGTCCGAGGGATCCTGCATCGCCCCGGCCCAGCGTCGCTGCGGCGGCGTACCCACGTAGTGGCCGAACAGCAGCGCCGCCACCGTCGCCACCAGGATGCCGGGAATGATCTCGTAGATGCCCTCGAACGGTCCGGTGTGCGGGTCGATGTACTCCCAGAGCACCACGGTCAGCGCGCCGCCCACCATGCCGGCCATCGCGCCTGCCCAGGTCATCCGCGGCCAGAACAGCGACAGCACGATCACCGGCCCGAACGCCGCTCCGAAGCCGGCCCAGGCGTACGAGACGATCTCCAGCACCGCCCCGCCGCCCAGGGCGATCACGTAGGCGACGATCGCCACCCCGGTCACGGTCAGCCGGCCGACCCACACCAGCGTGGTGTTCGACGCCTCCCGGTTCAGGAAGGCCCGGTAGAAGTCCTCGGTGAGCGCCGTCGAGGACACCACCAGCTGGCTGTCCGCCGTCGACATGATCGCCGCCAGCACCGCGGCCAGGATGATGCCGGCCAGCCACGGGTCGAGCATCTGCTCGGTCAGCGCGATGAAGACGGTCTCCGGGTTGGCCAGCGGCTCGTCGAGCTCGGCGATGCCGACCAGGCCGACCAGGGACGCGCCGGCCAGCGTCACCACCACCCAGCTGGTGCCGATCCGCCGGGCGACCGGGATGTCGGCGACGCTGCGGATGCCCATGAACCGGGCCAGGATGTGCGGCTGGCCGAAATACCCGAGCCCCCAGGCCACCAGAGACACGACGGCCACCACGCTCAGCGAGCCGCCGTCGGCCCAGGTGCCGTCGGCGAAGCTGGCCTCGGCCCCGATGTCCAGCAGGTCCGGGCTCTCGTCGTCGAGCGCGTCGGTGAGCGCTCCGAACCCACCCAGCAGTCCGATCCCGATGATCGGTATGGCCAGCAGGGCCAGGAACATCAGCGTGCCCTGAACCGCGTCGGTCAGGCTGACCGCCAGGAAACCGCCCAGGAACGTGTAGACCACGATCACCACAGCGGAGACGGTCACCGCAAGCTCGAAGTCCATCCCGAACATCTCCTCGAACAGCACCCCGCCGGCGACCAGACCGCTGGCCACATACACGGTGAAGAAGACCACGATCACCGCGGCCGACACGATGCGCAGCAGCCGGGTGCGGTCCTCGAACCGTTCCTCCAGATACGCGGAGAGGCTGACCGCGTTGCGGGCACGCTCGGTGTAGGTGCGCAGCCGCGGTGCGACGAACTTCCAGTTCAGGTACGTGCCGACGGCGAGTCCGACGGCGATCCAGGTCGCTCCGATCCCGGCGGCGTACACCGCACCCGGAAGCCCCAGGAGCAGCCAGCCGGACATGTCGCTGGCCTGTGCGGACAGCGCCGCGGTCGGTGCGTTGAGCCTGCGGCCGCCGAGGGCGAAGTCAGTGAAATCGTGGGTCCGGCGATAGACCCAGATGCCGATCGCCACCATGGCGACCAGGTAGACGACGAACGTGGTGACGATCGGTGCGCTGACGTTGATCATGTAGGCCTCGTTCGAATGGGCGCCGCTGTGATGCGCCGATGTACGGGCAGGGGCACGAACTCGTCCTCCGCGTCCGGACGCGGACGAACATTCCGAGGAGTGTAGGGAGAAGGCGCGGCGGCCACGACCGACATGTGCGCAAACGCTGGGGATCGTGCCGTGACAGATGTCAAACACGCTGGACGGGCCGTCTTGTTTGGCGTGATCTCGGGCGGGTAGTGGTGCCGACGAGACGGAAGGAGGGGGCAGATGAGGGTCAAGGACACGGTTGCCGTGGTGACCGGAGCCTCCAGCGGGATCGGACGGGCGACGGCGATCGCACTGGCCCGCGCCGGTGCATCCGTGGTGCTGGCGGCGCGCAACGCGGACGCGCTGGAGCAGGCCAGGGCGGAGTGTGAAGCGCACGGGGCGGACGCGCTGGCCGTGCCGTGCGATGTGGCCGACGCCTCGGCGGTGGAGGATCTCGCCGCGGCGGCCGTCGAGCGGTTCGGCTCGCTGGACGTCTGGGTGAACGACGCGGCCGTCACGGTCTTCGGTCCGTTCTCGGAGACCCCGCTGGAGGACATCCAGCGGCTGCTCGATGTCAACATCATGGGCTACGTGCACGGTGCTCGGGCGGCCCTGCCGCACTTCCGGCGTACCGGGCGGGGCGTGCTGGTCAACGTCTCGTCGGTGGTCGCCGCCGTGCCGCAGCCGTACACGCACGCCTATTCGATGTCCAAGGCGGCGATCAACGCGCTGAGTACCAGCCTGCGTCAAGAGTTGGCGCTGGAGGGGTCCTCCGGCATCCACATCTGCACCGTGATGCCGGGGACCATCGACACACCGTTGTTCCACCACGCGGCCAACTACACCGGCCGGGAGGCGGTGGCCATGCCTCCGGTCTACTCGCCGCAACGGGTGGCGCGGGCGATCGTGAACCTGGTCCGGTTCCCGCGCAGGGAGGTCACCGTCGGATCCGTGCCGAGGAGCATGGTGATGGAGCACAAGGTGGCGCCCGGCACGGTCGAGCGAGCCATGGGTGTGATGGTGGATCGGGCGCATCTGTCCCGCGAGAACCCCGCGGGCGAGACGTCGGGCAACCTGTACGACGCCGAACCCGGCGATGGCCATGCCGAGGGCGGATGGCACGGCCGCCGACGGACGGCCGTGCGGCGGCTCGCCACGGCCGCGGCTGCGGGCGGTGCCGTGGTGGCCGTGCGGCAACTGGCCTCCCGGCAACAGTCCGGCCGGCCCCGTCTGGATGGCCGGACCATCAACGGTTCCACGTTCAGCCCGCCCAGACTCCGCCGCTCGCCGCTGCGCCGCTCAAGGTTCGGGCGCTCGACACTCGATCGCATACGCCCCGGGCGCTCGACACTCGATCGCATACGGCCCGGACGCTCGCCGCTTGATCGTGCGCGACGCGAAGGCGCCGGCGCCCTCCGTCGTTCGCGCCTCGGCAAGCCGCTACGAAGGCCGGTGACCCAACGCATCCGCGATATTCCTGGCCGGCTGAGCCGGACACGCGGGTAGCCGGCCATGCGGCGGATGCGAGCCGCCAGATTCCACACCGACTTCGATTCCGGCGTGAACATGGTCCGGGCCCTCGGGCGTTTCCTTCGGGGCAGGGACCACGGGGCCATGTCGGTCGGGCCCGCTTCGCCGCTGCTCGCCGACGTCGCGGCGAAGCTGCCCTACGCCGTGCGCCGCCGGGCGTACATCGGCATGGGCCTGCAGCAAGGCGTACCGCTGCACCGGGTGCACGACGTCCGATCCGAGGACATCGCGCACTGGATCACCGAGCAGTACGGACCCGGCCCGTACCCGGTCATCGTCATCGGCTCCGCGAGCGGCGCCGTACTGCATCTGGCGGCGGCGCTGGGGGCACCCTACCTACCGCAGACGACCCTGGTGTCGGTACGGGACCGGGCCACCCATCCGGACGATCCAGCCGACGCCATAGACCGGCTGGCTCCGATCACTCGGCTGCTGGCCCGGAACAACCCGGACATCAGCGTCTACCACATGCACGATCCGGCACAGGACCGGCCGATGCTGCAGGGCATGGCCTATATGCGGCTCAAGCGCGCCCGATTGGGCGACCGGCTCCGCCGGTTCATCGCCGAACGGCTCGCCCCGGGCGGCACCGTGATCCAGGTGGAATGTACGCGCACCTGGCGCAGCCGCGCGGTCGGCGAGCGCGCCTACTTCCAGTTCGGCTGTCTTGGCGGGGTCAGCGAGGAGGAGTACCACAACAGTGGCGGACGCATCGCCGAGTACTTGGCCGCGGAAGGCTCGGAGTACCGGGTGTGGGAACCACCCGAGAGCGACGCGCGCCGTGCGGAGGCTGAATGGGGATTCGACGACGCGCTGTCCGCCGAGGTCCGAGAACTCGCCGACACGCATGGGTTCACGGTGCGGCGGCTGGTGGCGGAGGAACCACAGGAGTTCAGCCCGCTCGTCGCCGATCTCCACCGCTGGTGGTACGGGCGGCTGGATCGGCCGACCGATCGACTGCTCGCCGAGTGCTATGTGCAGTGGGACCCGATGTGGGTCCTGCGGTTGGGCGTCGTTCCGTTCTGGTTGCGATTCAACATGGAGCCCAGCTACCAGGAGTTCGCCGGCTATCTCGCCGACGCGGAGCCGTACCGGACCATCCACCTCAACCTGTTCTCGCAAGGGCTCCGCTCCCCCGGCGTGGTGGGTATCGACCGCTGGCGGAAGCTCATCCAGGAGCATGCGCGCGAACACGGCGAGATCATCGGCGTCGATGAACGGTCCTATCCGGCCGATCTGGGCAGCAGCCTCCGCTTCCAGCCGGCGTTCGCCGAGCTGCCCGGCCGTTTCCCGATCCCCTCCCCGCTGCGGGTCGACGACATCGACACGTTCGTCGAGGGCTATGCGGCGGACGGCCGGGTCAGCTGGCGCTGAGCGATGCTCACCCCCGCAGCGCGACGCTCACCCCCGCAACGCGACGCTCACGTCTGCGGCGCGGCTTGGCTGGGCCGCGACGGCCCCTGTCCGGACGGCTCGACCTGCGGAAGCAGATCCTTGAGCAGCTGCTCCGTCTCCCGGCAGGCCTGCTCGCAGACCCGGCAGTGCGCATGTGTCTCGCCATGCTCAGCGCAGGAGTCTCCGCACGTCCTGGTGGCCTGCGCGGCCGCCTGCACCTGAGCGTGCGTGACCCGCGCGTCGTAACCCGTCTGCCGGGTCAGCACCGCGGCGGTGGCGGCACAGATGTCGGCGCAGTCGAGGTTGTCGCGGATGCAACGGGCAAGCCGCGGCAGCGCGTCCGCGCTCTCGGACAGGCATGCATCGGCGCAGGCCGAGCACGCCTGCGCGCACGCACTGAGTGCGTCGATCACCTCGGCCAGCTGAGCCCGGTCCAGGTTGATCTCGGCCGGGTAGGTGTCGATCAGTTGTCGGGTGTAGGTCATGACTCCTCCTTCATCTGAGTTGTCTGGTTACCCGCGTCACGCATCAGCTCACGGGTGATGCGGGCGAGTTCCTCCGGCGCGGAGTAGTTCAACGTGTGCCCGGCGCCCGGAACCTCTACCAGGCTTCCGCGTGGCAGCAGCCCGGCCACCTCCGCGGCCCAGGCGCGCGAGCTGACCGGATCTCGAGCACCCCGGACGACGACGGCCCGGCTCTGTACGGCCGGAAGCTTTCCCTCGACGGGATCGTCCAGGAGACAACGGAACGTGCCCCACACCCGGCGTGGACCACACGAGAGGTAGTCGCGGGCCACGAGCAGTCCGAGTGACGGACGTTCCAGCGGTACGTTGGCGATCAGCCGGACGATCTGCCGCGGCACCGAACGCGCGTGCCGGTCGACCGTGGGCCCGTTGAGCACCACCGGCCCCACCAGGTCCGGCGCGTGCGCCGCGAGATCGACCACCACCTGACAACCCGCGGAGTTGGCCACCATCACCGCCCCCGCGCGGCCGGTCGCCCGCAGCCACTTCGCCAGTGCCTCCGAGAGTTCCCGCACATCCAGCACGTGCCGTGACGGCGCCGCCGTGCGCCCGAATCCGGGCAGGTCCGGAGCGACGACCCGCACCTCGTGCGCGAGACTGCGCGCGAACGGACCGAAGTACCGGTGCGACACCCCTAACCCGTGCACGCACACCACCGGCTCGGCACCGGACGGTCCGAGGACGGCTGCATGCATGCGCGTTCCAGCGGTCTCAGTGAATTCCGGCCCGCCCCAATCCGCGTCGCCCGCCATGCCCGTCTGCAGTTCGCTACTCCTTATTGAGCTTGTCCTGGACCTTGCCTGCCGCCTTCTCGGCGACGTTCGGCAGGTTGGTGGTGCCGTAGAACCGGGAATCCGGCTTGGTGGGCGACGGCATCGGCTCGCCGGCCGGCGGCTCGTCCAGGTAGCTGAACTCCCCGTCCCCGTCCGGGGTCGGACCCCGTGCCCACGACCCTTCACCGGCGTGCTCGCCGTTCGAGAAGTTGATGTACTGGTACGCCGCCTCGCTGTCCTCGTCGGAACGTGGAAAGTTGCTCGGCACCGGCAGTTCCTCCACGCCTTCCTCCTGCAGTTCGCGCGCGGCCGCGATCCATTGGTTCTGGTGCATCGTGTCCCGTGCGATCAGGAATGACAGCAGGTCGCGCACACCGGCGTCGTCGGTCATGTGGTACAGCCGCGACACCTGCAGCCGACCTTGCATCTCCGCGTTGGCATTCGCCGTGAAATCCGCGAGCATGTTGCCGCTCGCGGTGACATAGGCCGCCGACCACGGGTTGCCGTTGCTGTCCACCGGCCGCGCACCGGCGCCGGCGACGATGGCGTGTTGGACGTCCATGCCGCCGACCACGGCCGCGACCGTCGGGTCGTCCTGGACGGCGTCCTCGGTGACGCCGACCGGCGCCTTCTCCAGCAGCTGCGCGATCATGGTCGCGAGCATCTCCACGTGACCGAATTCCTCGGCACCGATACCGAACAGCAGGTCCCGGTACTTGCCGGGAATGTGCGCGTTCCAGGATTGGAACCCGTACTGCATCGCCACGGTGATCTCGCCGTACTGGCCGCCTAGCACCTCTTGTAGCTTGCGCGCATAGACCGCGTCCGGGCGGTCGGGCTTGGCACGATGCTGGAGCTCTTGCCGGTGAAAGAACATCCTTGCCTCCTCTGGCGTAACGTTCCGCCAGCATTACCCCGCCCGCGCCGTCCGACTACGACCCATATGCGAAGTTCTTGCGCCCAGAGACGAAGACGCCTCTACGGCGTCGGCCCGGGCCCGTCGGAGGTGTTCTTCGCATTTCCGCGTTGCCCGACATAGCCGGCGACCGCACTGGCGAGCAGCACGACGACGGCGATGATGAGCATCCAGCGCACGGCTTCGATCGCCAACCCGAATCCGCCGATGAGCAGCGCGAGCAAAAGCAGTAACAGCGCGATCTTCAACATCTCTCCTCCAGATCCGCTCAATGAGCGATCAGTTCTCCCCCGCCGGTACCCACCAGCTGGCGTTTGACGCTGTCCGGCCGCGTCCCGTCGGGCTACGGTGGTGAGGTGCGCACCACCCACCAGGTCACCAACCAGCCGCCTCCCTTGGCCGATTACGACGTCTTCGCCGCCGACGCCGCGCTCGTCGAGGCGTTCAACCGGCACGGCGATCAGGACGAGCTGGTCCGCATGCACGCGTTGGGAACCAAGGCAGGGTCGGCCGAGGCGCAGCGGTGGGCGCGGGAGGCCGACGCCTACCCACCCGCGCTGCGCACCCACGATCGCTTCGGCCACCGCATCGACGAGGTCGACTTCCACCCGTCGTGGCATCGTCTGATGGAAACCGCCGTCGACCATCACCTGCAGAGCGGCGGCTGGGGCAGCTCAGTCCCCGGCTCGCATGCCACCCGCGCCACCGGTTTCCTGATCTGGAGCCAGGTCGAGGCCGCGCATATGTGTCCGATATCGATGACGTACGCGGCCGTGCCCGCGTTGCGCATGGACCCGGAGCTCGCGGCCGTCTGGGAGCCGCGGCTGACGTCGACCACCTACGACTTCGGGTTGCGCCCCGCCGGGGCGAAGGCGGGCGCGCTGGCGGGTATGGCGATGACGGAGAAACAGGGCGGCTCGGACGTCCGAGCCAACACCACGGCGGCCGCTCCGGCGACCGACGGCTGGTACCGGCTGACAGGCCACAAATGGTTCTGCTCCGCACCGATGAACGACGTCTTCCTCATGCTGGCGCAGGCTCCCGGCGGGCTCACCTGCTTCGTGGTGCCCCGGATGCTGGAGGACGGCACACGCAACGCGATCGCGCTGCAACGATTGAAGGACAAGCTGGGCAATCGGGCCAACGCATCAGCGGAGATCGAGCTCGACGCCGCCTGGGGCCGGCGGCTCGGCGAGGAAGGACGCGGCGTCGCCACGATCATCGAGATGGTCGCGGCCACCCGCCTGGACTGCACCCTCGGCTCGGCCGCCCTGATGCGCCGGGCCGTCGCGGAGGCCTGCTGGCATGCGGCGCACCGCAGCGCGTTCGGCACCAAGCTGGACGACGCGCCGCTGATGCAGGCCGTGCTGGCCGATCTCGCCGTCGAGTCCGAGGCCGCCACGGCGCTGGCCATCCGTCTCGCGTCGTCGGTCGACCGGGCCGACGATCCGCACGAGCGGGCGCTGCGGCGGATCGGATTGCCGTTGGCGAAGTTCTGGGTCTGCAAACGCACCCCGAACGTCGTCGCCGAGGCGCTGGAGTGCCTGGGCGGCAACGGCTATGTCGAGGAGAGCGGGATGCCGCGGCTGTACCGGGAGGCGCCGCTGAACTCCATCTGGGAAGGCGCGGGGAACATCCAGGCGCTGGACCTGCTCCGTGCGATCTCCCGTGAGCCGGAGGCGCTCGCCGCCTGGCGTGCCGAGGTGGACGTCGCCGACGACGCCGGGCCGACCAACGCGACCCTGCTCCGCACCGCCCTGGCCGACACCGAGACGCTGCTGCACAGCGCGGCCGCCGACGCGGACACGGCCAGCCGCCTGGCCCGGGTGCTGGCGGCCCGGATGGCAGCCCTGTTGCAGGCGTCGCTGCTGGTGCGACATGCGCCGCCGGCGGTCGCGGACGCCTTCTGCGCCACCCGGCTGGACGGTGCGCACGGAGTGTTCGGTCTGCTGCCGCCGGCGGTCGAGGCCCGGGTGATCGTGGATCGGGCCGCCCCGGCCACATGATGGGTATACACGTCCTGAAGGTAGGTAAGATCTGGCGCCGACGAATCACCGGCACGCGGAACCTGCGCTCAGGACGACAATGATCTGGACAACGACACGACGGGATGCGCAACGGACAGGTGACACGGAGATGATCTGCGCGGCGTGCGGCAACGGGCAGCACGATGACTGCCCGGCGCTGGCCAAGGACCGGTCCTGGTGCGACTGCCAGCATCAGGACGCCGAGCGGCCCTCCGAGCCCGCCACCGGACACGCCTCCGAATAGGCGTGCTTCCGCGGTTGTGCTCCATGGTTACCCGCGCTCGGCGGTCCCTCATCTACGCCGCTCGCGCCCAGTAGGCTCCGCGTCAGCGCACCGCCGTCCACCACCAGTTCATACAGGGCATCGGCCAGGTGGCGGTCGGTGACTGTCAGCGTGTCGCCGCGGTCGATGCCACCACCGCCGTCGTCGTCGCTGGCGGCCGACCCTTGAAGGCCGTGCCGAACTCGGCGGCGGACATGCCGTCATGATCGTCGGACATGTCCCTACGGTACGGGAGGAGGTCTCGGTTCCGCGTCCTCCTACAGGCTGATCGAGCAGTTCGGAACTCGTTGCGAATCGACGACGGTCCGCCCCTCCACCGCGATGGTCACCGTGCCTGAGCAGCCGGAGCTGGACAAGGTCCCGTCGAACGTCGCCGTCGCCGCCTGGCCGTCGGCCGTCGTGGCCGAGCAATCCGCCGTCCCGGTCAGCGTGAGGTTGTCCTGGGTGAGGTCGGTCGAGCAATCCGGGTCGCCGGCCAGCTCGATCCCGGCGCCGGCCAGTTGATCCCGGATTCCATCCTCGAGGGCCTGAGACGCCATCGAGTTCGCGCGGTCCGAGATCCCATCCGAGATCGCGTCGGAGACTTCCGAACACGCAGTGAGGGCGAGCACAGGAATGGCGAGCAGCAGCGGAGATATACGCACCCGAGGGATGATAGTCGATCTTGTCCCGATTGCCGGTGTCGACGCTTCGTGACCGCCGCCGACTTCTCGCGCCGTGTCACCTACCGTCGCGCGTGTCACCTCCCGTCACGCATATGCCCCGAAAAGTGCGCCAACGCGGTACGGGAGGTGACATGCGATACCGGAGGTGACACGCGGTGCGCGCGGTCGCATCCGCGCGGCCGATATGGCGACGGATCTGCGCCCACACGGGCGTTCCTCTACCGAGACCGCCGACCACACGCCACGAGAGGCGCCTTCCACACCCTCGACAACTGGGCGCATAAGCTTGCCTCAGAAGGTCCATAAGGCACGCCAGAATGTGAGACAACGGTCCAGATGATGGACAGACGGTCGTCGTACGGATCCAGGCATGCGAGGATGACAGACATGTTGCGCGCGTCGATGCTCTACCTCGTGGTCCGTCGCCACGTGGACTACCGACGTGTCTCCAGCATGATGTGTCTGGCCTGCTGACCGCCGCCCGTTGACTGTTCCGGGCGCTCGGACGTGTCGGCTGATAGGTCACCGTCGATCTGACCCGCGCGTACGTGCGTCCCCGACCTCGAGGACGAGATCTTCTTATGCCATCGAGCCAGGTAACCATCCCGCGCCGACCCCGCGGTGAGGGGCAGTGGGCGTTCGGCCACCTCGAACCGCTCAACCCCAACGAGCGGACGAAACGGGACGACGACGGCCTGAACGTCCGGGCGCGCATCGAGAACATCTACAGCAAGCGCGGCTTCGCCAGCATCGACCCGCAGGATCTGCGCGGCCGGTTCCGCTGGTTCGGGCTGTACACGCAGCGCCGCCCCGGAATTCCGGGCGGGCGCACCGCCGTCCTGGAGCCACACGAGCTGGACGACGAGTACTTCATGCTCCGGGTCCGCATCGACGGCGGCGCCCTGACCACCGAGCAGCTGCGCGTCATCGCCGACATCTCCACCACGTACGCGCGCGACACCGCCGACGTCACCGACCGACAGAACATCCAGCTGCACTGGATCCGGATCGAGGACGTCCCCACCATCTGGGAGAAACTCGAGGCGGTGGGGTTGTCCACCACCGAGGCATGCGGTGATACCCCGCGCGTCATCCTCGGCTCGCCCGTCGCCGGGATCGCCGATGCCGAGGTGCTCGATCCGCAGTGGGCGATCGACGAGATCCAGCGCCGCTACATCGGCTCGCCGGAGTTCTCCAATCTCCCCCGGAAGTTCAAGTCCGCGATCAGCGGGCTGCCCGACGTCGTGCACGAGACCAACGACATCTCGTTCGTCGGCGTGAACCACCCCGAGCACGGCCCGGGCCTGGACCTGTGGGTGGGCGGCGGCCTGTCCACCAACCCGAAGCTCGCCGTCCGGCTGGGCACGTGGATCCCGCTGGAAGAGGTGCCCGAGGTGTGGGCCGGCGTCACCGGGATCTTCCGGGACTACGGTTACCGCCGGCTGCGGCACCGGGCCCGGCTGAAGTTCCTGGTCGACGACTGGGGTGCGGAGACATTCCGGGAAGTCCTGGAGTCCGACCAGTACCTGGGACGCAAGCTCATCGACGGTCCGTCGTCCCCGGTTCCAGACCACCCGTACGACCACGTCGGCGTGCACCGGCAGAAGGACGGCCGCTATTACATCGGCGTCGCCCCGGTGGTGGGCCGCGTCTCCGGAACCACCCTGGCCAAACTCGCCGACACCGCGGAGGCGCACGGCTCCGCCCGGATCCGCGCCACCCCGCACCAGAAGCTCGTCATCCTGGACGTCGAGGCGGATGCCGTCGAGCCGCTCATCGCCGACCTGGACGCGCTCGGCCTGCAGGCCCGGCCGAGCGTCTTCCGGCGCAACACCATGGCCTGCACCGGCCTGGAGTACTGCAAGCTCGCGATCGTCGAGACCAAAGGGCTGGCGGCGGACACCGTCACGGAGCTGGAGAGCCGGCTCAGCGACCTGAACGGTCAGCTGGATGTGCCGATCACGCTGAACGTCAACGGCTGCCCGAACTCCTGTGCCCGCATCCAGGTCGCCGACATCGGGCTGAAGGGCCAGATCGTCAAGGGCGAGGAAGGTTTCCAGGTCCACCTCGGCGGTGGGCTCGGCCTGGACGCCGGTTTCGGCCGGAAGCTGCGTGGCCACAAGGTCACCGCGGCGGAGCTGCCGGACTACGTCGAGCGGGTGGTCCGCCGGTTCGTCGAGAAGCGCTCCGAGGGCGAGCGCTTCGCCCAGTGGGCGGCCCGAGCCGAGGAGGCTGACCTGCAGTGAGCGAGACACGAGCGGCCATCCTGCACTGCCCGTTCTGCAGTGAGGAAGATCTCTTCCCGGTCGAGGAACACGGGGCGTGGGAATGTCGCTCTTGTCTACGCGTCTTCTCCGTGAAGTTGCTGGGTTTGTCCACACGAAGGGGTGCTTGATGACCGTCACCGCTGCCGAGCCGCTGGAAGAGCTCGCGCTCGACGCCGCGCGCCAACTGGAAGGGGCGCCGGCCGGGACCATCATCCGTTGGGCGCACGAGACGTTCGGCGACAAGTTCGTCGTCACGTCGTCGATGGCCGACGGGGTGCTCTCGCACGTGGCGTCGCAGGCGGTGCCGGGCATGAAGGTGCTCTTCCTGGACACCGGCTACCACTTCGCCGAGACGATCGGCACCCGGGATGCCATCGCCTCGGCGTACAACATCGACGTGGAGACGGTCACCCATCCGCTGCGGGTGCCGGAACACGAGGCCGAGTACGGCAAGCTGTACCAGACCGACCCGGACCTGTGCTGCGCGATCCGCAAGGTCTGGCCGCTGGACCGGGCGCTGGCGCCGTATGACGCCTGGGCCGCCGGCGTGCGTCGCGCCGAGTCGCCGTCCCGGGCCGACACGCCGGTGGTGGCGTGGGACCCGAAGCGTCGCAAGGTCAAGGTCAACCCGCTGGCGGCGTGGACCGACGAGGATGTCGAGGAGTACGTCGCCAAGCACGACATCCTGATCAATCCGCTGAAGCAGATCGGCTACCTGTCGATCGGCTGCGAGCCGTGCACACGCCCGGTGGCACCGGGCGAGGATCCGCGCGCCGGCCGGTGGTCCGGCTCCGCCAAGACCGAGTGCGGGATCAACGTCTAGCTCGGCGCGTCGTCGCTCGTGCACCGTCACGAGCCCGAAGACGCGACCCACCGCCCGCCTTTGCAATGCACACATATACGCAACGGTGAGGGTTGCGTATATGTGTGCATTGCAAAGCCCGCCGAGGGATGCGCTTCGGCCGGGCTGTCACGGGCACAACTGCCGCGGGCACGGCCGCGCCGGGCACGCTCGGCACCGGGGGGATATCGCACGGGAGATAATGGCGTCGGTGCGGCGGCTCCCGTCGCGCCGGTGGACAACGCTCTGAAGGAGTCTCATGGGCAGCGATCGCGCGACGTCGACGGCCGGTTCGGCGCAAGCCAGCTCACGATATCCGCTGACGCTCGACGTCGCCGGCCGCCGCGTCGTCGTGGTGGGCGGTGGGCCGATCGCGGCGCGGCGAGCGGAGCCGCTGGCCGACGCCGGTGCCGACCTGCTCGTCGTGGCCCCCGCGCTGTGTGAACCGCTCGCCGCCCTGGTGGAACAGGGCCGCGCCGGTTGGCAGCCGCGGCAGTATCGCGCCGAGGACCTCGACGACGCGTGGCTGGTGCACACCGCCACCGGTGACCGCGCCGTCGACGACGCGGCGGCCACCGATGCCGAGGCCGCCCGCATCTGGTGTGTACGCGCCGACGACGCCGCCGCCTCCGCCGCGTGGACACCCGCGGTCGCCCGCGTCGGCGACCTCATCGTCGCCGTCAGCGGTGGTGGTGACCCCGGCCGGGCGCGCACGGTCCGCAACGCCGTCCAGACAGCGCTGGAGACCGGCCGCCTACCGCTGCGGCACAACCGCGGCGCCACCACCGGCAGCGTCGCGCTGGTGGGCGGCGGCCCAGGCGATCCGTCACTGATCACGACGCGCGGCCGGCAACTGCTGGGTGAGGCCGACGTCGTGGTGATCGACCGGCTCGCGCCGCACGCGCTGCTGGACGCGCTCGATGACGATGTGCTGGTGATCGACGTCGGCAAGACGCCCGGCAACCATCCCGTCCCGCAGGACGAGATCAATCGGCTGCTCATCGAGCATGCCCGCGCCGGCAAACGGGTCGTGCGGCTCAAGGGCGGCGACCCGTTCGTGCTGGGCCGCGGTGGCGAGGAAGCGATCGCCTGCCGCGAGGTGGGCGTACCCGTCGAGGTGGTGCCGGGCGTCACCAGTGCGGTCTCCGTCCCGGCCGCGGTGGGCATCCCGGTCACCCACCGCGGGGTATCCAAGCAGTTCACCGTCATCTCCGGCCACGAAGGGCTGGACTGGAAGCCGCTCGCGGCCGGCCAGGGCACGCTGGTGTTGCTGATGGGCGTGTCACTGCTGGCCGACACGGCCGCGCATCTGATCGAGGCCGGCAAGGACCCGGCCACGCCCGCCGCCGTCATCGAAGACGGATACGGCCCGCGGCAGCGGCTCACCTCGGGCACGCTCGCGGACATCGCGGAACGCGCGGCCGCGGTCGGCGCGAAACCCCCGGCCGTGGTCGTCGTCGGCGACGTCGCCGCTCTCGCCGCTCAGATCTCCGGATGAACCACCGGGCGTAGGCCCCTATGTGTGCCCGAGCCAGCCTGGAACGTCGACGCGGAGGGGCCGCGCGTCGGTCAGCCGGCTGAGGTCATCCTCGAACGACCGCAATCGGTCCCGGCCCAACACCGCCTCCCACTCGTCGCGCAACCGGTCGAAGATCGCGGCCGACCGAGCCAGGCAGTCCCGGCCCCGGTCGGTGAGACGGACCACCTTCCGGCGGCTGTCCTGGACATCGGGCTCGCGGGTGACGTAGCCCAGCCGCTCCAACGAGTCGATGGTCTTGCCGGCGGCCTGCTTGGACACCCCCAGCCGGCGGCCGATCTCCGCCGCCGTCGCCCCGTCCGGCCCGACGGCCTGCAGCGCGAAGCCGTGCACCGGCCGGACATCAGGGTGACCCTGCCGTGCCAGCTCGTCGTGTAGCCCGTCGATGAGCAGGCGGAAGGCCGCGAACAACCGCAGCGGGAGCTCGTAACCGGGAGGGTCACTTGACATGATGGACAACCTGGTTAACTATATCGACAACCATGTTGTCTATTATAGGAGGCGTCGCCATGTTCGTCATCCGCCACGCGGACACACGCCGGACCGAGACCCCCGGGGCCACCATGACCACCTTGGCCTCGCCGACCTTGGGGAACGCCGACACGCCGGTCTGGCAGGTCGAGATGCAGCCGGGCCAGGCGGGTCCGGTCCACGTCATCGACACGCAGCAGACGTGGACCGTCGTCGACGGACGCGCGTCCTTCGAGGTCGACGGCGCTGAGACCGTGGTCGAAGCCGGCGAGACGATCGTCATCCCCGGAACCGCGCAGCGACGCGTCAGCACTCCGGACGGTCCTGGACTCACCGCGATCGTCATCGGCGCCCGCGCGGCCCGGGCCAGCCTTCCGGACGGGACCGACCGCGGCACTCCACCGTGGATGGCGTGACACCCGGCCCGGCGTGCCCGGCCACGCCGACCGTCCTCGCGAGCTCCGATCAGCGGCGGAAGGTTGTGGCTGCTCTGGCAGCACAAACGTTCCGCCGCTAGTACACAGAACTCTCCGGGGCAGCGACTGCGAGCGAGCGGCTCACTTCCAGCGGAAGTGTACGAAGACTCGGCCGAAGTTGTCCGAGTCCTTCTCCACGCGGTGGTACAGCGCCTTGATCTCCTTCTGTTGCAGGAACCGCAGCACCCTCTTCTTCAGCTGACCGGAGCCCTTACCGGGGATGATCTCGACCAACTTCGCCTTGCGCTGCACGGCCTCGTCGATCACCGCGCGCAACTGTCGATCGATCTCGTCGCCACGGTTGTAGACGTCATGCAGGTCGAGCTTGAGCTTCACTCCCCGATCGTGACGCCGTCCCCGTGTCGGCCGCAACCCCATGGTGCTCGCGTTCGTGCGGGCTGCCGTAGTGATATCAGCCGCACAACCCCGTCGTGTGATCAGCCGTGTAGCCTGCCGTGCGACACACGGCCGCTTCCCCACAGTCGTGTGGCCGGCCGTGTGCAGAACAGCCGTGTTTGAGCCCGCCGCGCGGGTCGTGCCGACAGTCGTGCAGGTTTTGACCGCTCTGAGCGGTCGTACACCCCACAACCGCCGACACGACCCGAGTCAACGGCCGCACATCACACAACGGACCACACGGCACACCTTTCGACGTGGGCAAAGACCCGACCACGGCTGCCAAGACCCGACCACGGCCGGAAGGGCCCGGCCGCGGCCAGCAAAGACCCGTCGACCCTCGGCAGGGACCCCGTCGACGCCGGCCGCCGTCATCGAGGACGGATACGGCCCACGCCAGCCGCTCACCTCGGGCGCTCTCCCCCCGTGATCATCAACCCTTAGCCGCCGTATGGCCGGTCCAAGGGTGGTAATCACAGGGGACGCTTCGCTGGCATAGCTCTAGGCGCAGGCGGCGGTGTACTCGTAGGCGTCCGCCGTCGCACCGGTCACGCCGACCTGCAACGGCGACACGCCCAGCGAGCCCTCCGGATCCGGCTGATTGATCACGGCCGTCCGCACGGCGGTCTCGTTCGCCTCGCCGCCGAACGTCGCCGACGGGAGGATGCCCTCGTAGTCGACTTCCAAGCCGTCCACAGCAGCCCGCACACCGGCCCGGGTCAGGTCTCCGTTCTCCACGGCGGCCTCCAGCGCCGCCTTGATCGGATACGACCAGACCCAGCCGAAGATGTAGCCCTCGTTCGCCGGCAGGTCGTCGCCGAGCGATTCGCGGATCGCCTCGTGTGCCGGCGTCTCACCGTCGATGCCCTCCCAGGGCGCGATGTGACGATACGCCGCCACCATCGCCTCCCCGGCCGGCGAGTCCAGCAACGCCGGATCCCAGGTCGGCACCGATCCCAGGAACAGACCCTCGTAGCCTTCGGCCAGCGAACCTCCCACGATCGACGCCGCCTCGGCCGGACCGACCGCCAGCACGACCACATCCGCACCGCTACCCACAACCTGCCCGATCGCGGCGTCCTGCGATCCGACGACGGCGTCCGGCGCGGTCTCCACGAAACCGCCGAACTCGGCGTCGTTGGCCATCGCCCAGGCCTCGACGCCGGCGGCCGAGTCGCCACCGTAGTCGCCCGGATACCCGACGGCCAGCACCGTCGACGGCGGCGCGACGTTCTCGCCGGCCCAGTCCAGGCCGATCTGCGACTCCAGGCAGTACGAGTACCCCGACTCCAGGATCAGGCCGAAGTCGTTGTCCTCGAACGCCCACCCGGACCACCACGTGGCAGGAGCGCCGATCACGTTGTCGGCGTCCATGTCCGGCAGGATCGCCTCGGTCGGCTCGGTGCCCAACGTCTGCGCCAGCGCCAGGATGTTCGGCTCGATCTCCCGGTACCGGGCGCTGTGTTCCTGCGGGTCGTACAACGTGTCCCGGGTGTAGGTGGAGATGTCCACGTCGTAGCCGCCGATGCCACCCTCGTCGTTCACACGTTGCCAGAACGCCTCCTGTCCGGCGGTCAGCGGGATACCGAGCGCGGCGAACGGACCTTCGCTCAGGTCGGACAGCACACCCAGGTAGATGCAGCCGTTGTCCGGGTTGACCGCCTCCGGGCACGGTTCCTCGGTGACGCCGACATCGACGTTCACGTCCCCGGCCGCACCGTCGTCGCCGTCCTCACCCGCGGCGCCGTCGTCGGTGCCCTCGGCGTCCTCGGTTCCTTCGGCGACGTCCGTCGACGTGTCGTCGGGTTCATCGTCGTCGTCGACCGCACATGCCGTGGCCAGCAGCGCAAACGCTCCGGCGATGGCGACTCCGCGGCGCATTCCACCGCGCCGGCCGCGTCGTTGTACAGGATTGCTCCTCATTGAACTCTCCTTCTCTGGTTACGGATCTCAATAGGAGAAAGGCCAGGCCTTCCAGTAGTTCCGGACCCGGACCCACAGGCCGTACAACCCACGCGGCTCGAGAACCAGGAACAGCACGATCAGCGCCCCGAACAGCATCGTCTGCAGCTGGAACACGGACAGGAACCCGCCGGACGGGCTGGTGGAGATGAACGGCACCACGTCGGCCAACTCCGAGACGATCCTCGGCATCAACACCACGAACGCCGCGCCGAGGATGGAGCCGCTGATGGTGGCGATCCCTCCGATCAGGATCACGGCGAGCAGGTCGATGGACAGGAACAGGTTCCAGTTGGTCGGCGTCACCCGCCCGATCACCATCACCAGCAGCGCGCCGGACACGCCGGCGTAGAACGACGACACGGTGAACGCCAGCGTCTTGGTCCGGCGCAGCGAGATACCCATCATCGACGCGGCCACGTCCCGGTCCCGCACCGCGGCGAACGCCCGTCCCGGCTTGGAGCGGGTGAGGTTGCGGGCGGCGATCGCCAGCACCACGAAGATCGCGAAGCAGACGAAGTAGTACACCGCCTCCCGGGAGAGGATGTAGCCGAAGAGGTGGTAGCGCTCGCGCAGGTCCATGCCGAACAGCACAGGTTCGGCCGGCGCCCGGCCGACGCCCGCTCCCCCGGTGATCGACCGGGCCTCCTTGAAGACGTGTTCCCCGATGAACACCAGCCCGAGTGTCAGCACGGCCAGGTACAGCCCGCGCACGCGCACCGCCAACGGAGCCACCACGAGCCCCACCAGCGCCGGGACGACGCCGGCCATCGGCAGCCAGATCGCCATGTCCAGGCCCCAGCCGATCACCTGGTCGCTCCCGGCTCCGCCGAAGACCGCCGCGGTGTATGCGCCCAGCCCCATGAAGAACGCATGCCCGAGCGAGACCTGGCCCGCATAACCGGTGACCAGATTCAGTCCGATGCCACCGATGGCGAAGATGAACACCGTGGTGACCAGGCTGGTCAGGTCGCGGCTGAGGAAGAACGGCAGCACCAGTACCGCGCCCACCAGCGCCAGCGTCCACCCGCGCTTGGCCGGCGTGTTCCAGATCGCCTGGTCCGCGGCGTAACTGGTGTACAACAGCGGTCGCCCGCGCACGCCACGCCCACGTACGCGCAAGCCACGGCCACGGCCACGTACGCGCAGGCCAGTCTCGCGCTCGGCACGCTCGCGTCCGGACGGCACGCCGGTGTCCACGGTCATACCCGCTCCACCTCCCGGGTGCCGAACAGGCCGTACGGGCGGACCACCAGGACGACGATCATGATCACGTACGGCACCACCACATCGACGTTGGCGCCCAGCCACTCCGCGTACCGCGGCTGGTAGAGCCGCGTCAACGCCTCCGCGACCCCGATCAGCAGGCCCGCGTAGACCGCACCCTTGATCGAGTCCAGCCCTCCGACGATGACGACGGGCAGCGCCTTCAGCGCCACCAGCGCCGTGATGGCCTCGAACCCGCCGGCCGAGGTGCCGATCAACATCCCGGCCAGCGCCGCGAGCGCCGCCGAGATCCCCCACGCCAGGCTGAACATCCGTCCCACGTCGACGCCCTGGGCCAGCGCCACCTCCTGGTCCATCGACGTCGCACGCATCGCCAGACCGAGCCGGGACCGCGCCAGAAACAGCCCGACCGCCCCGATGGCCACCATCGACACCACGATCTTGGCCAAGTCGACCTGCGCCACCGACACCCCGAACAGCTCAGCCCGCTGCAGCCCCCACGGGTCGCCGACGGTGCGCACCTGGGTACCGATCAACCGGTGCGCCACCACGAACAGCACAGTGAGCACCCCGACCGTCACCATGGCCGCGGCGAACGGCTGCCGGCCCACCATCGGCCGCAGCGCCACCCGCTCGGTAGCCATCCCGACCGCGGCGAGCACCGCCATCGCCGCCAGCACCGCCACCGGAAACGGCAGCCCGGCCCCGGTGGCGAGCACCGACGTCGCGTACGCGCCCAGGATCATCAAGGCGGGCTGCGCGAAGTTGATCACCCCGGTGGCCCGGTAGATGATGACGAACCCGACCGCGAGCAGTGCGTAGGTGCTGCCGATGCCGAGCCCGCGTACCAGTCCGGAGGAGATCAGCTCGGTCACGAGTGCACCCCCGTCAGGTCGCCGCCGGCGAACTTCGTGGTGTCGTTGTACATGTCCTCGATCAGCTCGCCGAACCGGTCCTGCAGCTGTTCGCGCCGGACCTTCTGGGTGGCCGTGAGCTCGCCGTCGTCGTGATCCAGCTCCTTGGGCAGCATCCGGAACTTGCGGACGTTCTCGACCCGGGCGAACCCCGTGTTGACCTCCTTGATCACGCCCTGAACCAGCGTGAGCACCTCCGTCTTCTCGGTCAGGTCGCGGTAGGTGGTGTACGGGATGCGGCGCCGCTGCGCCCAGTCCCCCACCGAGTCCAGCTCGATGCCGATCAGCGCGGTCAGATACCGGCGACGGTCCCCGATGACGACGGCCTCCTTGATGAACGCCGACGCCTTCAGCGCGTTCTCGATCTCCGACGGCGCGACGTTCTTCCCGCCCGCGGTGATGATGACGTCCTTGATCCGATCGACGATGCGCACGTGGCTGCCGTCCACCCACTCGCCGACGTCGCCGGTGTGCAGCCAGCCGTCCGGCTCGAGGACCTCGGCGGTCTTGTCCGGCCGGTTCCAATAGCCGGCGAAATTGCCGGGATGCCGGGTCAGGATCTCGCCGGTCTCCGGGGCCAGGCGCAGCTCGGTGCCGTCGTGCGGCTCGCCGACGGTGCCGAGCTTGACCCGGCCGCGACGATTCCCGGTGGCGACGGCGGAGTTCTCGGTCATGCCGTACGCCTCCCGGATGACGACGCCGATGCCGAAGAAGAACCTCAGCACCTCCGGTGCCACCGGCGCCGCGCCGGAACCCGCGGCGCGCACCTTGCGCAACCCGATCCGGTCCCGCAGCGCCCGGAAGAGCAACGGGTATCCGAGCGCATACAGTGCGCGGCTGCGGGCCGTGTGGGTGCCGTCGTGGCGGACCAGCTCGTCGCCGATCCGCCGGGCCAGCGCCATGCTGGCCCGAAAGGCCAGCCGTTTACCGGGCGACGCGCCGCCCATCCGGCTGTGGATCGCCGCGTGGATCTTCTCCCAGATCCGCGGCACGCCGAAGAACAGCGTCGGCTGCACCTCGTGGAGGTTGCTGACCACGGTGTCGATCGACTCCGCGAAGTGCACCGTGGTCCCGGCGCCGGCGTTCACCCAGATGGTCGCCGCGCGTTCTACGACGTGGCACAGCGGCAGGTAGGACAGCGTCACGTCGGACTCGTCCGGCGGCGGGTCGTACAGGCCGGGACCGAGCGCCAGCACCTGGGTGGCGAAGTCGACGTTGCGTGCGGTCAGCATGGCACCCTTCGGCGGCCCGGTGGTCCCCGAGGTGTAGATCAATGTGACCACGTCGTCTGCGGTGGCGCCGGCGGCCGCCTCGTCCAACAACGACGGGTGGCTGCGCGCGTGCTCGCGTCCACGATCGAGCAGCTCGGAGAAGGGCATCAGCGCGGGGTGACCGTACTCGCGGACGCCGCGCGGTTCCAGATAGACGATCCGTTCCAGGTCCGGGCACTGCTCCAGCACGGCGAGTGCCTTGTCGACCTGTTCCTGGTCCTCGGCAACGAGCACCCGCGCGCCGGAGTCCCGCAACAGGTGGGCGACCTCGGCGGGCGGATTCGTGGCGTACAGGCCGACACTGATGGCACGGATGGCCACCGCGCCCACGTCGGTGTAGAGCCACTCCGGCCGGTTCTCGGAGTGGATCGCCACCCGGTCGCCTGCGCCGATGCCGAGCGCGGCGAGCCCGTGCGCGACGAGGCCGGCCTGCTCCCAGTACTCCCGCCACGTGATCCCCTGCCAGATCCCGAACCGTTTCTGCCGCATGCAGATCCGATCCGGGGTGCGCTCGGCGCGCTCGCGGACCCGGTTCGGGATGGTGCGGCAGGTCTGTGCCGCGGCCGCCGCGGTGACGGTCATGACGCCTCGCCCAGGTATGCCTTGATCACCGCGGGATCGCGCTGGACCTGGGCCGGCGGACCGTGTGCGATCCGTTCGCCGAAGTCGAGCACCAGCACCTCGTCCGCGATGTCCATGACGAGGCCCATCTCGTGCTCGATCATGATCATGGTCACCCCCAGCTCGCTGCGGACATCCAGGATGAAGCGGGCCATGTCCTCGGTCTCCTCGGCGTTCATGCCGGCCACCGGCTCGTCGAGCAACAGCAGCGCAGGCTCCATGGCCAGTGCCCGGCCCAGCTCGACCCGCTTCTTCAGCCCGTACGGCAGCATGCCCACCATGCTGCGGCGGATCGCCTGGATCTGCAGGAAGTCGATGATGTCCTCGATCACCCGCCGGTTGGCCACCTCGGCGCGCCGCGCCCGCCGGTCGTAGAGCAGCGCGGAGAGGGTCGAGTACCGCAGGTGGCGGTGCCGTCCCAGCATCAGGTTGTCCAGCACGGTGAGGTTGTCGAAGAGCTCGATGTTCTGGAACATCCGGGCGACGCCGAGCCGGGCGATCGCGTCCGGCCGCAGACCCCGCAGGTCGGTGCCGCGGAACCGGATGCTGCCCTGCTGCGGGCGGTAGACACCGGAGAGGCAGTTGAAGATCGACGTCTTCCCAGCGCCGTTCGGTCCGATGATCGCGAGCAGGCTCCCCTCGTCCAGCTCGAACCCGACGTCCCGGATCGCGGTCGTGCCGCCGAAGCGCAGCGACAGGTCGGCCACGTGCAGGAACGGCTGCACGGATCGCTCCGCCGCGGAGCCCGCCGCCGTGGACGCGGAGCCCGACGCCGCGGCCGAGGAACCGGGCGCGGCCGAGGAACCCGGTGCCGCCGTCACGACAACCACCGCTTCCGTCGTCGATAGTGTTTGACGTCGCGGAAGGAGAGGTCCCGCTCCTCGGACAGGCCGAGGTAGAACTCGCGGATGTCGTCGTTGGCGAGCAGCTCGGCCGCCGCGCCGTCCATCACGACCTTCCCCGTCTCCAGCACGTAGCCGTGTGAAGCGATGGACAGCGCCATGCTGGCGTTCTGCTCGACCAGCAGGATCGCGGTGCCTTGGCGGTTGATCTCGACGATCAGCTCCTTGATGTGCTGGACCAGGCGCGGCGCCAGCCCGAGGCTGGGCTCGTCCAGCAGCAGGTATGCCGGTTGCGACATCAGGGCCCGGCCGATGGCGAGCATCTGCTGCTCCCCTCCGGAGAGGTATCCCGCGGGCTGCTGCCGCCGATCGGCGAGCACCGGGAACAGGCTGTATGCGCGGTCCAGGCCTGCGGCGACGGTGGCGCGGTCGGCGGCGTGGCCGCCGATGCGGAGGTTCTCGTCGACCGTGAGATCGGTGAAGATCCGCCGCCCCTCCATCACCTGGCCGATGCCCGCGGCCACCGTGCGCGGCGCGTCGAGATGATGCAGCGGCTGCCCGTCAAGGGTCACGCTGCCCCGGGTGACGGCGCCGCGGTGCACGTCGAGCAGACCCGTGACCGCGCGTAGCAGGGTCGTCTTGCCCGCCCCATTGGCGCCGAGCAGCGCCACGATCGCCCCGGCAGGCACTTCCAGCGTGACGTTCTTGAGCACGAGGATGACGTCCTCGTAGACAACGTCCAGGTTGTTGACCGCCAGCACACGCCCCGCCTCCGTCATCGCGGTCACCGTTGACCGCCGTCGCCACCCTCCGCTCGACCCCCACCGATCGGTTCGTGGTGCATAGGTTCCTACTCGCCGGTAGGTTCCGCTGTCAATGGATGTTGTGCAGCTGTTTCCAACCCTTAGCCGACCGAGCAGCCACCGCCCCACCCCATGATCATGAACAGTTCCCGTGCCATGTGAACGGGAACTGTTCATGATCATGGGGGTGGTGGGGGGGTGTGAGCGCTCACAAACACGTTCATCCGAACACCGTGCGCGACACTCTTGACGCCGAATCGTTATCCGAGCAAGACTGGGGTTGCGTAAAAAGCAACGGTTGTTCATGCCGCAACTGGGTACTCGAGAAGAAACACCATCGAGCCCCTCTCCCCCGTAGGTCTCTCGCACATCGCGATCAACGCACATCAGCACAGCGGATCCCACGCCCGATCACAGAAGAAAGGGGGCGACCATGACCGACTTACTCGGATCCCAGCTCACGGAGGGTGCGGTCAGCGAACCGCAGACCAGCACACCCACGCCGGCGCGAAACCCGGAGGTGATGCTGTATACGCGGCTGCGCAAGTCCCCGTACTTCTGGAAGTCCAGGGCACACGGCGTCGCGATGTACAGCGTGTACAACCACACGTACCACCCGCGCCACTACGGCGATCCGGTCGCCGAGTATTGGCACCTGCTCAACAGCGTCACCCTGTGGGACGTCGGCGTCGAGCGGCAGCTGGAGATCTCCGGACCGGACGCGTTCGACTTCACCAACATGCTCATCCCGCGCGACCTGACCAAGTGCCGGGTCGGGCAGTGCAAGTACGTCTTCATCACCGCTCCCGACGGGGGCATCATCAACGACCCGATCCTGCTCCGCGTCGAGAAGAACCGGTTCTGGCTCTCGCTGGCGGACAGCGACGTCGGGCTCTGGGCGATGGGGCTGGCGCACGCCGGCGGCTGGGACGTCGAGATCAAGGAGGTCGACGTCGCACCGGTGCAGGTGCAGGGACCGCGGTCCAAGGACGTCATGGTCGACCTGTTCGGCCCGTCGATCCTCGACATCCCCTACTACTACCTGCATGCCTACCAGCTGCACAGGATGGACGTGGTGGTCAGCCGCACCGGCTACAGCGGCGAGATCGGCTACGAAATCTACCTGTACAACGCCACCGAGAACGCCAGCCGGCTGTGGGACGCCGTCTGGCAGGCCGGCCAGCCGCACGACATGCGGGTGATCGGACCTTGCCACATCCGGCGCATCGAGGGCGGCATGCTCGCCTACGGCAGCGACATCACCCTGGACACCAACCCGATGGAGGTCGGGTACGACTATAAGTGGATGGTCGATCTCGACCAGGAGGCCGACTTCATCGGGAAGAAGGCCCTGCGCCGGATCCAGTCCAGCGGCATCTCCCGGCTCATGGTGGGCGTCGAGATCGACGGCGATCCACTCGGCTCCTACAACGACGGGTCGATGATCGAGCCGTTCGAGGTGCTCGCTCCGTCGGCCACCCACCACGAGACGGTCGGCCGGGTGACCAGCGCCTGCCACTCGCCGCGGCTGGAGCGCAACATCGGGCTGGCGATGCTGGCCATCGAATACACCCAGCTGGGCACCAACGTCGTGGTGGAGACGCCCACCGGGCCGCGCGGTGCGGTGGTGGTGGAGAAGCCGTTCATCGACCCGACCAAGCGGACCCCCCGGTCGTAAGGCGGCGCGAGGAATGCCGGGAGCCACCATGAAGCCCCACATCCCGGGCACGCGTTACCGGAAGGAGCGGTTGCGGCTGCTCGCCGACGCTCGGTTCGAGATCCTCCCGCTGCGCGACGCGGAGACACGAGTCGATCAGCTACCCACAGGTACGACGGTGACCGTCACCGCGTCCCCGCGGCGCGGCATCGACGCAACCGTCGCGCTGACGGAGAGCCTCGCCGCTCGCGGGTACGCGGCTGTGCCGCACCTGGCGGCGCGCCAGTTCATCGACGAGGCGCAGCTGCACGACGTGCTGTCCCGGCTGGAGCGCGCCGGCGTCGCGGACATCTTCGTCGTCGGCGGGGACGCCGCCACCCCGGCCGGCATGTTCGGCGACGGTCTCGACCTGCTCAAGGCGATCGACGCCCGGGGGCGGGAGTTCGCCCGGGTGGGAGTGCCCGCGTACCCCGAGGGCCACCCCGCCATCGACGACGAGACGCTGTGGCAGACGCTCGTCTCCAAACAGGCCTACGCGGACTACATCGTCACCCAGATGTGTTTCGACGCCGACACCATCTCCCGGTTCGTCCTCGCCGCGCGCGAGCGCGGGGTCACGCTGCCCATCGTGGCCGGCATCCCGGGGGTCGTCGGCGCGGCGAAACTGGTCCGCACCGGCGCGCGGATCGGCGTCGGCGACTCGCTGCGGTTCGTCCGCGGCAACCGCGCCATCCTGCGCCGCTTGTTCGGTGCGCCTTACCGGCCGGAGGCGCTGGTGCGCAAGCTCGCCGCGCACCAGGTGGACGGCTTCGCCGAGCCGGGCGAGGAACAGTACGTCCTGGACGCCGCCCGCGGCCGGTGGAGCCCGCGTCCCAAGCCTGTGCCGGCCCTGCACGGATTGCACATCTACACGTTCAACGAGGTCGCCGCCACCCTGCGCAGCCTGGAGCACCTGGATTGGCGGGAATCCGGGGCGGCGGCGGAGCACGAGGGGAAGGGCATGAGATGACGATGCCGTCCGATCTGACGATCTCGCGCAGTGCGCCCCTGTTACCGCTGGACCGCATCGCCGCGAGCATGGGCATCGGCGAGCATCTGCTCGAACCGTACGGCAAGGCGGCCGCGAAGATCTCGCTGGATGCCATCGGCGAGCTCGACGACGAGCCGCGCGGCCGCTACGTCGTCGTCACCGCGATCACGCCGACTCCGCTCGGCGAGGGCAAGACCACGACGACGGTCGGCCTCGGGCAGGCCTTCGGCGTGCTCGGCCGGCGCGGCGTCGTGGCCATCCGGCAGCCTTCGATGGGGCCGACGTTCGGCATCAAGGGTGGCGCGGCGGGCGGCGGCTACTCACAGGTCACGCCGATGGAAGCGCTCAATCTGCACCTCACCGGCGACATGCACGCGGTCACGGCGGCGCACAACCTGCTGGCCGCGATGGTGGGCAACCACATCCACCAGGGCAACCAGCTCGGGCTCGACCCGCACGCGATCACCTGGGGACGGGTGCTCGACGTCAACGACCGCGAGCTGCGCAACCTGGTCACCGGCCTCGGCGGCCGCACCGACGGCACCCCGCGGCAGAGCGGGTTCGACATCACGGCGGCCAGCGAGGTCATGGCGGTGCTGGCGCTCTCGTCGTCGCTGCAAGACCTGCGCGAATGCATCGGCCGCATCGTCGTCGGCTATACCCGGGAAGGTGAGCCGGTGACCGCCGAGATGCTGCGTGCGGCCGGGGCGATGACGGTCATCCTGTCCGAGGCGATCAAGCCGAACCTGATGCAGACCGTCGAGCAGACACCGGTGCTGGTGCACTGCGGGCCGTTCGGGAACATCGCACACGGCAACTCGTCCATCGTCGCGGACCGGATCGGCATCCGCGGCGCGGACTACCTGGTCACCGAGGCGGGTTTCGGCGCCGACATGGGTGCCGAGCGGTTCTTCAACATCAAGTGCCGCACCTCCGGCCTGGTTCCGGACGCCGCCGTCATCGTCGCCACGGTGCGTGCACTCAAGGCGCATTCCGGGAAGTACCGGATCGTCGCCGGGCGCCCGCTCCCGGACGACTTGTTCGAGGAGAACCCCGACGACGTGCGCATCGGCGCGGCCAACCTGCGCAAGCAGATCGCCAACGTGCGCCTGCACGGCGTCACCCCCGTGGTGGCGCTGAACGCCTTCCCCACCGACCACGCCAGCGAGCGGCAGGCCATTCTGGACGTCGCCGCGGAGGAAGGGGTCCGTGCGGCGGTCAGTACCCACTACGCCGACGGCGGGAAGGGTGCGGTACCGCTGGCGGAGGCGGTGGCGGACGCCTGCGAGGAGCCGTCGCAGTTCCGTTTCCTCTACGACGACGATCTCTCACTGACCGACAAGATCGACACGATAGCCCGGCAGGTCTACGGCGCGGACGGTATCGACGTGCTGCCCGCCGCCGCCCGAGCGCTGGAGACCTACGAGAAGGCTGGGTTCGGCCGTCTCCCGGTCTGCATCGCCAAGACCCACCTGTCGCTGTCCGCCGATCCTGCGCTCAAGGGCGCCCCGACCGGATGGCGGCTGCCGGTGCGCGAGGTGCGCGCATCGGCGGGCGCCGGGTTCGTCTACCCGATCTGCGGCGACATGCGCACCATGCCGGCGCTGTCCAAGACACCGGCGGCGGAACAGATCGACATCGACGAACACGGCCAGATCGTGGGCCTGAGATGAACTCCCCCGGGATCATCAACGGTTCAGCCGGTAGAAGCCGGTTCAACTGTTGATGATCCCGGGCCGACGACGAGGAGGTCGTCATGGTCATGAATACGCACACACTGCCGGACCGAGCCGACGTGGTGGTGATCGGCGCCGGCATCGTCGGAAACTCGCTCGTGTACCACCTGGCTCAGCAGGGCTGGTCCAGCATCGTCTTGCTGGACAAGGGCCCGCTCCCCGACCCGGGCGGGTCCACCGGGCACGCGTCGAACTTCATCTTCCCGGTGGACCATTCCAAGGAGATCACCGACCTGACCCTGGACTCGATGCGCCAGTACGAGCAGCTCGGTGTGCTGACCACCTGCGGCGGAATCGAGATCGCGCGCACCGATGAGCGCGAGGAGGAACTGCGCCGGCGGATGTCGTCGGCGACGGCCTGGGGCATCGACGCGGAGCTGATCGGCCCCGACCGCGCGGTGGAGCTGATGCCGTTCATGAACCGCGACGTCATCCGGCTCGGTTTCTACACGCCGTCGGTCGCGGTGGTCGACCCGTTGCAGGCGGGTGCCCTGATGCGCGAGCAGACGGCGGCGAGCGCCGACCTGACCGTGGCCGCGAACACCGAGGTGCTCGGCATCGACACCGTCACCGGCCCGTCCGGGCAGCCGGCCGTCCGTGCAATACGTACGGATAAGGGCGACATCGAGACCGAGACCGTGGTCGTCGCCTGCGGCGTGTGGAGCCCGCGGATCGCCAAGCTGGCCGGCGCGCGCATCCCGCTGACCCCGGCGGTGCACCAGATGATCGACGTCGGACCGATCCCCGAGCTCGCCGAGACGGGCGCGGAGATCGCCTACCCGATCATCCGGGACATGGACGCCCTGATGTACGAGCGGCAGAGCGGGGCCGACCTGGAGGTGGGCTCCTACGCGCACCGGCCGATCCTGCACGACCCGGACGACATTCCGTCCCTGGCCGCGGCCCAGCTCTCCCCCACCCAGCTGCCGTTCACCGCCGAGGACTTCGACAAGCAGATGGAGGATGCGCTGGAGTTGTTCGGCAGCATCCTGGACCGCGAGGACTCCGGCATCCGGCACGCCATCAACGGGCTGCTCTCGATCACACCGGACGCATCGCCGGTGCTCGGCGAGGCCCCGGAGGTCAACGGGTTGTGGTCGGCCGCCGCGGTGTGGATCAAGGAAGGTCCCGGCGTCGGCCGGATGCTCGCCGAGTGGATGACCCACGGCGCTGCCGAGATCGACCTGCACGGCGCGGACATCAACCGCTTCTACCCCAGCCAGCGTGGCCGCGCACACGTCCGCGCACGCGCCTCGGAAGGGTTCAACAAGACGTACGGCATCGTCCACCCGCGGGAGCAGTGGCTCTCCTCGCGACCGCAGCGGATCTCTCCGTTCTACGAGCGGGAACGGGAACTCGGTGCGGAGTTCTTCGAGGCCGGCGGCTGGGAGCGGCCGCAGTGGTACGCGTCGAATCGCCCGCTGCTGCAGGAGATGGAGGGGTACGGCGCCGAGTTCGTGCACGACCGCCCGCACGAGTGGGACCGTCGCTGGTGGTCGCCGATCACCAACGCCGAACACCTGGCGATGCGGGAGCGGGTCGCGATGATCGACCTGTCCGCGTTCGCGCATTTCGACATCGCCGGCCCCGGCGCGGTCGACTATATGCAGCGGATGATCATGGCCAACGCGGACCGGCGGGTGGGACGGCTGATCTACACGCCGGTGCTGGCGCCGAACGGCGGCTTCCGCAGCGACCTCACCGTGATCCGGATGGCCGAGGACCGGTACCGGGTGATCACGGGCGGTGCCGACGGCGCCCGGGACGCGAACTGGTTCCGTCGTCACCTGCCCGCCGACGGGTCGGTCACCTTCGCTGACCTGACCTCGGCGAACTGCACCCTCGGGGTGTGGGGGCCGCGGGCGCGCGACGTCCTCGCCTCGGTGACCGACGACGACGTCGGCAACGAGGGTTTCCCGTTCGCCACCGCGCAGTACATCACCGTCGGCAGCGTGCCGGTGCTGGCGCTGCGCGTCTCCTACGTCGGGGAGCTCGGCTGGGAGTTGCATGCACCGTTCGAGCAGGGCCGGCTGCTGTGGGACACCATCGCCGAGGCCGGGACGCCGCATGGCATCCTGCCGGCCGGGATCGGGGTGTACGGCACCACCGGGCGGATGGAGAAGGGCTACCGGCTGATGGGCGCCGAGCTGACCTCCGAGTACACACCGGTGGATGCCGGCCTGGCGCTGAAGAAGGTGAAGGAGCACGACTTCATCGGCAAGGAAGGCTACGTCCGCGCACGCGAGCAGGAGCCGGTCGCCGAGATGTGCACGTTGACGCTCGACGACCACCGCGACTCGTCCGGGATGCGGCGCTTCCCCCAGGGCGGCGAACCGATCCTGTCCCCCGGCGGGGACCGTATCGTCGACCGGCTCGGCCGGCCGTCGTACGTGACCAGCGCCGGTGCCGGCCCGTCGGTGGGCGCGTACCTGCTGATGGCCTACCTGCCCGTCGACGTCGCCGATGAGGGCAACCGGCTGCTCGTGCAGTACATGGGCGAGCGCTACCCGGTGACGGTGGCGCGGGTCGGCCGCACGCCGCTGTTCGACCCGGATGACTCCCGGATGAAGGCGTAGGGAGGTTGACGGCGATGCAGGTACTGGTCTGCGTGAAGCGGGTCCCCGCGTCGGGCGGGACGCCGCAGCTGACCGACGATGGGGTGCGGGTCGACACCCGGAACCTGGCGTTCACCGTCGGCCCGCACGAGGAGTGCGCCGTCGAGGAGGCGATCAGCCTGGTCGCGACGCACGGCGGTGCGGTGACGGTGCTCAGTGTCGGCCCGGCCGAAGCCGAGGAGCAGCTCCGGTATGCGATCTCCATGGGCGCGGACCGCGGGGTGCTGGTCGACTCCGGCGCCGACGAGCTGGACCCGCAGGCCACCGCGTCCGCTCTCACCGCGGCGATCCGGCAGCTCGAGTCCGAGGGCGGGCCGTTCGATCTGATCATGTTCGGCAACGAGTCCCCGGATGCCGGCAACTACCAGGTCGGCATCCGGGTCGCGTGCGCGCTGGGACGCGCCATCGTCGGCGGGGTCAAGGGCATCACCATCGACGACGACGCGGGCACGGCCACGCTGCACCGCGGCGTCGCGGACGGAGTGGAGGCCTACGAGGTGACGCTGCCCGCGGCCGTGGCGGTGAAGGAGGGCCTCAACCTCCCCCGTTATCCGAGCATGCGCGGTCGGCTGCGCGCCCGCAAAGCGGAACTGGCCGAGTTCCGGGCCCGCATCGGCACGCCGGGCACGCCGGACACGGAAGGTGGTCCCGGCGCGGGCGAACCCGTAGAGCTCGTCGTGCACCGGGGCGGTTTGCGCAAGCTGCGGCTACGCCGGCCGGCGGAGACGCAGTCCGAGACCGTCCTGCTGGGTCATGGTTCCGAGGCGGCTCCGGCCGTCGTCGACATTCTGGAAGAGCTGGACGTGGTCTGAATGAGGTATCCGCGGCCATGGCACGCTGAGCGACTCCGCATATCGGGCATTCTTCGCCGCTCGGCAGTCCTTCACCGTGCCATGCGCGAGCCTCGGACGAGTCATGGCCGAACAGCTCTGCCCTCACGCACCACGGGATCGTGCGGAAGGGCGTTCTATCGAGGCAGGTGAATCACGGTGTTGGTACTGGTCGAGCTGGACGAGCACGGAGTCGCCCCAGGGTCGCTGGAGGCGCTCGCGTGGGCACACCCCATCGCCAGGGAACTGGGCGAACCCCTCCATGCGGCGGTCTTCGCATCGGGGACGATACCGCCGGCAGCGCCAGGTGATCCCCTTGTGGACCTCTCGCTCCGCGCGGAGCTGGCCCGGCACGAGGTGTCGACGGTGCACACCATCACCCACCCGGAGCTGGCGGACTACTCCCCCGAACGCTGGGGCGAGTCGCTGGCCCAGCTGATCGCCGGGCTGCGTCCGACGGCGGTGGTGGCCGCGGGCACCGAGCGGGGCACCGAGACGATGGCGCAGGCCGCCGCCCGTGCGGACCTGCCACTGGCGGTGAACTGCACGGAGCTCGAACGGTCCGGGGCGCCGGGCGCCGAGGGCCCGGACGGACCGGACGGCCGCAGCTGGCGGTTGGCCAGGATCCGTCAGGGTGGAATGTTGCTCGAAGACGCGGAGCTGACCGCACCGATCGCGATCGTCACACTGGCACCGGGCGCGGCGGAATCCACAGCCGCACCGAATGCGGCGGCGGAGCCTGCCGACGTGCCGGAGATGCAGTCCGACGTGCCGGCGGTCGCCGTCGAGCGGTTCGAGCCGGAGTTCGGCGACCGGTTCGTGGCCAGCCGGCTGGTCGGGAGGACCACGCGCGACGGAGGCGTCAGCCTGGCGACGGCGCGGGTGGTCGTCTCCGGCGGGCGTGGCGTCGGCAGCGCCGACGGGTTCGGCCCGCTGGAGGAGCTGGCCAAGCTGACCGGCGGCGCGGTGGGATGCTCGCGCGTGGTCACCAACAACGGTTGGCGTCCCCACAGCGACCAGGTCGGGCAGACCGGCACCAAGGTCAACCCCGACCTGTACATCGCGTGCGGGATCAGCGGCGCCACCCAGCACTGGGTCGGGTGCATGAGCTCGAAGGCCATCCTCGCGATCAACACCGACCCGGACGCACCCATGGTGAAGCGCGCCACGTACGCGGTGATCGGAGACGTCGCTGACATCGTTCCGGCCGTCGTCGACGAGATCCATCGCCGTGCCCAGTAGTGTCGCGGCGCCGCACGGGCGTCGCCGCGTTCTCAGGTACTGGTCGGTAGACTCACCTCACGTGGAGTCAACCAGCAATGGCCGATCGGCCGGTCACGTCCAATCCGTGGAACGCGCGATCGCTATTCTGGAGTTCCTCGCCCGCACCGATTGGGCTGGTGTCACGGACGTCGGCAATGTCTTGGGCGTCCACAAATCCACGGCGTTCCGCCTGCTCAGCACCTTGGAGAGCCGAGGGCTCGTGGAGCAGCACCTGCAGACCGGCAAGTACCGGCTCGGCTTTGGCTTGGTCCATCTGGCGCATTCGGTGACGGTGGGGCCGGATGTGACCCGGCAGGCCCAGGCGGGCTGCGAGTGGCTGGCCGAGAACAGCGAGGAAACGGTCACGCTTTCGGTACTTGAAGGTAACGAATCGGTCACCATCGACCAGATCCTCTCCACCTCGACAGTCGCCAGCCGCAGCTGGCTCGGCCGTCGTACCCCGCTGCACTGCACCTCCCCCGGCAAGGTCTTCCTGGCCCACCTGGAGGAGGCGGAGCGTTCGGCGATCGTCGCCGGCCCGCACGAGCGCTACACCGAGCACACCATCGTCGACGCCGGCCGGCTGGCAGCAGAGCTTGATGAGGTCCGCTCCAACGGGTACGCCACGTCGTTCGAGGAGTTCGAGGAAGGACTCAGCGCGGCCGCGGCGCCGGTCTTCGGTCCCGACGATTCGGTCATCGCGGCGATCGGGCTCTCCGGCCCGTCGTATCGGTTCGACCATGAGCGGCTCAACGAGGTGGCCCCCCTGGTCAAGGAGGCGGCCGAGATGGCGTCGATCTCGTTCGCCTACCCGCCGCTGGACGAGGAGACTGACTGAGTGCCGGAATCCGATCCGGGCGACCACGGCACCGACACCAGGGCACGCGCCCTGGAGCAGGAACAGGCGTACATCTCGATGCTCTACGAGCGTCTTGACCGGCTCCGCCAGCGCACCAGCGAACGGCTGGCCGAGCTGTACAAGCAGCCCGGCTTCAACCACCAGGCGGTCTGGGAGCGCGAAGCCTTCGTCGACCGCGAGGTGGAAAGGATGGAGCGGCTGCTCGGCGTCGACCGCGGACTGTGTTTCGGCCGGCTGGACACGGTGGACGGCGACGTCGCACACATCGGCCGGATGGCCATCGCCGACGACGACTACAACCCGCTACTGATCGACTGGCGGGCACCCGCCGCCGAGCCGTTCTACCGGGCCACCGCCGCTAATCCCGGGAATCTTGCGCGGCGGCGGCATATCCAGGTCCGGCACCGCAAGGTCACCGGCATCGACGACGAGGTGTTCACCGGCGACGACGCCACGCTCGGCGCTGTGCACGGCGAGGCAGCGCTGCTGTCCGCGCTGACCGCGCACCGCACCGGCCGGATGTCGGACATCGTGGCCACCATCCAGGCCGAGCAGGACCGGATCATCCGCGCGCCGATGGCCGGCGTGCTGGTCGTGCAGGGCGCACCCGGCACCGGCAAGACGGTCGCGGCGCTGCACCGGGCCGCCTACCTGCTCTACACCCACCGGGAACGGCTGGAACGCAGCGGCGTGCTGGTGATCGGGCCGAATGACACGTTCATGCGCTATATCGACCAGGTGCTGCCGTCGCTCGGCGAGACCGGTGTGACGATGACGACGGTGGCCGGATTGGTGACCGGGGCGGAGGTATCCGTCCGGGACCTGGACGACCTGGCCGTGCTCAAGGGCGACGTCCGGATGGCCGGTGTGGTCTCCGCGGCGCTCCGCCAGCACCAGCGGCTGCCTCGCCGGCCGGTGCCGGTGCAGGTCGACGGCATCGGGTTCGAGCTGTCCACCGAGCAGATCCGCGCCGCCCGTACCCGCGCCCGGCGTTCCCGCCGCCCGCACAATGCCGCGCGTGCTGTCTTCGCCCGCGACCTGCTGACCGGCTTGGCCCGCGACTACCTCGAACGCTCCGGCCAGGTGGCGGACGAGGAGGACATCGCCGAGACACGGGCCGAGTTGATGGACGATGCCGGCGTGCGTGCGGTGCTCGATGACCTGTGGCCGCAGCTCACACCGGAGCAGCTGGTCGCGGCCGTCTTCGCCAATCCGAAGGTGCACCGAGCGGCAACTCGCGCTCTCGAACCGGCCGAGCGCGAACGGCTGGCCGACCCGTCCCGGCTGCCGAAGGGGCCGTGGTCGGCGGCGGACATCCCGCTGTTGGATGAGGCGATGGAACTGCTCGGCGAGATCCCGGACGAGGAGGCGCTCGCCGCCGCCCGGCGCGAGGAACGCGAACGCGAGGCCGAGGAGCGGTTCGCCCGTGAGCTGCTCTCCGAACTCGACCTGGGTTTCCCGGTGGATGCGGGGCAGGTCGCCGACCGGTATCGCGGCGCGCCTGCCCGCGCGACGGTGCGCGAGCGCGCCGGCGCGGACCGGGCGTGGGCGTACGGGCACGTGATCGTGGACGAGGCGCAGGAGTTGTCGCCGATGGCGTGGCGCATGGTGCTGCGCCGGGTGCCGTCGAAGTCGATGACGGTGGTCGGCGATATCGCACAGACGTCCGCGGCGGGTGGTGCCCGGTCCTGGGACGCCGTATTGGAACCGCACGTGGACGGGCGCTGGCGTCTGGAGACCCTGACGGTCAACTACCGCACCCCCGCGGAGATCATGGCGATCGCCGCCGGCGTACTCAGCACCATCGATCCGTCCCTGCAACCGCCGGAATCGGTCCGTTCGTCCGGAGAACAGCCCTGGTCACGGCGGGTCGACGGAGGGCAACTGGCCGCCGAGACGGCACGCGCCGTGCGGGCCGAGCTCAGCCGGGACGCCGAGGGGCGGCTGGCCGTCATCGCGCCGGACGAGCGCGCCGCGGAGATCGCACGGGAGCTGCGGACGCATCTGTCGGACGACGGCGCGCGAGGGTCGGTGGCATTCGGCGGGGACGGTGCGGCGGCGCTGGACGCCCGGATCGCCGTGCTCACCGTGGACCAGGTCAAGGGTCTCGAGTTCGATGCGGTGATCGTCGTCGAGCCGGCAGGCATCGTTGCCGCGTCGGCGCGCGGCGCCACCGACCTGTATGTCGCCGTCACCCGGCCGACGCAGCGCCTCGGTGTCGTGCACACCGGGGAGTTGCCCATCGAGCTGGGCGCCCTCGCCGAGACTCACGCACCCTGAGCTGCCCGCCGACCACGATCGCGCCGCGCTCACAGCGCCTGCATTCTCGCGCGGGCAATCGCGCTGGGTCGATCGCGCCGGTCGATCGCGCTGGGTCAATCCCGCGTGGGCAATCGCGCCGGGCTCGCATCCAGCCATCCGTCCGTCAACCAGCCGCTTCTCAGCCGGGTGATTCCCACGACTCGCGGCCCAACCAGACTGCCCGCAGCTCACCTGTGTCGAGCCGGCCCAAGTCCTACTGCCCCGAGCTCTCCTGCTGAGTCCTGCTGGCCCGAGCCTGCACGTCCGAGCCCTCCTCGCCCGACCCCTACTCGCCTGATCCCAGCTCGCCAGAGTCCTGCTGGCCCGAGCCCTACTCGCCTGACCCCCTACTCGCCTGACCCGTGCTGGCCCGAGCCCTCCTGCTGAGTCCTGCTGGCCCGACCCCTGCTCGCCGCCCGGCCCGGCAACAGCGGATCGTGCGCACAGTTGTGTGATTATCAGCCGGTGGCGAGGGTTGTGAATTGAGCCGTGGGAACTCGAGCCGCATAGGGCGGTCAGACCTCGCACGACCGAGAACACGTCCGCTAACACACGCGAATATGCAGCTCATACTCACACGACCAACCACACGGCACGCCTCCAAGCGGCCAGACCCGACACGACGACCCACACGGCACGCCTCCAAGCAGTCAGACCCCACACGACCAACCACACGGCACGGCCCCAAGCGGCCAGACCCCGCACGACCAACTACACGGTTGGAGTAGCCCGGCATCATCGCGAAGTGCGTGGTGCATCCGGACGTGCGTCGTCAGCTGAGGTCGCCGACGTGGTGCCCGCCGTCAGCCGAAGACACGACCGAGCTCCTCCCCGTCAGCCGAAGACACGACCGAGCTCCTCCCCGTCGGCCGAGGTCCCGACCGAGCTCGCCGTCAGCCAAGGTCCCGCACGAGGCCCTCGATGAGGCGGACGAGGTCCCGTTGTTCCGCCAGGTCCTCGTCGAGCAGGGAGACCACCGCCCGCACGGCATCGCGCGGCGGTCCGCTCGCCGCCGCCGTGAACGTCGCCGCCGCTGGGTCGCGGACCTCAAAGGTCTCACCCCGCAGGTGCCGGATCCAGGCCGCGATCGGGCGTGCGGCACCGACCGGTGAGTGACCGGCCGCGAGGTCGGCACGCAGCACAGGCAACACCCGAACCGGCAGCTTCTGCGATCCGTCCATCCCGATCTGCGCCAGCCGATGCCGTATCCGCGGGTTGGCGAACCGGTACCGCAGCGCATTCCGGTACTCCAGCACGTCCGCGGCGTCGAGGCCCAGATGGCGTTGCGCGGCGTCCCACCACTCGCCCATCCAGCCAACGCAGACCTCGTCGTGCACCGCGTCGGCGACGGTCTCGTGCCCGCGGGTGGCCGCAGCGTATGCGAGCAGCGAATGCGCACCGTTCAGCAACCACAGCTTGCGCCGCACGAACGGCTCGACATCATCGACGAAACGCGCCCCAGCACCGTCCCAGCCGGGCCGGCCGGCGGGAAAGTCGCCCGAGAGGATCCACTCGGAGAACGGCTCGGTGACCACGGGGCTCGCATCCGCCCAGCAGGTCAGCTCCTTGGCGGCGGCGCGGTCCTCGTCGGTGCTCGCCGGGGTGATGCGATCCACCACGGTGGATACGAACGACACGTGCCGCTCGATCCACCCGGCCAGACCGCTGTCCACCTCCCCCGCCGCCCAGCGCACCGCATGTCTGAGCACGGCGCCGTTGTCCGGAAGGTTGTCGCACGAGACCAGGGCCAGCGGACCGGCGTCTGCGGCACGACGAGCGTGCAGGCCGGCGAGGATCCGGCCGGTCACCGTCGAAGGCGCACCCTCCGGCCAGCGCCGGACGTCCGCGAGCAGCGCGTCGTCCCGCTCCGGCACCGCCGGGTACGCCGCTTCCGTGACCGTGAGTGTGATGGCCCCCACCTCGGGTGACGCGATCGTCGTCCGCCACGCCTCGAGGTCAGTCCCGGCATATGCGGCGGCGATGCTGGAGACGATCTCCGCCCGGTCGCCGTCGGCGTGCCGCTCGATCAGCGTATACCGGCAGTCTTGCGCGTTCAGCGCTACCGCCAGGTCCGGGCGGCGGCCAGTGAACGCGGCGATCCCCCATGCCTCGGCATCCGGTGCGTGCGCGGTATACCAGGCCTGATGCGCGCGGAAGAAGGCGCCCAAGCCCAGATGCGCCAGCCGGACCGGGCGGACGTCGCCCCTGATGCCGCCGCCACTCATGCCGCCACTCATGTCGTCGCCCCTGCGCCGGCCACGTCACCGAGCTTGAACGCCACCCGTGGCTGCCGCTCCACCAGCTCGACCAGGACCTCGGCGGCCTCCTCCTCGTCGGGGCGATGCTCAGCGACGAACTCCGCCAGCACCCCGGCGTCGATCCGCCGGGAGAGGTCATGCCGCGCCGGAATCGAGCAGAAGGCGCGGGTGTCGTCGACGAACCCGGCGGTCTTGCCGAACCCGGCCGAATCGGTCACCGCACGCCGGAACCGGCGGATGGCGTCCGGGGTGTCCAGGAACCACCACGGCGCACCCACGTAGACGCTCGGATAGAAGCCGGCCAGCGGCGCGATCTCGCGTGAGTACACGGTCTCGTCGACCGTGAACAGGATCAGGTGGAACCCCGGATGGGTGCCGTACCGTTCCAGCAGCGGCCGCAGCGCCCGCACCACCTCCAGCCGTACCGGCAGGTCATGCCCGGTGTCCGGGCCGAAGCGCCGCAGCGTGGGCCGATGGTGGTTGCGCACGATCCCCGGGTGCAGTGCCATCGCGAGCCCGTCGTCGCAGGACATGCGGGCCATCTCGGTCACCATGTGGCGGCGGAACGCGGTCGCCTCGGCCTCGGTCGCCGCCCCGGCGAGTGCCGCCGCGTAGATCCGGCGCGCCTCGGCCGTCTGCAACGGTTCGGTCCCCAGGTCGGCGTGGCCGTGGTCCGTCGCGGTCGCTCCGTGTTCGATGAAATACCGGCGTCTCGCCTCCAACGCCGCCACGTAACCGTCGTAGGAACCGGTGTCCACGTCGGCCGCCTCACCCAGCCGCTTGATCCGCTGCGGCCAGTCCGGGACCGCCGGCTCCAGGTACGCGTCCGGCCGGAAAGTCGGCAGCACCCGGCCCTGCCAGCTCGGATCATCCCGCAGCTCCGCATGGCTGGCCAGATCGTCGCACGGATCATCCGTGGTGGCCAGCGCATCGATTCCGAACCGCCGGTACAACGCCCGCGGCCGGAACTCAGGCTCGGCCAGCCGAGCGGCGACGGCATCATAGGTCTCGTCCGCGGTCTGAAGAGAGAGCCGCTGCTCGACGCCGAAGATCTCGGCGAGCTCCACGTCCAGCCAGTACCGGATCGGCGTGCCACGGAAGGCCGGCCAGTGCTCGCAGAGCCGACGCCACACGGCACGCGCCGACGCTTCGTCCAGGGCCTCCCGCCCGACGCCGAGTTCGTCCAGGCCGACGCCGTGTGCGTGCAGCATCCGGGTGACGTAGTGGTCCGGGGTGATGAACAGGGTCGCAGGGTCGGAGAACGGTTCGTCCCGCGCGAGCAGGTGCGCGTCGACGTGGCCGTGCGGCGACACGATCGGGCGGTCGCGCACGTGCGCGTACAGACCGCGGGCGATGTCCCGGACGCGCGGTTCGGTGGGCAACAGCCGGTCCGGATGCGGGCGCTGTGCAGGATGCGTGTTCCGGACTGTGCGCGGGCCCGAATCCGGGCGCGCGAGGTCGTCGTCGGCCATACCGCCATGCTCCGGGCGGATGCGCGGCCGCGACAAGCGGTTGCCAGCACTTGCCGAGATGCACCCGTACACTTCGCTCGTACCGACACGTACCCCCGCCGCTACGCGCGCGGCGGGGCGGTGGATTCGCGCACGATCAGCTGCGACGGCAGCACCACGGGTCGACGGCTGCGCGGCTGGGCACCCTTGATCATCGCCAGCAGGTTGCGGATCCCGGTCGCACCCAGCTCGCGCAGCGGCGCCGCGAGCGTGGTCAGCGGCGGCGTGCACCAGTCCGCGCCGAGGATGTTGTCGCAGCCCACGATGCTGATGTCGCCCGGCACGGACAGGCCCAGGTCGGACAGGCCCTGCATGGCACCGATGGCCAGCAGGTCGTTGTACGCGATCACCGCCGTGGTCGCCGTCGCCGTGCGGCCCGCGGCTGGGCCGGCGCTGCCGCGTCCGGTGCGGGTGCGTGGCGCCGGCTTCAGCAGATCCGCCGCGGCCGCCCAGCCGCCGGCGACGGTCGGCGCGTACGGTCCGATCCGGCGGATCTTCATGCCGAGTTGCTCGCCGACGGCGCGCAGCGCCCGCCAGCGCACCACGTTGGCCCAGGAGGTCGCCGGCCCGGAGATGTAGGTGACCCGGCCGTGGCCGAGGTCGGCCAGGTGAGTGGCGGCGGCACGCATGCCCTGATCGTTGTCGGGCACCACGCTCGGCACCTGCTGCGTCACCCGGTTCATGGTCACCATCGGGCGCTGCCGGGCGATGGTCCGGATCGCCGCGTCGGACAGCCGCGACGTGGCGAGAGCGAACCCGTCGACCGTGCGCAGCAGTTTCTGCATCACGTCCCGCTCCCGGTCGGGCGACTCGTCGATGTCGCTGAGCACGAGGGTGTAGCCGGCCTGGGCGGCGGCCTGCTCGGCGCCACGGATCATCGGCGAGTAGACCGGGTTGGCGATGTCGGACACGATCAGCACCACCGTCTCGGTCCGTCCGGTGGGCAGGTATTTCGCCAGCGGATTGGGCTGGTATCCCATCCGCGCGGCGACCTCGTGGATCCGCTCGCTGGTGCGCGCGCTCACCCGGCCCGGCCGCGACAGGGCCCGGGATACGGTCGACGGCGCGACGCCGCATTCGCGAGCCACGTCATAGATGGTGGGCATCGATCTGCCCTGCTTGCCGACCATCCCTGCCTTCCTGGACGACGGATGCTCGCGCAACCGCTTGCCGGACCTAAGTCTGCCATCGATGTCGCCTATGGCAGCAATCGTCCGCCTCAGGCATCAATCGCCACCCGGCAGCCGATGGCGACTCAGACACGACTCACGGACGCGCGGTGTCGCCGCCGTCGCGAGCGAGCGCGACGAGCCGGCTCACGGCACGGAAGTACTTCTTCCGGTAGCCGCCCTTGAGCAGGTCGTCGGTGAACAGCCGGTCCAGCGGCACGCCGCTGGATACCACCGGGACGTCGCGATCGTAAAGCCGGTCCGCCAGCACCACGAGCCGCAGCGCGACGTTCTGGTCGTCGATCGTCCGCACACCGCGCAGATGCACCCGGGACACGCCGTCCAGCATCGGCCCGTAGCGCGACGGGTGGACGGTCGCCAGGTGCGCGCAGAGCGCGTCGAAATCGTCCAGCGTCGCCGTGCCGGTCCCGGACGGGCGCTCATCGGCGAGCCGCTCGTGCCCGCCGTCGGCGACCCGACCGAGCCCGTCGTCGGCGAGCCGCGTCACCTCATCGTCGCTGAGCGGAGGTGGCGCATCCGGCAGGCCACGGTGCCGGTAATCCTCGCCGTCGATGCGGAGGACGGCGAACCGGGCGGACAACGCCTGGATCTCGCGGAGAAAGTCCTCCGCCGCGAACCGCCCCTCCCCTAGCTTGTCCGGGAGTGTGTTGCTGGTCGCCGCCAGCTTCACCCCGGCCTCCACCAGGCGGGTCAGCAAGGTGGAGATCAGCACGGTGTCGCCCGGGTCGTCGAGTTCGAACTCGTCGATGCAGACCAGCCGCCGCTCGGACAGCGCCTGCACCGTCGAGCCGAAACCGAGCGCGCCCACCAGGTTCGTCAGCTCGACGAACGTGCAGAACGTCTTCTGCTCCGCAGGCACGTCCGCCGCGTGCCAGAGCGACGCGAGCAGGTGCGTCTTCCCGACGCCGAAGCCGCCGTCGAGATATACGCCCGGTCGAGTCTCATCCGCCGTACCGCCCGCCGACGCGCCCGGCCGCAAGCCGAACCAGCGACGCCGGCCGCGCTGCGCCGGGGCGACCGTCTGGGCGAACGCGTCCAGGGTGGCGACGGCGTGCCGCTGCGAGGGCTGTGCGGGGTCCGGGATGTAGGAGTCGAAACTGACCTGGCCGAAGCGCGGCGGCGGCACCATCTCCGCGATCAGCCGCGACGCCGGTACCTCGGGGCGGCGGTTCACCAGCTGGTCGGGCACCCGTCAAGGATACGGGCCGCACCGCGCGCGGTTCGCGTCTGGTGAAATCGTCCTGTGCAGCTCATCTACCCGACACCGGATCCGGCCGCCGACGGCGCGCGCGATCTCGGCAACGCAGCGGACCTTGCGGCGGCGTACGCCTACCCTGACACGGGCGACGGCGTCTGGCTGCGGGCCAACATGGTCAACAGCATCGACGGCGCGGCGCAGGGGCCGGACGGCCGCTCCGGCACGCTATCGACGCCGTCCGATCAGCGCGTGCTGGCGTTACTGCGCGCCCTCGCCGACGTCGTCCTGGTCGGGGCCGGCACCGCACGGGCGGAGCGGTACGGGCCGGTCGAGCCGGATCCCGACTACGCGGAGCTGCGCAAACGGAACGGCCAGCCACCCGCCGCGCCGATGGCCGTGGTGAGCCGCCGCCTCGAGCTGCACCCGTCGTCACCGCTGTTCACCCACGCCACCGAGATGACCGGCGCGGACCAGCGAACGATCGTGTTCACCGTCGAGTCCGCGCCGCCGGAGCGCCGGAGCGCGCTCGAAGAGGTCGCGGACGTGATCGTCGCCGGGGACCACGACGTGCACATGCCGGCCGCGCTGGAGCACCTGGCGGCCCGCGGGCTGCGCCGGGTGCTCTGCGAGGGTGGGCCGCAACTGCTGGCACACGTCGCGCGGGCCGACCTTCTCGACGAACTCTGCGTCACCGTCACCCCGATGCTGACCGGCGGCTACGCCACACACATCCTGGACGGCGCGCCGATCGAGCACAGCCGGTGGGCGCTCGCGCACCTCATCGAGGACGACAGCACGCTGATCACCCGCTGGCTGGCCGACCGGTCTCAGGCGCCGGACAGGACGGATGCGATGTCGTAGCTGACCGGTTCCTCGAGCTGATCGTAGGTGCAGCTGCGCGGATCCCGGTCCGTCCGCCACCGCCGGAACTGCGCGGTGTGCCGGAGCCGAGTGCCCTGCATGTGGTCGTAGGCGACCTCGACGACCAGGTCGGGACGCAACGGCTCCCAGGACAGGTCTTTCCCGGCGTTCCACCGGCTCTGTCCACCCGGCAGCCGGGTCTCCATGTGCGCCTCCTCGCGCGCCCATTCCGCCCACGGGTGGTCGGTGAAGACCTCGTCCCCCATCCGATACGGCGCGAGTTCCTCGACCAGCTCCGCCCGGCGCTTCATCGGGAACGACGCGCTCACCCCGATGAAGTGCAGCGTTCCGGCGTCGTCGTACAGCCCGAGCAGCAACGAACCGATCACGCCGCCGCTCTTGTGCCAGCGGAAGCCGGCGACGACGCAGTCGGCGGTGCGATCGTGCTTGATCTTGGTCAGCACGCGCTCGCCAGGCCGGTAAGTCTCATCCGGCTTCTTCGCGATCAGGCCGTCCAGGCCGGCGCCTTCGAACTGGTCGAACCACTGCTCCGCCTCGGCGAGGTCGTCCGTGATCTGCGTGACGTACACCGGCGGTCCGGCGTCGGCGAGCGCACCGACCAGCGCGTCCCGACGCTGCCGGAACGGCTGCCCCATCAGGTCGGTGTCGTCCAGGGCGAGCAGGTCGAACGCGACCAGGCTGGCCGGCGTCCGCTCCGCGAGCTCTCGCACCCGCGACTCGGCCGGGTGGATACGGTTCAGCAGCCCTTCGAAGTCCAGATGGTCATCGGTGACGATGATCAGCTCGCCGTCGACGACACACCGGGGCGGCAGGTGCTCCAGCGCCGCCTCCACGACCTCCGGGAAATACCGCGTCATCGGACGCTCGTTCCGGCTGCCGATCTCCACCTCGTCGCCGTCGCGATAGACGATGGCCCGGAAGCCGTCCCACTTGCCCTCGTAGAGCTGGCCGGACGGGATCTTCTTGGCGGCCTTGGCCAGCATCGGGGCCACCGGCGGCATCACTGGTAACTGCACGCCTCGTAATCTACCCGCGACCGCCGACAGGTGTGCGGCGACAACCGGTCGACGGCCGGTCGACGGCCGGTCGACGGCCGGTCGACAACCGGTCTCGATTTCCTTACAGACGCCGACGCGGTGGTCACGGCGCCGACCATCCGGCACACTTTGGTGTCACCATGACGTATGGAACTGCGGAACGACGACACACCGCGTCGCCCGACAGCCGGGGAGGTCGCCATGTCGTACAAGGTCGTCGTACTGGTCGAGGAGCCGGTCACCAGCTGGGACGCCCGGCAGATCGTCGCGCTGCATAGCGACTTCTCCGAACCGATCCACTATTACGTGCTCATCCCGGTGGAGGACGCCGCGAGCAGGGTCGAGGCGACCATCGGTTCGCTGGCCGCCAGCGAGGTGATGGGCACCGCCGCGCTCTACCTGGACGAGAGCGACCTGGAACGGGTGCACGAGGAGATCCGTGCCGCCAGCCGGCAGGCGCTCGAAGACTCCGTGCAGGCGTTCAAGGCGTTCAACGTCCGTGTCACCGGGGAGGTCACCGCGACCGACCCACTCGAGCGGCTGTACGCCCTGGTACAGGAGTGCGGCGCCGCCGAGGTCATCATCCTCACCCGGCCGCATCTGGTGGCCGAGTTCTTCCACGTGGACTGGACCACGCGCGCACGGCGTAAGCTCAAGGTTCCAGTGCTGCACCTGCTCGCTCAGTCCGAACCCGACTGGGAGTCGGAGGCGCGGCACCACAACGGTGACGGGACCGATACGTAGGGGATGAACACGCTGTGAGCGAACCGGTCTTCCTGGATGTCGACGGCCGTGAGGTGCGCGTGTCCAACCCGGACAAGGTGTACTTCCCGGAGCGCGGGTTCACCAAACTCGACGTCGTGCAGTACTTCATCGCCGTCGGCGACGGGATCCTGAATGCGCTGCGAGACCGGCCCACGACGCTGGAACGCTGGCCGTCCGGGGTGTTCGAGGGAGCCCGCCTGTCCACCCGGCAGGACAACCGCGGCGACGCCTTTTACCAGAAGCGGATACCGAAGGGCGCGCCGTCCTGGGTGGAGTCGGTCCGGATCACCTTCCCCAGCGGCCGTCCCGCCGACGAGGTCTGCCCGACCGAGCTCGCCGTCATTCCGTGGGCGGCCAACCTGGGCACGCTGACGTTCCACTCGTGGCCGGTGCGGCGCGCCGATCCGGACCGGCCCGATCAGCTACGCATCGACCTCGATCCGCAGCCCGGCACCGACTTCGCGGACGCGGTCAAGGTGGCCTGGGAGGTCCGCGCGCTGCTGGACGAGCTCGGTATGGCCGGTTTCCCCAAGACGTCCGGCGGCCGCGGTGTGCACATCTACGTCCCGATGGAGCCGCGCTGGGAGTTCACCGAGGCGCGGCGTGCGCTGATCGCGTTCGGCCGCGAGCTGGAGCGACGTGCACCGTCCCTGGTCACCATGTCCTGGTGGAAGGAGGATCGGGGCGAGCGGATCTTCGTCGACTACAACCAGGTTGCCCGGGACCGTACCTTCGCCTCGGCGTACTCCGTGCGACCCAAGCCGCGGGCGACCGTCTCGGCTCCGCTGGACTGGGATGAGCTGGACGACGTGGCGCCGGAGGACTTCGACGTGGCGTCCATGCCGGACCGGTTCGCCCAGGTGGGCGACCGGCACGCCGGCATGCACGACAAGGCCTTCTCGATCGAGCCGCTGCTGGAGATGTCCGCACGCGACGAGCGTGACCACGGCCTCGGTGAGCTGCCCTATCCCCCGGATTACCCGAAGATGCCCGGCGAACCGCCCCGGGTGCAGCCCAGCCGCGCCCGCAAGCCGGAGGCGTGAGGTTCGGCCGCGGCCGCGGATCGGGGCATGCGGGCACAGCGTGCGGATAGGCTGGATGTATGCCGTATGAGGTAGAGAAGACCGACGAGGAGTGGCGCGCGGAGCTGTCGCCGGAGGAGTTTTACGTGCTCCGGCAGGCCGGCACCGAGCGCGCCGGCACGAGCCCGCTCGAGCACGCCGACGACCGCGCGTACGTCTACGAGTGTCGCGCCTGTGGTGCGGAGCTGTTCGAGACCGCCACCAAGTTCGACGCGCAGTGCGGCTGGCCGGCCTTCTACGCCCCGCTCGCCGAGGACCGCGTGGAGTACATCGAGGACCGCAGCCTCGGCCAGGTCCGCACCGAGGTGAGGTGCGCACGCTGCGGCTCCCACCTCGGGCACGTCTTCACCGGCGAAGGCTTCCCCACCCCGACGGATCAGCGGTACTGCATCAACGGAGTGGCGCTGCGCCGGGTCGAGCCCGGCAGCTGAGGCCGCAAGCCTTTCCCCCAGAAGTATCGACACTGTCGCGGTCATGACCTCGACGACGTCGGGTCTTCTCTCGGCGGCGCGGCCGCGGCTCCGCCTCGCGCAGTGCCGCAAGTTCCCGCGAGCCGAACGCCGATCGTCGCTACCCTTACACCTTGTGACCGCGGCATCCGGGCATCGCCCCGCTTCCCCCGAGCTGCGGGCACTGCTACCCGGGCTGCTGGCGGCCGACCCCGACGACGATTCTCAGCCGGTCGCGCCGCGACGGTCCGCCCGGGACTGGGTCGTCGACGTCCTGTGCTTCCTGATCGCGGCCGGGATCGGCGCATGGGGGTACGTCGAGCTGCTGCTCGACGAAGGATGGACACCGCTGCGCGTGCTCGACCTGGTCGCCGGGTCCGCGTCCTGCATCAGCCTCTGGTGGCGCCGGCGCCGGCCGATGCAGATCGCGCTCGGCATCACCGCCATCTCGGTATTCGCGACGTCGGCCGGCGGTGCCGTGCTGATCGCGGTGTTCACCGTCGCCGTGCATCGCAGGCTCGCGCCCACCGCCGTCGTCACCGTCGCCAACATCGGCGTCGGCATGCTCTACTTCGCGATCTACCCGGACGACGAACTCCCCTACGCCGGATCCGTCGCGTTCGTCGTGCTGCTGATCACGGCCGTCGCGCTGTGTGGCATGTTCGTCCGAGCCCGCCGTCAGCTGGTGCTCTCCTTGCGTGAACGTGCGGTGCAGGCGGAGTCCGAGGCGCACCTGCGGATCGAGCAGGCCCGGCATCGCGAGCGGGAACGGATCGCCCGGGAGATGCACGACGTGCTCGCACATCGGCTTTCCCTGCTCAGCGTGCACGCCAACGCCCTGAGCTACCGGCCGGACGCCCCGGCCGAAGACGTCGCCCGCGCCTCCGGCGTCATCCGGGAGAGCGCTCACCAAGCGTTGCAAGACCTCCGCGAGGTGATCGGCGTGCTGCGGGCGCCGAGCGCGGAGGGCGAACCCGAAGCGCCCACCCTGGACAGCCTGGCGGCGCTGGTCGAGGAGTGCCGCAGTGCCGGCATGCAGGTCACCATCGAGGACAGCCGTGAACAGGGCGGCGAGACGTTGCCGGCCGCGATCACACGCTGCGCGTACCGCGTCGTCCAAGAGGGTCTCACCAATGCCCTCAAGCACGCCGCGGGCACGCCGGTCACCGTCGGGCTGGGCGGTGCACCCGGCCACGGCCTCACTGTTCGCGTGCAGAACGCCGCTCCGCCTCGCCGGACCGTCTCCGCCGAGCGCATCCCCGGCACCGGCTCCGGTCTGGTGGGCCTCACCGAACGCGTGGAGCTCGCCGGTGGCACGCTCGCCCATGCGGCGACGGACGGCGGCGGGTACGTCCTCACCGCCGCGCTCCCCTGGCCTGCCTAGAAACGGTTCTGCAACGCCTTGTTTTGAGGTGTCTCTTTCGGGAACTAGTCGACCTGACAACCACACGGTCCCGGCTGGCAAAGGAGACGGCTGAGATGAGACGGGATGGCAGAGCATACGTAGCAGCAGCCGGAGCGCTCGTCTTGGTAGGCGTGGCGTGTACGCCCGGCGACGATGACAACGGCGACGGCGAGGGTGGCGAGATCGTGTGGGCGATCGGCGGTGCCGAAGCTCAGCCCGGAGGGGTTCACCAGAGTGTCGCCGAACTCTGGAACGACGAGAACCCCGACAACCCGGTGCGGATCGAACAGTTGCCCGAGGAGGCGGACCAGCAACGCGAGCAGCAGGCCCTGGAGCTGCAGGCCGAAGGGAGCAACTTCGACGTCCTCGGTGTAGACGTGATCTGGACCGGTGAGTACTCCGAGAACGAATGGGTCGAAAGCCTGGAGGACGTTCGTGGCGAGATCGAGGAGGCGTCCATTCCCGGTGCCTTCGAGTCCGCCACCTGGGGTGGCGAGCTGTGGGCTGCGCCGTACAACACGAACGCGGGCTTCCTCTACTACCGCACGGACCTCGTCGATCAACCGCCGGACACCTGGGAAGCGCTGTGTGACCAGGCGGTCGAGGTCAGCCAGTCGGAGGACATCGGGGGTTTCCTCGGCCAGGGTGCCCGCTATGAGGGCTTCGTCGTGAACTGGCTGGAGTACTACTGGAGCGCCGGGGGCGAGTTGTACAACGAGGATCAGACCGAGGTCTTGTTCGACACCGAGATCGCCGCGCAAGCCACCGAGTTCATGGCGGACGCGATGGAGAACGGCTGTTACGCGCCGGGGTTCAACACGGCCCGCGAGGAGGAAGGCCGAAACGAGTTCCAGCAGGGGAACGTCGCTTTCCTGCGGAACTGGCCGTACGTGTACTCGCAGGTGGCCGGCGATGACGGCAGCCCGGCGAACGGCAACTTCGACATCGCGCCGCTGCCCACGTTCACCGGCCAGGGGACGGTCTCCGCGCTCGGCGGTTTCAACAACGCCGTGAGCGCCTTCTCGGACAACACGGAGGCGGCGAAGGATTTCGTCGTCTGGGCGGCCACGAACGAGGAGGCCCAGACGATGCTGGCCACCGAGGGTTCCGTCCCGCCCACCCTGGAGTCGGTCTATGAGGAACTGAGCGACGACCCGGTGATGCAGGTTCTCGGTGAGATCCTTCCGGACGCCAGGCCTCGCCCACCGGCGCCGGAGTGGAACCAGATCAGTGTGGAGATGCAGCAGTCGCTGTTCCCCGCGGTCAACGGTGACGCCGACGTCCAGAGCGCCGTCGAGAGCGTGCGTTCGTATCTGGAGGGGACGGTGCAATGAGCAGGCCGCGATAACGAAGGGAGACCATCGTGGCCGACCATCGTGCCACCGCGGATGATGACGGCGGAATTCTGGTCAACGGAGACAAGCCCCCGCGGCCGAAGCGTGGCGGACTGTCGGAACGCGCACTCGGTCGGCTGTTCGTCGCACCGTCGATCCTGTTGATGGCCGCCGTTGCGCTGTTTCCCGTGATCTACGCGTTCGTCCTCAGCCTGTACGACTACACCAGGCGGCAACGTGAAGGTTTCGGGGGGCTACAGAACTATGCCGATGCCTTCGCCGACGATCGTTTCTGGGGTGCGTTGTGGTTCACATTGCTGTTCACCGTCGCCTCGGTCGCCGCGGAGTTCCTCATCGGGCTGGGCTTTGCCTTGATCATGAACCAGGCGTTCCGAGGACGTGGCCTGACTCGGGCGGCGATCTTGATCCCGTGGGTCATCCCCACCGTGATCGCCGCCCAGATGTGGTTCTTCATGTTCAACGTCACGCCCGGCTTCATCAACACCGTGTTCGGGCTGGGCAACTTCAACTGGCTCGGGCAGGAGGGCTGGGCGACGTTCGCCGTCATCTTCGCCGATGTCTGGAAGACATCGCCGTTCGTCGCCCTGCTGCTGCTCGCTGGGCTGCAGACGATCCCTGGAGACATGTACGAGAGCGGTGTGGTGGACGGAGCGGGTCCGTTCCAACGGTTGTGGTACATCACCCTTCCGTTGCTGCGGCCCGCGATCCTGGTCGCGCTGCTCTTCCGCACCGTCGAGGCCCTGCGCGTCTATGACCTGCCGCAGGTGATGACGGGTGGAGCGTTCGACACCGAATCCCTATCGATCCTCGTGCAGCAGTACGTCGTCCGCACGCCCGACCCCGGCTACGGCGCGGCGCTGTCGACCATCTCGTTCGTGGTGATCCTCGGCATCGGGATGATCTTCGTCTCGTTGCTGGGCCGGGAACTCGTTCTGGAAAGGACGACGGAACGATGAGTGCCGAGCAGAATTCCCCCGAGCAGCGCCGACGGAAGCACCCGGGCAGCTTGGCGTGGCTGCGAAGCGAGCAGGGCGCCGTCCGGACGCGGTCGGTGGGCCGGACCGTGGTGAAGGTCGTCGGGCTGGCCGCCGTACTGTTCTGGTGCCTGTTCCCGTTCTTCTGGTTGATCATGACCAGTCTGAAGCAAGGCGACCGGGCATTGAACAGCCCGGACATTTTCCAGGGGCCGTTCGGACTGGGCAACTACGAGAACGTCTTCGACCAGAACTTCCACCTCAACCTGCGCAACTCACTGGCAATCGCCGGGATGACGACGATCATCTGCATCATCATCGGCTCGCTCGCCGGTTACGCGCTCGCGCGGCTGCCGCTGAAGCGGAAGATCCTGCTGCTGTCCGGGGTGCTGGCCGTGTCGCTGTTTCCGCCCGTCGCTCTTGTCCCACCGCTGTACGAGGTATGGCGCACGGTAGGCCTGCTGAACACCTGGGAAGGCCTGTACCTTCCCTACACGGCCTTCACCTTGCCGTTAACCATCTTCATCCTGACCACCTTCTACGCCTCGATTCCGAAAGACCTGGAAGACGCGGCGCGGGTCGACGGGGCCACGCCGTTCCAGGCCTTCTACAAGGTGGTCTTCCCGCTGGCGGCACCGGGGGTGTTCGCGGCGGCGATCATCATCTTCGTCACGGCATGGAACGAGTTCCTGCTGGCGAACACGTTCGCCCCGCGGAACCCGGAGGTAGCGCAGACGGTGCCGGTGGCGATCGCGGCGTTCACCGGCCAGGTCGAGTTCCAACGACCCATCGGCACCATCACCGCGGCATGTGTCGTCGTGGTCATCCCCATGATCATCGTCGCACTGGTCTTCCAGCGCAGGATCGTCGCCGGGCTGACCTCGGGCGGTCTCAAGGGCTGAGGAGGCTCGGTCAGGGTGTCATGGCGATCCGGCCGCGCGGGTCGTGGCGTGGGTCGGAAACGCGGCGCCCGAACACCCGCCACACCCACACCTGCGCGGCCAGCAGTACCGGCGTGACGGCGACGACGGCCGGGAGGAGCACGTCCAACGTGCGGCCGTCCCCGACGGTTTCGGCGAACGGCAGGGCGCTACCCGCGACCACCACCACGGCCGCGAGCACCGTCGAGGTCAGCACGAACGTCCGCCGCTCCGCCGCACCGCCGAACCATCGCGCGCAGCGCTCCCGCACCGGGCCGTCGAGCCGCAGTCCGCAGAACGCGACGCCATGCAGTGCGAACAGCGTCAGCAAGGCGACGATCGCCGCCACCACCTGCGGCTCGGTCAGCACGCCGTCGGCCTTACCGCTCAGCCAGCCGGCCAGAACCCACGACCAGCCGGCCGCCACCACCCAGCTGCCGGCCGTCACCGCCGCATCGCAGGTCGCCCGCCATGTCCTGGCCGCTCTCTCGTCGCCGCCCAGCCGGCCGCGGAACCACACGCCGGCATCCCGCAGGATCCACCCGGCCAGTATCGCCACGATCAGCGGGAACAGACCGCCGAGCAGGTCACCGTCCAGTGACGGGAACAGCCCGATCAACACACCCGCCGCGGCCACCAGCCAGACCTCATTGCTCAGGAAGAACGGCACGATGGCGGCCACCACCAGGCGCCGCTCACCGGCGTCGCCGGCCAGAAAGGGCAGCAGCATGCCGACCCCGATGTCGCCCCCGCCGAGCACGAAATAGCCGATCGCGTAGAACGCCAGCACGACGACGGCCGCTGTCTCCACCATCGATCACCTCCCGACGAACGTCAGTACGGCGGCCGACGGGTCCGGCCGCTCGTCCCGCCCGGCACCGGTACCGTCGGCCGGCGCGAAGGCCGTCGGAGCTGTGCTCCCCAGCGCGACCGTCGCCGGATCACTGCGCGCATGCCGCACCATCAGCCATCCGGTGACGGCGATCAGCACACCGAACAGGGCGGTGAACGTCACCAGCGACGCCCGCATGGCCGAGTCCGGGATGTCCGAGACGGCGTCGGAGACCGTCAGCATCTCGTAGACCACCCACGGCTGGCGGCCCATCTCCCGGAACACCCAGCCCGCGATCATCGCCACGTACGGCAGCGGGACCATGGCCATCAGCAGCAGGTGCCAGGCGCGCGCCCGAACGATCAGCCACCGTGACGAAGCCAGCAGCGCGTTCAACCCCAGCAGCAGGAAGAGCAGCACGAACACCATGAGCATGACGAGCGCGGCCGCTCGCGCCAGCCCCGGCGGCGCGTACTCCCCGGGCCCGAGCCGCTCGGCCAGCTCGAGCTCCAGCGCCCCGATCCGCGCCGTATCGTGGCTGAACGCCGCGACCTTCATCGGCTGGATGTCGTCCAGCCCGCTGAGCTGGATCCCACCGCTGACCACGACGACGAAGAGGGCCGGCAGGGCGGTGTACACGCCGATCCGCAACGATCGGCCGAACAACTCGGTGTGCGGCGTACCCCGGCGCAGGTGGTACGCGCTGACCCCGGCGACGAGTATCCCGGCGGTCACCAGCGCGCCGGCCAGGATGTGCCAGAAGGCACCGATGGTGCTGTCGTTGGAGAGCACCGCTGCGACGTCGGTCAGCACCAGGGTGTCCCCGTCGAGCTCGGCACCGACCGGGTTCTGCATGAAGCCGTTCGCCACCAGGATCCAGTACGCCGACGCGTACGCGGTCAACGTCACCACCCAGATCACCGCGAGATGCACCCAGCGGTTCAGGCGGCCCCAGCCGAAGATCCACAGGGCCAGGAACGTCGACTCGATGAAGAACGCCACCAGCGTTTCCATCGCCAAGGCGGAGCCGAACACGTTCCCGGCGAAGTGCGTGAGGCCGCTCCACGCCAGCCCGAACTGGAGTTCCATCACCAGCCCGGTCAGGATGCCCATCGCGTAGTTGATGACGTATAGCTGTCCCCAGAACCGGACCATCTGAGCGTGCACCGGGCGGCGCGAGAAAGTGGCCCGCAGCTGCAGGCAGGCCACGAGGGTGGCCAGTCCGAGCGTCAGCGCAACGAAGACGAAGTGCGCGCCGGCCGTCAGGGCGAACTGCAGCCGGGCCAGCTCCACGGTCTCGGGTGTCATCTGGTGAGCCGCTCGGTCACCGGCGGCGGCCCAGGCGCCGGAGCACGCCGAACTCCAGCAGCACGGCCAGGCCGACGCAACCGCCGATCAGGATCGGGCGCAGCCATCCGCGGCCGTCGTCGGAGTCGGCGAACGCCAGCCCGAGCGCTTCCCCGGCCACGACACCCACCACGATCAGCACGACGAGCCGCACCCTCGCCGCCGTGCTGACGCTGCGCCCGGGACGCGAGCCCCAGTCTGCGCCGTTGTTCTCGTGTTCCCAGCTCATCTCGCGTTCTCCTCACGCAGCTCGCGGGTCGCCGGTGCGGATGCGGCGACCACGTCGTCGCGTTCCAACGGAATGCGCGGCAGTATCCGGTCGAGCCAGCGCGGTAGCCACCATGCCCGCTCCCCCATCACGCGCATCACCGCGGGTACCACCAGGCAGCGCACGACGATGGCGTCGAGGAAGACGGCGACGGCCAGCCCCAGCCCGAACTGCTGCAGCATCCGGTCCGGGCTCAGCACGAACGCCCCGAAGACGACGATCATGATGAACGCCGCCGCGGTGATGACACCGCCCGTGGTGGCCAGGCCCTCGCGCATGGCCCGCAACGCGTCACCGGAACGGCGCCACTCCTCGTGCATCCGGGAGACCAGGAAGACCTCGTAGTCCATGGACAGCCCGAAGACGATGGCGAAGATCATCACCGGTACGAACGCCTCGACCGGGCCTGCGGGCACGCCGAACATGCCTTCACCGAAGACCATCGTGACCACACCCAGCGCGGCTCCGATGGTGAGCAGGTTCAGGATCGCCGCCTTCAGCGGGATGAGCACCGACCTGAACACCGCCATCAGCAGCAGCGACGACAGTCCGACCACAACCAGCAGGAACAGCGGCATCCGATCGCTGACCGCGGTGGAGAAGTCCTCGGCCGCGGCGGTCGAGCCACCGACCAGGTAGCGGCCGCCGGTCTGCTCCGCCAGCGTGGGCAGCACGTCCTCGCGCAGCTCGGTGACCAGCTCGCTGGTCTCCTCGTCCTGCGGTGCGCTCGCCGGGAAGACCATGGTGGTGGCGAGCTCCGAGTCCGGAATGTGCTGCACGGGTGTGACACCGGCGACGCCTGGCGTGCTCGCCAGGGCCTGCCGCACGGCGTCGTCGTTCTGCTCGTCGACGCCCTGCCCGAGCACGAACAGCGGACCGTTCACACCCGGGCCGAACCCCTCGGCCAGCAGGTCATAGGCCTGCCGGCTGGTGGAGGACTCCGGGTCGTTCCCCGCGTCGGCGAAGCCCAGCCGCATGTCCAGCACCGGGATGGACAAGGCCGCGAGGGCGACGACGGCGGCGGTCAGCGGAGCCCACGGGCGCCGTGCGACGGCTTCGGCCAGGCGCCGCCAACGATGTCCCTCGTCTTTCCCGGTCCGCTCGGCGTGCTTGATCACGCGTCGCTCGATCCGCCGGCCGAAGACGGTCAGCAGGCACGGCAGTAGCGTCAGCGACGCCGCCATGGTGACCAGGACGGTCAGCGCCACCGCCAAGGCGACCCCCTGAAGCGACCCCAGCCCCAGAGCGAACAGACCCATCAGGGCGATCACCACGGTGACGCCGGCGAAGATGACCGATCGCCCAGCCGTGTCCAGCGCCATCCGGACCGCCTGCCCACGGTCCGCACCGCGCAGCAGCTCGGTCCGGTACCGGGCGAAGATCAGCAGCGCATAGTCGATGCCGACACCGAGTCCGACCAGCATCATCAGCGGTGGGGTGTAGCTGGCGATGGTGGTGAGGTTGGACGCCAGGATCACCACCCCGAGTGTGCTGCCCACCGCGAAGACGGCGGTGATCACCGGCAGTGTCGCCGCCAGGAAGGAACCGAACATGAAGACGAGGATCACCAGCGCGGCCAGCATCCCCGCTCCTTCGGCCGCGCCGCCCTCGGATTCCTCGGCACCGCGGACGGCATCGCCGGTCAGCTCGACCTGAAGGCCGTCGCCGCCGGCGGCCTGCGCCGTGTCGATGATGTCGGTGACCGCTTCGGTCGGCACGTCGGTGGCGCCGGCGTCCAGGGCCACCGTGGCGTAACCGATCGTGCCGTCGGCGGAGAGGGCCTGCTGGGACTCGTACGGACTGGTGACGCCGACGACGTGCGGCAGCGTGCGGACCTCGTCGAGCATCGACGCGATCCGGTCTTGGGTGGCGTCGTCGGCCAGCCCGGCCTCGTCGTGGACGACGATCTGGATGGAGTCGCCCGACTGCTCCGGGGCGTTCTCCTCCATCAGATCGTTGAGTTCTTGCGACTCGGTGCCGGGAAGCGTGTGGTCGTCGTGGTAGTCACTACCGACGGCCTGCGACGCGGCGGTGACTCCGACCAGCACCAACACCCACACCACCAGGGCGAGCCAGTGGTGTCGCTGGGACCATCCGGCCAACCGTTGCAGTCGGCTGGTGCCGGTCGGCGATGTCATGGTCGCCACGATCGAACCTCCTCAACACAGGAGCAGCGCGAGGGCCGCACTGCTCGGACTCTCCCAAGAGTCGCGTGTGAGCAGGGTCGATGTCGTCCGGCCAGGGATGACACTTCGCGTACATCCCGGGTTGCGGCACCAGGTCAAGCCGTACTACGGAAGTTGCGACCACGTCGCCGGCACCGGATCGGTTCAGCGGGTGCTAGAACGGCGGCGTCTCGGTGTCGGCATCGGGATCGGTGCGGGGACGCCGACGCTCCGGTCGGGCGAGGTGGCGGATGGGTCCGACGGCTTCCGGCGGAACCGTGTAGGTGTGTCCGGCCGGGCTTCGCCATCGGTAGCCGCCCCAGTCCAGGTGCTCGATGCTCCAGCCGTGCAATGTCTTGGCGACGTGACATCCGCGGGACAACGGATGGTTGTTCGACGCGCCCGTCGTGCCGCCGTCCTCCCACGGGACGCCGTGGTCGATGTCGCAGACATCCGACGGCGTGTCACACGTGGGGAAGACGCACCGGCTGTCCCGGGCGAGCACGAAGTCCTTCAGCGCACGCGGCGGCGAATACGTCGTTCTGCCGTATTCCAGCAACCGCCCGTCCACCGGGTCGGTGAGCAACCGGCGCAACACCGCGTCCTCGGCGATACGGCGCGCGGCCTCGGCGGGGATCGGCCCGTACCCAACGTGGTGATCGGCACCGTCACGTTCACCGTGGCCGGACGGCCGTGCCGGTGGGCCAGCCGCACCTGTTCCGGCCCGGCGAGCACACCCGTGGCCAAGGCGTTCCACCCGACCTGGCACAGCAGATCGAAGCGGAGCTGGTCCAGGTTGCGCGAGTCGCCTGCCGCGCGCAGCGCACGCGCGCCCGCGTCGACAGCGGTGTACAACGCGGCCAGGTCCTCGGCCGGACCCACCAGCGTCATCGACGCGATCCCGGTCACATCGTCGTCCGGTACCGGCGGGCACACCCGGCGCTTCTTGCGTCCCTCCGCGCGGCGCTTGCGCGCCGTGTCCGGGTCGGCCTCGGACAGCATCCGGTTCAACCGCCGATGCAGCTGCCGCTCGGTCATCCCCGGCGCGTCCTCCAACAGCCGATCCTCGACCTCGGCCTGCAACCACGCATCGTGCAGCCAGGCCACACCGCGCACGATGATGCGCGCCTTGTTCCAGCTGATCCGGCCCTGCTCCAGCGCACGCAGCACCGACCGGTGCTCCTCGACCAGCTCGATCGCCAGCCCGGCATGATTCTTCGCCTCGTTCGGCGTCCAGGTCAGGGCAGGGCTGAGCTCCTGACCCACGGCGTCGGCCCGGTCATGGGTGTGGAACGCGTTGTCGACCTCGGTGTCCTCACACGCCACGCAGAACGCGTAGTTCTCCCGCCCGGACAACTCCTGCACCATCCGCGCCTGCACCGCCTGAAGATGCGCCATCTGCCGCTCGCACGCCACGATCGCGTCGACCACGTCATAGTCGTCCAGCTGTCGCGGCTGACACTCCTCCAACGCCAGACCCAACGCAGGGCCAGGCGCAGTCGCGGCCAAGCCGCGCGTGCCGGACGGCGGTTGCGAGTCAGAAGCAGAGGTAGACATGACCACATGCTATCGAACACACGATCGGATCACTACCTGTTGACGTTCATCTACCCGCGAACACGCCTGATTCCTTACGAGTAGCTGCGGTGATATCTCTCAACGTGCAATGATCGAGGTTTGACGACGGACCGACCACAGCACGACGGCCGCTCACCGTGTGAATGCCATGCCCGGCGGCCGCACGTCACCCAGCGACGACGTTCTCCAGCACCGCATCCCAATCGCTGAGGAAGCGCTCCAGGCCGTACCGTTTCAGCGCCACCTCCCGCGCGGCCAGACCGGCCGTTCGGGCGCCGCCGGGTTCCTCCAGGAACCGCACGGCCGCCTCCGCCAGGCGCGCCGGGTCGGTGGTCACGAAACCGGCCTCCGGCGGCACCGCCACCGGCACCTCGGTGCAGGCCAGCGCCACCACCGGCATGCCCAGGTGCATCGCCTCCAGCAGCGACAGCCCGAGCGACGTCCACCGGTGCGTGTGCACGTAGACCCGGCGCTGCGCCAGCTCGTCGTGCATCCGATCCTGCGGCAGGTCCGGGAACGTCCGGCAACGTCCGGCCGGGAACGTGTACGCGTCCGGCAGCCGGTCAACGCCCATCCCGAAGACGTCGATCGGGACCGCGTCCGCCAGCGGCGCGAGCAGATCGGCGCCGACCGCCCTCCCCCGCCGGACCGGCTCGTTCACCACAACACCCGCGGCGGCCACCTCCCCCGTATACCGGTAGCCGGGGTCGACGATCCCGTGCTCCACGACCGTCGTCGGCGCCTCGCCGCTGTCCCAGACGAGCCGGTTGAAATGGGTGACGTGCACGATCGCGACGTCCTGCTGGTCCGCCAGCGCATGCCGGGTGGTCACCCCGCCGGGCGGCGTGTTGTGCTCGACGTACACCGCCGGGACGTCGCGCCCCGGTTCCCGCCCCAGCCACCGTCGGCACAGTTCGATGTCATCCGGGCGCTGCAGCACCACGACCTCCGGGTCGCGTTGGGCGAGCTGGTGCAGCGGCACCTCCACGGCGCTCTCCGGCCAGCTGAAGGTCCGCGCCCGGCCCAGCCCGTCCGGCCCCCGGTCCCGGGTCACCGGAACGATGTACTCGTGCCCACCGTGCACGAACGCCGTCATCCAAGAGCCGTGCACGTGCCAGACGAGAATCCGCATGCCGCCCCGGTTCCCCGATCCCATGATCACCAACCCTCGCACCCGTCGGCGATGCGTATGGACGGCACGCTGAGGGACGGCGAACGCGTCCGTTTCGCGCCGTTTGTGGAGGCATACAGCGTGCCATGCCCGTGTGGCGCGGCGTCCCGTGTGGCGCGGCGCCCCGTGTGGCCCGGCTCGAGCGTTTCTCTTCTCTCGAAGTGGGCACAGGCAGGGCAACGACGGAGTCAGAGCCCGCACGAGTCGGGCGATCACAGGCAGAGGACACGATCTATGAAGGTGCTCGGCATCAACGCCATCTTTCACGACCCGGCGGCCGCGCTCGTCGTCGACGGCGAGATCGTCGCCGCCGCCGAGGAGGAGCGCTTCAGCCGGCGCAAACACGGCAAGCGCCCGGTGCCGTTCTCGGCCTGGGAGCTACCCGAACGGGCCGCCCGCTGGTGCCTGGAGACCGCCGGCATCGAACCGCGGCAGCTGGACGCGGTCGGGTACTCGTTCGATCCGGAGCTCACCCTGCCGACGTCCGAGATGGGCCTGCACGACCCGTGGGACTACCTGCGCCGCATGTACGCCGAGGCCGCGCCGCGGTTCATCGCCACCGCACTGGCGGGTCTCCACGCCGCCGATGTGCAGTACGTGGCGCACCACGTGGCACATGCCGCGTCGGCCGGCCTCGCTGCTCCCCACAGCGCGAACGACGTGCTCGTGCTGGACGGGCGGGGCGAACGTGCCAGCCACCTGGCCGGCCAGTACGACGACACCGGTGCGCTGAAGGTGCTGGCCACCCAGGAACTCCCGCACTCGCTCGGCCTGATGTACGAAGACATGACCGAACACCTCGGCTTCCTGCGCAGCAGCGACGAGTACAAGGTGATGGCGATGGCCTCGTACGGGCAACCGCGGTTCTCAGACGCCCTCGCCGACGCCGTCTACGCCACCGGCGACGGAGGTTTCCGGACCGAGGAGATCGACTGGTCCACCTTCGCACCGGCTCGCCTCCGCGGCCAGGACTGGACCGCCGACCACGCCGATCTGGCCGCCAGCGTGCAGCGCCACCTGGAGGATGTGCTGGTGGAGCTGGCGGCGTGGCTGCGGAACAAGACCGACGGCGACGTCCTCACCATGGCCGGCGGCGTGGCGCTGAACTGCGTCGCCAACACCGAGATCGCCCGCCGCAGCGGCTACCGGGACGTCTGGATCCAACCGGCCGCCGGCGACGCGGGAACGGCACTCGGCGCGGCGCTGCACCTCGCCCAGGCGGGCGGCGACACGCTACAGCCGATGCGCGGGGCCGGCCTGGGCCGCTCCTGGAGCGACGCGGAGCTCGCCGCCGAGCTGGACAAGGCCAGGCTGCCGTACGAGCGCCCGGACGACGTAGCCGTCGCGGCCGCCGACTGCCTGGCCGAGAACGGCGTCGTCGCCTGGTTCCAGGGCGGCAGCGAGTACGGCCCGCGCGCGCTCGGACACCGTTCCCTGCTGGCCCACCCCGGTCACCAGGACAACATCCATCGGCTCAATGACGTGAAAGGCCGCGAACAGTTCCGCCCGATCGCCCCGATGGTGCTGGCCGAGAGGGCCGCGGAGATCTTCTCCCGAGGGCCGATCCCGTCGCCGTACATGCTGTTCACGCACGACGTGGCGAGCCAGTGGCGGCACCGGATCCCGGCGGTCGTGCACGTCGATGGCACGGCGCGGATCCAGACGGTGGACCGCGCCGATGAGCCGCTCGTCGCCCGCGTGCTGGACGAGTTCGAACGGCGCACCGGGCTGCCCGTCGTGGTCAACACCAGCCTGAACACCGCGGGCCGGCCGATGGTGGACTCTCCGCGGGACGCCCTCGAGTGCTTCGGCTCCACCCCTGTCGATCTGCTCGTGCTCGGCCCGTACGTGGTGCGGCGAGGCGCCCTGTGAGTCCGCTGCCGACGACCGTCGTCGTTCCGACGGTCGGTCGTCCCAGCCTGCACCGCCTGCTGCGGGTGCTGTCGGGCGCGACGCCGCAGCCGGCCGAGATCCTCGTCGTCGACGACCGCCCTGGCCACGGATCCGCTGACGGGTCCGCTGACGGGTCCGCGCCGCTCGATGTCCCGCCGGGGGTCCGTGTGCTGCGCTCCGGCGGACGCGGCCCGGCGGCGGCCCGGAATGTCGGCTGGCGGGCGTCGCGGACGCCCTGGGTGAGCTTTCTCGACGACGACGTCGAGCCCGACGCCGGGTGGCTCGCCGACCTCGGACACGACCTGGGCACCGTGGACGACGACGTGGCTGGGTCTCAGGGGCGGGTGCGGGTGCCGTTGCCGCGGCATCGACGGCCGACCGACGACGAGCGCGGCACCGCCGGTCTGGAGCACGCCGCGTGGATCACGGCGGACATGACATACCGCCGCTCCGCTCTGGCCGCCGTGGACGGCTTCGACGAGCGGTTCCACCGCGCCTACCGCGAGGACGCCGACATCGCCCTGCGGATCATCGCCCGTGGCGGCCGGATCGTGCGGGGCGGGCGGCGGATCGTGCACCCGGTCCGCCCCTCCGGCTTCTTCAGCAGTGTCCGCAGCCAGGCCGGCAACGCCGACGACATGCTCATGCGGCGGCTGCACGGACCGGGCTGGCGGGACCGGGCACAGGCCGGCCGGGGCCGCAAGGGCAGGCATGCGGCCATCACCGCCGCCGGAGGTCTCGCTGTCGCACTCGCGGCCGCCGGGCGCCGGCGCGCCGCCCTGGCCGCCGCCTTGGCCTGGGGGGCCAGCACCGCGGAGTTCGCCGCGACCCGCATCGGCCCGGGTCCGCGCACCGCTGCCGAGGTCATCCGCATGGTCGTCACCAGCGTGCTGATCCCACCCGCCGCCACGTGGCACACCGCGCGCGGCTGGCTGCGGTACCGCCACCTCGTGCCGTGGAGTTCTGACCGCCGGCCTGCCCGTGAGGTGGCCGGACCGGGGCCGGTACGCGCGACAGGCATGGCCCGTGCGTCGGCGGGTACGCGACAGCTATGACGACGACGCAACGCGCCACGACGCAACGAACCACGACGCGCACGGACGAGTACCACGACCAGGACTCCGAGCCCACGGCGAACGCGCCCGACCCGTTCCGCCCGACCGGGCCGGACCAGGCGGCGGCCGAGAAACCTGCGCTGGTGCGCTGGACGCAGGCCCTGGAACGGACGCGAGTCATCGACCGCGTGCAAGAGCCCGTGCACCGCCTCGCGCAGCGCCTGGTGGCCGAACCGCGCAACCGGACGATGCTGCACGGCACCGGCTGGCTCGGGCACGCCGCCCATCCGCTGCTCACCGACCTGCCGCTGGGGGCGTGGACGTCGAGCACGGTGCTGGACCTGATCGGCGGCCGGCGCTGCCGCCCGGCGAGCCGCCGACTGATCGCGTTCGGAGTGCTGACCGCCGTCCCCACCGCGTTGACCGGCGTCGCCGAGTGGGCCGAGACCAGCGACCGCGACCGCCGGGTCGGTTTCGTCCACGCGCTGGGCAACAGCGCTGCGCTCGGCCTCTACGCCGCCTCCTGGTCCGCCCGGCGCCGGGACCGGCACGCCGCGGGCGTACTGCTCTCGCTGGCCGGCGGCGTGGTCGCATCCGGTGCCGGCTACCTGGGCGGCCATCTCACCCTGGCCAGAAAGGTGGCGTCGCGGCACCCGGCGTTCCGCACCGGAGACGACCAGGCTCAGACGCCGGTCGGGTAGGCCTCCTTCTCACCGGTGCGCTGGTCCGCCGGCCGCAGCGGGTGCAGCGCGGAGGTCCGGTCGAGGTAGAGGAACGCGTCATAGCGGCGCCCCAGCACGCTCGGCACATAATTGCCGCGGTGCTCGCGCGCCGGATCGTAGACCACGCCGATCGCCCGGTGTCCGTACACCCGGCGCAGCCACGAGTCGCGGGGCTGCTCGGCCGGGTCGGAGAAGACGAACAGACTGTCCCCGTGGTCGCCGAGTGCCCCATGCACCTCGGCTTCCACGCTTCCGTCCCGCGCCGGGGGCACATCCAGCGTCCGCGCCGGCGCCTCCCAACGGTCCGCGGCGGTGACCGTCCCACGGTGCGTGCCCATGCCGACGAGGACCACCCCGTCGGGGCCGTGCCGCTGGCGCATCAGTTGACCGACGTTGACCATGCCGGACGCGGCCATGTCGGTGAACCGGGCGTCACCGAGGTGTGTGTTGTGCGCCCAGATCACCCCCTTGGCCTGCGGTCCGTACGCACGCAGCAGGCGGTCGTAGGTGTCCACCATGTGATGGTCCCGGACATTCCACGACTCGCCGCCGCCGCGGACCACGGTGCGGTAGTACCGTTCCGCCTCGGCCACCACCGCGGCGTTCTGCTCCGCCACGAACTGCTCGGTCAGGGCGCCCGCGGGCGTCGTGTCCCGGCCGTCCTGCGCCCGTAGGTTCGCCAACAGCGCCACCACATCCGCCCGGCACCCGTCCGGCAGCGTGGCGCCGGCCCAGGCGTATGTGTGCGGATCCTCGCGGTAGGGCTCGAAGCACTCGTACGCCCGTTGCGCCGCCTCCAGTGCGTCCGGGGCATACTCGCGCGCATAGTCCTGGATGGCGAACAGCGAGTCCCACAGGCTGTACACGTCCATTCCATGGAAGCCCGCGGGCGCGCCGCCGGCGTACTCGTCGTTGTATCGCCGCAGCCACCGGACGAACTCCGCGACCTCCTCGTTCGCCCACATCCAGGTCGGCCAGCGCCGATAGGCGCGCAGCGCCTCGATCGGGCCGACCGGTTGCTGGCCGGTGCGGGTGACGGCCAGGTGCACCCGGTGACAGTCCGGCCAGTCACCCTCGACGGCGACGAACGAGAACCCGTCCTCGGCGATGAGCCGCCGGGTCAGCTCAGCCCGCCAGCGGTAGAACTCGCTGGTGCCGTGGGACGCCTCCCCGATGAGGACGTGCCGGGCGTCACCGATGTGCGCGAGCAACGGGTCCAGGTCGCCGGTCGCGTGCAGCGGGTGGGCGGCGTCCCGGATGTCGTTCACCGTCGTCGATGTGGGGCCCGTGGCGGGTGTGCCGTCTGTGGCGGGCATGTTCGCTCGCCCTCCGCTTCCCCGTCAGCCGGCTTCGGACCGGTTCACCAGCTTGAAGAAGGTGCTGTCCTCGCCGCTCGCCTTCTGGGTCTGGTAGAGGAACGCCAGGTCCCGGCTCTCGAACGTGGCGAACCAGTCCTCCCAGTCGATGTGCTCGAGGCTCTCATCCCCGGCACCTCCGGGGAAGTCGATGCGCAGCACGCCGGTGGAGTCGGCCTCGGTACCGCGCACCCGGGCGGGCGTCCCGCCGTGTCCCTCAGCCCAGCGACGGATCTCCTCGTGGTCGGTCGTGGTCCGGGTCTCCGAGTCCGCCATGGTCGTTACCTCCGTGTATTCCGCTCACTGTGTATTCCGCTCACGATCTATGCCCGCTCACTGTCTGGGCGGTCGGCCGTGACTCACGGCGTCTCGCCCGGCGCCGCCCGCGGCCCTGTTCCGGCCCGGAACCGCTCCAGCACGCCGACCACCTCGTCGTCGCTGGTCTGAGAGAAGTCCTGGTACCACGCGCCGATCCCGCCGAGATCCGGCGGCACCGTGATCGCGACCACCTCATCGGCGATGCCCGACAGCCGGTCCCGCGTGTCCGGCGGGCAGACCGGCACGGCCAGCACCACCCGCCGGGGGTGGTGTGCGAGCAGCGTGCGCACCGCCGCCTCCGCGGTGACGCCGGTGGCGAGCCCATCGTCGACGAGTATCACGTCCCGGCCCTCCAGCGGTGGCAGCGGCGTGGATCCCCGATAGGCCGACACCCGCCGCGCCAGCTCCGCGCGCTCGTCGTCCGCCAGCCGGCGCATCTGCTCCGGCCCGAGGCCCAGCTGGTCGACCGCCCCGGTCACCACGATCTCATTGCCGCCCTCGGCGATGGCACCGATGCCGTACTCCGGATGACCCGGCGCACCGATCTTCCGGGCGACGTACACCTCCAGCGGTGCGTTCAGGGCCGCGGCGACGTGGGCGGCCACCGGTACGCCGCCGCGCGGCAACGCCAGCACCACCGGGCTCTCGTACGCTTGCTCGCTCAACCGCTCGGCCAACTGCCGGCCGGCGTCGTCTCGGTCTCGGAACGTCATGGCAACACTCCAGGACGGGTTCTCTTCCGGTTGCGTACCCAATCAGTGCCGAGCCGAACGCGAAGTGCCGCGGCCGGAGTGAGTACCGGCGCACGGGGTAGTCGGAAGGTAACCGACACCAGGAGGGCAACGCATGGGTCTGGCGATGCGCACCGCCGTCACCGGGGGTGCCGGTTTTCTCGGATCACACCTGTGCGCCGCGCTGCTGGAGCGCGGCGCACACGTGGTCTGCCTGGACAACTTCGTGACATCCGAACCGGCCAACCTGACCGGCATCCGTGACCATCCACGGTTCGAGCTGATCGACACCGACGTGTCGCAGGCGGCGTGGGTGGGCGGTCCGCTCGACGCCGTCATCCATCTGGCCTGCCCCGCGTCGCCTACGGACTACCTGCGGCTGCCGGTGGAGACGATGCGGGTCGGGTCGTCCGGCACCGAGCATGCCCTGGACCTGGCCGCGAAGAAGGGTGCCCGGTTCGTGCTCGCCTCCACCTCGGAGGTATACGGCGACCCGCTGCAGCACCCGCAGCGCGAGGACTACTGGGGCAACGTCAATCCGGTCGGGCCGCGCAGCGTCTACGACGAGTCCAAACGGTACGCGGAGGCGCTCACCTGCGCCTACCGGAACAGCTACCGGGTGGACACCGGCATTGTGCGGATCTTCAACAGTTACGGTCCGCGGATGCGGCCGAACGACGGCCGGGCCATCCCGACGTTCGCCTGGCAGGCGCTGTCGGGCCGGCCCATCACGGTGGCCGGGGACGGTAGCCAGACCAGGTCGCTGTGTTACGTCGACGACACGATCCGTGGGCTGCTCGCGATGGCCACGACGTCGTATCCGGGTCCGGTGAACATCGGCAGCGCCGAGGAGATCACCGTGCTGCACCTGGCCGAGCTGGTCCGCCAGGCCACCGGCTCGCGCTCGGAGATCGTCTTCGTGGATCTACCGGAGAATGATCCGCTGGTGCGGCGGCCGGATATCTCGCGCGCCCGGCAGGCCCTCGGCTGGGAGCCGTCGGTCAGCCTGGCGGACGGCCTGGCGAGGACGCTCCCCTGGTTCGCCGAGCTGTGGGCGGGCCGCAACGGTCACACTCGCGGTGACGGTCACCCTTCCGGTGACGGTCATGCTCGCGGTGACGGTGACGGTGACGGTCACGCCGACGTCGGTGCGCCGCGCAGCAGCGACTCGGCGGCGCGGAGCACGTCGTCCACCTGAATCCGGTCCAGCGCCGGGTCCACGTCCGCCGCATGGCGCGCTTTCCGCCGCGGATCGGTGCGCCTCTCACCACCGTGGTCGGCGATCCGGTCCGAGCCCTCTCGCCACAGGGCGACGTGCGGACCGCCCCCGATGGGCCCCCACTCGGCCGGCGACATCGGTCCGAACAGCACGACGGACGGCCGAACGCGGTGGCCAGATGCGCCACGCCGGTGTCGTTGGACACCACCAGCCGGGCGTGCGCCACCAGGGCGGCGAGTTCGTCCAGACCGGTGGCGCCGGCCAACGAGCAGCTGTTCGGCAGCCCGGCCAGCTCGCACACCCGCTCGGCCAGGGGGCGTTCGGCCCTCGATCCGGTCACGACGACCGGACGCCCGGTCCGTGCCAGGTACCGCGCCACATCCGCGAACCGCTCCGCGGGCCACCGGCGCGCCGGCACCGACGCACCCGGATGCAGCACGATCGCCCCGCACACCGTGGGCCGGCGGGCCGGGCGAGGCAGCGTGACGTCGTCGCAGGGAGCGGCCACCATGAAGGACTCGCGCACCAGACGGCACCAGCGCCGCACCTCATGCTCGCCGGGCTGCCACACCGGCCCGTCCACCCCGGCGTCCGGGTGCCGGAAGGCCACCAGCCGTTCCGGCTCGACCGCCGCGACCACCCGGTGGCTCTCCGGTCCCCGGCCGTGCATGTTGACCGCCACGTCCACGGGCGGGCCGGCCCAGTGCAGCGGCTGCAGCTCCTGGACGGGCCACAGCCGGTCCACGGCGTCGATCAACCGGACCAACGGGTCCAGCTCGCCGTGGGTGGCGAGCACGACGCGGTGCCCGGGCAGCGCCCGCCGCACGCTGCGCAGCGCCGGCACCGCGGTCAGCAGGTCACCCAGGTACAGGGCGCGATACGCCAGCGCGACCGGCTGGTCGCTCAGGGCCACGACCCCTCGATCGACGGCGCGATCAGCAGCTCGCGGACCTCGCAGCCGGGCGACTGGTCCAGCGCGAACAGCACCGCCCGGGCCACGTCGGTGGGCTGGTTGAGTTTGGCGTCCGGCGGCGGCTTGTACTGCTCGTCCCGGCCGTCGAAGAACGGTGTCTCCATCCCGCCGGGCAGCAGCAGCGTCACGCCGACCCGGCCGGCCATCTCGGCGGCGAGCGCACGGGTGAATCCGACCACCCCGAATTTCGACGCGCAGTACGCCGTCGCGTCGCTGACCGCCCGCAGGCCCAGCGTCGAAGCGACCGTCACCACGCGGCCGTGGCTGCGTTCCAGAGCCGGCAGCGCCGCCCGGACGACGCGCGCCGTGCCGAGCAGGTTCACCTGGATCACCCGCTCCCACTCGTCAGTGGGCACGTCCATGAGCTGCCCGCACGAATCGACACCCGCGCACGTCACCAGGGCGTCCAGCCCGCCGTGCCGGTCCGCCACCCGGGCGATGGCCTGCTCCGGGGCGCCGGGGTCGGCGAGGTCGACCACCTCGTGGTCGACCTCGGCCGGCGGCGGTTGCCGGTCCAGCACCACCGGTGTCGCCCCGCGTTGCAGCAGCAGGTCGGTCACCGCCGCTCCCAGGCCGGACGCTCCACCGGTCACGGCCACCGTCGTCAGATCCATCCGTTCCTCCTCCTCGAAGGCGTCAACGTCCGTCGGCCGCCGATTTCGCGACCGCGTCCACCAGCGCGCTGGTCGACCAGCCGCCCACATAGGGCAGCGTCACCACGTGGCCGCCCCATTCGGCGACGACCGGGCTCTCGGACAGCTCCGTCCCGGAGTAGTCGCCGCCCTTGGCCCAGACCTGCGGGCGCAGCTTCCGCAGCACCTGCGCGGGCGTGTCCTCGTCGAAGATCTGCACCGCGTCCACGCACTCCAGTGCGAGCAGGATCCGGGCGCGGTCCTGGGCCGGCACCACCGGGCGGGAGTCGCCCTTCAGCCGGCGCACCGACTCGTCCGAGTTCAGGCACACCACCAGCGCGTCGCCGAGTCGCCGGGCCGCCTGCAGACAGGCGACGTGGCCGCTGTGCAGCAGGTCGAAACATCCACCCGTCGCCACCAGCACGCCCCCGCGGGCGTTGACCTGCTCGGCGAGTTGCACCGCGTCGTCCGGCGGCGAGGTCGACGGGGTCCGGCCATCCAGGCTGAACCCGGTGGCGCCGCCGTCCTGCACGAAGTGGGTCGCCTCGATCACCGCCTGCTGCGCCGCCTCGCCCAGGACGGTGCCGGCGGCCAGCTGGGTGGTGGCGGTGGCCGCGAACGCGTCCCCGGCCCCGCAGGCGTCCCCTCCGGTCGAGTGCGGTGCGGAGAGCATCAGCGGCGCGCCCTGCCCGTAGGTCAGCAGCGCTCCCTGCGCACCCAACGTGACCGCCACGGCGCCGGCCTGCCACACGTGTAGCAGCGCTTCCGCCTTCCGCAACGACGCCGTCCAGCCGTTGTCCGAGCCTTCCACGGTGACGCCGCACCGGTGCAACCAGGCGGATGCCTCCTGGGCGTTGGGCGTGACCAGGTGGACACCCGGAACCGGCTGGGCGCCACGCGGATGCGGGTCCCACACCACCGGCGGCCGGTGCGCGAGGCCGTCCAGGGCCTCCCGGACGGCGAGTGACTCGGCGACGCCCCGCCCGTAGTCGGAGACCAGGATCGCGTCCGCCCGGTCCAGCTCACGGGCCGCGGCGGTCGGCAACTCCTCCACCTCGGCGGGTTCTCCGCCGGTGTCCAGCCGGACGATCGACTGCTCACCCGCCCGGATCCGGTTCTTCACCGGTGTGCTCCCGCCGTACGGCAGCGGGTGCACGGTCAGCACCGGCTCCAGCAGCTCACGCAGCCGCCAGCCGGCTTCGTCGTTGGCGAGCGGGGTCACCAGCGTGACGTCCGCGCCGCGCGTCGCCGCCAGGCACGCGGCGAGCGCCGCGCCCCCGGGACGCACATGTCGCTGCACGCCGTCCACCACCGGGACCGGCGCGTCCGGGCTCAGCCGGGTGGCCTCGCCCACCAGGTCGACATCGAGCAGTGCATCCCCGATCACCACCACACGGGTGCTCATCGCGTCACCTCCATCTCCCTGCCGGCGCGCCGAGGAGCGCGGCCGGCAGCGTTCTGGTCCGACCGCCGCAACGCGGCGTCGAACCCGGCACACAGGATGTGCAGGGCCACCAGGTGCAGCTCCTGCACGGTGGCGGTCGCCGGTGCGTCGATGCACAGCGCCTCGTCCACCACCGCCTCCAGCGGGTTCGGCCGAGAACCGGTGAAGGCCCACACCCGCAGCCCGGCGGCGCGTCCGCGTTCGGCGGCGGACAGGATGTTCGGGCTGCGTCCACTGGTCGACATCAGGACCAGCACGTCGCCACGGCGGCCGTGCGCCTGGACTTGCCGGGCGAACAGCTCCGCCGCCGGGTAGTCGTTACCGATCGCGGTCAAGCTCGATGTCTCCGCGCTCAGGCAGATCGCGGAGAACGGCGGCCGCTCATCCCGGTACCGCCCCACCAGTTCGGCGGTGAGGTGTTGGGCTTCGGCCGCGCTGCCGCCGTTGCCGGCCGTCAGCAACCGCCCACCGCCGGCCAGCACGCCCGCCAGCTCGCCGCCCCACCGGTGCGCGGTGTCCACCCATTCCCGGGAGCCGGCCAGCGCGTCGGCCAGCATGCCGAGGTGGTCGTGGCCGCACGGCGGCGCCGGCGGAGACTGCGGCGCCGGCGGAGACGGCTCCGTCCCGGCTGTACTCATCGCCACACCTCCATGTGCTGAGCTGGGGAGGCCGCGGACGTGCGCGACCGCACCCACGCGTACGCGTCTTCGGTCCGGCGAGCGACCGTGTGCCAGCTGTACCGGCTGCGGGCCCGCTCCACACCGGCGTGCCCATACGCGCGACGGCGGTCCGGGTCGTCGATCAGCTCCCGGAGTACCTCCGCCAGCCGGCCCGGATCGTGCGGCGGCACCACCTCGCCGGTCACGCCCGGCACCACCGTGTCGAGCAGTCCACCGACGGCCGAGCCGACGACGGGACGGCCGCACGCCATCGCCTCCACCGGCACGATGCCGAACGGCTCGTACCACGGGACGGTGACCACCAGGTCGCCGGCTGTGAAGAGGCCGGGCATCTGCTCTCGCCGCACCCGCCCGAGGAACCGCAGCCGGTCCGCCGTCCCGTTGGCCTGCGCCCGCGCCGTCAACCGCTGCACCTCCGGGTCGAGCCAGAGCGCGTCCGCCGACGGCCCGCCGGCCACCACGAGTTCAGCCTCAGGCACGTCGGGCAGCGCGTCCACGATGTCCGCGAGACCCTTGCGCTCGACCAGCCGGCCGACGGAGAGCAGCCGCACCCGGCAGCTCTGCCCGAGTTCGGCGTCGAACTCGGCGTCGAGCTGTGCCTTGGGGCGGAACAGGTCGAGGTTGACCCCACACGGCACCACACTGACCAACCCGTCGTCCACACCCATCGCCGACAGCTCCTTCACCTCGTCGGTGCAGGTGGCGATGATGTGGTCGACGCCGGCGCACAGCTCGGACTCACAGTGGATCCGCTCCGGCGGGCTGGTGTCGTTCGCGCCCTGATGGCGACGCTTCACGGTGCCGAGCGCGTGAAACGTCTGCACCACCGGGATCGCCGCCGTGCGAGCCGCCCGGGTGGCGGCCAGGCCGCTCATCCAGAAGTGCGCGTGTGCGATGTCGAACGGCTCGGACACCCACCGCTCGGCCAGATAGTCGCCGAACGCGGACATGTGCGGCAGCAGGTCATCCTTGGGGACGTCCGTCGGCGGACCGGCGGGCACGTGCTCCACCGTGTACCCGTCCGCGGTGCGCACCTGGGTCGGAACGGCCGGATCGTCGCGACGGGTGAACACCGTGACGTCGTGGCCCCGTCGGGCGAGTGCGGCGGAGAGCGCCGCAACGTGGATGTTCTGCCCGCCGGCGTCGACCCCGCCGATGACGGCGAGCGGGTTGGCGTGTTCGGAGACCATGGCGATCTTCATATCTGCACCCTCTCCGGGTTCTCGTTGAGGTTCTCCACCGCGTCGACCACCTCGTCGGCGGTCACCGACGACAGGCACGGGTGCCCCGGCACCGGGCAGCTGACCGCGCGGGTGTCCCGGCACGGGGCGTTCTGGTCGCCGAGGAGCACGGCCGGCACGCCATACGGTGCCCACCGCACCGCCGGGACCGTCGGCGCGAACAACGACACGACGGGGGTGCGGACGGCGGCCGCCAGGTGCGCGGGGCCGGTGTTGCCCACTACGACCGCGTCCGCTCCGGCGAGCACGGCGGCCAGCTCAGAGAACGTCGTCCGCCCACCGAGGTCGACCGCGTCGCCGACGCTCACCGTGCAGGTCAGCGCTGTCTCGTTCGCGGTACCGGTGACCACCACCCGGTAACCGGCCGCCTGCAGCAGCTTGGCGGCCTCGGCGTAACGCTCGGCCGGCCATGCCCGCGCCGGTGCCGATGTGCCCGGATGCAGCACCACGTATGGCGTATCACCGGTGAGACGGCCGACGTCCGGCAGCGGGCCGCGCACCCGCAGAGCGCCGTCGTCGCCGTCCGGGAGCCGGTATCCGGCCGCCTCGGCCAGCGACAACGCGCGTTCCGCCTCCGGTTGGTCCTCGTCCACCCGGTGCCGCAGATCGAGCAGCGCGCCGGGATAGTCCTGGCTGATCGCGCCGACCCAGCCGACATCGGCTGTGCGCAGCACCAGCGCCGTGGGCAGCGCCGACTGGTGGAACGACGTGAAGATCAGCGCGGCGTCGATGCCGCGCATCAGCAACTGCACCTTCAGCAGTGCCAGGTCGCCCGGGTCCACCTTCGGCTGGTCCAGGTCGATCCACGGGCAGCGCCACTCGATCACGTCGTTGACGCCGGGCAACAGGCGAGCCGCGTCCGCACCGGCGGGACCGGCGAGAACGGTGACCGCGGCCGCCGAGTCCGCGACGGCCCGGATCGCCGGACCGGCCAGCAGGACGTCGCCGGCGTTGTCGAGCCGTACGCAGAGCACATGCTGTGTCAACCCACCGATCCCCCGTTCTGCGAAGTGTCGTTTCGGAAAGTCCGCTTGGTTGCAACAAGTGCCCACTTCGACAGGTGAGAAACGCTTCCTTTCTGCAAGCGCTTCTGCCAGCAACGCTCCGGCGGGCCGACGTCACCACCGTGACCAGGGACGACACGGCGAGCCGTGACTACTTGCCCACCGCCGCCATACGCCGCTCCACACGCGGCGGGACGGGGCGACGGCCGCGCAGCGCCGCGGGAAGGCGGGGCACGACGGTCAGCAGCGCCCGCCGGCCCTGGGGTTCGCGCGCCGCCTGCCAGACGTTTCGGGCGACCATCGGCCAGGAGCGACGCATCGTGGCGGTCAGCACCTGGTTACGCAGGCCGAGCCGCCACCGATCGGCGCGGTCACGGTCCTGCGGCGGGTCGTGCCGCGCGACCACGTCCGGCGCGTACACCAGGTCCCAGCCGGCCGCCAACAGGTCCAGGGCCAGCCGCTCCTCCTCGCCGTTGAAGAAGATCACGTCGTCGAATCCACCGGCATCCAGAAAGGCGTCCCGGCGGACGACGACGGAGAAGCAGGTGAAGCCGACGATCGCGCGGCCGGGAACGTCCGGCCGCTCGGGTAATGGCGATTCGGCCATCTCGGCACACAGCGGGTCGGTCCGGCCGTCGTCGCCGACCAGGACCCGCGCCGCGACCACCGCGATGTCGGGATGCTCGTCGAGGATGGCGACCGCGCGGTCGAGCGCGCCCGGTGCCCACCACGAGTCGTCGTCGGCGAACGCGACGTACGGCGTGCGGGCGAGCCGGACTCCGAGATTGCGTGCGGGCGCGCCGACATTGGAGGCGAGCCGGATCAGCTCCACGTGCGGGTTCTCCCGAGCCGCGGTCTCGGCCGCCCCGTCGGCGGACCCGTTGTCGATCAGGATCACCGGCGTCTGGTGCCACCGCACCGTCCGGGTCAGCGTGTCGCCGCCGTCGAGCGTGATGATCACGGTGGTCACACGGCTATCAGCGATGTCAGTCATGGCCACATCGGCTACCCCGTTCCGGCGCGACCATGGCTCGCGCTTTCGAACCGCCCAGCTCACGGACAAGTTAGCCACGCAAGGCGCTGGGTATACGGCAGGGCAAGAAGTAGCCACCGCAGGGAGGTGGGTGAGAACCATGCCAGCCCGTGAAGAGATGCCCTCGACCATTCAACGCTCCAACAAGCGTGCGCAGGAGATCTGGTCCAAGGCGCATGACTCCGCCGTGGACAGCTACGGCGAAGGCGAGCGGGCGCACCGCACCGCCTTCTCGGCGTTGAAGCACGAGTTCAAGAAGGTCGGCGACCACTGGGAGCCCAAGGACGGCAAGGGGCCTTCCGATCAGCAGGCCAAGGGCGGCGCGCGACAACGAGACCGCAAGACCGCCGGTGGTGTCGACGCCAACGCGTCGAAGCAGGACCTGTACGAGACCGCCCAGAAGCTGGACATCTCCGGCCGCTCGAACATGTCCAAGGACGAGTTGGTCAAGGCGATCCAGAAGGAGAACCGGCGACGGACTCAGAAGAGCCGCAGCTGACCCTGACCGCGCGGCACCCTGGGCAGCGCACTCATGTGCGCCGGCGGAGGCGTCGCTACGACGCCGAGCCGGCCGACGTGTTCCCGATTCGTGCCAGGCCGACCAGAGCCACGCCCACGACGATGCACGCCGCCTGCAGCACCGTCAGGGTTCCACCGTCGACCACGTGCGGCAGCAGGCCGAACTCATCTCCGAGGACCGGGACATGCGGGCCGAGCAAGCCGCCGATCCCCTGGATGAGCAGGAGTATCCCGATGATGTCCGCGAGCGCGCGCATGTGTTCTCCTCCGTGGTCCCCTCGACAGGTGCGATGCCACTATCCGTGGTGGCCAGGCGGGGATGCATCGGCCGATGGGATGAACCTTCCGGGGTGGGCGAGGTGCCGCCTACATCTTTCGGCCTACGTCCGCCGACGCCGTCGGCGACGCGTCCGGCGGCAGGTCCGGGCTCAGCCGGCCCGCTCGTGATCGGCCAGTACCTCGTCGATCACCCTGCGGTTCGTCCGCACGATCTCGCTGCCGGGCTCCGCGTCGAGATTCAACGCCAGCACCAGTAACGCCTTCCACAGCGCCCAGCCGCGCGCCCGTGCCCAGGTCGCCGCGTCCTGCCCCACCGCGTCCCGAAACGCCTCCCGGCTGGCACCGCTGAACAACGTCCAGGCGATCACCAGGTCGCAGGCGGGATCGCCGACGCCCGAGGTCCCGAAGTCGATCACCGCGGCGAGTTCGCCGTCCCGCACCAGCAGGTTGCCCTGGGCGATATCTCCGTGGAACCACACCGGGTCCCCGGGCCACGTACTCTCCGTGGCGGCTTCCCACACCGGCATCGCCCGGCGCGCGTCGACGCGGTCGCCCAGCGCGGCCAGAGAGCTACGCGTCTCGTCGTCGTAGGACGACGGCGGGGTTCCCCGGTAAAAGCTGTGCGCGCCGGCGACCGGGCCGGCGGTCGCGTCGATGCACTGCAGCGCGCGGATGAACCCGGCCACATCGACGGCGAACGCCGTCATGTCGGCGATGCGCTCCGGGTGTGCCGTCTCCCCCGGCAGCCAGTTCCGGACCGCCCACGGATGCGGGTACCCCTCGCCGGGCGCGCCCAGCGCGAGCGGCGTCGGGATCGGTACCGGCAGCCGCGGTTCGAGTACCGGCAGCCAGCGATGCTCCTTCTCGACGGCCGCGGCGTACGACTCGTGCGTCGGCAGCCGCACCGTCATCTCGTCGCCGAGCCGGTAGGTGCGGTTGTCCCAGCCGTCGTACTCGACCGGAGTAACCGGAAGATCCGCCCACCGCGGGAACTGCGCCTTCAGCAGCCGCTTGACCAGGACCGCGTCGATTCCGGCGCGCCCATCGCTGTATCGATCATCCACGATCCACGAGGGTGTCGTGCCGGCCGGCGGTCAGGCAACCGAATATCCGGTCGGCCGGTGTCCCACCGCGGAGTGGTCACGGGTCACTCCAGGCGCGGCTCGCGGCTCACTTCAGCGCTGCTGCCGCGCGGACGACCTTGGCGATGGCGCCCGCGACGCGGTGGGTGAACTCGTCGTCGCCGAGCAGATACGGCTGTGGCAGCCAGATCGTGTCCGTGGACACCTGATCGGCCACCGGACAGTCCGGCTCCGGGTATGGCTGACCGAGCCGGTCCACAACCGCTCGGGTCTCGCGCATCAACGCCTCGTTGCGGTGCAGCGGAACGTATCCCGACGACGCCCCCGGAAGCCCTTCCGCGGCCAGCGCGCGCACCGCCGCGTCGCGCGTGCCGGCGGCCCCCAGTGCGGGCACCCGGAAGACGAACAGGTGCCGGCCGTGCGCCGTGACCGCCGGGTCCGGCTGCGCCAGCTCGATGCCGTCCACGTCACCGAGCAGCTGCGTGAGCAGGGTCGCGTTGCGCTCGCGCACCTGTTGCTGAGCCGGGTGCCGGGCCAGCTGGGCGCGGAGGATCGCCGCCTGGAACTCGGTCAGACGCAGGTTGTAACCGACGGACGTGTGCTCGTACCAGCCGCCGCCGCGCACGCGGCCGACGTTCACCAGCGAATACAGCGCGTTCGCCGCCCGCTCGTCGTCGGTGAGAACCGCGCCGCCCTCGCCGGCGGTCATGTTCTTACTGCTCTGGAAACTGAACGTGCCGACGTCGCCGATCGCGCCGACGCGGCGTCCACGGTACTCCGCACCGTGCGCCTGCGCCGCATCCTCCACCACGGCGACACTATGCCTGGCGGCCACCGCAGCGAGCGCGTCCATGTCCGCCGGACGGCCGGCCAGATGCACCGCCACGATCGCCTTGGTCCGCGGCGTGATCGCCGCCTCCACCGCGGCCGGATCCAGCAGGTGGGTGGCGGGCTGGACGTCGGCGAACACCGGCACCGCCCCGATGAAGAGGGCCGCGGACGCGGTGGCGATGAACGTGTACGGCGGCACGATGACCTCGTCGCCGATGCCCACGCCGCACGCGCGCAACGCCACCACGATCGCCATGGTCCCGTTGACCAGGCAGATCCCGTGCGCCGCCTGTTGGTAGTCGGCGAACTCGCGCTCGAACGTGGCCACGACGTCGCCGTGCGTGCTGCCCCAGCGCCCAGACCGCAGCACGCCCAGCACGGCCTGCTCCTCCGCGTCGTCGTGCTCCGGCCAGCCGGGGATGGTGTCGCCGGGGCCGAGCGCGGGTGTTCCGCCGTGCAGCGCGAGCGTATCGGTGGTCACGTCCATGGGTGTCTCCTCCGGATCAGTGATCGGCCACTATTGCCGTGGATCGCCGGGGTGGACACACCAGTGATCCACGGCGATGACGGTCGACCGCTGGTGATCATGAGAGCTTGGCGAGCGCGTTCTCGAAGGCCGCCAGGGTCGCGTCGATGTCGTCGTCGGTGTGTGCGGCGGACAGGAACCAGAGGCCGCGCGGGACCATGTTGATCCCCTCCTCGAGCAGCAGGCCGTGCAGCCGCGCCATGGTGGCCCGGTCCGTGGCCGCGAACTCACGATAATCCCTGACGTCTGGCCGTCCGGTCAGATACGTCTGGAACAGGTGCCCGGTCCCCTGGACCAGCATCGGCACTCCTAGACGCGAGGCGATCGCGGCGAACCCGTCCATCAGCCGCCGGCCCCGCCGCTCCATCTCCGGATAGATGTCGTCCCGCTTCTCGTCGAGCACCTCCAGGACGGCGCGTGCACCGGCCATCGCGACCGGATGCGAGTTGAAGGTCCCCGCGTGCGAGACCTTGCCCGAGGCGATCGTCTCCATCACCGCCGCCTTGCCGGCCAGCGCCGAGACCTGCATCCCGCCGGCCATGGCCTTGCCGAAGACGCCGATGTCCGGGGTGATCCCGAGCCGCTCCTGGGCACCGCCCGGCGCCACCCGGAAGCCGGTGATCACCTCGTCGAAGATGAGCAGGATGCCCTCGTCGTCGCAGATCCGCCGGACCGCGCTGAGGTAGGCGTCGTCGGGGGTGATCGCCCCGGAGTTGCACAGGACAGGCTCCATGACGACGGCGGCGATCTCGCCGCGATGGCGGGCGACGGTGTCGGTCAACGCGTCCAGGTCGTTCCAGCGGGTCAGCACCAGATCGGCCGCCTGGCCGGGCAGCTGGCCGCCGGAGCCGGGCACCGCGACCGGCCGGTCGGCGGGACCGGCCGCGTCCAGCGGCGGGTGCACGCTGAACAACACCGGGTCGAACCAGCCGTGGTAGTGGCCCTCGAACTTGATGACCTTGTCCCGGCCGGTGTGCCCGCGCGCCAGCCGGAGCGCGGCATGTGCGGCCTCCGAGCCCACCGAGTTGAACCGGATCAGCTCCGCGCACGGGACCATGGACCGGATCCGCTCCGCCACCTCGATCTCCGTCAGGTGCTGCGCGGAATAGGTCACCCCACGACGCATCTGTGCCGCGACCGCATCGGCCAGCACATCCGGGCTGTGTCCCAGGATCGCCGGTCCCTGCCCCAGAACGTAGTCGATGTAGGCGTTGCCGTCCGCGTCCCACAGCCGGCTGCCCTGAGCCCGGTCGACGTAGAGAGGTGTGCCGGGAAGACGGCGCGCGTCGCTGGACACGCCGCCGGCGATGACCTGACGAGCACGCGCGTACAGCGCCTCGCTGTGTTCCAGCTTCCGAGCCACTCCTGGCCTCCAACCTCGTCCGGCGGAACTGTCGGGACGGACTCGCCGCCGCTGTGTACCCGGCTTTCGGCCGGGTCGCCGGATGCGGACATCCGGTGCCGTCCTGACGAACATAGGGCCGCGGCGTCGGCCCACGTCAACCAAGTCCGCAACAACCGTGCACCGATCGCATCGGCGGGTCCTTGCCGGTCCCGCCGGGCCGTGCTGCGCTGAGTACACCCCGAATCTGGAGAAGGGACCTCGCATGCACCTCGGACGCATCCGGCGGACGCCAGGCGGGCCGGTGGAGCTCGCCGCCTGGCACCCCGAACACGGCCTTGTCTCGTTGCGGCGGCTGGCTCCGGACGTCGACGCCGACCCGCTCGACCTGCTCGCCCGGCACGGCACGGACGGCGCCGGCGAGCTGGTGCGCGCCGCGTACGCCGACGCGCACGCCGATGACCTTCTCGACGAGGCGTCGGTCGCCTTCGAGCCGCCGGTCGCCCGGTGCAGCAAGGTGTGCTGCATGGCATTGAACTACCGGGCCCACGCCGAGGAGAGCGGGCTGGAGGTGCCGCCGGACCCGGTGCTGTTCTTCAAGCCCCCGTCCGCGCTGACCGGTCACCGCAGCGAGATCCGCCCACCGGCGCGGACGAAGCACGTCGAGCACGAGGTGGAGCTGGCCGTCGTCATCGGTACCCGCTGCCGGGACGTTCCGGCCGACGAGTGGCGCCGCGTCGTGGCCGGGTACACCATCGTCAACGACCTCACCGCACGCGATCTGCAACTGATCAACCACGGCCGGAACGTGCCGTGGGACCAGGCGAAGGCGTTCGACGGCTTCGCGCCGCTCGGCCCGTACCTGGTGACCGCCGACGCGGTGCCCGACCCCAGCGGACTGGAGATGACCCTGACCATCGACGGCGAGGTGCGCCAGCACGCGCGGACCGCGCAGATGGTCTTCGGCATACCGCGGCTCATCGAAGACCTGACCGACGGTATGACGCTGGAGCCCGGTGACGTCATCGCCACCGGCACCACGGCCGGGATCGCCCCGGTGTCCGACGGCGATGAGATGCATGCCACCATCACCGGCCTCGGCACCCTCCGCAACCGCGTGCTGTTGGGTTAACGGCAATCGGACATCAGCGATGTCACCCTATTTATGCACCGTCGGTTGGCATGTTTAGGACGTCCCAAACGGGCCACTCATCCGCTATGCTGTGGTCATGCTGGCAGGCGCGTATCGACCGGACGTGCGACGGGACACGAACCTCGACGCCTCCGCCGACGTCGGGCCGCCGCGGACGCCGCCGGCCGTGTGCTGCCTGCTGGTGGACGTCGACGCCTTCCTGTCGCGCGCGGCGGACGCGCCGGACGGCTGGGCGGAGCGCACCCGCCGTTCGCTCGACCGCATGATCGCCGGACACGCGCGCGGCCTGGGCGACGCCCGGGTCGAACACCTTCCGCCGGATGAGTGGCTGTTGACCCTCTCCTCCCCCGCCGCCGACGACCTGGAGCGCCGCGCTCGGGAGGTCGCCGCCGGCATCCACCGAGCGGCGCGTCACACCGCCGACGTCACGGTCACGGTCGCCATCGGCGCTCCGGTCGCCGTCACCGGCGCCGATGCGGACGCCGTCGCCGTGGCGACGTCTTCGGCACGCCAGGCGCACCGGGCCAAGCTCGCCCTCGGACCGGACCGGGTCATACCGGCGTCGGCGCCTTCCCCTGGCGATGTCACCGCCGGCCACCCCAGCCGGAGCGGCCAGAGTCCACCTGATGCGCGTGCGCCGCACGATGCCCACCGGGAGGTGGCCCGTGCCATCGGCAGAGGTGAGTCCGACCGGGCCCGGCGTCTGCTCTGCGACTGGTTCGCCGCCGCGACCGCCCAGGCCTCCGGCGACGACGAGCTCGTGCGCCGCTGGCTCCTCGGTCAGGTGCTGGCGACCACGGCCACGCTGGACGGGCGGCTCGGCGTTGGCACCGCGGCGGATTGGATGGCCGTCTGCGAGGCGGTGCCCTACGCGGCCCTGACCGAGCTGGCCGACCTGCACGAGCCGGGCGCCGTGGTGGCCTGGGTGGAGCGCGTGGTCGACGCCCTTGCGCTCCGGCACCGGCGCGGCTTGACCCGGTCGCCAACCCTGGAGTTGATCCGCCGGCACGTGGACGAACACTTCACCGACCCCGACCTGCGGCTGAAACGTGTGGCGGCCACGGTCGGCGTCAGCCCGTTCCACGTCTCGCACCTGTTCCGCTCCGAGCTGGGCACCACCTTCCGCGACTACGTCACCCAACGGCGAGTCCGCCGGGCCCAGCGGCTGCTGGAAGAGACCCGGCTGGGCATGGCGCAGGTCGCCCGGGCCAGCGGCTTCGGCACACCGGTGCAGCTGCGCCGGGTGTTGGTCCGGGAGACCGGCGCCACCCCGTCCGAGACCCGCCGGTCCGCCCACTCGCAGCCGTGACGGTCGAGGTCAACCGACGTGGTGGTGGGCCAGGACGTGATGGAAAGACACAGGAAGAGGCGCCACCCGTGCCAGCGTCAGCGCGGTTCCAGGCGCTGGATCAGCAGCCGGAAACGCTGCCGCGGCCGGCCGCCGCCGGGTGACGGCGCCGGCGGCATGGTCCACGCCAGGCCGGCCGCCACCAGACTGTTCAGGATGCGCCGAGCGCTGCGCAGGGTCACCGACAGTGCCTCGGCCACGCGTGCGGCGTCCACGATCAGCGGCTCGGGCTCGGTGTCCGGCAGCGCCATGATGATCCGGCGCAGCATCTCCCGCTCGTGCGCGTATCTGTCATCAGCCACCACACGTTCCCGCCGCCGCGACCGCGGCGGCAGCCCGACCACGGTGCCGTCCGCCCCCACCACCTGTGCGGGGTGCCCGGCGTGGCTCTGCGCCAGTCCGAGCGCCTGTTGCGCGTGGGCATCCGCCTCCTGCACGGTGCGGCCGCTGCCGATGCCGACGAACGCCTGCAGGCCTAGTGCCGCCTGCAGCCGGTCCACGAAGGGCGCGGTGTGCAGGTTATCGGTGAGCTGACGCAACGCGCCCGCGGTGGCGGTGATGCCGAACGTCATGCCTTCATACGCCAGCAGCGCCGCGCCCGCGGCCTCGACCTCCTCCAGCAAGAGCTGGTGCACGGTGAGCCGGGCGCCCTGCAGCCGGTAGTTGCTCCATCCCCAGTGACCGGAGCCCTCCGGCGACGTGACGTGCACGGTCATCAGGACCAGCTGTGCCTCCTCCAGCAGCGACCCGGTACCGAGCAGCGCGCTGGTCATCACCGCGCTGCGCAGATTGGCCGTGGTGGGCGCCATCCGCACGGCCGGAATCCCGTCCGCCTGCAGCCGGTTCGCCACCGACTTCACCGTGGTGAACGCGGCCGTCGTCTCCCCCGCCCGGTACAGCTCGGTGTGGAACCGGCTGAAGCCGTCCACCGACTCCGGACCGTCATACGGGGCGACGTGCAGCCCGCTGGTGCTCCGGCCGATGTCGGCGTAGGCCTCCTCGACCTCGGAGCGCGAGATCGAATCGATGCTGATCCGGTCCATCTCGATCGCCGGGTTCTCCGCCGCCCGGATCAGCGCCGAGAACAGCGACGTCCCGCTGATCGGCACGAACGTGGACGGGATGGGCAGCTTGTCCGCGGCCAGGTCATACTGCAACGGCCCGGTGAACAGGATGATGTCCGCGTCTTCGCTCACCGCCTGCGCCCGCGTCAGCAGCTCCGAGTCGACGTGGTGCGCGGCGCCGATGAGCCGGACGTTGCCGCCCACCGCCGCGTCCAGGCTCAGGATGCTCTGCACCACATCCGGCGGGCCGACGACGCCGACCGCCACCGGCGCCCGAACCTGAGACAGATGCTCGCGGGGCGAGGCGGCGCGCGCGGACGGCCCGGCCGGCTGGGAGGCGTCGTCGTTCACAGGTGTCAGTGTGCCGGACCCCGCCGGAAACGGTCGAGCAGGGCGGTACCCCCTGCGTGTCCGGCCGACAGCACACTCGCCATGGTGCCTCCGAGCACGGCGGCCCGCTCCTCGTCGGCCAGCTCGGCGAAGAGCATCCGCCCCAGCGACATCCGCAGATCGATGAACGGGAAGTCGGAGCCGAACGCCACCTGACCGGGCCCGACGGCGCCGACCATCTCGGCGATCGCGCGGCCGTGGTTGTGCGACCCGCACAGTTCCAGCACCACCCGCGGGTGCCGCCGGGCCACGTCGATCGCCCGCCCGAACGAACTCGGCGCCACCCCGGCGTGCCCGGCCAGGATCCGCGCCCGCGGATGGTCGGTCGCGACCCGGTCGAGGTGGTCCAGATCGTCGAACTGCGAGCCCGCCCACGTGTGCGTCAGCACCGGACGCCCGGTGACCTCCGCGTATTCCCACACCGGCCGGTAGCGACGCCCGTCCAGCGGATATTCGTGCAGGTCGGGGTGGAGCTTGACGCCGACGAAGGCCGGGTGGTCGCGCCACCGCTCCAGCTGCCCCGCCGGGTCCTGCCACGGGTTGACGACCACGTACCCGGCGAACCGGGACGGGTGTGCCAGGCAGAGCGCCGCGGTCTCCTCGTTTCCGGCGTCCGCGTCCAGCTCGACCCCGAGCATGCTGGACAGGATCGCGCCGGAGACGCCGCACCGGTCCATCACCCGGAGCATCGCCGCGCCGCTCGGGTCGGCGATGAAGAACCGGTTGTACGGCCCCAGGTGCGCATGCGCGTCCAGGATCGGGGTGCCCTGCCAGGGCTCCCGGCTGAGCACGGCTCCGGCCGGTGCGCGGCTGTTCATGCTACCTCCACGGTGGTTCGGGACGTCGCCAGCAGGCCGCGCATGGTGTCTCCACCGATCGCGCGCACGTCGGCGTCGTCCAGCTCGGACCAGAGCAGGCGGAGTACCGCCTCACCCGGGTCGCGCACCGGCTGGCCGGTGCCGAACACCAGCCGGTGCGAGCCGAACCGGTGCACCAGGAACTCCAGCGCCAGGTGGCCGGAGAGGTTGGCCGTGCACAGCAGGATGCGCGGCCGGCGTTCCAGCAGCCCGCACAGCCGGCGCAGCTCCCGGTACCCCACCTCGGAGACGATCAGCCACAGCTCTGGGTGTGCCGCCGCCGCGTCTTCCACCGCGGCCCAGTCCGTCTCGGGTGCGTCCACCAGGATCGGCATGCCGTGTTCGGCGGCGGCCTCCAGCAGCGGCGCCGTGTCCGGTCCGGCCAGGTCGAAACCGTGCGACCCGGGCCGCACCGTGAACAGCCCGACGCCCCCGGCCCGCGCCTGCGTCACCAGCTCCGCCGCGCCGGGCAGCTCACCACAGGTCGGCGGAAGCACCGTCCAGCACGGTCGCAGCCGCGGTTCGTCCGCCACCTCCGCCAGCACGCGGGCGTTGCCCGCCGCCGGCTCGTGGTGCGTGGCCACGGTGTGTGCGACGACGGCTTCCGCGATGCCGTACCGATCCAGCGTGGAGATCATCGCGGCCGGACTGCCGCTGCCGACCTCGTGTGCCGGGTGCCGGCCGAGCGATGCGGCGACGTCCAGCAGCCGCAGTTGCTCGGACATGCCGCGCTGGTGTTCAGTCATCGACCCCTCGTTCCGCGATCCGGACGGTCCACGTGCCCTCGGACGGCAGCGTGATCGTGTCCGGGCCGTCGCCCGTCGCCACGGCGACCTGCACCCCGTTGACGGTGACCCGAGGCCCGCCGGGGCTGCCAGTTCCCCGGTCGCCGGCGGGCGCGCCTCGCGCGTTTTCACCGCGGACCAGCGGACCGTGCACAGTCACGGTCGCCCGACGGTCGGTGACCAGCTGCGCCGTCAGGCCGTCGGAGCCGGTCCGGCACCACCACGCGAGTACGCCACGGCCGGTGAGCGCAGGCCCGTCAGCCGAGCGCGCGTCCGGCCGGGCATCATCTGGCGTGTCCGGGGATCGGTCCGGACGCTCCGGGTCCAGGTCCCAGCGTGCGCGCTCCACCGTGCCGTCGGCACGGGTGCGGGTCCAGCCGGACGGGCCGATGGTGTCGACGACGCCCGGCATGCGCACGACCACCGACTCCGCGCCGACCGACTTCACGTCGGCCGCCTCCGCGTCGGCGGACTTCGCATCGGCGGACTTCGTACCCTCGACACGCTCGACATCCACCGCGGGCGCCTGGTGCCGGAACGGAACCAGCACAGTGTGCAGCCTCGCCTGCTGGTGGACCAGGTGCAGTCCGTGGATGGTGCCGTACTGGTCGGGCCGACTGCGGCGCTCGCGCAGAGCCTCGGATGTGTCACCGGCATCGAAATCCGCGCTGCTCACGGGGGCGTCCGCGTCGTCGGCGGCGGCATCAGCGGCGGCGGCGACGTCAGCGTCGATTGCGACCTGGCTGTGCGGCAGCCGCGCCGGGCCCGTAGCATGCTCGACCTCCGACGGCGGCTCGAGCGGCACCACGACCAGGCCGGGCGCCTCGGACGACACGTAGCAGTGCTCCCCCTCGTCCTTCCAGGCCGAGCGTCCGTGGACGGTCCAGGTGGAGCGTACCGGCTCGTCGTCGGCGAGCTCGTCGGTGATCAGCCAGTAGGCCGGTTCGGATCGGATGAAGACGATCCGCCGACGATGCCGCTGCCGGTACGCATCATGCCGGCCCACCACGACGTCGACTCCCACGGCTGCGGAGGCGCCGTCGGATGCGCCAGTGCGCTCAGATGGGATGCGGGTTTGGTGGGTCATAGCGCCCTGAACCCGCATCTCATCGACGCCCAGCGTCCAGAACGACTCGACCACGGTGTTCCGCTGGGCCGAATCGGGCTCACCCTCGAGGGTGACACTGTTGTGCCCACGCCCCGCCTGATACCAGCTGTAGTAGCCGGGGTCGTCGTAGCTGGGCGGTCCGCCGGCTTCCCAGGCCAACGGCTCGCCCCAGCCGGAGGCGACGAAGTCCAGGGCGGCGTGGTGCGAGTGCGGCTCCAGCTCATGCCCCACATACGGCCCCAGGTTGACGGTCGTCGTCAGGTCGGCCGCTGTCCACCCCTGCCGGAGTATCGCGTAGCCGCTCGATCGCAGCAGCGTGCTGCTCCCGTCGGGCTCCGCCGACGGTGCGGCGAAGAAGAACTCGACCGGGTCCGTGCCGTCCGGGCGCGGACCCAGCCAGTCCAGCCGATCGACGATGCGCTCCTCCCCCATCCAGCGCTCCACCAGCGTTTTCCACTCTGGCACACCGTAGAGGTGATGGCCGACCAGCAGCATCTCGGCCGGCCGGACGATGTGTGAGTCCTGCAGGTGCGGCACCCACCCGGCCGGATGCGCCATCTCGGCCAGCCAGTCGTGTGCCGCGCGCAGCCGGGGATGGTCCAGCAGCGGCCACTGCGCCCCATCGGCGGACAGCGCGGCGACGTGCAGGGCGCGCAGGCACATCGCGTGGTACGACGGGGAGCGCTCGTAATGGCCCCCGTCGGCATAGAAATCGAGCTCCAGGTGATCCTCGACGCGCTGCCGCGCGACACCCAGCCACTCGTCCCGCTCACCGAACTCCGGGTACACCGACGCGACGTGCGCCAGCTCGCAGACCGAGGCCAGCTGCCAGTTCCCGTTGCGGAATGCGCTGTGTTCCTCGGCCGCCCATCGGGCGCCGCCGAGCAGGCATTTCATCGTCCGCCGCCACTGTTCGTCGGTGAACGCAGGCTCTGCCGAGAGCAGCGAGATCGCCTGGTTGAACAGTCCGCTGCGGCTCCAGACGCCCAGCGAATACCAGATCACGTCCAACCCGGGCCAGTCGCCGGCCACGTCGTCGCGCACGTCGTACCACTGTGAGAACAGCTCGCCATACCGGGCCGCGTAATCCGCCTTGCCGGTGAGCGCGTACGCCTCCAGCAACGGCCGCATCCAGTACAGGTAGTGGAACCCGTAGAAACCCGAGCGTCCGCGGCTGGAATCGAGGAAATCGACCTCCGTCTCGAGCAGGAGATCCGCGGCGCCGAGGAAGCCGTCGGGCACGCCGGCGGCGCCGAAGAAGCGCCGCACGCCCTCGGAGCCGCTCAGCACCAGGCCGGCCCGCGGCGCCGACGGCCGGTCCTCGCGCCGCCGCGCCCAGCGGCCGATGTCGCCCACCGGCAGCGGGGCCCGGCCGCTCGCTCGGTACGCCCGCCACTCCCGCAACGCCGCGTCCGTGTCGCCGGCGGCCCTGGCCAAGCCTTCAATCCCCGGGGCGGTCAGGTCGAGCGAGTCCACCAGATGCTCGTCGGTGATGTGCCGCATCCGGGCGTGGTCGACATGCGGAGGGCTCTCCACCCAGCGCGTCATCCGACGGTCCGCCCCGGCTCCGGCACCGCCACCGGTTGCCCGGAGGCGATGGACGCGTGCGCCGCCTCCAGCACCGCCGTCACGTGCCGTGAGCTCTCCACCGTGATCAGCGGTTCGACGCCGCGCGTGGCGCAGTCGACGAAGTGCGCGACCGCGTCCGGGTAGGCGCCCGCCAGCACGCCGTGCACTGTGCGTTTGAGCATGTTCCGCGGGAACTTCACGCCGTCCGGCGTGGCCATCACGACGTTCTCCTGCTGACGGTCCAGCTGGATGACCCCGTCGTCGCAGATGGCGGTGATGTAGCTGTCCACCATGGTGGGGAAGGTGTTCGGATAGATCCACGCCGACTCGAACGTCGCCACGGCACCGCGCCGGTACCGCGCCTGGATCTGGATGGCGTCCGGCGTGTCGATGCCGAGCGAGCGCAGCTTGCCGTACCGAGCGGTGGCGTACACCTGCTCCACCTCGTCGTCGAAGAACCAGGTGACCAGGTCGATGTCATGACTGGAGAGGAACCAGGCGCAGGTGGTGTTCTGCGCCCAGTTGAGCATCTCGGTCGGGACGTAGATGGTGTCGTCTTTGCGTGCGTACCCGACCGCCGGGCTGCCCAGCCCGGCGATCAGGTCCTTGGCTTGCGCGTAGGCGGGCACCCAGCGGTGGTTGAAGATGCACATCGCGATCACGCCGGCCTCCCGGACGGCGCGGACGCATCGGTCGGCGTCCTGCACCGACGTCGTGAACGGCTTCTCCACCAGAATGTGTTTTCCGGCTGCGGCGGCCTTCACCACGACGTCGGCGTGCAGATGGTCGGGCGTCGCCACCACGACCGCGTCCACCGGACCCGAATCGATCAACTGTTCGTAATCGTCGAAGACCTGCGGCCGCCCACCGAACTCACCGGCCAGCTTCTCGGCGCTTTCACGGGTCCCACTGGTGATCGCGGTCAGCTCGGCTCCGGCGAGCGCGTTGACGGCCCGGGCGTTGCTGGTGCCCATGATCCCCGCGCCGACCACGCCGATACGAAGGGTCTCGCCGTCGTTCTGTGTACGTGTCATTGCTGCTGAAGCTCCGTGTTCCACTGCTCGGCTGCGTTGTCCAGGGCGGTCTGCGCGTCGACATCGCCCTGCAAGAAGGCGCGCACCTGCTCGGCCAGGAGCTCGCCGAGTTGGAAGTCCTTCGACGTGCCCAGGGCGCCGTCTTCGAGATCCGGCAGTGTCTCGACGATGATGTTGCGTGCGACGTCGGTGGGCTCCTCGCCCTGGCTGTCGAAGAACGGGTCCTCCAACGTCGCCTTGGTCGACGGGAAGATCGCCACGATCTTGCAGAACTCCAACTGGTTCTCCGCGTTGGTGACGAACTTCAACCAGTCCGCGGCCGTGGCCTTGTTGTCCGAGTCGGCCGGGATCCCGAACGTCTGCTGACCCTGCAGCAGCAACTTCCCCTCAGGGGTACGCACGCCCGGTGTCACCACCACGTCCTCGTACACCTCGGGCGCGTTCTCCTCCGTGTTGACCAGCCGGGCGGCGGGCACGTTGATGCTGAACCCGACCTTGCGGTTCTCCAGGTTCTCCGGGAGGTTCCGCTCATCCTTGGAGACGGAGCCCGGCGCGAGCACACCCGCGTCGTAGGCCTCCTTCCACTTCTCCAGGACCGCCACCGCCTCGGGGGTGTTGAAGGTCGCCTCGGTCTTGTCCTCGTTCAACATCTGCACGCCGTAGTACGGCAACACGAGATGTCCGGGTATCGCGCTGAACCCGGCGATCCCGTGCGCGTCCGTGACCTCGGCGGCGACGTCGAAGATCTCGTCGTAGGTGACCGGCGGGTTCTCCGGATCGAAGCTGGTGCCCTCCATCGCCTCCTGCCGGTACATCGCCACCGGCGAGCCGCCGTTGTACCAGGGCAGGGCGGTCACGGCGCCGTCGAATGTCAGCGGCTCGACCAGCGACTCCTGGTACTCGGCGAGTTCCTCCGCCGAGAAGTAGTCGTTGAGGTCGGTCAATGAGTTCTGGAACCGGCCCAGATCCGGGGATCCGATGTTGACCAGGTCCGGCGCCTCTCCGGCGGCGAGCGCGGCGAGCAGTTTGGTGGCCAGGTCGGCACCCGGCACGTCGACCCACTTGATCGTGGTGCCGGGGTTGTCCGCCTCGTAGGTGTCGATCAGCCCTTGGATGTAGTCGGAGTAATTGGCCTGCAGGTTGATGGTCCACCACTCGACTTCACCGCCGAGTTCGGTGGACTCGGGCTCAGCTTGCTCGTCCGACTCCTCCTCGGCGTCGGCGCCGCTGATGCAGCCCGACGTGATCATGGCCAGCCCGACCGCTGCCGCGGTGAGCATCGGCCAGCGCCGCGTTGGACGGTGGATGGTGGGATCGGATCGCATGGTCTCTCCTGAGTGGAAGAAGGTGTCGAAGCCATGGACTCGGCGCCGCTGAATGTTGGCGACCAGTTTCGGACACAACTCCACCCAAGTCAATAGGCGGCCTTCCACATGCCCACAACATGCCCGCCACTCCTGCGCTGTTCCGAAAATATCCATGTCACAGCGGCGACACATTTCTCAACAATTCGGGGGTAGACGTCGCCAGATAACTGGGCTTATAGTCACTGCCACGTTTAGGACACGAACTGTTCCATTTTTATGCGACCCAATCTGACTCCCGATGATCGCCCGGAGGTGAGATGCCACAGCAGTCCGGAAGCGATGTGCCCGAGCTGACGCCCGTGGCCGAACGGACGACGCCGCATCCGCCTCGACGGGGCGCGCCGGATTCGGTACCGCGCGGCCCGGCCTGGCGAGCCCGCGCGAATCGCCCCGCATTCTGGTCCCCGTGGCTGTTCATGCTGCCGGGCCTCGCGCTCTTCGCGGTCTTCTTCGTCTGGCCGGCCGTGCAGGCGCTACAGCTGGCGTTCTATCGATACGACGGGATCTCGGCGCCGATCGCGGTCGGCACGGCGAATTTCGAGCGGATGCTCGACGATCCACGGTTCCACGAGGCGCTGGTCAACTCGTTCCTGTTCCTGCTCGGCATGATCCCGCTCGCGGTGGCCGTGCCGCTGCTGCTGGCCGTGCTGGTCAATCAGCGGATCCCCGGCATCCAGGGGTTCCGGCTCGCCATCGTGATGCCGGTCGTCGTCTCGATGGTCGCCGTCGCCGTGACCTGGAAATACGTGCTCGACGCCGAGGGCGTGCTCAGCTGGATCGTCACCAGCCTCGGCATCGCCGACGAACCCACCGCCTGGCTGCTCAGCACCGACTGGGCGCTGCCCTGCCTGATCGTCATCGAGGGCTGGAAGAGCATGGGGATCTACATGATGATCTACCTTGCCGGCCTGCAGGCCATCCCTTCTGACCTCTACGAGGCGGCCGAGATCGACGGCGCCGGCGTCTGGCACCGGCTCACCAAGATCACCGTACCGTTGATGGTGCCGTACGTCGCCGTGACGTCCACCATGGCGATGCTCGATGCGATGCAGGTGTTCACCTCCGTCTACGTGATGACGCGCGGCGGCCCGCAGGACAGCACCATGACCCTGGGCTACTACGTGTGGTCCAAGGCGTTCGAGGATTACGAGTTCGGTTACGCCAGCGCGATAGCCCTCGTGCTCTGGGCCATCATGATCGTCCTGGCTGTGATCAATTACCAGCTCACGAAGGAGCGCCGATGACGGCCCGCACCCGCCGACGCCGGACGTCGACCCTCGCCGGCAACTACGTCCTGCTGATCATCCTGGCGATCATCTTCATCGGACCGTTCGTCGTGCTGGTGTCGTCATCGCTGAAACCCGCCACCCAGGACGTCTTCTCCTTCCCGCCGGACTTCATTCCGCGTCCGCCGGTGGTGGACTGGTTCATCCGCGCATGGACCGTGATCGACTTTCCCCGGTACCTGCTCAACTCGGTGATCTACGTGGGCGTGATGGTGCCGGCCTACCTGGCGGTCTCCGCGCTGACCGCGTATCCGCTGGCCCGGATGCGGTTCCGGCTACGCACAGTCGTGTTCTTCCTCTTCCTCTCCACCATGTTCCTGCCGGGCGAGCTGATGTTGATCCCGCGGTTCCTGGTGGTCTCCGAGCTGGGGCTCGCGGACAGCTACGCAGGTGTGATGCTGCCGGGCATCCTCTCCGCGATCGGCATCTTCCTGCTCCGGCAGACCTTCGCCGGGGTGCCGCAGGAACTCGACGACGCCGCCCGCATCGACGGATGTAAGGAGTGGGGCGTCTTCTGGCACGTCATGCTGCCGGCGGCGAAGCCGGCGTTCGCCGTCCTCGCCATCTTCGGGTTCATCTCGGTGTGGAACAGCTTCATCTGGCCGCTGGTGGTGCTCAAGGACACCAGCAAGTACCCGATCGCGCTCGGTATCGCCTACCTCACCGGAGTGACCGGCACCGACGTGCGCTCGTTGGCGGCCGGCACGGTGATCTCGCTGATCCCGGTCCTCGTCTTCTTCCTCGTCATGCAGCGCCACATCCTCGAAGGCATGAAGGGCGCGGTCAAGGGCTGAGATCCCGCCGCGCTCCCACCTGTTCCGTGTCCCGATCCGCGTACGCACGTCACGTCCCGCTCGATCAACAGGAGGAACCGCATGTCCAGCCACCGCTCGTTCGGCCGTCGTCGACTGCTGCAGGCCGGAGCCGTACTCGGCATCGGCACCGCGACCGGACTTCTGACCACCGCACCCGCCCGGGCGGAAACACGGGACTACGCGCTCCGGGCGACGTACGACTGGGCGGAGGCGTACTTCACCGAGCACGGCGACGCCCAGCCCGACGTCCCGAACGAGAACCGTGGATCCCTGGCCTGGGGCCAGTCCTACATACTGCGCTCGTACATCACCATGTATGAGGCGTTCGGCGACACGCGGTACCTCGACCTGCTGTGCCGCAACATCGACGCCATCCTCTCCATCAGGGATAGCGAACGCGGGGTGACCGACTGGCGTGGAGAGTCGCTGCCGGTCTGGAGAGGCGGATACCCGTACACCGGGGGCGAGGTCGACGTCCCGGGCCCGAACGGCGCGCCGTCGCTGCGGCTGCGCACGGCGCAGGCGTACGCCGACGGCGTCACCGCCGACGTGGCACACGAGTCGGCGGACCGATTCGCGGTGACCATCACGGACACCCGGATCAACCGCAGCGACACGTTCGCGAATCTCACCATGGACGCCACCAGCCCGGACTTCGCGGTGACGCGGATCCGCGACGCGAGCCCGACCGTGACCCGCGCCACCGCGGTGGATCTGCGGGGGGACAACTCACCGGCCCTCCCGCAAGCCGGCACCTACACCATGTCCTCGCACTACGTGACCTTCTCGGTGCACACCGGGATGATCACAGCGCCGATCGCCGAGTTCTGCCGCATCGTGCGCAAGACCCCATCCTTGATGCCGCGCTACGGCGCCAAGGCCGCCACGTACCTGCGCGCGGTCCGTGACGCCGTCGCCTGCCACGACCACGAGTGGCGGCAGAACGACCAGGGCGAGGGCTGGTACATCTGGGAGAAGGGAACGCCGCTGGCGTTCGACGGGTGCGAGATGCCACACAACCAGTTCGTGGCGCTGGCCACCGCCCAGGCGCACCTCGGCGCGCTGGTCGACGACGGACCGTACCGGGATCGCGCCGTCCGGATGCTGACCACCTTCCGTAACGACCTGCGGACACTGCGGAACAGCTACATCTGGAACTACTGGTGGACCAAGGGCCACGTCTACAACGGCTACTCCCAGGACGACGACGTGTCGGAGTGGACGCCCGCGTACAACGGCGCTCGTCAGATCGAGGACGGATCACACGGCGCGATCAGCGTCGAGGCGGCCCTCGCCGGTTACCGACTGGGGATGGTGTTCGACGAGACCGACATGCGCCGGTTCGCCGCCACGTACGCGGACAACATGCTGGCTTACGGCGACGATGGCCAGGCGCACGTCTGGTACCGCGTCGACGGGACCGCCAACCTCGGCCTGCAAGACCTCCAAGCGCCCCGTTGGGTGAACCTCGCCCGCTGGGACGAGCGGATCTTCGACCATGCCCGGGAGATCTTCAACCGCGAACAACCTGAGCCGATTTTCGGGTCATATCTGCTCAGCACCGCCTTCCTCGCCGCGCACAACGGACAGTAGGAGCGGGCATGTCGGCGCACCTGAAACACGGAAGAGTCGGCATGACGTTCACGGCCGTGGGGGCCCCCCGGGGCGCCGGGCAACCCCTGGTACGACAGGTACGTCGCGATGGAGGCCGCCGTCGGCGACGACTTCTACACCGCCGCCGACAGCGCGACCTTCGCCTGGAGCGAGAGTTACGTGCTGGACAGCTACGTCGACGTCTATCGGGTCAGCCGGGACACCGCATGGCTGGACAAGCTCGTCACCCACGTCGACCGGATGATCGCCGACGCGGACGATGCCGACGGCGACGGCTACCTGGGCTGGAGCACGGCTCGATACTCGCCGGTCGAGGTGGACAACGGCGGCATGGAGACGGGCGACCCCGGCGACTCCACGCTGCCGCGATATTGGTCGCGTTTCCAGACCACCGGCTCCAACGCGTTCCGCACCACCGACGCCAGCACCGGCGGCTACGCGGTGCGGATCGACTCCGACGGTCAGGCCTGGCGCAAGCTCTACCAGGACATGAACACCTATGAGCCGGACACGGTCTACGTGCTACGGGTCAACGCGAAGACCAACGGCTCGGCCGCCCAAGGCCGCGCGTAACTGCACGACCGGACGACCGGCGAGATCCTGTGCTCGATCACGGTGGACGACACGTCCTGGCAGTACTACAGCACCGAATGCCGGACGCCCACGGCCACCGGGCACGACCTCGAGGTGTGGCTCGGCCATATGGACTACACCGTCTCGGGCGGGCGCGCGTATTTCGACGACGTGAAGATCAGCGGCAAGTTCCCGTACATCGTGCACGACGGGATGGTCGGCACCTCGATCGCGCATTTCATCGAGCTGGTGGAGCAGACGCCGTCGCTACAGGCCGCGTATGCCACCAAGGCGGATGCTTACCTGAACTTTCTGGAGAACGAACTCGTCCCACGGTGGGAGTCCAGCTCGTACATCGGGAACACGTGGGCGTCGCTGTCGTCCGGTACCGGCACCTACAAGCAGTCCACACAGTTCGACGCCTTCTCGCACAGTGCGAGCTGGACGTATCTGCCGTACAACCAGTCGCTGGCGTTCGCCCGAATGCTGCTGGTGCTGCACGGCGTGAACGGCGACGCGACGTACCTCGACCGGGCGCAGCGAAACGGGCAATACTTCAAGAACGCGCTGACCCTCAGCGGCGACGACTACATCTGGAATTACGCGTACTACACGAGCACGCCGGAGGACACGTCGCACGCGAATCTCGACGTGGGCGCGGCACGGGAGATGTATCAGCGCGGCGTGGTCTTCAACGCCACCGACATGCAGCGCTTCACCAACACGATCGCCACCCGGATGTGGAACGGCTCGACCACGTCGCCCGCGGTGACCAAGTACGTCGACGGATCCGGGGACACGAGCTTCAGCAAGTATCTGGTCGAGTGGACCCAGTACGCACAGTGGAAGCGGAGCCTGTACTGGGTGGTGGCTGAGCAGTACCGGAACTCGTCGGCGCAGAGCGGCTACGACATGCTGGCGCTGGCCCGCATCATGACGTGGGACGTCGCCAAGCTGCTCAACCAGGGTTTCGAGCTGGAGACCAGCTTCGACCCGACCTACGCGGCGCAGTGGTACCGGGTGGGCTCGTCCTCGACGACGGCGTACCGCGACAGCACCAACGCCTACGCCGGCGACTACGGGTTGACCATCGTCTCCACTGGCGGTACCGCACAATCGGTATCCCAGCCGTGGGAGGACTGGAGCCCGTCGACGTCGTACACCGTGGAGTTCGTCGGTAAGACGGACGGCGGTTCGGCAGCCGGCGTGGTCTATGTGGAGAACCTGGACACCGGGCAGGTGCTCGCCAGCGAGCCGTTCAGCAGTACCGGCTGGACATCACACTCGGTGACGTTCACCGCACCAAGCAACACGGGCGACGACGTCCGGATCTACATCGCCAACCAAGACCCGAGCGCGTCCGGCGAGGCGCACGTCGACCAGATCAGGATCCGCCCCACGGCAGAACCTTGGTAGTCCTCCCTGTCGCGGATGGCGCGTGGATCAGCGCAGGACCTCGTCGAGTGTGTCAGCGGTGAGGACGCGGGCGGTCCAGGCTTCGAGCTGTTCGGCAGAAGCGTTCTGCACCGCGTCGACTGTGGTCTGTGGGAGAGGCCCGAACTTGAGGCTCAGTTGCTGCAGCACGGTCGCTACGCGTCCTTCGGCGCGGAGCATGTCTGCAGTGGTCATGTATGCCTCCTCTGCTTCGGGCCCGAGTTTTGCGAACAGCCGGTGGAGCTCGTCGGTGGGTGTCTCGCCGACGTTCTCAATGTACGTCACCAGCGCGACGAAGTCGTCGATACCGTCGCCACGGTCCAGGATGGCGCGCAGATCGTCGGCCCATGTATTCAGGTCGTCGGCGAGCTGGGCATTGCCGGCGGCGATCTTGAGTAGTAACAGGGTGATGCGGGCCTGTGGGGTCAGCGGCCGGCTGCGCAAGGTGTCCTCGTCGAGGCGGGCGAGATCGTCGAGTAGGAACTGGAACCGGGGCAGATACTCCCCCGCGGCCTCGGCGGTGGCCGGGTCGACCTCATCCGCAACGGCATCAACGCATCCGTGCTGCTCTGATGTTCGATGAGCACGTAGACGAACGCCTCATGTCCGTCCAACGGCACGGTGAAGAGCAAGTCGGTGTGCCGCCACTGCAGGGTGGGGTCGATGAAGCTGCCGCCGGCGGGGGTCAGCCGGTCCAGGTCGAGCCGCTCGACCAGAGCGGCCGGCAGGATCCCGCGCAGCTGTGATGCGGCGTTGACGGGCTCACCAAGAACCCGGCGGAACACCGCATCATGCGGACTCGACCGGCTAGGCATGCCAGTACGATACAATTGACATTCATAAGAGGCTAACAGCGGCTAACAAGCCTCGGTATGCGCTAATCTCTCCAAACCATCGAGGCAAGAGGCGCCTTTCGTCGACTTAGCATCCATGCTCTGAAGCCGGCAGTGCGTCGGCACGGTGGATCCCCATCTCCACCCGGCCGTCCTCCCGCGGGCTCGGAGCGGGCTCCAGAGATTGAGCTTCGAAACGGGAGACCAGTTTCGACTCGACCGAACCCAGACAACGAGCAGGCTCGCCGCGTCACTCACGTTCGAGGATGCGCGCCTTCTCCTGGGCGAACTCCTCGGGCGTGAGCACGCCGCTGTCGCGGAGCCTCACCAGCCGTTCCAGCTGGCTGACCCGATCGTCTCCGGCAGGCGCCACGCCGCCGGAAACAGTCTCGCCGGCCTTGATGTTCACCGTGGCGCCGGGGAACGCCTGCCGAATCTGTTCCACGACACCCGATACGTGTCCGGGAAGATCCTCATCACCCTGGCTCGGCCGGTCAGGCCGGGCGGCCGACGGCCCGGTCGGCGGGTCGGCTTCACCCCGCAAGGCCGCGGCGAGCGCCTGCCCCTGATTCCGTAGGGTCTCGTGCTGTTTCGGCATCTCATCCCACAGGATCCGGACTCGGGTCGGATCTGCCCGGTCGACCTCGATCGGGATGACCTGCCCAGGAAACGGCAGCTTGCTCCGACGGGCAATCCGCTTCCGATACTCGACCGACGTCGGCCGGATGCCCGGCGCCTCGACGACGAGCATCGCGCGCAGCGGAACGTACGCGGAATTATTGGGCCCCTGCGACGACGACACGACGCGCGCCGTTCCCCGCACGGGATCCTTGAACGTCTTCCTCCCCCACATCCCAACCTCCCCCTCCGGCCGCGCAGCACTGCCCGATGCCGCGTGCACAGTCACCATATCGCGGCCTGTCGAAAGACGACCTGCTCAAATCGTGGAGAAGCGCGAGCGCGGACTCGACAATGCGTAACCAATTGGTTACCCTTTGTCCGTGGATGAGATCGCCGGTGCGATCGCCGATCCAGTTCGGCGACAGATTCTCGAGCTCTTGCATCAACAACGACGCTCGGTGGGAGAGATCGCTGAACAGTTCGATATCAGCCGGCCCGCAGTCAGCCGGCACCTACGAGTCCTCCGAAGCAGTGGCCTGGTCAGCGACGAGCTCGTCGGTCGACAGCGGTTCTACATGCTGCACCCGGAGAAGCTCACCCAGCTCATCGAGTGGCTCGCGCGGTTCGGCGAGCCCGCCGGCTGGGAGCGCCACCTGGACGCGCTCGAGACCGAGGTATACCGCACGCGCCGCGACCGCCGCACGCGCCATCCGTCCAGCTCCGACGACGTCAAGGAGAACACCGCATGAACCGCACCCCATCCGGACGCCTGTTCCGCACCGCCGACGGGGTCGACCTGACCCTCACCCGCACCTTCCGAGCGTCCGCTGACGACGTCTGGGCGAGTGTCACCGAGCCCGAGCGCACCGCACGTTGGTTCGGACCGTGGAAGGGCGACGCCGGCCCCGGCCGAACCGTCCAGGTGCAGATGTCCTTCGAGGAGGATGCGTCCTGGTCCGATCTGTACATCGATGCATGCGAACCACCGACGCGGTTGGCGGTGTCCATGAACGACGAGGCCGGCACCTGGCACATGGAGCTGCTCATCACCGAGACCGAGGCCGACGACACGACCGAGCTACGACTCATCCAGCATCTCACCTCCGCCGAAGGGCTCGGCGAGATCGGTCCGGGCTGGGAGTACTACCTCGACAAGCTCGTCGCCGCGCGGGACGGCATACCGCAGCCGGAGTTCACCGAGTACTACCCGGCCATGAAGCCCTACTTCGACGAGCTCACCGCCGAAACCATCAGCTGATCACCCGCAGATGCCTCCACCATGCGCATCGCTACGGCCGCCCGAGACGGAGGAAGATCGACTCGCCCGGCGCGTCATCGAGCCCGTCATTGTCGACCACGGCCACCATCTCCTGCCTGCCGGACCGGCCGGCGGTGCCGATCAGTGCCAGTCCTTCGGCCTTGTCCGCCACTTCTCCCCCGCCGGCACGAAGGGCGGGCAGCAGGTCGGTCACGGGTTCCTTCTCCAGTAGCGGCTTCGGTTCGCCCGCCGGGACGGGATCCACCGTCGACACGTCCACCCGGTAGACCATCTTCGTCGCGGCCGTCGCACCGCGCTGGTTGTCCCGTTCCAGCACCAGGAGCTCGCTCTCTCCGGCCGCGGTCAGTTCGGAGAGACCGACCCAGCCGCCGACGGGCGCGTCATCCAGCGGATACGCGACGAACGCCCACTCCCCTGTCGCCGGTGTGTATCGCGCCAGGCTGACCTGACCACGCTCGTTGTCCGCCCACTCGCGCTGCACCGCGACCCACACGTGGTCACCGAGCACGGCCACACCCTCGAAGCCGAACCGGGAGGCGCCGGCCGACACCTCGCCGGGCAGGCGGACCTCTTCCAGCACGGCACCTTCGGTGTCCGTGCGGAGCAGCAGGTGCTCGGCCCCCGCGCCCGGGTTGCCTTCGGAGACCAGCCAGTATCCGTCGTCGACGGCGGCGATTCCCTCCAGGTCATACGACACCGCCTCGCCGTCGCTGGTGATCACCTGCTCCGCCTCGACGACGGCGGGCACCGCGGCCACGTCGACGGTCAGGATCCGGCTCGGCTGGTACGCGTTGTCGGTGACCGCGACCACGCGTCCCGCGTCACCGGGGACCGCGGACAGTCCGGAGAGCGCGCCGAATCCGATCGGCGACCCGTCCTCGGCGTCGGCGGAGACGATCGTCGGCGCCGCCGCGTTGCGCGCCAGCCGTGCGGTGTGCGACGCATGCGTGAACCGGTAGCCGGCCAGCGAGGAGCGGATGCCGTCGTCGGCGTCGTCCTCCTCGGCCGAGACGAGCAGCAGGTTCCGCTTCGGGATCGGCAGCAGGCCCTCCGGCGCGACACCCGTCGGCAACCCCTGCACCAGGTGCGGGTGCTGCGGATCGTCGACGTTGTAGACCGCGACCATGTTCGCGCGCTCCAGGCCGACGAACGCATAGCGATGCCGCCCGAAGTCCGCCACGGCGATGCCTTCCGGCTCGACACCCTTGTTGTCCGCCCGGTCGTCCGGGTACTGACCGCTCCGGATCGCCAGGTTCTCCAGCTCGTTGCCGGAGGAGAAGACCACCTCTCCGGTGCCGGCGTCGAAAGCCGTCCAGGTGCGGGTGCCGCCGAGCCAGTCGCCTTCGTCCGCGGTGGCGAGCGTGTCGTCGTCCAGCCACGCCACCGCGTCCGGCTCGCGCGGCCCGCTGACCGTGCCGTCCGGTGAGATCCGGCCGTCGTCCTCGGTGTCCACGTTCTCCACGGTCGTGGTGCCCGCCGAGAAGTCGCTGACCACCGCACCGCTGGCCAGGTCGACCACGGCGATGTGGTTGTTCTCCTGCAGTGTGACCGCGACCTCGTTCCGCCCGTTGACGGCGACGTACTCCGGCTCCGGGTCCTCCGGCGCCACGTCGGCCAGGCCGGTCAGGTCGACATTGCGTACCGTCCATGCACCGGGTTGCCCGTCCAGGTCGACGATGGACAGGTGCCCGGCCGGGAGCTGCGGCAGACCGCCGTCGCCGAGGTCCTCGTCCCGCTCGTTCTCGACCGCGACGGCGGCGTACCGGCCGTCGTCGGAGATGTCGATGGCATCCGGTTGGCCGCCCAGGTCGTGCTCGGCGACCACCTCGCGCGTCGTCAGGTCGATCACCACCAGCGCACCGGACGGATCGGTGAACGCCTCGGACGTGTCGACCGCGACCAGCGCGTAACCGCCGAGCACACCCACCGACGTGGGCTCACCGTCCAGCGGCACGGCGCCCAGCGGGCTCAGTGCCCCGCGCGCACCGACCGCGGCGAGACCGATCCGCTCGCCCGGCGAGTCCGTGTACACCACAGTCCGCCCGTCCGGCGTCGCCGCGGCGATCTCGGCCGCCGTCTCCTCGTCGACGGACGAGTTCTGGTACACCGGCATCGTGGCGACCCGCTGGAACTACCCGTCGCCGCGCGATATCCCGGCGTCGGCGGGCGTCCGGCCGGCGTTCGGCTGGCCGGCGTTCGCCGCGGCCACCGACGACGCGGCGACGAGTGCGACCACCACCGCGGCCAGCGCCCCGCGCGTCTTGCCCTGCATCGTGCCCCGAACCCAGACCGGCACTTTTCGACCTCCTATGGACGCGATCAGCTCGGAGCTTTCTAGCCGACCCGATCGACCACACGAGATACGCGACATGAATACCGGACAAACCGCCTGGCGGGTTCGTCGATGTCACATACGGCGCGGGCGAGCCGTCTTAGTCATGGGGTGATGATGGATGGCCAGTGACGTGTACGAGCTCGGTGGGCGGGATCCGCACGCCCTGCTCGGGGTCCAGCGGGGAGCGACGCCGTCTCAGGTACGGCAGGCATTCCGCAGACGAGCGATGAACGGCGGCCATCCTGACCACGGGGGCGATGCCGCGACATTTCGGGCCCTCACCCGCGCCCGCGACATCGTGCTCGACCCTCGTCGTCTCAGCGCGTACGACGCCGCCGTCGGAGCCGTCGGCGCCCGCACGTCCACGGACACGCGCGTCCGGACGCCGGGGAGATCGGCCGACTCACCGGCCGGCATGGCTTCGACGTCGGCCAAGGGTCCGTCGACGTCCCCCGGCGGGCCACGTGGCGGCTCGTCCACCTCCGCTCCGACCGGTGCGGCCTCGTCCGCCGCGCCGCCGACCCCGTCGGGAACCGGTGGATGGGGCGTGGCCACCGTCGTTCTCGCTCTGCTCGGTCCGCTGCTGTGGCCGCTGGCGATCGTGGCCGGACACATCGCCGTGCGCAAGTCGAAGCGGGCCGGCCGAGACAGCGGCTCGGCCATCCCCGTCGTCCTGTTCATGCTCTATGCGTTGTCGTTCCTGGTGCTGCCGCGCATCCTGGTGGCGGTGTTCGCGATGTTCGCCGGATGACACCGCTTCCCGCGTCATCTGCCGTCAGCGGGGCCGAACGCGCAACCGACGTGCGCTGTCTGGCTCCTCGAATGCGTGAGCCTCGTGCAGTTGGCGTTTGGCCTCCGCGTAGTCGGAGAAGTCGATAATCGCCGTGAAGTCATGCGCATAGCGCATGGCCTTGATCAACACAGATGGGTCGTCTTGGCGTGACAGCAAACGCAACCCATCGAGGTAGTCCTGGCGGAAGACCGTCGGCACGACGATGTGGCACTGCCCACCCGCTTCAAGTTCGGCGCTCATCATCGCTCGAGCGGTTCGGCCATTGCCGTCGTTGAACGGGTGAACCTCCGCCACGACGAATGCGATGTACACGGCACGTTCCCAGGCCGTGTCCAGATCATCGCGTAGCCGAAAGCCTGCGGCCAGAGTCCCCTCCACCAAAGCGGGATCGACGAAATACGTGCTGCCCGCTCGGTTGGCCAGCTGCTTGAAGAGCCCCGGCCGCTGCTCCGGTCGGCCCTCCATGATCTGTGCGTTCCGGGTCTTCAGGAGATCGATGAAGTCGTCAGCGTCCGTGCCGGTGTTCCGCAACCGTTCACTGTCAGCAAGCAAACGATGAGTTCCGATGATGTCGTGCGCGTCGGCAGGACGTGCCTCGGGCATCTCTCCCTGGAACACGATCCGCGCGGCCTCGTCCACGTCGAATTCGGTTCCCTCGATGAAGTTCGAGAAGTATGCCTCAAAGAAAGGCAGATACGTGTACCTCTCCGGCCGGGACGGGTCTACCGGTCGACTCTGCGGTGCCGCAGCCCTCAGCCCTCGCGCAAGGTCCTCGAACCGGTGCACCCGGATCTGATCGACTGGCCGCCCCACGCGACGCGAGGTCAGCGACGGAGAACGGGTCTTCGCCTCCGGCTGAGTGCCCAGCGCAATCCCGACGAGCGCCTGCAACGTCGAAAGGTGTGCAGGATCGATGCCGAGCGCGTCGGCCAACTCCTCGGCCCTCTCTCTGTACTGAGCCAGGCGTTCGGGACCGTCGTTCTGGCAGATGTAGTCGACCCAGTCGCCCAGCTCGGCCTCGTCGAGTGCACGCCGAACCTCACCGCCGCGCGAGCGCGACGGTACACAATTCTCAGCCAGGCCACGTGGCCTGCTTGCCAGATGCAGACCGCCGGGGAACGCTACGTCATCAGGTTGAGGACCGGCGCCGCGTCGCGCTCGCACTCGAAGCCCCGGGAGATCAAGGGTTCGCGGACGACCTGGGTGCGCGACATAGAGCACACCGTCGACCGGGAGACCCGTCCGAGCAGAACGGTCGGTGATGACAGCACCCGGAATCAGCCGTCCAACGATCTCGAAGAGGTTCTCTCGCACGACGTCGGACGGTTCGCGTTCAACAGCCGTTGTATATACGCCACGAGCCAGCCGGACGAGTTCGCCCCTGCTGACACGCTTGCTGATGGTCGAGGCCGGATGGTCCGCGCTGAAGACGATCGGGTCGACGCTATTCACGAAAACCTTCCCAAGCCGTGAAGAAAATCGTAGTTAGCATACCCGATCGTGAAGAAAACCGCACTTAAGCGCCTGAACCCACCTAGCCTTGTCGTGCGTCAACCTCCCGCTTCGGGTTCTTGACGCACGTACTCGCGACTCATCATTCAACCACCCGTCCCGGTGAGCCCGACACATGGTCGTCAGACGATCCTGCAAGGGCACCGTCCCCCGAGTCGACATCACGCTGTGAGCGCCGACACGCCAACGGAGCGGACGGCTCCCTTGTCGGCCGACGTCGCCATGGCGGCGTACGCCCGCAGGGCGGTCGAGACGGTGCGCTTCCGGTCGCGGGGGCGGTAGCCGCCGGTAGACTCCAGGCGGTCCCGCCGGGCCCGCAGCGTCTCATCAGGCACGTGCAACGTGATCGCGCGGCCCGGGATGTCGACCGTGATCTCGTCGCCGTCCTCGACCAGGGCGATGGCGCCGCCGGCCGCCGCCTCCGGGGACACATGCCCCACCGACAGCCCGGAGGTTCCGCCGGAGAACCGGCCGTCGGTGACCAGCGCACACGCCGCACCGAGCCCGCGTCCCTTGAGGAACGCCGTCGGATACAGCATCTCCTGCATACCGGGGCCGCCGCGCGGTCCCTCGTAGCGGACGACGACCACGTCGCCGGCGCGGACCCGCCCGCCCAGGATCGCCTCCACCGCTTCCTCCTGCGACTCGACGACGACGGCGGGTCCGGTGAACGTCAGGATCGACTCGTCCACCCCGGCGGTCTTGACGATGCACCCGTCCTCGGCGATGTTGCCGCGCAGCACGGCCAACCCCCCGTCCGCGGAGTACGCGTGTGCGACGTCGCGGACGCACCCGTGTTCGGCGTCCACGTCCAGCTCCGCCCACCGCCGGGACTGGGAGAACGCCTGCGCGGAACGCTCACACCCGGGCGCGGCGTGGAACAATTCCAGCGCCGCCTCCGACGGGGATCGGCCGCGGACGTCCCATTCCGCCAGCCACTCGTCGAGGGTGGCGGCGTGGACGCTGTGCACGTCGGTGTTGAGCAGCCCCGCCCGGTGCAGCTCCCCCAGGATCGCCGGGATGCCACCGGCGCGGTGAACGTCCTCGATCAGGTACGCACCGTTCGGCGCCACCTTGCAGATGCACGGCACGCGGCGGGAGAGCTCGTCGATGTCGTCCAGGGTGTAATCCAGCTCCGCCTCGTGCGCGGCGGCGAGCAGATGCAGCACGGTATTCGTGGAGCCGCCCATGGCGATGTCCATGCACATGGCATTCTCGAACGCGCGCCGGGTGGCGATCCCGCGCGGCAGCACGCCGTCGTCGTCGTGGTGGTAGTACCGGCGGGCGAGATCGACGACGAGGCGGCCGGAGCGCTCGTACAGCTCGCGCCGTGCCGTATGCGTGGCGAGCGTGGTGCCGTTGCCGGGCAGCGCCAGCCCCAGCGCCTCGGTGAGGCAGTTCATCGAGTTCGCGGTGAACATGCCGGAACACGACCCGCACGTGGGGCAGGCGCTCTCCTCCATCCGCGCCAGGTCCTCGTCGGAGACCGTCGCAGCCGCCGCGTCGGCCACCACGGTGATCAGGTTCAGCCCTGTCCGGACGGTGCCGTCGACGAGCGTCGCCTTCCCGCCCTCCATCGGCCCGCCGGAGACGAAGACCGTGGGGATGTTCAACCGCATCGCGGCCATCAGCATGCCCGGGGTGATCTTGTCGCAGTTGGAGATGCACACCAGCGCGTCGGCGCAGTGCGCGTTGACCATGTACTCGATCGAATCGGCGATGAGGTCCCGGGACGGCAGCGAGTAGAGCATCCCGCCGTGTCCCATCGCGATCCCGTCGTCCACCGCGATCGTGTTGAACTCGCGCGGGATACCGCCGGCGGCGTGGACGGCCGCGGAGACGATCCGGCCGACGGGTTGCAGATGCGTGTGGCCGGGAACGAACTCGGCGAAGCTGTTCGCCACCGCGACGATCGGCTTGCCGAAGTCCGCGCTGTCGACGCCGGCGGCGCGGAGCAGCGCGCGAGCGCCGGCCATGTTGCGGCCGTGGGTCACGGTCCGAGATCGGAGTGCAGGCATGCACACCATTGGCGCATCGCCCGGTATCCGCGCGGAAGACGGTACTGCTACTAGTAGTGCCAGTAATAGAATTCAGCCGTGGCTCAGGACGCCGATCGCCGCCAGGAACTCGGCGCGTTCCTCCGCAAGCGACGGGAGGAGCTCGTCCGCGCCGACTTCGACCTGCCTCCCGTCGGCCGCAGCCGGACCCGAGGGCTGCGCCGCGAGGAGATCGCGTACCGGGCCGGGATCAGCGTGACCTGGTACACGTGGCTGGAACAGGGACGCCGGACCAACCCGTCGCGGCAGGTCCTCGATGCGATCGCGCGGAACATGCGGTTGTCCGCGGCGGAGCACGAGTACGTCCTCTCCCTCGCCGGTTACGCCGCGACCGGTCCGCCCGACACCGGTGAGGCCCACGACGCCGGCGACGCCGCGTCCGTACCGCCACACCTGCAGCGGCTGCTCGACGCACAGGGAGCGTCGCCCGCGTTCGCGATCCCGCCGGATTGGGCGATCGCCGGGTGGAATCGTGCCTACCAGATGCTCTACCCGAACGTCGACACCGTGCCGGCGGAGGACCGGAATCTGCTCTGGCTGATCTACACGGATCCGACCATCCGCCGGATGCTTCCAGACTGGGAGGTCACCAGCCGGCATTTCCTCGCCGAGTACCGGGCGGAGGCCGGGCCATCGCTGGGCCACCCGGTCCATGTCGCGCTGATCGACCGGCTGCTCGGGCGGAGTCCGGAGTTCGCGCGGGCGTGGGCGGAGCATCGCGTCGAGCGGTTCGCCTCCCGCGAACGGACGTTCCGGCATCCGGCCGTCGGCGACCTCGTCTTCGAACATCACCGGCTCGCACCGTCGGACCTTCCGGACGTGCATGTCATCGTGTATGTGCCGCGGGTCGGTACGGACACCGGCGAGCGGATGCGCCGGTTGTTGGCGGAACCCGAGGCGGCTTGGGCTGTCGGTGCGGTGGACTAACGTGACCTCATGCGATTCGGCATCCTCGGGCCGCTGGCCGTGCACACCGACGACGGGCGTCCCGTCGCGGTGCGCGAGGCCAAGGTCCGGGCGCTCCTGGCCGATCTGCTGATTCACCTCGGGCGGCCGCTGTCGGCGGACCGGCTGATCGACGACCTCTGGGGTGCCGCTCCCCCGTCCAAGGCCGCCAACGCCCTGCAGACCAAGGTGTCCCAGCTGCGCAGGGTGCTCCGGACGGCCGAGCCGGAAAGCCCGCCCGTGCTCGCCTATGGCCCGGCCGGGTACCAGCTGCAGATCGAACCCAGCGCCGTCGACGCCCACCGCTTCACCGCGCTGCTCGCGCAGGCTCGCTCAGCCACCCGCGCCTGGGAACGGGCCGGCCACTTCACCCAGGCGCTGGACCTCTGGCGCGGCCCGGCGCTCGCCGACTTCGAGGACGAGCCGTTCGCGCAGGCCGGCGTCGGCCGCTGGACAGGAGCGGCTGGCCGCGGTCGAGGAGCGCGCGGAGGCCCGGATCGAGGTGGGCGAGCATGCCCTCGTCATCGCGGAACTAGGCGATCTCGTCACTCAGTACCCGCTCCGGGAGCGGCTGCGAGCCGCCCATATGCGCGCTCTCTACCTGGCCGGACGGCAGAGCGAGGCGTTGGACGGCTACCAGGCGCTGCGCACTCGCCTTGCCGATGAGCTGGGCGTCGACCCCAGCCCGGAGCTGGTCTCGCTGCACCAGGACATCCTCCGGCAGTCCGCGACGCTGACACCTGCGGCCGAGCCGGCCCGGCCGGCGGTGCGGAGTAATCTGCCGTCGCCGCCCACCGAGCTGATCGGGCGCGACGGCGCGCTGGCCGAGATCGACGAGCTGCTGCGCAGACATCGCCTGGTGACGCTCACCGGACCGGGCGGGGTCGGCAAGACCCGTCTCGCCGTCGCCGCCGCGGCCGGGACCGACACCTCGAGGTGGCCGGACGGAGTCTGGCTGGTTGAGCTCTCCGGCCTGTCGATCGACACGGACCAGCCGGCGGCGTCGGTCATCGACGACGTCGCGCACCTTGTCGCCGCCGCCCTCGGCCTGCGCAACACGCCGCCGCGTCGCCGCCGGGCCCCCCGGCGCGATCCGTCCGGCGCCGACGAGGCCCTCGACACCGGCGCGCCCGCATGCCAGGCGGGGAGCATGCTCGACAAGCTGATCGCCGCGGTTCGAGACAGCCGGATGCTCCTGGTTCTCGATAACTGCGAGCACATCGTCGAGCCGGTGGCCGACGCGGTCGAGCAGCTGCTCTCCGCCGCGGCACAGGTACGGGTGCTGGCCACCAGCCGGGAGCCGATCGGCGCGTCCGGCGAGGTCGTATGGCCCGTGCCCCCGTTGAGCCTGCCGCCTGCCGTCGACGACCCGGAGGCGGTCCGCCAGTCCAGCGCGGCGCGGCTGTTCGTCGCCCGCGCCGCGGCCGCCACCGGCGGGTTCGCGCTCGGGGCGGACAACGCGTCCGCGGTCGCGGACGTCTGCCGCCGTTTGGACGGAATCCCGTTGGCCTTGGAGCTGGCGGCGAGCCGGGTCCGCGGTCTCGGCGTGCGTGCACTGGCGCACCGGTTGGACGACAGGTTCCAGCTGCTCTCCGCCGGCAAACGGGGCGTGCCGGCCCGCCAGCGCACGCTGCGCGCGGTGATCGACTGGAGCTGGGAGCTGCTGAGCGAGCAGGAGCGTGCGGTGCTGCGCCGGCTCGCGGTGCACGCGGACAGCTGCACGCTGGCCGCCGCGGAGGCGGTGTGCGCCGGGGACGGCGTCCGGCGCACCGAGGTGGCGGATATCTTGGCCAGGCTGGTCGACCGCTCGCTGGTGGTGACGGTTCCGGCCGCCGAGATGCGCTACGGGCTGCTCGAGTCGGTCGCGGCCTATGGGCTCGACCGGCTCGACGATGCCGGCGAGACCGCAGATGCACGCCGCCGGCACCTGTCGTACTACACCGAGCTCGCCGAGCATGCCGAGGTCCGGCTGCGCGGCCCGGAGCAGCAGGAATGGCTGAACCGGATGGACACGGAGTCGGCCAACATGCGACGCGCCCTCGACACGGCGGTCCAAATCGGCGACGCCGAGCAAGCGCAGCGGCTCACCGGCGCACTCACCTGGTACTGGTTCCTGCGCGGCCGACGCAGCGAGGCGTGGCGGTCGCTGGCGCGGGCGCTGTCCGTTCCCGGCCGGTCGCCCGCTCTGGTCACGGCGCGAGCGCGGAGCTGGCACGCCGGCATGACACTGCTGGAGGACCTCCGGCGGGTGGAGCCGACCGAAGCGGTGCTGAAGCTCTTCGACGACGCCGACGATCCGGCCGGCCTCGCCCAGGCGCAGTGGGTGCTCGGCTTGGCCGAGTTCAGCTTCGGCAACCTCCAGGCGAGTACCGAGCTGACCCACGCGGCGATGGCCGGCTTCCAGGCGCTCGGTGACCGGTGGGGAATCGCCGCGGCGCACGCGCTCCACGCCAACCAAGCGATCTTCCGCAGCGATCTACCCGCGGTGCTACGCCACGCGGAGCAGAGCCTGGAACTGTTCGACGCGCTGGGAGATCGCTGGGGACGCTTACAGGCACTGGAGTCGCTGGGCACGTACCTCGAGATCACCGGAGAGTACGCCCGCGCCACGCAGGTGCTGCGGGAAGGGGTGCGGATCGCCGAGGACTTCGAGCTGTGGGCGGAGCTGTCCTGGATGGTGTCCCGGCTGGGCCGGATCGCCCTGCTCGAGGGGGATTATCCGGAGGCGGACCGGCTGCACGAACGTGGCCGGGAGATCGCCGCCCAGCACTCCAACGTCTCCGGTCAGGAGTTCGCCGAGATCGGCCTGGCGATCAGCTACCGGCACCAGCGGCGGCTGGACGAGTCGGAGGCGCTGCTGCGCCGCTGGCACGACTGGAACCGCAGCTTCGAGGCGGACTACGGGATGACATTGATCATGGTTCAGCTCGGCTTCGTCGCGGAGCTGCGCGGCGACGCCGACGCTGCCCGCGCGCTGCACGAGCAGGGCCTCGCCGCGGCGCGCTCCTCCCGTGACATCCGAGCACAGGCATTCAGCCTGGAGGGATTGGCCGGCGCGGCCTCGCTGGCCGGCGATCATCGACACGCCGCGCGCTTGCTCGGCGCCGCGTCCGCCGCGCGGGAGTCCGTCGGTGCTCCCCTGCCCGCGGGTGAGCGGCTCGACGTCGACCGCATCTCGGCACGCATCCGGCAGGCCGTCGGCGACGCCGAGTTCGTCGCCGAATTCGAGCGCGGCAGCCGCCTTCGGATGGCCGAAGCCGCGTAACCTCCTCCGCAGGCGGTACTCTGTCCACGAGAAGCTTACTGGAAATATTGTTTCCAATACGGAGTCATCATGCCCCGACGCCCCGCCACCCCGAGTCTTCTGCGCTCGTTGAACGATCAGAGCGCTCTGGAGTTGCTGCTCCGGGAGGGCCCGCTCACCCGCGTGGACCTGGGTCGCCGGACCGGTCTGTCCAAGGTCACCGCCTCGCAACTGCTCTCCCGCTTACAGGAACGCCATCTCGTCCAGGTGGTGGGCAGCCAGTCGGCGGGGCGTGGACCGAGCGCGGAGTTGTACGCGGTGCGCAATGACTGTGCCTACGGTATCGGCGTCGAGCTCAACCCCGGCCGACTGCGCGCCACCGTCGCCGATGTCACCGGCACCGTGGTCGGACGGATCGACGGAGCGGTCAGCGACACCGACGATCCACAGGCACTGATCCACACGACGGTCGTCAGGGTCGCGGAGGACGCCGGCATCACCGTGGATCAGGTGGACGACGTGGTGATCGGCATTCCCGGTGTGGTGGACCCGGTGACCGGCGATGTGGAGCTCTCCTTCGATCTTCCGGGCTGGCACCACGGACTCCGCCAGACCCTCGCCACCGACCTGGGGTGTGAGCTGACGTTCGAGAACGACGTGAACCTCGCCGCTGTCGCCGAACGCTCCGAAGGCGCCGGCCACAACGTCGACGACATGGTCCTGCTCTGGGTCGGCCGCGGCGTCGGCCTTGCGGTGGCGCTGAGCGGGCACATCCACCGCGGCGCCACCGGAGCGGCCGGAGAGATCGGTTACCTTCCGGTGCCCGGCGTACCGTCGCCGGCCAGCATCGACGTGCCCGCCAAGGGAGGGTTCCAGGCACTCGCCGGCGCAGCGGCCATCTCCGACCTCGCCCGCGAGCACGGCATGGTCGCCGATGGCGCCGCCCAGGCTGTGCGAGCCGCGCTCGTGCGGACGTCAGACACGGCCGCCGACGACTTTCTACACGCCTTCGCCGACCGGCTCGCGCTCGGCGTCGCGGCGGTGTGTGCGGTGGTCGATCCGGCGCTCGTCGTCGTCGCCGGTGACGTCGGCGCAGCCGGCGGCGAACCACTGTGCGACATGGTCGCCACCGCGGTGCAGAACATCGCGCCCGTTCATCCCAAGGTCGTCCCCGCGCTCGTGACCGATGCCCCTGTCCTGCGTGGAGCCACGCTCACCGCCGTAGAGAAGGCGCGCATGTCCATCTTCGCCGACCAGCGCTGACCCGAGCTCGGGCACGGTCCCAAGGGAGGTCATCACCAGCCCGAAGGCAGAGCAGCATCAAGCGCGTCGAGCAGCGTCGGCACGACGCGGCGCTCCGCGTCGGTGCCGCTTCCACAGGTTCGATGGTCAAGGCTGGAGAACTCGAAGACATCCACGCCGCATGCGATCAATCGCTCCCGGCTCCGCCGGACTTGGCTCGCCGTGGATCGATCCTCCGATCCGAAATATACGATCTTGGTGCACTCCATTGTCGTCAGCTCCCGATCCCATTCAAAGCCGGCGTAGTAGTGCCAGAACGCGTGCGCCCCCACCGGGAGCCGGGGTTCCTTATCCAACCGGCGAAGTGTTCCAGGCGTGGGAACCCCGATGACGGGCGAGCCATCCGCGATCATCGCGCACACTCTCCGTGTCGCCTGAGCGACCACCGCCGCCATCGCTCCGCCCTGCGAATATCCCCGAACCACAAACCGGTCGATCCCTTCCTGGTCAAGTGCGGCAAGGATGGACGGTGCGATTCCACCCGGCGGGCGATAGCCAACCGGGCGGTCACTGGCCCCGAAGCCGACCGGCGTCACCTGAATGGCGGTGAACCGGCCAGCGAACAGAGCGAGCTGCTGGTCATTCTTCGGAACCCGGTTCTGCCGGATCAGCACCAGCGGTGGCCCGCTGCCGGATATTCGATACCAGACCAGGCACCCGTCATACGTTGCCCGGCCCGAGCGCGCATCCGCCATGATCACGAGGCTAACCCCAGGCACGGACAAGGTCGGCCGATCACACTGCACACCCGGTGTTACTCAACTGTGACGCGAAAAACTGGAAACAAACCTTACTTTAGAGGTCCAACTACTGATAGGAATCTTTCCAGTAGTGCTTGACGTGCCGGTTCATGCCCGACACCTCCCGGAAGGACCAACCATGAGGACCACACGAATCCTGCTGACCGGACTCGCCACGGCCGCGCTCGCACTCTCCGCCTGCGGCGGGGACGACGGCGGCGACACGGATTCCACCGACGAGGCCCAGGCCGCCGCGGGCGACGACACGTCGGGCGACGACGGTGAGGATGCACAGGCGCCGGAGCCCGCCGAGATCCGGCTCTGGCTCAACGGCGGTGACACACCGGATACCATGCGCGACTGGCTGATCGAGGCCTTCGAGGAGCAGAACCCCGGCTCCACGCTGGTGATCGAGGAGCAGCAGTGGGAAGGGCTGGTCGACCGGCTCACCACGTCCCTCGGCAGCGCCTCGGAGACACCGGACGTCGTGGAGATCGGCAACACGCAGGCACCGACATTCACCACGGTGGGCGCCTTCTCCGACCTCACCGACATGCTGGGCGATCTCGGCGGCGACGACCTACTCCAAGGCTTCGTCGACGCCGGCAGCGTCGACGGCCAGACCTACGCCGTACCGCTGTACGCCGGGTCGAAGTACGTCTTCTACCGCAAGGACCTCTTCGCCGAATCCGGCCTCGAGGTGCCGGCCACCATGGAGGAGTTCGTCGACGCCGCGGTCACGCTGAAGCAGGACAACGACGACATGCAGAACTTCTCCGGGTTCTGGTTCCCCGGCCAGGACTGGCGCAACGGCGTGACCTTCCTCTGGGACTCCGGCGGCGAGCTCGCTGTGCAAGAAGGCGACGAGTGGCACGGAGCCCTGTCCACGCCGGAGTCGATCGAAGGTCTGGAGCGCGCCCAGCAGCTGTTCACCGAGGCGTCGGGCGCCCCGAAGGACGGCAACGAGGCCGACCCCCAGGTTCCGTTCTGCGCCGGTGAGGTCGGCATGCTCTCCGCTCCCGGCTGGGTGCGCTGGAGCATCGACAACGAGGAGATCGGCTGCCCGGAGATGATGGAGAACGTCGGCGTATTCGCCATGCCGGGAAGCGACGGCGAACCCGCTCCCGTACTGCTCGGCGGATCGAACATCGCGATCTCGGCCAATTCGCAGAATCAGGAGCTGGCCCGTAGCCTCGTCGAGCTGATCCTCAGCGACGACTTCCAGGCGCAGTACGCGGAGAACGGGCTCACCCCGGCCAAGATGTCACTCGCCGACGGACTGGGCGACGACGAGTTCGCGACCGCATCGATCGAGGCCGTGACCAACGCCAAGCTCACGCCGGCCGCAGCGAACTGGGCGGTCGTGGAGGGCTCGCGGGTGCTGGAAGACCTCTTCGTCGCGATCGCCAACGGCGGCGACGTCGAGCAGCTGGCCGCGGATGCGGACGCCTCCATCACCGAGCAACTCGACTGACGCGGCCGGATGCTGATCCGTCAACCCAGTGGAGGTACGGCGTGACGCCGCCTGTGACCGTCCACGGCGGGCGGCGGGAGGACCCGGGGCCTTCCACCGCCGCCCGCCGACGCACGGCATCCCGCCGGAAGGGCCGCCGCAGCGGCCGCCGAACGATGCCCTACGTCCTGCTCGTCCCGGCTCTGGCCGTGCTCCTGGCAGCGCTCGGATACCCGCTGTTCCGGCAGGCGGTGATGTCATTCCAGGAGTACGGCCTGGCTCAGCAGTTCGGCCAGCCGCCGGAGTGGGTGGGCGTCGACAATTACACCCGGCTGCTCAGCGACTCCTACCTCTGGACGGTCATCGCCAGGTCGATCGCGTTCTGCCTGCTCGTCGCGGCCACCACGATGGTGATCGGGACCGCCCTCGCGGTCCTGATGACCGTGGTGAGCCGAGGTGTCCGGCTGGCCCTGCAGATCTCCTTGCTGCTGGCCTGGGCGATGCCGCACCTGGCGTCGCTGACCGTGTGGCAATGGCTGTTCGACGCCCAGTACGGCATCGTCAACTGGCTGCTGACCAGCATCGGCCTGGACGGTTTCGCCGGGCACTCGTGGCTGATCGAGCCGTTGTCATTCTTCATCGTCGCCGGCGTCGTCGTGGTCTGGATGAGTGTGCCGTTCGTGGCGTTCGCCGTCTACGCCGGCCTGATGCAGGTTCCGGTCGAGCTGGAGGAGGCGGCGGCCATCGACGGCGCTTCCGCGCGGGCACGGTTCCGGCTGATCACCGTCCCCCTGGTCAAGCCGGTCCTGCTGATCGTCGGCCTGCTCCAGATCATCTGGGACCTCAAGGTCTTCACCCAGATCTTCGTGCTGCAGGACGCGGGCGGCGTCACCCGGGAGACGAACCTGATCGGCACCTACATCTACCGGCTGGGTCTCGGCGAGGGACAGTTCGGGCTGGCCGCGGCCGCCTCCTGGTTCGTGCTGCTGATCACGGTCGGGCTGAGCCTGTACTACGTGCGGGTGCTGATCCGCGACGACGAGGAGCTGACGCGATGACGACACGGCACCCCGACAGCAGCGTGCTCGACACCGGCGGCACCCGGCCGGCCGCCGCGACCCGCCATACCGACGATGCCACCTGGACAACGCAGCGCCCCGCGCTGAGAGCGAGGAAGACCGCCGCGGGCCGCCGTCGCCGGATGTGGAACGCGCTCGCGGTGGTCCTCGCGCTCATCTGGGCGTTTCCCGTCTACTGGATGGTGAACAGCTCCTTCCTGCCGTTCAACCGGATCCGCAATCCAGACCCGACGTTCATCCCGCTGGGCGGCACGCTGTCCGCGTACGAGCGAGTCTTCGACAGCGACTTTCTCGCATCGCTCCGGACCAGCCTGATGGTCACGCTCATCACGGTGGCGGCGGCGTTGCTGTTCGCGTTCCTGGCCGCACTGGCGCTGTCCCGGTTCAGGTTCCGCGGGCGCCGGACCTTCGTCCTCGCCGTGCTGGTCATCCAGATGATCCCCGCCGAAGGGCTGTTCATCTCCCAGTTCAAGCTCCTGGAGGGCTGGCAGCTGTTGAACAGCGTCGTCGGGCTGTCGTTGCTGTACATAGCCGCGGTCGTGCCGTTCACCATCTGGATGCTGCGCGGGTTCGTCGCCGGCGTGCCACGGGATCTCGAGGAGGCCGCGCTGGTCGACGGGTGCAGCCGGGCGCAGGCCTTCTTCCGGATCACGTTCCCGCTGCTGGCGCCGGGCCTCGTCGCCAGCGGGGTGTACGCCTTCCTGCAGGCGTGGAACGAGTTCACGCTCGCGCTGGTCATCATGACCCGCCCGGAGAACATGACGCTGCCGTTGTGGCTGCGGACGTTCACCGACGCCAACCGCGCCAGCGACTGGGCCGGCATCATGGCAGGATCCGCGCTGATCGCCATCCCGGTGATCGTGTTCTTCCTGTTCGTTCAGAACAGGATGACCTCGGGCCTGGTCTCCGGTGCCGTCAAAGGCTGACAGTCCCCATGATCATGAACAGTTACCGTGCCACGTGAACGGTTACTGTTCATGATCATGGAGCGGGTTGGTACGACTCGTATGCCGCTCGCCACTCGGCCTGGTGTTCGGGCCGCAGCGGCGCCAGCACGCAGAACTCGTTGCCCTCCGGATCGGCCAGCACCACCCACGAGACGTCGTCCGCCTGGCCGACGTCCACCCGGGTGGCGCCGAGCCCGATGAGCCGCTCCACCTCTGCGTTCTGGTCGTCCGGGCGCAGATCGAGGTGGAGCCGGTTCTTCACGGTCTTGGACTCGGGCACTCGCAGGAACAGCAGGTCCGGTACCACGCTGTCCTCACGGCTCCCGGCCGGCGGCTCGAGGGCCACCTCGTCGTCGGAGTCATAGGTACGTCGCCAGCCGAGCGCGTCCTGCCAGAACTGGGCCACGCGGCGTGGATCCTGCGAGTCGATGCAGAGGCATTGGATGCGAACCGTCATGGGGCCTAAGTGTGCTGGACGCCGCTGGCGCCACGCGAGCGGTTTTCGCCCGGACGCCCGGCCTGGACCGTTCCTGGTCTCCGCGTCTCGTTCGTGCGCACGCGCGAGAAGGCCCCGGGCCCACCGATGTGCATACGGGCTGACACCGCGGTCGACGAGCCGGCCGGCGGCGACCATCAGAGCCAGGCCGGCGGCTGGGACCAGTACGGCGAGGATCGCGGACACATCGTCGATGCTCGCCGAGACGTGCGACGGCGGCGATCACCGGCGATGCCGCTCTTCGATAGATTCTGGCCATGTCCACGCTGGCGGTCTTGATCTGGGATCCGGTCCGCGGTTTCGACCTGTCGGTGGTCACCGAAGTGTTCGGGTCCGCATACCCGCTCGGCATCCCTGACGGCAGTGCGCCGCTTTACGACATCCGGCTCTGCGGCGGTTCGGACACGCGTCCCTCGCTGTGGTTGGGAGGCACCACCGCACTCACGGTCGGGACGACGCACACGTGGCACGACGCGGCGGACGCGGACACGGTGGCCGTCCTCAGCCCGACCACGCTCACGTCCTCGATTCCCGCAGAGATCGTGAGCGTGCTCCGTCGCGCACACGAACGCGGCGCCCGGATCATGTCGTTCTGCAACGGTGCCGCCGTCCTCGCCGAGGCAGGTCTGCTCGACGGCCGCCGCGCCGCGATCCACTGGACCCACACCGCGCAGTTCGCGGCCAGGTACCCGGCGGTGCGGGTCGACGCCGCGGTCCTCTACATCGACGATGGTGACATCGTCACCACAGCGGGCGGAGCCGCGGGCATCGACATGTGCTTGCATCTGGTCCAGCACGATCATGGCTCCGCGGTGGCCGCACAGACGGCCCAGCACGCCCTGCTGCCGTTCCACCGCTCAGGCGACCAGGCGCAGATCGTGGACCACGCGCCCGCGGAGCGCGGCGACCGCCTCGAGCCGCTGCTGCGCTGGCTGGAAGATCACCTCGACCGCGACCTGAGTCTCGCCACCATCGCCGACCAGTCCTCGACGAGCGTGCGGACGCTCAACCGCTGGTTCCGCGCTCGCACCGGTACCACGCCGATGCAATGGCTGATCCGGCGTCGGCTCCAGCGTGCACAGGAACTACTGGAGACGACCGACCTCACCGTCGACGAGATCGCGCGGCGCTCCGGGTTCGGATCGGCCGTTGCCCTGCGACAGCATTTCCGCCGCGTCCTGTCGACCACCCCCACCGCGCACCGTCGTGCGTTGTACACACCGCCTCGTCAGCGGTCCTGAGGTACCACCTGCACCGAGCCGGTGCGCTCGGAGATCACCGGCGTCAGCGTCCACACCGCGAGGGCGGCCAGCACGTGCCAGAAGGCGTGGCCTTGCAGCACGCTGTCTGGATCGCACAGCGGCCCGCCGCTCCGGGACAGCGTGCCGATCAGAGCCCCGACGGTCAGTAGCGCGAGCGCGGTCGCCATGGTCTGGCGCAGCAATGGGCGTCGATACCAGCGCACCACGCATGCACCGATGGCCAGCGCGGCGACCGCCCCCTGCGCCGCCGGTCGCGCTGCGTCCGCGATCTCGCTCACCGTCACGGCCACGATGGTCGGCAGGACCCACCACAGCGGGGACAGTCTGCGGCCGGCCACGTCCGAGGCGGCGTCCACCCCGACGAACGCGACGAGTGCCACCAGCGGAACGTCGTGGAGCAGCCCGGACCACGACGGTGCGGGACCATGGAAGACGACGGATCCCACACCGGTGGCGGCCACCAGTGCGCCGTAGACAACCCGGGTCGCGCCCCCTCTCCGATACCCGATCAGGATCGCGAGCCCGACCAGAACGAACGCGAGGCTGGTCAATGCGTTGACCGGCTGGCCCCAGAAGCCGTCGCCGAACACCTCGCAGTCGTTCACGGCGGGCCGGTCGGCAGCGGCGGAACTCCACGGCGTGGCGGCGACGGAGGGCATACATCGACAGTACGTGTGCACACGCCCGATCGGCCGTCAGCGCACGTGCTCGCGCTCGCCCGGTTCGAGGACGCCGGCCGCCGCCAAGGCGGCCGGCACATCGAGGCGGCCGTCGGCTCCGAGCCAGTTCGGCAGCGACCGCCGGATCTCCGCCGGGTTCAGGTCGGGGCGTTCCGCGAGGATGACCGCGATCAATCCGCTGACCAGCGGCGCAGCAAAGGACGTCCCTTCTCCGATGGAGTGTTCGCCACCGACGTCGGCCAGCAACAGCCGCACGCCCGGCGCCAAGACGTCGACGTCCGCGCGGCGCGGCGTGCACTGCCACACCTCCCCGCCGGGCTCATAGGCGCCGACCGAGATCACCGTGTCCAGAACCGCCGGCCACTGGTCGGCATCGGTCTTTCCGGTACAGCCGTCGCCGCCGCCGTTGTTTCCGGCCGCGGCGACCACCACCACACCGTTCCGCTCGGCATAGTCCGTCGCCTCTCGGACGTCGCCCGGGCAGCTGCTGAAGACCAGGATCGAGCTGCATCCCAGCACCTGCGAGACGTTGACGACGTCCACGCCCGCGTCGACCGCCCACATGATCCCGCGGATCATGTCGTCCTCGCGGCCATCGCCGATGTTGATCGGGTAGACGGTCGCCCCGGGTGCGATCCCGGGTACCGCACCGGACGGTTGTCCGACCATCAGCGATGCCACGCCCGTCGCATGCGCCGCCGGGTCCGAGACGCCGTTCTGCGCGGACACGGCCGTCGGCTGCTCGTCCACGGCCAGGTTCCAATAGTCGACGTGGTGGCCGTTCCGCACCGCCCCGGCCAGGGACGGGTGATCGGCATCCACGCCGCCCCTCTCGATGGTGGCGATCTCCACCCCGTCGCCGGGCGGGTCACCCGGCAACAGATCGAAGCGCATCGCTTCGGCCTGCCACGTGCCGCCGGCCACGCCGACGTCCGTCAGCGACGCGTCCGTCACCGCCCCGACCGGCATGGTGGACAGCTCCGGCGCCACGGCCGCCACGAGCGTCACGACGGCAGCGACCGCGCATGCCGGCCACCCGCGACGGAGCTGAGCCCCGGAACGTCGCACCGTTCTCCCCTTCAGCGAAGCAGATCAGCACCACAGTAGCGGCGTAGCCGTATCAGGTCACGTTCCAGGAGTGATAACTCTCGATTTCCAGCCATGCGCTGACCCGGGGCCGTTCGCGGTTCGGATACCGGTCATTGCCGTAGTGCTGCGCCAGCCGGTCGATGTCCACCAGGTCAGGATCGTCCTGCAGCGTCACCGTGCCCTGCACGCTGACGTGCCGGTACCACGAGTCGCCGTCCAGCACAGTGAGCGAGACCTTCGGGTTGGCTTTGATGTGTTCCAGCCGCTTGCGGCCGGCGTCCAGGTTGAGCAGGATCCGCCCGTCATCCCACAGGTACCAGGTGGCCACCGTCACGGGCGTACCGTCCGGGCGGACGGTACCCATGACCGCGGGGTTCGGCTTCTTCAGAATCTCGATCAGATGGTCCGGGACCGGAGGCTGTGCCACGGAACGCTCCTTAGCTGGTGTACTCACGACGCGTTGACGCTCCCATCATTCCGTGGTGGGCGGAAACGCTAGGCTCTGGGTCATGTCCGCCGCGAATCGTGCCCAGTCCTTCGGACAGATCGCCGACGATTACGACCGCATCCGTCCCACGTATCCGCCGGAAGCCGTCACCTGGGCACTCGGCCCGTCGCCTCGACGCGTGCTCGACCTCGGCGCGGGAACCGGGATTCTCAGCCGGATCGTCGATGCGCTCGGCCATGACGTGGTGGCGGTCGAACCGGACGCGCAGATGCACGCCCGCCTGGTGTCCGCCACCCCCGGCGTGGAGGCTGTGAACGGCTCGGCGGAGAGCATCCCGTTGCCGGACGGTTCCGTCGACGCCGTGGTCGCGGGCCAGGCCTACCACTGGTTCCGCACCGACGCGGCACACGCGGAGATCGCCCGGGTGCTCCGTCCCGGTGGCGTCTTCGCGCCGATGTGGAACCTCCGCGATGAGAGTGTTCCATGGGTCACGGCCCTCACCGCGGCCGCGGACCTCAGCCATGATGGGTCCAGCCACGTACTGGAACTGGTGGACTCGTTCGGTCCGCTCTTCGACGTGCCGGAGCAAGCCGCGTTCTCCCACTCGGTGCGGATGACTCCGGAGGGTCTGGTCGGTCTGATCCGCTCCCGCTCCTATTACCTCGTCTCCCCGCCGGATGAGCAGGACCGGCTTGACGCCGCGGTACGCGGTTTCTGCGCCGAGCATCCGGATCTCGCCGGGAAACCGGAGTTCGAGCTCCCTTACCTCACGTACGTGTTCCGGGCGGGACGTGCGGCCTCCGGCTCGTCGTCCCGCGACTCGCCGCGCTCGGGAACGGGCGACAGTCCGTGATACTTGCGTAGCAGCATCCACACCACGGACACGCCCACCACGGAGCCGAGCATCGCCCACAGCACGGCGACGTTCGGCAGGCCGAACATGTTCAGCGCGGACGCTAGCAGCACGAACGCCAATACCCTCCGGACCAGGCCGCCCGGCGCCCGGGACGAGACCAGAGACCCCAGGTACACCCCGGGGATCGACCCGGCGAGCAGCGCCGTGGTGATCTCCAACTGAAAGTCGCCGAACAGAATGTGCCCGAGCGCGGCCGCCATGACCAACGGGACCGCCTGCACCAAGTCGGTTCCGACGAGGTGGTTCGCGCGCAGCATCGGGTAGAGCGCCAGCAGCGCGACGATCATCAACGAGCCCGAGCCGACGGATGACATCCCCACCACCAGGCCGCCGATGACGCCCACGATGACCGTGGGGACGGGACGGGCCTGCACGTCCGGTGCCCGCACAGCTGCCGGCTCTCCCGGCGCCGCGGTTCTCCGGTCGGCCACCCGGTGCTGGGCCCGGTCCACGAGTGCCAGGTATCCGCGGACGGCGAGCCCTCCGGCGGCGATCAGCAGTGCGACGCCCAGCGCGGTCTTGATGACCGACTCCACTTCTTCGCCGTGCCCCAGCGCTCGAGCAATCAGCACGCCGGAGAACGCGCTGGGGATCGACCCCACACACAGCCAACGGACCAGACTGAGGTTCACCGTCCCGCGACGCAGATGCACCACGCTACCGACGGGTTTCATGACGGCGGCTGCCACCAGATCGCTGGAGACCGCGGTCAGCGGGGGCACGCCGAAGAAGGTGACCAGCATCGGCGTCATCAGGGCGCCGCCGCCCATACCGGTCATACCGACGACGATCGCCACCAGGAACGCGCCGACGGCCATGGGCAGGTCGAAGTCCATCCCGACACCATAACCTACTTAATTGGCATGATTCATAGGGTTGCTCGGAATGTGGATACTCGATCACGACGCTTCTGGTTCCGGCGTCTCCTCGCACCCGGCGCGGCAGGCGGGCTCGACCGGTAGGTATGTCCGGTGGGTGTGGTGGGCTCGACGATGTGCCGATCTGGTTTCGGGAACGCTGGTCAGGATGGTCACACCCACCCAGATGACGTGTCGGATGCCGGGTCCCTACGGGTTGTCCGCCGATGGACGGACGCCCGTCGAACGCGGCCGGCGTCGCGTCGCAGAGCACGACGTTCGCCCAATACCTGCGCGGCGAAGACCAGGCAACCCAGAGCAGGCACGATCAGCGGCGGCAGCTGCCATGCGGCCAGCACTGTGAGGCCAAGAGCCGCGACCAGCAATGCCGCACCGGACACGTCGGCCCGCAGCGATGACGGAACGGCTCGTATCGCCGCGGTCCAACCGGTCTCCGGTCGCCACAACGCCGACGCCTGCACCACGACGACGCCGGTCGCGACGAGCCCGGCCGTCCCTACCGCCAGCACCAACGGGCCACCCGGCAGCGCCCCGGACGCCCCGATCACCAGATCCAGCCCGAACACCGCCACCGCGACGACGGCGCAGCAGCCCACCAAGACACCCCCGCGCAACCCCGCGCGCAGGTCGGCGAAGAACAGCCGCAGCGATGCGTCCTCCGCCCGGATGAACCGGCCGAGGTGACGGCCGCCCGCGGCCAGCGCCGCCGGCAGGGTCACGATCGGCAACCCCACGGCCGTGACGAGCACACCCACCCAGAGCGCTTCGGCCAGGAGTGCGAAGGTGTCGGCCGCGCCCGGCCAGCGCAGCGCCGAGCCGTCGGCGGTGGCCGCCCGGCGATCCCGGGCGGTCGGCCGACGAGCGTATGAACGAGACAGCACGGTCAACCCTTCAGCCCTTGCGTCGCCACGCCTTCCACCAGGAACCGCTGGAAGATCATGAAGAACAGCAGCACCGGCAGCAGCGCCAGCACCGACACCGCGATGGTGGCCCCGTAGTCCGACACGCTGGTCTGATCGTTGAAGATGCGCAGGGCCAGCGGCAGCGGGTACTTCTCAGGCGAGTTCAGGTAGAGCAGCGGCCCCAGGAAGTCGTTCCAGCTCCAGATGAACGCGAAGATCGACGACGTGATCAGGGCCGGCTTGATGAGCGGCAGCGTGATCATGACGTAGATGCGCGGGTGACCGCAGCCGTCGATACGGGCCGCCTCGTCGAGATCTCGGGGCAGGTTCCGGATGAACTGCACCATCAGGAAGACGAAGAACGCCTCTGTGGCCAGGAACTTGCCGGCCAGCAGCGGCACGAACGTGTCGACCAGGCCCAGGTTCCGGTAGATCATGTACTGCGGAATGATCAGCACGTGGAACGGCAGCAGCAGCGTGGCGATCATCACTGTGAAGAACAGCCCACGTCCACGGAACGCGATCCGCGCGAACGCGTACGCCGCCATCGACGCCGAGATGACGATGCCGATCACCGACCCGACGGCCAGGATCAACGAGTTCAGGAAGAACCGCGACAGCGGAATGCCGGCGACGCCTTCCAGCACCTTGACGTAGTTGTCGATGGTCGCGTCGTCGGGCAGCAGCCCGGAGTTGGAACCGAACTCGTGATTGGGCTTGAATGACGCGAAGCCCATCCAGACCAACGGGTAGAGCACCACCGCCGTGAAGACGACCAGGCATACGATCCAGACGGCCGTCGTGACGTGCTTGCGGCGCGGCCGCCGGGGCGCACGGGGCGGCGTGTCGGCGGCGGGCCGGGTGTCAGTGGCTGTGGCCGCGAGATCGCTCATCGTGAGTCACCTCCGTAGTGCACCCAGCCCTTGGACGTGCGGAACATGATGAAGGCCAGCACCCCGACCGCCATCAGCAGCACCCACGCCATCGCAGCCGCGTAGCCCATCTGGTTGTTCGCGAACGCCCGGGTGTACAGATACACCGTGTAGAAGTTCGTGGCACCCGCTGGACCCCCGGTGCCGGAGCCGATGATGTACGCGGACGCGAAGATCTGGAAAGCGTGGATCATCTCCAGCAGCAGATTGAAGAAGACCACCGGCGAGAGCATCGGCAACGTCACGCTGCGGAACTTCCGCCACGGGCCGGCACCGTCCACGGCCGCCGCCTCATAGAGCTCGCCCGGAACCTGTTTCAAGCCGGCCAGAAAGATCACCATCGGCGCCCCGAACTGCCAGACGGCCAACAGGATCATCATCGGCATCACCAGCGTCGGATCACCCACCCATCCGCCGGCGTCGATGCCGATCGAACTCAGCGTCCCGTCCACCGGGCCGTCGGTGGAGAACATGGCCCGCCACACGATCGCGATGCTGACACTGGCTCCGATCAACGACGGCGCATAGAACGCCGAACGGAAGAACCCGGTGCCCTTGCTGCGATAGTTCAACAGCATCGCCACAGCCAGCGCCGCGGCCAGCTTGACCGGCGTACCGACCACCACGTAGATGAGCGTGATGCGGACGGAGTCCCAGAACTTCTGGTCGTCCATCATGCGCTCGAAGTTGCCGAGGCCGATCCACTGCGGGCTGGTGAAGATGTCGTAGTCGGTGAACGCCAGATACAGCGAGATCAGCATCGGCCCCAGCGTGAGGCCGAGGAAGCCGAGCATCCACGGCGAGAGGAACACGTACCCGGCGATCGTCTCGGAGCGCCGCCGCCGGGACCGCGCAACTGGCTCGCCGCCGGGCCCGCGGACGGCGTCCACGGGCCGGGCGTCGATAGTGGAGCGTGTGGTGTTCACAGGTTCACGCCCGTCTCTGTACTCACGGATTGATCCGTCACGTCAACCTCAGCCGAGAACGACGGACGCCTCATCGAAGAAGTCCCGTACCGCGTCGTCCACCGAGATGGCACCGAGGCCGATGGCCTTGCCGAGATCCCAGAAGGTCTGCTCCAGCGAGCCGTAGCCGTCGACCGGGACCGGAGGAGCGTCGCCGATGCGGTCGGCGACCGAATCGAGGTAGTCGGCGACCTGGGCGTCCGGCCCTTCCAGGGTGGCGCCCGCGAGCTTGGTGGACGAGGCGGGGAAGCCGAGCGTCGTCCCGAAGATCTCGCCGGCCTGTTCACTGTTGACCACGAAGTCGAGGAACAGCGCCGCCGCCTCCGGGTGCTCGGTCGACTTCGAGATCGCCATCTGCAGTCCCGCCTGCCGGTACAGGTCCTTGGCGTCGGGGTTCTCGGTCGGCGGTGCGGCGATCGTGATGCTGCTCGCCCCCGAGTCGGCGAGATAGCCGCCGATGAAGTTGCTCCAGCTCATCTCGCTCGCGGTCAGGTTGCCGCCGAAGCCGGAGATCGGCATGATCTCCTCCAGCTGGCTCTGCGGCACCGTGACGCCGTCGCGGACGTCGGCCGTCGAGTTCCAGTAGTCTCGCAGCTCATCCTCGGTGAATCCGAGCTGGCCGTCCTCGGTGTAGAGGTTCTTGCCCTGCTGGCGCAGGATGATCTCAAGACCCTGGATACGCTGCGTATAGTCGCTGCCACCGTACACACTGCCGTCGCCGGCGTCGGTCACGTCGGCCATCCAGTCGACGTACGTGGCGTGGTCCGTGCCGCCTTCATACGGCTCGACGCCGAGCTCGGTCAGCAGATCGTCGTTCTGGAACACCGCCCACGCGCTGTAACCGGTCGGCAACGAGTACTGGGTCCCCTCCAACTGCCCGGTCTGCAGCAGCCCGTCGTCGAAGGCGCTGAAGTCGATGTGCTCGTCGTACGGCCCGAGGTCCAGCAGCAGATCGCTCTCGCCGTACTGCCGCAGGTAAGAATCCGAGAACTGCCACACGTCCGGCAGGCCCCCGCCTGCCGCCTCGGTCTGGCGCTTCTCCCAGTACGCGGGGAAGTCGGTGAACGTGCCGTTGATCGTGATGTTCGGGTACTCCTCGTTGAACGCCTCGATCAGCTGGTTGTAGCGCTCGGCCCGATCGTCATTGCCCCACCAGGTGAAGTTGAGGGTGACCTCCTCATTCGGGTCGAACCCCTGCGCGGCACTGTCGCCGCCGCCGGCGTCGCCGTCGTTGGAGTCGTCACTGCCACAGGCAGAGAGGACGAGCGCGGCTGTGGCGAGGACGCCGGCGCCCGCCATCGCAGAACGCCTGGTGAACGTTCGGACCATAGTTGGCCTCCAAGTAGGGAATGTCGCTCGGTGACGAGAGAAGCGCCTCGGAAAGCGCTCTCCGCAACGTATCTGAAACGACTCAAAAGCACACTACCTGGGGCCCATCGTTGCGAACTCGTGACGGTACGGTGACACCGCACGCGCCGGTCACGTTGGGCCGGGCCGCACGCGCCGGTCACGTTGGGCCGGGCCGCACGCGCCGGTCACACGGGCCGAGTGCCCGGCGAGCCGGCCGCTCGCAGGGCTCGGGCACCCAGCGCCCGGACCTGTTCGATCAGCTCCGGCGGCTCTTCCACGACGAAGTCGCACCCCAACGTCATCAGGCGAGCGGCCAGCCATGCCATGGAGTCGTCCCGCCGGCCGTCCAGCCGACAGCAGCGGTCGTCCACGGCCACCACCTGCCCTGGCACATCGCCCAGGCGGCCGGCCACGTCGTGAACGGGGGCATCGAACGTCACCCGCACGTGGACCGTCGGCGTTCCCCAGTCGGACCGTCTGCCCTGCACATACGCGGCGGCATCGGCTGCCGGCAGCTCGGGCGGGGCGGTCCGCACGCCGGTACGGTGAACATCCCGGATCCGGTCCACCCGGAAGGTACGCCACGCCGCACGGCCGAGGTCATGGCCCACCAGGTACCAGCGTCGGCCGCTCACCACGAGTCCTGCCGGCTCCACCAGCCGCTTCGTCACTGTGGAGTCGTTGGCCTGGTAGCTGAACCGCACCCGCTCAGCCGCCGTCACCGATGCCGCCAGCCCGGTCAGCGTCTCCGGGTCCACCTCCGGCCCGTCCCCGCTCAGCGGCGCGGTCGCCGCATTGATGATGCGTACCCGGTAACGCAGTCGGGCGGGAAGCACCTGCTCGAGTTTGGCCAGGGCCCGTACCGACGCCTCACCCAGGCCGTCCACCGCGAGGCCCGCCGCGGTACGGACGCCCACCGCCACGGCGACAGCCTCGTCGTCGTCGAGCAGCAGCGGCGGCATCGCGGCCCCAGCCACCAGCCGATACCCGCCGAGGGCACCCATGGCGGCCTCCACCGGATAGCCCAGCTCGCGCAGCCGGTCGATGTCCCGCCGGACCGTCCGTGTGCTCACTCCGAGCCGCGCCGCCAGCTCGCTGCCGGGCCACTCGCGGGGCGACTGGAGCAACGACAGCAGCCTGAGCAGGCGCGCGGGAGTATTCGTCACAGAACTCAGCATGCCAGTGATATAGGACATGACCTGACCTACTCGCCGTCTAGCGTGCACCATGTCCGTCCGCCCCACGTGAAGGCAGGCATCATGAGCACTGACATCCGCCCGTTCCGTATCGACATTCCGCAGACCGACCTGGACGATCTCCACTCGCGGCTCGCTCAGGCACGCTGGGTGGAACAGCTTCCCGGCGACGATTGGCGTCGTGGTGTTCCGACCGGCTATCTCAGAGACTGGGTTCAACACTGGCGCAGCGGCTACGACTGGCGTGCACACGAATCGGAACTCAACCGGTTCCCGCAGTACGTCACCACCATCGACGGGCACGACGTCCACTTCTTGCACGTACGCTCCCCGGAGCCGGACGCCTTACCGCTGCTGCTTACACACGGATGGCCGAACTCGTTCGTCGAGTTCACCAAGACGATCGGCCCGCTGACCGATCCGCGAGCATACGGCGTCACCTCGGGTCCGGCGTTCCACGTCGTCGTGCCGTCGGTTCCGGGATTCACCTTCTCTGCGAAGCCACGCGAGACCGGCTGGAGCGTCGAGCGCGTGGCGCGGATGTGGACCGAGTTGATGAGCCGGCTCGGCTACGACCGCTACGGGGCGCAGGGTGGTGATCTAGGCGCCTACATCGCTCCGGCCATGGCGACGGCCGCGCCCGAGCACGTCGTCGGCGTGCATATCGACGGTGGGATCGGCTTTCCCACCGAGGCGGACGTGCCTGGCATGTCCGACGACGAGCGAGCCGAGTACGCAATGATGCAGCAGTGGATGACCGGCGGCGTCGACCACCACACGCTGCTCCGGGCCGCCCCGCAGACCTTCGCCCACGCTTGGCAGGACTCCCCTGTCGCGCTTCTGAGCTGGATGCTGCAGAAGTTCAATGAGTTCACCCCGATGGCCGACGTGCCCGAAGACGTGATCGACAGGGATCACATCCTCACCAACGTCTGCCTGTACTGGTTCACCGGCACCGTGGGTTCGTCGTCCTGGCCGATGTACGAAGGGCTCGGGAAGGACGGCTTCGCCTGGCCCACCGGGCAGGATCTCGTGCCCACCGGCGTCTACGGCGGTGGGTCCGCGTTGATGCGACGGTTGGCGGAGCGGGATAACAGGGTCGTGCACTGGCCGGAGGGGAATCCGGGCAATCATTTCGTCGCGATGGAGGTGCCCGACGCCCACGCTGCCGACATCCGCGCATTCTTCGGCATGCTCGTCCCCTGAGCCCGGACATCGCGGACCGGAAGGTCGGGCGCGCGGCCGGTCGAACACCTCGAGCCGCCCATGTCGCGGCGGCGCCGCGCGCTCAGCGCAGCACGCCGGTCAGCCGGTCGTACCGCTGCACCTCCGCCCGGGCTTCGGCGGGATCGTGCAGCCCGTCCACACCGATGGTGAGCACGCCCAACCGGACCCGGTCCGTTGTCCTGACCCTGAGCCATGGGTCACCGCCGCGCAGCACCGTGACCTCCTCCAGGAGCGTGCCGTCCCGCCCGGCGGCGATGGCGTAGCCCGGTCCATCCGGCGGTTCGATGTCCAGCCCGCCGTCCTCGCGGATCGTGATGGTGACGACCAGGTTGCCCCGGCCGCCGTTCGCGTCACCGATGAAGTCGTAGATGCCGGCCGGCTCGCCGACGTAGTGTCTCAACCTGCCCAGGCCGGTCACGTCCATGCCGTTGTAGTAGTTGCGGCCTTCGGCATCGAACCAGAAGTGCGGGTTGTGCGTGGGCGAACCGAAGTCCGGCCCGGAGTTGTAGGAGATGTGCCAGTGCGGCGGGTTGTCCGGGTGCAACGTGTTGTTCGTCTCGAAGCCCATCAGCACGAACCGGTGCCCCTTGCCGGCGGCGGTCGTGACCAGTCCCGCGTCCCGCAGGATGGCATGGGTCGCGACCAGTTGGTGGATCACCGACCGCACCTGACCGGCCGGCCAGGCGACGGTGGTCCACGGGCCGGCGACACGGTCCGGGTCATTGTGTTCGATACGCCAGTACATGCCGGGCGAGATGTCCGGATAGCTCCAGACCTGGATGGTCGGCTGGTTCGCGTCGATCGTCGGCTGCGTCATCGGCAACGTGAATCGGAACCGGTCGCGCTCCGCCGGGTCACGACGGATCTCCAGCCGGTTCTCCTGGTGGATGACGGCTTCCACGGTGACGCCGGGCCAGCGGACGTCCACCTCGATTCCGGCCGCGCTTCTCGGCCCTTGGACGAACGTGTAGTACTCGGCCCGGCTGGCCACCGAATACCGGTCGCCGGGCACGATGCCGTAGCCCTCGGGCACGCTGATCTCCGGCCGGTCGGGTTCATCGGGCCGTGCCCGGACGATCCGGAATGCCGCGTACGCCTGCTCCTGTGCCAGTGCCAGGCCCGGTGCCGCCAGAGCCAGGCCGGCGGCGGACGCTCCGGCGAGCACGGCCCGTCGGGTCAAGGGTGCGGACATGTCGGCGGTCCTCTCCTACCAGGTTGGTGGTGAGGCGATCATCGCCCACGTAGCGTACTCGCCCCAAACATGGAGCTGAACAGCAAGAGAACGCTCGGGCACCCACGCGGCCGGACCTTGTGGATCGGCACCGCATACTGAGTGGGTGACGATGCGACAGCCGCGGTTGGAGATCGAATACTGCACCCAGTGCCGGTGGCTTCTGCGTGCGGCCTGGACGGCGCAGGAGATGCTGACGACGTTCCAGGCTGAGCTGGGTGAGGTGGCGCTGGTGCCGGGTACCGGCGGCGTGTTCGACGTGCGGCTCGACGACGAGACGATCTGGTCCCGCAAGGACCAGGGCGGCCACCCCGAACTGGTCGAGCTCAAACGGATGGTACGGGACCGGATCGCGCCCGGCCGCAGCCTCGGTCATTCGGATCGTGCCCGCCCCTGACCCGGCCGCCGCCTGCCGAACGACACGCTCGTTTTCCTCCCAACCGGTCACGCCGGGCCGTACGATGCGGCACAATGGCCGAACATCCCACCGCGATGGGAGGCTCGATGCTGGTCAGGCACGGCAAGGAGGCCGCGGCCACGTGGATACGCGAGACCGGTTCCCACCTGACCGGCTTCGCGGGGGCGTTCCATACCGGCTCCACGGCATGGGCACAGGACGACGACGTGTTGCCGCCGACCTCGGATGTGGACGTGATGGTGGTACATCACGGCCCAACCGCTCCGGCCAAGGGCGGCAAGTTCCGCTATGGCGGCACGCTGCTCGAGGTCTCGTTCATGCCGATGGACGCACTCGCGTCGGCGGAGTCCGTGTTACGCGACTACCACCTGGCCGGCTGTTTCCGGTCACCGACCGTGATCGCCGACCCGAGCGGTCACCTGACCCGCCTCCAGCATCAGGTGGCTGCCGCCTTCGCGCAGCGACGCTGGGTCAGCGCGCGCGGCAACCAGGCGATGAACCGGGTCCGCGCCTGGTTGGCGCGCATGCGCGAGTCCGATCCGCTGGCGGAGCAGGCCACGGCATGGCTGTTCGGCACCGGCGTCACCACTCACGTGCTGCTTGTGGCGGGTTTGCGCAATCCGACCGTGCGGCGCAGATACGCCGCGGTGCGCGAGCTGCTGGCCGAGCACGGGCAGCTCGACTACCACGAGCGTCTGCTCGACCTGCTCGGCTGCGCCAGGTTGACCCGCGCACAGGTCGAACATCAGCTGGAGCGGCTGGAGGCCGTCTTCGCCGTCGCCACACAGGTACAGGCGCCGTCGTACCCGTTCGACAGCGACATCACCGAGACGGCTCGACCGACGACCATCGAGGGCAGCAGAGAACTCATCGCCGACGGGCAGCACCGCGAAGCCGTCTTCTGGATCGTGGCCTCGTACTGCCGCTGCCTGTCGAAGCTGAGCGCCGCCGGGGTCGCGACGTCCTCCTACGAACCCGGACTCCGCGCGCTGCTGGCCGACCTCGGCGCGGCGACGTTCCATGAGCGTAGGCGCCGGGCCGACCGTACCGAGGCGGCGCTGCCGGAGCTATGGCGCCGCGCCGAGCAGCTCATGCCGACCTCGTGACCAGACGTCCTGGCCAGACGTCCTGACCAGACATCCTCACCACCCCTGACCGGCCTGCTCACCGCATCAGTCTGCGTGCGACGAAGTCGGCCAGCCGTCCGTAGGGCGGGTAGACCATCCGGACCGTGTCCGGCACCAGCGGCTTGGACAATATCGCGCGCTCATGGCTGAACGTGCGGATCGAGTCCTCGCCGTGATACCGGCCGGTGCCGCTCGCTCCCACGCCCCCGAACGGAAGCTCCGGTGCGGCGAGATGCGCCAGGGGCACGTTCACGCCGAGCGCTCCGGACGACGTCCGGTGCGCGAACGCCCGTAAGACGTCCCGGTCGTCGGAGAACACGTAGAGCGTCAGTGGCTTGGGCCCCGATCGGACCACTTCGATCGCCGCCCCGGCATCCGGGACCCGCACGATCGGCAGGATCGGCCCGAAGATCTCTTCGCTCATGAGCGCATCCGCCGTCGTCACGTCATCGACGACGGTCGGCTCCAGGTACCGGGACGCACGGTCGTGCCGGCCGCCGATCACCACCGACGCTCCGTCCAGCAGGCCGACCAGCCGATCGTGGTGGCCGTGGTTCAGGATCCGTCCATAGTCCGGGCTGATGGCGGCGTCGTCCCCGAAGAACCGCCTGATCGACCGCCCCAGCGCCGGTATCAGCGCATCGGCCACGTCCGGCGTGGCCAGGACGTAATCCGGGGCCACGCAGGTCTGTCCTGCGTTGACGAACTTGCCCCACGCGATGCGATCCGCCGCGGGCTGCAGCCGGACCGTGCGATCCACCCAGACCGGCGACTTGCCGCCCAGTTCCAGCGTGACCGGCGTCAGCCGCTTGGCCGCGGATTCCGCCACGATCCGCGCGGTCCGGGTGCTCCCGGTGAAGAAGATGTGGTCGAAGCGCTCCTCCAGCAGGTGCGACGCGGCCTCCGGGCCACCCTCGACGACCGCCACCGCACGCGGATCCATGAACCGCCGCACCAGTCCGGCCACCGCGGAACTGGTGGCCGGCGCCAGTTCGCTGGGCTTGAGCACGACCGCGTTGCCGCTCGCGACCGCACCTACCAGCGGCACGAGTGACAACTGCACCGGGTAGTTCCACGGGGAGATGATCAGCACGACTCCGAGCGGCTCCCGCACCACCCAGCCCCGGGCCGGCCACAGCACCGGCGGCAGCCGCCGGCGTCGCGGACGCATCCACCGGCGCAGGTGCCGGAGGGCATGGGTGGCTTCGGCCACCGCCACCCGGATCTCGGTGACCTGTGCTTCGGCGGCCGGTTTGCCGAGGTCTTCATACAGGGCCCGCTCCAGCAGTGTGGATCCCTCGGTCAGCATCCGTGCCACCGCCCGCAGCTGATCAGCGCGCCATGGCAACGGCCGGGTCACCCCGTCGTCGAAGGCATCGCGCAACCGGCTCACGGCACCCGCGCCGTCGTCGTCCCCGTCCCGCTCCTCCACGTCCGCCATACCCGCATCATGACACCGCGGAGGCCGCGTCCGGAGAACGGACGGGCCTGGTTACACTCCAGTGTCCGGACGATCCAGCCACCGGTACCGACTCACTGGAAGGCCCATGACCCCGATCACGTTGCGCTCCCTGTGCATCGCCGCAGTCGTCCTGGCCACGGCGGCCTGCTCGTCCGGCGACGAGACCGCCGACGACCAGGATGCGACCGCGCGCCCGAGCGGATCGGCGCAGCCGAAAGAGAGCCCGCCGGTCGAGGCCGAGGCACAGCAGACACCCTCGGCCGACGCCTCCACGGCGGCCGAAGAGCGACCGGACACCTACGGCACGCTGAGCCATCTACTCCCGGAGGACGTGGCCGGAGGGACGCTGATTCTGGCGATCCCGCCCGAGGAGATGCGCACCGACCACTATCTGCGCGAGGAGGACGGTGCCGTCACCGGACCGCTGCCGGATCTCGTGCGGGCGGCGGCCGACCGGCTCGGGTTGCCGACGCAGGAGCGCCCGTTCGAAAGCGGGGACGAGCTGCACGACTCCTACATCGACGGCGAGCCGGCCGTGTTCCTGGTCGCGGCCTCGCCGTGGGGATTCCCCGTGGACGACGCCGATGTGGTCACCTTCGCCGAGTATGACGAGAGATTTCTGCTCCGCGAAGGGCTGGAGATCGGTGACGACCCCACCGATCTGTGCGGACTGCGGGTCGGGCAGTACCAGCCGGAGCACGGGTCACCCGCTCTGGGCGCCTACTTCGCCGAGGTCTCCGCGGCATGTGACGCGGCCGGCGACCCGCTGGAGATCGTTCCATTCGAGTCGACCGACGACGACTTCCCCACCGACGCGGTCGCGGCCGGCGAGATCGACGCGGCGCCGGCCGGTGAGATCGTCGGAGCCATCCTCATCGACGAGACACCCGGCCTCACCCTGGGCGGTGACGTGACCGGGCAGGGCGCGACCGCATTCATCTCCGGAAAGCAGCACGGACTGGCCGAGCCGCTCGCCGAGGCCCTGGCCGCGCTGGCGGCCGACGGAACGTACGCGGAGATCATGGGCGGCTACGGCCTGCCCGATGTGGCACCGGACGGGCCCACCGTGAACGTGGTCGATCGTTGACCGCGCTCCGAGTCGGGTTGGTGGGCGCCGGCCCGTGGGCGTCGATGTTCCATGCGCCGGTCTGGTCCGGCGGGCCGGAGACCACGCTGTCCGGAGTATGGGCACGCCGTCCGGAGGCCGCGCGCGCCGTCGCCGAAGCACACGGAGCCCGTGCCGTCACCTCATTCGATGAGCTGCTGGAGAGCTCCGACGCGGTCGCCTTCTGCGTGCCCCCGGACGTCCAGTCCGGACTGGCGATCCGCGCCGCCGAGGCCGGCCGGCACCTGGTCCTGGAGAAGCCGATCGCCGATACCCTGCGCGACGCGCGGGCGCTGGCGGACACCTGCGATGCCGCCGGGATCGGTTCTCTGGTGATGTTCACCTCACGGTTCTCCGCCGAGACGAAGAGCTTTCTGGAACGGGCCGGCTCGATCGATGTGGCCGGGGCTCGCGCCGCGATGCTCACACCGGCGTTCCTGGACGGACCGTTCGCACAGTCGGCCTGGCGGCGCGAGCGCGGCGCGCTGCTGGACGTGGGGCCACACGTGTTCGACCTGCTCACCGCGGCGGTCGGCCCGATCGAGCGGGTGCACGCGCGGGGTACCTCGCGCGGTTGGCTCGGCATCCACGCCGACCACCATGGCGGAGCCGCATCCGATATCAGCATCAGCTGTTCCGTGGGCGTGCAGCGCGGACGTTTCGAGATCGAGCTGTTCGGGCCGGCCGGCGCCCAGCGGTACGACGTCGACGGCGGCGAGCCCGCACAGGTCCACGCGACGATCAGATCCGCGCTTGCGGCGGCGGCCGACGGTCGACCCCACACATGCGACGTGCATCGTGGACTCGACATCCAGCACCTCATCGACGCGGTGGAACGGTCGATGCACGAGGGGCGGGCGACGCTGGTGTCGCGCGCCGGATAAAACAGCCGGTCGGCGCCGCCCGAGCCGCTCAGCTCACTCTTCCTCCGGCTCTTCCTCGAGCCGGACAGCTGCCTCTTCGGCCGGCTTGCCTTCGTCCTCCGCCCCGGCGACTTGGGTGTCCGGCTCAGGACGGTCCACGTCCAGGTAATCCTCGGGTGTGGCTTCGGCCGATCGGGAATCCGGCTCGGGCCGTTCCGCGGCCCAGTGCTCCTCGACTCCACGCGGTGGGTTCTCCGGCCGCGCGCTCATCTCCCGCGCGGTGCGGACGGTCGGCATCTCGGCGGGCGCGACCGGCTCCTCTGGTTCCGGTACCTCACCTTTGCCCGTGGTCGAATCGTCCGCGACGTCCGGGACCCCTTCCGCTTCGAGATCGGCGCCCGGGTCACGGTGCCGCTCGTCGGCTGCGGGCATCTCCTCGCCCGACACCCGCGGCCGGTCCTCGCTCGGCTCGGTCAATGGTCCTCCTGGGCCTGCATGAGCTGGAGCCGGTCATCCAGAAGCCGATCGATGCTCTCCGTGGTCAGCAAGGCATCAACGGGGTCCGTGCAGTTGAGTCGCTGTTCGACGAGCGCGGCGATCGCGGTGTCGACCTCGTCTATCTTGGAACCGACAAGCAGGCTCATCGGTGCTCCCTCCCGGCTGACGAATGGCTACGCTGATATCGGTAGCCAGTGGCGGCCGGTTGAAACCCCCGGAGCCGAGTCAAGTCCCTACGCGGACTCCTCGCGCGCGCCGCCCATCCGCATCCGCCGGCCTCGCGGCACCAGGGTCGGATTGACGTTCTCCAGGACGGTATCCCTGTCGATGACGACGCGGCCGATGTCCTCCCGGCTCGGCACCTCGTACATGACGTTGAGCAAGACCTCTTCGAGCAGGGCGCGGGTGGCGCGCGCGCCGGTACGGCGGAGCAGCGCCTGATCAGCGATGGCGCCGAGCGCGTCGTCGGTGAACTCCAGCTCGACACCGTCCATGCGGAACAGCTCCTCGAACTGCTTGACCAGGGCGTTGCGAGGCTCGGAGATGATCCGGATCAACGCATCCCGATCCAACGGACTCACCGTCGTCAACACCGGCAACCGACCGATGAACTCCGGAATCAACCCATACTTCAACAAATCCTCAGGCATCACCTGAGAAAACACATCCGCCGCATCACGCTCGGACTTACCACCGATATCCGCCGCGAACCCCAACCCACGCGAACCGACCCGCTGCTGAATGATCTCATCCAACCCAGCAAACGCCCCACCCACAATGAACAACACATTCGTCGTATCGATCTGGATG
>NZ_JAAGOA010000013.1 GCF_010550675.1 Phytoactinopolyspora halotolerans | reverse complement strand
CGCCGACCCACGTGGGATGGCAGCTCCGGCTCGATCAACTCCCACAACTCATCCGAAATCACACCAGTTCTGAGCACTCATCCATGATCAACCACACCAAACGAAAGAATTGGGAGACACGCCCTAGAACGCCGGGCCGGTGGCGACCTCTCGGTAAGTCGGTCGGGCGTCCGGTTGTCGACCGACCCGCATGGCTCGCCCGCCGTGAGCAGAGGAATCGTGCTGGTTCGAGTCCGGCTTATCCGCCCCGGCGGCGCGACCGCTGGACCTTCCGGCACAATGGTGATAGCGAAATGACGTGCAGGCGTGCCGGGCCATCGTCCTGGACGCCTGGAGACCTCGAGGAGATGAGCATGGCCAACGACGACCACCACGGTCACACACCGGCGGCTTGGGCGGCCGTCATCATCATCGTGGCCGGGTTCGTGGTCGGCGCGATCGGTGTCATGACGTTGACCTGGCAGGTGTTCTGGTTCGGCGGCGTCGGCCTCATGGTGCTCGGGGGTATCGTCGGCAAGGTCATGCAGATGATGGGCCTGGGCGCCGAGCGGCCCGGCTCCGACGACGAGAGTCCGGAGCAGGTCGTCACGCCAGGGCCTGAGGGCCGAGACGGGTAGCCATGGCGGGCGGCCGCGGCGCCGTCCCGGCGGGTTGGCCTTCTGGGCGCCCGTCGTCGATCTCGCTGGGCGGGGTCACGCTCGACATGAGCCGGCGCTGCCTGGCCGGACTGCCCGCCGGCGACGACATCTCGCTGACGCCCCTGCAGACCGCGGTGCTGGCCTACCTGATGAGTCGACCCGGAGAGGTCTGCACCCGGCAGGATCTGATGTGCGACGCGTTGGGATACCCCAATCCGGTCGGATCTCGCACCATCGACGTCCATGTCGCGACGTTGCGGAGCAAACTGCGCGGAACGTTCGAGATCCGCGCGGTGCGTGGCGTCGGCTACGCGCTACACGGGCCATCGAGCTGAACGCGGTCGCCGATGCCACGCTGCGTGCCGATGCCGACGCCCTTTACCTGCGGATCTTCGCGGAGCGTGGAAACAGGGCGGGGGGTGCGAGACCGGGCGTCAGAGTCCGTGGCTAGTCTGGAGCAGCCGAACCACGATGCAGCACGATGCAGCAGATCGCCATGAGGGAATGGATTCGGAGTGCGGAGGGCACGAGTGAGCGTACTCGAGGAGATCCTCGACGGCGTCCGCGCCGATCTTGCCGAGCGCCAGGAGCAGGTGCCGCTGGCTGAGTTGAAGGCGCTGGCCGCCAAGCAACCTCCAGCGCGTGACCCGCTGCCGTTGCTGCGTTCGTCAGGGGTGTCGGTCATCGCAGAGGTGAAACGGTCGAGCCCGTCGAAGGGTTCCCTGGCGGAGATCGCCGACCCTGCGGCCCTGGCCGCGGACTACGAGGCCGGTGGTGCGGCGGCGATCAGCGTGCTGACCGAGCAGCGGCGGTTCGGCGGGTCATTGGACGACCTACGTGCCGTGCGGACGGCGGTGGACACGCCGATTCTGCGCAAGGACTTCATCGTCACCAGCTACCAGCTCTGGGAAGCTCGTGCCGTCGGAGCCGACCTGGCCCTGCTGATCGTCGCGGCGCTGGAGCAGAACGCCCTGGTCAGCCTGATCGAGCGGGCCGAGTCCATCGGGCTGACCCCGCTGGTCGAGGCGCACACGCCGGAAGAGGTGCAGCGGGCGGCGGACGCGGGCGCGCGGATCATCGGCGTCAACGCGCGGGATTTGAAGACGTTGCAGGTCGACCCGCAGACGTTCCACCGGCTCGCTCCACTGATCCCGGACGGCGTGGTGCGCATCGCCGAGTCCGGCGTGAAGGGCCCGCATGACGTGATCGAGCTCGGCCAGGAGGGCGCGGATGCGGTGCTGGTCGGTGAGACGCTCGTGACCGGCAAGGATCCGCGCAGCGCGGTGGCCGACCTGGTGGCCGCCGGCGCGCATCCCGCGCTGAACAACCGCTTCCAGTAAGGCCCCTACCGCCCTACCGCCCCCTGGCCTGGGCTTCTTCACTCGGACCTACTCGATGGGCGCGAGTGAGACCCAGGGCCAGGAGACGGCGGAGGGGTATGTGACTCACCGTGCTGCGCCGCCGCCTACCCGACGACGTCAGCGAGGCGGCTGGAGATGCGCGCGTCGGTGGAGACCGTCGGCGCCTCCCTCGCCACCCAGGGGTCGCCGCCGAAATAGGTGCTGAAGATCTTCTCCGCGGTGCGCGTCGCCAGGGCCTGAGCGGTCAGCGTCGGGTTCGGGCCGCCCAGGCTGTTGGCGAGCGCGGAATTGTCCGCGACGAAGAGGCGCTTGACCCAGCGGGCCTCGGCGTCGGCATTCAGGACCGAGTCGTCCTCGGAGCGTCCCATCCGCATCGACGACTGCACATGCAGCAGCAGCGGCGGCCAGTCCACCCGCACCACTTTCCGGGCGCCGGCGGCGCGAAGCACCTCGGCGGCCTTCCGGGCGACGAACTCCCGATTGGCCAGCGTCCGGGCGGATCGTCGGCGCTGGTGAAAGCGGACCTTGGGGACGGGGCCATGTTCGTCGGCGGGGAGCGCGGACAGAGTCACCCGGTTGTGCGCCTCGACGTCGTCGTCGGTGATCACCAGGATGTTCAACAGCCGGTCGATCCCGTTCATCAGGGCGTCCTTCAGCTCCGGACCGATCATCCGACCGGCCGGGCCGTCCCAGGGTCCCTTCGGTGCCCGTCCGTTGGTGTGGTGCCCGCGGATGCCGCTGTCGGAGAACACGGCGGCGAACTGCTGCAGACCGGGGGTGAGGCCGACGTTCTCCATGCCGCCGCGGCCGGGGAAGTCGGCCCGGGCGGCGGAGGCGGCGCCCTTGCTGGACTCGGTGCGCTCGTCGAACAGGCCGATCATCCAGTCGAAGAAGTGGTCGGTGTATCCGCGGCCGACCCAGCCGTTCGGATTGGGCAATGCGCTGTTCAGCCACAGCCGGGGGCTTTCGGTGCAGCCCCCGGCCAGGACGACGACGGCGGCGTCCTCCCGGTGCACCTCGCCGGTGCTGCCGACCCGCCAGGTGACGCCGGTGGCGACGGTTTCGCCGCTCCGCCGTTCGGTGTGGATCCTGGTGACATAGGCGTCCGCGATGAGTTCGGCGGCGCGCCCGCCGTCGGCCCAGGCGTCCGCGGTGAGCGCCATCGGGACGTAGCTGTTGTCGGTGGAGCGCTTCGCCGCGAGGTTGCGCGGCGCGCCGTGCGGCATGCTGCAGCCCTGCATGCAGTACCCGCAGAACGTGCAGCCGGTGGACTCGGGATAACGCAACCGCGGATCGTCCCGGCCGGTGACCTTGCCGGCCCACCCGCCGGGCTGCAGGATGGCGTTCTGCTGCGGGCGGAAGGAATCCTCGACGGTCGTCTTGGTGGTCTGCACCGGTAGCCCGATGCCCTCACATCCGCGGAAGAAGACCGACTCCTTGGTGCCCATCGCCGCCGTCTGGACCGGCAGCGTCGCCTCCACCCACTCGTAGTACGGCACGAGCTCGTCGTAGCTGAACGGGAACAGGTGGGCCGTGTCGTAGGCGTCCCGGTCCGCGCCGTCGTAGCCGGTGAAGACTCCGGGCATGGCGCGCGGACAGTTGCCGAAGTAGTGCTGCGTGGTGCCGCCGACGCCGGAGAGCTGCCAGATGAAGGAGTTCTGCGGTGTCTCCCGGTACCAGGCAGGCGCGCCGCGGTCCTGCGGGCCGAACCGCAGGAAGCCGGTCAGCGGGTTGTTCGCGTCATTCTCCAGGTGCGTCCACTCCGAATCCGGGTCCGCATGCCGAGGGCCGGCCTCCAGCAGCAGGACGTCCAGGCCGCGCCCGGCCAGCTCCTTGGCGACGACGGGCCCGCCGCCGCCGGCGCCGATCACGATGACGTCGCGCATCACGCACCCACCTCGCTCCGGTCCTGGTAGTAGCCGATGAAGTCGTCCCAGCCGTGCACGACGCCGTCGGGCTGGTAACCGGAGAGCTCCCAGCCGACGGGACGGGCGGTGAGCTCGCGCGTCTGACGGTCGAACACCGCCCACTCGTTGTAGGAGCCGAAGGCGGAGAACTCCAGCAGCGCGCCGGCAAGGAACCGCAGCAGACCGGAGAGCGAGTCGCGCAGCGGCTCGGGGAGATTCGCGTCCAGCAGACCGATCAGGTCGGCGTCCGGGCCCTCCAGCAACTCGAACGCACGGCATTTCTCGTCGAGACTGAGCCGGGCGAACGGCGACGACAACACGCCGGTGACCGACAGCGGATTCACCTGGGTGGCGAGCAGGTTCAGCAGCAGCGCGACCACCAGCGACAGCGGCAGCGTCTGATCGTTGCGCAGGATGACCAGCAGCGCCTGGTCGAGTGTGGCGACCTGGCCGAGCAGGAGCGTGTTCAGCGACGTGGGCAGGGCGATGCCGGTGTCGTCGAGGGCCGTGGTGAGCGCCGCCAGGAGGGGAGTGGAGAGCTGGTCCGGGAACGGCACGAACCCGTCCAGCGCCTCGATGATGAAGTCGGTGCCGCCGGCCTCGATGGCGCCGGGCTCCGGCCGCGGCGTGCCCTGTGCGGCGGAGAAGCGGTCCGGGCCGGGGGAGGTCATCACGACGAGCCCGCTGAGCGTGTCGCGGGAGAGTTCGGACAGGACCGGTCGCAGCAGATCGAGTAGCCGGTCCAGTGCCGCGTCGGTCACGGACGCGGTGTCCGGGTGTGCCGGGGCGGCGGGTGCCGCCTGTGACGTGCGGGCGAGCGTCGTCGCCGGGATCGCGGTGGCGACGGCGGATGTCGCGCCGAGGACGCCGATCCGCGCGAGGAACGTGCGGCGCGCCAGCAAACGGTCCGGCGTGCGCACTGGTTGATCAGGCATGAGCGAACCTTCGGGGTGGGCGGGACGGTGAATCGGCCGCCGCCGGCGCAGCTGGTTGCCAGGGTGGTGCGGCGCGTCGGCGAGAGACGAACACGGCGTAGGCGGCGCCCGGAGGGGGAGCCGCGTTACGCGCGGGTAACTTGCGATGCGGTGAAGCTAGCGAAGCCGCACGCACTGGTCAACGGATCCCTCGACAACTCGACCGAACGGTTGATCGGCCGGCTCAGAAGGCGACGAACATGGGCCATGCATGACATGCTGGCCGGAAACCGGCGTGCGTGACCACGCGCGTCACTGGTCTGACCCGCTGATGTCGCGCGACGGGTGTGCGACTACTGTCTGACAACGTGGATGGACGCCTCTTCGATGGAGCCACCAGTGTCTGAGTCGAGCGTGACGAGCGGTCCGGGCAGCGTCGGCCGCCCAGGCGGTGCCGACCGTCCGGGACGGTTCGGGCCCTACGGCGGACGCTATGTGCCGGAAGCGCTGATCGCGGCGCTGGACGAGCTGGACCGCGAATACCAGTCCGCGGCCGCGGACCCCGCGTTCCAGGCCGAGCTCGACGGTCTGCTGCGGTCGTACAGCGGCCGGCCGACCCCGGTGACCGAGGTGGCCCGGTTCGGCGCCGAGGCCGCACATGGAGCCCGGGTCCTCCTCAAACGCGAGGATTTGAACCACACCGGCTCGCACAAGATCAACAATGTGCTGGGCCAGGCGCTGCTGACCAAGCGGATCGGCAAGCGGCGGGTGATCGCCGAGACCGGTGCCGGGCAGCATGGCGTGGCCACGGCGACGGCCGCCGCGCTGATGGGCCTGGAGTGCGTCATCTACATGGGCGAGGAGGACACCCGCCGGCAGGCGCTCAACGTCGCCCGGATGGAGCTCCTCGGTGCGACGGTGATCCCTGTCTCCACCGGGTCGCGCACCTTGAAGGACGCGATCAACGAGGCGTTGCGGGACTGGGTCACCAACGTGGCCACCACCAACTACGTGTTCGGGACGGTCGCCGGTCCGCACCCGTTCCCGACGCTGGTGCGCGACCTGCAACGCATCATCGGCGTCGAGGCCCGGCAACAGGTGCTGGAGCTGACCGGGCGGCTGCCGGACGCGGTGGCCGCGTGCGTCGGCGGCGGCTCGAACGCGATCGGGATCTTCCACGCCTTCGTCGACGACGCCGACGTCAAGCTGTACGGGTTCGAGGCGGGAGGTGACGGCGTCGCGTCGGGCCGGCACGCCGCGACCATCACCGCCGGTGCCCCCGGTGTGCTGCACGGGGCGCGGTCCTACCTGCTGCAGGACGAGTTCGGGCAGACCATCGAGTCGCACTCGATCTCGGCCGGCCTGGACTACCCGGGCGTCGGTCCGGAGCATTCGTGGCTCAAGGACAGCGGCCGCGCGATCTATCAGCCGGTGGACGACGCCGAGGCGATGGAAGCGTTCCGGCTGCTCTGCCGGACCGAGGGCATCATCCCGGCGATCGAGAGCGCGCACGCCCTCGCCGGGGTGCGTCGCCTCGGTGCCGAGCTCGGCCCGGACGCCGTGATCCTGGTGAATCTCTCCGGCCGTGGTGACAAGGACGTGGACACGGCGGCCAAGTGGTTCGGCCTGATGGAGCAATGACGTGACGAGCGAGTGGAGTGGTCGGCGTAGCGAGGAACGAGCGGAGCCGCCCGCGGAGCAAGCGAGGAGCGGAATGCGACCAGGAAACATGGAGCAATGACGTGACGAGCGAGTGGAGTGGTCGGCGTAGCGAGGAACGAGCGGAGCCGCCCGCGGAGCAAGCGAGGAGCGGAATGCGACCAGGAAACATGGAGCAGGACTCGGACGCTACCGCCCAGCAGGAGGAGAAGTGAACACGTCCGCTGTGTTCGAGAAGGCACGGGCGGAGAACCGCGCGGCGCTCATCGGTTACCTCCCGGCCGGATACCCGAGTGTGGCCGGCGGGATCGATGCGCTGAAGGCGATGGTCGACGCGGGTGTCGACGTGGTGGAGATCGGGCTTCCGTATTCGGATCCGCTGATGGACGGGCCGGTGATCCAGGCGGCGGTCGACGCCGCGCTGCGCGCGGGCACGGATACCACGCACGTGCTGCGCACGGTGGAGGCCGTTGCCGAGACCGGGACGCCGGCGCTGGTCATGTCGTATTGGAACCCGATCGACCGGTACGGGACGGAGCGGTTCGCCCGGGACCTGGCCTCCGCCGGGGGAGCCGGGGCGATCACCCCGGACCTGCTGCCGGACGACTCGGACGAGTGGTTGCCGGCCGCCCGGGCACACGACCTGGACACCGTGTTCCTGATCGCGCCGTCGTCGACGGACGAGCGGATCGCGCTGACCGCCGAGGCGTGCCGCGGGTTCGTCTACGCCGCATCGACCATGGGCGTCACCGGCACCCGGGACCAGGTGGGTGATGCGGCGGCCGGGCTGGTCGCGCGTGCGCGCACGGTCACGCAGACGCCGCTGGCGGTCGGGCTCGGGGTGTCCAACGGCGACCAGGCCGCGCAGATCGCGTCGTTCGCGGACGGCGTCATCGTCGGGTCGGCTTTTGTGCGGTGCATGCTGGAGGCGGATTCGCCCGCCGAGGGGGCGCGAGCCGCCGGTAAGCTCGCCGCTGACCTGGCCGCCGGCGTTCGTCGTCGGTGATGAGGGTGTGACCGATCTGTGATTGTCCGTGCGGAACTCGCCTCGGTGCGGCGGAAGTTGTACCGTCGTCGGTGGTCTTCTCGGCCGGCGGCGGCGTGGCGACGCTGCGGACGAGTCCAATCGGTTGATGTCATTCGGAAAGGCATTCGATGAGCAGCAAGAAGGCGGAGGCCCGTGCACGGGTCCAGGCCATGCGCGAAGAGCAGGCACGCAAGGACCGTGCCCGGGAGCGCATGATGCGCTTCAGCATCGCCGGGGCGGTGCTCGTCGCCGTGGCCATCATTGCCGTCGCGGTGATCAGCAACGACGACGACGGTGGTGACGGTGCGGAAACGGTGCCGACCGCCGTGGCGGGGGACCATCAGGGGATCGTGACCGGTGACTCTTCCGCGCCGGTGGTGATGGAGGTCTGGCTCGACTTCCTCTGCCCGCACTGCGCGGAGTTCGAACAGGCCAACGGCCAGCAGATCGATGAGTGGGTCGAGTCGGGGCAGGTCCAGCTCATCAACTACCCGGTCACCTACACCGGCGGGGTCAATTCGCAGCGTGCGAACAACGCATACGCGTGCGCGGCCGACGAGGGCATGGCCGACGAGTTCCTGGACGCGGCATTCGCGAGTCCGCAGCAGTGGACCAACAACAGACTGGTCGACCTGGGCGACGAGGCCGGCATCGGTGGCGACTATGAGAGCTGCGTGCGGAACGAGACGTACGAGAGCTGGTCGTCGTCGGTGACCGAGGCTGCCAACGGCGTCGAGGAGGTCACGGGTACGCCGACCGTCTTCGTCAACGGTGAGAAGGTCGATGACTGGTCGCCGCAGAATCTGGCGTCGGTGGTCGAGGCGGCGGCCGGAGCCGGGGACACGGACGAAGGCGCCGACAGCGAGCCCACCGAGGGTGAGGACAGCACCGAGGGCGAGGACAGTGACGAGTCCACCGAGGGTGCCGACGGCGAGGAGTCCGCGGATGAGGCCCAGAGTGACGAGGACGGCGGCGCGGGTGATGACTAGCGCCGGACGAGCCGGTACTGTCTCCCCGTGAGTCCGATCTTGCCGGCTGCCGTGCCGACCATGCTGCCCGCGTCGATTCCGAGCCCGAGTGAGGAAGTCTGGCATCTCGGGCCCGTGCCGATCCGGGCCTACGCGCTGGCGATCGTCGTCGGCATCCTGGTGGCGGTGTGGATCGGCAGCCGTCGATGGGTGGCGCGCGGCGGCTCGTCGCTGGCGGTCAGCGACGTCGCTCTGTGGGCTGTGCCGTTCGGCATCATCGGGGCCCGCATCTACCACGTCATCACCGACAACCAGCTCTACTTCGGTGCGGACAGCAGGTACGAGTGGTACGAGGCGTTCTTCGTCTGGCAGGGCGGCATCGGCATCTGGGGTGCGATCTCGGGCGGTGCGCTCGGCGTATGGATCGCGTGCCGTCGGGCGAAGATACCGTTCCCGGCGATGGGCGACGCGCTGGCGCCCGGCATCCTGGTGGCCCAGGGGATCGGACGCTGGGGCAACTACTTCAACCAGGAACTCTACGGACGGCCGACGGACCTGCCGTGGGGCCTGGAGATCGACCCGGCCGAGCGGCCCGAGGAGTATCGTGCCGATCCGGACGTGCTGTTCCACCCGACCTTCCTGTACGAGTCGCTGTGGGCGTTCGGTGTCGCGCTGCTGCTGATCTGGGCGGATCGGCGGTTCAAGCTGGGGCACGGCCGCGTGATCGCGCTGTACGTCGCCGGCTACACGCTGGGCCGCAGTCTCTTCGAGTACTTGCGTATCGACCCGGCCAACGAGATCTTCGGACTGCGGGTCAACCAGTGGGTGGCGGCGCTCGTCTTCATCGGTGCGGTGGTCGGTTTCATCATTTCCGCCCGGCGTCATCCCGGCCGGGAGGCGCCCGAGACGCTGCTGGGCGTGTACGCGGAAAGCGAGTCGGCCCAGGCAAGCGACGACGAGTCCGGTTCCGGCGACGACGAGAAACGGGGCGACGACGACACGTCGGCCACGAGCACGGCACAGTCCGAGGAGACGGCCGCCGGCGATACGGCGTCTGGGGACAGATCGGCCGCCACGACGTCGTCCAAGAAAGACGCGTCGGACAAGGATGCTGCTGACGGTCCTGCAGCCGGCGACGCGTCGTCCGATGATGCCGCCGCCGACGGCGATGCCGCCGCGAACGATGCTCGCGCCTCCGCCGACGATGCCCCCGCCGGCGGCGCCTCAGCCGACCGTGCGTCGGCAGATCATGCCTCAGCCGAGCGTGCTTCGACTGACGACGCCGACAGTCGTCCGCCGTCCGATGGGGAACCGCCCGAAGACGGCGATGGCGACGGCGATGGAGGCGAGGAGTCCGAAGGGACTGCGGAGAAGGCATCCTCGCTTGGTGACACCGCGCGATCGCCGGGCGACGCGCCGGGCGGGGGCACGGCTGCGAGGACCAAGCGCAGTGCCACGCGACCTGGCACCGCCTCGCTGGGTGATGTGGTGCGGGGAGAATCCGCGAGTGACGCCTCCGACGACACCTAAGCGAGCCATCCATAAGTGGCAGCGCTTGTCATCTTCATGGTCATCAGCCGTGACAAGGCCCGTGTGAGGTTAACCCGTTCCTCGGGTGTCGTGTGATGCGTCGTGTGGCTATGTGCCGCGCCGGCCGCCTGTCGTGTGACGGGTCGTGTGGCCATGGGCCGCTGCGCGCCTGCCGTGTGATGGGTCGTGTGGCTGTGTGCCGCTGAATGGCGGTGTCGTGGGGTGGTGTGAGCGGTCGTGGGGCGGGTTGCCGCTGTGGGCGGCTGTTGTTCACACGAGTGTGGGCACGGCTGCGTGGGGCGGCGGAAATGTACACGACTGCCCACACGGCCCGGTGAGAGTGAGCGCCGGCTGAGCTCGGCGGGGCTCGATCAGCCGGTGCGACGTGAGTTCGACGTGTGGCCGGATGTGCGACGTGAGTTCGACGTGTGGCTCCGATGTGCGACGTGAGTTCGACGTGCGGCCTGATGTGCGAGCTGAGCTCGGCGTGCGGCCTGATCAACCGGTGCACGTCCGTCTGCCACGTCGACGCTCGACTGTACACATGAGGTCGCCACGCCGGTCGGCGGCGGTGATGAGCGCCTCCATGACCAGGAGTGACGTGGTTAACGAGGTGTGTCCGATAGCTCTCGTCTGGTTACATGCTGTACAGTCACACTGGCGCGGTGCATCAAGATCAGCCCTACAGGGAGATCACGATGAGCCCGACCGGCGGCACCGGCGCCGCGTCGGTCCTTCCGTGAAATGTTGCTAAGCGGACAAAATGGCGAGACGCGGCAACATTTCCCTGCGCCGATGATGTAACCTCCATGAAACTCGTAGCGAGCTTCCATTAGGGCCAGTGCCGTCCCGCCCCACCCGCCGCCCCTTCGAGACGACGGGAGTGCCCATGCGCCTCACTCCTGCCCGCCAGGGCTTGTACGACCCCCGGTTCGAGCATGACGCCTGCGGCGTGGCCTTCGTGGCCACCCTCGACGGTATAGCCAGCCACGAGATTGTCCGCCATGGACTGACTGCGCTGGCCAATCTCGATCACCGGGGAGCGTCGGGCTCGGAGCCCGACTCCGGCGACGGCGCCGGAATCCTGGTCCAGATCCCGGATGAGTTCTTCCGGACCGTCGTCGGCTTCGACCTGCCCGAACCGGGTTCGTACGCGGTCGGTCTGGCGTTCCTGCCGGACGACGACGAGCAGGAGCAGAAGGCGGTCGACGCGATCGGCCGGATCGCCGGCGAGGAAGGCCTGCGCGTGCTGGGCTGGCGCGATGTGCCGACCACGCCGTCGTTGGTCGGCGCGACGGCACGGTCGACGATGCCGCGGTTCCGCCAGCTGTTCGTGGCCCCCACCTCGGATGTCGACCAGCAGGTCGACGCGAGCGACGGCCTGCTGCTGGAGCGTCAGGCGTTCGCGCTGCGCAAGCGTGCCGAGCACGAGGCCGAGGTGTACTTCCCGAGCCTGTCCTCGCGCACCGTGGTGTACAAGGGCATGCTGACCACCGGACAGCTGGAGCCGTTCTTCCCGGACCTGTCGGATCACCGCTTCACCTCCGCGCTCGCCGTGGTCCACTCCCGGTTCTCCACCAACACGTTCCCGAGCTGGCCGCTGGCGCACCCGTACCGGTACGTCGCGCACAACGGCGAGATCAACACGGTGCAGGGCAACCGGAACTGGATGCGCGCCCGCGAGTCGCTGATGTCCAGCGGTCTCATCCCGGGTGATCTGACCCGGCTGTACCCGATCGTCGACCCCACCGGCAGCGACTCGGCCAGCTTCGACGAGGTGCTGGAGCTGCTGCATCTGGGCGGACGGAGCCTGCCGCACGCGGTGCGGATGATGATCCCGGAGGCGTGGGAGAACCACGCCGGGCTGTCGCCGGAGCGCAAGGCGTTCTTCGAGTTCCACAGCACCGTCATGGAGCCGTGGGACGGCCCGGCCTGCGTGGTCTTCACCGACGGCAACCAGGTCGGTGCGGTGCTGGACCGCAATGGTCTCCGCCCGGGCCGGTGGTGGGTCACCGACGACGGCCTCGTCGTCCTGGCCTCCGAGGCGGGCGTGCTGGACATCGAGCCGTCCAAGGTGGTCCGCAAGGGCCGCCTGGAACCTGGCCGGATGTTCCTGGCCGACCTCGGCGAGCACCGTCTGATCAGCGACGACGAGGTGATGAACGAGCTGGCCACGGCCGCGCCGTATGACGAGTGGCTGCACGCCGGGCTGATCCGGCTCAACGACCTGCCCGAGCGCGAGCACGTGGTGCACACGCACGCCAGCGTCGCCCGCCGCCAGCAGACCTTCGGCTATACCGAAGAGGAGCTGCGGATCCTGCTCACCCCGATGGCCAAGGCCGGTGCCGAACCGATCGGCTCGATGGGCACCGACACGCCGGTAGCGGCCATCTCGGAGCGGCCGCGGCTCATCTTCGACTACTTCACCCAGCTGTTCGCACAGGTCACCAACCCGCCGCTGGACGCCATCCGGGAGGAGCTGGTGACCTCGCTTGCCAGCACCCTCGGCCCGGAGGGCAACCTGCTGGAGCCCGGTGCCGCGTCCTGCCGCCAGCTGGTGGTGCCGTTCCCGGTCATCAACAACGACGACCTGGCCAAGATCATCCACATCAACCAGGACGGCAACCTGCCCGGCTACGCCACCCACGTGGTGCGCGGCCTGTACGACGTGGCCGGTGGGGGCGCCGCGCTGGCACGCCGGCTGGACGAGATCTGCAACGAGGTCTCCAAGGCGATCGACAACGGCGCGCGGATCATCGTGCTGTCCGACCGCCACTCCGACGCCATCCAGGCGCCGATCCCGTCGCTGCTGCTGACCAGTGCCGTCCACCACCACCTGGTACGGGAGAAGACCCGGACGCTGGTGGGCCTGGTGGTCGAAGCGGGCGACGTGCGCGAGGTGCACCACGTGGCGCTGCTCATCGGCTACGGCGCCGCCGCGGTCAACCCGTACCTGGCCATGGAGAGCGTGGAGGACCTGGCCCGGCGCGGCACGGTGCTGCCGGAGACCGACCCGGAGCAGGCCGTTGCCAACCTGATCAAGGCGCTCGGCAAGGGCGTGCTCAAGGTCATGAGCAAGATGGGCGTCTCGACCGTCGCCTCCTACACCGGTGCGCAGATCTTCGAGGCCATCGGGCTGGCGCAGGACGTCGTCGACAAGTACTTCACCGGAACGACGTCGCGGCTCGGCGGCGTCGGGCTCGACGTCATCGCCGAAGAGGTACGACGCCGGCACGTGCGGGCCTACCCGCCGGGCGGCGTCGCCGCAGCGCACCGCACGCTCGAGGTGGGCGGCGAGTACCAGTGGCGCCGCGAGGGCGAACACCACCTGTTCGACCCGGAGACGGTGTTCCGGCTGCAGCACTCCACACGCGCCGGCCGGTACGACGTGTTCAAGCAGTACACCAGCCGCGTCAACGAGCAGTCGAAGCGGCTGATGACGCTGCGCGGCCTGTTCTCCTTCAAGGAGGGCGCGCGCCCGCCGGTGCCGATCGAGGAGGTCGAGCCGGTCGAGAGCATCGTCAAACGGTTCTCCACCGGGGCGATGTCCTACGGATCGATCAGCCAGGAGGCGCACGAGACGCTCGCCATCGCGATGAACCGGCTCGGCGGAAAGTCGAACACCGGCGAGGGCGGCGAGGACACCGAGCGGCTCTACGACCCGGAGCGGCGCAGCGCCGTCAAGCAGGTGGCCAGCGGCCGGTTCGGCGTCACGTCGGACTACCTGACCAACGCCGACGACATCCAGATCAAGATGGCGCAGGGCGCGAAGCCTGGCGAGGGTGGCCAGCTGCCCGGTAACAAGGTGTGGCCGTGGGTGGCCAAGACCCGGCATTCGACGCCGGGCGTCGGCTTGATCTCGCCGCCGCCGCACCACGACATCTACTCCATCGAGGATCTGGCGCAGCTGATCCACGACCTGAAGAACGCCAACCCCAGCGCCCGCATCCACGTCAAGCTGGTGGCCGAGGTCGGCGTCGGCACGGTCGCCGCGGGTGTCTCCAAGGCGCACGCGGACGTCGTGCTGATCTCCGGGCATGACGGCGGCACGGGTGCGGCGCCGCTGACCAGCCTCAAGCATGCCGGCGGCCCGTGGGAGCTCGGTCTGGCCGAGACGCAGCAGACGCTGCTGCTCAACGGGCTGCGGGACCGGATCGTCGTGCAGACGGACGGCCAGCTCAAGACCGGGCGCGACGTCGTCATCGCGGCCCTGCTCGGTGCCGAGGAGTACGGCTTCTCCACCGCGCCGCTGGTGGTGTCCGGCTGCGTGATGATGCGCGTGTGCCACCTGGACACCTGCCCGGTCGGGATCGCCACCCAGAACCGGGAGCTGCGCAAGCGGTACACCGGCCAGGCGGACTTCGTCGTCAACTTCTTCGAGTACATCGCCGAGGAGGTCCGCGAGTACCTGGCCGAGCTGGGCTTCCGCAGCCTGGACGAGGCGATCGGCCACGCCGAGATGCTGGACACCAGCGACGCGGTCGACCACTGGAAGGCCGCCGGGCTGGACCTGTCGCCGCTGCTGCACGTGCCGGAATTGGCCGACGGCGCCGCCCGGCACCAGGTGGTGGCGCAGGATCACGGGCTGGAGAAGGCGCTGGACAACCAGCTCATCTCGCTGGCCACCGACGCGCTGGAGCACGGTGAGCCGGTACGGGCGCAGGTTCAGGTGCGCAACGTCAACCGCACCGTCGGCACCATGCTGGGCCACGAGATCACTAAGCGGTACGGGGGCGGCGGCCTGCCGGCCGACACGATCGACATCACGATGGTGGGGTCCGCCGGCCAGTCGTTCGGCGCGTTCGTGCCGCCGGGCGTGACGCTGCGCCTGGAGGGCGACGCCAACGACTACCTGGCCAAGGGTCTCTCCGGCGGCCGGGTGATCGTCCGGCCGGACCGGTCGGCGTCGTTCGCCGCCGAGGACAACGTCGTCACCGGCAACGTCACCGCGTACGGTGCCACCGGCGGTGAGCTGTACGTCCGCGGTAAGGCGGGGGAGCGGTTCTGCGTCCGCAACTCGGGCGTCACCGCCGTCGTCGAGGGCGTCGGCGACCACGCCTGCGAGTACATGACCGGTGGTGTCGCGGTGATTCTCGGCCCGACCGGCCGCAACATCGCCGCCGGCATGTCGGGCGGGGTCACCTACGTGCTGGACCTCGACCCGTCGCTGGTCAACCCCGGCATGGTCGAGCTGGAGCAGCTCACCGACGACGAGGCGGACCGGCTGCGGGAGATCGTCAGCAAGCACCGGGACGAGACGGGTTCCACGGTCGCCGAGCAGCTGCTGGCGGACTGGACACAGGCCGCGGGCCGATTCACCAAGATCATGCCCCGCGACTTCAAGCGAGTGCTCGCCGCCAAGGCTGCCGCCGAGCGCGACGGACGTGACGTCGACGAAGCGATCATGGAGGCGGCACACGGCTGAGACCGCCGGGGACCTGGCACGACAAGCCGGTCGCGGGCGAGGCATCGCGGGCGCGGATGCGGATGCGACGCCCGGCCCGCCGCGGTCTGCCCCAGGAAGGTGAAGTGCTCGTGTGCTGTGTGACTTTGAGAATGGAGGCGACGGATGGCTGACCCCCGTGGGTTCCTGAAGACCGGGCGGCAGGGCGCGAAAGCCCGGCCGGTCGAGGAACGGGTCAAGGACTGGAACGAGGTCTACCCAGGCCCGGGCATCGGCAAGACGTTGCTGCCGATCATCACCGAACAGGCCGGACGCTGCATGGACTGCGGGATCCCGTTCTGTCACAACGGCTGCCCGCTGGGCAACCTCATCCCGGAGTGGAACGACCTGGTGTGGCGCGACGACTGGCGCGAGGCGTCGGAGCGGCTGCACGCCACCAACAACTTCCCGGAGTTCACCGGGCGGCTCTGTCCGGCGCCGTGCGAGGCGGCGTGCGTCGTCGATATCGCCGACGATCCGGTGACCATCAAGAACGTCGAGGTGTCGATCATCGACAAGGCGTTCGACGAGGGCTGGGTGGCACCGCAGCCGCCGGAACGGCTGACCGACCGGACCGTGGCCGTCATCGGCTCCGGGCCGGCCGGACTCGCGGCGGCGCAGCAGCTGACCAGGGCCGGGCACACCGTCGCCGTGTATGAGCGGGCGGACCGCGTCGGGGGCCTGCTGCGGTACGGCATCCCCGAGTTCAAGATGGAGAAGCGCCACGTCGACCGGCGGCTGGACCAGATGCGCGCGGAGGGCACCATCTTCCGCACCGGCGTCGAGGTGGGACAGAGCCTGACCGGTCAGGAGCTGAAGTCCCGGTACGACGCCGTGGTGCTGGCCGTCGGCGCGACCGAACCGCGTGACCTGCCGATTCCGGGCCGCGAGCTGGCCGGGATCCATCAGGCGATGGACTACCTGCCGCAGGCGAACCGGGCGGCGCTCGGCGAGTCGGTGCCCGACCAGATCAGCGCGGAGGGCAAGAACGTCATCATCATCGGCGGTGGTGACACCGGGGCGGACTGCCTCGGCACCGCGCACCGGCAGGGTGCGGCGTCGGTGACGCAGCTGGAGATCATGCCGCAGCCGCCGGAGACGCGCGCGGAGATGACACCGTGGCCGACCTACCCGGTGATGCTGCGGACCTCCAGCGCACACGAGGAAGGCGGGGAACGGGTTTACTCGGTCTCCACTCAGGAGTTCCTCGGCGACGAGCAGGGGCGGGTTCGCGCGCTGCGGCTGGTCGAGGTGCGCCGGGGCGAGAACGGCTTCGAGCCGGTCGAGGGCACCGAGCGGGAGATTCCGGCCGAGCTGGTGCTGTTCGCGATGGGCTTCGTCGGGCCGGAGCGGTCGCCGCTGCTGGAGCAGCTGGCGGTCGAGCTGGACGGGCGCGGGAACATCGTGCGGGACGACTCCTACGAGACCAGCGTGCCGGGCGTGTTCGTCGCCGGGGACGCGGGGCGTGGCCAGTCGTTGATCGTGTGGGCCATCGCCGAGGGGCGGGCCTGTGCGGCCGCCGTCGACCGCTGGCTCACCGGCGCCGACCGGCTGCCCGCCCCGGTCGCGCCGACGGACCGCCCCCTCGTCGTCTGACCCTCACGGGCCGGCCCTCACCCACCACCGGGCCGGCCCTAAATGATCATGTGAAGTAGGGTTTCTCGTGCACTACCATGTCTGCAGACCTGTTGTCGCACGAAGAAACCCACTTCACATGATCATTTAGGCGAACGGTGGGTGAAGGGCGGGTGAGGCTCGGGGTGGCCGGGTCGCAGGGACGAGCGGAATGGGTCTAGAGTTGATGGACGTGCGTAAAGCGAAGATAGTCTGTACCCTCGGTCCGGCGACCGACTCCCCTGAGCGTCTGCAGGCGCTGGTCGAGGCAGGCATGGATGTTGCCCGCTTCAACCTCAGCCACGGCAGCCACCTCGAGCATGAGGAGCGGTACGCACGGGTCCGCAAGGCAGCGTCCGAGGCCGGCCGCAACGTCGGTGTACTCGTCGACCTGCAAGGGCCGAAGATCCGGTTGGGAACGTTCGCACAGGGCTCGGTTGTCCTCGAACCCGGCGCGACGTTCACCATCACCACCGATGACATCTCCGGCGACGTCGAACGCAGCTCCACGACCCACGGCGGCCTTCCGAATGACGTGAGCCCTGGTGACCAGGTGCTGGTGGACGACGGCCGGCTCGCCCTGGAGGTCGAGGAGGTCAAGGGCAGCGACGTCGTCACCAGGGTCGTGCTGGGCGGCCGCGTCTCGAACAACAAGGGCCTGAACCTGCCCGGCGCGGCGGTCAGCGTGCCGGCGATGTCCGACAAGGACATCGAGGATCTGCGCTGGGGCCTGCGTGCCGGCGCGGACATGATCGCCCTGTCGTTCGTGCGCTCGGCGGCGGATATCCAAGACGTGCACCGGATCATGGATGAAGAAGGCATCCGGCTTCCGGTGATCGCCAAGGTGGAGAAGCCGCAGGCGGTGGAGAACCTCGAAGAGATCGTGGACGCGTTCGACGGCGTGATGGTCGCCCGCGGTGACCTCGGCGTCGAGCTGGATCTGTGGGACGTCCCGCTGGTGCAGAAGCGCGCCATCGCGCTGTGCCGGCGGCGTGCCAAGCCGGTGATCGTCGCGACGCAGATGCTGGACTCCATGATCAGCAACCCCCGCCCGACACGTGCGGAGACGTCCGACGTCGCCAACGCCGTGCTCGACGGCGCGGATGCGGTGATGCTCTCCGGCGAGACCAGCGTCGGCAGCTATCCGATCGAGACGGTCAGCACCATGGGCCGAATCGTGGAGACGGTCGAGGAGCACGGCCTGGAGCGGATCCCGCCGCTGGGCACGAAGCCGCGCACCAAGGGCGGTGCGATCACCAAGGCCGCCTGCGAGACGGCGGAGCTGCTCGGCGCGAAGTACATCGTGGCGTTCACGCAGAGCGGCGACTCCGCGCGCCGGATGTCCCGGCTCCGTTCGCCGATCCCGCTGCTGGCGTTCAGCCCGCTGGAGTCGACGCGGCATCAGTTGGCGCTGTCCTGGGGCATTGAGGCGTTCATCGCGGACCACGTGGACCACACCGACGAGATGGTGAAACAGGTCGACCGGGTACTTCTTCAGCAGGGGCGCTGCGAGAAGGGCGACCTGGTGGTGATCGTGGCGGGTTCGCCGCCCGGCATCCCGGGCTCGACGAACGCGATGCGCGTGCATCAGATCGGCGACGCCGTCGGCGGGGTCGCGGTCGCCTACAGCTGACGCGGCCGGAAAGAAGGTCCGCATCTGTCGACCTTGTCGAGGCTATGACCTCGACAAGGTCGATAGATCTGTTGCCGTGGACCCGGTGGGCGTATGAGTTAGGTTAGCCTGTGCTAAGGTGAAGGCGTTCTGACGTCGTGTCGTCCATACGGCACGACGTCTCTGCGTCCGCCGAAGAGATGGTCAGGCTGATGGTTGCTCAGGATGCGAGCCGAAACGGGCAGATGCTGGTCCACGCCGATGGCGAGGCCCACGGTGGTTCGCCAAGGGCGATGACGCCGGCACGATGGCGGATGGCCGGGTGGAGGCGGCGCAGATCCGGTGTGGCCGTCGCGGCGGTGCTGGCGATGGGCCTCGTTCTGGCCGCGTGTGGCGGTGATGACTCCGGCGACGGCGCGAACGACGACGGTACGAGCAACGACGACGGCGCCGACGGAGCGGCTGACGGCGACGTAAGCGACGCCGAGCAGGGCGCGGATGATGCCGCCGACGGCACGGTCAGCGTCGAACACGTGCTGGGGGAGGCGGAGGTGCCGGCCGCGCCGGAACGCGTCGTCGCACTCGACCCGTATGCCTCGCTGCCGACGGCGCTCGCGGCGGGTGCCGACGTCGTCGGAACGTCGTACCAGCCCTTCGGCGACCCATTCCCGCCGTACGTGGACGCCTCGAACGACGAGATCGAGGACGTCGGCTGGCTGACCGAACTGAACGTGGAACGGATCGCCACGCTGGATCCGGACGTCATCGTGGGCCTGGAGTCCATGGTGGAGCCGCACTACGACCAGCTGCAGCAGATCGCGCCCACGGTCGCGCTGCCGCTGGACTCTACGGAGTGGAAGGAGACACTGGCGACGGTCGGCTCCGCGATCGGCCGGTCGGAACAGGTCGCGCAGAGCCTCGAGTCGTATGCGGAGCGCGCCGCCGACCTGGCAGCGCAGCTCGACGAGTCGGGCGCGAGCGACGAGCCGGTGTCGCTGCTGAACATCCGGGCCGTCGACGATCTGCGGGTCTACACGGAATCCTGCGCCACCGAAGTGCTGGGTGACCTCGGTATGACGATGCATCTCGCGGAGGAAACACCGGAGGACGGCAACCGGGTGGACCTGAGCCTGGAGCGGCTCACCGACGCCGACGCGGCGACGATGTTCTACTTCGTCGGGTCCACCGGGACCGACCCCGAGGACGCGCAGGCGACGTTCGCCGAGGTCGCTGAGAGTCCGCTCTGGGACAGCATGACCGTCGTCGAGCAGGGCGATGCGCACGAGGTGGACTCCGAATGGTGGTTCAACTGCGGGTCGGTCGAAGCGGCCGAGCTGATCTTGGACGACGTCGAGAGCTATCTGGTCGAGCAGTGACGCTCCGCCGCCCGGTCGCGGCCGACTTCGCGGCGCTGGACGAGGCGGGCCGCCCGGTTCTGTCGCCCGACGGGGAACGGGTCGCCGTTGTGGTCCGGAACGCCTCCCGACCCGGCGCGGCGCTGTGGTCGGTGCCGGCAACCGGCGCGGACCTGCCGGGAGGATGGCAGGCCCTGGATGGACGACGGCTCGAGACGGAGCCGAGCTGGGCGACGACCTGGCCGGCGACGACACTCGGTGTGGTCGAGCGCTGCGACGACGGCCTGGCGCTGACCGTCGTCGACACCGCGGAGCGGCAGGTCCGCCGGGTGGCGTTGCCGGACGTCGCCAGTGGGGCGGGTGCGCTGGCGTGGGTGCCCCGCGGTCCCGTCGCGCGCTGCGACGACGACCGGCACGTCGTCGTCCTGTTGCGTGTCCCCGCCGACGCGGCGACGCCCGACGCGGCGACGTCCGGCGTGCCGCACGATACCGGCGCTGCCGGTGGCCAGCCGATCGGTCAGCTCTGGCGGGTGGACGTCGCGACGGGTGCGGCGCATCCGGTCACCGGTCCGGGATCGGATGTGGTGGCGTTCGCGCTGGCGCCGGACGGGGCGACAGCGGCCGTCGTCGTCAGACACCGCGACGACGAGGCGGACGGTGCCGCCGCGCAGAACGGCGCGGCGACGGCCCTCGCGAGGCGGTTGGAGGCGGCGCTGCAGCTGGTGGACCTTCGGTCCGGTGGGTCGCTGCGGACGCTGTGCACGGACGCGCGCATCCCCACCACCAGAGATCAGACTCTCGCCTGGTCGCCGGACGGACGGCTGCTGTTGTTCAGCCGCGGCAGCGCCGAGTTGGGGCATTGGCCGGCGGTGGTACCGGCCGTCGGCGGTGACGTGCGGGATCTTTGGCGGGATCGCCAAGGAACGGTGCTCCAGGCGGAGTGGGCGGGCGACCGGCGGATCCTGGCGCAGGTATTCCGGCGGACGACGTCCATTTTGGTGGAGTTCGACGTCGTGGAACTCGAACACGCCGTGGAACTCGAACTCGAGGGCGGCCGCGTCCGAGAGGTGTGCGACATGCGCGTGGGGTATCCGCGATTCTCGGTGGCCCCGGCGGAGCGCCGGGTCGCGTTCCTTTCCGGCACCGACGACGGTGCGCCCGACGTGTGGATCACGGACACGACCGCACCGAGCGGCGTCGGCGTCACGCGTCTGACCGACCTGAACCCACAGCTGCGAGAGTTGCGGCTGGGACGGGGAAGGTGCGTGGCCTGGCGCAGCCGCCAGGACGGGACGGAGTTGCACGGGTTGCTGGTGCTCCCGCCGGAGGGCTCTGGGCGCGGGCCGCTGCCGATGGTGGTGAACGTGCACGGAGGGCCGCATTACCACTGGTGCGAGGGCTGGCACGGCAGCTGGATCGAGTGGGGACAGCTGCTGGCGAGCCATGGCTTCGCGGTGTTCTTGCCCAACCCCCGGGGTTCAACGGGCCGGGACTGGGATTTCGCGCACGCGGTCCGCGGCCGGATCGGAACGCTGCCGATGCAGGACATCATGGACGGTGTCGATGTGCTGGTGGAGAAGGGGATCGCCGATGCGGAGCGACTGGGTATCGGCGGCTGGAGCTATGGCGGCTTTCTGACGGCCTGGACGGCGACCCAGACCGACCGGTTCAGGGCGGCCGTCGTCGGGGCGGGGATCGCCGATTTCCGTAGCTTTCTGGATTCCTCGCCGATGGGGCCGGCTTGGCGCGCGTTCTTTCCCGGGCACGGTGACGTCGCGACGGACGACGACGTCGCGACGGGCGGCGGCGTCGCGACGGGTGGCGGCGTGGCGGCCGATCTCGCGTCGCCGCTGACCGAGCTGAAGCACTGCACCACGCCGACTCTGGTGGTGCACGGCGAGGAGGATCGCAAGATTCCGGCCGATCAGGCCCGCCTGCTGTACGACGGTCTGCGCGAGCAAGGGGTGACGACCGAGTTGCTGATGCTCGCCGGCCAGGGGCACGCGCTCGACTCGGCGGAGGCCCGGACGAGACTGCTCGACGCCGTACTCGCATGGTTCCGACGGCACCTGACCGACGGCTGAGCCGCGCCATGCCGGCTGAGCCGCGCCATGCCGGCTGAGGCGTGCCACGCCGGCCGAGATCGTCCGGTCGGCCTCGGTGTGCCCCACCGGACTGAGGAATACCCGGCCCGGCTGGAGTGGTTGTGGCGGACATGCCACTTGATGGGGAATACGAGCCGAGCCCGTCCGACTGGGCTCGCAAGCAGGCGGAACTGTTCGAGAGCACGGGCGGTGCGGAGGGCGGCACGCTCCAGGGCCGTCCGATCATCCTTTTGACCTCGGTGGGTGCGAAGACAGGAAAGCTGCGTAAGACACCGCTGATGCGGGTGGAGCACGAGGGCGAATACGCGGTGGTCGCGTCGCTCGGTGGCGCGCCGCAGCATCCGGTCTGGTACTACAACCTGATCAAGAACCCGCATGTCGAGTTGCAGGACGGTCCGGTCAAGAAGGATTACCTGGCGCGCGAGGTGTTCGGCGACGAGCGGGCGCTGTGGTGGGAGCGCGCCGTGGAGGTCTGGCCCGATTACGCCAACTACGCGAAGAAGACCAGCCGCGTGATCCCCGTCTTCGTCCTGACGCCACAACCATGATCATGAACACTTACCGTTCACATAGCACGGTAAGTGTTCATGATCATCGGAAGGTGCGGGGCGTGGTTGTGCAGGTTTGGCTCGCCTAACTCTGCTAAGGCTGCTCTAGCCTTGTTGAGGTAACGCTTGGCTTCGTTGTCGTGCTGTGGCGTCTGGATGTAGCCTAGTTATAGGGATTGGTCTCAGGGGAACGAGGCTGCGAGATGACGGTCGGCGTGAATCCGGTGGAGCTGCATCACCAGCACCGTGATGTGAGCGGCGGATGGCTGCGTGCAGCCGTCTTCGGGGCGATGGACGGTCTCGTCTCCAACGGAGCGCTGATCGCCGGGATGATCGGCGGCGGCGCCACCGGGAGCACGGTGACGCTGGCAGCGCTGGCCGGCCTCACCGCCGGTGCGTCGTCGATGGCGGCGGGGGAGTACACCTCGGTCGCGTCGCAGTCGGAGGCGGCTCGAGCCGAGATCGAGGTCGAGCGCCGCGAGATCGCCCGCCACCCTGAGGAGGAGAAGGCCGAGCTGGCCGAGATGTATGCCTCCCGCGGCGTCGACCCCGAGCTGGCACGCCAGGTGGCCGAGCAGATTCACCGGGACGACGCCGTCGCGCTGCGCATCCATGTCCTGGAGGAGTTAGGCGTCGACGCGGAGGACCTGCCGTCGCCGTGGGTGGCCGCCGGCTCGTCGTTCGCCGCCTTCGCCGTCGGCGCGCTCATCCCGGTGCTGCCACTCCTCCTCGGCGCGGCCAGCGTCCTTCCGGTCGTGCTGGTGACGCTGGGAGCCCTGTTCGCGACGGGTGCGGTGGTCACCGTGCTCACCGGGCGGTCGCCGTGGTTCGGCGGCACCCGTCAGCTGCTGCTCGGCGTGCTCGCCGCGCTGTTCGCGTTCGGCGTCGGCCACCTGTTCGGTGTCGGCGTCAGCTGAGCCCGCACCGCCCAACCCGCCATGATCATGAACACTTACCGTTCACATGGCACGGTAAGTGTTCATGATCATCGGGTTCGGCGGGGTTATGTGCGGTGCAAGGTGACGTCGTGGGTCCTGCCGTCCGCTCCGCTGGTGTCCACGCGGAGCTTGATGGAGGGATGCGTGGTGTCCACGGTGATCGTGTCGTCGCCGGTCCACCGGCGATAACCCGCGTGCCTCAGCTCGATGGACAACGAATCCTGCAGCTGGGTGGGGTCGGAGACGGCGACGCTCAGCGTGTCGCCCCGCTCGGAGATCATGATCGAGCACGGTTGATCGACGGTGATCTTCCTCGCCGTGCCGGCACGCCAGAAGTTCGCCGCGGTGACGCCGAGGCGCGGGACCCGCACGACCTGGAGGTCCGGAGTGTTCGCGACGATCTCCAGCCCCTCCTCGGCTGCCAGTTCGGCAGCCAGTTCGGCCGTACGTGCAGCCGAGGCGCCGGGCAGCAGGACGTACGCGTACGACGCGGCATCGGGATCGGCGCCGTGGTCGACCCACATGGTGAGGTAACGCCGCGTGATCGGGTCTGGTGAACCGACCTCGCTGACATCCCGCCAGCTGCCGGTCCGCTCCTCGCGCAGCGCGTGCAGCCTCGCCCCGCCCGGGAACAGGTAACCGCCGACACCCTCCAGATGTGCCCAGTGCGCACCCTCGAAGGTCGCGCTCCATCCCAGGGTCGTCGGTTGCCGCTCGCCGTTGACGGTCAGCGCGTTCTCGCCATCCGCGTGCAGGTTGCGATTCTCGACGACCGTCTCGACCGTCTCCGTGGGCTCGGCGAGGGTGAGATACAGGTACGGGTCGTACCCGTACGTGCTGTACTCCCGGCTGGCAATCCAAACGCTGAGCCCGGCGCCGTCCGGCGGGTCCTGCTTCAGGGCGAGGCTCACCTGCTCGTCGCCGGCGGCCAGCCGCTCGAGGACGTGCGACGTCACGTCCATGACCCGCCACCGCCGGGGCTCATCGACGTGCGCCGAGTCCAGCCGCGGACCGGTGGCCGGCTTGGTGTTCCAGGACAGCGTGGACTCGTCCCACTCGTCGAGGACGCCATGCGCGTCGATGTCGACGTCGGACCCGCCGGAGTCCTGAACCTGGGCGTAGACGTGCAGCGTCGCCTTGACCACCTCGGACGGCACGGCGGAGAGATCGAAGGCGAAGTAGGCCTCGCGGGTGACGTTCGGGCTGCCCTTCTTGACCAGCAGCCGGTTGTCCGAGCCGAAGTTGTCGTCGGCCTTGCTGCCACCGTTGACGTGCGCGTCGGCGACGGCCTCGGCGATGTGCCCGCCACCGCCCGTGATGTCCGCGCCGAGCGCGACGACGCGATCGTCCAGGCAGAACCACGACTTCTTCGCCCGCAACGACGACTCCATCGCGTTGAGCTCCATGCCGACGGCGGCGAACTCGTCGCCCAGCACCGAGCCGCCCACCCACCGGCTGTCGGGCCGCGTCCGCACGCCCACGTTCTCGGCGAGGGGCCGGGTGTCGACGGTGATGCCGGGCAGCCGGTTCGGGTCGACGGTCGGCCAGAACCCATCCATGAACTGGCCGTTGTCCGCGTTGTACAGGTACGTCATGCCCTCGCCGGTGTGCCAGCCCTTGAGGTTCTCCCCGTTGGAGACCTCGTAGCGACCGACCCGCGCGCTGCACATGGCGATGGCGTAGGCCCATCCCTCCCGGCGGTGGACGGCGCGGGCCATCTGGGCGAACAGCGTGTGGTTCACCGGTTCCGGTGCGGCCTGCACGGCCTCGTCGGCCAGCAGCTCTGTGAACAACGCCAGCCGTTGGATCGACGCGTCGGCGAGCGGGTCGTCGTACGTGTCCCGCTCGATCCAGCCCTTGACCATCGCACGCCAGCGCGCCGCGGTCTCGTCGTCGGCCGCCTGTGCCAGCCGGAGGACGATCTCCGACACATGGTGACCGCCGCCGTGGTCGCCCGCGGACCGAGAGATCGACCTGCCCCGGATGCTGTCCATCAGGACGTTGTCGTAGACCACGGGTGCCAGCATGAGGTCGACGGTGTTGAAGGCAAACTCCCGTTCAGCACTGCCGATGTCCCAGGGTGAGCCCGCGTACAGGACCAGCTGGTTGGCGAACCGGTCGACGAAGGACACGCCGTAGCTGCCCGTGTACGGTATGCCGGCGTGGAAGAGGTACGACCCGTCGCGGTAGAGCCCGTCCCCGCCGTCGACGTAGACGAAGACGTCGGTGAGCCCGTCCCGGGCGCGGGTGATGCGCTCCTCGTCACGGCCGACGACGCCGCGGATCGCCACCGCTTCGCAGAGCCACATGCGGTTGGATCCAGTGGACAGCTTCCGGCGCTCGTCGATGTACTGATAGTGCGGGTCCGGGATGAAGTGGTCGACGGTGTCGATGTAGCGCTGCAGCGCCTCCGCCGGTACGTGCTCATACACCAGCGCGCAGGTGTTCATCAGCGCGTTCGGCCCGCTGATCTCCCAGTGGTACCAGTTGCCGAACTCGTCCCGGCCGGCATGGAAGATCAGCCGGTTGGTGGTGTCCATGCCCGCCAGCACGTCGGCCAGCACGTCGGCGTCGTCTTCGAACCGGGACCCGGGCGTGCGCATCGCGGTCGCCATCCGCTGGAGCCGGCTCAGGGTCAGCGGAATCCGGCTCGACCCCTCGTAGGCGCCGTCCTCGATGAAGGGCATGTCCACGAACACGCCGGGCCGGTCCGCCGATCGATCGATGAGTTCGATGGTGGACGCCACCTCGTCGTCGATGCGATCGATGACGGATCGGAAAGCAGGATCGGAGGCGTCGACGTCACCGCCGATCAACAGGTCGACCCAGGTGGATCGCATGGCGTCGTACTGGTCGCCGGTCGCGGCGCGAGCATGGGGCGTGCCGGGCAGCCCGTACGGGGCGAGGACGCTCCCTGCCGTGACGGCGCCGGCGCCCAGGATCAGATGTCGCCGGGACAGCCGGTTGCGACCATCGCCGGCGTTCGTCGTGCGTCGGTACGCGTGCGTCCTGCGTCGGTGTGCGGTCACCACTCCACCTCCACGTGGTGGGAGCGACCGTCGGCGGCCGAGCTGTCGATCGTCACCGTCAGCTCGTTCCCGTCGATGCTTACCTCGGCCGTGGGGTCGGCGTAGACGGGGCGGATTCGATGCCCCCGCGGGAAGGCGACTCTCGCCTCGCGCTCGTCGTGCAGCTGGCTGGCGTCGGCCACCGCGATCTCCATCCGGTGACGCTGGGTGCGCACAGCCGAGACGCAGGTCTCCGCGCTGCCGGTGACGACCAGCGGGCCGCCCCTGATCGTCGCCGCCTCGTGGAAGTTGGCGCTGACGAATCCGATGTGTGGGGCCGACACGGCCTGGACCGCGCCGTCGTTGCGTACCACCTCGACCCCGGGGTCGTCTTCGCGCGCCGCCGCCTCGTCGGGCGTGACCAGCGGAACCATCAGATACGCGAACGACGCTCCGTCGGGTTGCGTCCCGTGGTCCAGCCACGCGGTGTGGAAGGTGTTGGTGTGCACCTGGGTGCTGCGACCATTTGAGATGTCGGCCCATGCACCGGAGCGGGCGTCACGCACGAACTCCACGGTGCGCGGCCCATCGAGCATGACGAAGCCCGCCGAGCCGGGCAGCGTCATGGAGCGGACGCCGGGGACGGTGGCCCGCCAGCCGTCCTGCCCCGACTCGCCGACCGCCGCGCCGTTGATGAACCAGCGCTGCATGTCGTCGGTCTTGATCGCCCGGTTCTCGATGATGGTCTCGACGGGGTCGCCTGCGCTGCCGCCGTTGATGTCCGCGCCGAGGCAGACGATGCCGTCGCCCAGGAAGAACCAGGACAGCTTGGCGGTCATGTCGCCGCCGTAGTCCTTGAGCTGCTGTACCCAGCCGGCGTAGGCCGGATGCTGGTAGAAGCCGTCGTCGGCGCGGGTGCCGCCCACCTGTGATCCGCCGACGAACGCGAAGCCGCCGCGTCCGCCACTGCTCTGTCCGTGCCGCTGGGAGTCAACGGTCGTACCCGGCATCCGGTAGGGATCGACGGTGGGGAACCAGTCGATGTACTGCGCCTGCTCCGACTCCAGATACAGGTAGCGGGCGCCGGATCCCTGGTGCCACGCCTTGAGGTTCTCGCCGCCCTGGGTTTCGAACCCTCTGGTCCGGGTGCTGGCCGTGGCCAGGCTGACACACCAGCCGTCGCCGCGGGCGAGGATGCGGTCCATCTCCGGGAACAGCCGCGGCCCGGGCGCCTCGGCGAGCGCCGGCACGTCGGAGTCGAGCAGTTTCTGCGCCAGCAACGCCTCGGACAGCGGCCGCAGCGCGAAGTAGTTCACCGCGGTGGCCGTCTGCAGCCATCCCTTGACATGTCCCTGCCACTCGCGGGCCAGGTCCTCGGGCGCTCCCTCGGCGAGCGTGAGGATGCTCCCCATCAGCCACGCCGACGTGTTGTTCTGTCTGCCGACGGCGCGCCCGCACACCGGAGCCATGGTCAGCGCCTCGCTGGTCCACGGCACGAACGTGCGCACGATGCTGTGGCGGAACGGATCGACCTCTGCCGGGTCCAGATCCCACTGCGTGCCGCCGAGCATGGCGAGCACATAGCTGGACGAGGTCACCAGCGCGCGTCCGTAGGTGCCCGTGTAGGGCACGTTGGTGTGCGCGATGTACGAACCGTCGAAGTAGATGCCGTCACCGGAGGTGGTCAGGGCGATCGCGTCCGGCACGCCGTCGCCGGCGAGCTGGATCCGCTCGGCGTCGTCGACCAGGGCGGCGGCGACCAGCACGTTCTGGCACAGGAACAGCCGGTTCGAGCCGGTGGAGAGCTTGTGCCGGTCGTCGTAGGGCGGGTAGTTGTACTTCGGGTCCGGCACGAAGTGCGCGACCGCGGCGGCCAGGTCGGCCCGCAGCTGGTCGGGCAGGATGCCGCCGACGAGGGTGGCCGCCTCCAGAATGCCCCGCGGCGCCCCGATCTCGAAGTTGTACCAGCTGTCGAACTCCAACGTGTCGACGTTGTACTGGAGGTCATGCAGCGTCTGCAGGCCGTCCACAATGGCGCTGCCCAGCTCGTCGTCGTACTGATAAGGCGAGCCCGGGGCGGCCCATGACTTGGCCATGGAGGCGAGATTCAGGGCGGTGGTCTGGATATGGGAGGCGTCGGTGATGTCGACCAGCGGTTCGGACTCGAAGACCCGGTCTCGCCCGGGCCCGGGCACCACCGCGGCCAGCAGATCCGTGGTGGTCTCGGTCATCGACTGGATGGTTTCGACGACGTCGGGGTGGCTGGTGTCGGCGTCCGCGGGGCCGACCAGCAATTCGACGTACCTGTTGCGGATCAGCTCGAACTCGTCGGCGGCGTGCGCGGCGCGCGGGGAGAAGATGCTGAACCCCGTGCTGGCTGTCGCCACTCCGGCCGCCAAGCCTGCGCCCAGCCCGAGCAGCGTGCGGCGGGACATCTCGGTGCGTGTGTGGACCTGCATCATGACCTCCGTCGGATGACCTGATGATCATGAACACTTTCCGTTCACATGGCACGGTTAGTGTTCATGATCATGGGGTGGGATCAGTTCTCGAGGTAGACGCCCTTGGTGGAGAAGACCGAGGTGAACGGCCAGAGCTTGAGATTCTTGACGTGCGGCTTGATCAGGAGGTTGTAGCCGCCCCAGAGCACCGGGATCTCCACGAACGCCTCATCACGGGCGACGGCGCACTCGACCAGCAGCTCGAACTGCTTGTCCTCGTCGGGCTCGGCCATCGCCTGCTTGGCCAGCTCGACGGCTCGCTCGCATTCCGGATAGCGGTTGCCGTCCAGGATCGCCAGGAACTCGTTCGGCGGCGCCCCGCTGTCGACGGCCGCCAGGAACTCCTCAGCGACGTCCGGTGGCACCAGGTTGATCCCGCCGATCCGCGACGACGCGGCGGGCAGGATTCGTTGCGCGGCCGACTGGAGCACCGGAGGTGAGACCGAGGTGTTCAGCTGGTAGAACCCGACGTAGTCCTCCGGCATGAGCTGTTCGATGCGCTCGATGAACAGACCACGCTCGATGTTGTCGATGGTGACGTCGATGCCCAGGTTGTCCCGCCACATCTGGCCGATCGCCTCGACCCATGGGGTGGACTGGTAGTCCATCAGGGTGATGGTCGGTAGCCCTTCGCCGTTCGGGAAACCGGCCTCGTCGAGCAGCGTCAGGGCACGGTCGACGTCGTACTCCACGCCGGGGATCTGATCGGAGCCCTCGATGACGTCCGGCACCATCGAGTTGCCGGGGACGGCGGGCTTGCTGATCTCACCCAGCGTCTCCCGGTCGATCGCGATCGACAGGGCCTCGCGGATCCGGACGTCGTTCAGCACCGTATTCCGGCTGTTCAGCATGATCAGCTGCCGCATCTGGTTCGGCGGCGCCGACATCAGCTCGTCGGCGACGTCCGAGGTGGTGACCGCCTCCAGGTCGTCCTCGATGCGACCGGTCACGTCGATCTCGCCGCTCTGGTAGCTGAGCAGATCGGACGTGGTGCCGCCGTCGTTGAACGTGACATCGATGCCGTCGAGGTAGTAATTGTCAGCGTCCCAGTAGTGCTCGTTCCGGGACAGCACGGCGCGCTGGTTGATCTGGAAGCGGTCCAGGACGAACGGGCCGTTGCTGACCCACTGGTCGCCGGTCAGCCAGCCGTCGTTGCCGAGTTCCTCGAGGGTCGGCGGGTGCAGCGGGAAGAACTGGTAGTGGGCGAGGTGGAGCAGAAGCGTCGGGTTCGGTGCCTCGAGCGTGATCTCGAACGTGGCGTCGTCCAGCGCCTTGACCCCGACGTCGTCGAAGCTCTCCGTCTCCCCGTTCATGTAGTCGCCGGCGCCGACCACCCGCAGGTTGCCCTGGTTGTACGAGGGGTTGTTCTCCCCGGCGATCCCGGGCGTGAGGATGCGCTGCCAGTTCCACAGGAAATCCTGGGCGGTCACCGGGTCGCCGTTGGACCACTTGGCGTCGGAGCGCAGGTGGAACGTGTAGACGAGCTGGTCGTCGGAGACGTCCCAGCTCTCGGCGACTCCAGGCAACACGTTGGACGGGTCGTCGGCGTCCAGTACGACGAGTCCCTCCCACAGCGCGGTCATGATGATCTGCCCGTTCGACGAACCGCCGGCGATGGCCGGGTCGATCTCGGGGACCGGGATCATCGAGACGCGCAGGGTGCCGCCCTGCTGCGGGGCGCCGTCGTCGCCGTTGCCGTCCCCCGAGTCGCCGGCGTCGCTGCCGCTACCCTCGCCGGAGTTGCCGCTGCTGCCGGAGTCACCGTCGAAACCGCATGCGGTGGTGGTCGCGCCGAGCGCGGCCAGCGACGCCGCGAGGAACGTGCGGCGCCGGATCGGGTGTGCCTGGTTCATCTGAACCTCCTGGGTAAGCGGATTTCACATCGCTGGATGACGCTGGCCGGCCGCGGACTCCGTCTGCGGGAGGCGCACCCAGTGTCGTGGCGTGACCTCAACGAGCTCGCCGACGTGGGTGTCGACCGCGGCGGCGGGTTGCCAGGGCACCGGATCGGTACGGATCGGCAGGACGGCGGCGAGGAGCGCCTTGGTGTAGGGGTGCCGAGGACGTGCGAAGATGTCGGCGGTGGGCCCGGCCTCGACGATGTGCCCGGACGCCATGACGATGACGCGGTCGCACAGTCGCTGGGCGACGGCCAGATTGTGCGTGATGAACAGCATGGACAGGCCCAGACGCTGCTTGAGATCGTCGAGCAGATCGAGGATCTGGGCCTGGATGGAGACGTCGAGCGCGGACGTGGGTTCGTCGCAGACGAGAAGTTCCGGTTCCAGCGCGAGGGCGCGGGCGATGGCGATGCGCTGCTGCTGGCCTCCGGAGAACTGCCGCGGGTACTGGCTGGCTCGCTCCGGGGGTATGCCCACCAGCTCGAGCAGCTCCGCGGCGCGCTTGCGCCGCTCGGCCGCTGTGCCGACCTTGTGCACGCGCAGCGGCTCGATGACGTTCGCGGCCACGGTCTGGTGGGGGAGTAGCGAGCCGTACGGGTTCTGGAACACCATCTGGATCCGCCGCCGCAGGCCGTACAGCTCCGCCTTGCGGGCGGCCAGCACGTCGTGCCCGTCGAAGGTCACCGCACCGGCGCTCGGCTCGATCAGCCGCATCAGCAACCGGGCGAGGGTGGATTTGCCGCTGCCGGACTCGCCGACCACGCCCACGGTCTCGTTGGCCCCGATCGTGATGCTGACGTCGTCGACGGCGCGGACGTCGCCGCCGCGGCCGTGGAAGATCTTCACCAGGTCGTTCGCCTGGACCAACACCTTGCGGGACACGGGCGCCGGCCGGTTCGCGTTCTGCGTCGCGGCCGCGTCGTCCGTGGCATCGCGGCTCTCATGGTCGTCCGCGGTGGCTGTCGTTTCCGTGCCCGTCTTCTCCGCGGCCGTCGTCTTCGCGGCGGATCGGCTGCGCGACGGTTCGGCGCGAAGGTCGACGTCAGGCGCCGCGTCCAGGAGCCGGCGCGAGTAGGGCTGCTCGGCGGCGGCGACGAACCCGTCCATGGTCGCCGTCTCCACCATCTGCCCGTCTTTCATCACGACGACGTCGTCGCACAGGTACCGGGCCACCCCGAGGTCGTGAGTGATCATGATCACTGCCAGGCCGTCGTCTCGGAGACCCTTGAGGACGTCCAGCACCTGGCGCTGGATGGTGACGTCGAGGGCAGTGGTCGGCTCGTCGGCGATCAGCAGGCGGGGACCGGCGACGATCGACATCGCGATCATGGCCCGCTGCCGCATCCCACCCGACAGTTGGAACGGATACATCCGGATCCGGCGCTCCGGCTCGGGTATGCCGACCCGGTCGAGGGCGTCGACGGCGCGGCGCACGGCCTCTTTCCGGTCGCAGATGCCGTGCCAGCGCAGGTGCTCGGTGAGCTGCACCTTGAGCGTGCGGGTCGGATTCAGCGCGGACATGGCGTTCTGGAAGATCATCCCGATGCCGGGGCCGCGGACGCGCCTGAGTTCCGACTCGGACAGGGCGAGCAGATCCTGGCCCTCGAAATGCGCCTCGCCGGACACCACGGCGCTGTCCGGGAGCAGCCGCAGCAGTGCGCGCATGCTGACGGTCTTGCCCGAGCCGGACTCACCGACGATCGCGAGCGCCCCGTTGGCAGGTACGTCGACGGAGAGGCTCGCCGCGGGAACGAGTTCGCCTGCCCGGCTGCGGAAGGCCACCCGCAGGTCACGTACCGAGAGCAACGGCCGCGCGGGACCGTCGGCCGATGCGCCCGCGGTGGTGCTGGAGGTGGTGACTGGATTCACGCCCGGTCCTCCTCGCTGGTGTCGAAGGCGTCTCGCAGACCGTCGCCGATCCAGGTGAAGGCCAGCATGGTGAGCCCGAAGAGCACGAGCGGCGCCACGATCAGCTGCGGGTTCCCGAGGACGTAGCCGTATCCGTCGACGATCATGCCGCCCCACGACGGCGTCGGCGGGGCGACACCGAGCCCCAGGATCGCCAGGCCGGACTCCGCGATGATCGCGTTCGGGATGCCGAAACTCGTCGCCACCAGCAACGGACCGACGGCGTTCGGAAGAATGTGCCGGATGGTGATCGCCACGCCGCCGGTGCCGATGGACCGGGACGCCTCGATGAACTCGAACGTCTTGATCTTCAGTACCTGTGCCCGGACCAGTCTGGCTTGGTTCACAAACGTCGCGGTCGCGATCGCGACGACGATCGCCAGCGGTGAGCGGCCCATGATGACGACGAGCAGCACCGCGAACAGGTAAGTCGGGAAGGCGTACATGACGTCGGTGAACGCCATCAGCCATTGCTCGACGCGGCCGCCCCGATAAGCTGCCCACATGCCGATGACCAGGGCGATAGCCAAGGCTAGGAGCTCGGCGGCGAAGCCGATCATCAGCGCCGTGCGCAGGCTGTAGATCAGCCGCGAGAACACGTCCCGGCCCAGCTCGTCGGTGCCGAGCAGGTGCCCGTCGGAGAACAACGGCTGAAACCGGTTGGTCAGGTCCTGCTCGGCATACGAGTACGGCGCCAGGATGGGTGCGGCGAGCGCGACCACGATAAGCAGGCCGATGAACACCAGGCTGCCCAGGGCGAGCTTGTTGTGCTTGAAGCGGGCCCACCCGCGCCCGAGCTCGCTCTGTCCGCCGGACGTGCCGGACGCGAGTGCCGAGCCGAGTGCGTCGCCCGTCGACGCGTTGTGCATGAGCTCGCTCATGGCCGCACCACCTCCATCGTGTCCGATGCGCCCGGTGATCGATCAGGGGCGGCCGGCCGGTCCGTGCCGGGCTCGCGACTCTTCGATGCGCGCAGCCGGAGCGGTCGCCTCGTGCGTCGCCAGCTACTGGACTGTTCATGCCGGATGCGAGGATCGAGCAGGCTGTAGGTCAGGTCGACGATCAGGTTGATCAGCAGGAAGACGAGCGCGAAGAACAACGTCGTGCCCATGAGCAACGGCATGTCCCTGGTCCGCGCCGCCGTGGTGAAAAGCCTGCCCAGGCCGGGGATGCCGAGCAGCGCCTCGATGAACACCGTCCCGGTCGCCAGCTGTGCGAAGATCGGTCCGACGATCGTCACCAGCGGAATCATCGAGTTGCGCAGGACGTGCCGGCCCAGCACGGTGCGCCGCTGCCCGCCCTTGGCGTGCGCGGCGATGACGTACTCTTCGCGCAGCTCTTCCAGCATCGACGTGCGTACGTACCGGGCCAGCATGGCGATCGGCTGGATCGCGAGCGCGACCACCGGGATGATCATGTACTCCGGGCCGGACCAGCCCCGGACCGGCAGCACGCCGAGCCCCACGGAGAAGATCAACACCAGCAGCAGCGCGAACAGGTATCCGGGCAGTGCCTGCAGCGAGGTCAGGGTGAAGATCGAGCCGTAGTCGGCGAGCTTGTCCTTCTTCACCGCGGCGAGCACACCGATCGGGATCGCGATCAGCAGGGTCAACAGCGTGGCGGGTACCGCCAGCGACAGCGAGACCGGGAACGCGTCGAAGATCAGGTCCTCGACGGTCGCCTGCGGGTAGCGGTAGGACGGTCCCATGTCGAGGGTGACGGCACCGCGCATGAATGTCAGGTACTGCTCCCAGGCCGGCACGTCGGCGCCGTAACGCTGGGCCAGTTCGCTGCCGGACGTCGCCGAGTCGCCGCCGAGGTCCGACGTGCCGGAGTCGGCCAGGTCGGCGAACGATCCCGGCACAAGCTGTAGCAGGCCGAACGTGATGAGCGAGACCGCGACGAGGGACAGGATGAGCCGCACGAGACGGCGAGCGAGATAGCCGATCATGGTCGCTCACAGCCGGCAGTGTGACGCTGGAGAGCGCATTCCCGGAATGCCACTCGAAGGTGGGCGGTCATGGTGCCTCCATCTGACTGCTCGGAACTGTGCGAGCGTTTGCACAAGGTTGCACGCACGGGTCAAGCCCGTCAATGGAATGACTTGGGTATCTCATGCGGTCGTCTCATCCGTACGCAGCAGGTCATCGGGGGTGCTGGCCGGGTCGAGGAAGAGCCACCCGTCCGGATGCCGGCGGAGCGCGCTGGCCGGGCAGTCCTCGCTGACCTCGCCGGTCAGCGCCCGTTGGACGGCGGCACGTTTCCGGGCGCCCGGCACCGAGCAGATCGCGACCGAGGCGCTGAGCAGGGCAGGAACGGTCACCGTGACCGCGTGCGTGGGCACGTCACCGACGGACGGGAAACACCCGTCGTGGACCTGCTGCCGGCGCGACGCCGGGTCGAGCTCCACCACCTTGACCGCGAACGGATCCTCGAAGTCGGCGATACCCGGATCGTTGAACGCGATGTGCCCGTTCTCGCCGATGCCCAGGCAGACCACGTCGATCGGAGCCTCGCCGAGCAGCGCCGCGTAGCGCTCGGCCTCCTGCGCGCCGTCGCCGTCCGGCCGCATCAGGTGGACGCGGCCGGGCCGGACGAAGGTATAGATGTGCTCCTGCAGGTACGTGCCGAACGCCTGTGGGTGGTCGGCGTCGAGTCCGACGTACTCGTCCATCTGGAACGCGGTGACGCGCGACCAGTCGACGTCGCGTTCCCGGCATAGTGCGTGCAGGACGGCATCCTGCGACGGCGCGGCGGCGAACATGATCCGGGCCTCGCCGGCATCGTCGATCCGCTGCCGCAGCGCCTGCGCGACCAGCGCGGCGGCGGCCCGGCCGGCGGCGTCCACGTGGTCGTGGACGCGCACGCGGAGCCGGTCGACGGTGGTGCTCCGTGCTCGGGTGATCTCAGGAGTGGACACCGGGTCTCCTTCACATCGTCGTCGACGTGCGGGCGTCGGCCGGCTCCCGCCGGTATGTGTCGACGTCCCAGGTCACAGGGTGGCCGAGCCGGGCGCTGCGCTGCGCGGCGAGCGCGACGGCGGTCGCGGCGAACGAGGCGTGCGCGGTCACGGCGGGTGGGCGGCCGTCGGTGAGCGCATCCAGGAAGTCGCGCGTCGCACTGCGCCGCCCCGGCAGCGGGATCTCGGCGGGCGGACGGTGGTGTGTGCCGAGGATGAGGCGATTGTGGATCCAGCGCAGCTCGGCCGTGCCGTGCGTACCGACGACGGTCATCGCGATGTCGCCGAAGTAGGGTGCGGCCTGGGGGCTCATCCAGTGCGCGTCCAGTGAGGCGAGCGGTCCGTCGTCGACCTGGATCACGGCGAGTCCGTGGTCCTCGAACTCCGGCACGTCGGCATGGCAGCGGTTGCCGGCGTAGCCGCGCACGGTGCCGCTGGCGGCGCCGGTCAGGTGCAGGAGCAGGTCGATGTCGTGGACGACGAGGTCGTTCAGGATCCCGCCGTACGTGTCGTCGTGGAACATCCACGCCGGCCGCTCGTCGCGGATGAGTTTGTGCGGCCCGGCACTCGTGACCATCACGATCTCACCGAGTTCGCCTGCATCGAGCAGTTCGGACAGCGCGAGTGTCGCCGGCAGGAACCGCTTCTCGAACGCGATGGTGAGCACCCGGTCGCCGCCTCGCCAGGCGTGATGGATGGCGTCGAGATCGGCCGGCGTCGTACACATCGGCTTGTCGGTCAGCACGTGCAAGCCGTGCCCGAGAGCGTCGGCGATGATCCGTCCGCGCGCGCCGAAGACGTCGCCCACCAGGATCGCGTCGAGCTCGCCCGCGTCCAGAAGCTGGGTGTGGTCCTCGAACGCGGCCACCCGGTAGCGCTGTGCGTATTCGGCGCGGAGCCGGGGGTCCCGCTCGGCCAGGCCGACGAGTTCGGCACCGGTGTGCGCTGCGGCGTCGTCGAGTATCGCGTCCATGTGCGGATGCTGCACTCCGGCGATGCCGATTCTGATCGTCATATCCCGTCACCGTCCATCGTGGGGTGAGTTGCGGTTGAGGGGCGGTCCGAGGCGACGCGTCCGTCGGGGGTCGGCCGGAGGAGGATGCCACGCATCTCCGATGCGAGCGTTTGCACACAATTGCATGGCACGCTCTGGAGTGTCAATGTTGCGATAGGGAGGCAGGGAATGACTCCTGCCATCGCGCGGATACTCTCGCGCCGGAGAGAAGGGACGCGGGCATGGCCAGGACAGCCTCGTTGAAGGCGGTCGCCGCCGAGGCGGGAGTATCGATCTCCACCGTTTCCCGGGCCTTCACCAGGCCGGAGCTCATCGGCGCGGACACCCGCAAGCAGATTCTCGCGATCGCCGATCGGCTGGGTTACCGACCCAACCGATCGGCTCGCGGGCTGGTCACCGGACGGACCGCGCTGCTCGCCGTGCTGCTGCCGGACATCGCCAATCCGTTCTTCCCGCCGCTGGTGCGGGCGGTCGAGGACACCGCGTATGAGAAGGGCTACTCGGTGCTGCTGATGGACACCGATGAACATCCCGAGCGCGAGTCGAAGATGCTGCGGGACCTGGCCGGCCAGGCCGACGGCGTCATCGTCTGCTCGCCGCGGTCCCGGGCCGGGGTGATCCGGGAAGCCGCTGAGCGGACGCCGGTGGTTCTGGTCAACCGCGCGGTCGACGGCATCGCGTCGATCACCTGCCGGACCCGGGACGGCATCCGGCAGACCGTCGACCATCTGCACGCCCTCGGGCACCGGGACATCGTGTACGTGTCCGGCCCCGCGTCGTCGTGGTCGGACCGGGAACGGCGGGACAGCGCGCGGCGGCAGGCGCGCAAGCTCGGCATGGCGTTCGAGGTGCTCGGACCCTATCCGGCGACGTTCTCCGGCGGCATGCTGGCCGCCGACGCGCTGGCGGCCAGCGGCGCCACGGCCGCCGTCGCGTTCGACGACATCATGGCGATGGGGATCCTGCGCCGGCTGACCGAACGGGGCTTCGACGTACCGGGGCAGTTCAGCGTGAGCGGCTGTGACGACATCCTGTTCGCGGCGATGGCGTATCCGCCGCTTACATCGATCGCCAGCCCGATCGCCGACGCGGGCCGCACGGCCGTCCGGCTGCTGGTCGACCAGCTGGACGGTCTCATCACACGTGACCAGCAGCTTTCGCTGTCCGGCGAACTCGTGGTGCGCGGCTCGACCGGTCCGGCCCCGCGGCACGACGAGCGGCGCGAGGCGCGGCGGGCGTCGCGATGAGTCTGTCCTGAGACCTCCCCGTCCTGCGGACGACCGGTGGCGTGCGAGGGTTGACAGGCCGCGACGCCGTCGACAGCATGGCCAGACCGCTGCAAGCGCTTGCACGCCTGCGCCGACCGTCGCGCCGAGGAGCCACCTGTGCACGTTCAAGGACCATCCGACACCGCTCAGCAGCCGATCCGCGCGGCCATCGTCGGCACCGGAGTGATCGCCGAGGTCGGACATCTGCCTGCGGTGCGGGAGCTCGGCCACGAGATCGACCTGGTCGCCGCCGTGGACGTCCAGCCGGAGACGCTGCACCAGTTCGCCGATCGCTGGGGTATCCGCGGCCGATACACCGCGCTCGGCGAGATGCTCGCGGCGGAAGCCCCGGAGCTGGTGATCGTCGCGACCCCGCCGGTGCTCCACCGCGAGCATGTGGCGGAGGCGCTGGCCTCGGGTGCGTGGGTGCTGTGCGAGAAGCCGCCCGCGTTGTCGCTGGCCGAGTATGACCAGATGGTCGCGGGGGAGCGGGAGGGAGGACCGTATGCGCCGATCGTCTTCCAGCTGCGTTATGGCCCCGGCGCCCGGCACTACCGACGGCTGTTGACCGGCGGCGTTCTCGGGCGTCCGCTGGCGGTGCACTGTCAGACCACCTGGTTCCGCGGGCCGGACTATTTCGAACCGGCGTGGCGCGGGAACTTCCGCGGCGACGGGGGACCGGCCATGGCGCTGGGCATCCACAATATCGACCTCATGCTGACCATGGTCGGCCCCTGGCGGGAGGTCTCCGCGTTCGCCGCCACGACCAGCCGCGACATCGCGACCGATGACGTCAGCACGGCCGTCGTCCGGTTCGAGTCGGGTGCGCTGGGCACCGTGGTGAACAGCGCGGTCTCACCGCAATCGGTCAGCCGCCTGCGCATCGACACCGAGCTGGCGACCGTCGAGCTGACGCACCTGTACCGGTACCGAAACTCCGATTGGACCTGCACGCCGGCCGACGGCGTCGCCGAGCAAGCGGTGGCGGAGTGGGCCAACGACCTGCCCGACGAGGAGACGAACCACCTGTCCCAGCTGCGTGCCGTCGTCGCCGATCTCCGGGCCGGACGTCGCCCGGAGACCAGCGGCGACAGCGGACGGGCGGCGTTGGAGCTGATCACCGCGCTGTACGCGTCGGCGTTCACCGGACGCACGGTCAAGCGCGGCGAGATCGGCGTGGACGACCCCTTCTACCACGCTCTCGACGGCCAATTGCCGTGATCATCAACTGTTGAGCCGATCATGACCGGTCCAGCAGTTTGGTGATCAACGTGCATGCAAGATGGTATCGTTGCATGCATGGAGACTAAACCCATACAGATCCGCGACGTGCCCTCCGACGCCCTCAACGTGATGCGGATGCGCGCGTCCGCAGAAGGCATGAGCCTTACTGCCTACCTCCGGCGGATGGTCATCGAAGCGGCCGCTCAGCCCACCGTGGCGGAGGTGCTGGCCCATGCGGCGCAGAGGCCGTCGCCGGGGCTCAACATGTCCGACATCGTGGCGGCGACCCGTGCCGGGAGGGGTGAGTGAGCGCACTCGTCGTCGACAATTCGGTGATCGTTTACGCGCTCATCGAAGCTCGGTCCAACGATGTGCTTCGCCAACGATTGTCTGCCCCACGAGTTCTATACGCGCCTCATTTCATCGACTTCGAGTTCGTAAACGCGTTGCGTGGCCTTGTTCTCGGCGGCAAGCTCACGACCGACCGAGCTAACGACGCGCGCACGGATTTCGCCGACCTCAGTATCCAGCGCTATCCCGGGGCGGTGATCGCTGAACGCGCTTGGGAACTCCGGCACAACTTCACCGTCTACGACGCCGCGTATATCGCGCTGGCCGAGCTACTGGACTGCCCGCTGCTGACGGGCGACTCCAAACTGATCGGATCCCATAGAGCGAATGTCGAACTTTACCCAAGCAGCTGACTTGTGGGAGAAGTCGGCTATACGAGGATGGCGCGGTGGGTGCGGCCGTCGCGAGCGCTGGTGTCGACAGTGATGGTGATCGTGCGGCCGGACTTGCTCACCTGCACGGTCGGGTCGCTCGACGACGGACTGTACGACGTGCCGCTGAGCGTGACCGTGACAGAGTCGAGGCGGTGTGTCGCATTGGCGACACCGACCCACAGCTCGTTTCCCTGCTGGGAGAGGACGACGGAGGCGTTCTTGTCGGTGCCGAGCGTGGCGCCGCCGCCGAGCTGGACCGTGTAGCCGCCGGAGAAGAAGTTCGCGCCGGTGAAACCGAGATGTGGCACGTGGATCGCGTGCACGTTCGTGGTCTTGGCCAGGATCTCGACGCCGGGGTCGGCCGCGCGGGCGGCGGTCTCGGCGGGTGTCGCGCCCGGGAGCAGCAGATACCCGTACTCGCGGTTCGTAGGTGCGCGGCCGTGGCCGAAGTACACGGTGACGTAGCGGCGGGTGTACGGCGTGTCGTCGTGGGTGGACCAGTACGGGTTGATGTCCAGCCAGGTCGCGGTGCGTTCCTCGCGTGCGGCGCGCAGCGGGCTGCCGTTGGCCGCGTCGAGCAGGACGTAGCCGGCGACGTCCTCCAGATGCAGCCAGCCGGGCCGGCCGAGGTATTCGTCGTCGCCCAGCCCCAACGGGAAGACCTCGCCGTCGACGGTCAGGGCGTTCGTGCCGGTCTCGTGCAGGTTCCGGTTCTCCAGCACGGATTGCACGGTGTAGTTCTCGGTGGACGTGATCTTGGTGCCGAGCGCCACGATGCAGTCGTCGAGGCAGAACCACGACTTCAGCGCGCTCAGCGAGTGTCCGCCCGGCCCCTTCGACATCCGCATGCCGGTGGCGGCGAACTCACCGTCGACGCACGCGCCCCCGCCGAAGTGCCCGTAGGCCTTGCGCCAGTCGCCGTCCGGCATGTCGTCGCGTCGCTGAGCGGTGGTCCCGGGCAGCCGCAGCGGATCGACGGTCGGCCAGTACGCGTCGCTGAACTGCGCGTTGTCCGTGCGCACGTACAGGTATGTGGCGCCCCGGTTCTGGTACCAGCCGTGCTGATTCTCGCGATTCGCCTCGTAGGCACCGTGCACCCCCTCGCGCGCCATCGCGACGGTGAACGCCCAGCCGTCGCGGCGGTGGATCGGGCGGGCGACGCTGGACATGAGCCGGTGCCCGACCGGCTCGGGCGTAGGCGTCAGACCGGCGTCGTTCATCAGGCCCTTGAACAGGGCGAGCCGCCGCAGGTCGGAGGTGGCGGTGGGATCGACGAACTCGTCCCGGGTGAACCAGCCCACGCACATCTCGCGCCAGGCCTTGGCCCGGCTGGCTCCCACGGCGCCGGCCAGCGTGAGGATGCCGTCGGCGATGCTGATGGCCGGGCCGTGCTCGACGCTGTTCTTACGTGACACGGCGCGCCCGCACATGTTGGAGAACAGCTGGTTGTCGAAGATCGTCGGTGCGTAGCAGTTCTCCACCGCGTCGAACATGATCTCCACATCGGGATCGGTGACCTCCCACGGCGTACCTGCCAGCAGCGTGATCAGGGTCGCGGCTCCCTGCAACAGGACCCGCCCGTAGGTGCCGGTGTAGGGGATCGATGTGTGCTGGATGAAGCCGCCGTCGCGGTAGTACCCGTCGCCGGACGTGGTGTACTCGAAGACGCCGCTCAGCGCGTCCCGTCCGTCGGCCACGCGCGCTTCGGTGTGGTCGAGTGCGCCGCGGATGATCACCACCTCGCACAGGTCGACGCGGTTGCCGCCGGTGGAGAGCTTGTGCTTGGGATGGCTCGGCGGATAGTTGTAGCGCGGGTCCGGCACGAACCAGTCAACGGCGGCGGTGTGCCGTTGCATGATGCTGGAGCCGACGTGTGCGTGCAGGATCGTCAGGGCGTCGTTGAGGTACTGCGGGATGGCGATCTCGTGGTTGTACCAGCTGTCGTCTTCCGGCTCGCCGGCGACGTAGTTGTGGGTCAGGACGGTGTCGACGGCGTCGAGCATCGTGTCGCGGAGGGCGGCGTCGCCGTAGTACGACGAGCCCTCGGTCGCCCACGACAGCGCCATGGCCTTGATCCGCGAACACGACTGCGCGACGCCGCGTGAGCGGAGGGTGTCCGCCGGGTTGTACGGGATGTCGGTGAACACCGCGGTCCGGTTCGGGTCGGGATCGACCAGGGCGAGGGCATTGGCGGTGGCGGTGTCACGCTGGGTGATGGCGGCCTGCACGTCGGGATCGCCGAGGTCCTGCGGTCCGCCGGTGAGGACATCGACCCAGGCACTCCGCAGCGCCGCGTAGGCGGCGTCGGTCGCTGCGGCGGCGAGCGGTGCGGCGGCGAGCGGTGCGGCGGCGAGCGGTGCCGCCCATCTGGACATCGCTCCGGTGGACAGGACGGCGCCGGTCGACGCCGCGCCGATGAGGAGACTGCGTCTGGGCAGGGGACGGTGATGGCTGGTCACGGGTGACCTCCAGGGGAGAAGGGTTCCAGGGCGGCGGGTGCCGCGTCAGCCGGTCGGTTCGAACACGAGGTCGATGGTTTCGGTCGGTCGCGCCCCGCACGAGGATCGGATCACGAGCTTGGGCTGCAGGCGCACGTCGCAGGCGACCGCCGGGCCGCCGTCCTCCAGCCGGCGGACCAGCAGGTCGGTGGCGAGCCGACCGAGCTCGTACTTGGGCGGCGACACGGCCGTCAACGGCACCTCGGCCACGTGGGCGAACTCGTCGTCGAAGGTGATGACGGCGACGTCGTCAGGAACCGGGTGGCCGTGCTTGCCGAGTTCACGCACAAGCGTGGCGGCAAACGGATCGCCCAGGCAGAACACCGCATCCAGCTGCTCCCGGGCACATGTCGTGACGTATTGCCCGACCTCGGCCATCGACAGGGTGGGACGGCGGAGGACGGCCCCGTCGATCACCTCCAGGCCGAATTCCCGCATGGCGTCGAGAAATCCGCGGAAGACACGTGTTCCAGGTGCCGAGCTCAGATGGCCGATGTGCCCGATGCGGCGCCGGCCGAGCGCGGTGAGGTGGGCGATCGCGGCACGCACTCCGGCGGCTATGTCGGTCCGGACGGAGGACACGTCGGTGCTGTCGGCCGCGTCGGCGGCGGGATCGTCGAGCCGGCGCTCGATCAGGAAGTACGGGACCGGCAGTTTGCTTAGCCGCGAGACGTACCTGGCCGGGTCGGGCGCGCGATGCAGACTGGGGACCAGGAGCATGCCGTCCACGCTGGAGCCGAGGAACCGGTCGATCTCGGCGAGTTCGCGGTCGGCGTCATAGTACGAACACGCGATGACGACGTCCACCCCGCGACGCGACGCCGCTTCCTCGATCCCGGCGATCACCTGCGGGTAGTAGTACGTGAGCGACGGAACGAGGACGCCGACCGCGCGGCGTACCTGCCGATCGGCCGACGTCCGCAGGACGTAGGTGCCGCTGCCGTGCCGACGGTCCAGCAACCCGTCCTCCACCAGGCGAGCCACCGCACGCCGCACCGTATTGACGCCGACGCCGTGCGCCTTGGCGAGCTCTGGCACCGCCGGCAGTCGAGACCCGACCGGGAGCGTGCCGCGGTCGATGTCACGCCGGATCATCGACGCGAGCATGCGGAACCGCGTCCCGTGCGGCGCCTCGCTCAGTGCGGTGGTGTCCGGCATGTTCAGATCCTGCGCGCTAGGTCATACCCCGTCAATGGCATGACTCGGGAATGACTCGCATCCAGTGCTCCCGAACGGGCGCGAGCACGGCGTGGCATCGGGCATGCTGAGGGAGCGATCGCACAACCCCATGATCATGAACAGTAACCGTGTACATAGCACGGTTACTGTTCATGATCATGGGGCCGAGCAGGTATGAGAGTGCGGAGGTCCGGATAGTGAAAACCGGCGGACGGCTGAACGTGCTGCTGATCATGGCCGATCAGATGTCGGCGGACGCGATGAGCTGCGCGGGTAACCCTGACGTGCACACGCCCGCGATCGACTCGCTGGCCGCGGCCGGCGTCCGGTTCGACAACGCGTACTGCACCAGCCCGCTGTGCGCCCCGTCCCGGGCGTCGATGATGACCGGGTTGATGCCGTCCGAGCTGGGGATCGACGACAACGTGCAGGTTCCGGACCGGCCGTTCCCGGAGCGGTCGCTGGGACGGGTCTTCGCCGATGCCGGCTATGACTGCGCTTACGGCGGCAAGTGGCACGTGCCGGGAGCGGCGCACGAGGCGTCGGCGGTGAGCGGGTGGGCCGGTGCGCCAGAGGGGTCGGTGGCCAGCGGTTTCACCGAGATCTATGGCGGCAGCCATGAGGGCCTGGCGGCCGCATGCGCGGAGTACCTGGCCGCTCCGGATCGGCGAGACGCGCCGTTCCTGCTGGTGGCGTCGTTCAACGAGCCGCACGGGATCTGCGAGTGGGCACGCGGTCAGGCCCCACCGTCGGGGGAGGTGCCGGACGTCGACTGGCGAGAGCTGCCGGTGTTGCCACCCAACTTCGCGCCCGGCTCGGAGGAACCCGAAGCGCTTCGGCTCGTGCAGCGCTACGCCTGGACCGTCCACCCGACGCAGGGCTGGGACGAGGAGCGGTGGCGACGCTACCGGTACGCCTATTTCCGGCTGTGCGAGCGGGTCGACGCCGAGATCGGGTCGTTGCTCGCGGCGCTGGATTCGTCCGGGCTGAGGGAGGAGACCGTCGTCGTCTTCACCTCCGACCACGGCGACATGCAGGGCGCGCATCAGTGGAACCAGAAGAAGAATCTGTATGAGGAGTCGGCCGGCGTGCCGTTCATCGTCGTGCCGCCGGGCGACGCGCCGAACGGGGCGGCGAATCGCGACGGGCGCGTGCGCGGGGCGGCGGATCGCGACGAAGGGGTGGTCGACGCACGGGTACGCGAGGAGCTGGTCTCGGTCGGGCTCGATCTGCTGCCCACGCTGTGCGACTACGCCGGCATCGCCCCGGATCCGACGTGGGCTGGAACGAGTGTGCGCCCGCTGGTCGGGTCCGCGTCGCACGTGCATCCATCGTGGCGGGATCAGGTGATCGTCGAGACACAGTGGCGGTTTCCCGGCCTGATGCCACCACCGGTGATGTCCGGTCTGATCGCCCGCATGCTGCGAACGTCGCGGTACGCGTACATGTGCCATTCCTGGGGGCTGCATCGGGAGCAGCTGTTCGACCTGCGCCGCGACCCGGGGGAGATGACGAACCTCGCCACCGACGGTGCTCATCAGGGCATCCTGGCGGAGCACCGCCGACGCCTGGCCGAGCACTGTGAGGCACGGGGAGACGGGTTCGCCCGCTACGTGCCCGGGCCGGACGCGGCGCCACGTTGAACCCTGTATCGGTGGGCGGCTGTGCCCGCTCCGGTGTGAACCTCGGGCCTGAACGGTGCTCCGCCGCCGGCCGCGGAACGAGCAGGCCGACAGCGCTGCAAGCGGTTGCAACCTGCTCGATTGCGCCGGTAGGGTGTGGGTACCGAGAGCGGAGAACGGCGTGCGACGGCGGTACGCGGCCACGCCGCACTCGCCGGACGTGGACGAGAGGAGCGCGGTGAGCAGCGAACCGATCGGCGTGGGCGTGGTCGGCATGGGGACGATCGGTCGCCGGCATGTCGAGGCCCTGGGGCACCTGGAGGGCGACGTCCGGTTGGTGGCGGCCAGCGGTGGCGCCGCGTCGACGCTCGCGGAACTCGGCCAGGCAGACGCGGTCCATGTCAGCCCGGACGAGGTGATCGCGCATCCCGACGTCGACGTGGTGGTGCTGTGCACGCCGAGCGGGCTGCACGGCGAACAGACGCTGACCGCCCTGCGCGCCGGCAAGCACGTGGTGGTGGAGAAGCCGCTGAGCGTCGACGTCGCCTCGGCCGAGGAGGCCGTGCGCGTGGCCGAGGAGCGGGGTCTCTTCGTCAGCGTGATCTCGCAGCGCCGGCTCGAACCGCAGAGCCAGTACGTCAAGCGACTCGTCGACGAGGGGACCCTCGGGCGGCCGGTGCTGGGCGAGGCGTTCGTGCACTGGCTCCGTGACGACGCGTACTACGCCCACGCGGCCTGGCGCACGCGGCAGGATCAGGGCGGCGGATCGCTGATGAACCAGGGCCTGCACAGCGTTGACCTGCTGGCCTGGCTGATGGGGCCGGTTACCCAGGTCACCGCCCAGTACGACACGCTCGGGCACGACATGGACGCCGAGGACACCACCGTCGCCACGCTGCGCTTCGCCTCCGGCGCGCTGGGCACCGTCGTCACCTCGACAGCGACGCCGCCGGGTCGCCCCGCCACCATGAAGCTGTTCACCAGCCGGGGTGCGGCGGAGTTCGCCAACAGCGACGTGGTCAGCTGGGACTTCGACGGCGTCCCGGCGCCGCCGGAGCCGAACGCGGCGCCCGGTAGCGGAGCGTCCGACCCGTCGGCGATCGGGCTGGCCGGGCACCTGGCGCAGTGGCGGGACATCGTCGACGCGTACCGGTCCGGACGGCCACCGGCGATCGGCGCTCGCGACGGCCTGGCCACCGTCCGGCTGCTGTGCGGCATCTACGAGGCGGCCGAGACGGGGCGGGCCGTCACACTGGACCAGCCGGACGTGCCTGTGGCGGCCCAGACACTGGAACGGTCCCCGTGACATCACCACACCGGTCACGGCATCGTTCGTCGCAGGCGGCGGTGATTGTCGCCATGAAGGAGCTCTCGTGATCCAGCTAGCCGTGGCCGGCATGGCCCACCCGCACGTCAGTTACGTGTTCTCGGAGTTGCCGCACCGCCCGCAGGTGCGGCTGGTCGCCGCTTCCGACCCCGACCCGGCCAACCTCGCCCGGTATGCCGACAGTCTCGGCGACGTGCCGACGTACGCGGACCACCGGGAGCTGCTGGACCAGCACGACGTCGACGTGGTGGCGGTGAACGGCGTCTACGTGGACCGGGCCGGCGTCGTCGTCGATGCACTGCGCGCGGGGGCGCACGTGCTGGCGGACAAGCCGTTGTGCACGTCGCTCGACCAGCTGTCCGCGATCGAGGACGCCGCGGCCGACAGCGGGCGGATCGTGTCGGTGATGTTCGAGAAGCGCGGATACCCGGTCACGCTGGCCGCGCGCCGGCTGCTCGACGCCGGGACGCTCGGTGAGCTGGCCCTGATCGCGAGCACCGGGCCGCACGCACTGAGACACGGCAACCGCCCGCCCTGGTTCTTCACCCCGGCATACGGTGGCGTCCTCGCCGATCTGGCGGCGCACGACGTCGACATGGTGCTGGCGCTGACCGGTGCGCGGGACGGCTACGTCGTCGGCGCCACCGGCAAGCGCGCCTATCCGCAGTATCCGGATTTCCACGACCACGCGTCGATGCTGCTGCGCGCGGGGCCGGTGACGGCCACGATCGACGCGCATTGGCTGGCTCCGGAGGCGGGCAACGGCAACGGCCGTTACCAGATGCGGCTCGTCGGCACCCGCGGCACCGCGGAGATGCGCTGGACGGAACGGCAGCTGGAGGTCGCGACGCACGACCAGGACACCTGGCTCGAGCCGTTGCCGCCGGGACGCCGGCCGGCCGAGGACTTCGTCGGCGCGTTGCTCGACGGCACACAGCCGGAGGTCGGCACCGCCGAGTCGATCGACGCCACCAGGATCGCGCTGCTGGCTCAGCACAGCGCGGACAGCGGGGGAACCGTCGAGGCCTGGAAGATCTGACGACGACCCAGCGGCCGCCCCACCCTCCCACGGCCCCGGCGGCCTGCGGTGCTGTCGATCGTCCGGTCCCATGTCACCGCTCGCGCGAGTGGCGCGAAAGAATGGCCCGAGTGTGAGTGTCCGCGGCACGAGTGTGCCAGGCAAGACCACGACGACGAGAAGAGGCGGCATGCCGATCACCCCGACCGGAACCACGCGGCAGCTTCGCGCCGACGACGAGACGTTGACCTGGGAGGGTGCGGTCGAGGTCGAGCACACTCCGGACTGGTCGCGCGGGTGGCGGCTGCAGCACAGCCGGCGGGACCTCTTCTCCGAGCAACTGCGCCTGCGGGCGCTGATGCAGGCCGGCGTCCGGGTCGTGTTCGGCACCGACGCGACGTCCGTCCGCGGCCGTGCCGTCGTGAGCGACCTGGACGGTATGGCGCCTGTGCAGGACCTGCCACCGGTGGATCTGGTGGTGGACGGGCGTGACGTGGACTCGTCGCCGGTCCGGCCGGACGGGACGTTCGGATTCGAGGTGCCGGCGGGGGAGAAGACGGTCGAGCTGTGGTTACCGCAGTTCGGCGACTTCCGGCTGGCAGCGCTGGAGATCGACGACGACGCACGGACGTGGCGGGCCCCGCGCCCGGAACGTCCGAAGCTGATCACGTACGGCAGCTCGATCACGCAGTGCCGCGCGGCCGCGTCGCCGACCCGCACCTGGCCGGCCCTGGTCGCGCGTGAGTTGGGTATGGACCTGACCTGCCTGGGATACGGCGGCCAGTGCCACCTGGACCCGATGGTCGGGCGGATGATCCGCGACATGCCGGCCGACGTGATCGTCGCCTGCCTGGGGATCAACGTGCACAACCAGGGCACCTTCAACGAGCGGTCGTTCCTGCCGGCCGTGCTCGGCATGCTCAGCACCATCCGGGACGGACATCCGGGGGTTCCCATCCTGGTGATCTCGCCGATCGTCTCGCCGTCCCGGGAGAACGAGCCGAGCGCGGCTGGTATGACGCTGACGCAGATCAGGGGCAACGTCGAGGAGGGCGTGCGACGCCTGCGCGAGCACGGCGACGACAACCTCCACCTCATGCACGGGCTCGATGTGCTGGGACCGGACCACGCCGACCTGCTCTTCGACGGGCTGCATCCGGACACGACCGGCTACGCGCACATGGCCGCGGCGATCGCGCCCGCGGTCCGCAAGCTCGTCGGTTGACGCTGACGCGGGTCAGGCGATGTGCGGCAGCTCGTCGGCGGTGACGGTGTGCAGCGGCGGCAGACCCGTCGCGTAGCGTTCCAGCTCGTCCAGCGCGGTGTCGACCAGCCGGTGGATCTCGGTGTCTTGCGCACCGGCGACGTGCGGTGTGATCAGGACGTTGGGCAACTCCCAGAGCGGGGAGCCGGCCGGAAGCGGTTCAGGCTCGGTGACGTCCAGGATCGCCGACAGCCTGCCCGACGAGCATTCGTGCTCCAGCGCGGCGGTGTCGATGATCACGCCGCGCGCCGTGTTGATGACCGTGCCGCCGTCGGGGATCAGGGCGAGGCGCTCCTTGTCCAGCATGTGCCGGGTGCTCGGCAGCGCGGGGGCGTGGACACTGACGATCTCGCTGCGCCGGAGCAGGTCATCCAGCTCGACGAGGCGCGCGCCGGACGCCTCGACCCGGTCGGCGTCGGCGAACGGGTCGGCGACCAGCACGTCAAGGTCGAACGGCCGCAGCAGGTCGACGACGCGCCGGCCGATACGGGAGTACCCGATGATGCCGACCGTGCGGCGATAGTTCGACTTGTCGCCGTCCGGGCGCACCTTCTCGGTGCGGTCGTGCCGGAACAGCGCGGCCGACTGCAGGACGCGCTTGCCCGCGAACAACACGGCGGCGAGCGTGTACTCGGCCACCGGGATCGCGTTCGCCTCGGCGGCGGTGGTGACGAGGATCCCGCGTTCGTAGCAGGCCGGGGTCACCAGGTGCTTGACGGTGCCGGCGGTGTGCAGGATCGCGCGTAGCCGGGGCGCCGCATCCAGCACTGTTTCGTCCACGACCGGCGCGCCCCACCCGGTGATCAGCACGTCGACCTCGGCTAACCGGACCCGCTCGTCGGCGGTGTCGAGTGCGGCGGCGCGCAGCGGTGTGCCGACATCGGCGATCGTCCGCAGCCGGGCGAGCCGCTCGTCGTCGAAGCCGGTGCGGTACGCGTGGTCGCCCATGACGAGCAGGACGGATGGCCGGTGGTCGCTGCTCACGGGCACTCCTTATTCCGGTCGAGTCCGGTGCGCCGTGCGACGACGTGCGGGCGCACGGCGGCCGGCTGCATCGCGCTGTCGGGGTGGGGCCGGTGTCGGCCGCCGGCACATGGACGATCCGGCACGCGGACGGGGGCATGCAATGGAAAACGCATTCCCGTAGAGTGAGTTTACCAGCTGACGTCTGCACCGCACTTGCTCGCGGTGCCGGGGAGAAGGGCACGCCATCCTGCTGTTCCATCACGCTGCGTACGCTGACGGCCGACGAGGTCATCCGGGTGGCACGACGCACGGCGCGGCTGCGCCGCATGCAGGACGGTACCGATGACTGGACCGGATCGGATCGCCGGCGCCGCCACAGACCGGGAGCCGGCAGACCGGGCGCCGGCAGACCGGGAGACGACGGATGGAGGGGCGGCGCCCACCGAGTTCGACTTCAATGCGTGGGCGTTCTGGTCGTCCGCCGGCGCCGTCCAGCAACGCGAACAACTCGAACACCAGCAGACGCTGGCCGGCGGCCGTGCCCGGCTGGGGGAACGGTGCTTCGTCTCGCCACATGCCGCCTGCTACGTCGACCGGCTGGAGATGGGCGACCGGTCCTACATCGCGGCGTTCGCCTACGTGACCGGCGACGTACAGATGGGCGCGGACTCGACGATCAACCCGTACGCGGTGGTCCGGGGCGATATCCGGCTCGGCGACGGCGTCCGTATCGGAGCGCACGCGTCGTTGCTGGGGTTCAACCACTCGATGGAACCGGATCGACCGGTGCACCGGCAGCCGCTGACCAGCGCCGGCATCAGCGTCGGCGACGACGTGTGGATCGGCTCCAACGTGGTGGTCGTCGACGGCGTGACCATCGGCGAGCACAGCGTGATCGGTGCGGGTGCGGTGGTGACGAAAGACGTGCCGCCGTGGTCGGTGATGGCGGGCAATCCGGCGCGCCGGCTGCGCGACCGGCGGGAGCCACGAGGCGGACCGGCACCGGCAACGAAGAAGAGTGGCTCGGCGGGTGCCGAGGCCGCCGGATCGTGGCTGGACCGGCTGGGGACGTTCGCCCGGATGGTCCGAGAACAGGCCGACGACGTGCTCGCTCGCTGCTGGCGGCGGGAGGAGAACGACCGCGACGGAGCTGCGCCGGCCGGATCCGCACAAGGCGGTGACGGGTGGTTCGTGGACCGTCCGGGCCGGCCGCCGACGGTGCGGGCGCTATGTGACGCCGTCGAGATCGCCGACCTGCTCCACGGCCGGGCACCGCTCCAACTGCCCTCCGAGACGATCGTGCAGCGTCTGCGCGGTTGGCAGGATCCGCAGACCGGGCTGGTGCCGCAGCTCGCCGTCTCGGCCGACGACGGCGAGGTCAAGCCGGGACGGCTGCATCGCGCCGGGCATGACCTCGGCGGCGGCGAGGCGCGCTACCACATCCTGTCCGTCGGGTATGCGCTCGACCTGCTCGACGCCTCCCTCGCTCACCCGATCGCGGCCGTCGACGAGATCACGGCCGACGAGCTGATCGCGACGCTGGAGCGGTTGCCGTGGGAGGAACGGGCCTGGCACGCGGGGGATTGGATCGACTGCTTCGGCACCGGCCTGTACTGGAACCGGCACCTGTTCGGGCGGCGCGGCACGCTGGAGACGTTGGTGGGCTGGCTGCACACACACGTCGACGTGGCCACCGGCATGTGGGGCGGGATCACGGCGGCGCAGGGACGGCGCCAGCTGGTCAACGGCTACTACCGGCTCACACGCGGCACGTTCGCGCAGTTCGGGCTGGGCGTGCCGTATCCGGAACAGGTCATCGACACGGTGCTGGCACACTCCCGTGACGGGCGCTGGTTCGGCGACGACCGAGGCACCGCATGCGATGTGCTGGACGTGGTGCATCCGCTGTGGCTGGCCGGCGCTCAGACGGATTACCGCCGGAGTGAGGTGCAGGCGTGGGCGGCAGCGCAGCTCGATCGAGTGCTCCGGTATTGGCGGCCGGGCGCCGGATTCAGTTTCGCCCTGGTGCCGGGTCCCGGCTTCGACGGCGAGGCAGGGCTGCAGGGGACCGAGATGTGGCTGGCCATCACCTGGTATCTGGCGGACGTCCTCGGGGCGTCCGGTGCGCTCGGCTACCGTCCACGCGGCGTGCACTGCCCCGAGCCGCGCGAACCGCGACGGGACCAGAGTGGGTGAGATGTCCGGATCATGGTCGGTGGACTGGGCCGCGCTCGGCTCGGCGCCGGGGCACGCAGAGTACCGGGAGGGAACATGAGCGAGTTGAGTCTGGCACCGGAGAACGTACACGAGCGGTTGCTCGCGACCGCGAAACCTGAGCTCGCGTACAGTCCCGGCGTCGACCTGGAGGCGTGGCGGGCACAGCTGGCCGTGCGCCTCGGGGACGTCATCGGCCTCTGGCCGGAGCCGGTGGATCCCGCGCCGTGGATCGAATGGCGGGCCGAGCGGGACGGCTACACCGAGACGCGGTTCGTCTTCACCGCGGAACTCGGCGCCGACGTGCCGTGTCACCTGCTGGTTCCGGACGCCGACCGTCCCGTGCCGGTCATCGTCTGTCTGCAGGGACATTCCACGGGGATGCACAACTCGCTGGCCCGGGCGGGCGTGCACGATGCCACGCCGAGCGTGCCGGACGGCGATCGCGACTTCGCGATGCAGGCGGTCGCGCAGGGCTACGCCGCGCTCACGCTCGAGCAGCGTTGCTTCGGCGAGCGGGTAGACAAGCGGCCGGAGGAACGACGGGTCGCGGCTCTGGGCACGTGCCACCACGCCGTGCACGTCGCAGCATTGCTCGGCCGCACCATGATCGGCGAGCGCGTGTGGGACGTGTGCCGGGCCATCGACGTGCTGGCGGAGTTCCCCGAGGTGGACACCGGCCGGATCGCGTGCCTGGGACACAGCGGCGGGGGGACCGTGGCATGGTACGCGGCGTGTGTGGACCCGCGGATCGGTGCGCTGATGCCGTCGTCGTCGGTGTGCACGTATCGGGCCAGCATCGGCACCATCGACCACTGCAGCGACAATTACCTGCCGGGAGCGCTGCGCTACTTCGACCTTCCCGATCTGGCCGGGCTGATCGCACCGCGGCCGCTCGTCGTCAGCACCGGGCGTGACGATCCGATCTTCCCGATCGACGGCGTGCACGAGGCGATGGACGGCATCCGTGCGATCTACGCCGCGTTCGGCGCGCCGGACCGGGCCGAGTTGGTCGTCGGAGACGGCGATCATCGGTTCTTCGCCGCCGATGCGTGGCCGGTCTTCGACCGGATCACCGGCTGGCGCGACAGCTGAGGCGGGACGTCGCGACTTCGTGCCCGGTCGTCCTCCGGCGTCCCTCCTTCTTGACTGTGCGTGTTGCATGACGCCCCGAAAACCGGCGGCATACGCAACTCACGTTCAAGAAGCAGCCGCAGGAGCGCCGCATCAGTCGGCGGACGCCTGCTTCAGGTATGCGAGGTTGTCGGCGATGCGCTCGGCGCGTGTCTGCCCACCGAGGTCGGAGAAGTCCTCGACGGAGACCCAGCCGTCGTAACCGACCTGTGTGAGTGCCGTGAGGAAAGCGGGTATGTCGGCGAAGCCCTCGCGGAGAGAGAGCTGGGCGTTGCTCCACTCGACCGTGCCGTCGTCGCGCGTCACACCGGACGTGACGACGGCGCCGTTCTTGACCTGCACGTGCGCCAGATATGGGCCGAGCGCCTCCAGGCCGAACCGGTACTCGGTCCAGCCCTCCCAGACCATGTTGCCGATGTCGAAGATCGCGCCGGCATGCTCGGGATCGAGCCCGTCCAGGAACGCGGCGGCGGCATGCGGGCTCGGGGTGAGCTGCTGGTGGTGGATCTCGATGTTCGCCCGGACACCATGCTGCGCGGCGAGCCGGGCGACCTCGGCGTACTGCTTGCGCCGCTCATTCCACTGACCGGTGACGTTGCGATCGGCCTCGTACCCGCCCGAGCTCACGCGCAACTGGCGTACGCCGAGCTGCGCGGCTGCACGCATCGTCGTGTCGATCTGTTCGAACTGGCCGGGCTGAAGGTACGTGCCGAGCGCCGGCATCTCGAGTCCCGCGTCGTCGGTCAGCTCTTTGATCGCCGGCACATCGTCGGGGAACGACGACGCCGGCCAGGTGCACCGGTTACCCGCCCAGAAACTCGGCATGCCGGTCGGCGAATCCTGCTGGTCCGTCACCCGCCATTCGACGCCGTCGTAGCCGGCCTCGGCGATGCGCTGCACCGCCTCGGCGGGCGCCCACTCCGGGACGCTGACCGTGAATACGGCGAACTTCATGACACTCCTCGCATGCGATCGGCGTCGGCGCATCGTCACGTGGCCAACGGGACTTGGCAGCAACCTTGCCGACGGTTGGGCGGGCGCCGGTCGCCCGATTGTCCATGAATCAGAGTTCCGGCCGCGACGCATCTGCGGCAAGCGCTTGCCAACAGTTGCCGCTAAATAGCCTCGCAATCACGACGTAGCAGGCATGGGCACCACGGCGGGTCGGGATGGTAGGAGCCCAGAGCTCCATGGAATGCGGCAAATCCTGATGAAACCATCAATTAATGCGCTGCGACGTGCGCGAACCAGGGTATCGAGTGCACCGGGATGCCGTTAGCCTTCGATTGTTTAGTGAATAACAATGAAGGTTATAAGCGCCTCCGCCGAGCTTCGCTAGGAGTGAACATCTCCCAACTGCTTCTTATGACACTGGAGGATCGATCACGTGTTCGATAGAACCTCTTTATGATCGATTACAGCAGTTGTCGTAGCCCGCCGGCGTGTAAGTCTGGTCGGCGCGTAACGAGTCAGGTTCAGTACTCCTAGCTTCTCTGTGCTCTGGATCGATGAGGGGCGTCGGGGCAGGCGCAGAGATAGGAGCGTGGCACGTGGCAGGCCTGCAAATTCGCGTGGCCGGGGCGCCGTAGATGAGACGGCTCCTGGTCGCCTATGTCGAGCGGGCTCTGCAGGCCTACTCGGGGACTCTTCGACGGGCGACCGGAGGCCCACTTCATGTAGCCCGGGTGGGACTCGAACCCACAAACACGGCATTTTGAGTACCGCGGCTTTGCCAGATTTGCCTACCGGGCCATGCATTTCAAGTTGTGAAACTGTGCGCCGCCCGACCTAGCCGAGGTGGCATCACGACTCCGGAAAGGATAGCGCGGATGTACTCGGCGCACGAAGTCGCCCTGGTCAACAAGCTCTGGGCGGAGGGCAAGAACAAGTCAGAGATCTCCAGGGCTACCGGGATTTCTCGCTTTACGATACGAGAGTGGCTGGAGGGGCGCACTCCGGACTTCGATGGTCATCGGGTCGGTGCGGTCGGACACGCGAGGTACGCCTGTCCCGTCTGCACGGACCATCTGGAGTCGTTGCTTCCGCGCGAGGAGTACGTCTATCTGCTTGGTCTGTACCTTGGCGATGGCTGTCTGTCGGTCAGTAAGAAAGGGGTGTACCGGCTGCGCATCGCGTGTTGTGACGCCTATCCACAGTTGATGGACTGGTGCGAGGAAGCCATGAGCGCGGTGCTTCCTACCAAGGTAGGCCGGATTCATCACGTCGGTTGTACGGAGCTCTATTCGGACTCCAAGCATTGGGGCTGTCTGTTTCCGCAGCATGGGTCAGGGCGGAAGCATGAGCGGAAGATCGAGTTGGTTCCGTGGCAGCAGGAGCTGGTGGACGCCGACCCGAGGCCGCTCATCCGTGGGCTGATCCACTCGGACGGAACACGTGTACTCAACCGGGCCGTCGGCACCGACTACCCGCCCTATCCGCGGTACCACTTCACCAATGCCTCGGCCGACATCCGGGAGATCTTCACCCGCGCGTGCGACGCGATCGGTGTCGAGTGGCGGTACAACAACGCCCGCAACATCTCGGTAGCCAAACGTGCGAGCGTGGCCATCCTCGACTCGTTCATCGAGCCGAAGAGCTGACGCGCCGGCGTCGGCACGAGCCCGGTGCTGCACATCTCCTTGCGTGGCAGGTAGGCTTCCGCCGTGACCGAAACGCCAACTCCCGAGACCCAGGCCAGTCCTGCCCGACGCGTTCTGGTGGCGGAGGACGAGTCCCTCATCCGTCTCGACCTGATCGAGATGCTCAAGGAGGAGGGATACGACGTCGTCGCGGAGGCGGCTGACGGCGAAACCGCGGTGCGGCTCACCGAGGAGCACCGGCCTGACCTCGTCGTCATGGATGTCAAGATGCCGGTTCTCGACGGCATCTCGGCCGCGGAGCGCATCGCCGGGCAGCGGATCGCTCCGGTGTTGTTCCTGACCGCCTTCTCACAGCGCGACCTCGTCGAGCGCGCGCGTGAGGCGGGTGCGATGGCCTACCTCGTCAAGCCGTTCTCCAAGTCCGATCTCGTCCCGGCCATCGAGATGGCGCTGTCCCGGCACGAGGAGATCACCCAGCTCGAGCAGGAGGTCGCCGATCTCGGCGAGCGGCTCGAGACGCGCAAGCTCGTGGACCGGGCCAAGGGCATCCTGCAGACGCGTTACGGCTTGAGTGAGCCGGACGCGTTCCGCTGGATTCAGAAGGCCGCCATGGACAAGCGCACCTCGATGCGGAGCGTGGCTCAGGTGATCCTGTCCGAGAGCGATGCCGAGGTGCCTGGAGACTCGTCGGAAACGCAGGACAGCTGACCTGTGCGTCGGCCGCTGGTGGCGGCCCTGGCCGCTCTCGCCGGAGCCGCATCGATGACGTCGTGCGGCATGCTCGGCCGCGCGGACGACGAGGATACGGCCAAGATCGCCAAAGTGGTTGTGCTGGTTCCGCAAGGCACGGCGAGCGGTGACGGCGTCGCGGCTGCCCTCCGGCTCGGGCTGGACGAATCCACGGATGAGATCAGCGGCTGGACGGTGGAGGTCGAGGTCGTCGATGATCAGTCCGAGGATGTGACCCTGGATGAGCGCGCGTCCGAGATCGTCGACGACGACGCGGTGGCCGTGGTAGGCGGACTGTCGACCGAGACCGTCCGCGCCGTACAACCGGTCTTCGACGCCGCGTCGTTGCTGTTCGCTTCGCCTGCCGACACGGCTCGCGAGCACACCCGTGGCGCCGACCCCGACGCGCCGCTGCGCCCGTACGAGAGCTACTTCCAGACATCCGTCGGAGACGACGATCCGCTCGAGGAACTGGCCCGGCACGTTGTCGACTCGCTCGATGTGAGCACGGTGGCCGTGATCGACGCCGGGGGAGAGCATGAAGCTGATGCCTTCGCCGGCGCCTTCCGCGACGCCGAGGGCGAGGTGCTGCGCGTTGACGAGCGCGACGCTCAGCAGAACGACGACGCAGCCGACGACGACGCAGCCGACGACGACGCAGCCGACGACGACGCAGCCGACGACGACGCGGCCGACGGCGACGGAACTCAGGACGGTCCCGCCCGGCAGCGCGAGGTCACCGTGGACGATGTGGGAGCCATGATCGACGAGGCGCGCTCCAATGAGGCCGGCGCCGTCTTCGTCTCCGGGGCGGCTGACGTGGCGGCCGCCGTGTCGGATGAGATCGCTCGACGCGGCGTGGACATGCAACTGTTGGGTGGTTCGGTGCTGATGAGTGACGCCTTCATGGCCGAGGCAGGTTCGTCCGCCGAGGGCGCGTTGACGGCCGTGGAGAGTGAACTCTCTGCGCAGGGTGGATCCGGTCAGGACGACGGCTTCGCCGCCCGGATGGCTGACGCGGGGGCGGATCCCGGCCCGTACGGCGCCGCAGCCTATGACACCGGCGTGGCGCTGGGTACGGTGCTCGAGCGGTGCCTGCCGTCGGCGCCCTCCGCGTCCGGCGCACGCGAGGGCTGCGTGGGCGAGTTCGCGGAGGTGCGGTTCGAAGGGGTGACCGGCGAGTTCGCCTTCGACGACTACGGCGGCAGGGTTGGCGCCGCACCCGCGATCATGCGGATCCGGGATGGAGCTTGGGCGAGAGTCGAGGGTCCGTAACGGACCGGTACCATTCCCGGAAGTCACGGTCACAGTGTCCTAACAACACGTGGTCAGCCCGTGTTGGCAGGTGCGCTGCGGCGCGCTGGGGACGTAATGTGCCTGCCACTGGCCGTCCACCCTTCGGACAAGCCGGAGTATGCAGACATACCGGGAGGAGACGCGCTTGTTACGGACTCGCCTCGTCGCTGCGGCGATGGGCGCCATGTGGCTGGTCACCGTCTTGGTAGGTGTTCCGGCTGCTGCTGCCGCGACGGCACCCGCCCACGCAGCCGACACGTCCCTGGCGCCACCGGGTCGCATTCTGCCGGCACAGCAAGAGTCGGACGAGGGCATACGCGGTGCCATCCGCGACGGCGAGGGCGAACCTGTGCCGGACGTGGTGCTGATCGTCAGCGACAGCGACGGCAACGAGGTGGGCGAAGCGACCACCGACGAGAACGGTCAGTGGGAGGTCGGCGTTCCGGGTCCCGGCACGTACTCCGTCCTGCTGGACGAGGCCACGCTGCCGGAGGACGTCGAGCTGCGGGACGCGGAACGGAACCCGTTGGAGGTCCGGGTCACCAGCGGCCGGACCGTTCCCGCCGTCTTCCAGGTGGGAGAGGGCGACACCGGACGGCAACAGCTCGAGTCCATCGCCCGCGCGACGGCGAACGGCCTCAAGTTCGGGCTGATCATCGCCATGGCCGCGGTCGGCCTCTCGCTCATCTTCAGCACCACAGGGCTGATCAACTTCGCCCACGGCGAGCTCGTGGCGCTGGGCGCCATGCTCACCTGGTACCTCAACGTGGGGCTCGCCGGCGACGGTGGGCCCTATATCCCACTTATTCTCGCCGGAGCCATCGTGATTCTCGCCGTGGGCCTGTTCGGCGGCGGCCTCGAACGATGGCTTTTCCGGCCGTTGCGAAGACGGCGGCTCGGAATCTTTCAGCTGCTCATCATCACCATCGGGCTCGGCCTGGCCATCCGCCACGTGCTCCTGCTCGTATTCGGTGGTTCGCCGCGGACCTACCGGGACTTCGTCGGCCAGTCAGCGGTCTCGATCGGGCCGATCTCGCTGACGCCGCGCGACATGGTCATCATGGCCGCCTCCGCGCTGATCCTGGCAGCTGTGGCGACGATGCTGCAGCGCACCCGGACGGGCAAGGCGATCCGGGCTGTGGCCGACAATCCGGCACTGGCTTCGGCCTCAGGCATCGACGTGGACCGGGTGATCCTGACCGTCTGGATCACCGGTGCGGGGCTGGCGGCGACCGGCGGCATCTTCTTCGGCTCGGCCGTCTCGGTCGACTGGTTCATGGGCTTCCGGCTGCTGCTGCTGATGTTCGCGGCGGTCATTCTGGGCGGAATCGGTACGTACTACGGCGCGATGGCCGGTGGCATCGTCATCGGACTGGTCACGGAGCTGTCGGTGCTGTGGTTCCCGTCGGAGCTGAAGTACATGTGGGCGCTGCTGGCGTTGATCGTGGTTCTGCTGGTGCGTCCGCAGGGCATCCTCGGCAGACGCGAGCGGGTCGGATAGGAGCGGGACGTGGATTGGGTTGTAGTCCTCAGCGACGGCCTGCGCACCGCGCTCGGGCCGCAGGCGGCCGCTTACGCGTTGCTGGCGATAGGCCTGAACGTGCATTTCGGCTTCACCGGCATGCTCAACTTCGGTCAGGTCGGCTTCATGCTGGTCGGAGCCTACGGGGTCGGCATCACCACGGTGACCTACGGTGGACCGCTATGGCTGGGCATCCTGGTGGGCCTCGCGGCGTCGCTGGTTCTCGCGCTGATCGTCGGCATTCCGACGCTCCGGCTTCGCGCCGACTATTTCGCGATCACGACGATCGCCGTCGCCGAGGTGCTCCGGTTGATCGTGCGGTCCAGTTCTGTCCAGGACATCACCGGCGGTCCGTTCGGCCTGCAGTCGATCGCCCCCGAGTTCCAGCGGATCAATCCCATCCCGGTCGGGTCGTACGGCATCGGCCGGGTCTCGTATCCGCACGGCCAGCTGTGGACGCTCCTCGTCACGTGGGCGGTGGCCCTGCTGGCCACGCTCGTCGTGATACTGCTGATGCGCAGCCCGTGGGGGAGGGTGGTGAAGTCGATCCGCGAGGACGAGGAGGTCCCGCGCTCGCTCGGCAAGAACGTGTTCAGCTACAAGCTGCAGAGCCTGATGCTGGGTGGAGCGATCGGCGCGGCCGGCGGCATCCTCTTCTCGATGGGCAGCCAGACGGTCAACGCGGACACGTACCAGCCCCAGGTGACGTTCTACGCGTACGTGATCCTGATTCTGGGCGGCGCGGCGTCCCGGTTCGGTCCGCTGCTCGGGGCGGTCCTGTTCTGGTTCCTGTTCGCCGCTATCAGCACAGCACTGCGGCAGGCGGCGCGCGCCGACCTGCTGCCGGACTTCATGTCCGCCGGAGGTTCGATCGGAGCGACCGTGCTGACCCTGGTCGGCTTCGCCTTGATGGCGTTGATGATCTTCCGCCCGCAAGGCATCCTCGGTAGCAAGAAGGAGATGGTCCTCGGCGCCCGGTAGCGATGCCGGAACACCGGCCCGACACCACAAGGCCGGCACGAGACCCGTCCGAGCGCCCGTCTTGTCGCACGACAGACTGCACGGTCTGGTGTCGACCTCCTGACCGGCACACGACAGACTGCACTGTCGGCCGGATAACCGTCGTAACTCACACGATGCGGCCCACAACCGAATCGTGCGAACGGTCGTGGTGAGCCCGACCGCTCGAGACACGGTCGTGTGCGCGGCTGTGTGAGCCTTGACCGCCGGATTCAGGATGTTGCCGGTCGTGCGGGCCGTCGTGCGCATCCAGACCGCGTATAGCGGCGAGAAGTCCCACGGCGCAGCACACGGTTCCGTGAACCGGTAGGAACTCACACGACAGTTCACACGGTTGCTGCTTGGCAAGGTGATTGGGGGGGGCGAAGGACGACACGCCTTCGCCGACGCGACCGTCGTAGCCCGCTGGTGCGCTCCGGTCGCCCGCAGGTGCCACCCGGTCGCTCGCCGGTGCGGCTCTCGACGTTCGCTGGTGCGCGCCCCAGGTCGCCCGCTGGTGCCGCTCACGCGTGCGTGGGCCGGGAGTTTGGTTGGTCCCGTTGTCGCCCGGCGCGGCCGAGGGACCCACACGTGCGTGGGCCGGGACCTTGAATAAGGCCCCGGCCCACTGTGTGCGGATCAGTCAGGCGTCAGATCATCGCCGTCCGATGGTCAGCTGAGCTCGGCCAGGTCGATGTCCTGGTCACGCACCACCTCGAGTGACCCATCGTCCTGGAACTGTGCGATGGCGTAACGGCCGACCGTCGGGTCGGTCCCCTCCATCTGCAGCGGGCCGCTGGCGCCGTTGTAGTCGATGTCCTCGCCGTCTTCGAGGAGGGCGCTGCACTCCTCGAAGCTCGAGCACTCGGTGCCGTCCTTGGTGACATTGACGATCTCGTCGTTGAAGTCCACCGGATCAGTCGAGTCCGCCGCTATCGAGGCGAGAGCGATCGTGATGACGCAGTCATACGTTTGGCCGCCGTAGATGTAGTTACCGGACTCGGCGTCGGGCAAGGCCTCCTCGAGGCGCTCGTTGAACTCCGCGCCACCGGCGGCACCGATCACCTTCATGCCCGAGATGAAGCCGGCGTCGTCCGGGTTCACATCGTCGGTCAGGGTCGGGCCGAACAGACCGTCGCTGCCGTACAGCTGGTCGCCGGTGACCCCGGCCTCGATCAGCTGCCGGATCAGCGTCGCGGCCTCACCGAAGGAGACCAGGACGACGGCGTCCGGGTTAGCGCCGGTGATGTCGGACACCTCAGCCGAGAAGTCGGTGGTGTTCGGGTCGTAGTCGTTGCGCGACACGACGGTGCCACCGCCGTCTTCGACGCCCTGCTGGATCAGATCGGCCAGGGCGACGCCGTAGTCGTCGGCACGAGCGGCGATGGCGATGTTCTGGTGCCCGTCGTTGAACAGCTCATCGACGATGACCGGCGTGACGGCCTCGTCCGGCGGCACGGTCCGGTGGTAGAAGCCGTTGTTGTCCTGGTCGCTGAACGCCGGGGACGTGTTCGACCCCGAGCACTGCACGATCTGGTTGTCGAAGAGCATCTGGATGATCTCTTGCGACATCCCGGACGCCGCCGCACCGATGATGGCGTCTGCGCCGCCGTTGATCATCCGTGCGGCGTTCTGCTGCGCGATGGGCGCGTCGCCCGCCTCGTCGCCGCTGGCCAGCGTCACGTCGTTGCCGTTGACGCCGCCGGCCTCGTTGATCTCCTCGACGGCCATCTGGACGCCAGTGATCATCGGGGCGCCGAGGAACGCCAGCGGGCCGGACTCGGGCAGGACGTAGCCGATGTCCAGGACCTCGTCGCGACCGGGCCGGTCGACTTCCGGAACCTCGGCTTCCTCGCCGTCCTCATCGGTCTCGTCCTCCGGTTCCGGCTCTTCCTCCTCCGGAGTCTCCTCTGCCGTGTCCTCCGCTTCGGGCTCGTCGCCGTCGTCGTCGCCACAGGCGGCGAGCGTGAGCATGAGCGCAGCGGCCGCTGCGGCACCTCGGATCAATCGAGTGCGTCTCATCTCTTCCTTCCCCTCCGTACATGGATTCGTGAACGGGACGCTACACCTGGGATTATGCTGATGCCAGCACTCTGGGCCGGGCGACATGCAGATGTGATCGAGCGGTGATCTCGAAGTTCGCCTCGCCGAACTCAGGCTCGCGCCAGCGTGCCCAGGTAGAGCTCGATCACCTTGGGATCGTGCAGCAGCGCCGCGCCGGTGCCCGTGTAGGCGTTCCGGCCCTGATCGAGGACGTAGCCGCGGTCGCATATCTGCAGGCAGCGGCGGGCGTTCTGCTCCACCATGATGACCGACACTCCGGCGCGGTTGATGCGGCGCGTCCGGATGAACACCTCGTCCTGCAGCGCGGGCGACAACCCCGCCGACGGCTCGTCGAGCAACAGCACAGCCGGTTCGGCCATCAGGGCGCGAGCCATCGCGACCATCTGCCGCTCGCCCCCGGAGAGCGAGCCGGCGCGCTGGTTGCGACGCGATGCGAGAGCGGGGAACAGGGACTCCACGAATTCGAACCGTTCGGCGAACTTCTTCGGGTCCAGGAACAGCCCCATCTCCAGGTTCTCGCTGATGGTGAGCGAGGGGAAGATGTTGTTGGTCTGCGGGACGAAACCGATACCGCGGGAGACCAGCTCGTTCGCCTTAAGGCCCACGATGTCCTCGCCGCGGAAGGTGATGGATCCGGATGAGATCTTCAGCAGCCCGAACAGGGCCTTCAACAGGGTGGACTTGCCGGCGCCGTTGGGGCCGATGATGCCGACCAGTTCGCCTTCTTTCAGATACAGGTCCGTGCCCTGGAGGATGTTCACCCCGGAGAAGTACCCGGCCACCAGTTCGTCGGCGCGGATCAGCGCGTCCTCTGCCCCCTTGAGATGCTCACTCCGGTCCGGCGTGACGGATTCGGTGCTGCTCATCGCGCCTCCCCACGAGTGGATGCCTCGCTTGCCTTCATCTCTTGCGTCCTGGTGCTGTCAGTTTGCTGCTGTGCGTGGTCGGAGTCGTCTGCTTCCTCGGCGTCATCCGCGTTGTCGGCGTCACCGGCGCTGGCCGCGGCATCCGCTTCGTCGGAATGATCCACGTCGTCCGAGCCGGCCGCGTCGCCGGAGCCCTGGGAGGAGGACTCGGGTGTGGGCTCGTCCGGGTACAGGCTGGACTCGATCTCGGCCAGCTGACGTTCCTCTTCGGCTTCGGTGAGCGGTGCGTCGTGGTGCGTGCCGAGGTAGGCGTCGATGACGGCTGGGTCGGACATGACCGCATCGGGAGGCCCTTCGGAGACGACCCGTCCCTCGGCCATGACCACCACCCAGTCGGAGATGTCTCGCACCATGTCCATGTCGTGCTCGACGAACAGCACCGTCATGCCCAGGTTGCGCAGGTCTTTGACGTGCTCCAGCAGTGACTGTGTCAGCGCCGGGTTCACCCCGGCCATCGGCTCGTCGAGCATGACCATGGTCGGTTCGGCCATCAGCGCGCGGGCCATCTCCAGCAGCTTTCGCTGTCCGCCGGATAGCTCGCCGGCATATTCGTCCCGCATGTGGTCGAGCTTGAAGCGGGCGAGCAGCTCGTCGGCACGTTCGGTGAGGGCTCGCTCCTGCTTGTTCCACAGCCAGGGGAGGACGGCCCGCCAGGCCCGCTCACCGGTCTGGTCGGTGGCGCCGAGCCGCATGTTCTCGATGACGGACAGTCGCGTCAGCGCTTTGGTCAGCTGAAAGGTACGGACCAGACCGGCTCGGGCGATACGGAACGGCGGCTGGCCGGACACCTGATGGCCGTGAAACGTCCAGCGCCCGGCATCCGGTCGGTCGAAACCCGTGAGCAGATTGAAGAAGGTCGTCTTCCCCGCGCCGTTCGGGCCGATCAAAGCAGTGATCGCGCCGCGCTGAATCTCCAGATGCTCGACGTCGACCGCGGTGAGCCCGCCGAAACGCCGCACGACGTCGTCGGCGATGAGGATCGGGTCCCGCTTCGGAGCGCCGGGTGTGTGAGGCACATCGGAGAACAGGCTGTTGGCCGCGGCCGATGTTGTCATGGGATGCCAGCTCCCTTCCGTCACTGAGGGTTGCTCGTGACTGGTTCAAGTATCCGCCTATTGGCGTCCGGTACACCACGGGTACGAACGACGGTTCGGCAGAGCATACCCGGCACGGCCAGGAGTATCGCCGCACGGTGCAGGTGCGGATACGGATGTTTCCAGACCGATATGTCACGGTTACTGGCCAGGCGCGATGTCCTGGGCCGGCCGCAGGTAGCAGGTGATGCGGGCCGTGCAGACGCGGCGACCGGCGTCGTCGTCGATGGCGACGTTGTACGTGGCGAACGTCTGGCCCCGATGCGCCGGCGTGGCGACCGCGGTGACGTGACCTGCGCGTACGCCTCGATGGTGGGTGGCGTTGATGTCGACGCCGACGGGTACCCGGTCGGCCGGCATGGCGTGCAACCAGGCAGCCATCGAGCCGACACTCTCGGCGAGCACGCACGATGCGCCGCCGTGCAGCAACCCGATCGGCTGCGTGTTGCCGTCCACCGGCATGCGAGCGACGACCCGCTCCGGCGTGCCTTCCAGATACATGATGCCCATCCGCTCGTCCATCGCCGAGCGTGGGAAGTCGTCCAGGGTGGGATCGGTGGGCCGCTCGCCGTGCTGTGCATGGTTCATGACAGACGATCCTGCCGCATGCGCAGGTTCGCACTGCCGGGCGACATTGTCATGGCTGGGGACTAAGGTGGCGCCGTGGCTGATGTTGTTGAGACTCCGCGGTTGCTCCTGCTCGATGGTCATTCGCTCGCGTACCGGGCGTTTTACGCATTGAAGGATGCGAACCTCGTCACCACCACCGGTCAGCACACCGAGGGCGTGTACGGGTTCACCTCGATGCTGATCAACGTGTTGCGAGACGAGGCGCCGACGCACGTCGCGGTGGCCTTCGACGTCTCCCGGCAGACGTTCCGCACCGAGATGTTCCCGGAGTACAAGGCGAACCGCACCACCTCGCCGGACGAGTTCAAAGGCCAGGTGGAGCTGATCAAGGAGGTGCTGGGCACGCTGCGCATCCCCGCGATCGAGAAGGACGGATTCGAGGCCGACGACGTCATCGCCACCCTCGCCACGCGGGCCGAGGCCGACGGCGTGGACGTGTTGATCTGCACCGGAGACCGGGACACGTTCCAGCTGGTGAATGACCATGTGACTGTCCTGTATCCGAAGCGTGGCGTCTCTGACCTGTCCCGCATGACACCGGACGCGGTGCAGGAGCGATACGGCTTGAGCCCCGTGCAGTACCCAGACTTCGCCGCGCTACGCGGTGACCCGTCGGACAACCTGCCGAACATCCCCGGCGTGGGTGAGAAGACCGCGGCGAAATGGGTCGTGCAGTACGGCTCCCTGGACCAGCTGGTAGCGCGCGCCGACGAGGTGAAGGGCAAGGCCGGGGACGCATTGCGGGCTCACCTGGGCCAGATCATGACCAACCGGCAGGTCACCGAACTCGTCCGGGACGTTCCGCTGGAGGTACACACGGATGACCTGGTGCGTCAGCCGTGGGATCGGGAGGCGGTCCACCAGCTGTTCGACACCTTGCAGTTCAGGGTGCTGCGCGACCGGCTGTACGAGTACCTGGGGACCGAGGAGCCGGAAGCCGCGGGTGGCGGGTACGAGATCGAGGCCGGGCGGCTCGAACCCGGCCAGGTGGCGACGTGGTTGGCGGACCACGCGGCGACCGGGCGCACCGGCGTCTCGGTGCGCGGCACCTGGATGCGCGCGTCCGGCGACGTCACCGAGATCGCGCTGGCGGCCGCGGACGGCGCGGGCGCATGGTTCGAGACCGCCAAGCTCAGCCCCGACGACGACGCCGCGCTTGCGGCATGGCTGGCCGATCCGGCCCGGCCGAAGGTGATGCACGAGGCGAAGGGCCCGATCCACGCGCTGACGGCGCGCGGCTGGGAGGTGGAAGGGCTGGCCGCGGACACCGCGCTGTCCGCCTTCATCGCCCTGCCGGGGCAGCGCTCGTATGACCTGGCCGACCTGGTGCTTCGATTCGTCGGCCGGGAGCTTCGCACGGAGGGCGGCGCAGGTGCGGACGTGCAGCTCTCCCTGGACGGGGGCGACGAGGAGCAACTCGGCCTGGACGAGGCGATCCGGGCGCGCGCGGTGCTGGACCTCGCCGACGCCCTCGACGCCGAGCTGGAGAAACGTGGTGGGCGCAAGCTCCTGGACGAGGTGGAGCTGCCGCTGGTGAGCGTGCTCGCCGGCATGGAACGGCGTGGTATCGCCGTCGACGTGGGCTACCTGGAGGAGCTGGAGTCGTCGTTCGCCGGCGCCGTGGCGCGCGCGGCGTCCGATGCGTACGACGCGATCGGGCACGAGGTGAACCTGGGTTCGCCGAAACAGCTGCAGGTCGTCCTCTTCGAAGAGCTCAATATGCCGAAGACGAAGCGGACGAAGACGGGATACACCACGGACGCGGAGGCGCTGGCGGATCTGTACGCGAAGACCGAGCATCCGTTCCTGGAGGCGCTGTTGCGGCACCGCGACGCGTCGAAGCTGCGGGTCACGGTCGAAGGTCTGCTGAAGTCGACCGCCGACGACGGCCGTATCCACACCACCTTCCACCAGACCATCGCCGCCACGGGCCGGCTGTCGTCCACCGACCCCAACCTGCAGAACATCCCGATCAGGACCGCCGAGGGCCGGCGCATCCGGGAGGCGTTCATCGTCGGCGAGCGCTACGAGAGCCTGCTGACCGCGGACTACAGCCAGATCGAGATGCGCATCATGGCTCACCTGTCCGAAGACGAAGGGCTGATCGACGCCTTCACCTCAGGCGCGGACTTCCACTCCGAGACGGCGGCACGCGTGTTCACGGTGGACGCCGCCGACGTCACGCCGGAGATGCGGGCCAAGATCAAGGCGATGAACTACGGCCTGGCATACGGGTTGTCCGCGTACGGCCTGTCCAAGCAGCTCACCATCGAGGTCGCGGAGGCGCAGACCCTGATGGACGAGTACTTCGAGCGGTTCGGTGGCGTCCGCGACTACCTGCGCGAAGTGGTGAAACGTGCGGCCGGCGAGGGCTGGACCGAGACGATGCTGGGCCGACGCCGTTACCTGCCCGATCTCACCAGTGACAACCGGCAGCGGCGAGAGATGGCCGAGCGGATGGCGTTGAACGCGCCGATCCAGGGCTCCGCCGCGGACATCATCAAGGTCGCCATGCTGGGTGTGGACCGGGCGCTGCGCACGGAGAAGCTGCAGTCCCGGATGTTGCTTCAGGTCCATGACGAGCTGGTGCTCGAGGTGGCGTCGGGGGAGAGGGACGCCGTTGAGGAGCTGGTCCGGCGCGAGATGGGCGCCGCCTACGAGCTCCGGGTACCGCTCGAGGTGTCGGTCGGCTCCGGCCGGACATGGCAGGAAGCGGCACACTGAGCCTGCGCGAACCATCCGTGCCGTGATCATGCGCCGGTTGAGGCCCGATGGGGCCCAAAGCGGTACATGATCGCGACGACGCGCGGCGCCCGGACCGGACATCAGGCCGGGAAGGGACGACTGGGGCGTGTCGTTCGCAAGAAGTTCAAGTAGTTCATCTGCCGCATGGGTAGCGAAGTCCAATCAATCGTGACAAGCTCGTGACTTAAGGGTCGGAACAGGCTGTGCCAGGGGGCGTACGGCGGCGGGCGAACGCGGAGGTCTGCGTGCGGCGTGCACCACGAGTGACGTTGGGTCTAGTTGCGGTTGTCAGCATCTTCTGTCTGGGTAGGGGGGACGCGTTACCGGAGCCGGGCTGGGACGCGACCGCGTCCGTGGCGAACGGTTCTGCGCTCAGCGACGTTCCGTCGATGAACTCGCAGGTGCGAAACGTCGACCAGGCCCCGGAACTGGCAGAGCTCGAGTCGGCGACCGCGTCGGTGACGCGGGTCGACGAGTCCGACAGCGAGACCACCAGCCAGCACGGCTCGCCATACTTCGATCTGGGTTCCCCATCCGGATCGGGGATACCACTCGCCGCTGAGATGGGGATCCCGGGTCTCCTGCTCGACGCGTACAACCGCGCGGCGTCGGCGTGGGGCGAGCAGCAGCCCGCGTGCAACATTCGGTGGCAGATTCTGGCCGGCATCGGGAAGGTCGAGTCCAGCCACGCTCGCGGTGGCCAGGCGAACGATCGGGGCGACACTCAGCCGCGCATCCTCGGACCGGTGCTGAACGGCGGCCCCGGTATCGCGGCGATCCCGGACACCGACGGCGGGCGCTGGGACAGTGATACGCGGTGGGACCGTGCCGTGGGGGCCATGCAGTTCATACCGGGCACCTGGAAGGCGTTCGGTGTGGACGGCAACGACGACGGCGTCGCGGACCCGCACAATGTGTTCGACGCGACCCTGAGCGCCGCCAACTACCTGTGTTACGGCGGCGGGGACCTGTCCACGCATCATGGCCTGAGTTCGGCGCTTCGCCGGTACAACAACTCCGCCGCTTACGTGCGCACGGTGATGGGCTGGATCGCGGCGTATGACGAGGGTGACGTGGCGCCGGTGGACGACGCCGGTCCGGGGCCGGACGTCACCGTGGCGCAGGGCGGTGCCGACGAGCCCGGTTCCTCCGACGAGACGTCGCCCGGCCCGAGCCGGAAGCCGTCGCCCACAGACAAGCCCGGTGGCGACGACGGCACGGACCGCGACCCCAGCGGGAAGCCGACCAAGGAGCCAGAGTCGACGAAGGAGCCCGACCCGACGAAGTCACCGGGGCCGGAGCCGACCAAGCCGCCAACGTCGACGAAGTCCCCCGAGCCGACCAAGAAGCCCGATCCGGAGCCGACCAAGACCAAGACGCCGGACCCGGAGCCGGAGCCCACCACGTCGCCTGAGCCGACCAAGTCGCCCGAGCCCACCACGTCGCCGGAGCCGACTAAGACGCCTGAGCCGACCGAGACGCCTGAGCCGACCACGTCGCCCGAGCCGACTAAGACGCCGGAGCCGACTAAGACGCCGGAGCCGACCGAGACGCCTGAGCCGACCGAGACGCCTGAGCCGACCGAGACGCCCGACCCGGATCCGAGCGAGCCGGAGTGCCCAGACCGGACGGTGGCTCCGCTTGAGGACGAAGAATCGGATCGCGAGGCCCCTGATGCGGATGCGGCCGAGGATTCGGACGCCGCGGACTCGAGCGAGTCCGGCACAAGCAGCGACGACGAGGCGGGCGACCCAGACTCCGACACGCCGTCCGAGTGCTCCGAGGACGAGGGCGACGGGCAACCGGACGATGATGAGGATCGCCACGAGTCGCCGTCACCGGACGTACCGGAAACTCCGCGGCCCTCTCGGACGTTAGACCCGGCAGACGAAGACTGAGCCTCAGTCGCCTGGCCGTCGGTCGGTCACCGGCGACGGTAGGCGGCGCGGTATGGTGCGACACGAGCGGCTACCATGGACGCCGCGCTGTGCCGCCACACCTACCGTGCCGGGGCGGTTGTGGGTCCGTCTTCGGCCCGGCCACAACAGATGACATGGATGAGACGTGGATCGTGGTCCGTAATCTGATCGCGATGCGCGTTCAATTGACCGTAGAGCAAGCGTGCGGGTAATCTTTCCTGTGCGCTGTGGGTCTGCGCGACCTCGGACGGAGCAGGCTCGCGCTCGTTCATGTCGGTCGGCCGGTGTTCTCCAAGACCCTCCGTCCCTCGGCACGGCGATCAAAGGGCCTGTGGCGTAACCGTGAGAACAACAACTGTCCGGAGCCCGCTTCCACATGACGAGCAGCATCGAGGCCGAAACACCCACCGCACAAGCACCCGCCGCCGGGGCACCTGCATCGCCGCAGGTCGCGGTCAATGATATCGGGTCTGCGGAGGCCTTTCTCGCCGCGATCGACGAGACCATCAAGTACTTCAACGACGGCGATATCGTGGCCGGTACCGTCGTCAAGGTCGACCGGGACGAGGTCCTGCTCGACATCGGCTACAAGACCGAGGGCGTCATCCCCTCGCGTGAGCTGTCGATCAAACACGACGTCGATCCGCACGAGGTTGTTGCCGTCGGTGACGAGGTCGAAGCTCTGGTCCTGCAGAAAGAGGACAAGGAAGGCCGCCTGATCCTGTCCAAGAAGCGTGCGCAGTACGAGCGCGCGTGGGGCAAGATCGAGGAGATCAAGGAAGCCGACGGCGTGGTCTCCGGTTCGGTCATCGAGGTCGTCAAGGGCGGCCTCATCCTCGACATCGGCCTGCGCGGCTTCCTGCCGGCGTCGCTGGTGGAGATGCGCCGCGTCCGCGATCTCCAGCCGTACGTCGGCAAGGAGATCGAGGCCAAGATCATCGAGCTGGACAAGAATCGCAACAACGTGGTCCTGTCCCGCCGGGCCTGGCTCGAGCAGACGCAGTCCGAGGTGCGGTCCACCTTCCTGCAGACGCTGCAGAAGGGCCAGATCCGTTCCGGTGTCGTCTCCTCGATCGTCAACTTCGGTGCCTTCGTGGACCTGGGCGGCGTCGACGGCCTGGTGCACGTCTCGGAGCTGTCCTGGAAGCACATCGACCACCCGTCCGAGGTCGTCGAGGTGGGCCAGGAGGTCACCGTCGAGGTGCTCGACGTCGACATGGACCGGGAGCGGGTGTCGCTGTCGCTGAAGGCCACGCTGGAAGACCCGTGGCAGCAGTTCGCTCGCACGCACCAGATCGGCCAGATCGTTCCGGGTAAGGTCACCAAGCTGGTGCCGTTCGGTGCGTTCGTCCGGGTCGATGACGGTATCGAGGGCCTGGTGCACATCTCCGAGCTGGCCGAGCGCCACGTGGAGGTGCCGGAGCAGGTGGTCGAGGTCGGTGCGGACACGATGGTCAAGGTCATCGACATAGACCTGGAGCGTCGCCGGATCTCTCTCTCGCTGAAGCAGGCGAACGAGGGCGACACCGCCGAGCACGTCTCCGAGCACTTCGACCCCACGTTGTACGGCATGGCGGCCGACTACGACGAGGAAGGCAACTACAAGTACCCCGAGGGCTTCGACCCCGAGACCAACGACTGGTTGCCGGGCTACGAGGAGCAGCGCGCCGAGTGGGAGCGCCAGTACGCCGAGGCGCACGCCCGGTGGGAGGCGCACAAGGCGCAGATCGAGAGCGCCCAGTCCGCGGACGCGGAGGCTCGTGCGGAGAACCCGTCGGAGTACTCGTCGTCGGGTGCTTCGCCGGCCGAGCCGAAGCCTGACGAGGGCGGAACGCTCGCCTCGGACGAGGCGCTGCAGGCGCTGCGGGAGAAGTTGACCGGTAACTGACCCGGTCAACCACGGTCGAACAGGGCTGGGGAGGTCTCGCCACAGGCGAGGCTCTCTCCAGCCCTTTCGCGTGCGCAGAGCCGTCGGATGCGCCCACGGTGTGTGACTCCGAGCGGGCCGTAGCGACCGACCGGTGGCCGGGATGTGTGGGAATCGTGACAGGTGATCATGAAATCTGTGCTCATCGAGCAGGTACGGTATTGCGCGTGAGTCGAGTGCTACGGAAGTGTCTTGCTGTTCTCGTCCTCCCGGTGATCCTGCTCCTGAGCGGCTGCACCGAGAACGAGGAGCCCGAGGTTCCCGAGGTTCCCCGAGGGACGGAAGAGCCCACCGGCGACGCCGAAGCGACCGAGGCGAGCGACGCGACGCCCGAACCCACCTCGACGCTCGACGTCCCGTTCGAGTGCAGCGAGTTGATGACCGCGGGCCGGGTGGTTCAGATCCTGCAGACTTCCCTGGACGGCGAGACGCAACGCGTCTATAACGAAGACTTCCTGGAGGACTCGGGTCGTACCGGCCGCCTCACCTGTCGGTACGGGGCACCTGTGAGCGGTCGGACCGCGTCGCCGTCGCCGTCACCCGACGCAGAGCCGGAGAAGGCCGCTGTGGAGATCGCGGTCAGCTCGTATGTCGACGAGGAGACGGCGACCGGCCGGATCGACACCACGCTGGGTTCGACCTCGCGTGACGTCGAACCGCAGACGATCGGCGGCAAGGAAGGTTACCTGCTCACCGGCGACGGCGAGATCACCTTCATTCTGGCCGACGGCGTGCGGACCTATGTGATCGCGTTGCGGCGCGGGGTGGTGCCGGAGAAGGCCGAGGTGGTCGTCATGCTCGACCTCGCCGCGGAGATGCTGGGCCTCGATTCGCCCACACCAGAGTCATAACACGCGCCAGCCGTCGGCGATCGTTGCTCCCTGACGAGTTGTCAAGGGCCGTGCGGGATAGAGTCACAGGCATGTTGCGTGTGGGACTCACCGGGGGCATCGGCGCCGGGAAGTCGACTGTCGCGGGTCGGCTCGGCGAGCTGGGCGCGGTGGTGATCGACGCGGATGAGCTGGCGCGCGAGGTCGTGGCACCGGGTACGCCTGGCCTGGAGGCCGTCGTCAGCGAGTTCGGCGCCGGAGTTGTGGCGGCGGACGGCACCCTCGATCGGGCCGAGCTCGGCCGCCTCGTCTTCGGCAGCGACGAGCGGCGGGCCGCGCTGAACGGCATCATCCATCCGCTGGTGTATCGGCGCCGCTCCGAACTCGTCGCGCAAGCACCGGCGGAGGCGGTCGTCGTGGAGGACATCCCGCTGCTGGTGGAGAACGGACTGGCGTCGTCGTACCCGCTGGTGATCGTGGTGCACGCACCGGACGAGGAGCGGGTCCGCCGGCTGACCGGGCGGGGGATGGACGCCGACGACGCTCGCTCCCGCATCCGCGCGCAGGCCGACGACGACGCCCGGCGTGCGGCGGCGGACGTGTGGCTGGACAACAGTGGCCCGCCGCAGCGGCTGCTGGACTGCGTCGACGTCCTCTGGCACGGTCGGCTGGTGCCGTACGAGCGCAATCTCCGCGAGCGACGTGCGGCCTCCCGCGCACCGGTCCAGCACGATCCGCAGGTCACGGGGGTACCCGGGGTCCGGCCGGCGATCGTGCACGCGGACCCGACGTGGGAGTCGCAGGCCGGGCGGCTGATCGAACGGATCCGGCACGTGACCGGTCGACGGGCGCACCGGATCGACCACATCGGTTCCACCGCGGTACCGGGCCTGCCCGCCAAGGACGTCCTCGATGTGCAGGTCGTCGTGGCGGATCTGCCGACCGCCGGCTCGGTCGCGGACGAGTTGCACGAGGTCGGTTTCGTGCGGATGCCGGAGCGCTGGTACGACGTGCTCCGCGATGGATCCGAACGGGACAAGGCGATGGCCTGCAACGCGGATCCCGCACGCGCGGTGAATGTGCACGTGCGGCCGGAGGATTCGCCGGCATGGCGAGACGCGTTGCTGCTGCGCGACTGGCTGCGCGCCATGCCCGGCGAGGCTGCGGACTACGCCGGGCTGAAGCGCGAGTTGGCGGAGCATACATACGACTCCATCGAGGAGTACGCGGAGCTGAAGACGCCGTGGATCAACGCGGCGCTGGCTCGCGCCGACGCCTGGGCCGCCGGCCGACGGACCGGAGACTGAGCGCTGCCGGTGCTTGAGCACCGGGTGGAGCCTGAGCACCGGATGGAGCCTGAGCACCGGATGGAGCCTGAGTGCGGCTGGAACCGAGCATCCTGGTACGGCGCGTTCCGCGTCGTGCATACCAGGTGTGCGCGCGGGTGCATGGTGCGGTGGTTGCACGTTGGCAATCGTTTTCCGACGCCAAGTTCGCGTGAACTCAGCGCACCATGGACATGCGCTCGGCGCACCATGCAAGCGGACTCAGCCCACTTGGACAGACTCAGGCGCATGCAGATACTCAGGCGCATGCAGAGACTGAGCGCGCATGCAGAGACTCAGCGCACCATCTCGGGGTCCGGGCGCGCACCCAGAACCGGGCGCTCGGCTATCCGTGGCGGTACTGCCCGTCCGGCCGGAAGGAGCGGGCACGGTTCGGGCGTTCCCCAGACCTGATGCAGCGGCAGCACCCCGGCCCACTCGCGATGGCCGGCCACGTCGTCGTCCTCGTCGTTCGGTGGCCCGGACCTCAGCTTCACCGACGCCTCGCGCAGGGAGAGCGCGAGGACGTGCGTGGCGGCGAGCTCCTTGCGGTTCGGCTGCCGGGTGTGCTCCCACGAGCCCGGCACGATGTGTTCGGTGAGAACCCGCAGCCCGTGCAGCTTGACCGCCGGGTCGGTGACGGCGGTGGCCGTGCCGTGGACGACGGCGCTGGAGTAGTTCATCGAGTGGTGAAAGACCGAGCGGGCGTAGACGATCCCGTCCACGCGGGTCACGGCGACGCTGACCGGCGCGCCGGCGGTCGCCGCGGCCAAGCTGGCCGATCCGGTGGAGCCGTGCACGTACAGGGTGTCGCCGTCGCGCCCGTAGCCGGTGGGCAGGACCACCGGAGCACCGTCCAGCACGATACCCAGGTGGCAGATCAGGCACGAGTCGAGCAGATCGTACAGCTGGTGGCGGTCGGTCTGCGCGCGCTTGCGGCCGCGCCGAACGGTGCTGCGGGTCGTGGGGGAGAGCTGGTCGTCGATGGTCACGTCGTCCAGGATCGCCAAGCGAGTGGCATTCTTGAATGGCCAATTCGACGAAACTCTGAAAGGCCACTGATGTGATCGAGCTGCCGCTGATCGTGAACCGGGACTCGGCTGAGCCGTTGGCGCGCCAGCTGGCGGATCAACTGCGTGACGCTGCCGCCCGCGGGCTGGTCCGGGTCGGGGAGCGGCTGCCGTCGACCCGGGCGCTGGCGACGTCACTGCGGGTCAGCCGTACCGTGACGGCGGCGGCTTACGAGCAGCTGTATGCGGAAGGCTGGCTGGTCGCGCACCGCGGATCAGGTACCTTCCTGGCCACGAGACCGGCTGCGAGGCTGGCCGCGAGACAGGCCGCCGGGGTGGCGCGGCGCGGCGTGGTCGACCATCCGGCGTATCAGCCGGGGGATCACCCGGCGGGCACACCGGCGAACCGTACCGACGACCACGCCGACGACCCGGCCGACGACCCGTCCGGTCTTCGCGCCGATGTCCGCGCCGACGACCGAGCCGGCGTCCCGGGCGTGGTGGACCTGCGGCCCGGTTCGCCGTGGGCGGCCGGTGTCCGGCCGGAGGTGTGGCGCCGTGCGTGGCGGCGCGCCGGCGACGTCGAACCGGACGGACGGCCGCTGCGGACCGGCGTCCCGGCATATCGCGCCGCCGTAGAGGAGCACCTGTTGCGGCACCGCGGGCTGTCGGTGGACGGCGCGGCGGTAGTGGCCACCGGCGGCACCACCGCCGCGATCGCCGAGCTCGCGGCGGCCATGCTCGGGGCCGGGGAGACGGTCGCGATGGAGGAACCGGGGTACGCGCGGGCGGCGGCCGTGCTGAAAGCGGCCGGGTGCCGCGTCGTGCCGGTCCCGGTGGACGCCGACGGCGTGCTGGTGGACGCGATCCCGCCGGGCGTGCGGGCCGTCTACTGCACACCCGCGCACCAGTTTCCGCTGGGCGCACGGCTCCCGGCGTCGCGCCGCGTCGCGCTGGTGGAGTGGGCGCGGCAGCACGGGGCATGGATCATCGAGGACGACTACGACGGCGAGCTGCGCTACGACGTCGCCCCGTTGCCGCTGCTGGCGGCGATCGGCCCGGACGTGGTGATTCACGTGGGGAGCGCGAGCAAGATCCTGACGCCGTCGCTGGGCGTCGGCTGGATGGTGGCGCCGGACGAGGTGGCCCGGGCCGTCGTGGCGTACCGGGACTCGCGCGGTGTCCGACCGTCGCCGGCCGGGCAGCGTGTGCTGGCGGCGATGGCGGAACTCGGGGATCTCGCCCGGCATCTGCGACGGGTCCGGCGGGAGCTGGCCGCACGGTACGAGCTGGTGACCCGGACGCTCTCGGCCGCGGGCATCACCGTCGTCGGCGATCGCGCCGGTGCCCACGTGGTCGCGATCCTCGGCCCGGGCACGGACGAGGACAGGCTGGTCCGTGCGGCGTCGGATGCGGGCGTCTTGCTGGAGGGGATCGGCCGGTACTTCGTCGGGCGGCCGTCGTTCGCCGGGCTCGCGCTGGGATTCGCGGCGCCTGGTGATCAAGCCGAGTTGGATCAGGGCCTCCAGTTGGTCCTCGAGACACTTCACGCTTCCGCCGAGTTCGCTGAAGCGATGAAAGAATTTCCCATCTAGGGGTCGACGCACCCAAAGTTTGGAAATATATTCCGGGGACGACCGGAGATCGTTTCGTCAGATCGAAGGAGTTCAGATGTCCGCTGTCCCCCCGTCCACCCCTTCGGCCACCACGTTTCCCACCCTCTCGCGCCGTCGTGCGCTCGCGCTCGGTGGCGGCGCCCTGCTCGGGGCCGTCGTCGCCGGATCGGGTGTGCTGCCGGCACAGGCCCGTACGGCCAGCGCGCTCGACCGGGCATTCGATCAGGCCGCGTCGCGCCACGGCGTTCCGCGGGACCTGCTCGTCGCGGTCGGCTACGCGGAGACGCGACTGACCAGCCACGACGGTCCGAGCCAGTCCAAGGGTTACGGCCTGATGCACCTGGTCGACAACTCTTTTCACCACACGCTCGTCGAGGCGGCCGAGCTGACCAAGCACTCGCCGCGGAAACTGCGGACCAACGAGGCCGCGAACATCGACGGTGCGGCCGCCGTGCTGCGCGCGTACGCGGACGACGCCGGGCTGTCCGCCGGCACCCGCAAGGACCTCGGCGCCTGGTACCCGATCGTGGCCCGCTACTCCGGCGCCGGCGACTCCTACGTGGCCGGACTCTATGCCGACGGCGTGTACGAGGCGCTCTGGAACGGCGTCAACGCGTCCGGCGTGGCCCTGGACGCCAATCCGGTGGAGCCGGACCGCTCCGTCGCGACGCGGGACGTCGGCGTCATGACCGACGACTATCCGCCGGCGCTCTGGGTCGCCGCGCATTCCAGCAACTACACCTCGTCCAACCGGCCGAGCAGTTATCCGATCAACTACGTCGTCATCCACATGATGCAGGGCACCTACGCCGGTTCCATCTCGTGGTTCCAGAACCCGTCGGCGAACGTCTCCGCGCATTACTGCATCCGCTCGTCCGACGGGCAGGTGACGCAGATGGTGCGGCACAAGGACTACGCCTGGCACGCCGGCAACTCGAGCATCAACCGGCAGTCGATCGGGATCGAGCACGAGGGCTACTTCGATCAGGCCTCGTGGTACACGGAGGCGATGTACCGTTCCTCTGCGGCGTTGACCCGGCACGTCTGCGACACGTACGGGATCCCGAAGACGCGGCAGCGCATCATCGGCCACAACGAGGCGTCCTCCACGCCGTGCCCCGGACAGATCTGGGACTGGACGCGGTACATGGGGTACGTCACCGAGGACACCGGCGGCGGTGACCCGGTGTGGGACGTCGTCGTCGATGCGCCGTCGAGTGACGTGACGGCCGGCTCGAGCTGGGAGCAGTCGTCGTGGTCCGGCCAGAAGTACGGTGACGCGTACCTGTTCAACACGCCGGAGCCGATCTCCGATCCGGTCTGGTACCGCGCCGACCTGCCCGAGTCCGGAACGTACCGGGTGGAGGTCTGGTATCCGTCCGACACGGGCTACAACGACTCCACGCCGTACGTCGTCGTGACGTCCAGTGGAAACCAGACCGTGCGGGTCAACCAGCGGGCCGGCGGTGGCGGGTGGCGGGCCATCGGCACGTTCACCATGTCCGGGGGCGCCCGCGACGTCGTCGGCGTCAGCCGCTGGACGTCCGGCTCCGGCTACCTCATCGCCGACGCCGTCCGCCTCTCCCTCCTCAAGTAACCCTGACCCGACCCTAAATGATCATGTGAAGTAGGTTTCTACGTGCACTACCATGCCTGCAGACATGGTACGGCGCGAGAAAACCCACTTCACATGATCATTTGGAGGGGGCGTGTGGGTGGCGGCGGCGGTGACGTTGTCGGTGGGACGACATACCGTTGGTGGTATGCGTCCTACCACCGAGATCGTCCGTCGCGAAGCACCGTTCAAGGTCGTCAGCGAGTGGGAGCCGTCGGGCGACCAGCCGCAGGCGATCGACGAGCTTGAGCAGCGGATCCGCGCGGGTGAGAAGGACGTGGTCCTGCTCGGCGCCACAGGCACCGGAAAGAGCGCCACCACGGCCTGGCTGATCGAGCGTGTGCAACGACCGACGCTTGTGCTGGCGCCGAACAAGACGCTGGCCGCCCAGCTGGCGAACGAGTTCCGCGACCTGCTGCCGCACAACGCCGTCGAGTACTTCGTCTCGTACTACGACTACTACCAGCCCGAGGCGTACGTCCCGCAGACCGACACCTACATCGAGAAGGACTCGTCGATCAACGACGAGGTCGAGCGGTTGCGGCACTCGGCGACGGGCGCGCTCATGACACGGCGCGACGTGGTGGTGGTCGCCACGGTGTCCTGCATCTATGGCCTGGGTAACCCGCAGGAGTACGCCGATCGGATGGTGTGGCTACGGGTCGGCGAGGAACGCGACCGGGAGGCGCTGCTCCGCCGGCTGGTGGAGATCCAGTACACCCGCAATGACCAGAACTTCACCCGTGGGACGTTCCGGGTCCGCGGCGACACGCTGGAGATCATCCCGCAGTATGGCGAGCTCGCCGTCCGGGTGGAGTTCTTCGGCGACGAGATCGAGCGGATCACCACGCTCCATCCGCTGACCGGCGAGGTCATCAGCGACGAGGACCTGATGTACGTGTTCCCGGCGTCGCACTACGTGGCCGCTCCGGAGACCCAGGAGCGCGCCCTGCAAGGCATCGAGGCGGAACTGGCCGAGCGGCTGGCCGAACTGGAGAAGCAGAACAAGCTTCTGGAGGCGCAGCGGCTGCGGATGCGCACGACGTACGACCTCGAGATGATCCGCGAGGTCGGCTTCACTTCCGGTATCGAGAACTACTCGAGGCACTTCGACGGGCGTGAACCAGGATCGCCGCCGAACTGCCTCCTCGACTATTTCCCTGAGGACTTCCTACTGGTGATCGACGAGTCACACGTCACGGTGCCGCAGATCGGCGGGATGTACGAAGGCGACATGAGCCGGAAACGGACGCTCGTCGAGCATGGCTTCCGGCTCCCGAGCGCGATGGACAACCGCCCGCTGAAGTGGGACGAGTTCCTGGACCGGATCGGGCAGACGGTGTACCTGTCGGCCACGCCCGGTCCGTACGAACTGGACAAGGGCAAGGGCGTCACCGAGCAGATCATCCGTCCGACCGGTCTGGTCGACCCGGAGGTCGTGGTGAAACCGACCAAGGGACAGATCGACGATCTCATGCACGAGATCAACCGGCGCGCGGAGAAGAACGAACGGGTATTGGTGACCACCCTGACCAAGAAGATGGCCGAGGACCTCACCGACTACCTGATGGAGAACGGGGTCCGCGTCCGCTACCTGCACAGCGAGGTGGACACGCTGCGCCGGGTCGAGCTGTTGCGCGAGCTGCGGATGGGGGAGTACGACGTCCTGGTCGGCATCAACCTGCTCCGTGAGGGCCTGGACCTACCCGAGGTCTCCCTGGTCAGCATCCTCGACGCGGACAAGGAAGGTTTCCTCCGTTCGGGAACGTCGTTGATCCAGACCATCGGGCGTGCCGCACGGAACGTCTCCGGCCAGGTGCACATGTACGCGGACACCATGACCCCGTCGATGCAGAACGCGATCGACGAGACCAACCGTCGGCGGCAGAAGCAGATCGCGTACAACACCGAACGCGGGATCGACCCGACGCCACTGCGGAAGCGGATCGGCGACATCACCGAGATGCTCGCCCGCGAAGACGCGGACACCGATGAGCTGATCCAGGGCTCGGGCCGCACGGCCAGCCGGGGCAAGGCGCCGGTGCCGGGGATGCACAGCGTCTCGGACGTCGGCCGACATGCGGCGGATCTGGCGGGCATGCCGAGCAGCGATCTCGCGGAGCTGATCCAGCAGTTGTCCGAGCAGATGCACAACGCGGCGGCCGAGCTTCAGTTCGAGCTGGCGGCGCGGCTGCGGGACGAGATCGCCGAGCTGAAGCGGGAACTGCGCGGTATGCACGAGGCCGGGGTGAAATGACGGCGTCGGACGTCCCGGCGTCGGACGCCCCGCCGTTGCACGTCCCAGCGTCGGACGCGCCGACGTTGCACGTCCCGGCGCCGAATGCTGGACATCGTTCTCAGTTGCCACCAGCCGTGTGAAATACTCGGCGGGAGACGTGGAGGGGAGTAATCCCTACGCGGAGGCGTCGTCATCTCGGATGAGTCCCACAGCGGACACACCCGGTGCCTCCGGTCCGGCCACCGCCGGGCGGAAGAGACCTCCGGAAAGCGCCCGGCGCACGCCGCGCGTATCAGCTGACCGGAGAGGAACTCTACGTTCGTGCTTGACCTGCCTGTGTGGTTCGAGGTTGGAACCTTCGTCGTCCTGACCGCCCTCCTGATCGCCGATCTGCTCATCGTCACCCGTCGCCCGCACGCGCCGTCGATGAAGGAGGCCGCCGGGTGGGTGTCCTTCTACGTCGGACTCGCCATCGTGTTCGGCGTGTGCTTGGCCGTCGTCAGCGGTGGGCAGGCGTCGGGCGAATTCTTCACGGGCTGGCTCACCGAGTACAGCCTGAGCGTCGACAACCTGTTCATCTTCGTCATCATCATGAGCCAGTTCAAGGTGCCCCGGCAGTACCAGCAGTCGGTGCTGATGTTCGGCATCCTGGTGGCCATCGTGATGCGCGGCATCTTCATTCTGCTCGGTGCGCTGGCGATCAACCAGTTCGCCTGGGTCTTCTACATCTTCGGCCTCTTCCTCGTCTACACCGCGGTCAAGCTGGCTCAACAGCAGGTCACTCACGAGGAGCACGAGGAGAGCTACGACAACGCGCTGATCCGCCGGCTGAGCACGCGGGTGCCGTTGAGCCAGGAGTACGACGGCATCAAGCTGCGGACGCGCGTGGACGGTCGGCGGCTGTTCACGCCGATGCTGATCGTGTTCTTGGCGATCGCGTCGGCTGACCTGCTCTTCGCCGTCGACTCGATTCCGGCCATCTTCGGGATCACGCAGGAGATGTTCCTTGTCTTCACCGCGAACGTCTTCGCGCTGATGGGTCTGCGCCAGCTCTACTTCCTGATCGGAGGTCTGCTCGAGCGCTTGGTGTACCTCTCGGCCGGCCTGTCCGTGATCCTCGCCTTCATCGGCGTGAAGCTCGTATTGCACGCGCTGCACGAGAACAACCTGCCATTCATCAACGGCGGCGAGCCGCTGCACGACGTCCCGGAGGTGTCGATCGCGCTCTCGCTCGCGGTGATCGTGGGGACGTTGCTCATCACCACGGTGGCGAGCCTGCTCAAGACACGCCGGGACGGTCGCCGTCAGATCGACAAGGTGGAGGTCGCCGCCGGGTCGGGGCACGACGGGGAACGGCCCTGACCGAGCCCTGTGCGCGGCTGGGCCAAGTCTGGGCGCGATCCGTGCTCGGACCCGGATGCCGCATCAGGTTTCGCCGCGCCGGCATCGCGGTGTGGCAATATCGTTGAACCATGCGCGATGGTGAAGTGTGGCAGGAATGACACAGGGTTGGGGGGCCTCGATGCGTCGGGGTACCAATCTTCCGCGGGTGGGAGACTTCAATCAGGCGGTCATCCTGGACACCATCAGGAGGTCGGACGACGGCTTGAGCCGGGTAGAGCTGGTCAGTGCGACGGGGCTGTCCGCCCAGACGGTGACGAACATCTGCCGCAGGCTGCTTGACCTGGGCCTGATCGCGGAGGCCGGCAAGCAGAGCTCGGGTCCGGGCAAACCTCGGACCATACTCCGGCTCGAGCCGTCCGGCCGCTACGCGGTCGGGGTACATCTGGATCCGGCCGTGATGACCTTCGTCGTGCTCGATCTCGCCGGCCAGGTCGTGGTGCGCAGCCAACAGCCGACCCCACCGGTCACCGACCCGGACAAGATCGTCGTCGGCATGGCCGAGGCGATCGGTGCGCTGATCGATCAATCCGGACTGGCGCGCGAGCGGATTCTCGGCATCGGGATCGCCTCACCGGGGCCGATCGACTCGCAGCGCGGTGAGGTGGTGGATCCGCCGCACCTCGTGGGCTGGCGCAACGTACCGTTGCGCGCGGCGCTGTCCGAGGCGACCGGGTTGCCCGTTCTGATCGATAAGGATGTGACGGCGGCCGTGGTGGCGGAGATGTGGGCGGGCGGCCCGACCGGAGCCGGCAGCTTCGTCTTCTTTTACCTGGGTACGGGTGTCGGAGCGGGCATGGCGGTGCGGGACAGCGTCGTTCGCGGCAGGTCGGACAACGCCGGCGAGATCGGCCACTTCGTCGTGGATCCGGACGGACCGATGTGCGCATGCGGCCTGCGCGGATGCATCGGCGCGTCGTGCGAGCCGATGGCGCTGGTCAGAGAGGCCGTGGGGCTCGGTGTGCTGGAGTCCGTCCCCACCGATAACGACGCTCGGGCGGTTGATCGCTGGTTCACGGTGCTGTGCGAGTGCGCGGATTCCGGCGACGAGCGGGCGGAACAGGTGCTCGACCGCTCCGCTGTCCGGGTGGCGAAGGCCGTCTCCGACATCGTGAACCTGCTCGATCTGGAGCGGGTGGTGTTCGGCGGACCGTTCTGGAGCCGGCTGCGGGACCGGTATCTGCGGGTGATCCCGCCCGTGCTGGACGCGGCGACGACGGTCCGCAACGTGCACGGGGTGGACGTGGTCGGTACCAATGTGGGCGAGGACGTCGGCGCCGTCGGTGCCGCGTGTCTCGTGCTGGATCACAGCTTCTCGCCGCGGCCGTCGTCGCTGTTGATCGCCGGGTAGGCGGGTCCGCGCGTCGGGCCGACGGCGGCACCGGGTGTGCCGGCCGAGACGGGGTTCACGGCTCTGTGCATATAGCCGCGCCGCGTCGACGGGGTGGACGCGGCCGGGTACCTCTTGACAAGGGTTTATCCACTTGATTTATTTACTCCACCTGGAGTCGGCTCGACGGTCAAGGCGATGGACGACGACGTGGTGGCGCGGACAGGCGCAATGAATCGGTGCCAATCGTGCTGGCGCCGAACGTGCGCGACGTCTGTGCCACGTGCGATGGGCGCGGACGTGACCCGCGTCGCACGCGGTGTCCGCCGCTTTCCGGATCGGGGCGGCGGACGAGACGTGGACCAAAGGAGTATCCATGCGTCTGAGAGCGGGCTTGGCCGCAAGTATCGCGGCGTCGATGGTGATCATGGCAGGGTGTGGCTCCGACTCCGGCGAGGCGGAGGGCGGCGGCAGCGACACTTTGCGTGTCGTGTATCAGAAGTTCGGTAACTTCACCCAGGCGGACGAGCACTTCACACAGGTGAAGCAGGACTTCGAGGCCGAGCACGACGGCATCACCGTGGAGCTGGTGCCGATCGAGGCGTCTCAGAACGACTATTTCACCAAGCTGGCGCTCATGCACGGCTCCGAGTCCACCGCGCCGGACGTGATGTACGAGGACACGTTCATGATCAAGTCCGACGTCGATGCCGGCTACCTGCTGCCGCTCGACGACTACCTCGCCGAGTGGGAGGACTGGGACCAGTTCTACGACAACGCCAAGAACGCCGGTCTCGGCGACGACGGCAGCACCTACGGCGTCCCGATGGGCACCGACACCCGTGCCCTCTGGTACAACACCGAGCTGTTCGAGCAGGCCGGCATCCCCGTCCCGTGGGAGCCGACGAGCTGGGACGACGTGCTGGAGACCGCGCGGACGCTGAAGCAGGAGCTGCCCGACGTCATCCCGCTGAACGTCTACTCCGGCAAGGCGATGGGCGAGGCGTCGTCGATGCAGGGCTTCGAGATGCTGCTGTACGGCACCGAAGACCGGCTCTACGACGAGGAGTCGCAGAAGTGGGTGGTCGGATCGCAGGGATTCATCGATTCGCTGGAGTTCATCCGGACCATCTACGACGAGGGGCTCGCCCCGACGCCGCAGCAGGCACTGGACCCGAACCTGGGCGCCACGGTCACGAGCCAGTGGCTGCCGAACGGCGAACTCGCCATCGCCCTCGACGGGTCGTGGCAGGCGGGCAACTGGCTGGAGTCCGGCGAGGCGCCGTGGCCGGGATGGAACGACGTGATGGCGAACGCAGCGATGCCCACGCAGAACGGACAGGACCCGGGCGCGGTGAGCATGTCCGGCGGGTGGACGCTGGCCGTCGGCGCCGGGTCGAAGGCGCCGGATCTGGCTTTCGAGTTCATCACCATGGCGCTGAACAAGGAGAACTCGCTCAGCTACGACGTCGAGGCCAGCCAGATCGCCGTCCGCCAGGACGTGGCCGAGGACCCGGAGTACACCGAGGCGAACCCGTCGTTCGAGTTCTTCTCCGAGATCGTCGAGTTCACCCACTTCCGCCCGGCGACGTCGGACTACCCGCAGATCTCCAACGAGATCCAGGTGGCCATGGAGTCGGTGATGACCGGCCAGCAGTCGCCCGAGGAGGCCGCCGCCGCGTACGACAGCGCGGTGGAACGCATCGTCGGCCCCGACGGCGTCGTCTCCGCCGGCTGAGCGCGCCCATCGCATGACGACGACGCTCGACACCGGACCGGACGTCAGCCGGAGCGCCGCTCCGCGATCCGATCGTGCACGGAGAGCCGGCCGCACCGCCGGCCGGCTGCTCCCGATGGGACCCGCACTTGTTCTGCTGGCGATCTTCATGGCCGGCCCGGTGGTGTGGTCCTTCTACGGCTCGTTCACCGACGCCGCGCTGACCGGGGCCGCCGCGCAGAACACCTCGTGGGTCGGACTGGACAACTACACCGGTCTGTTCGCCGACCCGAACTTCCCCAAGTCGGTCTGGCTGACCGTCATCTTCGTCCTGACCTCGGCGATCATCGGCCAGAACGTGCTGGGGCTGACGCTGGCGATGCTGATGCGGCAGGCGACGGGGGTGGTACGTGCCGCGGTCGGGACGCTGGTGGTGACCGCCTGGGTACTGCCGGAGATCGTGGCCGCTTTCGCCGCGTACGCGTTCTTCCACGCCGACGGCACGCTCAACGCGCTTCTGGGCGCGGTGGGGCTGGGCGAATCGAACTGGCTCTACGACTTCCCGATGCTGGCGGTCATCATCGCGAACGTCTGGCGGGGCGCGGCGTTCTCCATGATGGTGTACGCGGCCGCGCTGGCCAACCTGCCGCCGGACGTGACGGAGGCGGCCACGGTGGACGGCGCCAGCGGGCCGAAGCGGCTGCTGTACGTGACGCTGCCGATGATCCGGCGCAGCATCTCCACCAACTTCATGCTGACGACGCTGATGACGTTGCAGGTGTTCACGCTGATCTACGTGATGACCGCGGGCGGCCCTGGCACGGACAGCTCGACGTTGCCGCTGCTGGCCTACCAGGAGGCGTTCAGCTTCGGCCGGATCGGCTACGGTACCGCGATCGCCACCATCATGCTGCTGATCGGGGCGGTGTTCTCGGTGGTCTACATCCGGATGCTACGACCGGAGGTGGACTGACATGGCGGTATCCACTCGCCCGGCCGCCCGTCCGCTGTCGGTGGCCGCGCCGCGCCGGTTGTCGGTGCGCGCCATCTCCAACACGATTCTCCTCGTCATCGGGTTGTGCTTTCTGCTGCCGCTGGGGTGGCTGGTGCTGGCGTCGATCGACGAGTCGGCGTCGCTGGTGGTCAGCGTGCCGGGAAGCGTGTCGGCGGCGAACTTCGACGCCGTGCTCAGTGCCGATCAGACCTTCCGGCCACTGTGGAACAGTTTCGTGCTCTCCGCCGGCTGCGCGCTGATCACCGTGGTGGCCGCGGTGCTGGCCGCGTACCCGCTGTCGCGGTACCGGATGCGGTTCAACAAGCCGTTCATGTACGGGGTGTTGTTCGGCACGGGGCTGCCGATCACCGCCATGATGGTGCCGGTCTACGCGCTGTTCGTCCGGCTCAACCTGCTCGATTCGCTTCCGGGTGCGATCTTCTTCCTGGCGGCGACGTCGCTACCGATGGCGATCTGGATGATGAAGAACTTCATGGATTCGGTCCCGGTCAGCCTTGAGGAGGCCGCGTGGGTGGACGGGGCGTCGGCGATGCGGGCGTTGCGCACCGTCGTCGTGCCGTTGATGCGTCCGGGTATCGCGGTGGTGTTCATCTTCGTGTTCATCCAGGCGTGGGGGAACTTCTTCGTCCCGTTCGTGCTGCTGCTGAGCCCGGAGAAGCAGCCGGCGGCGGTCAGCATCTTCACGTTCTTCGGCCAGTACGGGTCCGTCGCGTACGGGCAGCTGGCCGCGTTCTCGCTGCTGTACTCGCTGCCGGTGCTGGTGCTGTACGTGCTGGTGTCCCGAGTATTGGGCGGATCGTTCACCATGGCCGGCGCCGTCAAAGGCTGACCCGTATCGCCCAGAGATCACCGATTCCTCGTCCAGGCCGTCTCCGGTCTGGGGGTTGATGGTCATGGGCGCAGAGAAGGAGTTCGTGTATGCATGACAACTCGCGCTTGGTGGAGGCCCGGCTGGACCGGTTCGTCCGGGAGCGGATCCGGCCGGCCGTCTACCGCCGGACGTCGCCGCTGGCGGTGCAGGCGTGGGCCGTGCCCGGAGAGCCGGTACCGTTCGAGAAGGCCGTCACCCAGCCGTTCGAGCCGGCCGCGATCGGACAGCGCTGGGGCCGGCCGTGGGAGACGGTGTGGTTCCGTCTGGCCGGAAGGGTGCCGGACGGCTGGGGTGGCGACGCCGACGGCGCGCGGGTCGAACTGCTGCTCGATCTCGGGTTCAGTGAGACGCAACCGGGGTTCCAAGCCGAGGCGACGGTCTACGCGCCCGACGGTGGCGTCATCAAGGCCGTCGAACCGCGCAACCGGTACGTGCCGCTGGCCGACGCCGCGCCGGGAGCGGAGATCGACGTGTACGTGGAGGCGGCGGCGAACCCCGACGTCGCCGACGGGTTTTCCTTTCGGCCGACGCCGCTGGGTGATCCGGAGACCGCCGGCGACGAGACGCTGTACCGGCTGCGGCAGCTGGATGTGGCCGAGCTGGATGTGCAGGTGTGGGAGCTCGAGCGGGACGTGTGGACACTGGCCGGCTTGATGCGAGAATTGCCGGCCGACCTTCCGCGACGAGCGGAGATCCTGCGCGCGCTGGAGGAAATGATGCGCGCCGTCGATCCGGACGACGTGGCCGGCACGGCGGCGGACGGGCGCGCAGCCCTGCGCGACGTGCTGGCGCAGCCGGCCTACGCCAGTGCGCACCGGGTCGTGGCGGTCGGGCATGCGCACATCGACTCGGCCTGGTTGTGGCCGGTCCGCGAGACGGTGCGCAAATGTGCGCGGACCTTCTCGAACGTGCTCACCCTGATGGACGAGGAGCCCGGGCTGGTGTTCGCGGCGTCGTCGGCGCAGCAGTACGCGTGGATACGGGATCACTACCCGCAATTGTTCGAACGGATCCGTGCCCGGGTGCGGGAGGGCCGGTTCGTTCCGGTCGGCGGCATGTGGGTGGAGTCGGACACCAACATGCCTGGCGGCGAGGCGATGGCGCGGCAGTTCGTCGCCGGCAAGCGGTTCTTCGCCGAGGAGTTCGGAGTGGAACCGCAAGAGGTCTGGCTGCCGGACTCGTTCGGGTATTCGGCGGCGATGCCGCAGATTGTGCGCGCCGCCGGCAGCCGGTGGTTCCTGACCCAGAAGATCTCCTGGAACGAGACCAACACGATGCCGCACCACACGTTCCTGTGGGAGGGCATCGACGGCACCCGGCTGTTCACCCATTTCCCACCGGTGGACACGTACAACTCGGAGCTGAGCGCTGCGGAGCTGGCCCGCGCGCAGCGGCAGTTCGCGGAGAAGGGGCGGGCTCGCACGTCGCTGGTTCCGTTCGGGTACGGCGACGGCGGTGGTGGACCGACCCGGGAGATGCTGGCCGCCGCGGCGCGGCTGAGGTCACTGGAAGGTTCGCCGACGGTCGAGCTGGCCGGCCCGGCCGACTTCTTCTCCGCCACCGAAGCCGAGTACGCCGACCCGCCGGTGTGGTCGGGCGAGTTGTATCTGGAGTTTCACCGCGGCACCTACACCTCGCAGGCGCGGACCAAACGTGGCAACCGGCGCAGCGAGCATCTGTTGCGGGAAGCTGAACTCTGGGCGACGACGGCGGCCGTCCGGCAGGGTCGCGAGTACCCGTACGACGAGCTGGAGCGGCTCTGGCAGCTGGTGCTGTTGCAACAGTTCCACGACATCCTGCCCGGTTCGTCGATCGCCTGGGTGCACCGCGAGGCCGAACGGAACTACGCGCAGGTGGGCGCCGACGTGGAGGAGTTGATCGACGCGTCGCTGCGGGCGCTGGCGGACGACGGCGACGACCGGATCATGTTCAACGCGGGCCCGTTCCCGGCCGGCGGGGCGCCCGCGCTCGGTGCCGGCCGCAGCCCTCGCGTCCCTGCCGACGGCGACGGCATGGGCGCTGCGAGTACCACCAGCAGCGCTATTGGTGCCACCAGCGCCACCGGTGGTGTCGAGGACGTCGTGGCGTCGACGGCCGTCTCCGGGTCGGACTTCGTGTTGGAGAACGCCGCGGTGCGGGTCGTCGTCGACGAGCGTGGGCTGATCACGTCGGTGCGTGACCTTGCCGCCGGGCGCGAGGTGATCCCATCGGGCACGCCGGCGAATATGCTGCAGCTCTTCCGCGACACGCCGACGCAGTGGGACGCGTGGGACGTCGACCAGCTGGACCGGCACGCCGCGACCGCGCTGGTCGATGCCGACGAGGTGGATGTGGTGGAGCTGGACGGCGGCAGGCGTGGCGTGCGCGTGCGGCGGACCTTCGCCTCGTCGTCGGTGACGCAGGTGATCACCCTCGACGGCGACGAACCGACCGTGGACATCGAGACGACGATCGACTGGCACGAGCGGCAGAAGTTGCTGAAGCTGGCGTTCCCGCTGGATGTGCATGCGGACCGCTCGGCGTCGGAGACCCAGTTCGGTCACGTCTTCCGGCCGACGCACGCGAACACCTCCTGGGATGCGGCCAAGTTCGAGATCTGCGCACACCGGTGGGTGCACGTCGGCGAGTCCGGCTACGGCGTGGCGGTGGCGAACGACTCGACGTACGGGCACGACGTCGCCCGGACGACACGGCGCGACGACGACGGCGGCGACGGTGGCACGACGACGACGGTGCGGCTGTCGCTGCTGCGTGCGCCGCTGTTCCCAGACCCGGACGCGGACCAGGGGGAGCACGTCCTGCGATGCTCGCTGCGGGTGGGTGCCTCGATCGGCGACGCCGTGCGCGAGGGCTACCGGCTGAACCTGCCGGTGCGCGAGGTCCGGGGGAGCGGTGCGGTCGAGCCGCTGATCACTGTGGACAATCCGGCGGTGGTGGTGGAGGCGGTCAAGCTGGCCGAGGACCGGTCCGGCGACGTCGTCGTGCGGCTGTACGAGTCACTCGGCGGACGCGCGACAGCACGCGTCACCCCGTCCTTCGATGCGTGGCGGGCGTACCGCACCGACCTCCTCGAGCGCCCGCTGGGCCGGTCAGGTAGCGACGAGGCCCGTTCAACGCGCGACGATGGCAGCATCGATCTGGAGATGCGACCGTTCCAGATCGTGACTGTCCGATTCGCACGTTCTTGACCGTGCCTGCGGGGTCGGCATGGGTTGTCCTGTGGGGCGGGCCGAGGCAACACGGCACATCACACGACGACGGTCGGAGTGACGTGGGCATGTGGCGGACCGGACGACCGCGGCGCCATACGCCACCTTTGGCCCAGCACCATGCGATCGCGTCCGGGAGACAGAGAAGAAACTCTTCGTGAGCTCTCAGGTGCACATACTCGGGTGGCCGAGAGGTGCATAGGGCTTTTGTCGCCTGGTACAGGACTTGTCGATCGAGCTTGGCTATTGACTCGTCACACTCGATGGCAACGCGGTCGACACCGGACGCAGTCGACAACGGACGCGGCCAGCCCTGGGACCATGGCTCGGAGGCACTCGTCGCGTGCGTCTCGTCCGCCGCTGCTCGCATAGATGCGGCCGGCAGGTCTCAGATCCCGGACGGTACTGATGATCTTCGGCGGCGCGGTGCCCTCGTCATTGAAGTGGAGCCGTCGTTGGTTGCTCAAGAGCAGTGCCCTCATGGCCTTGCGTGCATCGGCAAGGGCAGATGCGTGGACAATGACCGCCTTGCCAGTCTGAAGGTCCAGCGCCTCGGCAAGCTGTCCGGCGTAGTGTCGGTGAGCAGGCTACGCGGAGGGCTACGCGGCTCCGTGGCCTTGTTCCCGGGTCACCGCCGATAGGCGGCGGGGATCCTGGCGGAGCACGTCGGCCTGGCACCCGAGCGACTGAGACGGCACCGGGATGAGGCGTCTGGCGGCGAGTTGCAGCGGTCGCGTTTGGTGCGTTTCACCCGCGCATCGTAGGGATGATGTCGATCAATGGGCCGTTATCGGTTCCTGTGCCAGTGGCGGCGGCCGCTGGCGCCGGTGGGAAGTCAGGAGTGGCGGCCTTCTAGTCGAGCCTCCCAACCAGGTGCCTTACCACTGAACTCATCGTCATAGTCGCGGCAGGTGCGCTCGGTTCGGTACGCATTACAGCGACATCCTCTGTGTGGCACGGTTTGATTCCCTTATTACGCGGTTAGCGTACGAACACCTGTGGATGTAGGCGGTAAGATCGCCTACAATGAGACACATGTTCGACTCCAGTCACTACAGCAGCCCCGATGGCTCCGGCGAGGCCGCCGGAGCCGGGTCCGCCTCGCGCGCATCCGGCAGCGCCGACGGGTTCGCGGGCACGGCCGCGGAAACCTCCGGCCAGAGCGACCGTGGCCGGGGCGACCGGGGCCGCCGGGGCGGCCGCGGCCAGGGTGACGGCGGCGACGCCCGGGATGAGCACGGCGCCGACCACGGCGGTTCCGGCCAGGGCGATCACGGCGTCGCCGAGGATGCGGACCTGGCCGGCGAGCGCGGTGGCGGTGGTGGTGGGCATCTGGTGTTCGATGTGCTCGACGCCTTGGATGCCGGGTTCGCCCAGGGTCGTGAGGTGGATGCGGCGGGGTTGAACGACGACGATCTGGCGGTGGCGATCCGGCGGGTGCATGCGGTGGCGGCTCGGCAGGCGGAGTTGTTCACCCGGCTGGTCGCCGAGTCCGACACGCGGGATCTTGGGCGGCGGATGGGTGCGTCCTCGTGTACGGCGTGGCTGCGTGAGGTGTTGAATCTGCGCCCCGGTGTGGCGAAGGCGTGTGTGGATCTCGGGCATCGGCTCACACCCCCGGCGCCGGTGCAGGACTGGGGCGCCAGCGTGACCGCGGTGAAAAACGCACGCGGTATGCCGGCCACCCTGGCCGGCATGGTCGAGGGAGCGATCTCGTATGAGCATGCCGTGGTGATCGCCAAGACCATGGCGAAGATCCCCACCGACATCCCCGCCGACGACGCCGCCCGCGCGGAGGACGACCTGGCCGCGTTCGCCCGCGAGTACGACCCGGCCACGCTGCAGCGCCTGGCCGATCACCTGCTGCATGTGCTCACCAGTGACAGTCTGGAAGACCGCGACGAGCGCGCCCAGCGTAAACGGTCGCTGCGTATCTGTGATCGGGGGGACGGCACCGTGCGCATCACCGGGCTGCTGGGCACCGAGGCCGCGGCGATCGTGCGCAGCGCACTGGACCCGCTGGCCGCGCCCGAACCGGGCAAGGACGGCGAGAAAGACCAGCGCGCCGCGGACCAGCGCCTGGCCGATGCGTTGACCGAACTCGCCCGCCGTGCCCTGGCCACCGACACCCTACCCACCCGCCACGGCCACCCCACCCAACTCCTCCTGCTCGCCAACCTGAACACCCTGCTCGACCACACCACGAGCCAGAACAACCACGGCAGCGACGGCGACGGCAGTGACAGCGCCCACGTCGACAACGCTGACGCGGACGGCTCCGGCGCGGACGCCCATGTGGGCAGCGCCCACAGTGACGCCGGCGACGGCCGTGACGACGGCGCTGGTGGCGCTGGTGGCGCTGGCGTTGGTAGGGAGGGTGGGGTGTTCACCGCGGGTGGCTGTACGCACCCCGACACACCCCCGCGGTGGCTCCAGGACACCTGGGCCCGACGCTTCGGTGTCGCCCCGGCCGAACTCACCCACGGCGGACCCATCTCCTCGGAATCACTACGCCGCCTGGCCTGCGACGCCGACATCACCACCGTCCTGGTCGACCAGCACGGCGTCCCCCTGCGCGTCGGACGCACCGAACGACTGGTCACTCCCGGCATCTACACCGCCCTCATCGCCCGCGACCGCGGCTGCGCCTTCCCCGGCTGCACCCGACCCCCGGCCTGGACCCAAGCACACCACATCGTCCATTGGGCCGACGGTGGCCCCACCGACCTGGAGAACCTCGTCCTGGTCTGCACGCACCACCACCGCGTCATCCACCACGGCGGCTGGGAAGTCCGCCTCGGCACCGACGGGCACCCCGAATTCCTCCCGCCCCCGTGGGTGGACCCGGACCGCACACCCAGACGCAACACCCGACCCCGACACGACCACCAACCCCCACCCGAAACCTGACAACGCCCGTATGTCAGCAAGCAGAAGCTCGCCCCTGCACGAGCCACGGTCCCCGGCACAGAAACGCCTGCGCCGGGGCCTCGTGCTGCCCACACACTTCAAGACGGGGTACGTCCCGCCTCAAGGCGGGGTGCGTCACCAGCCGCGGCTTCGCCACTCTGCGAGATGCGGGCGCTCGTGGCCGAGTGTCGTGTCGTCGCCGTGGCCGGGGTAGACCCAGGTCTCATCGGGCAGCCGGCCGAAGAGCTTGCGCTCCACGTCGCCGATCAAGGACGCGAAGTTCTCCGGCGACGTCGTCTTTCCGACACCGCCCGGAAAGAGCGAGTCTCCGGTCCATAGGTGCGGTGAGCCGGTCGGGTCGTCGTAGAGCAGCGCGATGCTCCCTGGAGTATGCCCGACCAGATGGATGACCTCTAGCTCAATCCGACCGAACCGGACCCGGTCGCCGTCGCGGACCTCTTCGGCGGTCGGTACCGAGATTGCCGGCGCGTCATCTGCGTGCGCCACCGTGATCGCTTCCGTCCGCTCGACCACTTCGGCCAACGCGCGCCAGTGGTCGCGGTGTCGGTGCGTGGTGACGATCCGAACGAGAGGTCCTTCGCCGCAAGTGGTGAGGATCCGCTCCGGTTCGTCGGCCGCGTCGATCAGCAACTCCTCGCCGGTGTCCCGGCAACGCAGCACGTAGGCGTTGTTGTCCCAGCCGCTTCCGCCGACCGAGACCTTGTTGACGATGAGCTCTGCCAGCTCTCGGACCGCGGGTGGTCCGCCGGGGGAGACGTGGCCGGAGTACATCTACAGCAGCGCCGGTAGTGCGGGTAGCGGACCGTCGGGCGTGGTCAGCTCCTGACCCGACGAGCGGCCGAGCAACCAGGCCAGCATGGGACGCGCCGAGCCGGAGACGGTGGTTCCGCCGCTCGGCCCGATGCGTGCGGCGCCGCCATCGATCACCAGGGTGAGCTGCGGCGCGTCATCGCGCTGGCCGAGGTTGCGGACCGCTTCCGCCAGTGCCCGCTTGACGAACATCTCCGGCCAGTCGTTCCAGGTGTATCCCGCGTCGAGATCGACGTGGTGTACCTCAAGCTCCTGCAACCGGAGCCACAACGTGCGACGAGCCGGAATGGTCTTGCCGCCGGTGCCGGTGCCGATCCGGACTTCATGCTGCCAGGCGTCCGCCGGCAGTTCGGTCACGGCGGACGCGAACCTGTCCGAGGCGATCTTGACGTCCTCGATCAGGTCGTCGAGGGACCGGTCGGCGCCGGCTTCGATGTCGGCCTGGCGGGCTTCCCGGCTCGGATACGCGGGTGTCTCCTTGCCGGTTCGGGCCCACGTCAGGAGATTGGTCAACGCATCCGCACTGCGAGCGACATGCGTCAGCACGTGGGCGCGGCTCCACCCGGGGCATAAGCTAGGACCGGTCAGCGTTTCAGCGTTGAGCGTGCCCGCGGTGATGATCAGCCGGTCGGTCGCGGCCGTGATAGGGCCGGCCGATTCGTCGCTATCGCTCACGGTGTTCGGAAAAGACCTGGAAGACGTGGCAGCCACGTTCGCTAACCTACCGTGACCGACGTCGCGTCGGCCAACGAGACGGCGCACGAGCGCCAACTTTGTCGGTGAGGGCACATACCATGCGATGGGTACGCCTGACCTGCGTGCCGACATGCACACTGATGTGCATGAGGAGAATATGACGATATCGGAGAGAGCCGGCTGATGACCGAACGGACCACCACTTACACGGGTGACCGCCTCGTCGTACGGGGGGCGCGTGAGCACAACCTGAAGGACGTCTCGCTGGACCTGCCACGGGACTCCCTGATCGTGTTCACCGGTCTGTCCGGTTCTGGGAAATCGAGCCTGGCCTTCGACACCATCTTCGCCGAGGGGCAGCGCAGGTACGTCGAGTCGCTGTCCGCATATGCCCGGCAGTTCCTGGGGCAGATGGACAAGCCGGACGTCGACTTCATCGAAGGACTGTCGCCTGCGGTCTCCATCGACCAGAAATCGACGTCGCGCAACCCGCGCTCCACGGTCGGCACCATCACCGAGGTCTATGACTACCTGCGCCTGCTCTATGCCCGGGCCGGTCGGCCGCACTGTCCCCAGTGTCGGCGGCCGATCGGGCGGCAGACGCCGCAATCGATCGTCGACCGGGTAGTGGAGCTGGAGGAGGGAACCCGCTTCCAGGTGCTCGCGCCGGTGGTCCGGGAGCGCAAGGGCGAGTACGTCGACCTGTTCCGCACCTTGCAATCGCAGGGCTACAGCCGGGCTCGCGTCGACGGGACCGTCTATCAGCTCACCGATGTCCCCAAGCTGAAAAAGCAGGAGAAGCACACCATCGAGGTGGTGGTGGACCGGCTCACCGTCAAGCCGTCGGCGGTGCGTCGGCTGACCGACTCGGTCGAGACCGCGCTCCGGCTGTCCGGCGGCCTGGTCAACCTCGACTTCGTCGACCTTCCGGAGGACGACGAGAACCGCGAACGGGTCTACTCCGAGCACCTGTACTGCCCGTACGATGACCTGTCCTTCGAGGAGCTGGAGCCGAGGACCTTCTCGTTCAACTCGCCGTTCGGCGCCTGCCCGGAGTGTTCCGGGCTGGGCACGCGGATGGAGGTGGACGAGGAGCTCGTGGTTCCGGATCCGTCCGCCAGCCTGGACGACGGGGCGCTGGCACCGTGGGCACCCGCACAGACCTCGGACTACTTCAAGCGACTGGTGACAGCCCTGGCGGAGACCATCGGATTCCGTACCGACGCGCCGTTCGAGTCGCTGCCGAAAAAGGCCCGGAACGCCGTCCTGAACGGGTACGGCGACCAGATCCACGTCCGGTACCGCAACCGCTACGGCCGGGAGCGCTCGTACTACACCTCCTACGAAGGCGTGATTCCGTGGGTCCGCCGCCGCTACGCGGAGGCTGAGTCCGACACCAGCCGGGAGCGGTTCGAGGGTTTCATGCGCGAGGTGCCGTGCCACGCGTGTAACGGTGCGCGGCTGAAGCCGGTCGTGCTCGCGGTGACGCTCAACGGTAAGAGCATCGCCGAGGTCGCCGCGATGCCGATCGGCGAGTGCGCGGACTTCCTGCGAGATCTGACCCTCACCGAGCGGGAGCAGCAGATCGCTTCCCGGGTGCTGAAGGAGGTCAACGAACGGCTGCAGTTCCTGGTGGACGTCGGCCTGCACTACCTGAGCCTGGACCGGCCGGCCGCGACGCTGGCCGGTGGTGAGGCGCAACGGATCCGGTTGGCCACGCAGATCGGTTCCGGCCTGGTCGGCGTGCTGTACGTGTTGGACGAGCCGTCGATCGGGCTGCACCAGCGGGACAATCACCGCCTGATCGACACCCTGGTGCGGCTGCGCGACCTGGGCAACACGCTGATCGTCGTCGAGCACGATGAGGACACCATCCGCACCGCGGACTGGGTAGTGGATATCGGTCCGGGCGCCGGCGAACACGGCGGACAGATCGTCGTCAGCGGACCGGTGGAGGAACTGGAGAAGAGCGAGGACTCGATCACCGGGGAGTATCTCGCCGGTAAGCGGAGCATCCCCATCCCCGCCGTGCGGCGTCCACCCACCAATGACCGCGCGCTCACCGTCGTCGGCGCGCGCGAGCACAACCTGAAGGGCGTGGACGTGTCGTTCCCGCTCGGTTGCTTCGTCACGGTCACCGGCGTCAGCGGCTCCGGCAAGTCGACGCTCGTCAACGACATCCTGTACACGTCGCTGGCCAAGGAGCTCTACAGCGCGAAGGCGGTCCCGGGCCGGCACCGTCGCATCGACGGGATGGCCCTGGTGGACAAGGTGGTGCACGTCGACCAGTCGCCGATCGGCCGTACCCCTCGGAGCAATCCGGCCACCTACACCGGCGTATTCGACGTGATCCGCAAGCTGTTCGCCGAGACTCAGGAAGCGAAGATCCGCGGATACCAGCCGGGCCGCTTCTCGTTCAACGTCAAGGGCGGCCGGTGTGAGGCGTGTTCCGGGGACGGCACGATCAAGATCGAGATGAACTTCCTGCCCGACGTCTATGTGCCGTGCGAGGTCTGCCACGGCGCCCGGTACAACCGGGAGACGCTCGAGGTGCACTACAAGGGCAAGACCATCTCCGAAGTGCTGGAGATGCCGATCGAGGAGGCGGTCGAGTTCTTCGAGCCGGTGCAGCGGATCGCGCGGCACCTGCGCACACTGGTGGACGTGGGGCTCGGCTATGTCCGGCTCGGGCAGCCGGCGCCGACGTTGTCCGGTGGAGAGGCACAGCGGGTGAAGCTCGCTGCCGAGCTGCAGAAACGTTCCACCGGGCGGACCATTTACGTGCTCGACGAGCCGACCACCGGACTGCACTTCGAGGACATCCGCAAGCTGATCGGCGTCCTGCAGGGGTTGGTCGAGAAGGGCAACACCGTGGTGGTCATCGAGCACAACCTGGACGTGATCAAGACGGCGGACTGGCTCATCGACATGGGTCCGGAAGGCGGCACCGGCGGCGGCACGGTCGTCGCGACCGGGACACCGGAGCAGGTGGCGAAGAACGACGAGTCGCACACCGGCCGGTTCCTCCGTCCGATCCTCGGCCTCGACTGAAGGGGCTCCTACGACCTACGGACGCGGCTGCGGCCGCCCACCCGTGTGGACGGCCGCAGCCACGTGAGATCGGTGATCTTGAATGGTGATGGTGGCAACTCTCCGCCGGCATCATGCCGGTCGCAGGCTCACTCGGTGTACGAGCCTGGGGTGGTCGACGTGGTCTCGTCGCCTCCGTTGGGCCGCGGCGCCAACTTGGCCCACCACTGCTGCGCGGTCTTGATGCCACCCACGCCGAACGCGATCGCGCCGGCCACCAGGATGGACAGCGGCAGGTACTGCAGCAGCGTGTTCTCGACCTTCGAGGTGACCGACGGCGCGAAGTTCAACGTGTCCATGGCCGCCAGGATCCCGATGATCAGAATGCCGACACGCACCACCGTGGCAACCCAGCCGACGTTCCGGCTTTCCGCGAACGGCCGGACGAAGTTGGCCGCCCATTCGGCGATGGCGGCTGCGACGAACAGCACGAGCAGTGCGATGACAACGAGCGGCAGGTAGGCGATCAGATCGCTGAGAAGCACCGTCAGTTGGTCGATACCGAGTGCTTCCGCGGCAAGCTGAACAAATATCAGGAATACGAGGAAATAGATGACTTGACCGATGAGTCGAACGCCGGAAGTGCCGGCTTGTTGAAGCGCTGACTCCAACCCTGCGGCTTCGGTGAGCCGACCGGCGCCGACTTTGTCCAGAACAGTCGTGACAAGTCGTTGAATGAGTTTTGCGATCCAATGTCCGATGATGAGTATGACCAGTGCGGCGACCAGTCGCACGGCACCATCGCCCACGTCGCGGCCGAGCTCTGTGAACGAGTCACCAAGCTCATCGATGAAGTTCGCGTTCGCCACCGGTAGCATCGTTTCGTCCTCCATGTGTCGTGACTTTGTGATCACCTCCAGTTAAGGTACCGATCATTTGAGGTCATGGCACGCTGAACAAGAAAAATCGTCGAGGCGTGTCGGCCATGGTCGTTGGATTGCATACGCCCATTTCGGCGGATCCCATACATCCGTATCTGGGCGAATGGCGATGTTCCCCGCAACTGGATATGGCACCCGCCGAACTCATGTATCGGTCCGGTGCGGCGGTTGCGCATCGAGCATGCCGCCGTGCATCCGGCCCCAGCCGGCTGCGGAGTGGAAATGGATCGCCGGTTCAGGCGGACTCTCGGATCACCAGGCTCGTATCCAGGACAAGCGCGGTCCGCTCCGCCGGCGCGCCAGAGATGCGGGTGACCAGGAGGTGCGCCATCTCACGGCCCATCTCTTCGATCGGCTGCCGGACGGTGGTCAGAGTAGGGTCAGTCTGCCGGGCGACCCCGGAGTCGTCGAATCCCACCACGGCGACGTCGTCGGGCACGCGTCGGCCGCTTTCCCGCAACGTGCGCAACGCACCCGCCGCCATCAGGTCGGCTGCGGCGAACACCGCGTCCAGATCCGGCCGGCGGGACAACAGCTGACGCATGGCGGCCACCCCGCTGTCGTAGCTGAAGTCGCCGTGCTCGATCAGCGCCTCGTCAACGGGCAGCCCTTGCGCACGATGTGCCTCCCGGTAGCCGGCAAGCCGGGCGGCACCGGCACCCATGTCCTGTGGGCCGGTGATCGTCGCGATTGTGCGTCGTCCGGACGCGAGCAGGTGCTGGACCGCCTGCTGCGCGCCGCCGGCGTTGTCGACGTCCACGAACCAGTCTCGGGCGTCCGCGTCGGAGGCCGTGTGCTGTCGTAACAGGTGGGTCGGCCGGCCACCCAGCACCAACGGCAGCCCACGACGCCCGACGAGCGCGGGAAGCGGATCGTCGTCGTGCAAGGACAGCAACATGACACCGTCCACGTGCTGCGGGGTGAGGTGGTGTTCCACGCGCTCCCGCTCCGCTGCTGATTGCGCCATGGCCAGCCACAGTTGAAGCTGGGTGTCGACGAGAGTGGAGCTGATCCCGCGGACGATGCCGGCGAAGAACGGCTCGCCGAACACCCGCGCCTCCGATTCGGAGACGACCAGAGCCACCGCGTCCGTGCGTCTGGTGACCAGCGAACGGGCGGCGAGATTCGGCACGTAGCCGAGTTCGGCGATGGCCCGTTCAACGGCTTCGCGAGCCTTCGGGCTAACATGCGCCGACCCGTTGATGACGCGGGACACGGTGCCGCGCCCGACTCCGGCGTGCGCTGCCACCTTGTCCAACGTCGGTCGTTGGCCGTCGCGGTCTCGTCGGTTGCTGGTCACCGGGTCATTATGCGTCACGGTCGGCGTTCGCCCGGCAGTCCGTTCCGACGGATGACATCGGCGTACCAGCGAGCGCTGGCCTTCGGTGTGCGGCGCTGGGTGGCGAAATCCACGTGGACGAGGCCGAACCGCTTCGAGTAGCCGTGGGCCCACTCGAAGTTGTCCAGCAGCGACCATGCGAAGTATCCGCGCAGTGGAACGCCCGCCTGGATCGCGCTGCGACAGGCCGCCAGGTGTCCGTCGAGATAGCCGATGCGATCGGTGTCGTCGATCGATCCGTCGCCGTCGACGACGTCCGGAAACGCGGCCCCGTTCTCCATCACGTACAACGGGAGCGGCGTGTACTCGCGATGCACTCGAAGCAGGGTCTCGGCCAGCCCTTCCGGATGCACCTCCCAGCCCATCGCGGTGACTGGGCCCTCCGCGTCGACGAATCGGACATGCTCGCTGCCTGGCCACGCCAGCTGGAACGACGATGCGGCAGCGTGCTCCCCGTCGAGCCGTCGGCCATCCCCGTCCGGCGAGACGGCGGTGGAGGCGGGCCGCGGTGCCGCGACGACATACCGGCTGTAGTAGTTCACGCCCATGTACGTCAGCGGCGTAGCGGTGGCCGCCAGGTCGCCGTCGTGCACGTGCTCGAAACCGGTCAGGTCTCGCAGGTCCTCCACCACATCGGCCGGGTATTCGCCGCGCAGAATCGGATCGAGGAAGATCCGGTTGGCCAGGCCGTCGATCCGGCGAGCGGCGTCGGCGTCCTCGGGGTGGGGACCGGCCGCTGCGATCGCGTACAGGTTCAAGGTGATCCCCACATCGGCCGCCGGGTCCGCGGCCCGCAGTGCCTGCGCGGCCATGCCGTGCCCGAGCATCAGGTGATGTGCTGCCTGGACGGCGGACCTGCCGTCACGCCGTCCAGGCGCGTGTTCCCCCGATCCGTAACCGAGAAAGGCCGAGCACCACGGTTCGTTCAGCGTGGTCCACCGTGGAACGCGGTCGCCCAGCGCCTGCTGCACCAGCGCGGCATAGTCGGCGAACCGTTCCGCGGTCTCCCGGTCCGGCCATCCGCCCGCGTCCTCCAGCGGCTGCGGAAGGTCCCAGTGGTACAGAGTCGGCCAGGGCTCGATCTCGTTCTCCAAGAGCTCGTCCACCAGGCGCCGGTAGAAATCGAGGCCGGCCTGGTTAGCCGCGCCGGCACCGTCCGGTTGGACGCGTGGCCACGAAACGGAGAACCGATACGAGTTGAGCCCGAGTTCGGCCATCAGCCGGACGTCGTCGGAGAACCGGCGATAGTGATCACACGCGACGTCGCCGGTATCCGCCCCGGTGATCTTGCCGGGCGTGTGGGCGAACGTGTCCCAGATCGACGGCCGGCGCCCGTCCTCGGCGACTGCCCCTTCGACCTGGTATGCGGCCGTGGCGGTGCCCCACCGGAATCCGGCCGGGAACGTCAGCGGCTCGGCGTCGGCGCTCGTCGTCGAAACGTTGGCCTGCTGTTCGGCGGTCATCCCTTGGTAGCACCTTCCATGATTCCGCTGATGATTTGCCGGAAGAAGAACACGAAGATCAGCAGCAGCGGCACGGTCGCGATGACCATGCCGGCGAAGATCTGGGAGAGGTCCTGGTGGTAGGCCGAGTTCAGCGTCCGCAGCGATATCTGCACGGTCGGGTTACCTGGGTCGGCCAGCACGATGAAGGGCCAGAAGAACTCGTTCCACTGCTGCATGAACGTCAGCAAGCCGAGGACCCCTGCGGCCGGGCGCAATGCCGGCACCGCGACGTGCCGGAACGTGCCCCAGACCGAGCAGCCATCGATGCGAGCCGCCTCGATCAGCTCGTCCGGAATCGCCTGGATGCTGTACTGGCGCATGAGGAAGATCCCGAACCCGCTGATCAGGAATGGAGCGATGACGGCCCGGATGTCGTTGAGCCAGCCGAATTCACCCATCATCTGGTACAGCGGAACGATGCTCAGCTGGATCGGCACCATCATCGTCACCAGGACCGCGAGCAGCAGGGCGTTCTTCCCGCGGAAGCGAAGCTTGGCGAAGGCGAAGCCGGCCAGGGCGCCGAAGAACACGGTCGAGACGGTGATCGTGCCGGAGACGATGAACGAGTTCACGATGCCGCGGAAAATCGCGGCGTCCGGGTTGTCCAGCACCCGCTGGATGTTCTCTCCGAGGTTCCCACCGGGCAGCAACGCCGGAGGCCATTGGTACGCCGAGTTGCTCGTCCGGGAGGCCACCACCAGCATCCAGTACAGCGGTGCGATCGACAGCGCTGCCGCGATGATCAGGCCGCCGATGGTCAATGGGCTGGCCCGTCGGACCGTAGCCCCCGCCTCGTGCCCGCCTTTTGGCCGTCGCCTGCGGGAGGTTTGCGACGGTCGAGTGGACATGGTCACAGTCATGTCAGATCCCCTTACCTGTCCGATCCGAGCCTGCGGACGAGGAGGAAGTTGATGGCGGAGACGAGCACGATCATCAGGAACAGGACCAGCGAGATCGCACCGGCGTAACCCCACTGGTTGAACGTGCGCATGGTCTGAACCAGGTACATGGTGATGGTCTGGTACTGGCCGGTGGTGCCGCCGCTGAGCGCTCCGGACCCGCTGGTGAACATCAGCGGCTCGGTGAACAGCTGCAGCCCGCCGATAGTGGAGATGATGACGGTGAAGATGATCGTCGGGGTGAGAAGTGGGATCGTGATCCGCCAGAACTGCCGCACCCTGGACGCGCCGTCGATCTCGGCGGCTTCATAGATGTCGCGCGGGATCGCCTGCATCGCGGCGAGATAGATCAGTGCGTTGTAGCCGGTCCAGCGCCAGTCCACCATGGCCGAGATCGCCAGCCAGGATGTCCACTGACTCGCCCGCCAGTTGATCGGGTCTACGCCGAAATTCCCCAGGATCCCGTTGATCAGCCCGTAGTCGCGGGCGAAGAACATGCCGAAGACGAGCGCGACGACCGCAGTGGAGGTCACGATCGGCATCGCGATGGACATCCGGAAGAACGTGAGGCCTCGCAGCCTCCGATTCAGCCAGCTGGCCAGCACCAGAGCCATCAACAGCTGCGGGACGGTGGCGAGCACGAACATGCCGAAGGTGTTGACCACCGCGGCCCAGAACCGGTCGTCTCCGAACAGCCGGGTGTAGTTGTCCACCCCGACGAAGTCGGTCTCCGGATTGATCGGTGACTCGTTCGTGAGCGAGATCCAGATCGTATAGAGGAACGGGTACAGGCCGAAGATCGCGAAGAGGATGAAGAATGGCGCCACGTAGGCGTACGGCGAGACCTTAAGGTCCAGCCGCGCCAGGCGGGCGCGGCGGCGCCGTCCGGCTCCCTGCATGGCGCGTTTCGACCGAGGACCTGGGCGCGTGCGCACGGCTGCGTTCCCGTGCCGCCCACCCGGTGCGCCCGCGCCCGTGTCGGTCTCGGTCTTGGTAACGGTATGGGTGTCGGTATCCGTTCTGGTGTCGTCAGCGGATGGATCCGGGCCGTGACTCCCCACCCCGCCGGGGGAGTACGGCGTGTCAGGAGGAGGCGGTGGTCCACCTGGAGGACGCGGCCGTGGTGCTCGGTGCTCCGGCAGCGACTCGGGAACGGGCTCTTGGCTCATCGGTGTGGATCCTCCGCGTGGGACGGTAGTGACAGTCGCAACGAGGGTTCTTGGGCGGGCGCCGTCGCCGTCGGCTGCGGGCTCGACACGCGCTCGGATGGGCGAATGCCGAGCCCGCGGCCCGGGCCGGTCAGGACCCGCATCCGGCCGGCCGTGGGTAGGAGCCGATGCGAATACCTGACCGGCGCTTGTGGCCGAGGGCGGTCGGCTCAGCCTCCGCCGATGCCGGAGGCGTTGTTACGGGCCTGCTCCCACGCCTCGTCGGGTGTCAGCTCGCCCTGGTCGATCGCGCGGAGCGAGTTCTCGTACTCCGTGCGGATCGCGTTGTTCTGCGGGCCGAGATGGACGGGTCGCAGATCTTGGGCACCCTGGGCGAAGATCTGGCCGATGGGTGCGTCGTTGAAGTACTCGTTGGTGGCGGCCAGCACCCCTTCGTCCTCGAGTGCCTGCGGCGAGGACGGGAGGTTGCCGAGCTGCTCGAACGCCTCGATGTGCGCGTCAGGTGAGGTCAGGTACTGGGCGAGGCGAGCCGCCTCCTCCGGGTGCTCGCTCTCGGCGGGCACGGCGAGGAAGGAACCGCCCCAGTTGCCACCGTCTCCGGGCGCGTCAGCGATGTCCCACTGACCGGAGGCTTCCTCACCGGCCGCACCTGCGATCACGCCGGTCATCCACGCCGGACAGGCGATCGTGGCGAAGCTCGCGGAGGCGAACCCGGCGTTCCACTCCTCGGAGAACGACTGGTATCCGGCGGAGAGGTCGGCATTGATCATGTCGACGGTGAGGTCCCACGCCGTCCGGATGTCGGGGTTGTCGAGGTCGAGCTCATTGCTCGTGTTGTAGTACGTGTAACCGGTGTTGTTGCCGGCTTCCTGCATGAGGATGCTGTTGTAGACGTTGGTGGCGCCGTCCAGGAAGTAGGCATCGGTGCCGGCTGCGACGAAGTCCTGCCCCACAGCGGTGAACTCCTCCCAGGTGGGCCAGAGCGCGGATACCTCGTCCCGGTCGGTGGGCAGGCCGGCCTCGTCGAACAGGTCGCGGCGGTAGCACATGGCCATCGAGCCCACGTCGGTGCCGAGCCCGAGGATGAAGCCGTCCTGAGTGCCCTGCTCCCACTTCCAGGGCAGGTAGTTGCCTTCGAGTTCGGCCGCGCCGTACTCGGTCAGGTCTACGAACCGGTCCAGCTGGGCGTAGAACTGCGTGATGATGCCCTCTTCGAGTGCGACGACGTCGCCTGCGCCTTCGCCCGCGGTGATCCACTGGGTCAGCCGGTCGTTGTAATCGCCGACGCCGAGGCCGGAGCCGCGCTCTTCGATGGTGATGTGCGGATTCTCCTGCTGGTACTGCTCGTACAGGGCCTCGTAGCCGAAGCCCTGCTCGCCGAAGACGTCGACGGTCAACGTGATCTGTTCCGGATCGCCGTCGGATTCGGTGGTGTCGGACGAGTCGGACGAGTCGGAAGTATCCGATGTTTCGGTGTCGTCGTCGTCGCCGCTGCATGCTGTGAGCAGCAAAGCCGCCGTGCCGAGCACGGCGAGCGTCTGACAGGTGCGGTTCGTTCTCACGCTCATCCTTCCTGATCCCTCCCAGGTGCCAGGTCGTGTGGTGGGGACGTGTATCGCATGCGGAGCCGTCGGCGTCGTGACCCGTCTCGATTGCCGGAACATCGCCGTCCCGAGTGAGGGACAGTGCCGCCGGGAGCGCTCCCAAGAGCGTTGCAGCTCTGTTTCGCCGTGATCAAGGGACGACTTGGGAGCGTTCCCAAATTGTTACCCCGGTCACGCCGGCCAGGAGCGTTCACGACGTCCACAACGTGTCTCCGGTTGCACTCGGCCCCGGCTGCTGCGGCTCGCGTCCACATACGTCGTGCCGCCTCCGCCATCCGCGGCCGTCCTCTTGACCGCGGATGTTTGCCCCATGGTCGGGCTGTGCCGGATCGGTGGCGAGCGGCCCCAGGGCGGCGTCAGCGTCAACCTGGCGACGTTCCGTGAGCGCTGAAGCGTGAATCATCGCGTGACGTTGTGCTGCCGGGTATGCGCGAGTGGTCGTGTGATCCACAACCGGTACAGGTGTGACCTGTCCCGGGTGTGCGGACATGGTGCGTTGAGTGGCCGTTGGAAGGCGCTTGCCGAGTCCGTCTCGCGACCTCTCAGCGCACCATGCGCGTGCACTCAGCGCACCATGCACGTGTTCTCGTTCGGTCCGCTTGAACACCAGACGGAGAGCGGCGCGAAGATCGCGAGGATGGCCGCGGTATGCGCCGTATGCGGCACCTCTACACGCATGCGGTGGACGATGCGAGTGCGCCTACACAGGGCTGGAGTGCGAGGTTCGTCTCGTGTCGCGCCGCCGTCTTGTGTCGCATCGCCGGGTCGCGGTGCGGCCGTGCCGCCGCGTGGCGATGCCGCGGCGTGGTGGTGCGGCCCGCAGGCTCGTGAGGGCGGAGGTACGGGCCGGGATGCGGTCGCTCGTCAGTCGCGGTTCGTAAGGTGGGGAACGTGGCTGACCCATCGACCTACCGCCCCGCTCCGGGTTCCATTCCCGTCGACCCCGGTGTGTACCGGTTCAGCGATGCCGACGGCCGGGTGATCTACGTCGGCAAGGCCAAGAGCCTGCGCTCACGCCTGTCGTCGTACTTCCAGGATCTCTCCGCGCTGCATCCGCGGACGCTGGCGATGGTCACGACGGCGGCCAAGGTCGAGTGGACCGTGGTCCGCACCGAGGTGGAGGCGCTGCAGCTGGAGTACTCCTGGATCAAGGAGTACGACCCGCGGTTCAACGTCCGCTACCGCGACGACAAGTCGTACCCGTACCTCGCCGTGACACTGAACGAGGAGTACCCACGGGCATTGGTCATGCGCGGCGCGAAGAAGCGCGGCATCCGCTACTTCGGCCCGTACGCGCACGCCTGGGCCATCCGCGAGACGCTGGATCAGCTGCTCCGCGTGTTCCCGGTACGGAGCTGCTCCAAGGGCGTGTTCAACCGGTCCCGGCAGATCGGCCGGCCGTGCCTGCTCGGTTACATCGGTAAGTGCTCCGCACCATGCGTCGACCGGGTCAGCGCGGAGGAGCATCGGGACATCGTCGACGACCTGGTGGCTTTCCTCGACGGCAAGACCACCACGTACGTCAAGCGGCTGGAACGGGAGATGAAATCGGCGGCCGCCGAGCTGGACTTCGAACGCGCCGCCCGGCTGCGCGACGACATCGCCGCGCTGGAGCGGGCGATGGAAGCCAATGCCGTCGTGCTCGGCGACGGCACGGATGCGGACGTGGTGGCTCTGGCCGACGATCCGCTCGAGGTGGCGATTCAGATCTTCTACGTCCGTGGCGGTCGGGTACGGGGACAGCGCGGCTGGGTGGCGGACAAGGCCGAGGACGCGTCCACGGGCGAGCTGGTCGAACGGTTCCTGTTGCAGCTCTACAGCGAGTCCGGGGGCGAGGCGGTACCGAGGGAGATCTTGGTGCCGGCCGTGCCCGATGACGAACGCGAGGCGGACGCGCTGCTCGAGCTGCTGACCGAGCTGCGCGGAGGCAAGGTCGAGCTCAGGATTCCACAGCGTGGTGACAAACGGGCGTTGCTGGACACCGTGACACGCAACGCCGCGCAGACGCTCAAACTGCACAAGTCGAAGCGAGCCAGCGATCTGACCACCCGGAACCGTGCGCTGGAGGAGATCCAGGAGGCGCTCGAGCTGGACGAGCCGCCTTTGCGGATCGAGTGCTACGACATCTCCAACCTCGCCGGCACCGAGGTGGTGGGGTCGATGGTCGTCTTCGAGGATGGCCTGCCCCGGAAGAGCGAGTATCGCAAGTTCGGGGTGCGTGGGGAGTCCGGCACGGACGACGTCGCCGCCATCCGGGAGGTGCTGCGTCGCCGGTTCCGCCGCCGCGCCACGGAAACGGACGAGGCTCCCGGCGAGGTCACCGCCGAAGCGATGGAACAGACGGTTGTCTCGGCACGAGGCGCCGCCGATGCAGATGCACATGCAGGTGCAGCTGCCGACGCGGGCATGGGGGGCGCTGACTCTGGGGGCTTGGCTGCCGGGAGCGCAGGGACTGGAGGCATGGGCACTGGAGGCATGGGCACTGGAGGCATGGGCACTGGGGGTGAGGGTGCCGAGGGTGAAGGCGCCGGGGACGCTCCCGGGTTGCGGCCGTCCCGGATCGACCCGGAGACGGGCAAGCTTCGCAGGTTCGCCTACACGCCGGGGCTCGTCGTCGTCGATGGTGGCCAGCCGCAGGTGAACGCGGCACGACAGGCGATGGACGAGTCCGGCGTGCCGGACATTCCCGTGCTCGGGCTGGCCAAGCGGCTGGAGGAGGTATGGCTGCCGGACAGCGAGTATCCGGTGATCCTGCCACGCACCAGTGAAGGCCTGTACCTGCTGCAACGGATCCGGGACGAGGCGCACCGGTTCGCCATCACCTACCATCGGCAGCGGCGATCCAAGTCGATGACGGACAGCGTGCTGGATGCCGTCCCCGGTCTGGGGCCGGCGCGGCGGAAGGCGCTGCTGGCGCACTTCGGGTCGCTGAAGAAGCTCCGGGCCGCCAGTGCGGAGGAGATCACCCAGGTCAAGGGGATCGGCCCGTCCCTTGCCGAGGCGATCGTGCAGACGCTCGCCCAGGGCCGGCCGTCCGCTCCGGCGGTGAACACGGCCACCGGCGAAGTGCTCGACGATCGCAGCTGATCCGGGCCCTCTGCGGGAAACCCCGGAGCTGCCGCGGCAAGGCGAACAGCACCGGGGTGCGGTGACCGTGGCGCTGGGAGCCGCCCCGTCGCGCGTCGCGGGCTGGAAGCTGGAATCATGGGACGTCGCCACACAAGTGCCGCTTGCCTGCCGAGCGGACGGCAGAGAACTCGACGGGGGAGGTCGCACGGTGGTGGAGCATGGCCAGACGGAGAAGAACGAGCGAACGGCGACGGACGAGCGAACGGCGAAGGACCAGGCCGCGACGGACGAGCGGTCGCCGACGGACGAGGCCGCGAGCAGCGAGAAGACCGAGAAGAGAGACGACGCGAAGATGCCCGAGGTGCTACTCGTCACCGGCATGTCCGGTGCGGGAAAGACGGCCGCCACCGCGGCGCTGGACGACCTCGGGTGGTTCGTGGTGGACAACCTCCCGCCGTCGTTGTTGATGGATCTCGTCTCCACGGTGAGCAAGGACGACGCGAGCAGGCGGCTCGCGGTCGTCGCGGACGTGCGCGGTGGCGTGTTCTTCAGCGAGCTGCGCGGTGCGCTCGAGGCCATGGCCGCGGACGGCGTCCGGCCCACCGTGCTGTTCCTTGAAGCCAGCGACGAGGCGCTGGTCCGCCGGTTCGAGTCCGCCCGGCGGCCGCATCCGCTGCAGGGCCATGGCCGGGTGGTGGAGGCGATCGAACGTGAGCGGGCCGAACTCGCATCCCTCCGCGTCGCCGCCGATCTGGTGATCGACACCTCGCTGCTGAACGTGCACGAGCTGGGCGCGCGCATCCGCACCGCCTTCGCCTCCGAACAGGCCGGTCTGCGCGCGGTGATTGTCTCCTTCGGCTTCAAGTACGGCATACCGGTCGACGCCGACATGGTCGCCGACATGCGTTTCCTGCCCAATCCCCATTGGGTGCCCGACCTGCAGCCGCTGACCGGGACGGACACCGCCGTGAGCGATTACGTGCTGGCTCAGGCCGGAGCGGACGAGTTCCTCAACCGGTACGGCGACCTGGTCAGCGCCGTGTCCGAGGGTTATCTGCGCGAAGGGAAGCAGTTTGTGACCATCGGGATCGGATGCACTGGCGGCAAGCACCGCAGCGTGGCGATGAGCGAGGCGCTGGCCGAACGGTTGCGCACCGGCGGTATCGAGACGCTCGTCGTCCACCGCGATCTTGGGCGGGAGTGAGGAGACGCGGGACGTTAGATGGATGCACTCGCGGGCCCGAAGGTCGTGGCGCTGGGCGGCGGACACGGCCTGGCCGCGTCGCTGTCCGCCCTGCGCCGGATCGCCGGCCGGCTGACCGCGGTGGTGACCGTCGCCGACGACGGCGGCTCCAGCGGCCGGCTCCGGCGCGAGCTGGGTGTGCTGCCGCCGGGTGATCTCCGGATGGCGCTGGCGGCGCTCTGCGGCGACGATGAGTGGGGCCGCACCTGGGCCGACGTGCTGCAGCACCGGTTCAGCGGCGGCGGCGAACTGCACGACCACGCGGCCGGCAACCTGCTGATCGTGGCGCTATGGGATCTGCTGGGCGGTCACGTGCAGGGCCTGGAATGGGTGGCCCGGCTGCTCGGCGCCCAGGGGCACGTGCTTCCGATGGCGCTGGTGCCGATGCATATCGAGGCACTCGTGGGCAGCCCGCATCGGTCGGTGGACGGCACCCGGGAGATCCGCACCGTCGCCGGCCAGCACGCGGTCGCGACCGTGGAGGGGGACGTCGTCGCGGTCAGCCTGAGCCCGCCGGATCCGCCGGCCTGCCCGGAGGCGCTGGCCGCGATCGCCGACGCCGAGTGGGTGGTGCTCGGGCCCGGCTCATGGTTCTCAAGTGTGATACCGCACCTGCTCGTACCGGAGCTACGTGAGGCGTTGGTCACCACCCCGGCGCTGCGGGCGGTGACGCTCAACCTGTCCCCGGAGGGCGGCGAGACCACGAACTTCACACCGGAGATGCACCTCGAGGTACTCGGTGCGTACGCCCCTGACCTGCGCATCGACCTAGTGGTGGCGGACCGTGGCTCGGTCCCGGACGAGCCGTTGCTGCGACGCGTGGCGGCCGAGATGGGGGCCGAGCTGGTGGTGACCGACGTGGCGTGTGACGACGGATCGGCGCGACATGACCCCCAACTGCTGGGTTGGACGTTCGCGCGGACCCTTGGACGTGGCAGGATCGGGCCATGGCGATGACAGCATCGGTGAAGGACGAGCTGGCTCGCCTCGAGGTGACCAAGACATGTTGCCGCAAGGCGGAGGTGTCCGCGCTGCTGCGCTTCAGCGGCGGGTTGCACATCGTCAGCGGGAAGATCGTCATCGAGGCGGAGCTGGATACGGGGGTCGCCGCACGTCGGCTGCGGCGCGACATCGCTGACGTGTTCGGGCATGACAGCGAGCTCTCGACCGTCGCGGCGGGCGGCCTTCGCAAGGGGACCGGATACCTGGTGCGCGTGGCGCAGGACGGCGAGCATCTGGCGCGGCAGAGCGGCCTGCTGGACGGTGGCGGCCGGCCGGTGCGCGGCCTGCCGGCGCAGGTGGTGAACGGCGCACTGTGCGACGCGGAGGCGGCGTGGCGGGGAGCGTTCCTCGCGCACGGCTCACTGACCGAGCCGGGTCGTGCGTCGTCGTTGGAGGTGAGCTGTCCGGGGCCGGAGTCGGCGCTGGCGCTGGTCGGTGCGGCGCGGAGGCTCGGGATTCAGGCCAAGGCCCGGGACGTGCGCGGGACCGACCGGGTGGTTGTCCGCGACGGTGAGGCGATCGGCGCTGTGCTGACCCGGATCGGCGCGCACGACAGCGTGCTCGCGTGGGAAGAGCGGCGGATGCGCCGCGAGGTGCGGGCGACGGCGAACCGGCTGGCGAACTTCGACGACGCGAACCTGCGCCGATCCGCGCGGGCGGCCGTCGCCGCGGGGGCACGCGTCGAACGCGCCCTGGAGATCCTGGCCGAAGACGTGCCGGAGCACCTGCGAGTCGCCGGCGAGCTGCGGCTGAAGCACAAGCAGGCGAGCCTGGAAGAGCTGGGGCAGCTCGCCGATCCGCCGATGACGAAGGACGCCATCGCCGGGCGGATCCGTCGGTTGCTGGCGATGGCGGACCGCAAGGCCGCCGATCACGGGATCCCGAACACGGAAGCCAACCTCACCTCGGAGATGCTGGCGCCGTGATGCGGGCGGCCGCCATGGCCGTAGGCGTGCTGGTGCTGCTGTGCGGGTGTACCGGCGGCGGTGGCTCGGACGAGCCGTCGGCCGAGACGGTCACCAGGTCGGCGACGAGTGACACCTCCGAGGAAGCCTGGAAACCCGCCTCCCCGGAGGCCACGACCAGCACACCGCCGACGGAGCGGATCCAGCGCATTCTCGATGCTGCCCGGTTCACCGAGGCGCAGCTGGGGCTCTCGGTGAACGAGCACTACCAGCGTGAGTCCGGGCTGGAGACGCCGACGGCGTCGTTCTGCGGGGACGAAGCGGACCCGGCGGACGAGCAGCGGATCGCCCGTTCGCAGCGGTGGTGGATGAACGACGAGTGGATCGACCACGACGCCGGTGGGTACACCGTGGGGGTCGAAGTGGTCGCGTACCGGCCCGGCGGCGCCCGCGACACCATGGCCGTGTTCGAGGCGGTGCCGCGGACGTGCCCGTCGGTGTCGTACCAGAGCGGTGCTCATGTCACGGCCGAACCGGGGTCGACGCCGACGGGGTTGCCCGGCGATGCGGTCACCCTCCGCGACCACTGGACGTACCCGGATGGCAACGAGGCGCCCGGCATCATGGTGGCGATACCGGCCGGGGACGTCATCGGGTTTCTGTACATCCGCGGCGACCGGGAGAAGGTGGACGAGCGCGTCGGCGAGCTGGCGCGGACGCTGGCCGCGAATGTGGCGGAAGCCGACGCCGCGATCCGCGCGCTCGAATGATGCGGCGCGCCATGCGGCCTCGGAGCACTCCGGGTGTCGGGAGCGCTCGCCGGCGGTGATCGTTCCAAGATCTGAGATTCTGCGGCGATTTTGCCCGAGGCCGTACCCTTCTGGGGTCGGGGAGCGATTACCCCGATACAAGGGAGTGACGTCTGGGGAGGGGCCAGCTGTCCATCGGTGAGGGGTTCGAAGGGGTACTCGATGCTGCCCGGGCGCGTGCGCCGTGGGCTTTCGAGCGTCTATACAACGAGTTCGCCCCGTCGGTCGCCGGATTCCTGCGCTTGCAGGGCGCAGGTGAGCCCGAGGATATGGTCAGCGACGTCTTCATGACCGTGTTCGGCAAGCTGCCGTCGTTCTCCGGGTCGGAGGCGCAGTTCCGCTCCTACGTCTTCACCGTGGCGCGTCGTCGCCTGATCGACGAACGACGGCGGGCCGCGCGGCGGCCCGTGACCCCGACCGACGAGCCACTGGTGTTGGACGGGCCGGGTGGCGATGTGGAGCACGATGCGCTGACCGCGCTCGGGGAGCGGCGGGTGTTCGAGCTGTGCGCGGAGCTCTCCGACGACCAGCGCGAGGTGGTCCTGCTCCGGGTGCTCGCCGATCTGACGGTGGATCAGGTCTCGGTGGTGATCGGGAAGTCCACGGGTGCGGTGAAAGCCCTGCAACGACGTGGTCTGAACGCAATCCGGAAAAAAATCCTCACCGAGGGCGTACCCCTATGAGGCCCTGGAGCGATTACGTAGACGAGATGTCTACGCCAGCCGCATTGGACGACGCAGCCACGGAAGCAGTGCTCCGTGGCGAGCCGGTGTCGTCCGAACTCGTTCCGCTGGCCGAGGCTGTGGAGGCCATCCGCGGCTCGGCCACTGGATACGTGGCGCCGTCGGCAGAACTCGCGGAGCGGATCGCCGCCGGAGACTTTCACGACGTGGAGATCCCGGCGTGGTCCGAAGGTGCGGGCACGGCGGCACGGCTCGGGTCGTGGGTGCAGCCGCTGCGGTCGTGGACGAGCAAGCTGGGGATCCGAGTGCGCGTCGTGGCCGGAGTGGCCGCGCTTCTGCTCGGCTTCACCGGCGTCGCGGCGGCGGGTGGGCTGCCCGAGTCGGTGGAGAACGGGGTCAAGGGCTTCATCGAGCGGGTCAGCCCGGTGACCTTCCCCGAGCGAGCGGATGGCACGGATACCTCTGATCGGCCAGGTGGCACCGGTCCGTCGGGTTCCGGTGACGAGCCGGCCCGGCCGCACGGAGATGAGACCGGCGGGGGCGATCCGGACCGGGGTCAGTCCGGAGACGCCGGCACGCGTCAGCGCACCGACGGGGACAAAAAAGAAACCGACAAACCGAAGAATAAATCGGAGAAAGACTCGACACCGGGTGGCCCGAAGCCGGACAATAACGGTAACGGCGAGAAGCCGGAGAACGAAGGCAACGGTGTAGAGAAGAGGCCCGAGAATCCGGGGAACGGAGCGGACAACCGCCCGGAAGAACCGGGGGAACCGGCTCAGAAGCAAGAAAATCGGCCGGAGAACCCAGGAAGCGGGACGGAGAACCGTCCGGACAACCCCGGCAACAGCGCGGGCGAAGGCCCGCAGGACCGCACAGCTCCGGAGAACGGGTCCAGCGGCAACGACGCGGTGGGCGGCGGCGACGCCGCCGACTCCAGTCCACCGCGCGGGGACCCGCCGAAGGAGAGACGGTCCGACAACGCGCCGGGACCCCCGGCCGGCAAATCTGGGCCCTGAGCGGAGGTTCGCGTATCAGGGTTCCACAAGACGCCCGACGTCCCATTGACCCCACACACGCGTCGGGCGCAGGGAGCGGCTCCGGTTTTCCCCTTGTGCCGGAGCCGCTTCCTCATGTTCGCGAGGCGGCCGAGAACCCGGGCCCACTCAGAATCCATCGCCGATTGCGGCAGACGTGAGACGGCTGCGGTGTCCAAAGCGGACGATCCGCGGGACGTAGGTCCCTGCCGGATGGAGGCCCGTCCATGTGAGTGTGGGAGCGTGATCGATGTGGCATCGGGCGAGGCGAGAAGGTCTTAACCGGGCGTGTCCGGGGTACGGATGGATGAGAGCCCGCCGGGCACCATGTGGGGATGGTTGTACCGCCGGGGATGGACGTAAGGATGTGTGGTGTGGAAACAGGGCGTTCACCGTGTCGTCACACGGGCCTGGCTTTCCGGGTGTCAGATCGCACAGATGTGTCGGACCGGCGTAGGTTAACGGCGGCGAGACATTGAAGCTACCCGCGATGACGCGGATCCGACGGTTATGCCTTAAGGTCAGATCCGGGTCACCACGACGGGGTGGACGACCGCGGGTACGTAAACACCCTGAACCTCAAGAAGGAGAGTGATCCAGCATGACCGTACGGGTAGGCATCAACGGTTTCGGGCGTATCGGTCGGAACTTCTACCGTGCTCTGCTGGCACAGGGCGGCGGCGACGTCGAGGTGGTCGGCTACAACGACCTTGGTGACACCGCGACCTTCGCCCACCTGCTGAAGTACGACAGCATCCTCGGCCGTCTGGACGCCGAGGTCAGCGCCACCGACGAGGGCATCCGAGTCGGTGACAAGACGCTGAAGGCGACCGCTGAGAAGGACCCCGCGAACCTGCCGTGGAAGGACTGGGGCGTCGACGTCGTCATCGAGTCCACCGGCTTCTTCACCGACGCCACCAAGGCGAAGGCGCACCTGGACGCGGGCGCCAAGAAGGTCGTCATCTCCGCACCCGCCAAGAATGAAGACGGCACCTTCGTGCTCGGCGCCAACCACGAGAACTACGACCCGGCGTCGCACCACGTCGTCTCGATGGCCTCCTGCACCACCAACTGCCTGGCACCGATGGCGAAGGTCCTGAACGATTCGTTCGGCCTGGAGCGTGGCCTGATGACCACGATCCACGCCTACACCGCCGACCAGAACCTGCAGGACGGCCCGCACAAGGACCTGCGCCGTGCCCGCGCGGCCGCGCTCAACATCGTGCCCACCAGCACCGGCGCCGCGAAGGCGATCGGACTGGTGCTGCCGGAGCTGAAGGGCAAGCTCGACGGGTTCGCCGTCCGGGTGCCCACGCCAACCGGTTCGGCCACCGACCTCACCGCCACGCTCGCTCGTGAGACCAGCGTCGACGAGGTCAAGGCCGCCTTCAAGGAGGCGGCGGAGGGCCCGCTGAAGGGTTACCTGCGCTACACCGAGGACGAGATCGTCTCCTCCGACATCGTCACCGACCCGTCCTCCTGCATCTTCGATGCGGGCCTGACGCGCGTCATCGGTGACCAGGTGAAGATCGTCGGCTGGTACGACAACGAGTGGGGCTACTCGAACCGCCTGGTCGACTTCGCCCGCTTCGTCGGTTCGTCGCTCTGATCGGCACGGATCACTCGACCATGAGCAAGACGATCGAGAGCCTGGGGGACCTGAAGGGAAAGCGGGTACTGGTCCGCTCCGACCTGAACGTCCCACTCGACGGTGACACCATCACCGATGACGGTCGGGTTCGCGCGTCCGTGCCCACCATCCGCACGCTGGCTGAGGCCGGCGCGCGGGTGGTGGTCACCGCGCACCTGGGCCGTCCCAAGGGCGCACCGGAGCCTAAGTATTCGCTGGCTCCCGTCGCCAAGCGGCTGTCCGAGCTGCTCGGTTCCGAGGTTGCGTTCGCCACCGATCTGGTCGGCGAGAGCGCCCGCAAGACCGTGGCGGCTTTGAACGACGGCGAGGTCGCGCTGCTGGAGAACGTCCGGTTCGACGCCCGCGAGACGAGCAAGGACGACACCGAGCGCGGCGCCTTGGCCGATGAGCTGGCCGGTTTGGCGGATGCGTTCGTCTCCGACGGGTTCGGCGTCGTGCACCGCAAGCAGGCCAGCGTCTACGACGTCGCGCAGCGGCTGCCGCACGCCGCCGGGCGGCTGGTCGAGGCGGAGATGGAGGCGTTCCGCAAGGTCCTGGTGACGCCGGAGCGGCCGTACGTCGTCGTGCTCGGTGGATCGAAGGTGTCCGACAAGCTCGGCGTCATCGACAACCTGATCGGCAAGGTGGACCGGCTGCTGATCGGCGGTGGCATGGCCTTCACCTTCCTCGCGGCCAAGGGCTACGGTGTGGGCGGTTCGCTGCTGGAGAGCGACCAGATCGACACGGTCAAGGGCTATCTGGACCGGGCCGAGCAGGCCGGCGTGGAGATCGTGCTGCCGGTTGACGTCGTGGTGGCCGCGGACATCTCCGAGGACGCCCAGACCTCGGTGGTGGACGCCTCGGCGATCCCGGCCGACCAGAAGGGCCTGGACATCGGACCGGCCACGGTGGAGCTGTTCAGCGGCAAGCTGGCGGACGCCAAGACCGTCGTGTGGAACGGTCCGATGGGCGTGTTCGAACTGTCCCCGTTCGCCGCGGGTACCAAGGATGTGGCGGCGGCGGTGTCGCAGGTGCAGGGCACCAGCGTCGTCGGCGGTGGAGACTCCGCGGCCGCGGTTCGTAAGCTCGGCCTGGACGAGTCCGCGTTCACGCACATCTCGACCGGCGGCGGTGCGTCGCTGGAACTGCTCGAGGGCAGGACCCTGCCCGGCCTGGCGATTCTGGAGGAGTAGGGCGCAGTGGCGACGAATGCTCGCCGGCCGTTGATGGCCGGGAACTGGAAGATGAACCTCAACCACCTCGAGGCGATCGCGCTGGTGCAGAAGCTGGCCTTCTCACTGGATGAGCAGACTTACGAGAAGGTCGACGTGGCGGTGCTGCCGCCGTTCACCGATATCCGTTCCGTGCAGACACTGGTGGACGGGGACAAGCTGAACGTCGCGTACGGCGCGCAGGACCTGTCGGCGCACGATTCCGGCGCCTACACGGGCGAGGTGTCCGGTGCGTTCTTGGCGAAGCTGGGCTGCACCTATGTGGCGGTCGGTCACTCGGAGCGTCGCCAGTACCACGCCGAGTCCGATGAGCTGGTGAACGCCAAGGTCAAGGCCGCGCTGCGGCACGAGCTCACGCCGATCCTGTGCATCGGCGAGGTGCTCGACGTCCGCAAGGCGGGCGAGCATGTCGCACACACGCTGGCCCAGCTCGACGGCGCGCTGAAGGACGTCAGCGCGGAGCAGGCCGCCAAGGTGGTCATCGCCTACGAGCCGGTGTGGGCGATCGGCACCGGCGAGGTGGCGACCCCGGACGACGCCCAGGAGATGGCCGCGGCCATCCGGAGCCGGCTCGGCGAGTTGTATTCGCAGGGTGTGGCCGCCGGCATCCGGATCCTGTACGGTGGTTCGGTCAAGGCTGCCAACGTCGGGCCGATCATGGATCAGGCCGACGTCGACGGGGCTCTCGTCGGCGGAGCCAGCCTCGACGCTGATGGGTTCGCAGCCATCTGTCGCTTCGACCAGTCGTGATCGTCGGGGTAGACTGCTGGCTGCCGGCAAACTGTACGTTCGACTAGGATGAGGCACCCGCCGTGACATTGGTATTCGCAATTCTGCTCGTGGTCACGAGCTTGCTGATGCTGGTCCTCGTGCTCATGCACAAGGGCAAGGGCGGGGGACTCTCCGACATGTTCGGTGGTGGCGTCTCGGCGTCCGTCGGCGGCTCGTCGGTCGCCGAGCGCAACCTCGACCGGCTGACCATCGCGGTCGGCCTGATCTGGGCGGCGAGCATCGTCGCCCTGGGACTGCTCTTGTAGGTCATGCCCGATGGCTCCTGCGGTCCGCTCACCTGCTGCGGCACCTTTGCGAGAAGCCGGATGGGCGTGCGCTGGCGTCATGGGACGCCCTTGGACTGTCGATGGTGCTGAGCTGAGGGAGGACTGACGAGGTGGCCGGTGGTAATGCAATCCGGGGGAGCCGGGTAGGAGCCGGCCCGATGGGTGAGGACGAGCGGGGCGAGACCGCTCCGCGTCGTCAGGTCAGGTACTACTGCGGGCGAGGCCACGTGAGTGCGCCGTACTTCGCGCTGGACGCTGAGGTTCCTGAGTCGTGGGATTGTACGCGCTGCGGTCTGCCGGCCAGCCAGGAGCAGGAGAACCCGCCGCCGATGCCGCGAGTCGAGCCCTACAAGTCCCATCTGGCCTACGTCAAGGAACGCCGCAGCGACGAGGACGGCGCTGCGATCCTCGAGGAAGCGCTCGCCGCCCTCCGCCAGCGCCGCCGCCTGTAGCGCGGCGCCCCCTGCCTACGGTTGCCCAGCCACGGTTACCCACGGTTGGCCACCCGCGCTCACTCACGGTTGCCCACCCGGCGGCGCACGGCTCTATCGGCAACTGCGCGCACGACAGACCACACGGTCTGTCCTCCAGAGCTCGGCCCGCGGTCGTCCGTCACACGACAGGTCACACGGTCTGTCGAATCATCGGCTAGAACTCGCACGACGCCTCGCACATCCTGGGGTCGAGTTCGCCGTCGTGTAGGTTCCAGCCGCACCGAGCGAGGTCGTGTGACCTGCCGTGCGGACGATCGCCGTACCTGGACGTGTATTCCCGGTCGTGCGAGTACTCGTGCTGCATCTGGCCGTTATAGGCGGCTCAACTGCACACAACCACGCTCACGGCTCCGTGTTGCGGCGGTTACGCCCACGATCGGACACACGACAGGGCCACGAGAGCTTCGGAGGCTGCTACCCCAGGCGACGTCGGAACGTTGTGCACGCTATAGCAGATAAAACTCTCCGACGCTTTTCTGCATGGCCGTCAAGCGATGCGCCCGGAGTCACGTCGGTTCGGTGGCGACCAGCCGGCATACCGGGTCGAGGACGCGATGTGCGCGGTCGCGGGCGTGCTCGGGCACATCGCGGACCTCGACCTCGACGCCGAAGTTGGCGGCCTGTTCGGCGAAGCCGCGGATGGCCATCAGGCCGGTGAGGTCGAGCCGGCCGAGTCGGTGCACGTCGAGCACCACGCGTCGGACCGCGGGATTCTCCGCGAGCAGGCCGGTCAGCTGGGTTTCCAGCATCGGGGCCGAGGCGAAGTAGAGCACGCCCTCTGGGTGCACGTAGAGCGTGTCGTCGTCGACCGTGGTGCGAAGGTCCACGCGAAGCTCACGCCATAGGTGCACCACGAAAGCCAACGCGATGCCGATCAACAAGCCACGTTCCACTCGGGGCGCGAGTAGCAGGGTGGCGATGAATGTCGGGACCGCGACCAGGAACTGCGGCTTCGAGTACTGCCAATAGGTGAAGAACGGCTTGAGGTCGATCAGGGATATGGCGGCGACGATGACCAGCCCGGCGAGTACCGCGGTCGGAAGGGCGGACAGAACGCCGGCGAAGGGGAGGACGACAAGGACCGTCGCGCCCGTGACGGCGCCGCTCCACCGGGTGCGCGCCCCGGTCATGCGGTTGAGCGCTGAGCGGGAGAACGAGCCGCCCGCAGGATAGCCGCCGGCGACACCGGCGGCCAGGTTGGCCAGACCTTGGCCGATGAACTCTCTGTTCGGGTTCCATTCCTGACGGTCGGCGGCGGCGTATTTGCGGGCGATCGACGCGGGCTCGGCGAATCCCACCAGGGCGATGAGGATCGCGGGGACGATCAGGTCCGGGACCGCCTCCCAGGGAAGGTCAACGGAGAACGGCGGCAGCCCGCTCGGTACGGTGCCGATCTGGGCGATGTCGAGTGCACCGGCGCGGCTGGCCAGGAGGGCGGCGATCGTGACGATCAATACCCAGGGAATCAGCGCCGATATGCGGCGTCCGCCCATGACGACGGCTACCACCGCGACACCCACCAGCATGGATGCGACGCTCCAGTCACCGGGGCCGGAAAGCGCGTCGAACGCTGCCCGGGCCGGATTGTCCGAATCTGCCGGCGCGTCCAGCAGGCTAGGCACCTGGGAACCGACGATCAACACGGCGGCCGCCACCGTGAATCCGGTGACCACCGGGATCGACATGAAATAGGCGAGCGCACCCCAGCGGATGAGGCCGAGCAGGACACGTGCCGCGCCGACCAGGACGGCCAGGACAGCGGCATAGGCGACGAAGGTGGCCGAGCCCGTCGCGGCGAGCGGGGACAGGGCGCCGAGCGTCAGCAGGCTGGTCAGCGCCACCGGGCCGGTCTGCAGGTACGGCGACGACCCGATCAGCGCTCCGGCGATCGGCGCTACGGCCGCCGCGTACAGGCCGTGCACCGGCGGAAGGCCGGCCAGTTCGGCATAGGCCAGCGACTGGGGGATCAGCACCAGCGCGACGCTGACGCCGGCGATGACATCGCCTCGGGCCGGTGGGGTGAGCCGCATGCTCGGGCTCCTCATCGGACCTGTTCACAGCCCACGACAGCGACTCCTTCGGTGTTGCGAGAAGGTACCTTGACATCAAGGTATCGTCGTTTCGGAACGCTACTGACCAGGTTCGACGTCGGCGCAGCTCAACGCAGGTATATCAGCGTCAACCTACCGTCCTGGTCGGAAAAGGGGCGAAAACTGCCGTAGGTGCTGTAGGCGCTGTAGGTCGATCGATGGTCCGGGTCCGGATTCACCGGCGCCTCGATGGCCCGGATTCAGCCGGCGCGGGCACGGGCCAGCGCCTTCTTCGACACCTTGGCGCTGAACAGGTAGACCTTCTTGCTCTCGCGCGTGGCGAGGCCGGAGTCGGCCAAGCGTTTGAGCACCACTGGACACGCCTTGCACCGGGGCGTGCTGCGGCAGCACTTCTTCTTCGCCTTGACCGAGCGCACCAGGCCATCTTAGGTAAGGCTCGCCTGAAAAGTCACATCGATCTCCGCTGGGCCGGCGATCGTGCTTTACCGGTTGTCGTGCTGGACCGGCTGTTGCGCGGGGGAGACCGTCGTACCGCGCCAGCTGTCACGCATGCAGACCGTCGTACCTGGGATTGCCGCCGGCCGGGATCTTTCTCAGATCGGGCCGCCGCGCCATGCAGGCACAGGTCGACGTCCGACGGCCACCTCGAACGCCGCACGGGCGAGGAGCCGGGTCGAGTCCAGCGTCGGGAGCGGAGAATCCTCCGGCGTCACCAGTAGCGGTATCTCCGTGCAGACCAGCGCGACGGCGTCACAGCCGCGCTCGGCGAGCTGCTCGATGATGCGCACGTACTCCTGTCGCGCCGATTCGGTGAAGACGCCGTTCACCAGCTCGTCGAAGATGATCGAATTGACGACGGATCGGTCCTCGGCGGACGGCACCTCGGCAGCGATACCGCGCTCGGCCAGCGCTCTGGCATACACCGGGCCGTCCATCAGGTACCGGGTCCCGAGTACGCCGACCTGTCGCCGTCCGTCCTGGGCGGCTCGATCGGCGACGACCTCCGCGATGTGCAGGCCAGGAAGTGCCAGCGGCTCACCCGGAACCTCCAGCGCCATGTGCGCCGTATTGTCCGGGCAGACGAAGAACTGCGCGCCGGCCCGGGCCAGCCGCTGCACGCTCGTCGCCAGGGTAGACCGGATCGAAGCGTGGTCACCGGCGTCCCAGGCCGGCATGCTCCGCCCCATCGCGATGCAGTCCAGCGTCACATCGGGATGCTCGTGCGCACCGAGCTCCTCGAATCCTTCCTGGCAGAACACGCGGAAGCAGAGCGACGCGCCCTCCGTGCTGTGCGCCAGGATTCCGGCGTGTCGCATGGCATTCACGGCGGCGTCCTCAGGGTGTCGCGCGCCGGTCGAGCCCGGGCGGCAGCTTGGACGCCGCAGCGTCGTCGAGCAACCATCGGGTGGCGTGCCGGCCCTTGGCGCCGGCCGCGGGGATCTGCGTCGGACCGGCACCGGACAGGGCCATCTTCGCCGCTGGTGCCTTGTCCTCCCCGGACACCACCAACCACACTTCCGCCGCGGACTGTATCGCGGGCAGGGTGAGGCTCAACCGCGTGGGTGGCGGCTTCGGCGCACCGTGCACGGCGACCGCTGGGCGCTCCTCGTACAGCGCCGGCATCTCCGGGAACAGCGACGCGACGTGGCCGTCCGGGCCGACACCCAGCAGCAGCACGTCGAACTCGGGGACCTCGGCGTCCGCGTTCCCGGGGGTGGCCGCGGCCAGCTCCGCCGCATACCACTCGGCCGCTCGCTCCGGATCCCCGGCGAAATCGCCGTCGTCGGCCGGCATCGGATGGACCCGCGCCGGATCGACCGGCACATGGTCCAGCAGCGCATCGCGCGCCTGCGTCTCGTTCCGCTCCGCGTCTCCGGGCGCCAGGAACCGTTCGTCGCCCCACCAGACGTCCACGGCGGACCAGTCGACGGCAGAATGCGCCGGGGAACGACGCACCGCCGCCAGCATGGCCGTGCCGATCCGTCCACCCGTCAGCACCACCGACGCGTGACCCCGCGCCGACTGCGCGTCCACCAGCCGGGTGATCAGCCGGGCGGCGGCCGCCTCGGCGAGCACCTCCGCATCGTGGTGGACCACCACGCTCACGTCACTCATCGCTTGGCCTTGACCTTGGTCCGCGTGGTCTTGCCGGTCTCGCGCTGAAGTTCCAGCCCGTGCAGCAGGACGTCACCGTACACCTCGTCCGGGTCCAGCCGGCGCAACTCCTCGGCCAGGCATTCCCCGGCCGACCGGCGGGGGAGTGCAACCTTGCGGTCGACCCGGTCCGGTGTGCTCAACACCGCGACGTCCTCGTCCGGGCGTTCGATGACGATCGGACCCGACGGCCGGTCCAGGCGCACGCTGAGCATGCCGTCCACCCCGGTAGCCTTGGTGCGGGTGACCGGGCATCGCAGCGTCATGGACAGCCAGCCGGCCAGCAGGTCGGCGCTCGGGTTCTCCGATCCGCCCACCACCCGCACCGAGGTGACGTCCTCGTGCGGCGGCTGATCCAGCGCCGCGGCCAGCAACGCCCGCCACAGGGTCAGCCTGGTCCAGGCCAGGTCGGTGTCACCGGGGCGATACCCGTGGGCACGGTCGGTCAGCGCCGCGGACGGACGCTTGCACGCTGCCGCGTCGGTGATCCGTCGCTGTGCGAGTGCACCGACCGGGTCTTCAGCCGGGACCTCCGGCGCCTCGGCGGGCCACCACGCCACCAGCGGGGCGTCCGGCAGCAGCAACGGCACCACCACCGATACCGGGTGCGCGGTGAGCGGGCCGAAGGTGCGCAGCACGATCACTTCGCTGGCGCCGGCGTCGCCGCCCACCCGGATCTGCGCGTCCAGCCGGGCGGACCCACGCGACGTGCCCTTGATCACGGCGATGATCCGGCACGGGTGCTCGTGGCTGGCATGATTCGCCGACGCGATCGCGCTCTCCGCGTTGTCCTCGTCGGTGATCAGCGCCAGCGTCAGCACCCGGCCGAGGGTGACCGCGCCGTGCTTCTCACGCAGGTCGATCAGCCGCTTGCCGACGTCGCTCGACGTCGTCTTCGGGAGGTCGATGATCACGGTATCCTCCAGTGCCGGCCGTCGCGGGCGAGCATCTCGTCGGCGGACTTGGGACCCCAGCCACCGGATGCGTACTGCTCGGGGGTGCCGTTCTCCGCCCAGAACTCCTCGATGGGATCGAGGATCTTCCAGGACAGCTCGACCTCCTCGTGCCGCGGGAAGAGCGGCGGATCGCCGAGCAGCACGTCAAGGATGAGCCGCTCGTAGGCCTCCGGGCTCTCCTCGGTGAACGAGTAGCCGTAGCCGAAGTCCATGGTGACGTCGCGTACCTCCATCGCCGTGCCCGGCACCTTCGAACCGAATCGGATCGTCACGCCTTCGTCCGGCTGCACCCGGATCACCAGCGCGTTCTCGCCGAGCTCCTCGGTGGCGGTGGACTCGAACGGCAGGTGCGGAGCGCGCTTGAAGACGACGGCCACCTCGGTGACCCGTCGGCCCAGCCGCTTCCCGGTGCGCAGGTAGAACGGGACTCCGGCCCAGCGCCGGGTGTCGATGTCGAGCCGGACGGCGGCGTAGGTCTCGGTCCTGGAGTCCGGCGCGATGCCGTCTTCCTCCAGGTAGCCGCGGACCGGTGTGCCGCCCGCCCAGCCGGCCGCGTACTGCCCGCGCGCGGTGTGCTTGGTCAGATCTGCCGGCAGCCGCACCGCGGAGAGCACCTTCTCCTTCTCCGCACGCAGGTCCGACGGGTCGAAGGAGACCGGTTCCTCCATCGCCACCAGTGCCAGCAGCTGCAGCAGGTGGTTCTGGATGACGTCGCGGGCCGCGCCGATGCCGTCGTAGTACCCCGCCCGTCCACCGATGCCGATGTCCTCGGCCATGGTGATCTGCACGTGATCGACGTAGTGCGCGTTCCAAGTCGGCTCGAACAGCTGGTTGGCGAACCGCAACGCCATGATGTTCTGGACCGTCTCCTTGCCCAGGTAATGGTCGATACGGAAGATCGAGTCGGCCGGGAAGATGTCCTCCACAACGGCGTTGAGTTCGCGCGCGCTCTGCAGGTTGTGGCCGAACGGCTTCTCGATGACGACGCGCCGCCACTGGTCCTCGTTCTCCGGCTCGGCGAGGCCGGAGCGGGCCAGCTGCTTGCAGACGACGTCGAAGAACGACGGCGGGATCGACAGGTAGAAGGCGTGGTTGCCGCCGGTGCCCTGCTGCTCGTCGAGCTTGCGGACGGTCCGCTCCAGCTCATCGAACGCGTCGTCGTCGGAGAAATCACCCGGGACGAACCGGATGCCCTCCGACAGCTGCCGCCAGGTGGCCTCGCTGAACGGCGTGCGGGCGTGCTCCTTGACGGCATCGTGTACCTGCCTGCTGAAATCCTGGGTCGCCCATTCGCGGCGCGCGAAACCGACAAGCGAGAAGCCCGGCGGCAACAGCCCGCGGTTGGCCAGGTCGTACACGGCCGGCATCAACTTCTTGCGGGCCAGATCACCGGTGACCCCGAAGATCACCAGGCTGGACGGCCCGGCGATACGCGGCAGGCGCTTATCCCGCTTGTCCCGCAACGGGTTGGCGAGCCAGGTCATGTCATTGCCTTTCGTCGACATAGGTGCTTGGCCGGCACACGGTCGATCACTGCAGGATCTCCAGCAGTCGCTTGACTCCGGCGCTCCGGTCGGTCAGGTGCAGCCGCAGCACCGGGCGCCCGTGCTCTGCGAGTACCGTCGCGTCGCCCGCGGCCTGCGCCGCGATGAGCTGACCGAAGCTGAACGGCCGGTCGGGGATCTCCAAGTCGTCCGTGACGGCGCCGGTGATCTGCAAGTACACGCCCTGCGCCGGGCCGCCCTTGTGGTACTGGCCGGTCGAATGCAGGAATCGTGGACCCCACCCGTAGGTGGTGGGACGCACGGTGCGGCGGGCCAACGGAACCCGGACAGCGGCCAGGCCGGCGTCGGCCCCCTCCCGGTCCAGGTATGCCATGACCGCCAGGTAACCACGCTCGTCGAGCTGGCTGAGCAGCGACTCCACCGCCCCTTCGACCGAGCTCACCCCGTCCAGCAGACCCGACGTCCCGCGCACCTCGATACCGGCGTCCACGAACGCCGGCGGCTCCGGCTCAGGGCGGGCGTCCAGCAGGCTGCGGGCGGCGGCCTTGGCGCTCTCCACGTCGGGCTGGTCGAACGGGTTGATCCCGATCAGACGCCCGGCGACGGCGGTGGCGTACTCCCAGAGCAGGAACTGCGCGCCCAGCGGTCCGGTGACGACGACACTCGTCTCCGGCGGCGACGCCTGCGCCCCGACCAGCGCGGGCAGCACGTCGGGGGCCGCACCGCGGATCTCCGGATCGTCGGCGGCCGCCGCGATCGGGAGGATCCCGGTGCCCAGCTTGCCGGTGGACTCCGCGATGAGTTGTTCCGCCCAGTCGGCGAAGCCCACGATGCCGGAACCCGCGTCGGCGATGGCGACCTTGTCCCGCCCGTCGGCGACGCCCGAGCCCATCGCGGCGCCGAGCACGAGTGCTGGATTGTCCGGCGCGTCGGAGGCCAGCGTGCCCGCTACTGCGGCGGCCTCGTCCAGGAGCGCGGCGATGTCGGCACCGGCCAGGCCGCTCGGTACCAGGCCGAACGCGGTGAGCGCCGAGTACCGGCCGCCGACGTTGGGATCGGCGAGGAAGAGCCGGCGATAACCGGCTTGCTGGGCGGTCTCGGCGAGCGCCGACCCCGGATCGGTGACGGCGACGATCCGGGACGCGGCATCGATGCCCGCGGCGGCGAACGCCGCTTCGAACGCGCGTCGCTGGCTGTCGGTCTCCACCGTGGTGCCGGACTTGCTGGACACCACCAGCACGGTCCGCTCCAGCCGGTCGCCGAGGGCTCGCTGGATGGACGCCGGATCGGTGGTGTCCAGCACGGTCAGCTCCACGCCTGCCGTCTGGGTGATCACCTCCGGAGCCAGCGACGAGCCGCCCATACCGGCCAGCACGATCCGGTCCAGCCCTTCGGCGCGCAGCTCGGCTTGCAGCGCCTCGATCTCGGCCAGCAACGGCCGGGAGGTTTCGTGCAGGTCGACCCAGCCGAGCCGGATCGATGCCTCGGACTCGGCGTCCGGACCCCACAGCGTCGCGTCCTTGGCACTGATCCGCGACGCCACTCGGTCGGTGACCAACTGGTCCACGGCGCTCGCGGCGTCGACGCCGTGGACGGTTACGTTGAGCTCGCTCGTCACTTCGCCGCTCCGCTCGCTCGTCACTTCGCCGCCTCCAGTTTCGCGGTGACCGAGTCCAGCAGGTCGTTCCAGCTCGCCTCGAACTTCTCCACACCCTCGTCCTCCAGGACCTGGGTGGCGTCGTCGAGGTCGACACCGACCGACTTGATCGCCGCCAGCGTCTCCCACGCGTTTTCCCGATTCGGGCGGATGGTATCCCCGGTGATCTCACCGTGGTCGGCCGTGGCCTCGAGCGTCGACTCGGGCATCGTGTTGACGGTGTCCGGCGCGACCAGGTCCTCGACGTACATGGTGTCCCGGTACTCGGGGTTCTTCGTCGACGTCGACGCCCACAGCGGGCGTTGCCGCTGCGCTCCGGCCGCTTCCAGACGCTTCCACCGGTCCGCGGCGATGACATCCTCGTAGGCGGCGTAGGCCAGCCGCGCGTTGGCGACCGCCGCCCGGCCGCGCAGCGCCAGCGCCTCGTCGGACCCGATCGTCTCCAGTCGCTTGTCGATCTCGGAGTCGACCCGGCTGACGAAGAACGAGGCCACCGAGGCGATCCCGTCCAGGGACTCACCGGCGGCGAGCCGCTGCTCCAGACCGGCCTGATAGGCGTCCATGACCTCACGGTAACGCTCGATCGAGAAGATCAACGTGACGTTCACGCTGATTCCCGCCGCGATCACCGCGGTGATCGCGGGCAGCCCGGCCTTGGTCGCCGGGATCTTGATGAAGATGTTCGGCCGGTCCACCTCCGTCCAGAGCTCGCGCGCCTGGTCGATGGTGCCCTGGGTGTCGTGTGCGAGCCGCGGGTCGACCTCGATGGAGACCCGGCCGTCGCCGTTGTCGCTGCGCTCGGCGACCGGGGCGAACAGGTCGGCGGCGGCGCGCACGTCGTCGGTGGTGAGGTCGCGCACGGCGGCGTCGGCGTCGGAGCCTTGGCCGGCGTGCCGACGCAGGTCGTCGTCGTACAGGCTGCTCTTGGAGATGGCAGCCTGGAAGATCGACGGGTTGGTGGTCACGCCGACGACGTGCCACGCCTCGATGAGGTTCCGCAGGTTGCCGGTGGTGATGCGATCCCGGGACAGGTCGTCCAGCCAGACCGCCACGCCGGCGTCGGACAGCCGGGACAGGGGAGTGGTGTCAGTGGTCATAGCGATCAGCTCCATTGCGTGCGTTTCTCACGGTGTCCTGCAACGTGTGGCTCGGGGTCCGGCGACGCGTGCCGTGGAACCACGCGTCGCCGGGCGTGAGCGCCTGGTCGGGGGTGGCCGTCACCGGGCGGCTTCGATCGACTCCTTGGCGGCCGCGACGACCGCCTCGGGGGTGAAGCCGTACTCCCGGAACAGGATCTTGTAGTCGGCGGAGGCGCCGAAGTGCTCGAGGCTCACCGCGCGCCCGGCGTCGCCGAGATAGCGGTGCCAGCTCATCGCGACGCCGGCCTCGACCGAGACGCGCGCCTTGACGCTGGCCGGCAGCACCGACTCCTTGTACTCGGCGCTCTGCTCCTCGAACCACTCGTGTGACGGGAATGACACCACCCGGGTGGGAACACCCTCGGCTTGGAGCCGCTCGCGTGCCTCGACGGCGAGCTGCAGCTCGGAGCCGCTGGCCATCAAGATGACTCGCGGCTCGCCGTTGCCGTCGCCCGTGGCGGCGTCGGCGAAGACGTAGGCGCCCTTCGCCACACCCTCGGCGGAGGCGTAGACAGAGCGGTCGAAGGTCGGGATGCCCTGCCGGGTCAGCGCGATGCCGGCCGGCTTGTGACCGCGCTCCAGGATGGTCCGCCATGCCACCGCCGTCTCGTTCGCGTCCGCCGGGCGCACCACGTCGAATCCGGGGATGGCCCGCAGCGCGCTGAGGTGCTCGACCGGCTGATGGGTCGGGCCGTCTTCGCCCAGGCCGATGGAGTCGTGCGTCCAGACGAACGTCGTCGGGATCTGCTGCACGGCGGCGAGCCGGACCGCGGCCCGCTGATAGTCGCTGAAGACCAGGAACGTGGCCGCGTACGGCCGGGTGAGTCCGTTCAGCGCGATGCCGTTGGCGATCAGCCCGGCGGCGAACTCGCGCACGCCGAAATGCAATGTGCGGCCATAGGGGTGGCCGGGGAACATCTCGCTGGAGCGCTTCTCCGGCAGGAAGCTCGGCTCACCGGTGATGGTGGTGTTGTTCGAGCCGGCGAGATCCGCCGACCCGCCCCACAACTCCGGCAGTACCGGTGCGATCGCGTTGAGTACCTTGCCGGACGCCGCGCGGGTGGCGATGCCCTTCTCCGAGGGCTCGAACTCGGGCAGGGCATCGGTCCAGCCGGCCGGCAGCTTCCGCTCGCGCAGCCGGTCGAGGAGTGCGGCGCGCTCCGGGTTGGCCTCGCGCCACGCGAGATAGCGCTCCTCCCACTCGGCGCGCAGCTTCTTGCCGCGGTCGACGGCGAGCTGCGTGTGCTCGATGACGTCGTCGGCGACGTCGAAGCTCTTCTCCGGATCCGCACCGAGGATGCGCTTGGTGGCGGCCACCTCGTCGGCGCCGAGTGCGGAGCCGTGGATGGCGCCGGTGTTCTGCTTGTTCGGGGCCGGCCAGCCGATGGTGGTGCGTACGGCGATGAACGACGGACGGTCGGTGACCTGTTTCGCCTCCTGCAGCGCCGCGAACACGGCCTGCGGGTCCTCCCGGTACTCGGGGCCGGTGAAGTCGACCACCTGCGTGTGCCAGCCGTACGCCTCGTAGCGGGCGATGGTGTCCTCGGTGAAGGCGATGTTGGTGTCGTCCTCGATGGAGATCTTGTTGTCATCCCAGAGGACGATCAGGTTGCCGAGCTCCTGCGTGCCTGCCAGGGAACTCGCCTCGCTGGAGACGCCCTCCTCCAGGTCTCCGTCGGAGGCGATCACGTAAATGTGGTGGTCGAAGATGCTCTCGCCGGGCGCGGCGTCCGGGTCGAGCAGCCCGCGCACGCGGCGAGCGGCGAACGCCATGCCGACCGCGGAGCCGAAGCCGGAACCGAGCGGCCCGGTGGTGACCTCGACGCCTTCGGTGTGGCCATACTCCGGGTGTCCCGGTGTCTTGGATCCCCAGGTGCGGAACGACTTCAGGTCGTCCAGAGTGACGTTGTAGCCCGCCAGATAGAGCTGGATGTACTGCGTGAGGCTACTGTGGCCGGCGGAGAGCACGAACCGGTCCCGTCCGAGCCAGCCCGGGTCGGACGGATCGTGACGAAGAACACGTTGGTAGAGCGTGTAGGCGACCGGGGCGAGGCTCATCGCCGTACCCGGATGCCCGTTGCCCACCTTCTCAACGGCGTCCATGGCCAGCAGCCGGACGGTATCGACAGCACGGTCGTCGAGCTCGGACCACTCGAGACCGGTGGAGTTGGCGGGGGTTGTGTTCACAGGTGCGCCCTTCCCTTCATGATGACCCGTCTTCCATAGTGGCCCGTCCCTTCGTGATGGCCCCGTCGAGCCAAACGTGTGAGTTCCTCATCACGGGATACGGACTCGAGCGTAGTGGGGGCCTCCGTGCGCCGTGCGGCGGCCGTCGGTTCGTCCGGCAGAGTTCACTCGGATGTGAACTGGGCGTGCCCGCCGACCGTCGCGCGGTGACCCACCGTTAAACTCGAACCGAACAGTCGAGGCGGTTGTTCCGACGCCGCCGGCAAACCGCCCACCATTGCTAAGGATGACCGTGACGGCCCTGGAACAACGCGGCGCCGATGTGACGCGGATCATGGACTCCACGGCCGCCCGAAGCGGTGCCCGGCCGGTGAATCCCAGGACCGGGCAGCCCGCCGGCGTACGCCAGGCTGTGGGCGCTTACGTCTCGCTGATGAAGCTGCGTGTCGTGGAGCTGCTCCTGGTCACGACGCTGCCGGCGATGGTGCTGGCGGAGCGCGGCATCCCCGAGCTGTGGCTGGTGGCGGTCACATTGCTGGGCGGAACGCTGGCGGCCGGGAGCGCGCACGCGTTCAACCAGGTGCTCGAGCGGGACATCGACGCGGTCATGCACCGCACCCGCCGCCGACCGGTGGCGATGGCGGTGGTGTCGCCGGTGGCGGCGTTCTCCTTCGCTTCTGTGCTGCTGGTGCTGGCCGTGGTGATGATGGCGGTGTGGGTCAACCCGCTCGCGGCCGCACTGACCGCGGGCGCGAACCTGTTCTACGTCTTCATCTACACCGTGCTGCTCAAGCGGCGCACGACGCAGAACATCGTCTGGGGCGGCGTCGCCGGCTGCCTGCCCACGCTCATCGGGTGGGCTGCGGTCACCGGAAGCCTGGACTGGCCGCCGGTGCTGCTGTTCCTCATCGTCTTCTTCTGGACCCCGCCGCACTACTGGCCGTTGGCGATGCGCTACCGCGATGACTACGAGCGGGCCGGGGTGCCGATGCTCCCGGTGGTGGCACCGGCGCGGACGGTGGCGGCACAGATCCTGGCGTACTCGTGGGCGATGGTGGCGACGTCATTGGTGCTGTGGCCGGTCGGCGGACTGGGCTGGGTCTACGGGCTCGGCGCCGTGGTCGCGGCCGTGTGGTTCCTGCTGGAAGCGCATCAGCTGTACGGGCGCGCGCGTCGCGATCCCACGGACGCGGGGCTGAAGGCGATGCGCCTGTTCCACGGCTCGATCACCTATCTCACCATCACGTTCGTCGCCGTGATGGCGGACGTGCTCATCCTCGGTTGAGCTCGCTGTACCGCCATAAGGTGAGGAGACGGCCGCCGGCCCCCGCAAGGCTGCACTCACCAGGTGAGTTGTGCGACGAGGAATCCGCGTTGTGGATCGTCAGACGGGCGGTGGCGTGTCGGTGTAATGGAATGCGACAGCGCTGCCGGACGACGCGGGCCATCGCGCGCGATGGGATACGAGTTCAGGGCGCTATGACGCACCAAACGCGAATCCCATCACCGCCGTGCATGCTCCAACGCGGTAGCAGAGTGTGTTGAACCCTCCGCTGACCGACGCGCGTGGCGGATGCGGTGAGCAGGCTGTGCGCCGTGGATCGCGCGCTCCGAGCCGTCGGACCCGGACCATGCTGCCGAGCGAGACGTGAATTCGATTTGAGTCTCCAGCGACTGGAAGGTCCACCGTGGAGCACGTGAACAACGACGACGTCTGGCTGACCATCGGCGAAGCGGCGGAGCGGACCGGACTACCGGTCAAGACGGTCCGCTACTACGCCGACATCGGCCTGGTGCCGTCGACCGGCAGATCCTCAACCGGCTACCGGCTCTACGACTCGCGCACGCTGGCGCGCCTGGACCTGGTCCGCACACTGCGGGAGCTCGGCTTCGACCTGGCGTCCATCCGGGCCTTCCTGGACCAGGCGGTCACGCTGAGCGAGCTGGCGACGAGCCATGCCGCAGCGATCGACGCGCAGATTCGCATCCTGCGGACCCGGCGTTCGGTGTTGCGGGCGGTGGCCAGGTTGGGGATCGACGACCAGAAGGAGCTGGAGACGATGAACAAGCTGGCACAGCTGTCCGCGGAGGAACGACAGCGGATCATCGACGAGTACTGGGACGAGACGTTCTCGGGTCTGGACCTGGACCCGCAGTTCGTCCAGAAGTCGCGATCGGTCAAGGTCGACCTGCCCGACGATCCCACGCAGGAGCAGGTCGACGCGTGGATCGAGCTTGCGGAGCTGGTGCAGGATCCGGACTACCGGGCGCGGGTGCGCGAAATGGCGAAGGCCTCGCACGATGCGCGCGGGTCGGAGGACGAAGCGGCGGCCCCGGGCCCGGAGCAGGTGGCGCTCTTCGAACAGGTGACGGAGACGGTGACGCCGTTGCGCGAAGCCGGCGTGGAACCGGACTCGGAGGGTGCGCAGCAGGCCATCGGCGAGTTGGCGGCCGCGTTCGCCGCGGCCCGCGGCGTGCCGGACGACGCCGGATTCCGGCGGCAACTGGCCGACCAGATCACGACATTCTCCGACCGCCGGGTGGAGCGGTTCTGGGAGCTCGTCGGCATCGTGAACGGGTGGCGGCAGGAGCAGTCCCGCGGCGGCAGCGTCGCCGCGATGGAGTGGTTCGCGGCGGCCCTGCGCGGATAGGCCGTGCCGCCCCGTCCTCGAGCGGAACGTCGGAAGGTTGTTGTTGCTATGGCAGCGACAACCTTCCGACGCACACACGGAAAGCGGACTATGCTCGGCGCCGGTAGGCGTACATCGCCAGTGCGCCGAAGGCCACCAGGAATCCGGCCGACCAGAGCAACGTCGCCGTTACGGACTCCGCGACGGAGTTCGCGGCGGTGCTCGCTGCGGTGCTTGCGGCGGAGCCCGCCGCCGGATTGTCCAATAGCAGGCCACGGGTGGCGTCCATGGCGTGGCTCACCGGGTTGATGTCCGTCCACGCCTGCAGCCAGCCCGGCAATGTCTCCTTCGGGGCCACCATGTCGGTGCCGAAGGTCAGCGGGAAGATCCCTAGGAAGGCGACCGTGGTCACCACGTTCTCGTCCTTCACCGCCACGCCGATGAACACTGACAACCAGCTGAGCGAGAAGCCGAGGGCCACGCAGAGCAGCACCGCCCCCAGCGCCGAGGCCAGGTCGGTCTCCACCCGGAAGCCCATCAGGTACGCGACGGCGAAGACCGTCACGACAGCGATGACATATCGGATCATGTCGCCCAGCACGGACCCGATCAACGGCGCGCCGCGCGCGATCGGGAGGCTGCGGAACCGGTCGAACACACCCTTCTTGATGTCGATGTTGATGTGCAGGCCGGTGGCCAGCAGCCCGGCGAGGATCGTCGTCATCACGAGGATCCCGGGGAAGAGGTACTGCACGTACTCGTCCCTGGAGTCGGCGACGGCACCACCGAACAGGTAGACGAACATCACCAGGAACATGATCGGCATGATCAAGGCGTCCATCTGTTCGCCGGGGTTGCGGCGAGTCTTGGTCAATGACCGCTGGGCCAGGATCAGGCTTTCCCGGATCACCCCGCGCGGGGTGAGGACCGTTTCCGGCGGGGGCGCGGTCACGGTAGCGGACGTGGAGGAGCGGTCGGAACCGGGTTCGGCCGTGCCGGTCGGGGCATCGGGCACCGGGGCGCGGTCAGCGTGCGACGTCGTCGATCGGTCGTTCATGTGGCACTACCTTCCTTAAGCTGCGTCATCCTGGGCGGTGTGTGGGCTCGGCGAATCGGTCGTGTCGTCGGTGCGCCGGCCGGTCAGACTGAAGAAGACCTCATCCAGGCTGGGCAGCCGCAGCGACAGCTCGGCCATCTCGATGCCGGCGCCCTCCAGGTGGCGTACCACCGTGCCGAAGGCCGCGTCGTCGTCGACGGGCACGGTCAGCACGTCGCGGGAGGTCGCGTCCGGTCGGCGGTGCAGCGCCTGCTCGACGACGACGGTCGCCTCGGCCAGCCGGGCGGGGTCCCTGGGACGCACGACGATCGTCTGACCGCCGACGGCGCGCTTGAGCTCCGGAGGTGTGCCGCGCGCGATCACCTTGCCCTGGTCGATGACGGAGATCTCGTCCGCGAGCGCATCCGCCTCCTCCATGTACTGCGTGGTGAGCAGGACGGTCCCGCCGGATCGGGAGACCGAACGGATCATCCGCCAGACCTCTTCGCGTTTGCCCGGGTCGAGACCCGTGGTGGGCTCGTCGAGGAACACCACGCTGGGGCGGCCGATCATGCTCGCCGCGAGATCGAGCCGTCGCCGCATGCCCCCGGAGTACGTGCGCACCCGCCGGTCAGCGACGTCGGCCAGCTCGAAGTCCTGCAGCAACCGGTGCGTGCGTGCCCGGGCGTCGCCCTTGCGCATGCCGAGTAGCCGTCCGAACATCGTCAGGTTCTCGGCAGCGGTGAGGTCCTCGTCCAACGAGGCGAATTGCCCGGTCAGACTGATCCGTTTCCGGATCTCGGATGCCTCGGCGGCGACGTCGTGTCCCAGCACCGCGGCCCGTCCACCGTCCAGCCGTTCAAGCGTGGCCAAGATGCGCACGATGGTCGTCTTTCCCGCCCCGTTCGGCCCGAGCAGGCCGTGGATGGTGCCCGGCTCGACGACGAGGTCCACACCGTCGACGGCCCGGGTCTCGCCGAACACCTTGACCAGTCCGGTTGTCTCGATCGCGGGGATCATCACTGGCCTCCCGCGGACGCGTGACGCTCATCCGCCGCCGGCGGGATGTTGAGGTTGACCCGGAACACGTTCTCCGGATCCCAGGTCCGCTTGACCTCAGACAGGCGCCGGTAGTTCTCCGGCGTGAAGGCAGCGGCGGTACGGGCAGGGTCGTTCAGGAAGTTCAGGAATGATCCGCCGGTGGCATACGTGCGGAGCCGGTCCGTCAGCCCGTCCAGCGCGTCGATCGCCGCCGCGTCGTCGGGCCCTCCGAGCATCGCCGCGCAGCTGATCGAGAACGGCACGTCCCGGTGGCCGGCGGGGCCGGCGTGCGCGCCGGGGTGAGCGATGGCCCCGCCCCAGTGCCGGATCTCGACGCCCGCAACCGGGGTGTCCACGGTGTCGACGACGGCTCCGATGACCTCACCGGGCAACTCCCGGAACAGGTCGAACCGCTGCTCGACCGCCATCGGCGGATGTGCCGCACCGGCAAGTGCGGCGCTGGCCTCACCGAACGTCGACTCCGTGAGGCCTCCGGTGAGCGGGGTGCCGGCAGCGTCGAGCAGCCGGTTCAGCGCCTTACGCGCACCTCGGGCCTCGGCCGGGCAGAACACACGGATTCCGATGACGCCCCGGCCTCGGATCGGGTCGGGTACCTGGGGCGCGTCCGGCATGCGCGCGATCATGATCCCGGTGTTGAGCTCGTCCGACACATCGACCGCCCACTCGCTGTACAGCGCGAGGATGTCGGCGGCGTGCTCGGCGGGGTAGTAGAGCATCCCGGCGAGTACCCGAGGCACGTCGAAGAGCAACAGCTCCAGGGCCGTCACCACGCCGAAGTTGCCGCCGCCACCGCGGATCGCCCAGTACAGGTCCGGGTACTCTTCACCGCTGACGGTGAGCGGACGACCATCGGCGGTGACGAGGTCGGCGCTGACCACGCTGTCGGCGGCGTATCCGAAGGTGCGGGAGAGAAACCCCGCTCCGCCGCCGAGGGTGTAGCCGGTCACGCCGACGGAGAGGGTGCCGGAGATCGGAGCCAGACCGTACGATGCGGCGGCGGTCACCACGTCCGCCCAACGGGCGCCGGGCCCGACCCGCGCGGTGCGGCTCTCCGGGTCGACCACCACGTCGGCCATCCGGCCGGTCTTCAGCAGCAGCCCGCCGTCCGCCGGGAGGTAGGTGCCGTGGCCGGTGGCCTGAACCGCGAACGGAAGTGCGTGTTCGCGTGCGGCCCGCACGGCGACGGCGACGTCGCGGGCGTCCGCGGCCTCGGCGACCAGCTCCGGCCGCGGGTCGATGACCGTGTGCCACGAGTGTCGCTCGCGGTCATAACCGTCGTCTCCGGGAATGTGCACGTCGCCGGTGAACTGCCTGTGCAGCGTGGCGGTGACGGGTGGTGCCGGGGTGAGCGTCATGGTGTGTCGTCCTCCTTGTCGAAACGGTGCCGGTCGGTCCGCGGCACCGTCGTCGTCGATCGTCGTCGCTGCCGACCGTCCGCGTCGTCGCACGTGAGGAGGCATTCTTGGGTACTGATCAGGGCGCAGCCGGCGGCGCGCGTACTCCACCGGTAGTACGCGCCGACACCTCCACACGCAGGACGACGCGCGGTGGCGAGGTGTCTACGATGTCCGCATGCCCTCGAAGCGTCCTGTGAGCTCTCTGCTCGTTGCCGGCTGGGTGGTCTCCGCCCTCGGCATGACCGCCGCCTACCTGCAGTGGCGGGCGTATGTCCGCGAGGTGGAGGAACGCGCCGCGGAGGCGGAACGCACCCGGGAAGAGGCGGCACTGCGGCGCGCCGGGGAGGAGCGGCTGCGGATCGCGCGGGAGCTGCACGACTCGCTGACCCACAACATCTCGATCATCAAGGTGCAGGCCGGTGTCGCCGTGCACCTGGCGCGCAAGAACGGCGAGGACGTGCCCGACGCGCTGCTCGCCATCCAGGACGCCAGCAGCGAGGCCGCCCGTGAGCTGCGGTCCACCTTGGAGGTTCTGCGCGCCGACGACGATCCGCGCACCAGCACATTGGACCGTGTGGACGAACTGGCGGAGCGGGCGCGGGCGGCAGGTGTGCCGGTGAAGCTGGAGATCGTGGGCAACCGGCGTACCGTTCCCGGCGATGTCGATCTCGCGGCGTACCGGATCATCCAGGAGGCGCTGACGAACGTGGCGCGGCACGCCGGGCCGTCGTCGTCGGCGCTGGTCCGGCTGGAGTACGACGCGCACGGGTTGGTGATTCGGATCGATGACGACGGCGTGGCATCGGTCGATCGTCCGTCGGAGCCGGGCGTCGGACTCATCGGCATGCGCGAGCGGGTGACTGCGCTGGGTGGACGGCTCGACACGGGTCCGCGAGACGGCGGCGGGTTCACCGTGCTGGCCGAGTTGCCGCTCGGACCGTCGTGATGAACGGTGGTGCGGCTGGAACGGGCGGCGTGGCCGGAACTCGAGGCGCGGCCGGGACCAGTGCGGCGGGCCGGGATCTGAGTCGTCCGATCCGCGTGGTGCTGGTCGACGACCAACCGCTGATCCGGGGCGGATTCCGCGCGCTGCTGGACGCCGAGGCGGACATCCACGTCGTCGGAGAGGCGGCCGACGGCGAGAACGGCGTGGCCGTGATCCGCCGCGAACGGCCGGACGTGGCGTTGATGGATGTACAGATGCCCGTGGTGAACGGCGTGGAGGCGACACGGCAGATCGCCGCCGACCCGGACCTGGCCGACGTGCACGTGGTGATCCTGACCAACTACGGTATCGACCAGTACGTGTTCGAGGCGCTCCGGGCCGGAGCCGGTGGATTCCTGGTCAAAGACATCGAGCCGGTGGATCTGCTGCAGGCCGTGCGGTCGGCCGCGCGCGGCGACGCGCTGCTGTCGCCCGCGATCACATGGAAACTGATCAGCGAGTACGTTTCCCGGCCGCAGGCCTCATCGGACGCGCGCGGGCTGGACGGCTTGACCAACCGGGAACGCGAGGTGCTCGCTCTGGTGGGCCGGGGATTGTCCAACGAGGAGATCGCCGAGCAGATGGTGATCAGCCCTCTGACCGCGAAGACCCACGTCAGCCGCGCCATGGTCAAGCTCGGGGCACGGGACCGGGCACAGTTGGTGGTCATTGCCTACGAGTCGGGCCTGATCGAACCGCGACGGATGGGCACGGGTCGCGGTCATGCACCCCACGATGAGACGGGTTCAGGGTGATGCGCTTAAGAGTGCAGCGCCCCGGGGGACGGCGCGCTGCGGGACAGCGCTTCACGACGCGGCGTTTGAGTACGCAACGGGTCGAGATAACCGAGAGGACGGCGAGTGACCAGGATCGCGGTGGTCGGGGCAGGGATTGTCGGGGCCGGTGTGGCGTATCATCTCGCGGCTCGGGGTGCGGACGTGGTGGTGATCGACGACGCCCGGCCAGAGCGAGCGACTGCCGCGGGCGCCGGGATCATCGCACCGGTCAGTAGCCGTACGTCCGACGACGAGCGCAGTGACTACATGTTCGCGGCGGCTGCGCATTACCTCGAGCTGATTGAACGATTCGAGGTAGGCGGCCTGACTGAGCACTCCTACGGCGCGACCGGTCAGTTGATCGTGGCGCTGGACGACGCCGAACTCGTCCAGCTGGAAGCGGTGGCGGAGCGTGCGTCGGCGCTGATCGCGCAGAAGGGGACCGTGGGCATCGGCTCGCCGGAGATGCTGACCCAGGCCGAGATCAGGCGCCGGTTCCCGCCGGTGACGACGGCACGCGGCGCGCTCTGGCTGCCCGCCGTCGCACGGGTGGACGGCCGCAACATTCGCGAGCTGCTGATGACGATGGCGGCGCAACACGGCGCGCGAGTAGTCGAAGCGAGGGCCGAACTGGCACTGACCGGATCAGGCTCGGACAACGAACCCGGATCCCGGGTGCTCGGCGTGCGGGCCGGCGGCGAGCTGGTCACCGCGGACGCCGTGGTCGTCGCCGCCGGGGTGTGGGCGAAAGACGTTGCGGCGGAGACCGGGCTGGACCTGGCGCTGTATCCGCAGCGTGGTCAGATCGTCCATCTGCGCATGCCCGGTGGGTCCCAGTTGCCGGTGCTGAACACGTTCCGCGGACATTATCTGCTGTCCTTCCCCGGCGATCGGGTGGTGATCGGTGCGACGCGGGAGGACGACAGCGGGTTCGACGCGCACGCGACGGCGGGCGGAGTCGACGCCGTGATCCGGAACGGCTTCAGCCTGGTGCCCGACCTGAGCGAGGCGGAGTGGCTGGAGGTCCGGGTGGGTATCCGTCCGGCCAGCCGGGACGGCGCACCGATACTCGGACCGGTGCCGGGTGTCGACGGCCTATGGCTGGCCACCGGCTTCGGTGCGACCGGCCTGACGCTGGGGCCGTATTCCGCCAAGCTGCTCGCCGAATCGGTGCTGGGTGGGGCACCCGCGATTCCAGCTGCGTTTGCGCCTGATCGGCGTGTCATCAATCCGTCGATGACACGCCGATGACGCGCCGAGGTCCGGGTCACGAGCTGGTGACGACCCGCCGATCACCGCCGACGACCCGTCGACCCCGCCGACGACGCGCCGACGACGCGCCGACGACCCCGCCGAGATCGGTGGGGGAGCGGCGGCACTGAGAAGATGTCCGCCGTGACTGATCACGATTCGCGTGCGCCGGGCGGGAACCGGTTGCCATGGCCCGACGGCTGGCGCTGGACCCGTCGCCGGGAGCGTGCTTACGCGGCGCGAGGTGTGGACGGGGTGCGCACTGTGCACGTCGCTGCCGGTGGATTCCAGGACAGCGGCGTGCTGCTGCCGATGAAAGCGATGTCGCCGTGGTGGGCGTTGCTGTTCGCGTTCCTCGGACTGGTCTGTGTGGCGGGCGCGGTGGTGCTCTTGGTCGCGGCCCTCGCGCAGCAGCAGTGGACCAATTTGATCGGCTTCGTCGTCCTGGGTGGCTTCGGCACGATCTTCTGTCTGTCCGCGGTGGCCGTGACTCGGCAGAGGCGGGAGGCAGTCCCGGGACTGCGGCTGACGCCTGCCAGGATCGTCTACGACGGCGGTACACGCCAGAGCCCGGTGTCGATCCCGTGGGAGGAGATACAGGGCATCCGGCTGTTCACCAACCGCTACGGATACCGGACCATAGGGCCGCGGCCGTGGCATAACTGGTTCACCCTGGAGGTGAAGGACCCGTCGGCCGTGCTCGAACCGGTCGGGCATCGAGCGACGCGGAGACTGGCGGAGAATCTACGCAGCCGCGGCGTGGTGGCGATCCCCGATGCGCGATGGCAGATGGATGCGGTGGTGGCGTACCGGGCCGTCCTGTTCTATCTGGAGAACCCGGACGGCCGCCGGGAGCTGGCCGACACCACCGCAGTCACGCGCATCCGAAACGGTGCAGGTCACGGCGGGTTGTCGTAGTCGTCCCGGCGCTCCACCATCTCCGTGCGGCGCGGCCCGCGGCCGATGGTGATGATCAGAGACAACACCACGGCCAGCGCCCCCACGCCGGTGAGTACCCAGCCGATGACGCTGAGATCGAAATCGGCCAGCCTGTCTCGCACCCCGAGCGCGAGGATCAGGCCGACCGCCATCAAGAAGATACCGAGGCCCAGACCCATGTCAATGCCTCCGTCCTCATCGGTTCACGCTGCGGGTACCCGGTACTCGACCGGCCAAACATGCAGTACCGCGCCGATGGGCGTGCGGCGCCGCGTCGTCGCCGTGCCCCTCAGACGGCGGCGTGCCCTCGGGCTGCGGCGTGCGCGGCGGGCATCCATCGCGTGGAGTACCACGCGTCCACGGCGGCCACGACCATCACCGCCGCGCCGAGCATGTGCAGGCCGACAAGGAACTCGGGCAGTTCCAGCCGGTACTGGACGACACCGATCAGACCTTGGGCGAACTCCACGCCGATGAGGATGAGCGCAGCGCGCGCGGATCGGCCTGGCGACCCCACGGCACGGGCGGCCACGTAGAGACCGATGGAGAGTCCGACCAGGACCATCACCGAGTCGGCGTGCACGTGGGTGACCGTTGCGACGTCAAGGCCGGTCCGTTTGGCGTCGGGATCGCCGGCGTGCGGTCCGCTACCGGTGACCACCGTCCCGAGATAGACCGCGACGGCGGTCGCGGCGAGAACGAGCAGGCCCAGCCGCTCCAACCAGACGTTGCCGACCCGCGGCGGCAATGCCCCGGCCGGACGTTGAGCCCTGCGCACCAGGACCGTGGCGACGCCGACGAGGACAGCCGAGACCAGGAAGTGGAACATCACCACCCACGGGTTCAGGTCCGTCCACACGGTGATCCCGCCGATGAAAGCTTGCGCGGGGATGACACAGAGCAGGAAGAGCGAGGGGAGGAGCAGATCGCGACGCGGCCGGGGGGAACTGAAGGTGCGGATGACGGCCATCAGCATCGCGAACGCGACCGCGCCGAGCACGAACGTCAGCAGCCGGTTCCCGAACTCGATGACGCCGTGCGCGCCCATCTCCGGTGTGGATGTCAGCGATCCTTCAGTGCAGTGCGGCCAGTCCGGACAGCCGAGTCCGGAATCGGTGAGCCGGACGGCGCCGCCGGTGACGATGATGCCGGCCTGCGTGACCAGGGACGCGACAGCGAGCCGGCGCAGCGCCTTCTCGGACGGCAATGGAAGCCGGCGGAGTAGGTGGTGCGGGCTTCCCTTCTCCGCGGTGTTCGGCGTCGCGGTGGTGGTCACCGTGCCATCTTAGTGGGCGGTTCCCCAGGCCTCGGGCGCGGTATCAACCCCACCAGGGCGGTCATTCCCACCGGAACCAGCGGGCGGCCGCGGCTAAGCCCACGGCCGACCATGCCGTCAGTATGCCGATGTCGCCCCACGGCACGCCGCCGCCGTCGGCGAGGACGGAGCGCAGCCCATCGGCCAGGGCTCCCGTCGGAGTTACCCCGGCCCCAGCCGCCAGCCAGCCCGGCAGCTGGTCGAAGGGGATGACGACGCCGCCGAGCACCAGCAAGAGCAGGTACACGAGGTTCGCTGCCGCCAGCGTGGCCTCGGCTCGCAGCGTACCGGCCATCAGCAGCGCAAGGCCCGCGAAGGCTAGCGTCCCCGCGATCAACAGAGCCGCGACGGCGAGGATGGAGCCGCGCGGCTGCCAGCCCAGGGCGAGGCCGAGGCCACCCACCAGTGTCACTTGCAGTGCCTCGATGACCAGCACGGTCAATGCCTTCGACAGCAGTAAGGCCCACCTGGGGAGCGGTGAGACGGCGAGCCGTTTGAGTACGCCGTATCGGCGCTCGTACCCGGTGGCGATCGCCAGCGAGGTGAACGCCGTGGACATGACGGTCAGCGCCAGGATGCCCGGAACCAGGAAGTCGACCCGGTCGTAGCCGGCAGTGTCGAACACAGGGACCGCAGTGAGCAGGGCGAGCAAGACCACCGGGATGACGGCGGTGAGCAGCAACTGCTCGCCGTTGCGCAGTAGCAGCCGGGTCTCGAAGGTCGTCTGTGTGGTCAGCATCCGCCAGACCGGCGCGGATCCCGGGGCGGGTACGTGCGTCATCCGGGGCATGGCACGTCCAGAGATCGTGCGTGGCACGCTGCGGAGACGTCGACCCGCCCGATATGCGCGGAATCTGGCGGCGCTGAGCGTGCCATGCCGCGAGGATCGGTCATTGCGTCCTCCGTCCGGTGAGCTCGAGCACCACGTCCTCCAGCGAGCGCCGTCCGACCTGCAGTCCTTCGGGCATGACGTCGTGCGCGGCACACCACGATGTCACCGTCGCGAGCAGCTGGGGGGTCACCTGTCCACGAACCACGTAGCGACCAGGAGCGCTCTCGTCGACCGTGCTGCTCTCGGGTAGCGCTTGACGCAACGACTCCAGGCCCATCCGCGGCGGCCCGGTGAACTGAACGGTCGACTCGTCCTGCTTGGTGAGCTCGAGGGGAGACCCTCGAGCTACAAGGCGACCGCGGTCGACGATGGCGACGTCATCCGAGAGCTGCTCGGCCTCATCGATCAGATGTGTGGTCAGCACCACCGTGACGCCGTCGGCGCGAAGATCGCCGAGCAGCTCCCACACGGAGCGGCGCATCTGCGGATCGAGGCCGGCGGTTGGCTCATCTAGAAAGACCAGCTCCGGGCGACCTACCAGTGCGGCTGCGAGCGCCACGCGTTGGCGCTGACCGCCGGAGAGTCGCCGGATCGGGGTTTTGCCCGCCTCGCCCAATCCTAGGCGTTCGACCAGCGTAGGGACGTCCAGCGGGCTGGCATGCAGGCGGGCAAGATGGGCGATCAGTTCGGCGGCGCGCGACCCCGGATACAGGCCGGCGCCTTCCTGCAGCATGACGCCGATGCGAGGGCGCAGCCGGGACCCGTCGCGGCGCGGGTCGAGGCCGAGGACTCGGACGGTGCCGGAATCCGGGCGGCGGAAACCCACGCAGCATTCCACGGTGGTGGTTTTGCCGGCGCCGTTGGGTCCGAGCAGGGAGGTGATGGTGCCTCGCTCGACGGTCAGATCGAGGCCGGTCACGGCGGTCGTGTCACCGTACCGCTTGGTCAGCGCAGCGATCTCCACGGCACGGGACATACTCACCCTGTGAGTCTCCCATGTGTGCCGGGCTGATCCGGATGGCGGGAGCTCACGCGGGGGAGCGGCCGTACTGTGCCCATATCTCACTGGGGACGTGGTCGAGGACGCGATTCATGAGCTCGAGCCGGGGAAGCACGTCGTCGGCGTCGAGGTGGCCCTTGGAGTAGGAGAGCATGACGTTGCCGTCGATCCGCCAAGCCCACGTGCCAGTGTCCATCAGCAGGTTCACCATGGCCGGATGGAGCAGGCGCGCACCGAAGTCCTGATCGTCACACTTCACCTTGAACCGCCGGTCGAACTCGTCGTTGCCGGTATTCATCCGGCGGAAGCCGAAGGCCTGCGCGAACTTGCCGCCCAGCACGCCTTCCGCGCCGAGAGAAATCGGTGGAAGCGAGGCGGGCAGGGCGATTCGCCAGACGGCGTAGTAGTGCGTTGTGCTGCTCGCATGCTGGCCGGTCGACGTTGTGGTGACGTAGTAGTACTCGAAGGCGACGAACTCGCGATCTTGGTGCCGGCCGGTGATGACGTTGCGGGCCTTGGCGCGGCGAGGGTGTCCGCGGAACGGGGGACCGGGCGGAAAGGTTGAGGGCAGGGAGTCCTTGCGGTGGACCCACTGCCAGCCATGTAGATGCGCCAGCTCTTGGAGAGCTTGGCGTCGCCGCTTGGCGCTGACGGCGGTGAACATGACGATGACCAGCACCACCGCGAGCACCGTGGCTCCGATCACGACGACCGTGCCCTCCATCGGCCCTCCCTCACTCGGTTGCCCCAGTATCCCAGCCAGATGGCAGGGCTGAAGCGGCACTGCCCGGCTTCAGCCCCGCCAGTCTGTCGCTTCAGAAGGGCGGTATTTCGTCGTCTTCGGGGCGGACGCTGAGGCGTTGGGCGGTGGTGCTGTTCGTCATGTCAGCGGGTTCCGTAGTGCCCTCACGGTCCGAAGCGTGATCGGCGCTGTCAGCGTTGCGGTTGCCTTGGTCGGCGGTTGCGGTGGTGGCGTGGCGGATGCGGCGTAGTTTCTCGGCCACACGCGCCTTACTGCCGTGCCCGCCGTCGCCGGCATCGTCACTGTCGTCGTTGGTGTGGTGGTCGTTCCTGGTGGTTGCGGGGTGGGGGTTGGGCAGGGTGGGGATGATCGCTGGGGCGCGGTTGGTGTAGCGGTGTCCGAGCGGGCTGTGCCAGATGGTGGTGCCGGTGTCGGGGCGGTGGGCTTTCCAGCCGCCGTCGTGGCGTAGGCGGTGGTCGTGGCGGCATAGGCAGGCCAGGTTGCCCGCGACGGTGAGTCCGCCGAGGCAGAATTCGTGTTCGTGGTCCTGATCCGCCCGTACGGCGGGCATCCGGCAGGTCGGGTGTGTGCAGGTGCGGTCTCGGATCTGGATGTGCCGGCGTAGCCCGGCGCCGGCGCGACGCCGACGCACGCCCGTGTCCGCGTCGGCACCGTCACCTGTTCCGGCGCCATTGGCGGTGCCGATACCGGAACCCGCTCCGTGGCCGGAACCCGTACTGGTGCCGGACCCGGGACTCGTACCGGTGCCGGAACCGTTACTCGAACCCGTGTGGGTGCCGGTGGTGGTCTCGCCGGCGGTGGCGGTGGTGTGTTGGCGGGCGAGGTCGGTGATGACCGCGGCCCAACGGGCACACTCCTGCACCGGTATCTGGGCGTGGGCAGGCTCGTCCGCCGCCTGGCCGTCGGTGGCGGTGTGGATCAGGGTGGCCAGGCGGGCCAGCATCGAGATGGTGACATGCAGCTCGAGGATCCCGCCACGGCGGGCATCCCGACGCACCACTTGCCCATCCGGTGAGCGGGGCCGGGCGGTGGTGATTCCGGTCTGGATCAACTGCCCGTCGTCGTTGCAGATGGCGAACCGCCACTGCGCGGAGTGCATTCGTGCGGCGATCTGGCGGGCCACGGCGGCGGGAACGAAGTCCCAGGCGGGGATCTCACCGGGGTGCTCGTCCACACCGAGCAGGCTCGCCAACCCGATACGCAACTCCGGCACCGACCAACCACCCACACCAGGGCGCGACGATGACGCACCCGCACCATCCGCATCAGCCGAGGCTGTGTTGTCGTCGGTGGGAGAGCTGGTCGCACCGCTACCGGGTGTATCGGTCTGGCCGGCAGGGCCGGTCGTGCCCGCGTCATCGTGAGGATCGCACGTGTTCGTGCTCGTGGTGCGAGCGCTGGAGGAACCATCCTTGCCGCCGCGCCGGCCGGAGTCACGACCTGCACAGCCGCCGCCAGAGCCAGGGCCACCGTCGCCGGCGGCGTCACCGCCGCCGGAGCCGTCGTCACCGGGGCTGTCGTCGTCGGGAGCGTCAGGCCCGCTACCGCCACCCGGAGCGTCGGAACCGCCGGAGCGGTCACCAGGACCGCCGTCGTCGTCGGAACCGCCCGAACCGTCAGGGTCGCTGCCGTCGCCCGCACCGCCGGAACCACCAGGCCCGCCGCTGGAGCCGTCGCCGCCCTGATCGTCGGAACCACCAGGCCCGCCGCTGGAGCCGTCGTCGTCGCCGTCGGGGTCGTTGCCGTTGCCCTGGTCGTCGGAACCGCCGTGGCCGTGGTCGTCGTCGGTTCCATTGTCGGGGTCGTTGCTGGTGGCGGGGCCATCGCCGCTGGGACGGTCGGTTCCGCCGCTGGTGTTGGTGGTGGTGTCGTCGGTGAAGGGGTGGTTGAGGATGTGGGTGATGATCTGGTCTTCGTCGAGGTCTTCCAGCGTCCCGTCGAGCATGCCGAGGAACAGATCGACCCGGATGTGGTCGATCTTGCGGGTATCACCGGCCTTCTTACACGCCCGCGCCAACACGTCGATACGCTCGCACGCGGCGGCGGCCCGGTCGATGGGCAGGTCGTAGCCGGCCACGTTCGCGCTGCCGTCAGGGTTACGCGAGCCCACCACCCGGCGACCCCGGATTGCTTTGCGGTACTTCTTCTCCGCCCACTCGGGGTCGATCGCGATCGCGGCTTTCTTGATCGCATCGATCAACTCCGCCACCGTCATCCCCGGCGCGTCCGGGAGCAGGAAGGCGCAGATGTAGCCGGCCTGATCATCGTCGAGGCCGTCGGTCCAGGACACGAAGGCCTGCGCGCGGGGCTCGTCCAACACCCCGGTCAGCATCGCCTGACCCAGCATGGGCAGGCGATGGTGGATGTCGTAGGCGAAACCGAACACCCGCCCGGCGCGTGAACGTGACCACACCAGCGCCGCGCGGGCCTCCTCCGGGGCGAACTCTCCCGGCACCTGTACCCGTTGCAGCGTGTCCGCCGAGCCGGGTACCCGCATCCCGGTCTCCAGCAGACACAGCAGGAACAACGCCCGGTCCCGGGTGGCCTGGCGGTAGGCCGCCTTCATCACCTCGACGGTGTCACGCCCGGACACGCCCGCGATCGGGATGTCCTCCAACATCGCCAGCAGATCCGCACCCGCCGGCACCGCATCCAGGCCCTGCGGAACCGGCCACGGCCCACCACCGCCACCGCCAGAGTCCTCGTCGCCACCGCCGTCGCCGTGGCGGGCCGCGGCATCACCGCCACGCCGCACCGGCGCATCGTCACCGGGACGCGCGTCGTTGCAGGGCTCGCCGTCGTCGCCGTCGCGGCGGGGCTCGTCGTCGCCGCTACCGCGGGGCACGGCGTCGTCGTGGACAGCGTCACCGGGCACGGCGTCGTCGTCGCTGGGATGGGGTTGAACGGACATGGCGGCCGGCCTCCAAAAGGCACAACGGTCAACGGACCGGGCCGGCCGCACCCGCCGAACCCACACCAACCACCACAGAACTCAAACACACCGAGCGGAAACCAGAAACAACACCGCTCCAACACTGATAAACCCACCCTACATCGAACATACATGCGAACGCAAGAGTATTTCCAAGCATGATGGAGTACCGGCCATCTTCGACGGCTCTGGCGCGCGGCGGGGCCCTGGGGAGGTCGTCTCACTGGCGGACTCTCGGGCGCCTGGCAGATGGCCGCCATGTCAAGCATCCCGACGTCACTCAATTAGGTAAGGCTGACCTGCGTGATTGATGCCACTCGCATCCCGGCGGCGTGGCATTTGTATGGCGCGCGGAAATAGAGCACGATGGTGTTGTGAAAAACATGCATGCGGCTACCGCGGCGACGGAGAGCACCTCCGTCGTGCAGGAGTCGCATGCCCGGACACGTGAGCGCGTTGCTCGGGCGATTCTAGAGAACGGGCCGTCCACTGCGGCGGCGCTAGGCGATCAGCTCGGGCTCACCCCAGCGGCAGTGCGCCGGCATCTGGACGCATTGCTGAGCGACGGTGTGATCGAGTCGCGCGAACAGCGCGTCTACGGTCAACGCGGTCGGGGTCGGCCGGCGAAGGTCTTCGTCCTCACCGACGCGGGCCGGGACGAATTCGAGCAGGCCTACGATGATCTCGCGGTCCGTGCGCTTCGGTTCCTGGCCGAAACCGGGGGAGAGGAGCTCGTCACCGAGTTCGCCCGGCGACGCGTGGCCGAGTTGGAGCGGCGGTACCGGCCGATCATCCAGGCGGCCCACCCAGGCGGCCGGACATCGGCCCTGGCGGCGGCGCTGAGCGACGACGGGTACGCTGCCTCGGCGGCCGAATCGCCGGTGACCGAGGGTGAGCAGCTATGCCAGCACCACTGCCCGGTGGCGCACGTCGCCGAGCAGTTTCCACAGCTCTGCGAGGCGGAGACCGAGGCGTTCGCGCGACTGCTGAACACCCACGTGCAGCGGATCGCGACCATCGCACACGGCGACGGCGTGTGCACGACACACGTACCTCGACCAGTCGAGGTAGCACAGCGGGACACGGACGATTCCTAAGGAGAGGATCCTTCGCATATGACCACCATCGAACATCCGGAACTCGAAGGCCTCGGACGCTATGAGTACGGCTGGGCGGACCCCGACACCGCGGGTGCGACGGCGAAGCGCGGCCTGAGCGAGGACGTCGTCCGGGAGATCTCCGCGCTGAAGAACGAGCCTGAGTGGATGCTCGAGACGCGTCTGAAGGCACTGCGGCTGTTCCAGAAGAAGCCGATGCCGACCTGGGGCGCCGACGTCTCCGACATCGACTTCGACAACATCAAGTACTTCGTCCGCTCCACTGAGCAGCAGGCGACCTCCTGGGACGAGTTGCCGGCGGACATCAAGAACACCTATGACAAGCTCGGCATCCCCGAGGCGGAGAAGCAGCGGCTGGTGGCCGGTGTGGCCGCACAGTACGAGTCCGAGGTGGTCTACCACCAGATCCGCGAGGACCTGGAGGAGCAGGGTGTCATCTTCATGGACACCGACACCGGACTGCGCGAGCACCCGGAGCTGTTCAAGGAGTACTTCGCCTCGGTGATCCCGGCGGGGGACAACAAGTTCTCCGCTCTGAACACGGCGGTCTGGTCCGGCGGGTCGTTCATCTACGTGCCGAAGGGTGTGCACGTCGAGATCCCGTTGCAGGCCTACTTCCGGATCAACACCGAGAACATGGGTCAGTTCGAGCGAACCCTGATCATCGTCGACGAGGACGCCTACGTCCACTATGTCGAGGGCTGCACCGCGCCGATCTACTCGTCCGACTCGCTGCACAGCGCCGTCGTCGAGATCGTCGTCAAGAAGGGTGCACGCTGCCGCTACACGACCATCCAGAACTGGTCGAACAACGTGTACAACCTGGTCACCAAGCGGGCCACCGCCGCCGAGGGCGCCACCATGGAGTGGGTCGACGGCAACATCGGCTCCAAGGTCACCATGAAGTACCCGGCGATCTGGCTGATGGGCGAGCACGCCAAGGGCGAGACGCTTTCGCTGGCGTTCGCCGGCGAGGACCAGCACCAGGACTCGGGCGCGAAGATGGTGCACATGGCGCCGAACACGTCCAGCTCGATCGTCTCCAAGTCGGTCGCGCGGGGCGGCGGCCGCACGTCTTACCGTGGCCTGGTTCAGGTCATGCCACGGGCGACGGGCAGCGCCAGTAACGTGCTGTGCGACGCGCTGCTGGTGGACACGGTCTCGCGTTCGGACACGTACCCGTACGTGGACATCCGCAACGACGACGTGGCGATGGGGCACGAGGCGACCGTCTCCAAGGTCAGCGAGGAGCAGCTGTTCTACCTGACCAGCCGGGGGATCCCGGAGGACGAGGCGATGGCGATGATCGTGCGCGGCTTCATCGAGCCGATCGCCCGGGAGCTGCCGATGGAGTACGCCCTCGAGCTCAACCGGCTGATCGAGCTGCAGATGGAAGGCGCCGTCGGCTGACCCGGCCGGCACGAGTTCCGACGACCGACGACGAGACATGACCACCGCCTGCCGAGAGCGCTGAGTGCAGGCGCAGGGTCGCAGGCGCAAGGATATGACCGACAGGATCAGGAGCAGATGAGCACCGCCACCGAGACGCCGGCCCAGCACGGCTTGGCCGCCCACTCACACGGCGCCGGCACCAAGAGTGTCAAGGGCGCGCTTGATCGGTTCGCGTCGTTCGACGTGGCCGACCATTCCGTTCCGCACGGCCGCGAGGAGGAGTGGCGGTTCGTCCCGATGAGTCGCCTACGCGGCCTGCACGATGACGCCGCGTTGGACGGCAGCGACTACACCGTGGCCGTCGACGTGGATCCGCGGGTCACCGCGACCTCGGTCGGCGCGGACGACTCCCGCAAGGGGAGCTCCACGTACGTGCCGGTGGACCGGCCGAGCGCGCGGGCGTGGGCGGCGGCGGAGAAGACGTTCACCGTGGACATCCCACGCGACGAGATCATCGAGCGGCCTTCGGTGATTCGGCTCACCGGGACGTCGGCGGATCGGGGTGCGGCCGGACACCTGGTGATCACCGCCGGCCGGCACAGTAAGTCGGTGGTGGTGATCGAGTACGACGGCTCGTCGTCGTTCGTGGAGAACGTGGAGGTCGTGGCCGAGGACGGCGCGGAGTTGACGGTCGTCGCCGTGCAGGACTGGGCCGACGACGCGGTGCACCTGGCGCACCACCATGTGCACGTCGGCCGGGACGCCACGGTCAAACACGCCGTGATCACCTTCGGCGGTGACCTGGTCCGCAACGGCACGACGCTGAACTACGCCGGTCCAGGAGGCGACGCGACGCTTCTCGGCCTGTACTACGCCGACGCCGGTCAGTTCATCGAGAACCGGCTGGTCGTCGACCACAACACCCCGAACGCGAAGAGCGACGTCGAGTACAAGGGTGCGCTGCAGGGCAAGAGCGCCCACGCGGTGTGGGTAGGCGATGTCCTCATCCGCAAGGAAGCCACCGGGATCAACACCTACGAGCTCAACCGGAACCTGGTACTCACCGACGGTGCACGTGCCGACTCCGTGCCGAACCTGGAGATCGAGACCGGTGAGATCGAGGGCGCGGGACACGCCAGTGCCACCGGGCGGTTCGATGACGAGCAGCTCTTCTACCTGCGGGCCCGCGGTATTCCCGAGGACCTGGCGCGCAAGCTGGTGGTCCGCGGCTTCTTCGCGTCGCTGATCAACCGGATCGGCGTCCCGGAGATCAAGGACCGGCTGATGACGACGGTCGAGCGCGAGCTCGCGGTGGCCGAAGAGCTCGCCGCGGAAGCCGCCGGCGACGCGTGACGGACAGACTCCAAACAAAGACTTCACGAGGACGAGACGAGGAATAGACCACCGATGAGCACTCTCGAGATCCGCGACCTGCACGTCTCCGTCGAGACGGAGAACGGTCCGGTGCAGATCCTGCACGGCGTGAACCTGACCGTGAACAGCGGTCAGACGCACGCCATCATGGGGCCGAACGGCTCCGGCAAGTCCACGCTGGCGTACGCGCTCGCCGGACACCCGAAGTACACGGTGACTTCCGGGTCGCTCACCCTCGACGGCGAGGACCTGCTGGAGATGACCCCGGACGAGCGGGCGCGCGCCGGGATGTTCCTGGCGATGCAGTACCCGGTGGAGGTGCCGGGCGTCTCCGTCTCCAACTTCCTGCGCAGCGCGAAGACCGCGATCGACGGCGAGGCGCCGAAGCTGCGGACGTGGGTCAAGGACGTTAAGACGGCGATGGACAACCTGCGCATCGACCCGGAGTTCTCCGAGCGTGACCTGAACACCGGCTTCTCCGGCGGTGAGAAGAAGCGGCACGAGATCCTGCAGCTGGAGCTGCTGAACCCGACGTTCGCCGTGCTCGACGAGACCGACTCCGGTCTGGACATCGACGCGCTGCGGATCGTCTCCGACGGGGTGAACCGGTTCTCCTCCGGCGGGGACAAGGGTGTGCTGCTGATCACGCACTACACCCGGATCCTGCGCTACATCAAGCCGGACTTCGTGCACGTCTTCGTCGGCGGCAAGGTCGCCGAGGAAGGTGGCCCGGAGCTGGCCGAGAAGCTGGAAGAGCACGGCTACGCCGACTACGTCGGCGAAGGCGCCGCCGTCTAACCCCGGCCGAGCCCTAAATGATCATGTGAAGTAGGTTTTCTCGGGCCGTACCAGGGTTGCCGACCTGGTAGTGCACGAGAAAACCTGGTGGTGCGACGACAGGAGGGCAGACGTGGCGCACCAGGCAGCCAGCCCGCTCGACGTGGATCGGATCCGCAAGGACTTCCCGATCCTCGAGCGCAGGCTGGCCGGTGACCGGCCGCTGACGTATCTCGACTCGGCCAACACCTCGCAGAAACCCCGTCCGGTTCTGGAGGCGCTGACCGAGCACTACGAACGGCACAACGCCAACGTGGCCCGCGCCGTGCACCAGCTCGGTGAGGAGTCGACAGCGGCCTACGAAGGCGCTCGGGACAAGATCGCGGCGTTCATCGGCTCGCCCAGCCGGGACGAGGTGGTGTTCGCCAAGAACGCCTCCGAGGCGCTCAACCTGGTGGCGAACACGCTGGCCAGCGGGTTGGCAGAAGACCCGCGTTACCGGCTCGGCCCCGGCGACGAGATCGTCATCACCGAGATGGAGCACCACTCCAACATCGTGCCGTGGCAGCTCGTCGCCCAGCGCACCGGCGCGACGCTGCGCTGGTTCGGCATCACCGAGGACGGCCGGCTCGACCTGACGGCACTGGAAGAGCTGGTCAACCCACGCACCAAGATCGTCTCGCTGACCTACCAGTCCAATCTGCTCGGCACCGTCAACCCGATCCAGACCGTGGTGGAGCAGGCGCGCAAGGTGGGCGCGCTCGTACTGGTCGACGCGGCGCAGGCGGTGCCGCACATGCCGGTGGACGTCTCCACGCTCGGTGCCGACCTGCTCGCTTTCACCGGGCACAAGATGTGCGGTCCCACCGGAATCGGCGTGTTGTGGGGTCGGTCCGAGGTGCTCGCCGCGCTGCCGCCGTTCCTGGGTGGTGGCGAGATGATCGAGACGGTCGCGATGGAGGGCTCGACGTTCGCGCCGGTGCCGCACAAGTTTGAGGCCGGCACTCCGCCGATCGCGCAGGCCATCGGTTTGGGCGCCGCGGTCGATTACCTGACCGGCATCGGGATGGACACGATTCACCAGCACGAACAGGTCATCACGGCGTACGCGCTGGATCGGCTACGGCACGTCGAGGGCGTGACGATCGTCGGGCCGGACAGCACGGTCGAGCGCGGCGGGACGATCTCGTTCACCGTCGACGGTGTGCACCCGCACGACGTCGGTCAGCTGCTGGACGAACAGGGCGTGGCGGTCCGGGTCGGACACCACTGTGCCCGTCCGATCTGTGTACGGTTCGGAATACCTGCGACCACGCGAGCGTCGTTCTACCTGTACACCACCACCGCCGAGATCGACGCGATGGTGGACGGCATCGAGCAGGTGAAGAGGTTCTTCGGGTGAGCGAGTCCCTGTACCAGGAGATCATCCTGGACCACTACAAGAACCCGCACGGACGCGGGTTGCGGGAGCCGTTCGACGCCGAATCGCATCACGTCAACCCGACATGTGGCGACGAGATCACGGTCCGGGTTTCGCTCGACGGCGAGAAGGTGGCGGACGTCTCCTACGACGGCCAGGGCTGCTCCATCAGTCAGGCATCGGCCAGCGTGCTGCACGAGCTGCTGACCGGTGAGTCGCTGGACGAGGCTTTCGCCACGGAGGCTGCTTTCACGCAGTTGATGCAGGGCAAGGGCCAGGTAGAGCCGGATGAGGACGTGCTCGGCGACGGCATTGCGTTCGCCGGTGTGGCACGTTACCCGGCTAGGGTGAAGTGTGCGTTGTTGTCCTGGATGGCGTTCAAGGACGCGGCCGCGCGTGCGCTGTCCGGTGAGGAGAAATGAGCTATGACGACCACTGTCGACATTGAGGATCTGAAGGAGGCGCTGCGCGACGTCGTCGACCCCGAGCTGGGGATCAACGTCGTCGACCTCGGCCTGATCTACGGAGTGTCCGTCGACGACGACGGCGTCGCGACCGTGGACATGACGCTGACCAGCGCAGCCTGCCCGCTGACCGACGTCATCGAGGAGCAGGCGACAGCCGCCACCGATGGGCTGGTCAGCGGTCTGAAGATCAACTGGGTCTGGATGCCCCCGTGGGGTCCGGAGAAGATCACCGATGAGGGACGCGAACAGCTGCGCGCGCTTGGCTTCAACGTTTGAGCGGCGACGTGACGAGCGAGTGGAGTGGTCGGCATAGCGAGGGACGAGCGGAGTCGGCCGCGGAGCGCGCGAGGAGCGGAGCGCGACGAGACAACACGAGCGGCGACGTGACGAGCGAGTGGAGTGGTCGGCGTAGCGACATAGTCGTCTTCGACCTCGGTGGCGTGCTCGTCGACTGGAACCCGCGCTACCTCTACCGGCAGCTGTTGCCGTCCGACGCCGAGGTGGAGCGGTTCCTTGCCGAAGTCACCACATCTGCGTGGAACCTGGAGCAGGATCGTGGCCGTCCGTGGTCGGAGGCGGTCGAGAAGCTGACCGCTCAATATCCGGAGCACGCCGAACTGATCGCGGCGTACGACGCCCGCTGGGAGGAGATGATCGGCGGCGCGATCGAGGGCACGGTCGACATCCTGCGCGAGCTGCGCGACCGCGGTAGCCGGCTGTACGCGCTGACCAACTGGTCGGCGGAGAAGTTCGACTTGACCTATCCGCGCTTCGAGTGGATGTCCTGGTTCGAAGGGATCGTGGTTTCGGGCCGGGAACGGCTGGTGAAGCCGGATACGCGGATCTTCCAGGTGCTGTTCGAGCGGTACGGGATCGAGCCGTCGTCGGCGGTGTACATCGATGACAACCCGCCCAACGTCGACGCCGCCCGTGGTCTGGGCATGACCGCCCTGCGCTTCACCGACCCCGACGCGCTGCGGGCGGAGCTGTCCATGATCGACGAGGCAGAGCATGAAGGAAGGTACTGATGTCGGTACGGCCGATCCGGCTGTTCGGCGACCCGGTCCTGCGTACCAAGGCTGAACCGGTCGTCACGTTCGACAAGGAGCTGCGTGGCCTAGTCAAGGACCTGACCGAGACCATGCTCGACGCGGGCGGAGCGGGCTTGGCGGCACCTCAGCTGGGGGTGTCGCTGCGGGTGTTCACTTACGACGTCGACGGCGTCGTCGGGCATCTGATCAACCCGGACCTGGAGCTGTCCGAGGAGGAGCAGTTCGGACCCGAGGGGTGCCTGTCGATCCCCGGGCTGGAGTTCGACTGTCGGCGTGCGTTCGGTGTCGTCGCGAAGGGATTCAACGAGTACGGCGACCCGGTGACCATCGAGGGCACGGAACTGCTCGCCCGGGCGATCCAGCACGAGACCGACCACCTCGACGGCATTCTGTTCGTCGATCGGCTGGACCGAGAGAGCCGCAAGGCCGCCATGAAGGCGATCCGGGAGGCTCAGTGGGCGGGGGAGGAGCCACCGGAGGTGAAGGTCTCCCCGCACGCCATGTTCGGTCGCGCGACCTGACCATCGGCTCGCGCGTGGGCCGTAGCCCGCGGTCCAGAGGACCCTGCACGTGCCTCTGCCCGAGCCCTACGACAGAACCCCGGCCGGAACGCCTTCCAGCTCGCCTGGGCCGTTCGCGCGTGCCGTGACCGGTTAGCGCGCCGACGACGTGGGTAGCCCGACACAGCGTGGGCCCACGTGGGAATGGCTGGAATGCCGACGCCGCCGACGACGCTGACAGCATCGACGGCGCTGACGATATCGACGCTGACGATATCGGCGACTCTGACGACGCCCACCACCGTTCGGGGCCGGTCAAGATCGGCTTGATCTCGGACCCGGTTGCCGCACCGGTTGAGCTGGCCCGGCAGCTTGCCACCGACCTACCGTCAGAGCTGGCCGAACACGTACGGCGCGGACCGTGGGACGTGCAGCTGATCACCGAGCGGCTGCCGTTGAGTGACGCCCGGAACACGGCGATGACGACTCTTGCCGAGCAGCGCATGCGCACACACGGCTGGGACCTGGTGGTGTGCGTCACCGATCTCGTTCTGCGCGCGGGGAAACAGCCCATCGTCGCGGACGTAAGCCACCGGCGCAGGATCATCGTCGTCTCGCTGCCGGCATTCGGCGGCATGGCATTACGCCGCCGGGTTCGTCGGGTGTTGGTGCGGCTCATCGCGGAGATCTGTGATCCCGAGGTGCGCACCGTCCCGCCTGAGGGCACTGCTCGCCGACGCGGTCCGGGGCTGACGAGCCGGTTCCGGCGGATAACGCCGGAGCCTGCGGAGATCGACGCGCGTATCGTCGCGTCACGTGGAGGCTTGCGACTGCTGATCGGCATGGTGCGCAACAATCGGCCGTGGCGGCTCGTCCTCGGGCTGACCGGGCCGCTGGTCGGTGCGTTCGCGTTCAGCGCGTTCTACATGATCAACACGGTCACCTGGCAGCTGGCCAGCTCGATGGGACCGTTCCGGCTGCTGGCAGCGGTATCCGGATCGGTCGGGATCATGGTTGTGTGGTTGATCGTGTACCACCGGCTGTGGGAGGGCAGCGATGCGCCGCATGAGCAGTGGGAGACGGCGCTGTTCAACGTCTCGACTCTGGTGACGCTCACGATCGGCGTGGGCTGCATGTATGTCGCGTTGTTCCTGGTCAATCTCGCTGCCGCGGCCGTGGTGCTGACCGGAAGCGTGCTCGGCGAGTACGTCGGCGCGGATCCCGGTCTCCTCGACTACGTCGTGGTGACCATGCTGGTGACCGCCGCCGCGACGGTCGCTGGGGCGATCGGCTCCGGCTTCGAAAGCGAGGAGTCGATCCGTGAGGCCGCGTTCAGTTACCGGGAGCGCGAACGACGCGATATGCGCAAGAGCAACGGAGCCGGGTGACGTCGTCAGCCGGGCGAGCTAGCTCTGCTCGTCGTCGCCGTCGTGCACCTCGACCTCACCGACCGGCCCGCGGGTCTCGTCCAGATGAGTCAATCCGCGTTCCTCGGGTGTGCCGGGCACCAGGTTGTCCAGGATCAATCCGAGGATGGCCGCAACCGCCATGCCGGTGCTGCCGACGGTGGTGATGGCATCGCCCAACCATTCCGCCCAGGAGATCTCGATGGTGACGTTCTCGAAGTAGGCGGGTACGGACAGCCCCATGAACAGGATGAACCCGACGATCAGTAGGTTGCGCTGGCTGTGCATGTCGGCGCGCATCAGGTTGGATATGCCGATCGAGGCGATCAGGCCGAACAGGGTGCAGTACAGGCCGCCGACGATCGGCCCCGGGATCGTCGCGACGACAGCCCCCACCTTGGCGATCAGACCGAGCAGGATCAGCAGGCCGGCAGCGATGTAGACCACGCGTCGGCTGGCGACCTTGGTCATCGCGACCAGGCCGACGTTCTCGGTGTAGCTGGTCGAGGCGAAACCGCCGAAGAAGCCGGTGACGAGGCAGCCGGCCCCCTCGGCGCCGATGCCGCGGCTGATCTGCTTCTCGCTCGGATCGCCCCGGCCCACGGACCGTGAGATCACGTGGTAGTCGCCGTAGGACTCGATCATGGATGCGAGGTAGCCGGCGAGAGTGGCGAGGATGAATCCGGCCGTGAACTGCGGCCATCCCCACGGCAGGAAGATGCCGCCGTCCTCGATCACCAGGTTGCGGATCCACGGGGCGTCGCCGACCGCGTCGAAGCTGATGTATGCGGGATTGTCCTCGCTCAGGATCCCGACGGCGCTGCAGAACCAGGCGACGACGTACGCAACGAGCACGGCCAGCAGGATGGGGAACAGCGAGAAGAACCTGGATCGCGGCGCGACGATCAGCACGAAACCGAGCGCGGCGACGATGGTCAGCGCGCCGAACCACCAGTTACCGCCGGCCATCGGTGCGCCGGATTCGAACAGGGCCAGCCCGATCAGCGCGATGACCGGTCCGATCACCACCGGGGTGATGTATCGTCGCAGCTTGCCGAAGAGCCCGGTGTAGCCGAGGACGATCTCCAGCACGGCACCGGCGATGATGGCACCGGCGATGTACTGCATGGTGACGTCGCCGCCCTGCGCGGCGGTGGCGGCGATGATCGCGAAGAACGGTCCGAGGAACGCGAACGAGACGCCTTGGATGATGGGCAGCCGGGTGCCGAAGCGGACCTGGATGAAGGTGGCGATCCCGGAGCAGATCATCACCGAGCTGACCAGGATGGCCAGATCGTCCGGCGGCATATCCATCGCCGGACCGAGAATGAGCGGGACGGCGACGGTGGCGCCGAACATGGTGAGCACGTGTTGCACGCCCAGGCCGAGGCTGGCCAGCGGTCGCGGTACGTCGTCGAGACCGTAGTTCAGGTCTACCGGTCTGACCGGGGAGCTCATCAAGCGCCTCCTGACTCGGATCGCGCGCCGCCCGGGAGTGCCGGCGCGTCCTGCCGTCCAGCTTGCCTGTCTCGCGTGCCCGCCTCACCTGATCGCCCCGCCGGTGGAGCTTCTGCGTGACGGTACTCGATCGCGCCGGCTCGGTCATGTGTGCAGGTTCACGACGTTGCCGAGGGCCATCCTGGCAGATTTCGCCATGGTGGGAACCGGCTCAAGCACCCGGCGCGGCGGCGTCGGTGCGGCGCCGGCGAGGGGCGGGACGCGGGACGGGTGGAGGGCGTAGCGTTGTTTCATGACGGAGATCCGGGACCGCTCCGATGCATCCGGACCGCCCACCGACGGCGTCGTCGCCGGGCCGGAGGAGCTGGCCAGGCGGCTGGATGCCGCCGGTTATCTCGCCGACGACGGCTTGGCCACCGCGGCCTTTCTCGCCCTGCGGATGCGTCGCCCGCTGTTCATCGAAGGGGAGGCCGGCGTCGGCAAGACGTCGTTGGCGCATGCACTGTCCGCGGCGTTGTCCGCGCCATTGATCCGGTTGCAGTGCTACGAGGGCGTGGACGCCGCCCAGGCACTCTACGACTGGGACTTCCCGCGGCAGCTGCTGCATCTGCGCGCCGCCGAGGCGGCCGGCGTGTCCGACGTCGACCGGTTGGAGCATGAACTCTACGACCGTCGGTTCCTGGTGGCGCGGCCGCTGCTGCGGGCGCTGGAGGAGGTTCCGTGCGTGCTGTTGATCGACGAGATCGACCGGGCGGACGATGAGTTCGAGGCGTTTCTGCTGGAGGTGCTCTCGGACTTCACCATCTCCATCCCGGAGGTGGGGACGGTGCGCGCGGAGACCCCGCCGACCGTCGTGGTCACCAGTAACCGCACGCGTGAGGTGCATGACGCGCTGAAGCGGCGGTGCCTGTACCACTGGCTCGACCATCCGACGTTCGAGCGCGAGATCGCGGTGATCACCCGGCGACTGCCGGAGGTGAGCGAGCGGCTGGCGAGTGACGTGGCGCGCGTGGTGGAACGGATGCGTTCCGCCGACCTGCTCAAGCCGCCCGGGCTCGCCGAGTCCATCGACTGGGCGGCGGCGCTGGCGGCGCTGGGGGCCCGGGAGCTCGACGCGGACCTGGCCTCCCGCACTCTCGGGGCCGTGTTGAAGTACCAGGAAGACACCGAACGGATCCGCGCGGAGATCGGCGAGATGGTGGTGGAGACGGCCGGATGAATGCAGGCCCCGAGCACGCGGTCGAGCCGGTGGTGGAGTTCGCCGGCCGGCTGCGTGCGTCCGGGGCGTCGGTGCCGCCGACCCGCGTGCACATGATGCTGCGTGCGCTGGCCGAACTGGGCGCCGACTCGCTGAGTGCGGTCTATTGGTCCGGCCGGTTGACGCTGTGCGCCTCGCCCGACGACATCGAACGCTACGACCAGGTGTTCAGCGCGTACTTCGGCGCTGGCCAGGGCCGGCCACGGCCGCGGGTGCAGGTCGCACCGGCGTACCGGATGGTCGCCGCGCCCGCCGACGGCCAGCCGGAGACCGGTGCGAAGAACGACGGGCCGCCGCCGGAGAAGCTGGCCACGGCGAGCCGGCACGAGGTTCTCCGCAACCGCGACGTGACTGAGCTGACCGCCGCCGAGCGGGCCGAGGTGAACCACTATCTCAGCGCACTCGTGATCGCGGTGCCGGAGCGCATCACCCGGCGCATGCGGGCCGCACCGGGCGGCACGATCGACGCGCGCCGCACGATCCGGGCGATGATGCGCCGCGGCGGTGAGCCGGTGGAGGTACTCCGGCACCGCAAGTCGCGCCGGACCCGCCGGCTGGTATTCCTGATCGATGTCAGCGGCTCGATGGCACCATACGCCGACACCGTGCTTCGGTTCGCGCACGCGGCGTGCCGGGCGCGTCCGGGCACCGAGGTGTTCACCGTCGGCACGCGGTTGACCAGGCTGACGCGCGAGCTGCGCGGCCGGGGCGCCGCGGCCGCGATAGCCAAGGCGTCGCAGGCCATCCCGGACTGGAGCGGTGGCACCCGGTTGGGTCCGGAGGTGAAGGAGTTCCTGGACCGGTGGGGGCAGCGGGGCGTCGCACGGGGTGCCGTCGTCGTGCTCGCCAGCGACGGTTGGGAGCAGGGTGATCCGACGCTGCTGGGCGAGCAGATGGCGCGGCTGCGGCGGTTGGCGCGGCGGGTGGTGTGGGTCAACCCCCATCGCGGCCACGACGGCTACGCGCCGCGCACCGGCGGGATGCGCGCGGCGTTGCCGCACATCGACGATCTGGTGGCGGGTCATTCCCTCGGCGCGATGGAGGATCTGGCCATCCTGCTGACAACGACGACGTCCTGCACGCCGTGGCCTGGGACGCACCGATTGCAGGACGCTACGGAGGCGGTGAGCGATGCGTGAGGTGATGTCCGACCTGGTGTCGGTGGTGCGGCGCGGCGGCCGAGCGGGCCTGGTGACGGTCGTCGGCACCTTCCAGTCGGCACCACGGCCGGCCGGTGCGTCGATGCTGGTGACCGACACGGGAGAAGCCGTCGGCAGCGTATCCGGCGGGTGCATCGAGGGTGCGGTCTACGAGCTGGCGCAGGAGGTGATCGCCGGGGGCGAGCCGGTCAAGCAGCGTTACGGCGTGAGCGACGACGACGCATTCGCCGTCGGCCTGACCTGTGGCGGCACGATCGACGTCTTCGTCGAGGCGGTCGATGCCCAGACCTTCCCGCAGCTGGGTGCGCTGGCGGAGACGGTGCAGCGGCACGAGCCGGTGGCGCTGGCGACGGTGGTGTCCGGACCGGGCGAGCCGGGCGCGCACCTGGTGGTGTGGCCGGATACTACGGAGGGAAGCCTCGGCGGACAGCGTCTGGACGACGCGGTCGCCGACGACGCGCGGGGAATGCTCGACCAGGGCATCACGGGTGTGCGGCGGTACGGTGCCGACGGCGAGCGACGGATGGACGAGCTGGAGGTTCTCGTCCAGTCGTTCGCGCCGCGGCCCAGGATGCTGGTGTTCGGGGCGATCGATTTCGCGGCCGCGGTGGTCCGTATCGGCAAGTTCCTGGGGTATCACGTCACGGTCTGCGACGCCCGGCCGGTGTTCGCGACCCAGCGGCGGTTCCCGGATGCCGACGAGGTGGTGGTGAGCTGGCCGCACGACTTCCTGGCCGGGGTGAGCGTGGATGCGCGGACCGTGATCTGCGTGCTCACCCACGATCCGAAGTTCGACGTGCCGTTGCTGGAAGCGGCGCTGCGCACACCCGCCGCGTACATCGGGGTGATGGGGTCCCGGCGCACGCACGCGGACCGGCTGGCGCGCCTGCGCGAGCTGGGCCTGAGCGAGGAGGAGCTGGGCCGGATGTCGGCGCCGGTGGGGCTGGACATCGGGGCTCGCACGCCGGAGGAGACGGCGATCTCGATCGCCGCGGAGATCATCGCGGCGCGATGGGGCGGCTCGGGACGGAGGCTGAGTGAATTGACCGGCCCGATTCACCACGACCGCATCGGCGAGCGCGAGGCGAGACCTCTGGCCGGCGGGGCGATTTCGTAGACGGGTCGTGATTCACGATGACGACGGCGACGGCAGGAGGACTGGTGCTCGCGGCGGGTGAAGGGCGGCGGTTCGGCACACCGAAGGCCCTGGTGGAGGTCGCGGGGGAACGGCTGGTCGACCGCGCGGTGCGCCTGCTGGCCGACGGTGGCTGCACGCCGATCGTCGTCGTCGAAGGTGCTGTCGGCCTGGAGGTCTCCGGACATCCCGCCGGTGTCCCGATCCACCTGGTGTATAACCCGGACTGGCAGTCTGGGATGGGCTCGTCGCTGCGGGCGGGGTTGGACGCCGTCCGCGAGTACGAGGTGGACGCCGTCGTGGTGGCGCTGGTGGACCAACCGTGGCTGGGGCCGGAGGCGGTCCGGCGGCTGCGCGCGGCACGAGTGGGCGGCGCGTTCGTCGCCGCGGCCACGTACGGCGGAGCGCGCGGCAACCCGGTCCTGCTCGGCCGCGAGGTATGGGCGGACGTGGCGGCGCTGGCCGAGGGCGATCAGGGGGCGCGCGCGTTCATGATCCGGCATCCTGAGCTGGTGACCGCGGTGCCGTGCGACAACACCGGCCGCCCGGACGACGTCGACTATCCGGAAGATCTGGACGTCACGAAACCGTAGAGGAGCGAATGCAGCGTCTCGCGGAGCTCGGTCTGATCGAACGACACGGCGCCTGCTCTGGCGATGGCCCGAGCGGCGGCTGGTGCTCGAATGGACGCCGTGAACGACCGTCAGTGATCGGGGTAGGCGACCACGGAGAGGAACCGGATCGGGAACTCGAGCAGGGTATCGGGACCGTGCGGACCCTCGCCGTCGAACTGGAGCGCATCGCCGGCCCGCATCTCATACCGGGCTTCGCCGTGTCCGTACACCATGGCGCCCTCCAGCATGTAGATCAGCTCGGTGCCGGGGTGCTCGAACAGCGGGAACACGTCCGAGCTCTCACTGAGCTCGACCACGTGCGCCTCCATCCTGGTCTGTGACCCTTGCAGCTCCCCGAGCAGCCGGTAGACGTGGCCGACGCCGGTGCCGCGCCGGACGATGACGGCGCCGTGGCCCGCCTTGGTGAACACGGCTTCGCGCTCGGTGTCGACCCCGCGGAAGAGCGCGGTGACCGGCACGCCCAGCGCCCTCGCGAGCCGGCCGAGCGTCGTCAGCGAGCACGACGTCTGCACGTTCTCGATCTTGGACAGCATCGCCTTGGAGATGCCGGCCCGGGCGGCGAGCTCAGCGACGGACAGGCCCGCGGTGAGCCGGTACTCGCGCACCTGGTTGGCGATGACTCCTTCTAGTTGTCGGCTGGGCTCGTCGTCCATCCGGCCACCCGGCTCGTCGTCTGGTCGACGCCCGGCCTCGTCGTCCAATGGGCGGCCGGGTTCGTCGTCCAACGTGCGGCCGGCGTCGTCGTCGGCTGGGAACGGTACCGGAGAGGTCACGGGCACAGCGTACCTAGGTCCGGTGCGCACATCCGTCGACGCCGATCCGCCGTCGGGCGATCTCTCGACGGAATCTCAGCCATGGCCTGGACAATGTCCAGAGAACGACGGCGCTCCGACGGCACTCAGACGACCGACTTCGGTGGCGAGGGCGAATCGGCGGCCGGCCCGGGCGTCCGCGCGGCAAGGGCGTCCAGCGCTGCGGTGAAACACGCCGCGGGCGGCTTGACCAGGCCGGCGCCCACCTGGCCGGTGCCGGCCACCTTGCCGGCCATCCCGGTGTTGATCTGCGGCAGCACGCCGGTGCGGGCGACGAGGGTGACGTCGATCCCGGTGGGTGCGCCGCGGAAATCCAGGATCGGATACGCGTACGCGGGGTTCTCCGCCAGCGTGATCTCGTACATCAACCGGCTGGTGTGCAGCGCCAGCGGAACCGAGCCGCCGACGAACCGCACGATGGCCGGAGCGGCGGCCATGGCGAACCCGCCGATGCCCATCGTCTCGCAGACGGCCGAGTCGCCGATGTCGGGATTGGCGTCGTCCGGTCCGAAGGAGCCGAGGAACAGCCCGTCCGGTGTGTCAGCGGGGGCGGTGAACCACTCGTCACCCGTGCCGGACACCTGAATGCCGAAGTCGGTGCCGTTGCGTGCCATGGTGGTGACCACGGTGCTGCCGGCGATTCCGGCCCCGGCGGCCGTCTGCAGCTTGCCGGTCGGCATGACCAGGTTGAGGAAGAAGTGATCGTTCCCGGAGACGAACCGGGTGACCTCAGCGACCTGCGACGACGGTGCGCCGCACTCGATCAGGTCAGGCAGCAGCTCGCGCAGGAGCATGAGGGTACCGGCCCGATTCCGGTTGTGACCCTCGTCGCCCATCTGCACCATCTGCGCCACGATGGCCTTGATGTCGATCCGGCCGCGCCGACGCACCGCAGCCTGCAGCAGCGGTCCGAGCACGGCGCTCATCCAGCGCAGCCGCTCGATGACGTCGTCGGAGTAGGCGCCGTATCGCAGCACCTTGCCGAGCCCTTCGTTCAGCGAGCACCAGGACGTGCCGTCGTTCGCCTCGTCACGCAGCTCGAACATCCACATCGAAGGGGAGACCACGCCCGCCATCGGGCCGACGGCGCCGCGCTCGTGGCACGGGGTGAGGGTGATTCCCGCGCCGGCCGCCAGCTTCGCCTCGGCGCTGTCCGGCGAGTCTGCGAGGCCTTCGAAGATCATCGCACCGATCAGCGCGCCGCGCATCGGGCCGGACGCCCGATCCCAGGTCAACGGGGGACCGGCGTGCAGGAGCTCGCCGGGCTGGAGTCCCAGCGCGTCCCGGGCCGGGCGGACGTCGACCAGCTCGGACGTGGACGCGAGCATGCGGTCGAGCGCTTGCCGGTTGGCCTCGGCTCGGCGCGGGTCGGCCACTACCGTGGCCAGGCTGTTCTCCGTGCCGGGCAGCGGAGGCCGCCACTCGACCCGCTCGACCGGTACCGCCTGGGCGCCGAGACTGTCGATGAGCAGGTCGGCCCCGGCCGCCGCGACCCGTGGTTCGGCCGTCAGCAGGGTGTCCAGTGCGCTCATCCGTCACTCCGATAGGTCGGCGTTGGCCTCGTCGTCGGCGGCGTCGTCGGCCTCGCCGTGGGTGTCGGCGGGAGGCCGGAGGAGGGCGCGACGACGTGGCGGACCGCCTCGCGCGCGGCGGCCGCGTTGGACAGATGGACGGACGCGCCGGCACCGTTCAGCGCCTCCGCCTGGCGGTCGAGATCCTGCGGGTCGCCCGCCGTTCCGATCAAGGAGACCACCACCGGCAGTTCCCGGCCGCGTCGGGAGGCGATCGTCCGGCACTCCGCGATCACCCGGGCGAGTTCGGCCGCGGGGTCGGGGTGGGCGCCATGGCCGAGCACGACGTCGAGCAGCAGCACTCCACAGGTGGGGTCCAGCGCCTCGGCCAGCATGCGATGAGCGCGCAACGAGCCGTCGATCATCGGATGCGGCCGGCCCAGGGTCAGCGCGTCGTCGCCGAAGTCGACCATGACGTGGTGCTCGACGCCCGCCGCGGACATCGGCTGCAGATCGGTGCCGAGCGACCACTCCGGCCGCAGCGGGATGTTGGAGTACACCGGGCCGAGCTCGGCGGCGACCACCGCCATCGCCTCGTCGCAGAGCGTGCCGCCGGAGAACAGACCGCGTACGTAGCGGGGGGCGACGTCGGCGGCCGGTGGGGTCGTCGGCGCGGCGTCGTCGGGCGCCGCCCAGGATCGAGGTTCCTGCCACGGCATACCGAGGGTTTCGACGGCGGACCGCGCGGCAGCGGTCAGGTCCGGTTGCCCCGGGCCGAGCATGGCGAAGAGCACCGGCGTGGTCAGGGTGGCGGCGTGTTCGTGGACCTGCTCCGCAGCACGTCGTCCCGGCGGCTTGCCGACGACGACGATCACCTCGGTCGCCGGGTCGGCCGCCAGCATGTCCAGGGCGGTCAGCGTCGACAGGGCGCCCACCTCGTCGGACATGTCGCGTCCGCCCACCCCGAGGCAGTGGCTGATCCCGGCTCCGGACGCGTCCAACAGCGACATCAGCTGCTGCGCGCCGGTGCCGGACGCCGCCACGATGCCGACCGGGCCGGGCCGCACCACGTTGGCGAAGCCGAACCCCACGCCGGAGATGACGGCGGTGCCGCAGTCCGGTCCCATCACCAGCAATCCGCGCCGCTGGGCCGCCTGCTTGAGCCGAACCTCGTCCGCGACGGAGACGTTGTCCGAGAACACCACCACCGGCACGTCGCTGAGCAGGGCGTCCATCGCGTCGACGAAGGCGTGCGGCCCCGGGGTGGCGACGAACGCGACCGTCGCGTCGGAGCGCTCCACCGCCGAACCCAGGGTGCGCGGCTGCGGTCCGGCGTCGGACTGGTGGGCCTGCGTCGCCTGGGCCCGGCGCCCGGCCAGCGCCGCCTCCACGATTGCACGTGCCCGGGCCAGCGCATCGTCGTCTGCGGCGTCGATGGCGATCATGAGGTCGTTCGGGCCGGCTCCATCCGGCGCGGTGAACCCCATCCCGGCCGCGAGATCCACATTGAGCGGTGTGGCCATCGCCACCAGCGCCGCGTTGACTCCGGGCTCGTCGGCGACGCTGCGGCTGACCTGCATCAGCGCGACCGAGTCGTGGTACACGCCGGGCCGCACCGAGAGGTCCCGGGTCATGCGCGTCTCCGGCTCGGGGAGAGCGCGGCGGGCCCGGCCAGGGCCGAGAGCACCCCGGCGTACAGGCCGGCGCCGGAGGTGTGGCCGACACCGAGCAGCTCCCGGTAGGCGGCGATCACGTTCGCTTGCGGAGCGCTGAGGCAGCCCAGGAAGCGGGCGAGCTCAGGCACGCAGTGCCCCTCGCAGGCGTAGCGGAGCAGCGCCGCGGAGACCGCTGTGGTCCGGGTGGGCGGTGCGGCCGCGGAGATCACTTCGGTCAGCTCGTCGGCGACGCTGCTGCGGATCGACCGGAAGGCGACGACGGCGCCGGCCAGCACGTCGTCGCCGGCGGGCGTGAGACCGGGACCGAGCCCGAGCAGGGCGGTGACCGACTCGTCCAGGCGGAGTGCGGTCGAGTGCAGAGCGCAGGCGAGACCCGCCGCGGCCTCGAGGACGGGCGCGTCCAGGTCGGGCGCGGGACAGCGACCGGCCCGCCGCACCGCACCCACCGGGTCGGCCACCAGTGGTCGGCGCGGCTGCCACCAGCGGATCGCCGACACCGTGATCTCAGGGAGCGTGACCCGGCCGGCGCCTACCTCGACCGGTGTGCCGACATCGATCTGCGGTACCGGGCCGGCGAGTACCATCGCGCACGGAATGCGGACCGCACGAGTGCCGGTGAGGCAGATCAGCCCGTGGCGCACGCCCGGCACCTGGACGGCCAGCAAGTCGCTGGTGCTGGCGACCACGTGCCCGCGGCGAGGCGGCGCGACGAGGAGTGGCTGGACGGCGGTGCTCGCGGCGGCGGCCAACGTCGTCCGGGTGCTGGATGGCGCGGTACGGTGCCGCAGCGGCGCGACTGTCACGAGCCGCCTCCTGGTTGTGCCTGGTGCTTACTGTGGGAATCCGTCGGAACGAACTCCAGGGCTGTCACGAACGTATCTACGGCGCTACCGTCTTCGCATGGAAAAACTTGCCAACGATCGGGCCGCTGGTTCGCCGGATTTGCCAGAAACCGGCGCGCGCCCGACCGGCCTCGCGGCGGATTCGCCCGCTCCGGCCCCCAGGCTGACGCCGACCGGCCTGACCGTGCGCAAGGCGATGGAGATGCCGGCGTTGGCCGGAGCCAGGCTGATGGGCGGCGCCGGCGGGCTGGACCGCGTCATCCTGCGGGCCAATGTGATGGAGGTGCCCGACATCCTCCCGTGGGTGAAGCCACACGAGCTTCTGCTGACCACGGGCTATCCGCTGCGCAACACGCCGCAGGGTCTGCCCGAGCTCGTCTGCGACCTGCAGCGCCACGGACTCGCCGCGATGGGCGTCAAACTGCACCGCTACCTGGATGCGCTGCCGGAGCAGATGGTGGCCGAGGCGGACCGTCTCGACCTGCCGCTGCTGCTCCTGCCCGACGCGATCGGGTTCGACGAGATCATCAATCAGGTCCTGACCGAGGTGCTCAACCGGCAAGCGGGCGCGCTCGAACGTTCCTGGGAAGTGCACCAGGCGTTGCTGGCCATCGTGCTGGACGGGGGCGGCCTGGAGGAGATCGCCGACCGGGTGGCGGCCACGCTGCCGGCGTCCGTGTTCGTCACCACGCCCGACGGGCGCGTCCTGGCGGACGGGGGCGAACCGGCGGATCTGGAGGCGTGGAGGGCCAGTGCCTGCTTCGAGGAGACCGGCAGATTCCGCATCGAGTACGAGCAGCGCGGTGTGCACGCGCACGCGGACGTACCCGGGTGGCACGCCGTCGTGCCGATCGTGGCGGGCCGGGTGGACCACGGCCGGATCGTCGCCTTCTCCGCCGACCGGCGGCTCGACGACGGGGACGTGCACGTGCTGGAGCGGGCCGCAACGGTGGCCGCGCTGTCGGTGAACAAGCAGCTGGCCGTCACGGCGGTGGAGAGCAAGTACCGGGGCGACTTCCTGCGGGACGTGCTGGCCGGGCGGGCCGGGGGCCGGGAACAGGTGGTGGCGCACTGCGAGACGCTCGGCTGGCAGATCGACCGTCCGATGGTGGTCGCGGTCGCCGAGGTCGACCCCGATGCGAACGACCTGCCGGAATCCGGCTTCGAGCTCCGTCCCATCCAGGAGCGGTTCAGCACCGCGTGGCAGACCGTGGTGGGGAGGCGCGACCGGCGCGCGCCGGTTGTCGGCTTCGCCCGTGAGGTGGTGGCGTTGCTCCCGGTGCCGTTCGGGAACGCCGAGGCGGTGGTGCAAGACGTCGTCCGGGAGGTCTCCGGGGATGGTGGGGGCGGCCGCCGTTCCTTCTCCACCGGGGTCAGCCGGGTGGTGACCGGGCCGGACGAGCTGCCGGCCGCATACGAGCAGGCCAGGCGGGCGGTCCACGTAGGCCGGCAGGTGCACGGATCCGGAGCCGTGGCGCATTTCGACGCGTTGCGGTCATTCCGGCTGATCAGCCTGATCAGGGACAACGACGAGTTGCGCGGGTTCATCCGGGAGACGCTGCGTGAGCTGGCGGCGACGGACGACGAGGACATGGCGGACCTGCGGCATACCCTGAAGATCCTGCTGGACGCGAACCTGAACGTGGCCGAGGCAGCGCGGACGCTGCATTTCCACTACAACACGCTGCGCTACCGGATCAGCAAGCTGGAGCGGATACTCGGCCCGTTCACCACCGATCCCGAACTGCGCCTGGACCTCGCCCTGGCGTTGAAGGTGCTCCAGATGCGCGGCATGGAACGCCCCTGACGCCGGCACGGATCGCGGTGGTGGCGGCACGGAAGGCCCTCGACGAATGTGTGCCTGCAACGATCCGGATCCCCCGGATCCGGATCCCCCCGCGACCCCGCCATTCTCCACACGACGGATCACACGGTCTGTCGTGATGTGTGCTGTGGGGACGGTTGTGTGATTGTCGGCCGCCGCTCCGGGCTGTCGTGGGGGCGGTCGTGTGATTGTTCGCCGGTCTCACTGGTCGTGGTGGGAGTCGTGGGAGCTCGCGCCGGTGTACGCGGCCGGACCTGGCACGACCACGGTCACGACCGTCGTGTCACCGCGTAGCGCGGCTCCCGTTCACACGGCACGTCACACGACGGGGAGGTGAGCGAGGCGGTCGCACACGGCACGTCACACGACGGCGAGGTGAGCGGCGCGGTCGCACACGGCATGTGACACGACGGTGAGGTACACCACACGACCATGTGGCCGCACCTTGGCAGATTCGCGCGCAACGCCTCGTACAGCCGCTTCAAGTTCAGCATGGTGCGGTGATTGCTCGCTGGAAGGCGGTTTCCTGGCCCAAAACGCGTGCACTCAGCGCACCATGGACCGGTAAGGGCGGCGGCGGAGGTCCGGAACGGGAGCGCGCGGCGACGCTCATCGTCTCGTCCGAACTGGAACGTGGGACAGGGCCCAGCTGGAGCTGCGCGCGGGCCAGCCGGCGGGACCGCGCAGAGATTGCCGAGGTCGGCGCCGCGTCGTCGGCAGAACATGCCCATGCGGGCGTAAGGTCGGATGCCTAAGTTTCCTGCATCAGGATGTGCGGAGGTCCGCGTCACGGATGACACGACCCTGAGGACGGAAGAAGGCGATGTGAAACCACCCGGGTTCACCTACCACCGGCCACAGACCGTCGAGGAGGCCCTCGACGTGCTGGCCGAGGTCGGCCCGGAAGGGAAGGTCATCGCCGGCGGGCAGAGCCTGGTGCCGATGATGAACATGCGTCTCGCCGCCCCGCAGCACCTGGTGGATATCAACCATCTTCCAGATCTCGGATTCGTCCAGGTCGAGGGCCAGGATGACGGACGGTCGGGCGTGCGGGTCGGCGCCACCGCGCGGCACGCGGACGTCGAGCGGGATCACGACGCGGGCCGAGCGGTACCGCTGCTGCAGCAGGCGCTGGCGTGCGTCGCACACCCGACCATCCGCAACCGCGGGACCACGGTAGGCAGTCTGGTGCACGCGGACCCGGCGGGTGAACTGACCGCCGTGCTGGCGTTGCTGGGCGGTTCGGTGGAGCTGCGCAGCACCCGGGGCACGCGCACGGTGCCGGCAACGGAGTTCTTCGTCGGACTACTGGAGTCGTGCGTCGAGCCGGACGAACTCGCCACGTCGGCGCTCTTTCCCGTCCCCGTCCCGCGCACCGGTTCCTCCTGGGTCGAGGTGGCCCGCCGCAACGGTGATTACGCCCTGTGCGGCGTCGGTGCACTGGTGACGATCGACGACGACCGGCGCGTCCGCGCTGCCCGCACCGCATACGTGTCGGTCGGTCCGACGCCGGTGGTGCTGGACGTGACCGACGAGCTCGACGCCGCTCCGCTGCACACGGCCGACTGGGCCACCGTGGGTCGGTGGGCGGCTGAACAGCTGACGCCGGGGGACGACATCCACGCTACCGCACACTACCGCAAGCATCTCGCCGCGGTGCTGACCGAGCGGGCGCTACGGGAAGCCGCCGGCCGGGCGGAGCGCGGCGAATCCGCCGAGTCCGCCGAGCAGATCGACGGCGCCACGCGGGCGAGGCGCGTATCGTGAGCGACCAACAATCTGCGACGACGAACGGCCAGGCGGCACACGGCCAGGTGACTAGCGACCAGGCGGCGACGACGAGCGACGGATCCGGCGACGAGGGTCTGCATGAGGTCCACGCGGTGGTCAACGGCGTGCACCGGTCGGCGAGCGTGCCGGCGCGGCGGCTGCTGTCCGATTTCCTCCGCCACGACCTGGGACTCACCGGCACCCACGTCGGCTGCGAACACGGTGTCTGCGGTGCCTGCACGGTGTTGCTGGACGGCCGGCCGATCCGCTCCTGTCTGCAGTTCGCGGTGATGCACGACGGTGCCCAGATCACCACGATAGAAGGGTGCGGCACACCCGACGGCGGGCTCGGCCCGGTGCAGCAGGCGTTCCGTGATTGCCACGGGTTGCAGTGCGGATTCTGCACGCCGGGCTTCGTGACGACGATCACGGCCTACCTGGAGGAGAATCCGTCACCCACCGAAGCGGAGGCACGCGAGGCGATCGCGGGCAACCTGTGCCGCTGCACCGGATACCAGAACATCGTCGCCTCGGTGCTGCGGGCAGCCCAGCTGCTGGACGGTGACGACCAGACCGACGGTCGCGACCAGACCGACGGTCGCGACCAGACCGACGGTCGCGACCAGACCGACGGTCGCGACCAGACCGACGGTCGCGATCAGACCGCTCCGGGTGCCGGGAAGGCGCACCGATGACGACGAGGACGGTCGGTGAGCCGATTCCCCGCGCCGAGGACCCACGGCTGCTCACCGGCGAGGGCCGCTACGTCGACGATATCGGGGGCGACGCGCTGGAGGTGGCATTTGTACGCAGCCCGCACGCGCACGCACGCATCGTCGACATCGACGTCATGGACGCGCTCGACGTCGATGGTCTGGTGGCGATCTACACGTACGAGGATCTGCGCGACCGGATGGCCGAGCCGCTGCCGATTCTCATCCCGCACCCTGGCCTGACCCACGGCCGGACCCCGTACGTGCTGGCCAAGGACGAGGTGAACCACGTCGGCGAGCCGGTGGTGATGGTCGTCGCCACGGATCGTTACGTCGCCGAGGACGTCTGCGACCGAATCGCCGTCGAGTACGACCCGCTCCCGCCCGTCGTCGGCATCGAAGCGGCACGCTCCGCCGCGCTGCTGGTCCACGACGACGTCCCAGACAACGTCTCGGCCCACCTGGTGCAGGAGTCGGGCGACGCGCCGTCGGCGATCGCACAGGCACCGAACGTCCTCGAGCTCGACCTGGAGATCGAGCGCAGCGCGTCCACGCCGCTGGAGGGCCGGGGAGTGCACGCCCGTTGGGACCCGGACGACCGTAGCCTGCGCGTCTACACCTCCACGCAGGCATCCACCTCGGTTCGAGCCGCGGTCGCGGCCAAGCTGGAGCTGCCGGCGGACCGGGTCGAGGTGATCGCGCCCGACGTGGGCGGCGGGTTCGGCGTGAAGATCGTGCATCCGTGGCCGGAGGAAGTGCTGGTCCCGATGGCGGCGATCCGCCTCGGTCGCGCGGTGAAATGGACCGAGGACCGCCGCGAACATTTCGTCTCCAGCGCGCACGAGCGCGGCCAGTTTCAGCACGTGCGAGTCGGATTCGACGACGACGGGCGGCTCCACGGCCTGGACGTGACCGTGTGGCACGACAACGGCGCCTACACGCCGTACGGGATCATCGTCCCGATCATCACCACGACGCAGCTGCTCGGACCGTACAAACCGGGAGCGTACCGGGCGGAGTTCTTCAGCCTGTACACGAACACTCTCACGGTCACGCCGTACCGAGGCGCGGGCCGGCCGCAAGGTTGCTTCGCGATGGAGCGCACCATGGACGCGATCGCGGAGCACCTCGGCCTGGACCGCGTCACCGTCCGGGAGCGGAACTTCATCCAGCCCGGCGAGATGCCCTACGACCACGGGCTGACCTTCCAGGACGGGCGGCCGCTGATCTACGACTCCGGCGACTACCCGGCCACGCTGGAGAAGCTGAAGAAGCTGATCGGCTGGGATGAGTTCGCCGAATACCGGGCGGCGGCCCGGGCCGAGGGGCGGCGCGTCGGCATCGGCATCGCCTGCTACGTCGAGGGCACCGGGGTCGGCCCGTACGAGGGCGGCTTCGTCAAGGTGGAGACCGACGGCACCGTCGTCGTCGCCACTGGGCTCACCACCCAGGGCCAAGGCCACCAGACGGTATTCGCGCAGGTCGTCGCCGACGAGCTGGGCGTACCGGTGGACCGCGTGGTGGTGACCACGGGCGACACCCGCCGTTTCGGCTACGCCGTGGGGACGTTCGCCTCCCGCGCCGCCGTGATGAGCGGCAACGCCGTGGCGCTGGCCGCGCGCCAGGTGAAGGAGAAGGCGCTGCGCGTGGCCGGCGAGGCGCTGGAGGCGGATCCGCGGGATCTCGAGTTGGCTGACGGCGAGGTCCGGGTCAAGGGCGTGCCGGGCGCGAGCGTGCCGCTGTCCACCGTCGCCGTGCTGTCCAACCCGCTGCGGTACGCGTTCGATGACGAGGCCAAGCGGGCCACGCAGTTCGCCGGCCCCTCGGATCCGGAGAAGCCGCCGGTGGCCGAGGGCGACGAGCCGGGCCTGGAGGCGACCGGCTACTACTCGCCGCCCCGGTCCACGTTCGCCAACGGCATGCACGCCGCGATCGTCGAGACCGACCCGGACACGGCCGAGATCTCGATCCTGCGGTATTGCGTGGTGCATGACTGCGGCACGCTGATCAATCCACGGATCGTGGAAGGCCAGATCCACGGAGGGGTGGCACAGGGCGTCGGCGGCGCGCTGTACGAGCGGATGGTCTACGACGACGCGGGCCAGCTGCTCAACGCGTCGTTCATGGACTTTCTGATGCCGTATTCGACCGAGGTTCCCATGATCGAGACCGACCACCTGCAGACGCCCTCGCCGCTGAACCCGCTCGGCATCAAGGGGGCGGGGGAGGCCGGGGTGATCCCGGGTGCGGCGGTGCTGGCGTCGGCGATCGAGGACGCCGAGGGCATCCGGATCTCGCGGATGCCGATCTCCCCGAGTGAACTGCACGACCTCAGGCGGGAGGGGCACGGTGCTGCCGACGAAGCGCCGTAGCGGCGGGGAGGGAGAATTCCCGTCTTCGCCCGCGGCGAGGTCGTCGCGGGGCTCCTACCACGCCGATGCCCGAGCCGAACCCTGGCCGGGAATTCTCCCTCCCCGCCTTCTGGGCACCGGTCGGCATGAGCGTTTGCGGCAGAGGCAGGACATATCGCGCGAGGAGGCGACCGACGGATGAAGGTGAGCGGCTCGGCGACGTTGCACGCCACGCGCGAGCGGGTGTGGAGCGCGCTCAACGACCCTGCTGTGCTGGTGCGCACCATTCCGGGTTGTGTGCGGCTGGAGGAGACGGGCACCGACACCTACGCGATGACGGTGCGCGCGGGGGTCGGCTCGGTGAAGGGCACGTATGCCGGCCAGGTTCGCCTGGGAGAGCAGGACGAGCCGTCGTCGTTCCTGCTGCGCGCGTCCGGCTCCGGTGCGCCGGGGACGGTGAGCGCCGACGTACGGGTGAGTTTGCACGAGAACGGTACCGGCACGACTCGGCTGGAGTACGATGCGGACGCGATCGTCGGCGGCATGATCGCCGGTGTCGGCCAGCGGATGCTCACCGGGGTGGCGACGAAAACGGCGGGTGAGTTCTTCGCCGCGGTGGACGACGTGCTGGCCGGCGTGGATGTGGGCGCCATCCCGGCGCAGCGCCCGGCGGGAGCGGATGAGACGGCGCAGAGCGATGACGAGCAGGGCCGGGCACGCCCGGCGGCGAGTGCGGTGTACGAGCCGTCGACGGCCGGCCGTCCAGGCCGGGCGGGGATGGTGGCGCGGCAGGAGTTCGCCTGGGGCGTGCTGGCGGGCGCGGCGATCGCACTGGCCGGTGTGGCGGTAGGCGCGCGCATCGCCGGCCGGCGACGAACCGGCGGCTGACGGAGACGACACGGGGGACATGGACGGATGAGCGATCTGGCCGGACGGACAGTCGCCGAACTCAGCGGCCTGCTGCGCGCCGACGAGGTGAGCGCGACCGAGCTGACGACGGCGTGTCTGGACGCGATCGACGCGAGGGAAGCGACCCTGCACGCCTGGACGATCGTCGACGCCGAGCTGGCACTGGCCCGGGCGCGCGAGCTGGACGGGGTGGCGCCGGAGAACCGCGGGCCGCTGCACGGAATCCCGGTCGGGGTGAAGGACATCATCGACACGGCCGACCTGCCCACGGCGTACGGGTCGGCCATCTATGCCGATCATCGACCGGACCGGGACGCCGACGTGGTCGCGCGCCTGCGCACGGCCGGTGCGGTGATCCTGGGCAAGACGGTGACCACAGAGTTCGCCCTGTTTCAGCCGGGTCCGACGACCAACCCGCACGACCCGGCACGCACCCCTGGCGGGTCGTCCAGCGGCTCGGCGGCGGCGGTAGGCGCGGGCACGGTGCCGGTCGCGCTCGGGACGCAGACCGCCGGGTCGGTGGTCCGGCCTGCCGCGTTCTGCGGCGTCGTCGGCGTGAAGCCCACATTCGGCGTGGTGCCGACCCGTGGGGTGAAGGCGTGCGCCCCGTCGCTGGACACGGTCGGGGTGTTCGCCCGAGACGTCGACGGTGCCGCACACGTGCTGCGGGCGATCGGCGGCGTCCCGCACGAAGCGACCGGTGGCGGCACCGGCGGCGGCACCGGTCGTGGCACCGGCGGCGTCGCTCGGCAGCAGCCGTACCCCACTGGGCGCGAGCGCGGGCTACGGGTGGGCTTCACCCGCACCCATGACTGGGGGATCGTCCCGCGGGACACGCGTTCGCGGATCGAGGCCGCCGCCGACCGGCTCGCCCGAGACCCGGACGTGGACATGGCCGAGGTGGACCTGCCGGAGCCGTTCGGCGGCCTGACGGACGCCCAGACATTCCTGATGCTGGTCGAGGTCAGCCGGTCGCTCAGGGACGAGCGCGCACGCCACGGTGACCGGCTCAGCCCGCGGCTACGGGAGATCCTGGCCGCGGGGGACCGGGCCGGATGGGCCTACGACGCGGCGCTGGCACGCATACACCTGTGCCGAGGGCTGCTCGACGACGTGTTCGCGCCGGTCGACGTGTTGCTCGCGCCGGCCGTGCTGGGCGAGGCGCCGCCGCTGGAGTCGGGCACCGGCGATCCGGTGTTGTGCCGGATGTGGACGGCGCTGGGCACCCCCGCCGTCGCCGTGCCCGGGCTCACCGGGCCGGCTGGGCTTCCGCTGGGTCTGCAGGTCATCGCCCCGCCTGGTCGTGACGACGTGGCCCTGCGTGCGGCGCGGCAGGTGGCGGAGGTGCTGGCGAGCGACGCTGCCGGCGCCGCTTCTTGAGCATCAGTGTCGTACCGGACCCTCTCCGGGGCGTCTATACGCAACTGAGACTCAACAAGTGCTCAACGCCGTCATTCTGTCTGGTCGACTGGCGCCCGCCGCGGGTCGACGTTGCGGTACGGTCGGGTGCATAGCTCCGATTTCAGAAGGAAACCGACACCGTGTCCGACCAGCCCGATCAGTTCGGCCGGCCCGAGCAGCCCGATCCGCTCGCCGAGCCGAGTTACGCCGTCCAGCCGGAGTACCGGGGCGAACCCGATCAACCGGCTCCGCCTGACCACCCACGGGCGACGGACCAGTTCGAACTCGTCGTAACCGACGCAGCCTTGCGCGGCCGGGATGGCCGGTACTCGATCGGCGTGAGCGACGGCCAGATCGCCGCGGTGCAGCAGGAACCGCTCAGCGGCCGGGTCGAAATCGACGCCGGCGGCAACCTCGTCACCGAGCCGTTCGTCAACGCTCACCTGCATCTGTGCAAGGCCTACACGCACGGCCGCGCCGGTGACGCGGTCGCGAGTGCCTACGCGGGCGGTTCCATGGGTGCCGCGATGTCCGCGGTGGAGCTGGCGTCCGCCGTCAAGGACGGCTACGGCGAGGACGCGATCGAGGCGAACGCGCGCCGCGCCATGTTCGAGGCGGTGCGACACGGTGTGCGGCACGTGCTGGCGTTCGTCGACGTCGACACCAAGGCACAGCTCACCGGCGTCGGGCCGCTGGTGCGGCTGCGCGAGGAGTTCGAAGGCGTCGCCGAGCTGTACATCGTGGCATTCCCACAGCAAGGACTGTTACGGGACCCGGGCGCGGAAGACCTGGTGCGGCAGGCGATCGCGCTGGGCGCGGACGTCGTCGGCGGCATTCCGTGGATCGAGCACAGCGACGACGACGCACGCGAGCACATCAGCCGGATGTGCGCCCTGGCGGCGGAGCACGGGCGGATGGTCGCGATGCTGGTGGACGACGCCGGGGATCCGGCGCTACGGACCACCGAGATGCTGGCGGCGGAGATGATCCGGCAAGGGCTGGAAGGGCGGGGCATCGCGCACCACGCCCGGGCAGTCGGCAGTTACGCCGAGCCGTCGGTACGCCGGCTGGCGAACCTGGCCCGCCAGGCCGGCCTGACCTTCGTCAGCTCGCCACACACCGGCCCGGCACATCTGCCCGCGTTCCAGCTGGCCGACCTGGGCGTGCCGGTGGCGTTCGGACAGGACGACATCGAGGACACTTACTATCCGTTCGGCCGGAACAACATGCTGGAGGTGGCGTTCCTCGCGGCGCATTCCTTGGGGGCGGTCACGCACCAGGCCTTGGAGCGAGTGTTCGACATGGTCACCGGAGAAGCCGCCCAGGTGCTGGGGCTGAACGGCCCCGGCCTGGCGGTCGGCGGGGCCGCCGACCTGGTGGTCCTGGACGGCTCCTCCGTGCGTGACGTGCTGATCCGGCACAACCCGCCGCGCTACGTCGTCGCAGGTGGCCGGATCGTCGCCGTCAACTCCAGCTCAACCGCGTTCCACCTCGGCGCGCGGGGCGAGCAGAGTGTGCCCGCGGGCTGGCCTGAGCACGGCGCGGCTACCTGATCGGCCAGAGGATCTCGGTCTCGTACTTGGCGGGGTCCTTCACGACGGCGGGGTCGTTCGGGTAGACATCGAACGGCGGCGCGGACGGTGTCAGGCCCTGCTTCGCCATCCACGCCTCCAGCTCCCGGTAGGCCATGCCGAGCTCGTCGTACGGGCCGACGTGCAGCGTGCGGGCCACCCGTCCGCCGGGGAAGCGGCGCGCGGTGAGTCCGTCCGGTGCGCTGCTGCCCTCCGGAACCGGGACCCACAGCTCGATCGTCCAGGTATCGCCCTCCATCTGCGGGTACGCCATGCGGGGTGGCGCCGTCGGGGTGATACCCGCGCGTCCGAGCGCCTCGTAGATCTGGTGGTAGACCGGTCCGGCGGTCTCGCTGATCGCCTCCGGCGGCGTGGACAGCGTCCGGCCGATGACGGTGACCGGCTCGATGGTGGTGGTGGAGAACTCGTAGGCCATGACAGCTCCCTTTCGGATGAAATCGTCGACACGTTGGAGCATGTGGCGATGGCGCTCGATCCGTTCCTCCAGCACGGCGCGGTGCGCGTCGAGCCGGTCGCGGAACCGATCCGGATCCTTCTCCGTGACCAGATCCTTGATCTCGGACAACGGCATGTCCAGCGAACGCAGAATCGCGATGGCTCGTGCGGTGCCCGCCTGTTCGGCCTTGTAGTACCGGTAACCGGAGACCGGATCCACGTACGCCGGCCGCAGCAGCCCCGTCTCGTCGTAGAGCCGGAGCGCCTTGATGCTGAGCCAGCACACCCGCGCGAACCGTCCGATGCTGAGCAGCTCGTCCATCGCCACCTCCCTGACGTCATGGAGCCTGATGTCTCCCCCAGGGGACGAGTCAAGGCCGCGCCGCCGTGGCCGTCAAGTACGACCGTCGACCCGTGCCGGGTCACGCCTTTTGCCGCATCGCGTATCTCGTTGGCGCGAAGACCGGCCGTCTCGTTGGCGCGAAGACCGGCAGCGTGGGCCCGACGAACGGGATGGACATCCGGCCGAGCTTCAGGACGGCGACAACGCGCCAGCTTCGTCGTTGGCAGATGTTGCCGACGCTTCGGGCGAACCCTGCCGGTTGAATCGCGACCAGCGGCCACGCCACGCGGGCCGCTTGGTGCAACTGTTCGCCACTCCGGTGCCGGCCGAGGGGAGTCGCCATGCCGCGAAGAATCCGCGTCGGCATCGACACCGGTGGCACGTTCACCGACGTCGTCGCCGTCGACGAAGAGACAGGCCGGATCGCGACCACCAAGACGCCGTCCACGCCGGCCGACCCGGCGGACGGGTTCATGACCGGTCTGCGCAAGGTACTCGACGTGCTGGGTGCCGGCCCGGCCGCGCTCTCGGCGGTGTCGCACGGCACCACGGTGGCGACCAACGCGCTGCTCCAGGGCGATGTCGGTGACCTCGGGTTCATCACCACCGAGGGGTACCGGCACGTGTTGGAGATCGCCCGGCAGTCGGTGCCGGACGGCTACGGGAACAGCTACTTCTGGGTGAAGCCACCGCGGATCGTGCCGGTCGACCGCGTCCGTACCGTGCGCGGGCGGCTCGCGTTCGACGGAACTGAGGTCCGCCCGTTCGACGAGGACGATGCGGTCGCCGCCGCGCGGTTCTTCCGCGACCGGGGAATCACCACCATCGGCGTCTGCTTCCTGCACAGCTATGCCAACCCCGACCATGAGCTGCGGATGCGGGACGTGCTCGCCCGGGAACACCCAGAGGCCACCGTGTCGATCTCGGCCGAGGTGCTGCGGGAGTACCGCGAGTACGAACGCAGCGTCACCACCCTGGTGGACGCCGCCGTCAAGCCGCGTATCCGTCGCTATGTGCGAAACATCGCCCGCCGCTTGAACGCGCTGGCGGCGTCCGGCACGCCGGGCGACACGTCGTCGGGCGCGCCGGACAGCGCGTCGTTGCGGGTGCCGGACGGCTCGTCGTCGCACGTGCCGGGCGGCGGCCGGGAGATCCCGTTCTACGTGATGAAGTCCAACGGGGGAGTGCTCTCCGCCGACGAGGTGGTCGAACAGCCGATCAGCACCGTGCTGTCCGGGCCGGCGGCCGGCGCGCTGGGCGCCGCCGTCATTGCCGAGGCCGCCGGTCATGCGAGCGTTCTCACGTTGGACGGGGGCGGCACGTCGACCGACGTCACGGTCGTCGTCGATGGCCACCCCGCATTGACCACCGAGGGTTCGATCGGCTCGTATCCGAGCAAGATCCCGATGATCGACGTGGTCACGGTGGGCGCCGGCGGTGGCTCGATCGCGCGGGTCAGCCCGGAGGGCACGTTGAAGGTGGGGCCGCGCTCGGCCGGCGCTGATCCGGGGCCGATCTGCTACGGGATGGGCGGCGACGAGCCCACGGTCACCGACGCGCACCTGGTGCTCGGCCGGATCCCGCCACACCTGCTTGGCGGAGAGGTGCCGCTGGACGCGTCGGCGGCACTCCACGGCGTGGGCGAGCTCGCGGGGCGGCTGGGCCTCACGCCGGAGCGGGCCGCGGCCGGCATCCTGGAGGTCTCGGCGTGGAATCAGGCCAATGCGCTTCGCCAAGTCACCGTCGGTCGCGGACTGGACGTGCGGGACTTCATGCTGGTGACGTGCGGCGGATCGGGGCCGTTGCTGGCGTGCCGGCTGACCGACATTCTGGGGCTGGAGGGTGTGCTGGTGCCGGTGAACCCGGGCAACCTGTCCGCGTACGGGTTGCTCACGGTCGACGTCCGCAACGATGACGTCCGTACCGCCGTCGCCCGGCACGAGGCGCTGAAGCCGGACGTCGTCGCGAAGGTCTTCGACGAGCTGCGGGTCGACGCGGACGCCGCGCTGGCGCGGGAGGGCTTCGCCGCACCCGATCGGCGGTTTCTGCGCACGGCTGATCTGCGCTACTTCGGGCAGGCGTTCGAGGTGCGGGTCGACGTGCCCGACGGCGAGTTCACCGCGGATCTGGCCGGCGTCGTCGCCGATCGGTTCCATGCCGAGCACCGTCGGCTGTACGGCTACGACTTCCGCTCCGACGCACGGCAACAGGTGGAGTGGGTGAACCTGCGCGTGACCGGGGTGGGCCCGATCCGTCGGCCGGAGATCATCGAGCTGCCGCGGGGCACCGGCGCTCGCCCGGCGGGTACGCGTCAGGTCTACTTCGACGGCTGGCTCGACGCGCCGGTGTACGTGCGGGAGACGCTCGGCGCCGCCGACGTCGTCGTCGGGCCCGCGGTCATCGAGGAATTCGGGTCGACCGTCCCCATCCACCCGGGATACCGCGCCGAGGTCGACCGTATCGGCAACCTGCTCATCACGCGAGAGGCGACGTCGTGAGCCTGCAGCGGGAGCATGGTGCGGTGGGGACCTCCTCAAACGGGACATTCCGCCGGACGCACTGGCGAGCACTCAGCGCACCATGCTCGAGGAGGGCGGGATGAGCGGACCGATGCGGCGATTAACCGATGGTATCGACGCGGACCCCGTGCTGGTGGAGATCGTCGAGGGGTACCTGGCGTCGGTGGAGCAGGAGGTGGAGACGGCGATCGGACGGACGTCGCGGTCGCCGATGATCCGCGACGCGCATGACTACCGCGCCGGGATCCACGACCGGCTGCTGCGCAAACTCACGGGGCGCTCGTACTCGGCGCTGGTGCACCCGGTGGTGCGCGACTATCCGCTGGAGACGATGCGCCCGGGCGACGTGTACTTCCACAATGACGTCTACCTCTCCGAGGGCGGCATCGGGCACCTGCCGGACCTGTGCGTCACGGCTCCGGTCTTTCACGATGACGGTGCCGGCGACGGCCCGCGGGTGGTGGCGTTCGTGCAGGCCTTCGGCCACCACGACGACATCGGCGGCACCGTGCCGGGGTCGATGCCGTCGCGCGCCACGAGCGTCTTCGAGGAGGGCCTCATGGTGCCGCCGATCAAGCTGTGGGACCGGGGCGTGCCGAACGAGGCGGCGTTGAAGATCATGACCCGCAACTCGCGGATGCCGGACTCGCTCGCGGCGGATCTGGACGCCGAGTGCGCCGCATGCCTCATGGGTGCGCGCCGGATGGCGGAGCTATTCGGACGGTACGGGCGTGCGGGGGTGGAGGCGTGCTTCGACGCGATCCTGGAGCAGACGACACGGACATTCCAACGGGAGGTGCTGTCGAAGATCCCGGCCGGCACCTACGTCTGGGAGGACTACGCCGAGCACGACGGCGTCGATGAGCCGAAGCTGCACGTCCAGCGCATCACCCTCACCAAGGTCGACGGCGAGGCCAGCGACGACGCCACCGGAGCCACCGGGGCCAGCGACGCCACCGGAGCCACCGGAGTGTCCGCCGCCACCGGGACCGAGGCGGGGCCGAGGCTGATCATCGACTTCACCGGCACAGGGCCGCAGGCCAGGGGGCCCATCAACCACGCCGGAGACTACGCGGACGGGGTATTCCTGAAGAAGTGGCTGGCACCGATCCTGCGCAACCTCGCCGACAGCCCGGAGCGGATGGCCGAACTGGACGTGAACGAGGGCGTGGTGCCGCTGATCGAGATGCGCTTCCCGCCGAAAGGCACGCTGCTGACTCCGGAGTTCCCGGCGCCGACCAATGCCCGCACGTTCGTCATCCTGCGGATGCTGGGTGTGCTGGCCGGGGCCGTGGCGAAGGCGGTCGACGGGCGGATGCCGGCGGACCAGGAGACCATCCGCTACACCGGCGTCTACGGCGCGGACGCCGACGGGCGGCCGTACCTGATGCGGGAGGTGCTCGGCGGCGGGTCGGGCGGGCGGTACTACGCGGACGGCGAGGACACGATCCACGTGGTGCCGGATTCGCGGAACCTGCCGACCGAGTTCAGCGAATCCAGGTTTCCGTTCGTCGTCGAGCAGCTGGGCCTGGCGATCGACTCCGGAGGTCCTGGCCGTTACCGGGGCGGCCTCGGCTATGAGAAACACATCCGGATGCTGCGCGACGCGTCGTTCATGTCCATCGCCGATCGGTCCATCCTGTCCTGCTGGGGCGTCCGCGGCGGCCGGGCGGGCCGTCCGTTCCAGGTGACCATCGATCCGGGCGGTGCGGGGGAGCGGGAGGTGGACGCGCTGGCCGACGACGAGCCGGTGCGCGCCGGCGAGGTGATCCGGATCCGCACCACCGGGGGCGGCGGCTGGGGTGATCCGCTGGATCGGCCCTTCGGCGACGTGCTGCGGGACATCCGCTGGCACAAGGTCTCGTTCGAGGGGGCGCGGGCCGACTACGGCGTCGTCGTCGGCGGGACCGTGGACGACCCGACGGTCGACGAGCCGGCGAGCGACGAGCTGCGTGCCCAGATGCGGCATGCGCGGGCCGACGATGCGCCGTTCTTCGACCGTGGCCCCGGCTATCCCCGCCTCTCCGGCGGCCGCACCTCCGCCCCCGTCGACCGCCACTGACCTAAATGATCATGTGAAGTAGGTTTTCTCGTGCCCTACCATGCCTGCAGACCTGTTGAAGCACGAGAAGACCCACTTCACATGATCATTTAGGAGTGACGGTGCCGGTGGTGAGGTCGTAGACGGCGGCGACGACGCGGGTGTGGCCGTGCTGAACGGCGGCGCGGATCGCCGACGAGCGGGCCGGGAGCGCGTCCGCCACCCGGCGGGCCTGCTGCTCGACGCAGGCCGCCACGAATGCGTCGTCGTCCGGATCGTCCGGAGTGTCCGGAACGCTGCGCACAGCCGGCTCGATCGCGTGCACCAGCGCGGCGACATCGCCGTACGGATAGCCGTCGCCACGCACGGCGTCGATGGCGGCCCTGACCGCGCCACAACCGGAATGACCGAGCACGACGACGAGTGGCGTGCCCAGATGTTCGACGCCGTACTCGACGCTGCCGATCACCGCCGCGTCGAGGACCTCGCCGGCGCAACGGATGGTGAACAGGTCGCCGAACCCCTGATCGAACAGCAGCTCCGGAGGTACGCGCGAATCGGCACAGCTCAGCACAGTGGCGAACGGATGCTGCTCGTCCAGCAGGGATTCTCGCCAGGCTCTGTTCTGGTGCGGACGACGAGGCTCGCCGGCGACGAACCGGGCATTTCCGTCGACGAGCTTCCGCCACGCCTCTTCAGCGCTGGGCCGCCGACCGCCGTCGTCGTTGTCGGCGGCCTGCGTGGTCGGGTCGCTGTCTTCGGTGGACGAGGCGGGCGAAGCATCGGCCGCGCTCGAGGTGGTCATGTCACCACCGAATGCGGCGGCGGTGGCCGTGGCGGTGGCGGTCAGCATGGCGAGGGCGCGACGCCGGGACACCCGGGCGTCGTTATCAGGGGCGATCACGGCCAGTACGTTAGGCAGCTTGCGCAAGCGGCGGCCACCGAATCCGTGAAGGTCGTCACAGCGGATCGCCGGCGAGCGGGTCTACGCTTCGACAAAGCGTTCCCTTCGAGACGGGTCTGCGGTTGCGGCATGCTCCGAACGGCCGGGTCTCGACCGTCACGTGGAGGTGATCGGTGAGCGGCATCGATGAGACGTCCGGATCGAGCGACGGGCCGCTGGCCGGGTACGTCGTGGTCGACCTCTCCCGGGCACTCGCCGGGCCGCACGCCGGCATGATGCTGGGTGACCTCGGCGCGCGAGTGATCAAGGTCGAAGCCCCCGGGCACGGCGACGACTCACGCGGCTGGGGCCCGCCGTTCGCCGGCACCGGCGACCAGACGGTGTCCACCTACTACCTGTCGTGCAACCGGAACAAGGAGTCGGTCACCGCCGACCTGAAGACTCCGGAGGGCCGGGATGTCCTCACCAAGCTGGTGCGCCGCGCGGACGTGCTGGTGGAGAACTTCCGCACCGGCGTGCTGGAGCGGCTCGGTTTCGGCGTGGACGAGTTGCACGAGATCAACCCCGGCCTGGTCGTCCTCTCCATCACCGGCTTCGGACACGACGGCCCGGAGGGCGGACGCGCCGGATACGACCAGATCGCCCAGGGCGAGGCCGGGCTGATGAGCATCACCGGCGAGCCCGGCGAGCCGACGAAGGTGGGCGTGCCGATCGCGGACCTCCTGGCGGGCATGTACGGTGCGAGCGGGGTGCTGGCGGCGCTGCTGGAGCGGGAACGGACGGGCCGGGGCCGGGTGGTGCGCACGTCGTTGCTCGCCTCGGTGGTGGGAGTGCACGCATTCCAGGGGACGAAGTGGACCGTCGCCGGCGAGGTGCCGGAGGCGACGGGGAACCACCACGCGTCGATCGCGCCGTACGGGCTGTTCCGGGCCGCCGACGGCGCGCTGCAGGTCGCCGTGGGAAGCGAGACACAGTGGGCGGCGTTCGCGCGGATCATCGGCGTGGCGGCGGACGACCCGCGGTTCGCCACCAATGCGGACCGGGTGAGCCGGCGGGAGGAGCTCATCGAGGAGATCGAGCGCGCGTTCGCCGCCGGAACCCGGGACCATTGGCTGGAGATGCTGGAGAGGGCCGGCATCGCCAGCGGCAAGGTGCGCAGCATCGACGAGGTCTACGAGTGGGAGCAGACCCGCTCGCAGGGGTTGCTGGTGGATGTCGAACACCCTGTTCTCGGCAGAATGCAGCTGCCGGGGCCGCCGTTGCGGTTCGACGACGCCCAGCCGCGCGCGCACGTGGCGCCGCCGCTCCTCGGCGAGCACAACGAGAGCGTTCGCGCCTGGTTGGACGACGAATAGATTCATCGAGGTTGTCCCTGTGGATAACTCATCTGGGGTCCTGGCCATTGCCATGCTTGTGTGATCAGCCCATCAGGGAGGCACAATGAGCACCATGGCGTTGATGCCCCGTGCGTCGCACGACTGGACAGTCGACGACCTCGAACAGCTACCCGACGACGGCCTGCAGTACGAGCTGCTCGACGGGATACTCCTCGTGACTCCGGCGCCCATTCCGTTGCACCAGGAGACGGTAAGCGAGTTGTGTGTGCAGTTGCGACGGTCGTGCCCTCGGCATCTCAAAGCTCTCGTCGCGCCGCTCGACTGGCGTCCCGACACCCGCACCTCGCTCCAGCCGGACCTGCTCGTCGTCGCGCGGGGGGATATCGGCGAGCAGGCCATAATCCGGCCTCCGCTGCTGGCGGTCGAAGTCCTCTCACCCAGCACCGGGCGGAAGGACCGGGTACTGAAGTTCTCCAAGTACGCCGAGGCCGGCGTCGCCTCGTATTGGATCGTCGACCCGGCGAGGCCGTCGATCGATGCCTACGACCTGGTCGACGGAGCCTACGTCGAAGCCGGGAGCGCGTCCGGCTCGGATTCAGTCATTCTCCAGCGCCCTTATCCGATCACCATCACGCCGGCTGCGCTCGTCGATATCTGAGCTCCACTCCCGGGGCTATTGGGCGAGGTCGCGGGTGAGATCCGCGAGGCGGTCTATCCGCTTCTGCACCGGTGGGTGCCATCCCAGGACGCGGTCGACGATGTCATGGGTCTGTTTGCCGGTCTTCTCGTCGGGCAGCGGCATGATCGACATCGACGACAGCGTGTTGAGGTTGCGCAGCTCCTTCTTCGGAAAGGCCGGCATGTGCCCGCTCAGCCTGGTCAGGGCCGCGGCGAGCGCCGCCGGCTGGGCTGTCATCATGGCCGCGGTGCGATCGGCCGCATACTCGCGGTACCGGCCGAGCCTGGTGAGGACCACGGTGACGGGCAGCGCGGGCGGGAGCATCGCGACGAATGCGACCAGGATGAGCGGGAAGAACAACAGGATCGCGATTGCTCGGAGGAAGCCGATGAGCGGGACGACGGTCCAGTCGAGCAGCGCTTGACGCATGGCCGTCTTCGTCTCGGCAGCAGAGTCGTCCGCAAAGAGCGCCTGCCATCCGTGTCCGCATCGTCGTGCACGTCGGCACAGCGCTTCGTCGGCCACGTTGAACACGTCGGCGACGTATATCCAGAGGGTGAGCAGCGACGTGGAGATCTGGGTGGCGAACGTCATCAGTTTCGCATCGCGATGCAGGATGTGCGCCAGCTCATGAGCAAGAACGGCCTCCAATTCGGCTTCTTCGGTGGTGGCGAGCAGCCCCCAGGTGATCGCGATGACCGGTCGGCGGCCCGGTACCTGCAGCGTGAGAGCGTTCGGCCACTCCGTGTCGATGATCTTCACTCGTGGCATCGGCGTGTTCGATAGCGCGCAGAGCCGATCGATCGCGGCATGAAGTTCCGAGTACTGGAACTCGTCGGCATCGAGGACGGTGAGGTGCTTCGGCAACACGCCGCCGTCCTCGCCTCTGTAGGCGACGACGGCAAGAGCAGGCAGGAACAGTCCGATCCACCACGGCCATCCCCACAGGTGCTGGAGGCCGAGGCCGATCAGCGCCCCGTAGCCCGCTGTGATCAGCAGGAGCAGCACCCATGTCTCCGCGATGCGGATGGTCAGCCGTCGGTCCGGCTGAAATCGGCCCGTCGTCATGTCGCCCGTATCTACTGCGCGAGGCCGCGACTGAGTTCGTCCAGGCGTTTCACGCGCTGGCCGATCGGCGGGTGCGACGCGACGGCGCGCTCTAGGGCGCTCACTCTCGGTTGGCCCTTCTTCTGCTCGTGCTTCACCGGCAGCGGAACGATCGCCATCGACGACGCCGCCCGCAACTCGCGCAGGTCCTTGTTCGGGATCCGCCGGCTGTCCTCGTCAAGGGACGTGAGGGTGGCGGCCAGTACCGTGGGCCGCCCGGTCAGCATCGCCGCGGTCCGGTCGGCGGCGAACTCCCGGTAGCGGCTGAGCCTGGTGAGCACCAGCACCGCCGGTATCGACAGCACAAGGATGGCGGGCAGGGTGACGATCCCGAACGGAAAGACGGACAGTACCAGGAGCGCCCGGATCAGGCCGATCACCGGCATGGCCGTGCAGCCCAGCAGCGTCCGCAGGCCGGCGGCGACGTTCCGCGCCGGCAGCCGCTCGTCGTCCGCGTCGTGGTCGATCGGCTGCCAGCCGAATCCGCACCGGCGGGCGAGCCAGCACAGCGCCCGGTCCGCGGCGTAGAAGACGTCTACCAGGTGTGCCGGCAACGTGAGCACCGCCGTAGACGTGTTGGCCGCGAAGGTCATCACCGTCGCGTCGCGATGGATCACATGGGCGAGTTCGTGCGCCAGGACGGACTCCAGCCGGTCGTCGTCGGCGGTATCGAGCAAGCCACGGCTCACAGCGATCACCGGCCTGCGGCCGGGCAGTTGCACGGCGAGCGCGTTTGTCCACTCCGCATCGATGACCTTGACCCGCGGTGGTGGCACGTCAGCGAGGGCACATAGCCGCTCGAGTACCGCATACAGGCGTGGTTCCCGCGCCGGATCCGCATCGGTGGTGCGGAGTGTCCTGGGGAGGACGCCGCCGTCGTGCTGAGCGTAGAAGAGCACGGTGGCGAGCATCGGCAGAACCAGGCCGATCCACCAGGGCAGGCCGACGAGCCATTGCAGGACGAGCCCGATCAGCGCCCCGTACCCGGCGGTGACGACGAGCAGCAACAGCCACGTCTCGCCGATCCGGAAGGTCAGCCGACGGTCCGGCCGAAATCGGGCGGCTGCGGTCATGAGGTGTCTCCAACGTGCGGTTCGGTCGGGCGCGGTCCGCGCACATCGTGCCAGAGCGTGCTGCATGGGCGCTGCATCCGCGGATGTCTTCCATGGCTGGACCCGGTCTGTGCGATATCGCCGACGGAACCGTACTGGATTGGGCGAACGTCACCATCGTTGTCGCGGGCCGCACTTCATACGCTCGACGCACCGGGCGGGGACACCGTCCGGCGATCCCGAGCTGGAGAGGTGGCCTGCAGATGCCCGAGCCGATCGAGGTCCGCAAGGTGGCCATCAAGCACGTCAGCGACGCCTCCGGGCTCGCCGAACTGATCGACTCAGGTCTGATCGAGGCGGACCGGGTGATCGCCGTGATCGGCAAGACCGAGGGCAACGGCGGAGTCAACGACTACACCCGGATCATCGCCGACCGAGCCTTCCGCGAGGTACTGGTCGGGAAGGGGACCCGGACCGCGGACGAGGTGAAGGAGGTGCCGATCGTCTGGTCGGGCGGCACCGACGGGGTGATCAGCCCGCACGCCACGATCTTCGCTACCGTCCCGGCCGACCGGGTGGAGCCGACCGACGAACCCAGGCTGACCGTCGGCTTCGCGATGAGCGACGTGCTGCTGCCGGAGGAGATCGGGCGGCGCGGCATGATCGAGAAAGTGGCCGCAGCGGTGCGGCTGGCCATGGAACGGGCCGGCATCAGCGATCCCGCCGACGTCCACTACGTGCAGACGAAGACGCCGCTGCTGACGATCCACACCATCCGCGACGCCAAGGCGCGCGGCCAGACGGTCTGGACCGAGCACACCCACGAGTCGATGGATCTGTCCAACGGCTGTACCGCGCTCGGTATCGCGGTGGCGCTCGGCGAGATCGACATGCCCGGCGATGACGCGGTCATGCACGACCGGGACCTGTACTCGGCGGTGGCGTCCTGCTCGTCGGGCGTGGAGCTGGACCAGGCGCAGGTGGTCGTGGTGGGCAACGCGCGCGGCGTCGGCGGGCGATACCGGATCGGGCACGCGGTGATGCGCGACGCCCTGGACGCCGACGGGATCTGGGCCGCGATCCGCGACGCGGGCCTGAAGCTCCCGGAACGCCCGCATCCGAGTGACCTCGACGGGCGCTTGGTGAACGTCTTCCTCAAATGCGAGACGAGCCAGGACGGAACCGTGCGCGGACGCCGCAACGCCATGCTGGACGACTCCGACGTGCACTGGCACCGGCAGATCAAGGCCGCGGTGGGCGGCGTGGCCGCGTCGGTCACCGGAGACCCGGCCGTCTATGTCTCGGTATCGGCCGCGCACCAGGGCCCGGACGGCGGGGGACCGGTGGCGGCGATCGTCGACCTGGGCGACGAGCCGTCCGGCTACCGGTACCCGTGACGGCCACACCGGCCTGTTCCGGGACTATCTGGTCGGGAGAAGACGAGGCTTAGAGCTCGCGCAGTGCGGGCAGCAACTCCTTCTCCGCCCAGTCGAAGAACGGCTGCTGCTGGTCGCCGCCGATCTGGACCAGCGCGACGTGCGTGAAGCCGGCGTCGACGTACTGTTTGACCCCGTCGACGACGGCGTCGACGTCCGTTCCGCACGGGACCGCCTGGGCGACGTCGTCCGGACGGACGTACTCGGTGTAGGCGGCGAAGTTCACCGGGCCGGGTAGCTCCGCCATCACCTTCCAACCGGCGGCCATCCAGCGGAACTGCTCGTGCGCCCGGGCCTTGGCCGCCTCGGCGTCGGTGTCGTAGGAAACCGGGAGCTGGCCGTACACCGGCTTACCTTCGCCTCCCTCGGATTGGAACCGCTGCACCACGTCCGGCGACGGTGTGTTCACCACGAGGTAGTCGCCACGCTGCGCCGCGATCTCCGCCGACTGGCTACCTGAGGCGGCGACGCCGATCGGAACCTGGGTCTCCGGCAGGTCATAGAGGCGAGCCGAATCCACGTCGAAATGGCGGCCGTGGTAGGTGATGTAGTCGCCACCCAGCAGCGCGTGGATGATCTCGATGGCTTCGTCGAACATCTCGTGCCGGGTGTCCACGGGCGGCCAGCCCTGCCCGATGACGTGCTCGTTGAGGTTCTCGCCGGAGCCGAGGCTGAGCGAGAACCGGCCCTCGCTGAGCACACCGACAGTGGCCGCCTTCTGTGCCACCACGGCCGGGTGGTAGCGCATGATCGGGCAGGTCACGTAGGACATCAGCGGAATCCGATCGGTGGCGTGCGCGGCGGCACCGAGCACCGGCCAGGCGTGCGGCGAGTGTCCCTGCTCGTCCAGCCAGGGGAAGTAGTGGTCGGAAAGCGCGGCGAAGTCGAAGCCGACCCGCTCAGCGGTGACGGCGTCGTCGACGAGCTGCCGCGCGGGCGCCTGCTCGGACATCATGGTGTAGCCGATCTGAACCATGCCTCTTTGCGTTACCCCGCTGCCGCTGCGGCATGAACCGGGAGGGCCGCACAATGGCGCGACTCGTGGCGCGACTCGTGGCGTGACCCGTGGCGCGATCTTCGGTGCGGTCGAGCGCGCGGTCGAGCGTGAGGTCGAGCGCGCAGCTGAGTGTCGACCGATACGGCGGCCGTTGGTGCGGTCGATGGCGGCGATCGCCGGCACAGTGGATATCGTTGGCCTCGGACGCGCGCTACCCGCCGTCGCGTCATGCACATCCCCCGTGTGAAGAGGTTCACCGACATGCGCGTTCTGTTCGCCGGTACACCCGAGGTCGCGGTGCCTCCGCTGCGTGCGCTGCTGGAGTCGCGACACGACGTCGTCGCGGTGCTGACCAGGCCCGACGCGCCGGCCGGACGGGGACGGAAGCTGATGCCCAGCCCGGTGGCTACGGTGGCGGAGGAGGCGGGCATCGAGGTGCTCAAACCGGCCAAACCACGCGACGTCGAGTTCCTGGAGCGGCTGGCGGCGATCGCACCGGACTGCGCGCCCGTGGTGGCCTACGGCGGCCTGATCCCGCGCGCCGCGCTGGATGTGCCGAAGCACGGCTGGGTGAATCTGCACTTTTCGATCCTGCCTGCGTGGCGCGGGGCGGCCCCGGTGCAGCATGCCGTGCTGGCCGGCGACGACGTGACCGGCGCGTGCACGTTTCAGCTGGAGGAAGGGCTGGACACCGGCCCGGTCTACGGCCTGGTGACCGAGGACATCCGCCCCACGGACACCAGCGGCGACCTGCTGGAGCGGCTGTCCAAGTCGGGAGCGACCCTGCTGGTCCGGACGCTGGACGGGATCGAGGACGGGAGCCTGCGCGCCGAGCCGCAGCCGGCCGAAGGCGTGTCGATGGCGCCGAAGCTGACGGTGGAGGACGCCCGGGTGGACTGGACGGCGCCCGCCATGCGGGTGGATCGGCTGATTCGAGCCTGTACCCCCGCGCCCGGGGCGTGGACGACGTTCCGCGGGGAGCGGTTGAAACTGCAGCCGGTGCAGCTGGAGCGTGGCCGGGACGGAATCGCGCCCGGGGAGATCGTGGTGGAGAAGAACGGAGTGCGGGTCGGTACCGGCAGCCACGCCGTCGTCCTCGGCGATGTCAAGGCGCAGGGCAAGCGTGCGATGCCGGCCACGGACTGGGCACGTGGCGTGCGGCCCGAGCCCGGTGAGCGGCTGGGCGACCAGGCGGGGCCCGCGTGAGAGAAGGGGTCCCCGAATGAGCGACGACGGGCACGACGGCGACGGCGACCACGGGCGCGGCGGCGACCACGGGCGTGGCAGCGACCACGGGCGTAACGACCGTCGGGGTGACCGACGGTACGGACGTGGGACGGACGGCGGCGCGGGCGGTGGCAGGAACCGCTCGGCCGGCCACCCGCCATCGCGCGGGCGGAAACCGCAAGGCGCGCGCAGTGGCCAGCAGCGCGGGCGCGGCGCGGGTACCGGCGGCGGTCAGCAGCGGCACAGCGCCGATCCGGCGCGGCAGGTGGCCTATGACGTGCTGCGCGCGGTGACGGACGAGGACGCGTACGCCAACCTTGTCTTGCCGGAGCGGCTGCGGGACCGCCGCGTCGGCGGCCGGGACGCCGCCTTCGCCACCGAACTCGCGTATGGCACCCTGCGCTGGCAGGGGACCTATGACCGGATCGTGGGCGCGTGCGTCGACCGGGCGCTGAGCGAGCTGGACCCGCCGGTGCTCGATGCGTTGCGTCTGGGCACGCACCAGCTGCTGGCGCTGCGGGTCCCGCCGCACGCCGCCGTGTCGACGACGGTGGACCTGGTCCGTCGGCGGATCAGTGAAGGCGCCGGCAGGTTCGTCAACGCCGTATTGCGGAAGGTGGAGCGCCACGATCTGGACGGCTGGACGGCCGAGCTGGCGCCGACCCGAGACGACGACCTGGCCGGCTATGTGGCCTTCCGGCACGGGCACCCGGCGTGGATCGTGCGGGCGTTCCGCGACGCCCTCGGTCCGGAAGCCGACGGCGACGCGCTCGAGGCGTGCCTGCGGGCGAACAACGAGCCGGCACCGGTGGCGCTTGCGGTCCGTCCGGGTCGCGGGGAGGTGTCCGAGTTGTTGGATGCCGGGGCGGAACCGGCTCGGTGGTCGCCGATCGGGGCCACGTTGACGTCCGGCGACCCCGGACGGCTCGCGGCGGTGCGGTCCGGGCGCGCCGGCGTCCAGGACGAGGGCAGCCAACTGGTCACGCTGGCGTTGGCCGCGGTCCCGGTGGACGGTCCGGACGAGCGCTGGCTGGACATGTGCGCCGGGCCGGGCGGCAAGGCCGCGGTGCTCGGCGGCCTGGTGGGCGGCCAGGGCGGCAGGCTGCTGGCCGTGGAGCAGCACGTGCATCGGGCCCGGCTGGTGGAGCAGGCGCTCAGTGGCGACCCGAGCGAGCACGAGGTGCTGGTGGCGGATGCTACCGAGGGGCCGTGGCCGGACGAAGACTTCGACCGGGTGCTGCTGGACGCCCCCTGCTCGGGGCTCGGCGCGCTGCGCCGTCGCCCGGAGGCCCGCTGGCGACGCACGCCGGCCGACGTCGGCGAACTCCGGCCGCTGCAGGCTGCGCTCCTGCTGGAGGCGGCGCGGTCGGTCCGGCCGGGCGGAGTGGTCGCGTATGTCACGTGCACGCCGCACCTGGCGGAGACGGCGACGATCGTCGACGATGTGCTGCGTAAACGCGACGACATGGAGCGTATCGACGCCCGGCCGTACCTGCCCGGCGTGCCCGATCTAGGCGACGGCCCGGACGTCCAGCTCTGGCCGCACGTGCACGGCACGGATGCGATGTATCTGGCCCTGCTCCGCCGCACCGGATAGCGCGGCCACACCCGCGGCACTCATCCGTCGGCGGCGGTGGAGAAGCCGGACGCCAGCGTGGTACTGCGCGCGCAGACAACGACCGTCGAGGCCGCCGCGGTCAGTGCGCCGCCCAGCCACAGGATGCTCAGGGTGCCGAGGTGGTCGACGACGAGTCCGCCGAATGCGGCGCCCAGCGCAATCGATAGGTTGAACATGAGCACGTACAACGAGCTCGCCGCCTCGGCGGCCTCCGGTGCCGCCTTGAGGATCCAGGTCTGCAGCGTGACGGGAACGGAGCCGTAGGCCAGGCCCCACACGACCACGGAGAACACGGCGCCGGGCACGCCGTCGCCGGCGAACATCACCGACACCATGGCGGCGGTGAGTACCATCCCGATGGTCAGCACCGTCGCCCGGACTCGCCGCGCCGCCGCCACGCCGGCGATGACGTTGCCGGCGATGCCGGCGACACCGAATACCAGGAGCAACGTGCTCACCGCCCGGCCGTCGATGCCCCTGGTGTCCTCCAGCACAGGCCGGAGGTAGGTGTAGGCGAGGAAGTGGCCGGTGATGATCAGGAACGTCAGCAGCACACCGATGCGCACGGCCCCGTTGGCCCGGAACAGGCTGGGCAGCGATCCGAGCGTGATGGTCCGCGTGGCCGGCATGGCCGGCAGCAGCAGGGCCATGCAGACCAGCGTGCCGAGACCGAGCAGCCCGACGGCGGCGAATGCGGCACGCCAGCCCACGAGCTCCCCGAGGTAGGTCCCGGCGGGCACGCCTAGCACCGTGGCGCTCTCCACCCCGGCGAAGATGACCACCAGCGCGCGTCCGACGTGCCGCTCGGGCACCAGGCGCAGCGCGATCCCTCCGGCGATCGCCCAGAACCCGCCGACGCTCGCGCCTACCAGGAAGCGAGCAGCCAGCGCCGCGACGATGTGGTCGGAGAGTGACACCGCGAGATTTGCTGCACCCATCAGCCCGACCAGGACGCACAACACCAGCCGGCGGTCCACGTGTCCGGCGAAGACGGTGATCAGCGGCGCGGAGAACGCGGCCACGATTCCCGGGACAGTCACCATCAGCCCGGATGTGCCGTCGGATATGCCGAGGTCGTGACCGATCGGCGTGAGCAACCCTACCGGCAGCAGCTCCGAGGTCATCAGCGCGAAGATCGCCAGCGTGACCGCGCCGACGGCCAGCCATCCCCGCACCGGTGAGCGATGGCCGGCGGACCGGCCCGGCGTGGACAACGTGGTGGTACCCATCGCAGACTCCCTGGTTCCTCAGCGGATGGAGGCCGGAGCCGTCCGCGCCGCGACGTTGACCCGGTTCCAGGTGTTGATGGTGGCGATCAACCCGATGAGTTCCGCCAGTTCATCCTGATCGAAATGCCGCGCCGCCTGGCGGAACACCTCGTCCGGAACGAATCCGTCGGTCAGCACGGTCATCGCCTCGGTCAAGGCAAGTGCGGCCCGCTCCCGCTCGGTGTAGAGCCGGTCCACCTCCTGCCAGGCGTTCAACAGGGAGATCCGTTCCTCCCGCTCGCCCGCCTTGCGAGCGTCGGCGGTGTGCATGTCGATGCAGAAGGCGCAGCGGTTGATCTGAGAGGCGCGGATCATGACCAGGTCGGCCAGCCTCGGGTCGACGTTCTTGGTTGCGGCCTGGTGCAGCCGCAGCAGCGCCCGGTAGATCTCGGGCGCGTGCTCGGAGAAGCCCAAGCGTTGTGTAGCAGTCATGAGTGCGACTGTATGGACGAAATGGTGCGGTTATATGGTCCATTTCCATGGAGAATGATTGGGCCAATTCGTCGGCGATCGGCGGGATCGACCTTCACCTCGATCTCACCCCATCAGAAGGGAAACGCGCGGGCCTGACGCGGGAACTGCGCGCGGCCATCCGCAGCGGCCGGCTCGGCCCCGGCACGCGGCTGCCGCCGTCGCGCGCGCTGGCGGCCGACCTGGCGATGGCCCGGAACACGGTGAGCGAAGCGTACGCCGAGCTGGTCGCCGAAGGTTGGCTCGTCGCCCGGCAGGGTTCCGGCACCCGGGTGGCACAACGGAGCGCGGCGTCAGCACCATCGGGATCGTCGCTCGCGCCCGCAGCGGTGCCGCCGCGATCCCCGGCGCTCCCACCGTCCAGGCCGCGGTACAACCTGCTCCAGGGCAGCGCCGACGCGGCGTCGTTTCCCCGCACCGACTGGCTACGATCGGCGCGGCGGGCCCTGTCTGCCGCACCCAACGACGCCTTCGGTCCGGGCGATCCGCAGGGCCGGGTGGAGCTGCGCCGGGCGCTGACGGACTACCTGGCGCGGGCGCGTGGTGTCCGGGTCGATCCCGGCCGCGTGGTGGTCTGCTCCGGGTTCGGCCATGCGCTGGAGCTCCTGTCCGGTCTGCTGGGCGACGTCGTCGCTGTCGAAGAGTACGGCCTGCAGTACCACCGCGGACTGCTGCGATCAGCGGGACTGGACACTCCCGCGCTGCCGATCGACGGCGGCGGCGCGAGGATCGAAGCGCTGCGTTCCACGGACGCACGGACGGTCTTGCTCACCCCGGCGCATCAGTTCCCGACCGGTGGTCCACTACGTCCGGAGCGGCGGGTGGCACTGGTCGACTGGGCCGCGGAGGCCGATGGGCTGATCCTGGAGGACGACTACGACGGCGAGTTCCGCTACGACCGCCAGCCCGTGGGTGCGGTGCAGTGCCTGGACCCGGAGCGGGTGGTCTACCTCGGCACCACCAGCAAGAGCCTCAGCCCGGCCGTGCGGATCGGCTGGCTGGTGGTGCCGGAGCGCCTGGTGCGGCCCGTCGTCGACGTGAAGGGGGACCGGGAATTGCGGACGAGTGTCCTCGAGCAGCTCACGCTGGCCGACTACCTGGAGTCGGGCGGGTACGACCGGCATGTGCGGCGGATGCGCCGTCGGTATCGTGACCGGCGCGACCGGCTGGTCGCTGTGCTGCGCGAATACGTTCCGCAGGTACGAGTGTCCGGTATCGCGGCAGGCCTGCACGCGGTCGTCGACCTTCCGCCGGATGCCGACGAGGCCCAGGTCGTCGCCGAGGCGGAGCGGGCGGGCCTCACGCTGGACGGGTTGGCCGGGTACCGCCATCCGGACAGTACGGCGTCCCTGCGTCCGGCCGTGGTGGTCGGTTACGGTACGCCTCCGGAGCACGCATACCCAGGCGCGCTGGAACTCCTGTGCCGAATACTGCGACGCAGTCTGGGCCGATGACGACAGGCGACGACACGTACCGTCCCAGCGCGGACAGACCCCTCAGATGTCGATGAGCTCCGCCGGCGTGATGGTGACCGGGTAGGGGCGCTGCAGGGTGATGGTCTCTGTCCCGGAGGCGCTGCCGACGGGCACGTAGGCGCCGTCGACCAGATCGAATGCCTCGATCGACCGTGTGACCGGGTCGACGATCCAGTATGAAGCGACGCCGGCGTCGGCGTACTTGGAGAACTTCAGGACCCGGTCCTTGCGCTTTGTGCTGGGGGAGAGGACCTCGACCGCGAGCGCGAGCGGCTCTTCGATGACCTTCGGACCGATGTCGTCGCGCCGCAGCACCAACAGGTCCGGCTGGAGCGACGTGCGATGGTCGGGCTGCCAGTCCAGCGGGGCGAAGAACACCTTGAGGTGCTTCGGACACCCACGCCGGAGCGTCACGTAGAGTTCCCCCGCCACCGCCTGATGGAGCGGAATGGGCGCCGGGGTCACGAGGAGTATCCCGTCGAGCAGCTCGTACTGCAGGCCGTCGTCGGGTAGCTGTTCGAGGTCGTCGACTGTCCAGTCGTGCGACGCACGGGGCATCACCGCCATGCTGCTCATTGTGCCTCCCTGATGGGCTGATCACACAAGCATGGCAGCAGACGAGCGTCGAAGAGGGTTATCCACAGGGCCGATTCGATCAGTTTGCGTCCGTTGGTCTCGCTCTGGCTGCAGCGATGACGATCAACGGGACGACGACGATCGCTCCGGCGGTCAGGGCGAGGACGACATAACCGCCGCCCTGCAGGATCACTCCCGATCCGAGGCTGGCCAGTGCGGACGAGCCCCACACCAAAGCGTCGATCATGCCTTCGATCTGCGTGCGTGTGTCGGCCGGGAGGTGGCGACTGAGCAGGCTGCTGCCGCCGACGAAGGCGAGGTTCCAGCCGTAGCCGAGCAGGAACAGCGCGAGCGGCAGCGCGGAGGTGTGCGCATCGGGCGCTACGGCGACGAGGCCGGACGCGGCCACCAGGACAGCGATGCCGGCCAGGATCACCGCGGTGCCGCCGTACCGATCGGCGAGCCGGCCGGACAGCGGCGACAGCGCGAACATGCCCATGACGTGGATGGTCAGGATGGTGCCGACGGTTCCCAGCCCGTGGCCGTGATGGTCCAGGTGGACCGGCGTCATCGTCATCACCGCGACCATGTCCAGCTGTGCCACCACCATGGCGCTGATCGCGACGCCGACGGCCGGCGTCCGCAGGGCACGGCGCAGCGCGCCGCGGGGCAGCAACCGCCGAGGACCGTCCAGAACGCGATGGGCCGCGCGTGGCAGCGCGGCGGATGCCGCCGCCGCGGCGCCGACCGCGACGATGGTGAGCAGGAACGGTCCCGCGTGCGCGGGCATCGACAGACGCTCGGCGAGGTGCGCGGTCGGGGAGATCAGGAGCGGACCGACGATGCCCCCGATGGTGCCCGCCCACACGATGAGTGACAGGGCGAACCCCTTGCGATCGCGCGGGTACAACTCGGCGGCCGAGTAACGCGCCAGCTGGGCGCTCCCGTTTCCGGCCCCGACGCCTATCATGCCGACCAGCAGCAGGGGCAGTGCGCCGGTGAGCACGCCGCCGAGGGCGACGGCGGCGCCGACCGCGGCCAGCAGGTAGCCGACGGCCAGGCCGGCGCGATGACCGCGGCGAGCCATCACCGAGCCGAGGGCGAGCGTCGCGATCGCGGTGCCGAGCACGGCGAGCGCGTTCGGAGTGCCGCTCCACCGATCACCTACCGCATCGGCGGCGATCAGCGTCGACACCGCGCTCGCACCGGTGAGCGCGACGGTGGTGAGTGCGACGCCGGTGAAGAGCACGGACATCGGGCGTAACCGGCCGGTGCCCTGAAGGTCGTCGGGCGGGGACGGGTGCGGGCGGGGAGAGGTCTCAACGGTCATGTGGATCGATGTTAGAAACCTGACCGGCGATTTCGAATGGCCGATCAACGGCGTATCGTCGGCAACGTCGTCGGTATGAAAGGAATTCAGTGCGATGGATTTACGAACACAAAGAACGCTGGATGACACCGACTGGCGGATCCTTCGAGAGCTTCAGGCCGACGGGCGGCTGTCATACAACGAGCTGGGCCGACGCGTGAATCTGTCGCCGCCGGCGGTGGCCGACCGGGTGCGGCGGCTAGAGGAGTCCGGCGTCATCACCGGATACCACGCCGCCGTCGAGCCGCAGCGGGTCGGCTACGAACACACCGCCTTCGTCCGGATGCGATGCCGGCTCGACCACTGCCTGTTGAAGACCAGCAAGGCCAGCGACTATCCCGAGGTGGTGGAGATCCACAAGCTCAGCGGAGACCATTGCTCGATGCTGAAGGTCCGGGCGACGTCGTTGGAGCATTTGGAGGGACTGTTCGAACGGCTCGGCAAGCACGGTGAGATGCGGACGTCGGTGGTGCTGTCGACCCAGTTCAGCGGCAGGCCGGTGGAGCAGCCGAGCGCCGAGACGACGCGCGCCACGCCGTCGAGCGGCTGGTCGCAGGGCTGAGGTGACCGGCGTCGTCGTGCCCGGTAGGGGTGAGCATTAGGCTGGAGCCTTGTGGGCATCCAGATCGCGCCGAGCATCCTCTCCGCTGACTTCGCCAATCTCGAGTCCGAGATCAACCGGATCGGCAACGCCGACCTGGTGCATGTCGATGTCATGGACTACCACTTCGTCCCGAACCTCACGCTCGGGCTGCCCGTGGTCGAGGCGATCCTGAACCGCACCGAACTGCCGGTGGACTGCCACCTGATGATCGACGACCCGGACCGCTGGGCCCCGGGCTACGCGGAGGTCGGCGCAGCCAGCGTCACGTTCCACGCGGAGGCGGCCGCGGCACCGATCCGGTTGGCCCGGGAGATCCGCCGTCAGGGCGCGCGGGCAGGCGTCGGCCTGAAGCCCGCCACACCGGTCGAGCCGTTCGAGGATCTCCTCACCGAGATCGACATGCTGTTGGTGATGACGGTAGAGCCTGGGTTCGGTGGGCAGGAGTTCCTCGACGTCTGCCTGCCGAAGATCCGCCGGGCGCGGGAGATGGTGTCCCGTTCCGGGCTGGACGTGTGGATTCAGATCGATGGCGGCGTCTCCAAGGAGACGATCGAGCGGTGCGCCGATGCGGGTGCGGACGTGTTCGTCGCCGGCTCGGCGGTCTATGGCGCCGACGATGCCGCCGCTGCCGTCGAGGACCTGCGCACGCTGGCCGCCGACGCCTCGAACCTGTCCTGATCCGCAAGGCGTCGGTGAATTCAGGGACCGGCGACGTCGTGCTCCCACGGGTTGACGACGTCGATACCCGTATCCCTGAAGTCCTTGACGTTGCGCGTGGCAAGCGTAGCTGAGACTCTTCGGCATGCGGCTGCTATCTGAGCGTCGGCGACGCTGATCGGCCTCCCGCGGTGTCTGCGACTGCTCGCGATCAGCGCATAGTTCCCAGCCGCTACGACGTCGAATGGAAGAACCCGGCCATCGAAGTCCTGCCCGACCACCGACGCCATCCGGGTGGTCAGCTCCTCTTTTCGCCGTCCGTCTGGTAGGCACCTGATGCCGAAGAGTAACTCGGCGACAGTCGTGGCGGTGATGAACACGTCATCCCGGGGATGCTGGCTCGCCCACGCGGCGACGGCCGGCTCCGGTGCCGGTCTGCACAGTTCGGAGACGACATTGGTGTCGAGGACGATCATTGTCCGAATTCCGCAGGTTGCGCGAGTTCATTGCGCTCTGGCAACGGAAACGATGCGTCATCCATGTCGGCAAACCGGCGGCGAAGGACGGATCCGATATCGATCGCGGGTCCGGGCGGTTCGAGGGCTGCCTGCAAGATCGCACGTACCTCGGCCTCCATGGAGCGGCCGTTCTCTGCCGCTCTGACTCGCAGTCTGGCCTTGAGGTCTTCGTCGACGTTTCGAATCGTCAGAGTCGCCATCGCGCCACCTCCACAGCTGTCATTGCTAGCAACGCTAGCAAACGCGCGCGACGGTGGGGCTGATGATGTTGTCTCCGTTGCCATGCAGAACTCCTTCTTCCCGGGGAAACGAGCTCTGACATAAGCGTAGCGACGCTGACGGACGAAGATCCGGTTATCCACAGCCAGAGACGGTCATGCGACGCTGGATGGCATGTGCATACGGATGACGGCACATTGTGGCGTTGTCGGGGAACACGATGGGCCCAGGCGCGGTTACACTGCCAAGAGAGAACCAACGTGTGCTCCGGGGCTCGGTGAAAGTCCGAACCGGCGGTGACAGTCCGCGACCCGGCCCACTGCTCTTGGCAGCGGTCCGGTTGACCTGGTGAAATTCCGGGACCGACGGTGAAAGTCCGGATGGGAGGCAGCACACGAGGGCACCGCCGTGGTGCGAGACGTCTGAGACGGTCGCGTCCCGCCGGTGTCCGGTTTGTCGCCTTGGCGACGCATACCCCGGAGCGCTCGGATGACGAGTGAGGAGGCGCTCCGGTGGCGAATCAAGCCGAACACACGGCGATGCGTCGCGCCATCGAGCTGTCGACGCGCGCGACATGGACGACCCCACCGAACCCGGACGTCGGCTGCGTGATCCTGGATGCCGCGGGTGAGATCGCCGGTGAGGGTTGGCACGAGCGGCCGGGGAGCCCACATGCCGAGATCGTCGCCCTGCGGGCCGCCGGTGAACGCGCCCGGGGCGGCACGGCCGTCGTCACCCTCGAACCCTGCAACCATCAGGGCCGCACCGGTCCGTGCAGCAACGCACTCCTCGACGCGGGCGTCGCTCGGGTCGTCTACGCCGTCGCCGACCCGAACCCGACCGCCGCCGGCGGCGCGGCGCATCTGCGGGAGCACGGGATCGACGTGGAGAGTGGCCTGCTCGCTGATGAGGCCGCCGCCGCGAACGCACGCTGGCTGACCCCGTTCCGCTCCACCCGGCCGTTCGTCGTCTGGAAGTACGCGGCGACCTTGGACGGGCGCAGCGCCGCCGCCGACGGGTCCAGCCGCTGGATCACCGGTGCGGCCGCTCGGGCCGACGTGCACCGGCTGCGGGCAGCGGTGGACACGATCATCGCCGGTGCCGGAACCGTCATCGTCGACGACCCCCAGCTCACCGCCCGCGACGGCGACGCCGAGCTTCCGTACCAGGATCAGCCGCTGCGCGTCGTCGTCGATTCCTCGGGCCGGACGCCCGAGCACGCGCGCGTCCGCGACGAGTCGGCGCCCACCTGGATCGCCACCGCCGACGAGGTCGGCGCCACCCCGGACGGCCGGGTCGACCTGCCCAAGCTGGTGGCCGCGCTGTACGAGCGCGGAGCGCGGTACGTGCTGCTCGAAGGCGGCCCGACGCTGGCCGGGGCGTTCTTCGCGGCCGGCCTCGTCGACCAGGTCGTCGCCTACATCGCCCCGGCGCTGCTCGGAGCAGGACCCAATGCTCTCGTCGGCGCCGGCGTGACCAGCATCGACGGTGCCATCCGGCTCGACACTCAGGATGTCGCCACCATCGGCGGCGACATCCGCATCATCGCGACACCCCGCCCATCGAAGGAGTGACCCATATGTTCACCGGAATCGTGGAAGAGCTCGGCAGCGTCGTGAAGCTCGAAGTCACCGACGAATGGGCGCTGTTGACACTGCGCGGGGAGAAGGTCACCTCGGATGCGGTGCACGGGGACTCCATCGCGGTGAACGGCGTCTGTCTCACGGTGGTCGACGTCGACCGAGGTGGGGCGACATTCACGGTCGACGTGATGCGGGAGACGCTGGACCGCTCCGCACTCGGGCGCCTCGACGCCGACGACCCGGTCAACCTCGAGCGCGCCGTCAAGGTGAGCGACCGGCTCGGCGGCCACATCGTCCAAGGCCACGTCGACGCCGTCGGCGTGGTGCTGAACCGGAAGCGCGGCGAGCGCTGGGACGTCGTCCGGATCGGCCTGCCGTCGGCGGTGAGCCGGTACGTGGTGGAGAAGGGATCGATCGCCGTCGACGGAGTCTCGCTCACAGTCTCCGCCGTCTCCGCCGTGTCGGCTGTGCCGGCCCTGAGCGGCGGGGGCGACGACGAGTGGTTCGAGGTGAGCCTCATCCCCACCACGCTGGAGCTCACCACGCTGGGCCGCCGACAGCCCGGCGACGAGGTCAACCTCGAAGTCGATGTGATCGCGAAGTACGTGGAACGCCTGGTCACCCCGGAGCGGACGAGATGAGCGACACGTCGCACGGCAAGCATCGGAACACGAAGGAGCGCTGCGCGCATGGGTAACGAGATCCGGCTCGACTCGGTCGAGCGGGCGATCAAGGAGATCGCCGCCGGTCGCCCCGTCGTCGTGGTCGACGACGAGAACCGGGAGAACGAGGGCGACCTGACCTTCGCGGCGTCGTGTGCGACGCCGGAGCTGATGGGTTTCATGGTGCGGCATAGCTCCGGCGTGGTCTGCGTGCCGATGCTCGCCGCCGAGCTGGACCGGCTGAAGCTGCCGCCGATGACGGCCGTGAACGAAGACCGCAAGGGCACGGCCTATTCGGTGTCGGTGGATGCGCGTGATGGCGTGGACACCGGCATCTCGGCGGCCGACCGGGCACGTACGGCTCGGGTGCTCGCCGACCCGGCGACCGAGGCACAGGATCTGACCCGCCCGGGGCACATGTTCCCGCTGCGCGCCAAGGACGGCGGTGTGCTGCGCAGACCCGGCCACACCGAAGCGGCGGTGGATCTGGCCCGGATGGCGGGTCTCGCGCCGGCAGGGGTGATCGGCGAGGTCGTCCACGATGACGGTTCGATGATGCGCGCACCGGCCCTGCGCGCATTCGCCGACGAGCACGGGCTCGCCATGATCTCGATCGCCGACCTGATCCGGTACCGCCGACGTACCGAAGGCCACGTCGAGCGGCTCGCGACGACCCGGCTGCCCACCGTGCACGGCACATTCCGTGCCTATGGCTATCGCGACCTGGTGGACGGCGGCGAACACGTCGCACTGGTGATGGGTGACATCACCGGCCAGGAGCCGGTACTGGCCCGGATCCACTCGGAGTGCCTCACCGGGGACGCGTTCGGCTCGCTGCGCTGCGATTGCGGCCCGCAGCTGCAGGCGGCGCTCGCGACCGTGGCCCATGCCGGGCGCGGCGTCGTCGTGTATCTGCGTGGACACGAGGGACGCGGCATCGGGCTGGCGCACAAGCTGCGCGCCTACGAGCTGCAGGACAACGGGCACGACACAGTGGACGCGAACATCGAGCTGGGGCTGCCGGCCGATGGGCGGGACTACGGCATCGGTGCGCAGATTCTCGCCGATCTGGGTGTGGAGTCGATCGCGCTGATGACCAACAACCCGGCGAAGCTGGCCGGCATCGACGGCTACGGCATCGCCGTCGCCGAGCGGGTACAGCTGCCGGTCGCCGCGCACCCCGAGAACCTGCGATATCTGCGGACTAAACGGGACCGGCTCGGCCACCAGTTGCCGGGACTGGACGACGTCTGGGACTCGCCGGCAGTTGAGGCCCCGTTCGGATCTACGGCCTGAGAAGATCAGGCGCGCCGAGAGACGTGACCATGTGTCACCTTGTTGCTGCTTTGGCGACAGTGAGGTGACTCGTGGTCCGCATGACTGGAAGGAATGTGTGACGTGAGTGGCGAAGGTGCACCGGAGCTCAGGCTGGACGCGAGCGGTGTGCGGGTGGCCGTGGTGGCCGCACAGTGGCATCAGACGGTCATGGACGGATTGGTCGGAGGCGCGCTGCGGGCCCTGAAGGAAGCGGGAGCCGCGGACCCCCAGGTGGTCCGTGTGCCCGGCTCCTTCGAGCTGCCGGTGGCCGCCGCGCGGCTGGCGCGCGCCGGCTACGACGCCGTGGTGGCGCTCGGTGTGGTGATCCGGGGTGGAACGCCGCATTTCGACTACGTCTGCCAGGCGGCCACGGAGGGTTTGACCCGGGTGTCGGTCGAGACCGGTGTACCGGTCGGATTCGGTGTGCTCACCTGCGACAACGAGCAGCAGGCGCTGGACCGGGCGGGCCTGGAAGGCTCCCAGGAGGACAAGGGCCGCGAGGCCGCACAGGCCGCGGTGGCCACGGCCCTGACGCTTCGCTCCATCGGGTAGTCGTCACAGGCTGGCCGGCCGCAGCGCTTCCGCGCGGCCGCCACAGATCGCACGGTGCACGCGTGTGGTCACGGGGCAGTGGGCACTGATCTTCCACGTGGATGTGGGGCAGCGGGGCACCGAGCTTCCACGGGCGCGGTGCGTGTCCCGTACGATAGGCCCACGTGAAGAGCTTCGAGGGCCTGTGGGCCGAGCTGACCGCGAAGGTGGAGTCCGGTGCGCCCGATTCGGGCACGGTGCAGGCGGTGCATCGCGGCGTCCATCATGTCGGCAAGAAGGTGGTCGAGGAGGCCGCCGAGGCCTGGATGGCGGCGGAGCATGAGAGCGCCGAACGTGCAGCCGAGGAGATCTCCCAGCTGCTTTACCACGTCCAGGTGCTCATGCTGGCGCGTGGCCTCAGTCTCGACGACGTCTACGCCAAGCTCTGACCGTGCGGCCGGCCTCAGCTGCGCCGGACGCTGACGATGAAAGGTATGGCCGTTCCATGAATAACGTCCTGCGCATTGCCGTGCCCAACAAGGGCGCGCTGTCCGGGCCTGCGTCTGCGATGCTCCGCGAGGCGGGGTACCGGCAGCGCTCCGACGGCGGGCGCGACCTGGTCCTGCGGGACCCGGACAACAACGTCGAGTTCTTCTTCCTCCGCCCGCGCGACATCGCCGTGTACGTCGGCTCGGGCACCCTGGACGTCGGGATCACCGGGCGTGACCTGCTGCTGGACTCGGCCGCTCCGGCGAAGGAAGTGCTCGCGCTGGACTTCGGCCACTCCACGTTCCGGTTCGCCGCCCGTCCGGGTTCGGTGCGCGACGTCGACGACTTCGACGGCCTCCGGGTGGCGACGTCGTTCGCCGGCCTGCTCAGTTCGTACCTCACCGAACGCAAGGTCGACGCCGAGGTGGTCAAGCTCGACGGAGCGGTGGAGACGGCGGTGCAGCTCGGTGTGGCCGACGTCATCGCCGACGTCGTGGAGACGGGGACGACGTTGCGCCAGGCCGGTCTGGAGATCCTGGGCGAGCCGATCCTGCACTCGGAGGCGGTGTTGATCGCTCGGGCGGACGGCGCGCCGGTTGACGGGCTCGAGCAGCTGCTGCGCAGGTTGAAGGGCGTTCTGGTGGCGCGCCGGTACGTGATGATGGACTACGACATCCGGGCCGAGCACGTCGACCAGGCCACCGCGATCGCCTCCGGACTGGAGTCGCCCACCGTGTCGCCGCTGCACCGCGAGGGCTGGGTGGCGGTCCGGGTGATGGTTCCCAGAGATGCGGCGCACCGGATCATGGACGAGTTGTGGGAGATCGGCGCCCGCGCCATCCTCGTCACCGACATTCACGCCTGCCGCATCTAACCCCCCTTCTCCCATGATCATGAACACTAACCGTGCTATGTGAACGCTAAGTGTTCATGATCATGGGAGGGTGGCGGGGTCGCCGACGCGGAGCCGTCCGGTCTGGTCGGGGATGATGTTCACCCCGAACCAGACCTTCTGATCCCACCGGCGGTGCCGCGCCAGCGTCCGCAGCGGCTCCTTGCCCTTCTCCAGGGTCTCCGGGTCGATCGTCGTCAGCACGCAACGGTCGCACGGCTTGACGACCCGGAAGTCGAGGCCGCCGAGGCGGACGCGTGTCCAGCCGTCCTCAGCGAACGGCTCCTCGCTGTCGACGACGACGTTCGGCCGGAACCGCCGCATCGGCAACGGTTCCGGCACCGCTTCGCCGCGCTCCAGCGCGCCCTCCACAATCCAGTCGTTGAGCTGTTGCAGCGACCCCGTGCTCGCCAGCAGCAACGGGTAGGCATCAGCGAAGCTGACCCGGTCTTCGTCGCGCCCGTACTCGGGGTCTACCGGTCTGCGTCGCGGATCGTCCAGCCAGACCAGCCGGACATCGCGCTCCAGCAGCTTGCCGAACCACCCGTCCGCGTCCGTGCTCGGCCGCATCGCCTCGACCCGGGACCGCCATACCTGCACGGTCACTCGCTCGTCCGCCTGCGTCCCGTCGACCTCCAGCGGCTCCGCGTGCGGCCCGTCCAACCGCAACCGCCCCTCACCCAAGGGCGTAGCTCTCACCGTCAACAGCCGCGGCAGGATCCGCGCCGTCAGCACGTCCCCTTCACCATCGACGACCATCCACCTGCGGTCACCGGCCAGGCCCCAGGGCTCCACGACGGCGTCGTCGACTTCACGGCCGCGGGTCGATTTGACCGGATAGATATTCAGCTGGGTGATCCGCACCCCTCAACCGTACCGGCCCCGTTGAGCTCTGCCCTGGCGCCCGAGGGTGAGGCGGAGGGGAGAATCTCTGTCCATGGTGTGGTGGGCATCAGCTCGGAGAAGCCGCTAGGCGACGACGAGTTGCTGGGCGAGGACGGGAATTCTCCCCTCCACCGCCGGAGTCACGTGCCCGGTGTCACAAGAATGTCTTGCCGTCTCCCCGATAGGTCGGAGCGGTGTCGACCAGGCGTTCTCCGCGGACCAGGTGGTAACTGTCGAAGCGCTCGGCGAGCTCGCCCGCCTTGGCGTGCCGGAACCAGACGAGGTCGCCCAGGGCGAGTCCGTCGGCTGTCGGCCCGTGCAGGGGAGTCTGCGTCTGCCCGGCGCCCTCGGGGGTGCCCAGCTTCAACCCCTCAGGCAGCCACGGCACGGGCAACCGGTCTCGTCCCGCCGCGCCGCTGGCGACGTATCCACCGCCGGCGACGGTCACGACACCGTTGCGGGGACGGCGGACCACCGGCAGCGCGAAGAAGGCGGCCGGCAACGGCACGAAATCCTCCGACCGGTCGAGCAGGGTCGGACCGAGCAGACCGGAGCCGGCCGCCACCTCCGTGACGGAGGCATCCGCGGCGGTGCTGCGGATGGAGCCGGTGCCGCCGGCGGTGACGAACTCCAGGTCGCAGATGTCCCGGACCGCATCGACGACGGCGGCGCGCCGGCTCGCGAGATCCTGGTCCGCCCGCTTGCGCATCAGCCGGCGCAGGTACGCGCGGACGCGGCCGTGCGGTGGTGCGTCGTGCGCCGCCGCGACGTGCGCCTCGTACGCCTGGATCCCGACGAGCCGGAAACCCGGCCGCGCTACCACAGCCCGAGCGAGCCTGGCCATGTCCTCCGGGGTCCGCAGGGGCGAGCGCAGCGGGCCCAGCCGCAGCCTTCCGCCCAGGGCCTGCCAGGAGCAGTCCAGGTCCAGGCAGACCCGCAGCTCGGCCCGGGCCTCCGGCGGGGCGACGGCGTCCACCAGGTCGAGCTGGGCGATGTCGTCGACCATGATGGTGATCCGTCCGGCCAGGTGTTCCTCGCCGACCAGCCGGGACAGCGCTCGGCGGTCGGCACTGGGATAGGCGACCACGGCGTCGTCGCAGATTCCGGTGCCGACCAGCCAGACAGCCTCGCGCAGGGTGTAGGCGAGTACGCCGGAGAAGCCGTCGCGGGCGAGCAACTGGCGCAGCAGCGTGCGGTTGCGGACGGCGGCGCTGACGATGCGGATCGGCTTGCCCGCCGCGAGCCGGACCAGCTCGTCGGCGTTGGAGTCCCATGCGTCCAGGTCGACCGCGGCGAGCGGGACGTCATCGTCGCCGATCGCGGAGTTCAGCCGGTGCCGCAGATCGGCGCGGGAACTGGTGATCGGTCGCGAGGGTTCTGCCTGCGGGGTTGTGCTGCTGGTGGTCGCCTCTTCCACGGTGGGCTTGGGCGGTGGCGGCGGTGCCGAGTCATCTGCGAGGTTGATCTCCACCCGGCATGCTTATCAAACCCGGGCCGAAGAGTCACTAGGCGGCTCAACTATCAGATCACAATCGGTATGAGAAGGGCGTGGGAAGGATGTCTGATCTGGGGCCTGCGCCCTAGTCTTGATCAGTATGTCGAGAACCCTCGTGCTGCTGCGCCACGCCAAGGCCGCCTGGCCCGACGACGTCGAAGATCACGAACGCCCACTGAGCAAGCGCGGCCGGCGAGACGCTGGGGAGGTGGGTCGTTGGCTGCGCGACCGCGACATCGTCGTGGACGCGGCGCTGGTGTCCAGCGCGCTGCGCACCCGCGAGACCTACGAGGCGCTGGCCGGCGAACTGAAATCGCCGCCGGAACCGCAGCTGCTCGACGAAGCGTACGCGGCCGGAGCGGGTGACCTCCTCGATCTCGTCCGGCAGGTCTCCGACGACGTGTCGACGCTTCTGGTCGTCGCGCACAATCCGGGCATCGGCACGCTGGCGAGCCTGATCGACGACGAGACCTCAGAGGTGCCGGAGCGGTTCCAGATGCGGCTGGACTACCGCACGTCGGCCTGTGCGGTGTTCGACGTGTACCGCAGCTGGGCGGAGCTGGACCCGGGCCGAGCCCGGCTGGTCACGTTCACCGTGCCACGCGGCTAGGCGGTGTTCAGGCGTGCGGCACCGGGGGAGCCGGGGTGATGTAGCCGTCGTCGGCGTCCGCCGCCTCCACGTCGGCGCGGCTGATCCCCAGCAGGTACAGCACGGCATCGAGGTATGGCACGTTCACCGCGGTGTCCGCGGCATCACGGACGACCGGTTTGGCGTTGAACGCCACACCCAGCCCGGCCGTGCCGATCATGTCCAGGTCGTTGGCGCCGTCGCCGACCGCGACCGTCTGCGACAGCGGCACCTCCGCCTGTGCGGCGAACCGCCGTAGTGCGGCCGCCTTGCCCGGGCGGTCCAAGATGTCCCCGACAAGTTCGCCGGTGAGCTGCCCGTCGACCACCTCTAGTGTGTTCGCCGCCGCGAAGTCCAGGTCGAGTTGCTCCGCGAGCGCGTCGGTGACCTGGCTGAACCCGCCGCTGACGATGCCGCACCGGTAGCCGAGCCGCTTCAATGTGCGCACCAGGGTCCGTGCGCCGGGGGTGAGCCTGACCTCGTCGCGCACCTCGTCGATCGCGGACTCGGGCAGCCCGGCCAGCAGCCGGACCCGGGCGCGCAGCGATTCGGCGAAGTCGAGCTCGCCGCGCATCGCGGCCTCGGTCACCTTGGCGACCTGGTCGAGTACGCCGGCGCGGGCGGCCAGCATCTCCACCACCTCACCCTGGACGAGGGTCGAGTCGACGTCCATGACGATCAGCCGCTTGGCGCGGCGGATCAGCCCGGACGGCTGAACGGCGACGTCCACCCCCCAGGCCAGCGCCTCGGCGGTGAGATCCGCCTTGAGCGTCTCCGGATCCACCCCGGACACCTCGAGCTCGATCGAGGTCACTGGGTACGAGGCGAGGCGCATGATGCGGTCGATGTTTCCGCCGGCGTCCGCGATGCGGCGGGCCAGCAGCCGGACCGCCTCCGGCCGCAGCGGGGATCCCAGCACGGTGACGTGCGCACGTTCAGCCGGCTCGGACAGATCGCCCTGCCCGACGGTGACCTCGACGTCCAGCCCGAGCTCGTCGGCGACGATGTGCACCGCCTGCATCAGCCCGTCGTCGTCGGGCACATCCCCCAGCACCACGCTCAACAGCAGGTGACCGCGGGCGGTGACCTGCTCGATGTCCAGCACGTGGATGCGATAGCGGGCGAGCGTCGTGAATATCCGGGACGTCAGGCCGGGCCGGTCCCGGCCGGAGAAGGTGACCAGGAGCGTGCGGTCGTCGGAAGTCGCAGAAGCAGTCATAACAACGTTCAACGCTACCGGGCGCCGCGCCACGCCGAACTCGCCACCCTGCGCAGCGCCGCAAATCCGCAGGCCGTGATGGCGGGTATGCGACCGCCGTCGCAACGGCCGGCCGGTCACGGGCCCACCGTTGACGCGGCTACTCCTCGAGTGCGTTGCACGCGGCGACGAGTGCGTGCCGCGCGGCCCGCTCGAGGGGCGTCAGCAGGGCCCGGCGAGACTCGGCAGCCGATGCGCTCACCGCGCCGCCGTCGTCGGTCAGCGCGAAGTCTGCCACGGCCATGAGCCGGATGCTGCGTGCCGCCACCAGCTGCGCCCGCGCCGGAAATCCGCGGGGGAGCGGCTCGGCCACCCGAGAGGAACGGACCTCCTCCAGCAGGGTGGCCACCTCGGGCCGCCAGGCCGCGACGTCCAGTTTGGCCAGCGCGGATCCCGCCTCACGGAGGTTGCTGGAGAGTTCCTGTTCGGCCTCGGAGAGGCTCGGGCCGGCCGGCGGACGGATGGCTTCCCGGCACCGCCAGGTGACGAAGTGTCCCTGGTCACCCGGTGGTCCGAACGCTTGGATATCCGGCACCAGGGCATACGCGGTGTCGCCTGCCCCCACCGCGAGGACGGTCTCGCCGGCGTCCACCGCATCCGCGTTCAGATCGGCGGGACCGCCCAGGCCAGTCGGATCACCGGGCGCCGGCAGCACTACGCGGAAGGAGGAGACGCCCGCATCGCGCAGCGCCGGGAGCGCCGCCACGAGGCTGACCGTTCCGTCCGTGCCGGGGACGTCCACGACGTCGTGCGGCTCGTCGTCGCCGCACACCCGAGTGAGGACGTCATCGAGCGAGCCGGAGCCGTTCAGCCATGCGCTCGCCCACGCCGCGAGCCGTGCGGACCGGGGCATCGAAACCATGTCCTCCAGCTTAGAGGTCGCGCGGAATCGGAGTCGCCTGACTCGCGGGCATCCCGTTCCGGGCACCTTGTCGACGTTCCCGGGAAACGTGTCCGACGTTCTGGGCAACGTATCCGGGCCGCCGGAGGTTCGCCACGCCTCGCCCGGATTCTCAGATGTCGGTTCCCTGGTGACGTGCCCTAGAGGTCAACGCCGATCTCGCGCCCGGTAAGGTCGCGGATGCGGCCCTTTGTGGACCGGCGCCGTCCGCCGTACACGACCTCGAGGGAGTTAGCCCTGCCATGTCCGACGTGCTCGAGTTTGCCGACGTGACGCTGACGCGTTCCGGCAGCAACCTGCTGGACCGGGTCACGTGGACGGTGGCGGACGGCGAACGGTGGGTGATCCTGGGCCCGAACGGTGCCGGCAAGACGACGCTGCTGCAGATCGCCGCGACCAACATGCACCCCACCAGCGGGCGGGTGGCGGTGCTCGGCGAGGTGCTCGGTGAGGTCGACGTCTTCGAGCTGCGTCCCCGGATCGGACTGACCAGCACGGCGCTCGGGGAACGGATCCAGCCCAAGACGTGGGTCCTGGACGTGGTGCGCACCGCGGCCTACGGCGTGGTGGCGCGGTGGCGGGAATCGTACGACGACGTCGACGACGCGCGCGCGTTCGAGCTGCTGTACCGGCTGGGCATCTCGCACCTGGCCGGGCGGACCTTCGGCACGCTGTCCGAGGGCGAGCGGAAGCGGACCCAGATCGCCCGGGCGATGATGAGCGACCCGGAATTGCTGTTGCTGGACGAACCCGGCGCCGGGCTCGACCTCGGCGGCCGGGAGAGCTTGGTGGCCACATTGGGCAGCATCGCGGCGGACCCGGCGTCGCCAGCCACCGTGCTGGTGACCCATCACGTCGAGGAGATTCCGTCCGGCATCACGCACGCGCTGCTGCTGCGGAGCGGACAGGTGGTGGCCGCCGGACCGATCGGCGAGACGCTGACGGCGGACAACCTCAGCGCGTGTTTCGGGCTTGCGCTGGTTGTGAACCACGAGAACGGCCGCTGGAACGCTCGCGCGGCCTGATCCGCCACGGCACGGGTCGGCGTGCGGCGTGCCTTGCTGTTCAGGTGCGACTTTCGCCGCAGCGTTGCGCGCGACGCGCCCTGCGGTTCCCGGTGCAGACAGGGGCCGCACGTCGGGCGTAATCTTGAGCCATGCAGGGCTTCTGGGACTGGCTAGGGGACAACGAGTGGTCCGCCTGGTTGGGACTGGCCTTCATCTTCGGGATCGTCGAGACCACAACGGTGGATCTCGTCTTCCTGATGCTGGCGGCCGGTGCCGTCAGCGGTGCGGTCGCATCGATCGCCGGACTGCCGTTCGTCGCGCAGACGTTGATCGCCATCGGCGTGAGCGTGATCATGATCGGTTTCGTCCGGCCGATCGCGAAGCGACATCTTCGGGTGCCGACCAGCGTGCGCACCGGGGCAGCCGCCCTCGTCGGGCAGAGCGCCGTGGTGCTGGAACGGGTCGACGGCGACGGCGGACGGATCAAGTTGGCCGGTGAGGTATGGACGGCGCGCAGCTTCGACGGCCGTACCGTGATCGAGCCCGGCGACAACGTCGACGTGATCGAGATCGACGGTGCGACGGCGCTCGTGTTTCCCGGTGGGGAACCGATGTAGCGCCTGCACGCGGGCGGTGTAGGTTGGCCCCACATCCCGTGCGGCGCAGCAGGGCCGCACGAGGCATCTGACGCGTTCACACGAAGGGTCATCTATGGAAGCAGGAGAGATCTTCCTCCTCTTTGTCATCTTCCTCCTGGCCGTGTTCGTCCTGGTCGCCTTGGCCAAGTCGGTCCGGATCGTGCCGCAGGCGCGCGCCGGCATCGTCGAACGCCTGGGGCGGTACCAGCGGATACTGACGCCGGGCCTGGCGATCGTCGTCCCGTTCGTCGACCGGGTGCTGCCGCTGGTCGACCTGCGGGAGCAGGTCGTCTCGTTCCCGCCGCAGCCGGTGATCACCCAGGACAACCTGGTGGTCTCCATCGACACGGTCATCTACTACCAGGTCAACGATCCGAAGGCGGCGACCTACGAGATCGCCAACTACATCCAGGGTATCGAGCAGCTTGCGGTCACCACGCTGCGTAACGTCATCGGTGGCATGGACCTCGAACGGACGCTGACCAGCCGCGAGGAGATCAACAACGCGCTGCGCGGCGTGCTGGACGAGGCCACGGGCAAGTGGGGCATCCGGGTCAACCGAGTCGAGTTGAAGGCGATCGATCCGCCACCCTCCATCCAGGACTCGATGGAGAAGCAGATGCGTGCCGACCGGGACAAGCGTGCGGCGATCCTCAACGCGGAGGGTGTGCGCCAGTCGCAGATCCTCACCGCCGAAGGACAGAAGCAGGCGGCGATCCTCTCCGCCGAGGGTGACAAGACGTCGCAGATCCTGCGGGCCGAGGCGGACAAGCAGGCGCAGATCCTGCGTGCTGACGGTGAGGCCAAGGCGATCGGCGCCGTCTTCAACGCGATCCATCGGGGAAGGCCGGACCAGAAACTGCTGTCGTACCAGTACCTGCAGATGCTGCCGGAGATCGCCAAGGGCGACGCGAACAAGGTCTGGATCGTACCGAGTGAGATCGGGGCCGCGTTGGAGGGGCTGGGTACGGCTGTCGGCAAGTTCGGCAGCGCGCTCCCCGGCGCCGGCAACGGCGGCGACGGCGGCGACGGTGGCCCGTACGGTGACGGCGACGCAGACGACGACGGCAGCGGCGTCGGTGACGGCGGCGACGGCCGCGACATGCCGGGAGCCGCGGTGGCCGGGGAGGTTTCGGAAGCGGCCGACGAGGCTGCAGCCGAAGGCGAGGCGGCTGTCTCCGCGGCCGAGGACGAGGTCCAGGAGGCGCTGCGGGCCGCTGAGGCCGCCTCGCAGGGACGGGGCCCGCGGAGCGACGCCGGCGGTTCGCAAGGTGGAGGCCTCGGCGGGCTTCGCGGTGGCGGCGAGAACTCTGGCAACGACACGCCGCACGCGCCGCCGGCGCCGCCGCCACCCGGCCAGTAGGGGCGTTCACTGGTTCTGGTTCGTCTCGTTCCGCGCTTCTTGAGTGTTCGTTGCGTCTGAAGCCCGATCATGCGGCATCCAGCGCAACTCACACTCAAGAAGCGCGTGCCGGCAAGGCAGGGGACAATCGCACGGTGGACTTGGTCGAGATCGACAGCGCGGACGACCCGCGGCTCGGCGATTACGTCGCGTTGCGCGACGTTCAGCTACGGACGTCGTTGGAGAGCGAACACGGGCTGTTCCTCGCGGAGGGCGAGAAGGTCATCCGCCGTGCGGTCGGCGCCGGATATCCGGTGCGTTCGTTCCTGATGGCGCCGCGCTGGGTGGAGACGCTGGCCGACGTGCTGGACGCCGCGGGCGACGTGACATGCTACGTCGCCCCGGAGCAGCTGGTGGAGACGGTCACCGGATTCCATGTGCACCGGGGTGCGCTGGCGTCGCTGCACCGCACGCCGTTGCCGAGCCTGGACGCGGTCATCAGCGGCGCCCGGCGCGTCATCGTGCTGGAAGACCTGGTGGACCACACGAACGTCGGCGCCGCCTTCAGATGCGCGGCCGGGCTCGGCTGGGACGCGGTCCTGCTGAGCCCGCGGTGCGCCGATCCGCTGTACCGGCGTGCGGTCAAGGTGTCCATGGGTTCGGTGTTCTCGGTGCCGTACACCCGGGTCGAGGACTGGTATCACGGCCCGGACACGTTGCGCGCGGCCGGGATCGACGTGTGGGCGCTCACGCCGGCGGACGACGCGGCGGACCTCTCCGACGTGACGCCGCCGGAGCGGCTGGCGCTGCTGGTGGGTACCGAGGGCGAAGGGTTGACCCAGCGGTGGATGCGTTCGGCCGACCGCCGGGTACGCATTCCGATGCAGGGCGGTGTCGACTCGCTCAACGTGGCCGCGGCGACCGCGGTGGCCTGCTACGCGCTGCGCTGAGATCTCAACCGCGACGACCTAGGCGACGACCGCGACAGAAGACCGGGCCGCAGACGGCGTCGGATCTACCAGGTACGCGGCGGCGCAGCGGCGGCAGCTGAACTCACTTGGCATGGCGTCGGGAACCGGATCGAACTCGACCTCGCCGCCGCACTCCATGCATCGACTGGTCAGCGGGCTCATCGGTGATCCTCCCTTCATGTGGGATGTTCTCAGGCTGCCACGGCCTGCGGACGGAACCGCGGAGGCGCGCCGACACCCGGGTGGTGAAAGAGCGATGAGTTCCGGGGCCGAGAATGGTCGTACTGGCGAGGTGCGAGGATTCGCGGCATCATCGCAGGTATTGGTCGGCCAAGGGAACGGGGAATCGGATGCAGACGGTGTGGAAGGGCTCGATTTCGTTCGGACTGGTGTCGATTCCAGTGCGGCTCGTCTCTGCCACCGAGGAGAAGGACGTCAGCTTCCGGCAGGTGCACGCGGCCGACGGTGGCAGGATCCGGTACCGGCGCGTCTGCGAGAAGGACGGCGAGGAAGTGGCCTACGCGGACATCGCCAAGGGTTACGAGATGCCCGACGGTGAGATGGTGATCCTCACCAGCGACGACCTGGCTGACCTCCCGGTGGCGTCCAGCCGCGCGGTGGAGGTTCTGGGGTTCGTCCCGTTCTCCCAGATCGATCCGACCGCCTTGGCGCGCGCGTATTACGTCGAACCGACCGGTGACACCAAGCCGTATGTGCTGCTGCGGGACGCGCTCGAGGAGTCCGAACGGGTGGGCGTGGTGAAGGTCGCGCTGCGCAACCGGGAGCGCCTGGCGGTGCTCCGTTCGCACGAGGGTGTTCTTGTCGTCCAGACCATGCTGTGGCCGGACGAGATCCGCCGCCCGGAGTTCGGGTTCCTCGACGAGGACGTCAAGGTGCGCGAGCAGGAGATGGCGATGGCCGAGTCCTACATCGAGACCCTGTCCGGCGACTTCGACCCGGATGAGTACACCGACGAGTACCGTGAGGCGCTGCTGCAGGTGATCGCGGCGAAGTCGGAGGGTGTCGCGGTGGAGGCGCCGGCCGAGGAGCCGGAAGAGGGCAAGGTGGTCGACCTGATGGAGGCCCTGCGGCAGAGCGTCGAGCAGGCCAAGGCCCGCAAGTCGGCCTAGCGAGCGAGCCTTCAGCGTGCCATGCACGCGTGCCCGAGGTCGCCGCTAGGCGTGCGTGATCATGCGACGCAGCGAGCCGGGGCCGACGATGGTGGCGCCGACGTGCTCGACGCGTCGGCGCAGTTCACGGTCCGCCGTCGCGACGATGACGTGATCGTCCGGGCGCGCCGAGGTGGCCTCGGCGGTGACCTGGACGATGGTGTCGTCGCCGCTTCCGGGTGCCCGGTCGACGGTGAGACGCGCCGAGTCGTCGATGTCGGCGATGGAACGTGCGTCGCCTTCGACGACGAGACGGATTCGCGGCCACCACATCGCCGCTGGCAGCCCGAGATCGTGCGCGGGTAGCGGACCGGCGGCGGCCAGCTCGTCCCGCAGCCGCTCGGCGGCGCCCGCCCGGTCCAGCCACCAGCCGTCTGGACGGGATCCGACGACGTTCGCCGCATCGACCACCAGCACCAGACGGCGGAATGCCTGTGCGCGGATCGACGGCCACATGGTGCCGAACGCCGGCAGCAGCGGAAGCTGGTCGACGTCGTCGACGGGCACCCACGAGATCGCCAAGCTTTCCGGGTCGCTGGCATAGGCGTCGACCTCGCCGTCGCAATCGGCGACGACGGTCGTGTAGGACCACGGGCCGTGATCCTCCACCCACGCGTGGCTGGGCTGCACCTTCTCCGGTGGGATCGCGGCCTCCTCGTGCGCCTCGCGGAGCGCCCCGTCGTACGGACCTTCGCCGGACGCGCGGGCGCCGCCGGGCACACCCCAGGTTCCGCCGTAATGGCTCCAATGCGCGCGATGTTGCAGCAGTACGCCCCGGTCCGGGTCGACGAGCATCAGTCCGGCGGAACCGTAGACGCCCCAGTGCCGCTGACCGCAATCACACGTGACCCATCCGTCGCCATCGGTTCGGTGCTGCAGCCGGCTCATCGAGTCAAGCGTGCCATGCGCGGGCGCGGGAACCGCCACCGAGGTACCCGCAGCATGATCATGAACACTTACCGTTCGCATAGCACGGCTAGTGTTCATGATCATCGTGGTGGATGGGCGTAGGGTGAGCGCCGTGATTGATCTGAGCGAGGTAGGCGGCGCCGGGGAGCACGTGCTCCGGCATGGCGAGCACGAGGCGGTGATCGTGGAGGCCGGCGGTGGCCTGCGCACTTACCAGGTCGCCGGCGTCGACATCGTGGCCGGTTATCCGGCCGGGACGCTATGTCCGAGCGCACGCGGTCACTGGCTGGTGCCGTGGCCCAACCGGATCCGGGACGGCAGGTACCGGTTCGGCGGACACGAACACCAGCTGCCGATTTTCGGCGACGAGGGGCGGCACGCGATCCACGGGCTGATCCGATGGATGCCGTTCCAGGTGGTGGCGAGGGACGCGTCGTCGGTCGAGCTCGCGATGGTGCAGCCGGCGCGGCCGGGTTACCCATGGCCGCTGCGGGTACGGACCCGGTGGTCGCTCGACGACGGTGGGCTGAGCGCATGGCTGCACGTGGAGAACCTCAGCGACGACGAGGCGCCGTTCGGCGCCGGGGCGCACCCCTACCTCAGCGCCGGCCACGGGACAGCCGACGGCGCGACGGTCGGCGGCGGGACGGCCGGCGGCGGGACTATCGACGACATGACGGTGACGGTGCCCGGCGCGACGGTCGTGCGCGGCGAAGACGGCATCATGACCACACGCGCGGCCGTGGGCGACGACAGCGACTTCCGCCGCGCGCGCCGGATCGGCCCGAACCGGCTGGGTCTCTACTCCGACCTGGAGCGGGACGCGTCAGGGCTGGCGCGTGTCGTCGCCGAGCGGCCGGACGGGTGGACGGTGTCGCTGTGGCAGGACGAAGCGTGGCCGTTCGTCCTGCTCTACACCGCGGATGCGGTGAGCGAGGAGGAGGGTGTCCGGCGCTCGTTGGCGGTGGAGCCGATGACGTCGGCGGTCGACGTGTTCAACACCGGCGACGGTCTGATCGTGCTCAAACCCGGCGGCGTCTTCGAGGGGACGTGGGGGATCACGGCGGATGCCCGCTGACCAAGGAGACGAGCGGAAGCCGCTGGTGGGCCGGCTGCTGCGGGTGCGGTGGCTGGTCCGTGCCCCGATCTGGCTCTACCGCGCCCGGTTGGGTTTCCTGTTCGGTTCCCGGGCGCTGATGCTGGAGCACATCGGACGGAACAGCGGGCTTCGCCGGTACGTGGTGCTGGAGGTGGTCTCGCAGCGCGGACCGGACAGGTGTGTGATCGTCTCCGGCTTCGGACCGTCGGCACAGTGGTTCCAGAACGTTCTCGCCCATCCGCAGGTCCGGGTCTCCGTGGGCCTGCGCTACCGCGTGCCGGCCGAGGCGCGGCAGCTCGGTGCGGAGGGGGCCAAGACGGTGCTGGCGGGCTATGCGGCCCGGCATCCGAAGTTGTGGAAGACGCTCGAGCCGGTGCTGGACGCCTCGATGGAGGAGAGCGACGATGCTGGACTTCCACAGGTGCCCGTGGTGGAGCTACACCTGCAGCGCTGAGATCGCCACCAACAGTGCCGCGTGGACATGTGTGCCGGGTAGGGTCCCGTCGTGGGCACATGGCATGACGAGACCGACGACGAGCTGGCAACGTACGAGCGCACGTTCCGGCGCAGCGGGTTGCCGCTGTTCATCGAGGATTACTCCGCGTCGGACGACATCTTCAACCGCGCGGCGCCGTTCCTGGCGCTGGTGTTCATCGCCGAGATGCTCGGCGCCATTGACTTCGACTGGCCGTTGCTGGTCAACGTCGCCGCGGCGCTGGGCGGGCTGGCGGTTCTGGTGGTCGCCTTCGGCATTCTCAACCGGCTGCTCGGCCGCGGTTTCTGGACGCTCCCGTCGCGCATCGGGCGGCCGGAACTCGCCGCGTTCGTCTTCATCCCGGCGTTGCTGCCGTTGATCTTCGGTGGTCAGCTGCGCCAGGTGGCGGGGATCATCGTCGGCAACAGCCTGCTGCTCGGGCTGGTGTACCTGGTGGTGGGATACGGCCTGATCGCGACGGTCTTCTGGGCGCTGACGCGGATCGCCGACGAATTGGCCGAGTCGCTGTCCCGGCTGGTGCGAGCGCTGCCACTGCTGCTGATCTTCTCTCTGGTGTTGTTCCTGAACGCGGAGATGTGGCAGGTGTTCTCGACGATGCCGCGAACCTTCGTCTGGATCGTCGTCGGATTGTTCGTGGGACTGGGCGGGCTGTTCGTGTTTCTGCGGGTTCCAGGGCAGGTGCGACAGCTGGAAGGCGATGCGCGGGGAGACTCGCCGCCGCTGAGCCGTCGCCAGCGGATCAATGTCGGTCTGACGCTGCTGATCAGCCAGGGCCTGCAGGTCTTTGTGGTCGCCGTGGGCGTCGGCTTGTTCTTCATCGCGTTCGGCGCGCTGACCGTGGGGGAGGAGACCCGGGTGGCGTGGGACGTCAACGACGGTCTGTGGTCGCAGCCGCTGGATCTGTTGGGCCACGAGATCTTGATCACAGAGGCGCTGCTGCGCGTCGCAGCCGCCATGGCGGCGATCACCGGCCTGTACTACGCGATCTCCATCCTGACCGATGCGACGTACCGGGAAGAGTTCCTGGAAGACATGACCGGGGAGATGAGGGAGGTTTTCCAGGCCAGGGCGCGGTATCTTGAACTGAGGACGATGCGCGCCGCCGACGGTCCGGCGGAGCCGGTCGTGAGCGGCTGACTGCCGGCCCCTGCCGGTTGGACATGCGGCGGTGAAAGTTTGGTACAGTAACTCGGCCGGTGACGCGCAAGCGTCCCACACCTTGTCCGGGTGGCGGAATAGGCAGACGCGCTAGCTTGAGGTGCTAGTCCCCGTCAAGGGGGTGGGGGTTCAAGTCCCCCCTCGGACACCGCGCAGGCTTCTGACCTGCTAGAACGCGAGCTTTCCGGGGTCTTCGGATCTCAGCGGGGAGGCCGTCCTTCGGGGCGGCCTTCTTTGTGTCCTGCGTGGCTTGTGCGGATCGGGGACGAAGGTGCCGCAGTCTTTGATGTGTGAAGAACAAGTACCGTGACACC